>NZ_JBALUN010000002.1:0-681964 GCF_036963805.1 Parasphingorhabdus sp. | reverse complement strand
GACCTTCCAGCACGATCCGTATCTTCTCTTCCGCGCTATACTGTTTGCGGGTCGCTCTGCGGATATCTTTGACCACCGCTTGCGCGGGGGCTTTTGAGTGTTTTGGTTTCATTTCCGTTCCTTACAGTCACTGCAATGAAACCAAAACACTCACTTATTTTATGCAGCCAGTCTGTCTATTGAATGCTGACGGGGGACATATTACAAGTGTAAATACACCTTCTGCTTCATACATGGGATCCTCAGCAGCTTGCCGTGGGGCGATGGCTTGATCGATTGCTTCCAGATCCGATATTTCATATTCGCCTAAAAGCGACTCCGAAATCGTTCCGAATAAGGCGATATCGGGCACGACCTTGCGGATAGCTTCAAGTGGCTTGTTAATATCTTCGCCGGATAGAAAATGCGCCGTTTTTTATTCGCTGTACGGCAGCCATGGCTCGGGCACTATCAATTTCAACCAGGGGAACTTTTCGGACGGTCTAGCGTTTGTTGGTAAGTACCATCATTGGGAGATTATTATGACCAAACAGCCCACAAATAATGTTTCCGGGTCTGGAGACAAAGATATCGGACACCATGAATATAAATTGCCTGCAGATATTGTTACTGATCCCGATCTTGATAAAGTTTCCAAACGAAAAATGCTTGTAAGCTGGAAAACCGATATCGATAATCGTCTCATAGCCGAGGGCGAGGGCATGAGTGCATCCAATCCAATATCAGCCAAGAAGGAGGCAAGTTTGGCAGACCAAGAACGATTAGTTAATGAGGCTTTGGAAATGTTGGATAAGCAATAGCTATTGGTACATTTATCGAGCATCGACATTAGCGGATTTCGTTTTAGGTTTTCGCAATAAATAGCGATAAACCCCAAATATATTGATCCCCAGCAAAACCAGGTTTTGGGTAGCCAGTGGATTATTACCATCAAGCAGTGCAGCCACAATCCAAACTATCGACGAGCCGGTGAAAATAACGAATCCAAAGCCTGTAATTTTCGCGCTGGCATTCAGCGCCACCAGAACTGCAGCGACCATTCCCGAAATGCTGGCTGTCCAGCGCAAGATTTCCATCTCACTTATCACTTCAAACTCCATAATTTGGGACAAAAATTGGTTTGCGAGACGAAATACCTGATCCAAGCTATTGGATGCTGGCTTTGTTACATAAGGAAACCGCTTTTTCGCTATCTCTGATTAACATGTGTTTCTTAGCTGGAGTTTTCATGGGCTCTCCTTTTCGATCTTAATGGCTAACGCTCGAAAAACTGAATTGGTTCCCAGTCAAAAACTATATGCTTGGTTTTGCGCGCAACAAGGACCGTACGCTCATGCATATTATCGAAACCGCCGAAACATTCTAAAGAAAGATGTCAGCATGTTTTTTGACAATGATGGGCGCAATATCGGCTGCCGCGGTCCGAGTGGAAGATACAGCCTTCAGATGGTTTGCGCAGGCTCACTGCCATATCCACAGCCCAGATCGCCTGATCCTGCTTGATCCCTATGCAGATGAAGGACTACGGCGAGGTACAACCACCCCTCTGCGGTCAACACATAACTGATATCGCCGACCCATTTGCGGTTCTGCGAGTCAGCGGAAAAGTTTCCCTCCAGCATGTTCGGAGCAATAGCCAATGATGGTTGCTGTTGGTAGTTACCTTCCTACACGGCGCTCGTTAACATCGAGGTGGGCCTCTATTAAGTTCCATTGTCATCCTCGGTCTGACGTAACTGCTAAGGCTGAGGCCATACTACTCACGGATAAGTCTTGTGCGTAATCGTTTCTGAAGGACCCGCAACGAGAAGGCACAAGGGTTGCTGATCAAATGGCCGGTTCCGGGAAGCAGCTTCTCTGGCGGAAATGACTTGAATTGGAGCGCTCCTAGAATTGTCGCTTTTTACGTTTCGTTGCCAAAGGCTTTCTTCTAGGATTGCTCTCCTTTAGCGTGCAATTTTCTGCACGTCTCGAACCGGAGCGGGTGTCGCGTTCGCGTATCTATATCGGATGTATCGCATCTATATTGGCGCGCCGTCATTGCGTTGAATGGCAATCACGGATGGGCGCGGAGGTATTCCTGGAGAAAAATCTGGCCATCCGGTTAGTGCTTCACCGACATTCATCGCCTTTTCCGAGGGGTGCTGAATGGACAGGAACATCGTCCTACCATCCGGCGTGAAAGCGGGACTGCAGCATTCAGCCTGAATCGGCGGTGTATAAAAGAGGCGCGGTATCGGGGCAGCCGTACCGTGCGTGTGCATGGCCCAAAGGCCGTCCATCTTGCGCGAACCGGGGCCGTCGCTACATATCCATAGTCGTCCTGCCGGATCGAACCCGATATTGTCGGGTTCGACAAACCAACCATTTGCCGATGTGGCCGGATGAAAGTCGGCACCATCGGATGCGTTTTCCGGATTTCCGCATAGCAGGAAGACATGCCAATCGAATTGTTCCGCTCCATGATCGACTTTGCCGCAGACCATCGGGGGCACTAACTCCAGTATATGACCATGTTTATTGGCCGGTCTCGGGTTGGCACAATTGATCTCACTCACCTTGCGCTCCTCATTGCCGGTTAAGGCGATAAAAACATGGCCGCTAATCGGGTCCGGTTCAAAGCCCTCTGGCGAATCCATCGGGGTCGCGCCCATCAAATCTGCCGCGCGACGGGTGTAGAGCGAGACATCGGCTTGATCGGCAAAGCCGTTGTCAGGGGTCAACGGACCCTGTCCCCAGACCAGCGGCAGCCAGCGCACTGTGCCGTCGGTGTCGAACCGTGCGACGGACAGAGTGCCATGATCGAGTAGATCTCGGTTGGCAGTTCGGTTCACTGGGTTGACCCGTCGGTCACTGACGAAGCGATAGCAATATTCATATTCCCAATCGTCGCCTAGATAAACAACGACGCGCCCATCCGCAGTGAGGGCGCAATGCGCGCCTTCATGAGCGAAGCGACCGAGCGCTGTGCGCTTTACCGGTGGAAGATCGGGATTGAAGGGATCGATCTCCACCACCCATTCGAAGCGATTGGGTTCATTGGGCTCGGCATTAAAATCGAAGCGCTCGTGAAAACGCGCCCAGCCATAACGGCCATAGGCTGAACTCTCATAATGATTGCGCTTCATATGCGCTCGATCCGGATGTCGATCGACATTGCCGGCAAAGAAATCCGCTGAACCTTCTTCACAGGTCAAGATAGTGCCCCAGGGGGTCAGCCCGCCATTGCAATTGTCATGTGTGCCCGACACACGTGTCCCCTGAGGATCGGCGCTGGTTCGAAGCTTCTCGTGACCGGCCACAGGCCCTGAGATATTCACTGGCGTGCCAGCCGTGATCCGGCGATTATAGGCGCTCGCCGTATCGACCTGCCACGCGCCACCGCGTTGGCGGACTTCCATTATCGAGACGCCGCAAGACGTCATGCAGATGTCAACCTGTTCGCGACTAATGGAGTCAGCGACCTTATCAGCATTTAAATCCGGGAACATCAGCTGCGGCAGAGGATACTCATGATTGATGACCAAAAGGCCATGATCTGAGCGCTCCGAGCCAAAGGGCAGAGGTATGAAGGCGGTATAATCATTATTATAGCCGAACTGCCGGCGCGCCCTTTCCGCGGTCTGCCCAGTGAAATCGAAGCCGTGCGCGTCAGCGAACAGCGGATCGCCCCACCGGATCACGATCTGTCGTTCATAGCCGGGCGGCAATCGGTCCTGGGACGCCGCAATCGCTGCGATCTCTTCAAACGCGAACGGTGGCGGTTTGGCAGCGCCATATGCTCGGTCGGTAAAGGGGACTATGCTGGTCACAGCGACTGCGGCCGCGGCCCTCATCAGCAGCTGCCGACGATCGATAAGAGCTGAAAGCGGCAGCGCTTTAGCTGGTGAACGCGCTGCGACCCGCCCGCATTTGTCGTTGCGGACAAATGCGGGCCAATATGAGGGATCGGTGTCGGTCATGTCATTCAAAACGAGGCGTTGATACCGAAAGTTATGGTCCGCCCGGTATAGGTTGCGCCCTCCAACAGCCGGCTGCCCTTGCCATAACGCTCGTCCACGATCGGATCTTTGCCAGAGTTCAGCACGTCGACGGCGTTCACGAACAATTTGAACTGCGAGTTTACCGCATAGCGGATCTGACCGTCGAGTGAACCATAAGGCTCTTCCACAATCCGTATGTTGTAGCTTGAGAAACGCACAGCTTGCCGATCCCGCCAGCTATATGCCAATGTTCCCTCAATCCCGTATTTCTGATAAGTTCCGGCAGCAGTGAAGATAATATTTGGAGCATTGAAGAAGTCATCCTTTGAGACATCCTCGATACCGGTATCGGCCTTGCTGCGCTGAAAAGTGGCATTGGTATAAATGCCCAGCCCGCCTAGCGCGCCGGGTAATTCGGGGAATTGGCGGACAACGTTGAGTTCGATACCATAGATTTCCGCGCTTTCGCCATTGGTATAGGTGGTGACATCGTCAATCACCTTGCCCACCAGCCGAGGATCATTTTCAAATCGCGCGCGGTCGCCCTCCGTTTCCGGGGCAATACCGCTGAATATGAAGCGATCAATCTTCTTGTAGAACAGCCCGCCGGAGATGAGCCCGACTGATCCAAAATAGCGTTCTACGCTGAGGTCAAAATTTTTGGCATAGGCTGGCTTCAGGTCCGGGTTGCCTAGAGTCACATCCACTTCTCCATCATCTTCCTCAATCTCTGTTGCTCCAGAGATATAGAGTGGTTCAGGTCTTGCGATTGAGGTGTAGAAGGCGCCCCGCAGCACAAGATTGTTTGATGCGCGATAGTTAATCTGCAAACGCGGCAAGACGCTGGTGTAGTTCGCCTTGCCCTTTACCCTATTATATATGGGATCCTGGCCTTCCAACTCTAACAGCTCGAAATTATCCGACGAGATGCGGGTGTGATCGAGGCGAACGCCGCCGATGACCTCCAACTTGTCCCATACACCCTTTGCCATGATATAGCCGGCATAAATATCCTCGTCGCTGGTGTAGCTATCCTCGTCCTGCGGAATAGCGCCGTCCTCGACATATTCGTTCTCGAAACCCGGGCTGCCATCAATCAGGCCCTGTGCATAGTTTTTCCAGTCCTTGAGATTAGCGATATTAAACGAGAGATAGGGTGCATAGGGCGCGCCAACCACACCTGTGTCCACGAGTTTTCCGGTGCCGAATTGACTGAGTGTCAGCGGCCCACTCAGTTCCATGACATTGCCCTCGAACAGGGTTCGGCTCGAACGCTCGACCTTTACACCGGCCTTGATTGTCCGCAGCCACGATGAGGTCGGCTCATAAGTAAGGTCCAGATGCGCTGCATAGCGGGAGTTTTCCGATGTATCGATGTCAATATCATTATAGCCTAGCTCATAACCGTCCGGATCGGCGATAGCGGCGATATCGGCCGCCGACAGGTTTGGCCGCGGAAACCGGCCGGAGAAATCATAGCCGAACAGGTTGCTGTCCAGCTCCTTGGTGAAGGCTATTTCGTTGTCAAATGGCTCTTCCCGCTTGCCTGTGGAATAACCGATCCCATAATCGAAGGTGAATGCACCTGTCCGGGTGACGCCGTTCAGCACATAGCTTTGCTGGGTCAGTTCAGTCTCTTCATATTGGTTGAAGACATTCGCAGTGCCCGGTTCGGTCAGGATCAGATTACCATCGTCGTCATAATCCTCCGTGCCACCTTCGAAATAGAGCGCGCGGCTTAATTCCTTGTCGAACAATCGATTGAAGCTGCCCTTGAAGGTAAATTCGGTAGTATCCGTCGCAGCCCAGTTCAGCGCGATATTGGCCGAGACATTCTCGCGATCATTTTCATATTCGGTCAGATGATATTGGAGCGGGGTGACGCCACTCGACGGATCGTCCTCGACAAAGCTCAGATAATCTTCGTCCTGATAAAAAACAAAGCCCTTGGTCTCGCGTTTCGACCAAGCGCCAGAGACGAGAATGCCGAATCGATCATCCGCACCGAATTTGGTTGCCAGTGTGGCCTGAACCTGTGGCGAGAATTTGTTTGCCAGATCATGGTAAAAACCGGCCACGGTTATATCGATCACAGGCTTACGGTAATCGAATGCTGTTGCTGTCTCCAGCACCACTGCGCCGCCGATCCCATCCGCTTCTTGGTCCGGCAGCAGCGTCTTATGTACAGTGATCGAAGAGAGAGCGCTGGTCTGGATCATGTCGAGCGGAACGCGCCGGTTTTCTTTTTCCAGCTGCGCTGCGTTCATCCCGTTTACCTGTGTGTTGTTTAGCCCGCTATCGAGACCACGGATCGAGATGTAACGACCCTCACCGCCAGCGACCTCGCGTTGCACAGAGACGCCGGGCACGCGGCGTAACGATTCTGCTGCGTTGAAATCGGGGAAACGTCCGGCTTGATCGGCCGACACGACGTTGCGGACATTGTCCGATGCGCGCTGTTTGCTTAATGCTTTCGCCTGTGCCCCGCGTTGACCGATCACCAGGATAGTGCCGCTCTCATTCTCCCCTAGCTTAATATTCCAACCGGTATTGCCACTTGCGACAGTGACCCGTCCGGTGCGTGTAGGATAGCCGATATAGTCCACACTTACCGTGTAGCTGCCGGGTTGAATACCTCCGAAACGATAGAAGCCTTGATCGTCGGTGACAGCAGTTTGCCCGGTCTCTTGGATGGTTACGACTGCGCCGGAAAGCATCGCTCCGCTATCGGCCTGCGATATCTTGCCAGAAAGCACTGTGTTGGGAGATTGTGCCAAGACAGCAGTGAATGGTGCCATAACAGAAAGAGCCGCCGCTCCCCCGATCAAAGTAGACCTAAGACGCGTAACGTAGATTAATTCAGAACGCATAATTTCTCCCTCGCCCCGGCAAGACGACAGGGCAGTTGATGCAGATAACCGCAGTTTAGTGAATGGCAGCCTCTAAGCCCTGGTTCGCGTTATTCGCCCTGTCGCTCGCTTGGGGAGCGGATAGGATGGGCGGACGCACGGAAAGTTGCCGGCAAGCTGTAAAAAGCTTGTTAATAGCGATCTAGGTCGTTTTTGTTACAATGTGGGGTTTATCCAGAACCAACTAGATCAACCAGGTGCCGGAGCTTGTGATGGTACGATCAGCGCCTAGCCCTGTCTCGTCTCTGTCATCATCAGTCTAGCCTAGCTAACTCAATTTAGTAGGAAGGTCTCCGACCCGAAATAGCAATAAACGGGGGAACCTCGCAAACTGGGGCGTAAACAGTAATTGTGAGGCCCGATGACCCAATGCCCGATTTCAAGCCTAGTTTTCCAAAACCCAGAAGTCCGCAATCAGCCCAGTTGCGCAAATTTATATTGGCAACTGAAGTCACGGTGAAATTTCGACATAACCTTTATTATTCCGGCAAAACAACTGAAATTTCCCAATGATTTGAGTGCCCATTATTATGATGTCGAGTGCACCAATCCTTCTTTCATTCTTAACCGCGCATCGCCGTATCCAGCAATTCTGACGTGATGGGATATCCTCGCCCTTCTGGAATGCACAAATGCATTCCATCATCGCGCTGCTCGACCGTAGGAGATACCATCGATACAGGATATTGGCGGCTATGTTCCACAGCCTCTGCAAAAGATCCAAATTGTGCAAGCCGTTCTAGATTGCGTCTGGTCGGGAAGATGATTTTTATTTTTCCGGCATCAGCCTTTCCCAGCACGGCCTCTGCACTGTTCCAGAACAGATTGTAATTTTCAGTTTCGTCGACAGTGGCCTCTGCGCCGTGATCGTCATGGGCAATGAGGTAGAAACGCGTATCAAAAATACGGTGTTCGGCAAAAGGTGGACACCAGCGAGCAAATGGGAGCAGCTTGTCCAGACTTAACTGCCAGTCAAACTGGTTACATATATCAGCCAAAACCGTGCCTTCATGCAGCGCGGCGCGGGCGTCAATGATCCGACGCGGTGCGATGTCACCATCCACCGCAACCGCTATACCGGTTTCTTCAATCGATTCACGGATTGCGGCAATGCGTGCGCCATATTCATCGATATCGTCATGGCCCAAATCTTTGGCAAAAACATAATCGGCTTCATCGATCCGGCCACCAGGAAACACGGCTGCTCCCGCAGCGAAGGCCATTTTGGGCGAGCGTTCCACCATCAACAGGTCCGGAGCCGCGCTACCCGGTTGATCGCGAAATATTACCAATGTTGAGGCTGGAATCGGTTTTGACATTGGTTTTCCGGTTAAGGCATCCACTCTATTCGGCTTATTTTTATCAGTCATGTTTGTATATGAACAGCATGGCTGGCGAATGTAAACCCATAGCGCAAGTGATCGCCACCGTGTCGCGATTTGCCAACGGGCGCCGATCGTGGCAATCAACAGCCATGGGAATTATCGAAATTCTGGGATTGGCTGGTAGCGTAAGCCTTTTATCTGGTTGGCGACTATATTTGACGGTCTTTGTGACCGGCCTTGCTATGCGATTACATTGGATCAGCCTGCCCGAAAATCTACAAATGCTCGACGCTTTGGCCAATCCGTGGGTTCTTGGTATCAGCGCTCTGGGCGCGTTGGCGGAATTTTTTGCGGATAAGATATTATGGCTGGATAGTGTCTGGGACACAATTCATACCTTTATCCGGCCATTAGGCGGCGCGCTGCTGGCACTGGCTGTCGTCGATTCTGGAGACCCCGCATGGCAGGTCATTATTTTCCTGTTAGGTGGCGGCGCGGCGTTGATCAGCCATGGCGCGAAAGCCGGCGCGCGGGCGATTGTAAACACCAGTCCCGAACCCGTCAGCAATGCCGTCGTTTCAACCGGCGAAGATATTGCGGCTGGCGGATTGCTCATCCTCGCGTTCACTAATCCGGTCGCGGCGCTGATCATCGCGTCCGTGCTGCTCATCCTCTGCCTGTTTCTGGTTTATAAAGGCTATCGGCTTTGGCGAAAAATTGTTTCGAGCGGTAATTAGCGCTCATCCGATTTCCGCCCAAGCGGCGTAAATTTCTGAGATCATCTGATGCGCCGCACGGTTATTTCTTATCTGGTTGTCCGCATCTTTTGCGGCGATTAATTCGCGGACCTGTCCATAAAGCCGGTGCAGGGTCATTGCCAAATTGCCGCCCTTTTCGAAATCCAGACTGACCATCAACGAATCCACAATGGTCAACGCCATGGCTTGCTGATCCGGTATGGCGCTGGATTTATCACGCTTATGGATCACCAGAATCTCATCCAGCAAGTTAATCAATTCGTCGAACAAAAAGGCGATTAATTCATGGCTATTAGCATTTAGCACCCGCGCTCTTTTTCCGGCTGATGCGTAGCTGGATTGGGCAAAGCTCATATTATACATCACCATATTCCTTCACGGAGGGGCTAGTTATCGCTGTTATTCCAGATCGCAATCTGCTGGGTCAAATAGCTTTGCGTAGCGTTGAGCAGAACCAACTGACGGTCCATCGTCGCGAAACTGCGCCGCAACTGAATCTCATATTGCTCGCTATCTTCGTTCAGCTTTGTCCAAGCGCTCGCCAGGTTTTCCTTAATCTTGTCTAGTCGTTTTTTTGACGTTTCGAGCGCGCCATTTTCATCCTGCAACCGGTCTCTGATGGCTTGTAACACCCCTGATATTCCAGGATTGCTTGCATCCTTCACTAACGGATCGAGCATGTTGGAGACCGCGTCGGAATCATTTGCGAGTACCGCATCCAGCCGGACCTTATCTATCGAAAGCGTTCCGTCGCGGTTGGTTTTTACACCAATGTCGGACAAGGTCCGATAGGGGCCGCTGCTTGCCAATGTAGCTGTATTAATTTGCCCCAGCGACCGCAACATCTCCCTAATCCCGGCATCACCAGCCAGAGGCCCGGAAGTGTCGCTGCTCGCCCCCGCCGCAGTTGCGTCGTTCAGGGCCGTGCGCAACTGATTATAGGCATCGACAAATTCGGAAACCAGATCAGCCACAGTGCTGGTCGGCCGGTCTCCGCTTATATGAATTGCGGTCCCCGGCGATGCGGCATTCAGATTAATCGACACGCCCGGAATTGCGTTTTCAATAAGGTTGCTGCCATAGCGCAAATCCAATCCATCGATATTGATAAGGGCATCGGCGGCCTCGCTCATCAACGTCATTGTACCGCCGGGCGGATAGTTAAAATCGGTAAAATCACCGCTAACTTCAAAGGTTTGATCGCCCCCTACCGGTCCCTCTAACACCAGACGGGCACCGGCATTATCCGTGATAACGGAAGCGGAAATACCCGATGCCGCACCGTTGATCGCCGCGGCCAGATCGGCAAGGCTATCGGTACCGGCGGTCAATATAACATCGAAACTTTGACCGCCATTGGTGATAGTCATTGTCCCGGGACCGACCGAAACATTGCTATCCGTTACCGGCTGTGATGCCAGTCGGCGTGCAGAGGCGATTTGGTTTATTTTGAGCGTTGCAGGAAGTCCCTGCGGGCGGGTGCCGTCAATGAAGTTCACACTGGCCAGCGACGGTTGGCTCGACGTCAGATCACCGGCAAAGGCGCGGCCATCCAACAGCGCGCTTAACGCAGCCGCAAATGTATCAAGCGAAGATGCGGCCGACGCCAAAGCGGATATTTTCAGATTATTCGCATTTTCGCGTCTCTGTAAAACGGCTTCCTTAGGTTCGCGGGTAGCGGCGAGTAGGTCAGCGACAAGCTGGGCGCTATTCACGCCGGTGCCGGAACTGATCAGATTGGATATTGAATCAAACATGTTCCTAAGTACGACAGCTGTTGGAATAGGTTTAGATTAGCGATCTGGCTTTTGATTTCCGTTGCTATCAAAATGCAATTCCTCCGGTAGATCGACATGGGGCCGGTCCTGCTGCTCGGCCATTTGTGCATCGAGCCGGAACAGAAATGCGAGCACCGTGGCAACCGCAACATATAGCCGCTCGTCAATCATACCGCCGACCGGTGTTGTAAAATAAATGGCGCGCGTCAGCATTGGATATTGCAGCATCGGCACGGACCTTTCTTCGGCCAATGTCCGGATAGCATCGGCAGCTTCCCCCCTGCCCCGCGCGACAACGATAGGGACCGCATCCATCCCCGGACGATAGCGCAAAGCCACAGAAAAATGGGTTGGATTATTAAGGATCACCGTCGCCTCTTCCATCGCCTTGCGCGCAGAACGAGACAGGGTTTCCTGCTGTTTTCGGCGCATGGCGGATTTCAGTTCTGGCGACCCTTCGCTATCCTTATACTCGTCTTTCACCTCTTGCTTCGTCATCCGCAGCCGGTTTCCACGCTGGAATATTTGGGCAGGCACATCAATGCCCGCAATGACGAAAAAACCGATGGCCATGAACATAATGATCATGATGAAAAGATCACCAAATTGCCCGACTGCCAATCGGATATCCTGACTGCCCAGTGCGAACATATAGGGCAGATTGGAATAGACCAGCCAAAGCCCGATACAACCGAGCAGGATTACCTTCGCCAAGGATTTCGCCAGTTCGATCAACCCGCGTGTGCCGAACATCCGTTTAAGCCCATTGAGCGGATTCAGCTTGTCCCCTTTCGGTTTTATCGCGGACCAGCGGAAGCCTAGTGAGCCAAGAAGCATAGGTGTCGCAATGGACGCCACTATCGTTATTCCAAACAGGCCGATAAACGGCAGAATGATTTTGGCAAGATGGCGATAGGCTTGATCAGCAGGATTGAAATATTCGATATCGCTGCGTTCTATGGCCAAACCGCTAGCGACCATCTGTGCCAGCGCATCCATTAAAATCCCACCCATCATCGCAAAGCCCAAAGCGCCCGCAGCGACAATCATCGCCCCGCCCAATTCTTTCGATTGCAGGACATCACCTTTTTTCGCACTGTCCTGAAGCCGTTTGGATGTTGGCGCCTCGGTTTTCTCACCGCCGCCGGATGGTCCCTCTGTCACTATCCGCCCCTTGCCAGATCATCGCTAAATTGCAGCGATTGGCTGAGCGATTGCGCGATGCCGTCGATCATCAAGGGGGATGCCATCGCCAGCATAACTAGACCCAATGTCAAAGTTGCCGGTAATCCCACCGCGAATAAATTCATCGACGGCGCGGATCGTGCGAGCAAACCCATGATGATCTGCACCAATATCAATGCTGACCCCATCGGAAAGGCAATGGCCAGCCCCGCAACGAACAACGACCCACCAAAATTCGCTAACCGAAACGCGGCATCAGCCGACATCAGGCCGCTACCCGGCGGCAAAAATTCGTAACTGCGGACGATGGTGGAGGCGAGGATCAAATGGCCATCCATCGCGAGCAAAATCAGTGTTGCGATGATCGATAAAAACTGGCCAATGACGGGCGTCGACTGACCGGTTTGCGGATCAGACATAGACGCGAAGCCAAGACCCATCGCGTTGCTGATGGTTTCCCCCGCGACGAATGCAGCGGCATATCCGATCTGGACCGCAAATCCGATAGCGAGACCGATGAGCAGCTCTCCCAAGATAAGCACAAATCCTGAAATGCTCATAAGCCCGTCAGCGGGCATTTTAATCTGGCCGCCGCCAATCGCCGCGATGCCAATCGCCAAAGAAACGATCAGCCGCAATTGGACTGGGACCAACTTTGCCCCCGTAACCGGCGCGGCAAAGAGCGCTGCGCCGGGCCGGATCATCGCAAAAAGCCACAACCAGAGCTGTTCCTCCAATCCTGCAAATCCCGGAGCGATCATATCGGCAAATTAAACCAGCAGCGCCGGAATCCGGTCATAAACATCACGGGTAAAATCGACGATCAGATATAATATCGATCCGCCAAAAATGCCCAACATGACGGCTACGATGAGGAGCTTGGGAACAAAGCTCAACGTCGCTTCGTTGATCGAAGTCGCGGCCTGAATCATGCCCATCAGTAATCCACCGAGCAGGGCCGGAACCAATATCGGCGCAGCGGCCAGCGCGGTTATCCAAAGTGTTTGCTGCGCCATGCCAATTAGAAATTCGCTACTGTCTGTCATGTTCGCCTCCTTGCGCTAAACCGCAAATGATCCAGCAAGCGTCCCCATCGTCAGCGCCCATCCATCCACCAGAACAAAGAGCAGCAGCTTGAACGGCATAGAGATGATCGTCGGTGACAACATCATCATGCCAAGCGCCATCAGGGTTGAAGCGACCACCAGATCAATGATGAGGAACGGTAAAAATATCAGGAAGCCGATCTGGAAGGCGGTCTTTAATTCGCTGGTCACAAAGGCGGGTAACAGGATTGAAAATGGAATATCGGCTGCACGCGCGATGGGCGGGGACTGCGCCAGTTCCATGAAGAGTTTCAAATCCGATTGTCGCGTCTGTTTCATCATGAAGCCGTGGAAGGCGTCGCCTGAACGGCTGATCGCTTCTTCAATCGGGATATCCCCTTCCCCATAAGGCGAATAGGCGTCGACGTTGATCGTATCGATCACTGGCCGCATGACAAAGAGCGACAGGAATAATGCCAGCCCTACCAGCACCTGATTAGGGGGCGTTTGTTGCAACCCCAACGCCTGACGCAAAATGGATAGAACGATGATGATCCGGGTGAAGCTGCTCATCATCAAGATCATGGACGGCAAAACCGTGAGCAGGCTCATCAACAGCAAAATCTGCAGCGATAGGCTGAGCGGCCTACCGTCACCGGAAATATCGCCAAGCGCCTTGCTCAATGCCTCACCGCCGCCTTGTGCAAACGCAGGTTCGGCCAAACCCAGAAACAAAGTCGCAATGGCACCGATAAAGAACAATAGTCGGCTCATGATGCCTCGGTCTTTTCAGCGACCCGTTCCACCCGCCCTCGTGTTGCAGAAAGCAGGATCTCCCGCCCGTCAAATTCTATCAGAACCAACCGCCCGAAAGTTCCAATCGGAAGCGTTTCCAGTATTTTCATGCTGTGAACATTGTGCCTGCTGAGAAGCCTTGGTTGATATTTGCGATAGGACCATAAGGCCGCATATATCAGCCCGCCCATAAGGGGCATGAAGACCAACAGCTTGATAATATAGGCGGTCATGATCATCGTCTTTCCACAGCTGGATAAGCCATGTCTTGATCGGCCAGTTCCGCGATACGGACGCCGAAGCGGCCATCAATAGTAACGACCTCCCCCTTGGCAACCAAAGTGCCATTGACCTTGATGTCGAGCAGGTCGTCGGACTGCCTGTCGAGCTCGACAACTTCGCCCTCATGAAAAGCCATAATATCCGCAAGACGGCGGGACACCGAGCCCACTTCGACGGAAAGCCTGACCGGAATGTCGGATAATAGCCGGAAATTATTGTTCTCGGGATCAGGCCCCTGCTTGGCCGGTTTGATGTCTTTTGCCGTTGGCGCTGCTTTGGAGTCACTCATCGCGCGTTCCTTCGTTCCATATGGTCTATCTTAAATGCGGCACAGCCGTTTTTCTCACCCAAAGTGCCGGTCGCGAATTTATGATTGGCAACAAACAGGGGCGGCTTTGCCCACGGTGTGATCGGGATAATATCACCCGGCTTCATCGCGAATACTTCCGGCAATCGCATGGTTGGCTGCGCTAATATTGTGCGCAGAGGTAGATGGATTTGTTGCAGCGCACGGGACCATTGCTGCTGCCATTGCGGATCGGATATTGCAGGTATCTCGGCATTGCCGTTTTGGATTAACTCGATCAGACTGTCTGAGGCTTCTGCTGAATAGACAAGTTCAACAGGCCATGCGTTATCTGCATCCATCACGATCCGGAACGGCTGACACATGACCTGTTCATTGGCCTTAAAGCCGGTGACATATGACGGGCTGGTTTCATGCCCTAACATCGCCGATTTCATCAAACCAAGATCCGACAAATGAGCGCAAAACTGTTCCACAACCGATTGTACAAGCCGTTCTATCAGCTGCCATTCAGTCTCCCAGAAACCATTTTTCAGGCGCTTCACTCCGGGGCAAAGAGCGCCGCCGAAATAGAGATTGACCAGGCTGTTGATCATCGATTCTTCCATATGCAAAATGATTGACCCGCGCAGCGGCAATAGCCGGAAAACCGATAGGCTGGATAAGGGCCCCAGAGCCTGCGCCCACTGCGAGTAGGTCTTGAACCCGATTGGTTTCGCACTGGCCTTCGCCGCCTGCCCGATCACCTGTTCAATAGCCGTTTCGATACGCACAACAAACCGGTCTGATATCCGTTGCAGGGGCGACATATCAGCCGGACGATGGGCAGTTTTTTCTGCAAAACTATGAGGCTTTATCTTCGGCATTATTGCACCACAAAGCTGGTGAAATAAACATTATTCACGCCGCCAAAGCCAGTCTTTTCATCAAGCACTTTATTAATCGCATCGGTCAATAATTGTTGCAGATTTTCCTTGCCCTGATGCGTGGCCAGCGCTTCCATTTCCTGATCTGCTAAGGTGAGCAAAATGGCGGACCTAAGGGCCGTCTCATGCTCCTTGATATTTTCCAGCACCCGCTCGTCATAATAAGTGGTGATAGAAAGAGAGATCTGCGCGAAATGGTTGCTGTTTTTCAAGTTGGATGTGAAGGGAGTTTTAACGGGATAATAGCTTGCCTGAAGCGCCGTTTCCGCAACATTGGGGTTTTGTGTTTCACCCGTCAGCCCCGCCAAAGTCGTAGCAATGGCATCGGCCTCTTTTGACACGAGTTGGGGCTTGTTTAAATCAGCTTCGGTCTCTTTATCCTTATGGATACCGCCAGCCGCGAAATAACCGGCAGCAGCTCCGCCACCACCTAGCGTCATCAGTAGTAATATCCCAACCGACAATTTTTTTATCCGCCCACGCTTTTTCGGACTCTCGACTATGGAAGCCAAATCTTCAGCCATTTACATTCTCCAATATTCTATGTGCTGGTTCAGGCGTATCGCGCGCCGGTTTCGCCGCGATTTTCCGCAGCCTCGTTTTTCGCAGATAAACTCTGTTGCGGCGAATGCTCCTGAAAATAATTGTTTCGATCCCGCCCCGATTCCGTCCCGCGCTCCTGTGCGCCCGAACCGCGCTGGTCCGAATGCGTCCCCGCATTATCGTGCAGAGCGACATCGACCCGCGCCAGTTTCATTCCCGACAACCGGATGTCATGCTCCAGCCGGACCTGCGATCCGATGATCCATGTCTTTGCATTTTCGCTCTCGGTTTCCAGTCGGACTATGTCTCCGGTTGGATCGGTTGAAATCTCCACATGCAACTTACCCAGATGCTGCGGTTTTAACTGGAAGGTCAGCGTCGATTTATCGCCTGATATTTGTCCCAAGTCCTGAACCAATCGGGAAACCCATTGCGGGTCTTCCTCGACATTCAAGACAGGAGTCGTAGAAGTTGTGGGCGCTGAGTTCGCCAAGACTGTTATGGGCGGAGCTGCCAGTGGCACCATATTCACGGTTGGCGCGGCCGCTGATATTGGCGCAACGTCACCGGTGGGTCGCGCTTGGGAAATCTGTTGGGGCGCTTCAGAAGATGGCACGCGCCCTTCCACCGAACCGCTTGCCCTCTCCGGCACTTTTTCGTTTGGCCGCGAAAATACAACTTCCGAATTCTCCTCGTCAACGGTCGCGATTGCCTTTTCCTGAATTGGTCGAAAAGCATCCTTGTCCAGACGATCTGGGGAAGGCAGCATGGGTAGCTGCGCCTTGCCGTTCATCACCGGACCGGCTTTCACACCGTCCACCTGTAAGGGCTCTGCCCCTATTTCCGCGGCTATGACACCGCGTGAAATCATATTGGACTTTTGGGTGGCTTCATCAGAAGGCGGCGTTTCTTCTGTCTGTGGTTCCATATTCTGGGGCCAAACCACCCCGATAAATTCCGCGTTTTCGGCTATGGGAATTTCAATTCCGTCGGACTTTGGAAACCCGATCTGAAATGGCTCCGATTCGATTGTCTCCAATTCGGATATCTCCGGCTTCTCTTCGTCTGAATCCGGGCTATCGGAAATGGCGGCTTCTATCTCGTCACCCTCCATAGATGCGAAAGCATCCACAAAATCCGATATAAACTGATCACCTGTAATCAAGCCCGACATGCTTTCCAAAGGCTGCTTGATGGGACTAGAATCGATAGGCAATGCCAAATGAATAATGCTATTCATAGCATAATTCCTTTCCTCAATTTTTGCCCCGGACGAACATGGTTCAAAAATCCAAACCGTTTCCCGGGATCGCCGTTTTCTGCCTGTTTTTTTGCTTTTCGGAAATCCTGCTCCACCCGCTCCACCCTTCGCGCGGTTAAGCGAGCCGCCGACTGCAACCGGATGGCCGCCTGCCGGCCTTGCACAATTTTGACTTGTTGAAGACCCGCAAGCCGGATCAAACGATGCCCAAATTCAAGCTTCGCGGACAGCAATGCTGCGTGCATAGCGCCTCGGTTTTCCAGCATTTGGTCCGCCATCACATCAAGCTGGTCCCGTGATATTTCCAGCCTCGCGATATTTTTTTCCGCACCCAGATAGTCACGCTGCGCCAATTTTTGCTGCAATTTACAAATGTTCAAAAGCCGCTTTTGGCTGTCTATATTCTTGCTCATTCGCCAAACTCCTGCACAAGGTTTTGGATCGAAACGCCAAGGCCGATTTTCTCGTCTACCTGTTGTTTTAGAAAACATAGCTGGTCAGCGCGTCTCACAATGGCCTGATCCAGATGTTCATCGCTTCCGGCGCGATAGGCACCCATAGTAATCAGATCGCGATTTTCCGCGTAACGGCTCCACAAGGACCGGAAATTTTGCAGCGCTATCGCATGCTGCCCCCCGATAATATCCTGCGCTACCCGGCTAACGGATTTCCCGATATCTATGGCTGGAAACACACCCTGCTCGGCCAATTCTCTCGACAATATAATATGCCCATCTGCAATGGCGCGCGCGGCATCGACGATCGGATCGTCAAGATCATCGCCGTCGGCAAGCACCGTGTAAAAGGCTGTGATAAAACCACCCGTTTCCGAGTCCGGTCCGGCACGCTCCAAAAGCTGCGGGATCAATGCAATCGCGCTGGGAGGATAGCCTTTTGCAGTCGGTGGCTCTCCAGCGGCGAGCCCAATTTCTCGCTGGGCATGCGCAATGCGGGTCAAGCTGTCGATCATCAGCAAAACGCTTTTGCCCTGGCTTCGAAAATATTCCGCAATGGCAGCCGCACGCCGCGCCGCTTTTATCCGCAATATCGGGCTATGATCTGCGGGAACGGCCACCGTGATCATTTTGCCTGCTATTCCGACATCCTGACTCGCGGCAACAAAATCGCTCAGTTCACGGGCCCGTTCGCCAATTAATCCGACCACGATAATATCCGCCTGCGTGCCGGATACAAGCTGCCGCATCAACACGGTTTTCCCGACGCCAGATCCAGCGATCAACGCGACGCGCTGCCCACATCCGATGGGAAGAAGGGCGTTAATCGCCTGAACCCCGACATCCAACGGCTCGGTGATCCGGCCTCTATGGAGAATATTGGCCTTTTTGCCCGACAGCGGCCATTGAGCGCCAGAACCTACTGGCCCCTTGCCATCAAGTGGATGTCCCAAGGGATCAATGATCCGCCCGACCAGCATCGGACCAACATCCACTTGCGCGCTATCCAATCTAGGCTTCACGACAGCATCCATCCGTATTGCGGCATGTTCGTCAAACGGGGCAAGCGTCGTCATGCCGCCGTCAAAACCGACCACTTCCGCACCGATGTCTCGCCCATCTGCCAACGTTATGGCTGCACCGAAGCCAATCGGATAATCAAATCCGCTCACATGGATTAAACCGGCGGAACAAGCCTTCACTCTTCCCCATTTTTCGGGGGCCGCGGTAATTGTTCCGGTCTCGATCAATATCCGGGAAAGCCGATCGTAATCCAAATTTAACATGATGGATTCCCCGCCGATATAATCCGACTTTCCAACGCTTGCACCATAGGCAGGCTACCGGATATAATTTGCCCCGAAGGATAGACGAGCTGCACAGCACCGGGGAGTAATTCAGATGTGGCTATGATCGGGATATCGCAATCATAGCCCTGCAATATTTTGGCATCGCTTTCGGCGACATGCAGGCAGGCTCCAACAGTGTCCCCTTTCAGCATATCCAACGCGGCTTGGCATCTCTGCTCCAGAAATATTCTGTCAATTTTTGCGTTGCCAACGGCCTCTTGAAACAGGGACAAGACCGCTTCCAAAAGCTTTTTTGTGAGCATTTTATCGTCGCTGGTTTTCAACCGGTTTAGGGCTTCAGCCAAGCCATCTTCCCGTTGCAGATGTTCGTCCGCGTGGACCATCGCTGCCTGCTGTCCGTTGAGATAGCCTTGTGTATAAGCATCGGATATTCTCTGGTTTAACGCGTCATCGGGTGACGCAATATTCTCATCCCTATCATCCGGTTCTATCGCATTTGTTCTAAGCTCCAAATTCGCAGTATATTTGGGAAGGAAACCCGTATCCTCAAACCGGAAAGGGCTGGGTATGAAAACGGATATGCTATCATCCAGCGGTGAGAACCCTTGGTTAGACAAATTCATCACCCTGTCCTCCCAACACTATTTTGCCCTCTTCCGCCAATATCCGCGCCTGAGCGACGATATCCTTTTGGGCAGCAATCACATCTTCTTTTGAGACTGGGGCCATTTCGGCAATTTCATCCTGTATCGATTGCGCCGCGCGTTTTGACATGCAACTGAACATCTTCACGGCAAGATCCGCAGTCGCGCCCTTTAGTGCCAAAACAAGCATGGCATTGTCGATGGACCGAATAATCGTACCCAGACTTTTATCTTCGAGATCAATAAGGTCCGTAAAGACAAACATCTCTTCTTCGATGACCCGCGCAATGGCTTTATCGCGTTTCGCCAATGCTTTAATGATGCGCCGCTCGGCCTGTTTTTCGACATTATTCATGATCGCTGCGGCTTCGCTTGTCCCGCCTGTTTTCGGACAGATCACGACGTCCGGCTTTTGCACCTGACGGGATAATAAGGTTTCGATATCTGCAAAGGCAGCCGCCGGGATAGAACCCATGGTAGCGACGCGAAAAATAACATCATCCTGAATATCGACAGGCAGCCGCTGAAGCGTATCACCGGCCATTTCCGGGTCGAGAAAGGATAGAACCACCGCCATCATCTGGGGATGTTCCTCGGCAATCATTGTCGCTATTTCATCGGCCGACATCCATTTAAGCTGGTCAAATTGAACATGTTCCTTTTGCGGGATAATCCGCGAAAGCATGGTCGCAGCGCGATTGGTCCCCAGCGCCTTGTCGAACATGCCCTTGATCTGCCGGTCTGCGCGATAGCCGATTGTCGTACGGCTGCGGGCTCTTTCGACGAAACGATCAAAGACCAGATTCACATCTTCTTCGCTGACATTGCGGATCGCAAACATCGCTTCGCCCAGGCTTTGCACTTCTGCGGGCTGGAGCCTTGTTAGTATATCCGCGGCTTCGTCTTCTCCGAAAATCATCAATAATATCGCGGCCGTTTCGCGGCCCGACAGATGTTCGTCGACGCTAGATTCAACAACAAGCAAAGCGTTTTTTGCTGTTCCATTATTAGGCACGGTATTAGCCCCATTATCGGTCACGCCATCAACCATTGACGGGCTCCGCATCCAACGGCGCGTCGGCCAGCAATTCTTGCACGGTCAGCGCGGCATGGTCGGGATTTTGCCGGACAAAATTCTGGATGAGCGCCGCGCGCTCTGAATAGCCGTTTGCCGAACTGATCATATCGAGGGAGACCGGGCGAACCGGCTCTTTGCCAACTACGCCGGACCGACCAATTTCCTGATCAATATCGGATGCCAGCCCCGATGCTGCTCCGCTGGACAGCTTTGCCCGGTCAGAGCGAATTTTCTTCAACAAGGGTCGACCCATTCCGAAGATCAAAGCCAGCGCAACCAACAGCGCCGATAGATTGCGGACGAGCAATGAAACCCATCTAGCTTCCCACCAGTTTTCCACAGTTTCTTCCACAGTTATGAATTCGCGCGCCTCAATCGCCACGACGTCGCCTCGTACCGCCTGAAACCCCACAGCACCCTTTACCAGTGCCGCAATGGCTGCCAGCTCTTCCTTCGAACGCTGTTTTTTTCCCATAGGAGAGCGCAGCGCAACGGCGACCGACAATCGGCTGAGCGAGCCGGATGGTTCTTTCGTCACCGATATTTCGCTGCCTAATTTAAACTGGCGGGCAAAATTCTCTGACGTCCGGCTGCTATTCTTTTTCTCTTCCTGACCATCATTACCATTAAATTCGTCGCTCAACGTTGCGTCTTCTGGCGGGCGGTTAGCCAAAGCGCCGGGAATGCCATAGCTTGCTTTCTCGCCGGGTTCGTTCGACCAGCTTCCTTCTTCTGACCCGATCCGCGCATCTTTCTCGGGAAAGCTTTCCCGGGTTGCCTGATTTTCGGAAAAATCAATGTCGGCCGTCACTTCAGTGGTAAAATTATCAGCCCCTAACATGGGGGTCAGCAAAGATACGATCGTACGGCGATAGCGGTCCTCGATCCGGGATTGCACCATCAGATGCTGCTCCGCCTGATCTGTAGAACTATTACCGCCAGTGCCTGACATCAACCGTCCGTTCTGGTCCACGATGCTAACGGCATCGGGCGAAAGGCCGGGGACAGAACTTGCCACGAGATGGGTGATCGATTGTACCTGTGCGTCCGAGAGAATTTGTCCGCCAACGAGGTTGAGCATAACCGACGCGGACGGCTGTGACCGGTCTCGCACAAATATGCTGGGTGCTTCGACTGCAAGATGCACGCGGGCCGAAATGACCGTATCTATGGCCTCTATTGTACGGGCCAAATCCAGTTCCCGTGCGCTGCGCAATTTTTCATTTTCTACTGCCCGGCTCGCTCCCATCGGCATGGCGGAAATAAGGCTGTCTCCATCCGGTGCCGATTTGGGCAGGCCTTGCGCCGACAGGGATAATTTGGCCTGATGATAATCATCTTCCGAAACCGTCAGCGCGCCCGTTGCGTTATCAATATTATAACCGATATTTGCCTGTTGAAGTGCCTCGGCAACGGCGGCCTTGTCGGAATCAGGCAAAGCGCGGAATAAATCACGCTGGGGCGGTTCGCGCAGTGCCAACCACAAGCTACCCGCAAGCACCGCGACAGCAAGCAAGCCCAACAAGGGAAGCGCACGTACAACCGCCGGTTGCCGGACCGCTGCACGCAAACGGTTACGCCAATTGGCATTGGCGACAAAATCCTGCTTGGTGCCATGCATAGGGATTGCGGGCGTTAGATCGCGTATGGGTTCGCTGACCTGCTGATCTGCGGTGAGGCTCAGTTCGTTCATATCAGACCGGCATGGTCATGATGTCTTGATAGGCGTTCATCAGCTTGTTCCGGACTTGCAGTGTCAGCTCGAAACCGAGTGACGCCTTTTGCTTGGCCATCATCACGCCCGCAATATCGTTGGTTTTTCCCATCGTATAATCCCGGGCGAAATCTCCGGCGGCATGCTGTGTTTCGCTGATCTGGGCAAAGGCCGATGCCAATGCAGCACCAAATTCGGGTTGTGGCGGGGCGACATTATTGACGGCAATAGATGCCGCTTTTTTAAGCGCCTCGTTTTGCGCGATTATATTCTCGCGCATCGCCATGACTTGGGAGCTATTGATGATATTCATGCGCTTTTCCTATCGGTCAATTCCGCTGCACATTGTTCCGGCACCGGTGGGGTTAGTAGTAAACCCGGATCAATGCGCAGCGGGTGACCATTGCTCTCCCGGACCAGACGGGAGGAACGCGAAATAGGGTTAATGATAGACTCGCGACATTTGGCCCCATTGCCTCCACGTTTAATATCCGCACCTGTGTGGGAATAAATTTGGCGCGCATATTGTCCCGTAGACACAATGGGTAACCGAAGACATCCCAGCCAATTTTTAATTGGCCTAAGACCTGTCCGGCGAACATCGCTTGATAATATTTTGGTCATCATCTTCCCCAATTTCTGGTCCTGAAAAGCCGCGTAAATAAAGGGAGATCGCGGCTCATCTTACAGTTCGCAAATGCTGTGCCAGTTTAGGGAATTTTATATTTTCTATATTTTTCAGTTAGTTACATATCGTGGATCTATAGAGAGCCAATTTTCTGACTCGGGTTCGCCAAATCACTGACGCACCGCCATTTTAATGGCGCGCCAAATTCTCCGCTAAACCAATTCCGACCCAATCCGTTTTTGTGGGATGAGACCGCCACCGTCCGTTTCGTTGGTGACTCATTCGCTTTTGAAAGGAAGAATATATGACAATTATCGGAACCAATGTTGCCGCAATGCGCACCAACCATGCTGCCAATCAAGCGGACGCAAGCCTAGCGCGATCAATCGAACGTTTATCAACGGGTCGCCGTATCAACAGCGCCAGCGATGATGCTGCGGGCCTTGCCATCTCCACACGAATGACATCCGATATTCGCGGACTCAACATGGCGACCCGCAATGCCAATGATGGTATATCACTGACCCAGACCGCCGAAAGCGCCATGGGTGAGATTAACAACATGCTGCAACGTATGCGTGAATTGTCTGTCCAGTCTGCCAACGGAACGCTTTCAGCGGGGGATCGCACCAATCTGCAAACCGAAGTAACCGCTCTTATTGCCCAGATTGGTGATGTTGCATCGCGGACAGAATTTAATAATGTCGCTTTACTGGATGGCAGTTCCCCTACTGTCAATATCCAGACAGGTTCCGCTGCCGGTGAAACCGTCGTTATCACTTTGACCGATGTTACGGCAGCCACTTTAGGCGTCGATACGCTTGATATTAGCACGGAAGCAGGGGCTACTGCGGCTCTAACGGCGCTCGACACCGCGATGGATACGGTAACCACCGCGCAGGCGGCTTTGGGTTCCTCGCAAAACCGGTTGAAGACGACAGTAGCCAATTTGACGAGCCGCGTGACCAACATCACGGAATCGCGTTCGCGCATTGAAGATGTCGATTTCTCTGGCGAAACCACCGCGCTCGCCAAGGCCCAGATATTGAGTCAGGCGTCCACCGCGATGCTCGCGCAGGCCAACCAGTCTCAACAAGGTGTCCTTAGTTTGATCCGCTAAGCATCTGGTCCTGCTTTTCGAGGTCAAAAGACTCCCGGCGCGTATCAGCTCCCACTGCTGGCGCCGGGGGTTATCTATATCTGCACAAAGCCTCCACTCCGCTTTCGCTTGCCTTTTGAAGGCGATAAATTAGCGTGTACAAGCTCAAAGGAGTGGGATCATATGGCCGCGCAACATATTTTGGTGATTGACGAAGGTACGACATCAACACGTGCGATACTTTTTGGTTTCGATGGAAAACTGCAAGCATCACAACAAGAGGAATTGCAGCAATTTTATCCCGCTGCCGGTCTCGTCGAACATGACGCAACAGAGATTTGGGACAAGACCCTGCGCTGCTGCCGAAAGATAATCGAAAAAGCGGGTGGTGCAGAAAAAATTGCCGCCATTGGCATTACCAACCAGCGGGAAACCGTCGTTGTCTGGGACAAACGCACCGGCGAACCGTTGAGCAAGGCCATTGTCTGGCAGGATCGCCGCACAGCTCCGATGTGCGATAATTTAAGGGCCCAAGGGCTGGAGCCGATGGTTCAAGCCAAAACCGGTCTATTACTCGACCCCTATTTCTCCGGCAGTAAGATAGGATGGATGTTGGAGAACGTACCGGAGGCTGCTGCGGCCGGTGACAATCTGGCCTTCGGAACAATTGAATCCTATCTTATTTTTCGCCTCACGGGTGGGCATCATATCACCGATGCCAGCAATGCCAGTCGCACCATGTTGGTGACCTTGGACGGGAATAATTGGGATGATGAGCTATTGGGCCTGTTCAAAATTCCGCGCAAGACATTGCCCACTATCGTCGATTGCGCGGGAGATTTAGGTAAGACGTCAGCGGCTTTATTCGGCACCGCTATCGCCATTTGTGGGTCCGCCGGAGATCAGCAGGCCGCAACTATCGGGCAAGGTTGCCTAACCGTCGGTCAAACCAAAGCCACTTTCGGCACGGGCGCGTTTATCCTGACCAATAGCGGAGCCACACCGCCACGATCAAACCATCGCCTGCTTTCCACCATATTATATCAATTAGATGGCAAGCGTATTTATGCACTGGAAGGGGCGGTCTTTGTTGCAGGCAGCCTGATACAATGGCTGCGTGATGATGTCGGCTTGATCACCTATGCCGGTGAAAGCGAAGAACTAGCGCGGTCAGTCGAGGATAATGGTGGGGTCTATCTCGTTCCTGCCCTGTCAGGATTGGGCGCTCCACACTGGAAAGCAGATGCAACAGCGACAATTTCCGGTCTCAGCTTCTCCGCGACTAAAGCGCATATCGTGCGCGCAGCGCTAGAGGCAATGGCACATCAATGCCATGATCTGAAAACGGCTTTTTCCGCAGATGGTACGGACTGGCAAAGCCTACGGATTGACGGAGGCATGGTCGCCAATGATTGGAT
The DNA here is from genome assembly GCF_036963805.1 of Parasphingorhabdus sp. Taxonomy (GTDB): domain Bacteria; phylum Pseudomonadota; class Alphaproteobacteria; order Sphingomonadales; family Sphingomonadaceae; genus Parasphingorhabdus. The sequence continues at coordinate 656,520 of NZ_JBALUN010000002.1, read as the reverse complement.
GGTACAGGACCTTGCCGACATATTGGAGATACCCGTCGAACGGCCCGAATTTTTCGAAACGACTGCACTGGGGGCTGCTATGCTCGCCGCCGTTGGTTCTGGAATATATGACACGCTGGAAGATGCGTCGGTGATGATATCGGGGCTAGAAATTTATCATACCACAATGATAAATTCACAACGCGAGACCCGTTTAGCCGGATGGAAGAAGGCTGTGGAAGGGGTCTTGGATAGCTGAGCAAGCCGCAGCTATTTTCTGTTGAAGCCAGGCCGTTTAGTGGACACCGCCCTGTCAAATCCTATCCATACATGACCATTGTCTTTTTTCGAGAGAAAATGTCCTTTGCGATTTTCCGATCCAAAATTGAATTGATCAATATCAATGGGTTGATCAAATTGCAGGCCGAATTCTTTATCCGTTACCCAGCGCACCGTCCCACGGACTTTCCCGTAGCCTTCCTTCGTCACCGCGATGGATTGCCCGCGCTGCAACTTTACTGGTGAAGTGGCGCGGATTCCGAATGTGGAGATATTGCGGATAAATGAATCATGCGGCCCGGTATTATCAACAAACAATGTTATCTTGACGAGTTTGCGTATCCGCGGCTCCCGAAAGACAGCTTGGTCTTGTTCAATATCCTTTTGGTCAAGTGTGTCATTCATTTTGGCGGTCCGATTTCCTTAGCTCACCATCTAATAACGGGAAATTTCCCCGAATATTAAGGCTCGCTGGCTAACCGACCGCCAATCGACATATGTCGCTCCACTTTCAAATCCACGACCTGCAGACAAAAAAAGGCCCACCAAATGGCGGGCCTTTCAAAATCTATATATGTGAAGCGCTTACGCTTCTTTTTTCTTTTTCTCTGCTTTCACATCCGCCCAGATTGTCTTGTAAGACAAGAACCCAAGGATTGTTGCAATCAACAGGAAAGCCAGAACAGCCCAACCGGTTTGCTTCTGTTTGATCAGCGAAGGTTCGGCGGTCCAGATCAGGAATGCAGAAACATCCTCAGCCATCTGGGGCACAGTCGCCTTTGTACCGTCTGAATAGCTCACTTGATCAGTACCGGTAAGCGGAGGGGCCATCGCAAGGTTCAGGTTCGCAAAATAAGGATTATAATGCAGTCCTGTTCCAGGACGATTTGCTTCGGGCAAATTCGCAGGCGGGTCGCTGTAACCGGAAACCAGCGAATAAACATAAGCTGCGCCGCCTTCCCGTGCTTTGGTGATCAGCGAAAGATCAGGCGGAATAGCATTATTATTAGCTGCACCTGCCGCAACATCATTGGCGAAAGGCTTAGGAAACTTGTCCGCAGGAATAGGAGGACGAGTTGCCGCTTCACCGGTGTCTGGATCAATCGATGGAGATTCAATCGACCAATTTGCGGCAATGGCCTTCACTTCATCTTCGTTATAGCCAAGCTCTTCCAAGTTGCGGAAGGAAACCAAACGAATGGAGTGGCAGGCAGAACAAACTTCTTTGAAAACCTGAAAACCACGTTGCAGCTGTTGTTTGTCAAATTTCCCAAAAGGACCATCACTCTTGAATGATACCTCTTTAGCCTCTTTGTGAAATTCATGTTCGACAGTTTCGACGGGCGGATTGGAAATATACTCCACTGCGCCCCGTCCAAATGAATAGAACAGCATTCCAGCAAAGAACAGCCCAATCAATATTCCGAAAAATCTTACCATTACTCAGATCCCTGTTTCTTAGCTGGCTTGTTTTAGTGGTTTGCCGGTCACCGATTCGGTGATCGAATTCGGCAACGGCTCTGGTTTTTCCAACCGAGAAAGCAATGGCAATATGATCAGGAAGTGCGCGAAATAATAGCCGCCCGCAAACTGACCCAGCATCACAAAAGGCTCTTCTGCCGGTGCGCCGCCGCAATAACCAAGAATGGCGACACATGGGATAAGACCGAACCAGAAGAACTTCTTGAACCGAGGACGATAATCACCGGACCGAACGGGTGATTGGTCCAGCCAAGGCAGGAAGAACCATACCAATATGGCAGAGAACATCGCCAGCACGCCCAGCAATTTCGCTGGAATGAAGAAGAAGTCAAAGGTGAAGGCGCGCAAGATTGCGTACCATGGCCAGAAATACCATTCCGGAACAATATGAGCCGGTGTGGAAAGTGGGTTAGCGGGTATATAGTTATCCGCATGACCCAGAGCATTTGGCATGAAGAACATTAGGGCGGTGAAGAACATTAACGCAAGGCCAATGAACCAGCCATCTTTCGCTGTATAGAAAGGATGGAAAGGCACGGTGTCCTGTGGTCCTTTCACATTCACGCCGGTTGGATTGCTCGATCCCGGAATATGCAGCGCCCAGATATGCATGATGATGACACCAGCAATAACGAACGGCAACAGATAGTGGAGTGAAAAAAACCGGTTCAAAGCCGCGTTATCCGGTGCAAAACCACCAAGTAACAATTCCTGGATCGGCTTACCGACCACCGGTATTGCCTCAAACAGCCCGGTAATCACCTTCGCGCCCCAGAAGCTCATCTGTCCCCAAGGGAGAACATAACCCATGAATGCAGTCGCCATGGCGAGGAGATAAATAACCACGCCTAGCAGCCAGATCATCTCACGAGGCGCTTTATACGAGCCATAATATAGCCCGCGTCCGATATGGAGATAAATGGCGATAAAGAAGAAGCTTGCACCGTTGGCGTGAGCATAACGGATCATCCAGCCACTATTGACGTCGCGCATGATATGCTCGACCGAATCAAAAGCGATGTTCGCATTGGCAGCATAATGCATCGCCAAAATGATACCGGTAACGATCTGGACCACCAAGAAAACGCCAGCAAGCGAGCCGAAGTTCCACATATAGTTCAAGTTACGGGGTGTCGGATAACCAGCACCAAGGCTGTTATAGACCATACGGCCTATTGGAAGTCTGTCATCCATCCACTGACCAAATTCAGTGGTTGGTTTATATTGATTTGCCCAAGGAAAACTCATTATTCTTGCCCCTACCCGATTTTCACGACGGTATCTGTGAGGAAACTATATTCCGGTACTGCTAAATTGGCTGGTGCCGGCCCTTTACGAGCACGTCCTGCCGTATCATAGTGCGAACCATGGCATGGGCAGAAATAGCCGCCAAATTCACCCTTAACTTCGCCCTGAGCGGCACCAAGCGGCACACAGCCCAAATGGGTACAAACACCCAGCGTAATCAGCCAGTTTTCTTTGCCTGGCTGTGTCCGTTCCGCTAGCGTCTGCGGATCACGAAGGCTTGATATGTCGACTTTATTAGCAGCGTTAATTTCTGCAGTCGTAAGGTTGCGAATGAAAATCGGCTGCTTGCGCCAGCTGGTTTTAATCGCCTGCCCCGGTTCGATTCCGGAAATATCAACTTCAATCGATGACAGCGCCAGAACGTCGGCGCTGGGGTTCATCTGATTCACCAGAGGAAAGACGGTAGCTACGATGCCGACGCCGCCGAAGCTCACTGCTGCTATATTAATGAAATCTCGACGACGAACGCCACCAATTTCAGGTTCCGAAACAGCGGAATCACTCGGTTCAACTGCGGTATCAACACTTGCCATGCAAACCTGCCCTTAAGTTTGTTTAGTATCCCTGTCTGCCAGATCGAACCTAATCTCTCAATCAGTTTCAAACAGCAGCAATTTGCGCGCCTGATAGCCGCGAAGACTATGGTTTGCCAACAGTCAATTTTTGATTGACCGAACATTATAAACAACGCCATGCTGGAGACCTGATGAGAGTAGCCCTGTACCAACCCGATATAGCCGGAAATTTAGGAACGATTTTAAGGACATGCGCGTGCTTTGACATAGCTGTTGATATCATCGAGCCTTGTGGATTTCCATTTAGCGATCGCAGCCTGAAACGCGCAGGAATGGACTATTTTGACCATGTCGATTTCACGCGGCATACAGACTGGGACGCATTTTTAACTTTTGTTGATTCCCAATCGAGCAGGATCATATTGTTGAGCAGCAAGGCCGAAACAGCTTATCATGAATTTATATTCGAACCGGATGACATATTGTTATTTGGATCAGAAAGTTCAGGCGTGCCCCTTGATGTCAATCAACGCGCCGACGAGCGAATCACTATAAAGATGAAAAACGGCATGCGTTCATTGAACCTTGCTGTTTCTGCAGGCATGGCGCTCGGCGAAGCGCTCAAACAAACGGGACAATTTTCCAAATGACGGCACAGCCTCCGATCCGCAAAAATGACAATCCTCTCGATGACCAACAATCATGCGCACAGACATGGTTCGCTAAATTGCGCGACGATATATGCGCTGAGTTTGAGGCAATTGAAGCCGAAGCGGGTAGTGATGCACGTTTTGATTACCTACCATGGGACCGGAAAAATCCGGATGATAGCCCTGGCGGCGGCGGCGTTCGCGGCCTGATTAACGGCAAAGTTTTTGAAAAAGCGGGCGTTAATATCTCGACGGTCGATGGGACCTTTAGCGAGGAATTCGCCAAATCGATTCACGGAGCCGCTGAAAATCCGCATTTTTTCGCAACAGGTATTAGCCTCGTCGCCCATATGGCGAACCCCCACGTGCCCGCGGTACATATGAACACCCGATTTTTATGCACCACTAAGCGCTGGTTTGGCGGAGGTGCCGATCTTAACCCGCCCATCCCCTATGAAGAAGATACAGCAGAATTTCATGCCCGCCTGCAACAGGCCTGTGATTCGCATGATCCAGACTATCACGCCAAATATAAGAAATGGGCCGATGACTATTTTTATATCCCCCACCGGCAAGTTCATCGCGGCGTCGGCGGCATTTTTTACGATCATCTTGAGCTCGAGTCGGATAGTAGTTTTGACAAGCATTTTGCCTTTACGCAGGACGTTGGGCGGGCATTTCTGGACGTTTTCCCGAAACTGGTCCGGCGGCGGATGGGATTGCCCTGGACCGATGATGAAAAAGAGCAGCAACTGGTCTGGCGTGGCCGCTATGCGGAGTTTAATCTTGTCTATGATCGCGGCACCACTTTCGGTTTGAAAACCGGCGGTAATGTGGATGCGATATTGATGAGCCTGCCTCCAGAAGCGAAATGGACATAATAGGAGGCATGACCGAGATAGATGTCCCTAATGGCAATCTTGCTGTGGTCATCACCCATTTTGAAATGCTACAGAAGCCATCTGGTTTCGAAGATTCCTCGCACTTGACCTTTACGACCTGGGAACACCCGAATCTGAACGAATATCGGGCATTATTTCATACCGTCGGTGATGATTGGCTGTGGTTCGGGCGCCTAATGCAAACGGATGGCGAGCTGGAAGCCGCACTTTATGATGATGCAACCGAGATATTCAAAGTCAAAGACGATGAAGACACTGTCGGATTTGTCGAGCTGAGTTTCCGTGATCCGGAACATTGTGAAATAGCCTATTTTGGTTTAATACCGGCAATGAACGGCAAAGGTTTGGGCCGTTCCGTAATGGCTGAAGCACTCAAACGCGCGTGGCGACCGGGCGTCAAACGGGTGTGGCTGCATAGTTGTACTAATGATTCTCAGCGCGCACCCGCTTTTTATCAAAATGTCGGCTTCGTCGCCTATAAGCGCCAAATTGATATCCATCCGGACCCGCGTCTGAGCGGCCACCTGCCCATGGATGCGGGACGCCATATTCCGATTATTCCGCCGTTTAGCTGAATATCTCAGCGGAAAACTTCGTCGACTTCCGAACCTTTTCCGGTTAGTTCATAATAAATGGACGCGATAATCACCGTAATCAAAACCTGCACAGCCGCACCGCCTAGTGCAGAAACCAGATTATCGATCAGCGGCCACCCTGCCCCGCCGGTGGCAAGGCCGGTTACGACTCCGACGATCATCTGGATAACGGCCACGGTTATGGCGCTGAGAATCGCGATCATGAGGACAAGCAAAAGAATCGAAAAACCATTGCCTATTGTATTATTCCAGCTTTCCTTAAGCGCTGTGATCGGATTTCTTTCGCCATGGTCTGCAATGATAATCGGTACCAAGATCAAACGGCAGGCGACATAAAGGCCGGGGATGATCAACAGCATCAAGCCCGCAAATGTCACCAAACCAGTAAGAATATTCGCAACCAAAAAGATCAGGAAGAGGCGCCGCGCGGTACCTAAATTCTCCGCCACCGTCCCGTTATGCGACGGAGCGACCGTCAAAAAAATCGCGAAGCCGCCAAAGCTGATCAGCAGGTTAGACAAAATGACCGGCACAGCATTTTCCGAGAAAAATGTGGAGTAAGCGGCTGTGATCGCATTTAAATCTGCGGCCCCTTCCAAAGGAGGTTGTCCGACAAATTGCGCCATTAACAAAGTAGGCAGAAACACGAAAACCCCCACTATAGCCAGAATCGCTTCCTTGTGGTCACGCAAAATTACCATCGCGCCGTTCCAGCATTCCATATAATTAAGCTTCATTCACCTGACTTTCGGGTTTGGATTTCATTATGCGCACTCTTGCCACCGGCGCGGCAATTGTGCACGGGAATTTTATGAGCAAATTGTCTGACATTGAATGGCGCACTAGCGATGCGAAAATTTCCTATCCCGAGGCTCTGGCTGAAATGGAGCACCGCAATTTAGCTGTTTATCTTGGCAAAGAGCCCGAACTCATCTGGCTGCTGGAACATCCGCCCCTTTATACCGCAGGAACCAGCTCTAATCCTGCCGAATTGCTCAGTCAGGAATTTCCGGTTTTCGAAACCGGTCGCGGTGGTCGGCATACCTATCACGGCCCCGGCCAGCGGGTCGGTTACATCATGCTCAACCTCAAAAAACGGCAGGCCGATGTCCGCAACTTTGTACACGCGTTGGAAGATTGGGTCATCCGAGCCTTAGCAGAATTCGGAGTCAGTGCCCGCGCCGTAGAAGGCCGCGTGGGAATCTGGTGCGATACGCCGCAGGGCAAAGAGGCAAAAATCGGAGCCATTGGCATTCGCATCCGTAAATGGGTGACGATGCACGGATTTTCCGTCAATATCGATCCCGACCTTAACCATTTTAACGGTATTATTCCCTGCGGTATCAGCGAATATCCGGTGACCAGTCTGAAACAATTGGGCATCGAGGCGACATTGCATGATTTTGATACGGCGCTTAAAAAAAACGCCCCCGATTTTCTGGCGGCAATTGATAAACAAGCGTAACGCGATATGCTTCCGATTGACTAGAAACAGGATTAGGAAAATAATGACGCAATTGATCAAATCTTCCGCATTAGCTATTTTTGCTTTCTCTATGACAGCTTGTTCTAGTGATCCGGCAGCACCGGAAGAAAATGTGGTGACCGAGACCCGCATGGACGAAGTTGACGTGATTGATGGTACCATCAGCGACGATATGGTCGATGTCGATGCCGTTAAAACCGGCGACGACATGGTGGAGGAAGATAAATCCGCTGACGAGACATCGGACAACGAAAGCGATGATACGGATGATGAAACCGATCAATCATCCGAAACCGAAGAATAAAGGCTTAGGCTAAGCCCAAAATCTTATGCGTTTGCAGAGATAGGCGCCACTGGGGATGGGATTGCACAAAGGCAATCGCCTCCGCCAGATTGGCATCATTCGCGGCTTGATCGAGACGCGCGTCCATTGGCTGCAGCAAGTGGTTAGCAAAATCCCAATCCTGCATCGCTTCCCAATCGCTGCCCGATTGCGGCCAGACCAGCTTAAGCTCATCGCCAGAGCGTTGCACCGTTTCGCTGCCTGCTTTCGGGCTGATACAAATCCAGTCAATCGACCGCGGCACAGGGAGTGTCCCATTGGATTCAATTGCAATTTTAAAGCCTGCCTCGTGGAGTGCGTGGATCAGTGCATCATCCACTTGCAGCATCGGTTCTCCACCCGTGAGCACGACGAAGCGTGCCGCCTCCCCCTCACCCCATTGGGCCACGACCGCATCGGCAAAAGCCGCAGCATCCTGAAATCGCCCGCCGCCATCACCGTTCATCCCGATAAAATCCGTATCACAAAACTGACAGACAGCCATCGCGCGGTCTTTTTCGAGGCCCGACCAAAGATTGCATCCGGCAAACCGCGCGAAAACTGCACGGCGGCCAGCATGAACACCTTCGCCTTGTAGCGTCACGAACATTTCCTTGACCGCGTAGCTCATGACGTCACGGCATAGCGGGTGGGGTCGACTATTCCAGCTTCCTCAAACCCCTTTTGACGGAGGCGGCAACTATCACAATAGCCGCAATGCAAATCGCCTTCCGCTGGATCATAGCAGGACCAGCTAAGCGCCGGATCAATGTCCAGTCGCTGCGCTTCCTTAGCAATATCCGCTTTCGTCATATATTGGAGCGGCGTTTGAATCGTGAAACCACTGCCTTGATCCCCTGCCTTGGTCGCAAGATCAGCGAGCCTTTCAAACCCTTGGATAAATTCAGGGCGGCAATCGGGATAGCCGGAATAATCCAGCGCATTGACGCCAATGAAAATATCCCTCGCATCGCGGGCCTCTGCTAATCCCAAGGTTAGCGAGAGAAAAATTAGATTGCGCGCAGGCACATAAGTCACAGGAATATCGTCCGTGACACCAGTTTTGGGCACATCAATATCATCTGTCAAAGCAGACCCGCCAAAACGGCTGAGATCGAGCGGCAGGACGATATGCTCACTGACATCGAGTTTTTCTGCAATACGCACAGCAGACTGAAGCTCGATTTTATGGCGTTGGTTATAGTCAATAGTCAGGGCGATAATTTCATAGCCCTGTTCCCGCGCCAAGGCGGCAGATACCATGGAATCGAGTCCACCCGACAGGAGGACTATAGCTTTTTTGTGATCCTGAGACATGCCCGCCCCGCTAATCCCCTTCGCGGCGACAAGCAAGTCCTAGCAGCTAGGATTTATAAAAATTGAGCCGCAATTCCATCGGAATGCGGCCCAGTAGGGTTTCTAGTTCAAACCCGAAAGAAGAAAGTCATGTCGAAACATGATGTTCTTTGTTTACGGCTGATATGATTAACATTTTACTAACGGCCAAAATCCAAAGCAAATGAGTTTAGCAAGGGCCGGTACGACGTCCCTCAACATTGAAAGAAAATGGAGCATTGGCCTTGATGCCCTGTGACTGGATTTGCACCAGTCCACTGGATTCGCGCTTGATCGTCGTCACGCCATGGTCTGCGCTTCCGCATTTATAGCTGACGCGTAAGTTTGTGGGCGTATCTTGAATGACATAACGTGAACATGTCGTTCCATTATGTTGAATTTGCAGCAATTTTGTAGGATCACCCAAGCAAATTTTCTTGCTGGCATCGTCGGAACCACGCGTTTTTAGCGTCCATTCCCCTTTTTGCAACCCAGCAAGAAGTACCATTTCAGGAGCCTGCGCCGGAGCCGAAACAGAAAATGTCAAGATTGCAGCAATCGATGCGCTGACAGTCTTGATCAATGTGATGCCCTTCATTTTCAGGTTCCTTTTTTTCGTCGATAATATACGGATAAACCGCCAGTCTGCTAAGCTAGCAAAAGATTATGGCCAATATCGCGCCGAATTGCGGCGGTGAATTGTATAAATTGGACAGACTGTGCAAATTTTTCTGCAATTTTCTTCCAAATTCAATTATTTAAGCTTGCACTGGTGATAGTGAACTTCTTGCTACAAAACGCACAATCAATGGAAATGGTTCCATCGTCCCCGACCATATTTTCCTTATCCTCTTTCGGAAAACGTGCGATTACGTCCCGGATATGATCTTCATTACACCGGCAACCCTTAACCAACGGTTTACCGCTCATAACCCTCACTTCGTCGCTCTCACTAAATAGCCGCCACAATAAGTCTTCTAGCGGCAAGTCGGGATTCACCAGTTCCTCATCTTTGGCACTGCTGCCCATGATCGCGACATGCTCCCATTCGGGATGGTTCATTCGGACATGCAGGCGTTCTTTACCATCTTCGCCATCTGGCAGATGCTGCACCAGCAATCCGCCCGCAATGGTGCGGTCACCCTCTATTTCAAGCGCAACGCGAATAACGGTCGGTATCTGCTCCGACTGCATGAAATAATTCTGCACGGCTTCCGAAAGACTACCGCCTTCCAAGGGAACAATGCCTTGCGACCGTCCACGCGGCGCGGGATGGTCAAAGGTAATCGCGAGATAGCCCTTTCCGAACAAAGCCATCAGGCTGGGCTCAAGCGGTTGGGCCACAAGGCGCTCGGCATCAAATTGCACATAACCACGCACGTCGCCGTCTTTATAATCACAAGCCAGCAAGCTGATAACACCGCTTTCCGTCTGGGCCTGCAATGTCAGCTGCGCATCTTCCTCTTTAAGAAGTGCACCTAATAAAGAAGTCAGGCATACGGCCTCAGCCAGCAATGACTTTATCTGCGGCGGATAATTATGCGCAGACAAAATATCATCGAGCAATGGCCCCAATCGGACCGCCCTGCCCCGGCAATGTTTTGCAGGAATCGAAAAGGACAGGTTTTTGTCAATCAGCGTTGGAATATCTGGATTGCTGGCCATTAAATATGACCAAAAGCCCAGAGCAGGACCGATTTCTGGGCGTGGATACGGTTTTCCGCTTCATCCCAAACCAGCGACTGCGGACCATCGATAACGGACGGCATAACTTCTTCGCCGCGATGGGCGGGAAGACAATGTAAGAACACCGCATCGGATTTAGCTTGCTCCATGATCACATCATTGACCTGAAACGGCATCATTGCTTCGATCTTGGCATCGGCATGATCTTGGCCCATTGATACCCAAGTGTCAGCCACGATAACATCGGCCCCGGCTGCCGCTTCCATCGTATCACGATACAGCGTGACATTTGCGCCCGCTGCCTGCGCTGCCACAATGAAATTCTGGTCGGGATCATAACCTTCCGGGCAAGCAATACGGACGTTAAATTTCATCAGGCCCGCGGCTTCGACAATGCTGTTAAGAACATTATTACCGTCACCAAGCCATGCGACTTCCAGTCCGGGCAATGCCTTTCCATGCTCGATCAGCGTCAGCAAATCGGCAACAATCTGGCAAGGATGCGATAAATCGGTCAATCCGTTAATAACCGGAACGCTGGAATTAGCCGCTAGTTCTTCGATTTTGGAATGATCGTCTGTACGGATCATGATAGCATCGCACATGCGCGACAATACTTTGGCCGTGTCATCCACTGTCTCACCGCGCCCTAGTTGCATGGACCCGCTATCCATCACAATGCTGGTCCCACCCAATTGGCGTATCGCCATATCGAAAGAGACACGGGTTCGTGTGCTGCTTTTTTCAAAGATCATCGCCAGAACATGGTCGGAGAGCGGCGCATCCGCATCCACCTTCCCTTTCGGCCAAGTCTTGCGCGCTTGTTTGCGGTCGATTGCATCATTGAGCATCGCAGCAAGGGCGTTGCCACCTGCATCAGAAAGGTTCAGAAAATTCCGGGTCATGTTTCAGATGCCTCATAATCAGCCGCACCAGCGGACAGTTTCTCGATAAACGTCGCGACGTGGCTTTCGTCAATGTTCAGTGGCGGCAATATCCGCAATGTATTATCCCCCGCAGCAACCGTCAGCAGCCCGTGATTATCGCGCAAATGGGCGACAAAATCACGAGTTTCCTGCGTCATGGTAATACCCAGCATCAAGCCTTTCCCCCGCACACCGGTAAACAGGGCTGGATAGTTACCGATAAACTGCTCAATCGCTGCGCGCAGTTTATCGCCTATATTGCGGACATGTTCCAGAAATTCATCATTTGCGACCACATCCCAGACGGCATTACCCGCCGCCATGGCCAACGGGTTGCCGCCATAGGTGGAGCCATGTGTGCCCGGAACCATGCCGCGTGCCGCTTTTTCCGTTGCTAGGCAGGCACCCAAAGGAAAGCCGCCGCCAATGCCTTTTGCACTGGCGATAATATCGGGCGTGATACCGTAAAGCTCGTGCGCATAAAGCGCTCCGGTCCGCGCGACGCCGCATTGCACTTCGTCCAATATCAACAGCAAGTCATGCTCGTCAGCCAGATCACGAAGCCCCTTCATAAAGGCTTGTGATGCAGGACGAACGCCGCCTTCGCCCTGAATAGGCTCTACCATAAAACCTGCCGTCTTGGGACCAATGGCGGCCTTTGCGCCTTCCAGATCATCAAAATCAACATATTTAAAACCATTGAGAAGCGGCGAAAATCCGTGATGCATTTTCTCTTGGTTCGAAGCAGAAATGGTCGCCATTGTCCTTCCATGAAACGCATTTTTAAACGTGATGATTTCAAACCGGTCGCTACCTTGCGACTGGTGATAGACCCGCGCCGTCTTTATCGCGCATTCAACCGCTTCGGCTCCGCTATTGGTGAAAAATACGGTATCGGCAAAGGTGGTATCAACCAGCCTTTGTGCAAATTTCTCACCCTGCGGGCTGCCATAAAGGTTCGACACATGCATCAAGGTCGCGGCCTGATCTTGTATCGCTTTGGTCAAATGCGGATGACCATGGCCTAAAATATTCACCGCGATACCGCTGGCAAAATCTAATGCGCGGCTACCATCTTCGGAAATCAGCCAAGCGCCTTCACCTCGGACAGGACGAAAACCACACCGAGGATATACAGGCATCAATGGGGTAATCGTCATGATCGACTTCCTTTCGTAAAAAACAGAAAAGGCGACCCGATTGGCCGCCTCTCGAAATGAGGCCGTCTTATATGCGCGTTGATCATGGGGGTCAATCACCGGTAGATTCACGTATTCCTATCGCACTAGTGATTGGCTTAATTGAAAAAGCCGGTCAGACAGACCGCCTTAATTCGTTTATCCCACTATAGGATTTGCGGTACAAAGATCAAAGGTGCTCAAACCTAGAGAGTAGCACCAGAAAAAGGAGATATTCCAATGGATATGAAACCCGACGGTTGCCCAATGGGCTTTGATGGCGGCGTACGCGGACTTCTCGGCCGACAGAATCGCGATTGGTGGCCCAACCAGCTTCAACTCGACATCCTGACCCAAAGCGGCGTTTCCCCCAGCCCCATGGCTGCTGATTTTAATTATGCCGAGGCCTTTCAATCAATTGATTATCAAGCCCTGAAGAAAGACCTTCACGCGCTTATGACCGATAGCCAGCCTTGGTGGCCCGCCGATTATGGTCATTACGGCCCGTTTTTCATCCGGATGGCTTGGCATGCGGCAGGAACCTATCGCACGGCAGACGGGCGCGGCGGTGCCGGTGAAGGGCAACAACGTTTCGCCCCGCTCAATAGCTGGCCCGATAACGCCAACCTCGACAAGGCACGCCGCTTGCTTTGGCCCGTAAAAAAGAAATATGGCGAAAAAATTAGCTGGGCTGACCTTATCATCCTGACTGGTAACGTCGCAATTGAATCCATGGGCGGGCCAATCTTTGGCTTCGGCGGCGGACGCAATGACAGCTATGAGCCGCAACGAGATATTTATTGGGGCACAGAAGATAAATGGGTCAATACCGGTGCAGAAACCCGGATTGCAGAAGACAAAGTCCTAGAAAACCCGCTCGCGGCAATTCAGATGGGCCTGATCTACGTCAATCCAGAAGGACCGGGCGGCAATCCTGATCCGGCACTGTCGGCCCGCGATATTCGCGAAACTTTTGATCGTATGGCCATGAATGATGAGGAAACCGTCGCACTCACTGCCGGCGGCCATACTTTTGGCAAATGTCATGGTGCTGGTGATGCTGCGCTACTCGGTCCTGACCCCGAGGGCGAAGATATTGCGGCGCAAGGCTTCGGCTGGAACAGCAAATATGAAAGCGGCAGCGGCGGTCACGCTATTACTTCAGGGCTGGAGGGCGCATGGACCCCGACGCCCATCCAATGGACGATGAACTATTTCCACATGCTACTCGATTACGAATATGAACTGGTAAAAAGTCCTGCGGGTGCCCAACAATGGCAGCCCATTGATCAAAAGCCAGAGGATATGGCACCTGCGGCTGATGATCCATCGCGGAAAGTTCCGACGATGATGACGACTGCTGACATGGCGATGAAGGTCGATCCCGCATATCGCAAAATTTCGGAACATTTTCGTGACAATCCGGCTGCGTTTGCGGATGCCTTTGCTCGTGCGTGGTTCAAATTGTGCCACCGCGATATGGGACCAAAGGTCCGCTATCTTGGTCCAGAAGTACCGCAAGAGGATTTGATCTGGCAGGATCCGGCTCCCGCCGGTACCATGCCTAGCGCCAGCGACGTCGCGGAACTTAAGGCCAGCATCCTTGGTAGCGGCCTAACCGTTGGCGAACTGGTAAAGGCGGCTTGGGCGTCTGCCTCGACCTATCGCGCATCCGACCATCGCGGCGGTGCCAATGGCGCACGTGTGCGTCTAGCCCCGCAAAAAGACTGGGCGGTCAATGACCCGGACGAGCTTTCCAAAGTCCTTTCCAAACTGGAAGAGATCAAAGGCGGCCGGACTATTTCTATGGCTGACATGATCGTGCTTGGTGGAACCGCAGCGGTTGAGAAGGCAGCAAAAGACGCTGGCTTCGCCATTGAAGTGCCGTTCACCGGAGGTCGCGGAGATGCGAGTGACGCAATGACCGATGCCGATAGCTTTGATCCGCTGGAGCCCAAGGCCGATGCGTTTCGTAACTATCTGTCGACCAAGCATTCGGTGCCGACGGAAGAACTGATGCTCGACCGCGCCTCGCTGATGCAGCTCAGCCCGCCGGAAATGACCGTGCTAATCGGCGGACTGCGGGTGCTTGGTGCCAATAGCGGCAACAGCGCGCACGGCAAGCTAACGAATCGGTCCGAACAGCTGACCAACGACTTTTTTGTCAATCTGCTTGACATGAAAACGGCTTGGAAAGTCGTGGACACCAGTTCAGACGAAGAGTTTGTCGGTACTGATCGCGAGACCGGTGAGCAACTATGGACCGGCACGCGGACTGACCTCGTCTTCGGGTCAAACTCGCAACTGCGCGCATTGTCTGAAGTCTATGCAGAAGACGGCCATGAAGAGAAGTTCGTGACAGACTTTGTTGCCGCTTGGACCAAAGTGATGAACGCAGACCGTTTTGATCTGGCGTAAAAGGGGCTGAATGGACCGAGAAAAGGCCCGCTAGAGAAATTCAGCGGGCCTTTTTATTTATGTTCGTCATGGTGAAAATGCTAGGCCAGCTTTGCTTTAGCCGCTTCCCAATTTTGTCCATCAAATTTAGTGATCGCCGGCTTCAACCCGTGCCCTTTATCAAGGCAATTATAATTCACGCTCCAGCCATTCGGATGGGATCGCGGCTGATAGAAACTTTTCACGCCGCAATTTTTACAAAATAAATGCTCTGCCTGCTTGCTACCGAATTTATAGCTGGTCAGATCATCCCCGCCTTGGACCAGAGTGAAATCCTTGTGCGGTACGATCAAATGCAAAAAACCAGTCCGCGCACATATTGAGCAATTACAATCAAGCAACGCCGGTTCCGCTTCGGCAATAGCCGTAAAACGAACAGCGCCGCAATGGCAGCCACCAGCAATTTCGGTCATGCACGCACTTCCAATGTGTGAATATCAATGCGGTTCTCAAGCGTTTTGTGAACCGGACATTTTTGGGCAATTTCTAGCAGTTTTTTCCGCTGCTCGTCCGTTAAGTCACCGCGGAATATAATAGAACGATCAATCACATCAATCCGGTTGTCGTCATTATTACAGCTGGTGCAATCTTCAACATGCTCGCGGCTATGCTCCAGTTCGATATGGACGCCTTCAAGAGGGATGCCCTTGCGATCCGCATACATTTTTATCGTCATCGATGTGCAACTGCCCAGCGCGGCGAGCAGCAAGTCATAGGGTGACGGACCACTGTCCGTACCGCCAAAGGACTCTGGCTCGTCAGCAGGGAAGACATGTTTACCAACCTGAACTGTCTGCTGAAACTTTCCGTTAGCGGTCTCGACCGTGACGAGTGAAGGATTTGTAGCCATGATTACTCCACGGTGACCGATTTCGCCAGATTGCGGGGCTGGTCAACATCCGTGCCCTTGGCCACTGCTACATGATAGGCCAGCAATTGCACAGGTACAGCATATACCAGCGGCGCGATCAATGGATGGACCTTTGGCATTTCGATGGTAGCCATGCACCCCTCACCCGCTTCGGCAATGCCCTCGGCGTCAGAGATCAGTAAGACTTTCCCTCCTCGAGCCATGACTTCCTGCATGTTCGATACAGTTTTCTCGAATAGCGGGCCGGATGGTGCCAGCACGATGACCGGTACGGCTTCGTCAATCAACGCGATCGGTCCGTGTTTCATCTCGCCTGAAGCATAGCCTTCGGCATGAATATAGCTGATTTCTTTCAGCTTGAGCGCACCTTCCAGCGCCAGCGGATAATCAGGGCCACGGCCAAGATAGAGCACATCGCGCGCCGGAGCGATGAAATGCGCCATATCCGCAATATCGTCATCATGGGCCAGCGCCGCATTCAACGCCGCCGGAGCTTCGGTCAAATGCTTGACCACGTCGCGTTCTTCGTCGCGTGTCATCTTGCCTTTGACCACCGCGAGATGCGCGGCAAGCGCCGCCAAAACGGCCAATTGACAGGAAAATGCCTTGGTCGACGCCACTCCTATTTCCGGACCGGCGTGAGTAGGCAACAACAGATCGGCTTCGCGTGCCATGCTGCTGGTCGGAACATTGACGACTACCGCGATTTTTTGACCGTTTTCTTTGGAGTGGCGTAGCGCCGCCAACGTATCGGCAGTCTCGCCAGACTGGGAGATGAACAGCGCCAGTCCGCCCGGTTCAAACACCGGATCACGATAACGGAATTCCGAAGCGAAATCCAAATCTACGGGCACGCGGGCAAAAGTCTCAAACCAATATTTGGCAACCATCCCGGCATAATAGCTGGTGCCACAGGCCACGATGGTGATCCGTTTGATATCGCGCAGATCAAAATCCATCTGCGGCAACGCCACTTGCTGTTCCAGTGGCCGGATATAGCTTTGCAGGGTTTGCGCGACCACCGTGGGTTGCTCGAAAATTTCTTTCTGCATGAAATGGCGATAATTGCCTTTTTCAATCGCAGCTGCAGACACACCGGATATGGTGATTTCACGCTCTACCGGAATATTATCTTTATCATAAATAACGGCGCCTTTGCTTGTAATGACAACCCAGTCGCCTTCGTCCAGATAAGCAATTTTCTGGGTCAAGGGTGCCAGCGCAAGCGCGTCAGAGCCCAGATAAGTCTCCCCATCACCATAGCCCACTACCAGCGGGGAACCGAGCCGCGCACCGATTAACAAATCCGGCTGCGCACGAAAGGCGATAGCCAGAGCAAAAGCGCCGCGCAATTGCGGTAATATATTCTGCACGGCCTCTTTCGGAGATTTTCCGCTTTCAACCTGTTCACTCACCAGATGCGCGACCACTTCTGTATCGGTCTCGCTTTCAAACTTACGCCCGCGCGCGCTTAATTCTTCGCGCAGGCTTTTGAAATTCTCGATAATACCATTGTGGACAAGTGCGACTTCAGCAGTGGCATGGGGATGCGCGTTACTGGTGGTCGGCGCGCCGTGCGTTGCCCAACGGGTATGCGCAATGCCGATATTGCCAGCCGCGTCGTCTGTTTTCAGCACGTTTACCAGATTGGCAAGCTTGCCCTCTGCACGGCGGCGAATCAGTTGACCATCCTGCACGGTGCAAATACCGGCGCTGTCATAGCCGCGATATTCCATGCGTTTCAGGCCATCGACCAGACGATCCGAGACAGGTTCCTTGCCAACTATTCCAATAATTCCGCACATAGTTTTCGGGCTTTCTTCTAAAAATATTTAGCTCTCAGGGTAGCCAGCATCTCTGCCAGGAAATCTTTTATATTTATATCAGGATAAGCTTCACTTTCCCGCTTTTTTCTTCGTCATCGCCTCACGAAACTTCTTCGCCCATCCCGTTTTGCTTGTCTGCTCGGCGCGTACTAACGCCAGATCATCTGCTGCGACATCCTTGGTCAAGGTTGCCCCCGCCCCCACAATGGCACCGTCGCCGATATTTACCGGAGCAACAAGCGCAGAGTTAGACCCAATAAACGCGCCTTTCCCGATCACGGTTTTATATTTGAAAAACCCGTCATAATTGCAAGTGATCGTACCTGCGCCGATATTCGCGCCCTCGCCCACTTCAGCGTCGCCGAGATAGGTCAGGTGGTTTGCTTTCGCACCTTTACCGAGTGTGGTTTTCTTCATCTCGACGAAATTGCCGACTTTTGATCCTTCTTCCATCACCGAACCGGGGCGCAACCGCGCAAACGGGCCGACATTGGCGTTCGGTCCAATGGTTGCACCTTCAATATGGCTGTGCCCGTAAATAATAGCGCCCGATGCGATGGAAACACCGGGGCCGAATACCACATTAGGTTCTATCACCACATCTGAAGAAATATCCGTATCATACGAAAACCAAACAGTTTCTGGAGCAATCAGGCTCACTCCATCTGCCATCGCTTTGTCGCGGCGGCAGGCCTGCCATTCTGCCTCCACAGCCGCCAGTTCGGCGCGGCTGTTCACGCCAGCGACTTCCGCCGGGTCATCCACTTCGATCACCGCGCTGGCCTGTCCGGGCAGCATTACGATATCGGGCAGATAATATTCGCCGGCCGCATTATCATTACTGATTTTATCGAGCAGAATGAATAAATCAGTCGAGCGCGCTGCCATCAGGCCGCTATTGCACAGGGTCACCGCACGTTCTTGATCGCTTGCATCCTTATATTCGACCATTTTGTCAATTTCGCCCTGATCGTCTGCGATAATCCGGCCATAAGCGCCCGCATTATCGGGCCGAAAGCCTAACACCACGGCGCGCGGGTCGGTCCCATTGTTCAACCGGAAGATCATATCCCGCATCGTGTCTGCGCTCACCATCGGAACATCGCCATAAAGGATCAGCACATCGCCCGCGAAACCTTTCAGCGCGTCACGCGCCTGTGCAACAGCATGACCAGTGCCAAGCTGGTCTTCCTGCACCGCGATGGCGACGTTCCGCCCTTCAACGCTCGCTTCAATCTGTTCCCGACGGGCACCGACCACCACAACAGTCCGCTCAACGCCGATGGAATCGACTGTATCCAATAAATGATGCAACATTGGCTTGCCCGCGATCGGATGGAGCACTTTATGCTTTTCCGATTTCATCCGCGTGCCTTGTCCGGCGGCTAAAATAATGGCTGCTAAAGGACGGTCACTCATGCAAAAAACTCCGAATATCTGTTCTACACGCTGAATGTGCGCCCCATGCCATGATGCGGTTGCATATGCCAGCAAGATCGGTTCTATGCACTGCTATGACAAAAATTTCTTTCGATATCATTGGCTTTGATCTGGATGGCACCTTGCTGGATACCAGTATCGAACTGGCTGCATCACTAAACCATGCGCTCGACAGTGCGGGACGGCCACAAGTGGACGCACAATCTGTTCGATCACTGGTAGGAATGGGCGCGCGGCATATGCTCGACATGGCGCTGGAACAATCAGGCGGCAGCGACAATGACTTGGTCAAGCGCTTGCTTCCAGTATTGATCGAACATTATGAGGCTAATTTGGGATATGATTCCCCTACATTTGACGGCTTGATCCGCGCAATGGATGTCTTGCAGAAATATGGCGTGAAACTGGCGGTGGTTACCAATAAATTTGAGCATCTTGCGGTAAAACTGCTTACCAATGTCAGCATGATCGACCGTTTCAACACCGTCATTGGCGGTGATACGATGGGTAAGGGTAACAGCAAACCCAAACGTGACCCGATTGACGAGATGATCCGGCGCTGCGGCGGCGTAGTCGATCAAACCGCCGCTGCATTTATCGGTGATAGTATTTTCGACATAAAGGCCGCCCAAAACGCGGGTATCGCCAATGTCGCGGTAAGCTTTGGCTTTTTGCATCAGCCCGTTGAAGATCTGGGTGCCGATGCAATTATCGATCATTATGACGAGTTGATCCCGACATTAGTCAAATTGGGAAAATAACGATTATCCCTTGCGCCATTTCGTCCACAAATGGCGGGCGAGCATGAGCGGCGGCATTCGCAGCCAATGGGACCGGATATAAAAGGATTGCCGCGTAAATGGCCGCGTCTGACGCCCCCAACCATCTCTCGCCAGCAAACGGCGGATATAAAGATAATCGGCAAATTTGGTCCGGCCAGCGCGATATTTATAAACGGGTGTGTTATAAAGACGGACCGCCAGCCGCAATGCGCGCGCGAGATGCGGCGCCAATTGATGCAATTTGGCGCGCGACCCCAGTTCCGTCCAGAAGTCTTCATCCGCTTCGGAAAATTGCCGGACCAGCCGGTCAATATCCCACAGGTTCCTAAGCCCGCCGGCCAGATCGCCATCAGCGAAAAGATGTGCAACCGAATGGAGCAGCATATCCGCCGGTGCCATCACATAAAGGCCGGAATCGAGCTGTGCCGCCGCATTAAGCATTGCATCGGCATTGGGCGTTGGTTTGGCTGTTAGCGGCAGGGTCGTATGATGCACATCAATCATCCGGTCGCGCTCGCGGTGAATGAGCGGCGGCAATTCATGCATATGCGCGCGGTAATATTCATCGTCATAAGGGTCGGGCTTCACCCATTCCCAGCCAGCATCCAATAGAACGTCTTCAACTGCAGGCAACTGGTCACGCGCAACCATGATGTCGAGATCGCCGATGCTGCGGCCAATTCCCGCATCAAGATCGGCGGCGACATAGGCCGTGCCTTTCATTAGCAGCACTTTACAGTGTAACGGTACGAGCGCCCTACGCGCGCAATCGGCCTCCCATAATGCTTGTAATCGAGCAAGATCAGTTGCTTGAATCGCATCCTTCAGAACAGGTTTAACTGCATCAGGTACCGCAACATCCGCCAAACGGTGTGCCAATGAACCAATAAGCGACTCTGCCCGAGCGATGCTGAACAGCTCCGTCCATCCTGCACTATCAAGCTGGAGAACTGTCTCCGGATCCCGCAAAGCATCTACCAAGGGCCGACCGTTGCGCATCATAGAATCTGGCTCCAGAGGCTATCGATAAACTCTTCTGCCTGATCGCCCGATTGATAGTCCATCGCTTTGACAGGAACTGTATCAACAAAACTGGTCAGTGCGCGAAATCCGGTTTCGCCTAAGGCCACATAGTTTGTCGATGCCTGGGTCAGGCGTACAAAAACCTCGCTCTTCCCCATATCCCGTAGGACCGGATCATATCCAAAGCGTGGAAACAGAAGCAAGGCAGGTTTGGCGGTGTCCCCCATCCTTTTCACCGCATCCAGCGGCGGAATGACATGGCGGATATCCCCTTTTGGTGTGTCTACCATCAATGGTCCGAACCGGTTTTCCGGCAATAGCGCCTGCATTGCGGCAATAGCTTGATTTTTCAAACTGATCAGGCGCGGGAAGCTGTGCACCATGCCGGTGTCCGGATTCAGCAAGGCAAATTCATCACCCATGAACCGCCAGCCTTTTTCGGCGAGCATCGCCGACAGCGTCGATTTTCCGGAACCGGACAGGCCGGTCATCAACAACGCTTTCCCGTCTTTTTCAACACTGCTGGCATGCAGCAACAAATGCCGCCGCCACCCGAGCGCCATTTGCAAATTCATTCCCATCTCCGCCGCCAACAGGCTCTGGCTCAGAGGCAAAGGCGCGGCATCGGGCAGCCAATAATCGCCTGATATGTGCACCGACGGGCGGATATAGCGTCGCCATGGCTTCTCAGGCTCTAGCCGGACAGTAAAATCGGCATGACCGTCATGCGATGTGGGATAATCCTTATAAAGCGCCGCCAGCTGGTCTAAAGGTTGCCGCCATGTGGACGCCACCCGAAAACGAGCGGGGCCGACAGTCAGATAAAGATGATGAAGCCCCGCCACCTACTCTAAACCCGTTCGACCAGACCGAGCGAGGAAAGCTCCATCAGCCGAGCCGCCACGATATCTTTAACATCGTCGCCACCCGCTAAATCATAGCTAGCGGAAAGCCGCCCAGCAATATCGTCAACGGTTACGGCATCCTTGGCCATAACCTCCAATATCGCAGGCACCGGATCGGTGACCATATGGGTAATCCCCGATGATTTCTGGAAAATCAGGGTCATACTGTCCAATGGATGCTGGATCAGCCCATCAGGTGCTGTGGCGCGATAAAGCTGGCTCATTGGCGGTTACACTATTCCTGATCACGGCCATTGGTTACGGCAGGGCATATAAAACGAGCCCGACTGGTAACATGAATATGTTAATAAGCCTTGGCTTTGAAGCCAAAAATCCGCGACATTTGCTATCGCGGCATTTGCAGGGAAGCGTAGCAGGTAAAACCGCTTTGGCCGGATTGCAGCCGGCGAATATAATTCACATAGGCTTTGGACTGGTCATAGGATGTACCCGGCAAGGACCGGCCATTCATCGCCCGTTTCACTTCTTCGCCAGTGAAATTACGACCTGCGGGCGGGAATGCGCCCGGTGTGTCTGGTGATACGATTTTGCCATCTGCGCCAATATAACCACCAGCGGCGTGATTGCCCGGCACCGGAATTTCGCAGTTTAACACGGAACCGGCAGTCTGTGCCAAAGCTGGCTTGATACTGATCACCGCCGAAGCTGTTACCGCACCCATCATCAAGGCGCGACGACGGGTTACAATGGCTGCATTATCGGAATCACTTGCGGATTCTGAAGGCTGGTCATTCGGGGTTAGGCTGTCCGTCATCGCGTAAATTTCCTCTGAATATCGCCCTTAAAGGGGAAAGTGATTAAATGCGAGTAAACAGTCATGCAAGAAAAGGGTCGTCCATAAACGGGACAAATTGGCCGTGATACTTAACAGTTCCGATCAAAAACAAACATCAACGGGTAAGCGAGCCACTGCAAATTCGACATAGTCATTGCTGTTTATGTGCAAACCCGCCAAAACAAGGCTACCGGATATTATCGCGACAGCAAACATGAACACAATTTCTCCATTTCGCCTGATTTTTGCGATCCTCCTCATTGTCGGAGGGTCGGTTCTTGCTACGCAAACCTCCGAACTCATGATGAAAATCATCATCACGTCGGTTTTTGGCATCATCGCACTCGCGATTATTGCATTGGAAGAGCATCCCCCCCAACAGCCAGATTTCAGCGCATTGGAACGCCAACGGAAACGAATATTATATCAAGGCCGATCCGAGGCCTACCAAGATGTCATAGACCCGATTACCGACCCGATTCTGCTTATTCGCAATGCAAAAGTCGCGGCAGCAAACCCATCAGCGAAAAATTTTCTCGGCAATCATATTATCGGTGAGGATGTACGCGTCGCCATCCGCCATCCCGCTGCCGCAGATCGGCTTGCTAATCCTAATGCCGAACATACCGGGGAACCCATTTTACTGGTCGGCGTAGGTAGCGCGGAGCAACGTTGGGAATTGCGCATCCATGCGCTTGATGACGGATTAAAGCTGGTTCAGCTGTCGGACCAAAGCAGCCGCTATGCAGCGGAACGTATGCGCACCGATTTCGTCGCCAATGCCAGCCATGAACTCCGAACGCCGCTCGCTGCGATCAAGGGATTTATCGAGACTCTAGAAAACCCAGAAGCGGGTAAAGACGAGAAAACGCGCACGAGGTTTTTGCAGATCATGTATCAGGAAGCTGATCGCATGCAGCGTTTGATCGAAGACTTAATGTCATTGTCCCGCATCGAAGCGGAAAAATTCCAATTGCCCTCCGAACCGGTCGATCTCGCCAAATTAGTCGCGGATGTGAAGGCTGATTTTCTTCACGGACGCGTCAAAAAAGACGATAATATTATAATTTCGATTCCCGATGATTTGCCGTCCATCCATGGCGATTATGCGCAGTTGTCCCAGCTGCTTCATAATTTGGTGAGCAACGCCTATAAATATGGACGCCGCGGTGCACCCATTACGATCACGATCAAACCCAATCGGAACGGCGCGATGCTGCGCTTATCTGTCACCGATCAAGGCGATGGAATAGCCGCAGACCATATCCCCCGGCTGACCGAACGATTTTACCGCGTCGACAAGGGACGCAGTAAGTCCATCGGCGGCACCGGTCTGGGCCTTGCGATTGTCAAACATATTACAGAGCGCCACGGCGGCAGGATGGAAGTGACGAGCGCGCTGGGCGTTGGCACGACGGTGGCGATCTTCTTACCCGTCATAAAGATGTAGAGTGATAACTCTCGACATGGCCAACGCGGCATGCTCAATGTCATATATCTGTCATAAAAATGTAATCGTTAGGACGCTGCTGAACTTTAAACCCCTGTTCAAGCGGTCGAAGATCAAACTCGATTCTTGACCAAGATTTTAACACTCCACAGAAAACGGGGACTATATAATGTTTAAGAAAATCGCTCTTTTGGCGGTAACCACACTTGCCTTGGCGGCTTGTCAAGATGAGGCTTCCGGCGGACAAGGCGGAACGCGCAGCGAAATTCGGATCGTCGGTTCTTCGACCGTATTCCCCTTTGCCAAAGCGGTATCCGAACAGTTTAGCGCAGGCGGCGCGAATACATCACCGATTTTAGAATCGACCGGTACCGGCGGCGGAATGAAATTATTCTGTGCAGGCGTTGGCGCAAGCACACCCGATGTTGCAAATGCATCGCGGCGGATGAAGGCCAGCGAATTTGATATGTGTAAAGAAAACGGTGTCACCGACATTGTTGAAATTCAGGTTGGCATTGATGGAATTGCAGTTGCTCAGGCTAATGAAGGTCCGGCAATTAAATTAACTCCAACGCAAATATACAAAGCCATTGCAGAACGCCCATTTGGTAAAAAGAATGAAGCGAAAAACTGGTCCGATATTGATCCATCGCTCCCTAAAATTGCGATTAGCGTTTATGGTCCTCCATCAACATCAGGCACACGCGATGCGCTGACCGAACTTATTATGGAAGTGGGCTGTAAAACAGACGCCACCACCAAGGCATTAAAAGACAGCAATGAAGACGAATATAACGCTATTTGTCACGATGTTCGTGCGGATGGTGCTTATATTGATGCGGGCGAGAATGACAATCTGATCGTCCAGAAGCTCAAGGCCAACCCAAACAGCGTCGGAATTTTTGGATATAGTTTCCTAGAAGAAAATACCGATTCTGTTCGTGGTATCAGCATTTCCGGCATTCAACCTGCTTATGATGCGATTGCATCCGGTGAATATCCCGGTGCGCGACCACTTTATATCTATGCAAAGAAACAGCATGTTGGTGTCATTCCGGGCCTACAAGAATATTTGGCTGCCTTCGTAAAAGCTGGCGGAAAAGACGGATATCTGGTGAAGGCGGGACTAATCGCATCGCCTGACGATATTCGGACAAAAATGGAAGCAACTGCGAAAGATTTGCCGACCCTAAAGGGTACGGAACTGAAATAACGACCTATCGGAATGAAAGGGGGGCCGCGCTAATGCGTAGCCCCTCCTTCCCGCTAATTTATTATTCTAATCTAGGATCAGTTATTTTACCGTGACAAACTCCATCCTCTTCTTACTGATCTTCTTTCTGGGGGCAATTGCGTGGTTTTTCGGCCGCGTAAAAGCAACCCGTTTTGTTAAGAGCAACACAAAAAAGGGCGGTGTTCATTCGCTTCCCAATTATCATGGTTGGTATGTTGCCTTATGGGCAATTGGCCCTGCCCTTTTATTTCTTTTGATCTGGAGTGCGGTTAGTCCGGCCCTGATTACCGATGCGGCATTGGTCAGCCCGGCCGCAGAGCAGTTGCCCGCAGATCCATTTGCGCGCGGTGCTATTCTTGCCGAAGCCCGTTCTATTGCATCGGGGCATCAAGTCCGTGCGTTTAACCCCCTCTCCCAGTCAATGGTTGAACCTTATAGAGCTGCGCTATCCTATTATCGCATGCTGGGAATGATTACGGCTTTGCTGCTAGTGTTTTCCTGCGGTGCTTTCGCGTGGTTGAAGCTAAAACCGGAACTTCGCGCGCGGACAAAAATCGAGCGCATTACCATGATGGCACTACTGCTGGCGTCGCTCATCGCGACCATTACCACTGTCGGTATATTTGCATCGTTGATCTTTGAATCAGCGCGTTTCTTTTCGATGGTATCTCCGATAGACTTTTTATTCGGAACCGAATGGAATCCAAAAGCCGTTGCCGGACCACGCGGAGAGACCGGTTTTGGTGCTATTCCGCTGTTTTGGGGCACCGTGTTTATCGGTGCGATCATCGCCATGATCGTCGCCATCCCGCTGGGATTGATGAGCGCCATCTATCTGACCCAATATGCCGCACCGAAATTCCGTGCATGGATGAAACCGATATTAGAGGTACTCGCAGGCGTTCCAACTGTTGTTTATGGGTATTTTGCAGCGTTGACCGTTGCTCCTGCATTACGCGACTTTGCAGTGTCGATCGGCCTTTCCGGTGCATCTTCGGAATCTGCGTTGGCCGCCGGTGTGGTCATGGGAATCATGATTATTCCTTTCGTTTCTTCTATGGCCGATGACAGTATCGCCGCCGTGCCTAGCGCAATGCGCGATGGATCTCTGGCTATGGGGGCAACCAAAAGCGAGACCATCAAAAAGGTTTTAATCCCTGCAGCTCTCCCCGGTGTTGTTGGCGGCGTATTGCTGGCCGTCAGCCGCGCAATCGGCGAAACAATGATCGTTGTCATGGCTGCCGGTTTGGCCGCAAATATGACAGCCAATCCGTTTTCCAGTGTCACCACAGTTACCACCCAGATCGTCCAGTTGCTGACCGGCGATCAGGAATTTGACAGTCCGAAAACACTCGCGGCCTTCGCACTTGGTTTAGTTCTGTTCATCGTAACCCTGCTGCTCAATCTCATCGCCCTCAGGGTCGTCAAAAAATATCGGGAAGCTTATGAATAGCACCACCGCCATTGAAAAAGACCGCAATCCAACCGATTGGCAGGGTGACGTGATGCAAAAGCGCATCCGCAGACGCTATGCCTCTGAGCGACGCTTTAAATATTTAGGTCTGGGCGCCATTATATTGTCGGCAGGTTTTCTGGCTTTCTTGTTGATCGTCATGGTCGGCAATGGTTTTCGCGGATTCACGCAGACCGAACTGCCGGTGGACATTGATTTTCCTGCAATGACAGGGGGGGCCTCCGCCAGTCAGTTTGAAGGCGTCAATGGCCAAGCAAATCTTCGGACATTGGGCGTGAAGGACATTGTGAATACAAGTGTCGAAATCCAATATGGAGAGGATGGCCGTGAACTGTTCTCCTCAGGCGCATGGCAAGGTGTGAGTGCCGCTATTTTGGCAAACCCCAAAATAGTCGAAACAAAGACTATAATCTACATGCCTGCGAATTCGGAAATTGATGTAGCCTATAAAGGTGACGGCACAGCAGAAGCAGAAAAGAAAGTTGCCGAGCTTGGTGACCAATTGAGCACCGCGTTCAACTGGAATTTCCTATATAATTCGGATGCAACGGATCCCATGCAGGTCGGAATATGGGGAGCGCTGAAAGGTTCGCTGATTACCATGTTCATCACCTTGATCATCGCCTTTCCTATTGGTGTGCTTTCCGCGCTCTATCTGGAAGAATATGCGCCGACCAATCGCCTGACCGATTTGATCGAAGTTTCGATCAATAACCTTGCCGCTGTCCCATCGATTATCTTTGGTTTGCTGGGCCTAGCGGTATTTCTCAATCTCTTCGGAATGCCTCGATCCGCCGCTCTGGTCGGCGGTCTCACGCTGGCGCTTATGACTATGCCAGTGATCGTAATTTCCGGGCGTAATGCTGTTAAAGCTGTACCGCCATCCATCCGTGAGGCCGCACTGGGCATTGGTGCAAGCCAGATGCAGGTTGTCTTCCATCATGTCCTACCGCTGGCCCTGCCCGGTATCCTGACGGGTACAATTATCGGTATGGCCCGCGCTTTGGGCGAAACCGCTCCGCTGCTCATGATCGGCATGCGCGCCTTTATCGCGACGCCGCCGAGCGGCATTGCGGAGCCCGCTACCGTACTTCCGGTGCAAATTTTCTTGTGGTCCGATGAGGTTAATCGCGGTTTTGTAGAAAAAACCTCCGCCGCAATTATTGTGTTGCTCCTATTTCTTCTTACAATGAATGCGCTAGCGATTTACTTGCGCAATCGCTTTGAAACCCGTTGGTAGATGATGATATGACAGAAGTTATCGACAGTACCCGTTCGAGTGAAAGTCCCAATATGACAATATCCACAGCCCCCGCCATTTCTCCCGGCGACGGACCGTTGAAAATGAGTACGCGTAATGTGAATGTTTTCTATGGCGAGAAACAGGCTATTAGCGACGTATCCATCGACGTCACAATGGATAATGTTACTGCATTTATTGGTCCTTCGGGCTGCGGAAAATCAACCTTTCTGCGCTGTTTGAACCGCATGAATGACACGATCCCCATTGCCCGGGTAACGGGTGATATCACATTGGAAGGCGAAGATATTTACGCGCCGCAAATGGACGTTGTGCAGCTTCGCGCCCGCGTGGGAATGGTTTTTCAAAAGCCCAATCCGTTCCCCAAATCAATTTATGACAATATTGCTTATGGTCCCCGCATCCACGGGCTGGCGACTGGCAAAGACGAGCTTGATAATATTGTCGAAACATCGCTTCAGCGGGCTGGGCTTTGGGGTGAAGTGCAAGATCGGTTGCATGATAGCGGAACCGCTTTATCTGGCGGCCAACAGCAACGGCTTTGTATCGCCCGCGCCATTGCCGTTGATCCCGAAGTAATCTTGATGGATGAACCTTGTTCTGCGCTTGACCCTATTGCGACAGCAAAGATAGAAGAGCTTATTCACGAACTTCGCGGGAAATATGCTATCGTTATCGTAACACATAATATGCAACAGGCGGCCCGTGTCTCGCAACGCACCGCCTTTTTCCATTTGGGGACGCTGGTTGAATATGGCGTAACATCCGACATATTTACCAATCCGACCCAGGAAAAAACACGGGATTATATTACCGGACGCTACGGCTAAGCGGATTGCAAAGGGAAGGAACCCGAAAAATGGCAAATACCGGCACAGAACATACCGTCAAAGCCTTTGACTCTGATATTAACGAACTGCGCGGAATGGTTGCGGAAATTGGCGGTCGCAGCGAACAAGCGATCGCGAAAGCCATGCGCGCGCTCGAAAAGCATGATCTGGTACTGGCAGCAGAAGTTGTCGCAGAAGATAAGCTTATCGATGATCTCGAAAAACGCATTGATGACCTGACGTTTCAGACCATCGCATTGCGGGCCCCGATGGCAGATGATTTGCGCGAATTAATTGCGACATTCAAAATATCGGGCGTTGTCGAACGAATTGGCGATTATGCCAAGAATATCGCAAAACGCGTCCCGGTCATCGCCAGCACGCATAAATTGGGTCCGGCTTCATTGCTGCCATCCATGTCAAACATTGCTTCACAATTGGTACGCGATGCTCTGGAGGCGTTTGCACGGCGCGATGCTGATCTGGCACTGGAAGTCAGTGAACGGGATCAGATTGTTGATGATTTCTACACCAGCATTTTCCGGGCTGTGATCACTTATATGATCGAAAATCCCAAAGATATTGGCGAAGCTGCCCATCTCTTGTTCATCGCGAAAAATCTGGAACGCATTGGCGATCACGCGACGAATGTTGCTGAAATGGTTTATTTTGCCGCAAAGGGCGAGCCGATGCCGGAACGCGATCGCGGCGACAACCCAACAGACCTGTTGGAAGAACCGACAAACGGAAGATAGAAACATGTCCAACGCTAAATTACTGTTAGTGGAAGATGACGCAGCACTTGCTGAGCTTTTGTCATGGAACTTCAAAAAAGAAGAATATGATGTCATTCATACGGCGGATGGCGAAGAGGCTTTGCTGCTCGTCAAAGAAAACCGCCCCGATGTCATTCTGCTCGATTGGATGATCGAAAACCTGTCGGGTATCGAAGTATGTCGTCGGCTACGCCGCTCTCCCGAAACCGCCAATATTCCGATCATCATGCTGACGGCGCGCGGAGAGGAAGAAGATAAAATTCGCGGTCTCGAAACCGGTGCCGATGATTATATCACCAAGCCATTCAGCCCGCGCGAGTTAATTGCTCGCGTCAAAGCTGTTCTGCGAAGGGTACGTCCTGCCCTGGCTGGTGAAAAACTGGCTTTTGGTGATCTGGAAATGGACACCGTTGGTCACAAGGTCAAGCGCGATGGCGATACGATATTGCTAGGTCCGACCGAATTCCGTCTTTTACGCCATTTTCTGGAACATCCCAACTGGGTTTTTTCCCGCGAGCGTTTGCTCGACAGTGTATGGGGACAGGATAGCGATATCGAGTTGCGGACCGTTGATGTGCATATCCGACGTCTCCGCAAAGCCTTAAACGCGAACGAGCGCCCGGATATCATCCGGACGGTACGATCTGCCGGCTATGCTCTGGATACGGAAGCAGCTTAACCCAAGGTTCCTATTTATTACTGACATAAAAAAGGCCGGATAAAACCGGCCTTTTTATTTATACCTGATCGCCCAAAACTAGAAAACGATTTGCGCCCGCGCTCCGATAACATCGACCGAATAATCATCAGGCGCACCGGTAACAATGCCTAGCGCATTTCCGTAAGACAGATGGCCGTAGTTCACGAGGAAGCGGACATAATCCACCGGCGTCCAAATTAGCGACGCCATATAACCATCCTGCGTGCCGCCAATTATGCCAGCGTCTGTCAGGTCAAGCCGGTCATAGCGTATATTCACCTGCCACGCACCGGAACCGCCGGAACCGACGGGATTTTTTACCTTTATCCCTTTGAACATACCGCCTTTATATTCGCGTGTATCGTCGGTCAGGAACATTCCCGCTTCAACTGATCCACCGAAAAATGTCGGATTTACCAACCCCGGTCGGCTTACCTTTGCCCAATGGCTTTCGGCGGCCGCATGGAACCGGCCCGAAATAACAGCCGCTTCCAGACCATAAGTTAATTGCTCATCCGCCGTCATATTACCGGTATCAATGAACCGCGTATCAACACTGTGGATCAAAGGCCGCTGGCGAAAACGCAAGCTGGGGATGGTATCGCCAAGATTGGTCCAATGAACAGAACCGCCAAGATGTAGCTGGGCATTACCTAGCTTTGGCGCGAAAACAACCCGGCTATCAAGGTTGATGCTATCATTGCCCTCGTTCAGATCATCGATATTATCCGTGAATACGCCGCCTTGCAGCAATAGATCGCCAGTTTTATATGCACCGGATATGCCGACTTTACGCTGGAAGCCAAAGGCATCTGTAAAGGCCGAGCGCTCGATAAAGCTCGTATCGTTACTACTTGATAGTTCTTCCAATGACTGGAAATTATTATGCTGTCCGAGGGTCACCGTTAAGCCACCTGCTTCATAGTCGAGATAGGCATCGGTTATTTCAACGCCATCCAACAGATCGGCTTCAAGCTTATATCCGAATCCGCCAGGAATTGAGCCTTGCACACCGAGCCTTACGCGGCGTGCCTCGTTCGAAAAGCCTTCACCCGCAATATTGATTGTCGATGGCACCGAAGAAAGATTGTTAAAATCATAGAGTATCCGGCCACGCGGTTTAAAGCTCCAACCATCGTCGGTTTTAATTTCTGGTGCACCTTTAAATTTGATGCTCGTATTACCTTGTGCCTGCGCGACTTTTTCAACCTGGGCAACCTGCTCGCCTTGCTGCTGCTGCACGGTTTCTACATTTCCAAGCTGCGCACGCAAACTCACAACTTCCTGCTCTAACTGATTGAGCCGTTCCAAAAGCGCCGCAGCGTCTTCATTGGAAATTGGTGCGGCGGAAACTTGACTAGGTACCAATGCCATGATGGCAGCGCCCGCAACAAGTGTAGTTCTAAATTTCATTTCGATACATCCCGACAAGTTTCATGTGAATGTTGACGGCTTTATGATGTTTAGGTTTCGAAAAAACGTCACTTTTATTGCAGTTTTCTTACGAAGCCTTGGCTAAGCGATTAAACCAAGGAAAATGGCTATTCTGACACGAGCTTCATCAACCTGCGTTCCATTGGGGCGAGTACGCCGGTCAGATCATGACCGCGCTTCAACATCTGGCCATGCTCGCCGTGCAGCGTCCACATGCCCTGTTTATTGCGGTCAGCCGGGCGCTTCTCAATCCGCATTTGCGGTCTTTCCGATGCTCTACGAAAGGCTGCAAAAATCGCAGCATCCTTGCCCATATCCATGGCATAATCGCGCCAATGGCCGGCTGCGACCATCCGACCATAAAGGTTGAGAATATGTTCCATCTCTTTCCGTTCGAATCCTACTTGAACGGCAAAATCTCGCCTATTGGGAAACGATGAAACGTTATTATTTTCAGGCCGCATTAAGCGCTATCTCGTTTACTTTCCGATTCCTGTTTATCGGTCTTTTCACGGCCTTTCGCAAAAGCAGCGATGCGTTTTTGGAGTTGTTCCATTTCACATTGCAAAATTTCCAGCTTCTGTGTCGATGGATCATAAGTCTCGCTGCACGGCGTTCCATAAGGCGTGAATTCTTCTTGATATTGCTCGACTTGAACCAAAATCGAACGCGCTCTTACGCCGACCATCGTCGCCCCTTCGGGAACATCCTGTGTCACAACGGCATTGGCACCAATGCGGGCTCTTTTACCCACTGTGATTGGCCCTAATATCTGAGCGCCGGAACCCAAAATCGCATCATCCTCAATCGTGGGATGCCGTTTGCCGCCGACTCCATCGGTAGGGTTCGTTCCACCCAAGGTTACACATTGATAAATGGTAACATTATCGCCGATTTCCGCTGTCTCACCGATAACCGAAAATCCGTGGTCGATGAACAAATGACGGCCGATTTTGGCACCGGGATGAATATCAATCGCCGTAAACAGACGCGAAAAATGGTTTACAAACCGCGCGAAAAAATACAGTTCCCCCTTGAAAAGCCAATGCGCCAAACGGTGCAGGCCAAGCGCCAAGACCCCCGGATATAATAATACCTCCCAGCGGGAGCGAGGGGCGGGGTCACGCGCCTTTATGGAATCCAAATATTCACCCAGTTCCCGAAACATGCTTTTCTCCGGTGATTTTACAAATCATAAACTAAGGTGCCCGCAGCTATATTTCCAGTCCTTTCTTGCAACTCACCTAAAAGTCACTCTTTTAACGCTCGCATTTATCACCATATTGAATTAATATCCGCCTATTCATCGAAAGGGTTCATGATGTCGAGCTATCTGCCAACACTCAAACAACTGCACTATCTGGTTGCACTCGAAGAACATGGTCATTTCGGACGGGCTGCAGAGTCCTGTTACGTCACCCAGTCGACATTATCCGCCGGTATTAAAGAGCTGGAAACATTGCTGGACGTGATGTTGGTGGAACGTACACGCCGCGTTGTCCGTTTTACCGAGCTTGGCAAACAGATGGTCGAAAAATCGCATCGTATTTTGCGCGAAGCCGAAGAACTATCGGACATGGCTCGGTCGGCTGGCCAACCACTGGTCGGCGATGTCCGCATGAGCGTGATCCCGACTATTGCTCCCTTTCTTTTACCGAAACTGCTCCCTCGCCTCCGCAAAGAACGGCCTCAACTTAAACTTTATCTGAAAGAAGAAACCAGTCAGGCGGCGTGTGATTCCCTGAGTCACGGTCATGTTGATTGTGTTTTGCTCGCGCTGCCTTTCCCGTGCGGTGATGTCGAATCCGAAATATTATTCGAAGACGAGATATTCGTCGCATTCCCAAAAGATGATCCACGCGATCCGCCCAAACTTGTCGATCCTGCGCTGATTGATGAAAGCCGTTTGCTATTACTGGAAGACGGGCATTGTTTAAAAGATCATGCCCTCGCCGCCTGTAACCGCCCGGAACTACGGGCCTCTGCCCGGATGATCGGGACGTCACTTCATACATTGGTGCAGATGGTCGACAATGGTTTGGGTCTGACACTATTGCCCAAAATGGCAATTGATAGCGGCATTCTAACTCATACCGATATTATCGCACGGCCGCTTAAATCCGATCGGGCCGTTCGTGATATCGCTCTGGTATGGCGCAAAAACAGCCCGCGCACGGAAGAGTTTAAACTGCTGGCCGAAATCATGCGTCAGAATAATAGCTGGGTGGTAGGAAAAGCGGCCTAATCATTCCAGCTGGTAGCGGCATCTACATCCGACTGCCGCTCTTCGACCCAGTTCTCACTGCCATCAAGTCTGATTTCTTTTTTCCAAAACGGCGCGACAGTTTTTAACTGATCCATAATGTATGAACAGGCTTCAATCGCTGCTTGCCGGTGATCCGAGCAGGTTGCGGCCAGAACGATTTGCTCCCCCACTTGTAACTGCCCTACCCGATGGATAATCGTAATCCCGTGCAGGGTCCATTTTTCTGCAGCTTTGTCCGCGATCTTGCGCAAAGCTTTTTCGGTCATCGCTGGATAATGTTCCAACTCCAACGCAGCCAGTTTGCCGCCGCCCCTCACCTGTCCAACAAAATTGGCAACAGCACCGCCGCCTAGTGCCGCAAGAGCTTTAATCTCTTCGCCAGCGTCAAAATCGCCTTCCATGACCAATATTTTGATCATCCGCCGGTAACCGGCGGGAATATTGCTAATTCCTTGGCATTACCTAATGGGGCGTCCAGTCCGACAAAATCCTGATCCAACGCAAAACGGAGCTTCTTAAGATCGGAAAAAACATCCTGATAAAGCGCATCACTCGCCTTCAGAGAACCAATGAGTTCACCAATAGTGTGAACCGTCTCAGGGCAAACGACTGTTTCCTGAGCGCGGCCAAGCCGCTCTTTGACCCAAGAGAAATATACGATATCGAGTTGATGCGGCATTTTCGCGACCAATTAATCCATATGTTTCAGGCCGACCCGAAGATAATCCCAACCGGTAATCATCGTCAATATCGCGGCCGCCCATAGTGTCCCAATGCCAACCGTCTGAATAATTTCAAACTGCGGCAATCCCCCTGCTAATATAACCGCGCCTAACGAAACAAGCTGGAATGTAGTCTTCCACTTGGCAAGCTTTGACACCGGCACGCTCACCTGCAAACTTGCCAGAAATTCGCGCAAGCCCGATACGGCGATTTCGCGGAGAAGAATAATAAGCGCCGCGATGACATTATAGCCTTCAATGTCACCCGTCGCACAAAGCATCAAAATAACCGAAGCCACCATTATTTTATCAGCAATCGGGTCCAGAAAAATTCCCAGCTTGGATACAGTGCCCTGGGACCGTGCAAGATAGCCGTCGAAATAATCCGTGATGGCCATCAGGACATAGAGCACCGTTCCTAACAGATATCCCAGTTTCCATTCCGGCCACCAGAGCAAACCGACCAGAAATGGTACGGTGAATATACGCGAAAGCGTCAAAATATTTGGAAGATTCAACATATTGTCCAATGCCATAACGCGGTTTCGGCCAAAGTTAAATAATATCCTCATCATCCTAACGATTGTGAGGATATTTTCGGACATTCAACGCCTTGCGCTATTAGGCAACATCGCTAGTGTAACGAACAAATCAGTCTGCCTGTCTGACTTGGTTCAACAACAGGAAACCTCCTAAATGACATCAGCAATTCGATTACTGGCCAAACGGCGGTTTTGGCCACTTTTTGTTACACAGATGCTTGGAGCGTTTAATGACAATCTGTTCAAGTTTTCGATGGTCATATTAGTAACATATGGAATCTACAAAGACCCGACTCAGGATTTCCAATTCAACGCACTGGCATCTGGAATTTTTATCCTGCCATTTTTCCTGTTCTCGTCGCTCGCCGGGCAATTGGCCGATAATTATGATAAAGCGCGGATTACCCGGCTAGTTAAATCTTTGGAGATTGCAATTGCAGTGATCGGGGGAGTCGGCCTTTGGATTCAATCGATCCCGATCATGTTAACCGCCTTATTTCTTCTCGGCCTACAATCGACTTTTTTTGGGCCAATTAAATATGCGATCCTGCCGCAGCATTTGGAAAAAGACGAAGTTCTGGCCGGCACGGGTCTTGTTGAGGCTGGAACCTATATAGCAATATTGGCCGGCACGATTTTGGGCGGCGTCATCATAGATGAAAATGGAAATGGTGTTGAACTTGCAGTTATCTCAGTATTTATCGTGGCCATAATTGGCCGCGTCGGTGCACAATTTTTGCCGAGTGCTCCGCCACAAAAGGCGGTCGAGAAAATTGATTTTAATTTTGTTCGTTCATCCATCAAACTCATTTCCGCGACGCTGCATATACGGCGACTTTACCTTGCCATAGCAGCGATCAGCTTTTTCTGGGCGATTGGCTCTATATTAATCATCCAGTTTCCGCCACTGGTCGAAAATGTACTAACGTCTGCGCCCGCTGTAGCCAGCTTATTTCTGGGGGTTTTCTCTATCGGGATCGCTATTGGATCCATCCTGATAAACCAATTGCTTAAAAGCAAGGTATCCGCCCGCTATGCACCGTTCAGCGTTATTGCCATGGGTGTCTGTGTCCTTATATTATTCTTCATTGCACGCACTTGGGAAGGGCTACCCAATGGCGAGTTATATAATTTCCACACATTCATGATGCACGACGGGGCGTGGGCACTGCTTGCTACATTGGGCGGCGTATCTATTTTCGGCGGTATGTTTGTTGTACCGCTCTACGCGTTTCTGACAACGACAGTCGACATCAGTGAAACCGCCCGGACGATCGCTGCCAATAACGTAGTCAATTCAGGGTGCATGGTTCTCGGCGCATTGGCCGCTTTGGGATTGAGTCTGTTAGGCGTCTCTACCACTGAACAATTATTGTTAGTGGCGGCTATGTGCCTCGTTGCAGCGTGGCTTGGCCAACAGTTGCATCTCGCCTGTGATTAGGTGTGAATCACACGCAATTAAAAAATGAACAGATAAAAAGCGGTAAAAAATGCCGAAAAACTGAGTATAAAAAGACTCACATCTTCATTCATCCATTTTTTGGGCGGCGTTTCGACCTTCTCAATCGCCGAATCGCCGTCGGTTAAAGCCAATGCTGCCAATGGCAGACTCAAGCGAAAAGGGTGCCTAGCGCCTTCATTACGGAGTACAAGTGCACGTGTTCTGGTGTGTGTCATGGAGAGAAGTTAACAATTGATTAGGGATTTAATCCACCAGAGAATTGCCATTTTCTAGTTCTGTCTTAAGATGAGACAGTTACTTCGGTTGTTGTTCACCTGGATCTTGGGTCCAAAACGGACCAAAAGGCACATTGTGTGATCTTTGCAACAACCGCCAATTTTATAGACGTTTGAAGTCATACGCAGTTGATTTCAATCGATTGTTATGGCACTGCGCGGTTCGTATTGAGTGAAATGCGAAACCTTGAAGGAGCATATTATGCGTTTCGGTAAAATTGGTATGGCTGCAGTTGCAGCCGCATCTTTGGTTGCTACACCTGTGTTTGCACAGGCTGTTCAGCCAGTTTCTAAAGTTTCTCAGGCTGTTCGTGCTAACGCATCTACAGACAAAGAAGAGAAGCTTGCAGGCGGATCAGGCATCATCATTGCTGTTCTGGCGGCTGCTGCAGTAATCGGTGGCATTGTCATCGCTGCTGATGGAAGTGACGATTCACCAACCAGCCCCTGAACTCAGGTGCTGAACAAATTTTAAAGATGGCGGCTTCCGGGCCGCCATTTTTTTTGCCTGTCGTTTAGCTAAAGATATGCATTAAGCCCAACACAGCGGTTGCACTTGATAGCCAGATTTCCCATATCCTGATTATGACAGAAAATCAGCAGCATGGCATGCAACAATGGCATGGCACCACCATCCTCTCCGTCCGTAAAAATGGCAAAGTGATCGTCGCTGGCGATGGTCAAGTTTCCATGGGTCAAACCGTGATGAAGCCCAATGCCCGCAAAGTCCGGCAATTACACGATGGCTCCGTCATTGGCGGATTCGCAGGCGCTACGGCAGATGCGTTTACTTTGTTTGAGCGCTTGGAAGCAAAATTAGAGCGCCACAATGGCCAGTTGATGCGCGCAGCGGTCGAACTTGCCAAAGACTGGCGCACCGATAAATATTTACGCAATCTTGAAGCCATGATGATCGTCGCTGACAAAGAGGTTACGCTTATTCTAACCGGCAATGGCGATGTATTGGAACCAACCAAAGGCATTGCCGCAATAGGGTCTGGCGGGAACTTTGCCCTTGCCGCAGCACGGGCATTGATCGACTATGAAAAAGATGCAGAAAAGCTTGCACGCAAAGCCATGGCAATTGCTGCGGAAGTCTGCGTTTATACCAACGACGAGGTCACGGTTGAAACGCTTGACAGCAATGATTAAATTTCTTGCGCCACTTCACCCAAGATTTTCCCAAATTGATTCCACCAAAGGTTTGAAATGCTAGATAATCTCACCCCGAAGGCCATTGTTAAGGCGCTCGACGAACATATTGTCGGACAGACAGAAGCCAAGCGCGCTGTCGCTGTCGCCATGCGTAATCGCTGGCGGCGTCAAAAACTGCCCGCCGATTTGCGTGAAGAAGTCACACCTAAGAACATCCTTATGATCGGGCCGACTGGTTGCGGTAAAACAGAGATTTCCCGCCGCCTTGCCAAATTGGCCGACGCTCCATTCATCAAGATTGAGGCCACGAAATTCACGGAAGTTGGCTATGTCGGCCGTGACGTCGAACAAATAGCGCGTGACCTTGCCGAGGAAGCTGTACGATTGGAACGCGAACGCCGCCGGTCAGCGGTGCGCGAAACAGCCACGGATGCGGCGATGAAACGCTTACTCGATGTATTATGCGGCGAAAATGCCAGCGAAGCGACCCGGGAAAGTTTCCGTCAGCGGGTGGTCGACAATCATATGAATGATACCGAAATCGAAATCGAAGTCGAAGATACGCCCAATGCCCCCATGGATATTCCCGGCATGCCTGGCCAAGTCGGGATGATTAACCTGTCTGACATGATGGGCAAGGCATTTGGCCAAAATGCCCTGAAGCGCCGGAAGATGCGGGTCGCCGATGCATGGGATAAATTAATCGAGGAAGAATCAGACAAGCGGCTCGATGACGATGACATCGCCCGCACTGCGATAATTGATGCGGAATCAAACGGAATTGTATTTCTCGATGAGATAGACAAAATCGCAGTGAGTGATGTCCGCGGTGGATCGGTTAGCCGCGAAGGCGTGCAGCGCGATCTCTTACCGTTGATCGAAGGTACTACCGTTGCGACCAAATATGGGCCGATGAAAACAGACCATATCCTATTTATTGCATCGGGTGCCTTCTCCATCTCCAAACCCAGCGACATGTTGCCTGAATTACAGGGAAGGCTACCCATTCGTGTGGAATTGCGAGCTTTAACGGAAGCCGATTTTGTACGTATTTTAACCGAGACAAAGGCAAACCTGCCCAAGCAATATATTGCTTTACTGGGGACCGAAGAAGTCACCATAGAAATCACGCAGGATGCGATCGAAAAGCTTGCCCAGATTGCCGCCAATGTGAACGAAACAGTCGAGAATATCGGTGCGCGGCGTTTGCAAACGGTCATGGAAAAGCTACTCGAAGATATCAGCTTCGATGCAGAAGATCGCAAGGGCGAGACGATCATCGTCGATGCGGCCTATGTGGACGCCCAATTGGCCGATGTCGCCAAAGATACGGACTTGTCCAAATATGTGTTATAAGAGCATCTGATCTTTATTTCACGGAGAGAGAAATGGTTCAGGGCGGATGTTATTGTGGATCGGTGCGTTATGAAGTTTCTCGCGATCCGATTAACCAGTCTATCTGTCATTGTCGTGATTGCCAGAAAAGCAGCGGCGCGGCGTCTGTGGCATGGATCATGCTGGCACAAGATGGCTTCTCATTGACCAAGGGGGTGCTTAAAACCGTTAAAGGTGCAGGAGGAGCAGAACGGTTCTTTTGTCCGGAATGCGGCACCGGTATAGTTTATAAAAACCAGAATATTTTACCCGGATTGGTCGACGTCCAAACTGTTACCCTAGATGAACCAGATAGCTATATTCCTGAAATAAATATTCAGATGGCCGATCAAATTTCCTGGGAAAAAACTGCGCATGAACTTCCGGGATTTGAACGTTTTCCACCCCAAGAATAATTCCCATATTTGTAACCTGAATGCGGTTTAGGGCGAATTGTTTTGCAGAAACTTTAGGAGCATCATTTTGAAACGCATGGCATCTCTCTTCGCCTTGGCCCCTGCACTCGCTTTCACATCATGTTCGGAACCGGAAAGCCCGCCGGATAACAGCGCTGAAGCTAATGAAATAGCAGCCCCTGTGACGGACGAAGCGTCTTCCGAAATTCCATCAATTGACGTGGGACTTAAGGTCGGTGCAACCGCGCCGCTGGATGCAAAGTTCAACTCCGGGGACGGAAGCGAGACGTTAGAATCATTATTGGAAGACGGTCCAGCGGTTCTAGTGTTCACCCGTTCTGTGGAATGGTGCCCCTTCTGCCAGACGCAACTTAAAGGCATTAACGCAATCGTGGGTGACCTCGAAAAGCGCGGCTATAAATTATATGGCATAAGCTATGATAGCCTCGATAGTCAGGACCGGTTTTCTAAAAACCAGATGCTGCAATATAAAATGCTGTCAGATGAAAAATCCACGACAATCGATGCCTTTGGCCTCCGCGATCCGCAATATACAGAAGGAAAGGCCGTTGGCGTTCCCTATGCCTCTGTCATGGTGATCAATAAGGACGGCAAAATTATCGCCAAATCCGTATCAGGGGACTTTAAAAAGCGGCCAACCAACGAACAGCTTCTGGCATTGGTAGACGCTATCCAGAGGTGATGCATCGCCGGTTTATCGAGATGCCCCAGAAACTGCCGCTTCTTTTGTGATTGCAGCTTTCTGATCCCCTTCGGGGAGAACGACCAATTTCCATTTCGTCGTATCCTTGAGATATTTCTGCGCCAATTGCTGCACTTCCTCCGGCGTAATCACAGTATAATCGCTCAGCAATGTGCTCAATACCGTGAACTTCTCAGGATTAAAGCTCGCACCTTCTAGCTGGCTCATCCAGAAACTATTGCCGCTGCTCGCCCGCGATATAAGCTGGCGAAGCGGCTCCACGATACGCGTCAATTCATCCGGGCTGACCGGCTTTTCACGCAGGTCTTTTGCAATAAGTTCCGCGACACTGTAAAACCGATCAACATTATCTGGCGTTAGCTGACTGGAGGCGCTGATATAACCGCCGGTTTGAAAAGCGACTGGCCAGCTATTGACCACTTGAGGGCTATAGCTAGCGCCTTCCTTGGACCGCAAAATCTCAAACATACGATCATTAAAGATCGATACCAGAACTTCCAGCTTTCTGCTTTCCCGAATATTTTCCAGTCCACCACCGGTGGGCCAAGCAATCACGGCGGCCGCCCGTTCTGCATCGCCTTTGTGAACCAATATTTCAGGCCCCGCCTTGGGTTCTGGAAAAACCGGAGATTTTCCGTTATCAGACACAGGATCAACCTTACGTTTGCTCAGCGCACCAAAGGTTTTCAAGATTGCTTCGACGGTTTCATCCCGTTCAAAATCCCCAAATAGCATCAATTCAACAGGACCACTGGCGAGAACCGGTTTCCAGAATTTCTTAAAAGCCTCTGGTGTGAGAGATTCAAAATCCTCTTTATCCGGTGTTTTCCAGCGGGGGTCTTTACCGCGCACGAGCCATTCCAAATCGCGCTGCAACACCGCCTGCGGCGAGGCTGAAAAACTGTCATAGCCGATCAGGGAAGCAGCACGTCCGCGAATAACAGGCGCTTCGTCCCACCGGGGATATTGCAGCTTGGCAGCAATTAGATGGAGCTGATCCTCAAGATCGGCAGCTCTTGTATCCGCTTTAATCTCATAGGCATCGTCATCAATCTCGAAACCAAGGCCGATCCGGCGGCCTGTCGTAATCTTATCCAACCCTTCCTGTCCCAATTTGCCCACACCGCTAGCCATCAAAGCCATGGCACCAGTCCAGGCCAATCCTTCATCGTTAGAATTCAGACCACTATATCCTGTACCAAAACGCGCATTCACCATGATCTTGTTGCGTTCGGCCGAGTTGGGAAATAACAGCACCCGAACACCGTTGGACAGAACCAGTTTTTCAATATTAAACCGCTTATTCACCTCCGACGAGACAAGCTTACCCTTGCGGCCAATACGCGGCAGCGCCTCAAAACCGAGTTCAGCCTGCTTAACCCTCGCATTGCTTGCCGCTTTGACATCCTCTTTCAAGGCCGCCGCCAACTTGCTGTTGCCATTTTCCACCACAGTAGGCGACGTCATCAGAGCCCGTGTTGCGACACCGTCGAACAGCTTTTGCGTCGATTCCAAAAGGCGTTGCGGCGTATAAAGGTCCCGCATAGCCCGAAACACGTCCAGCGCGGTTTGCGGCGTTGCGACTGTTTCGTGAATATCGACGGCATTGATAATATCATCGGCCTGTTTGCGCGCGGCCTCTGTCGCATAGCCCTCAGCACCAATGGCCAGAGCGGCATCAAATTCGGAAATTTCGCGAGCAATATCTTCTTCAGAAGGTGCCTGTGTTGTGGCATCTGCAATCACCGACCGGACATCTTTTAGCGCCGTACTCCAATCGTCGGTTAAGGGGACGATACTGACAAATGTCCCGTCGACAGAGCGGCTAATGTCATCTTGGTTCACATTGGCCTGCAAATAGCTTCCACCTGCCCTTGCCCGTCCCTCCAACCGGCGGTTGATCATTTGCAGCGCAAGCAAATCAATCAGCAACTGTTGGTTATATTCAATCGTGTCATCAACCTGTCTCCACGGTCGAACAGTCACCATGGATATGAAACGCGGCAAGGTCGGCTCAATCAAGACCCTGCTAATATCTGCTTCAGGATCAGGATCGCCGAACTCCGGGGCGATACCGGGAGTACCCTTCCCCTTCCACTTAGAGAAATGCTTTTTCAGCAACGCTTCAAATTCCGTCGGTTCACCATCTCCGGCAATTACAACGACGGTATTTTCCGGCCGATACCAACGTTGATGGAACATCTGAAGCATCTGGGGAGTCGCAACGCCCAAGGTTTCTGGCGTACCAATCGGCGCACGGGTGGCCAGCCGCTGGTTAGCCATGAATAGCTCGCGCGTCGCATCTTGAATTTTCGTCTGTGGGCCCTGACGCTCTTGTAACTCTGCCAAAACAACTGGACGTTCGGCATCAATAGCTGTGGCATTTAAACCCGGCGCGCTGACCATGCCGGATATAATCTTGATGCTTTCATCCAGACTGGTCGGATTTGCGTTGGGAAGATCAAGTTTGTAAACTGTCTGGGTCGGCGTTGTTTCCGCATTGCTGTCGCTGCCAAATGTGGCGCCTAACCGCTGCCAAACCCGCTTCGCTTCGCCATCGGGTACATGTGCCGAACCACGAAAAGAGAGATGCTCCATAAAATGGGCAAAGCCTTGTTCGTTATCCTGCTCCATCAGCGATCCGGCATCAATCCGGACCCGGATAGATACCTGCCCTGGTGGAACACCATTATTTTTGACGGCGTAGCGCAGACCATTTTCGAGTATGCCAAACGTCCAGCTCTTATCGACGGGAACATCGCTACCTTGATATAACCAAGGCTGTTCCGCGCTCTTTTCTGCTGCAACCTCATGCGCCAGTGCTGGCGTTTTAAGGGGCGAGAATGAGAGACCGGCGGCAATTGCAAAGGTAGCAAAAACACGCCCCGAAGCGCTGAGATATTTGTTCATGGCATAGTTATAAGCAGCCCCTATCTTACTGGCCAGTGAATAAAGACCTGCAAACTCGCGCCACCGGTTGATTATGGGCATATTATATTTCACCGGCAGCAATCCAATTTGACCTTGATAGAAGGGACAAAAGCTCCCACATATCCATTATGTTGATAGAAACCGAAAAAACACCCAATCCATCCACGCTCAAATTCCTGATGGGCCAAACAGTCATGACCGACGGGACCAGAGATTTTGCTTCACCTGAAGATGCAGATATATCCCCTTTGGCGGAGGCATTATTCACCTTAGGCGATGTCACCGGCGTATTTTTCGGTTCGGACTTTGTATCCGTTACCGCAGACGCCGGTTCAGATTGGTCGGATGTAAAGCCCCAAGTGCTGAGCATATTGCTTGATCATTTTTCTGCGGGCCTCCCCCTGTTCAAGCCCGGCTCAGCCGGTGAAATCCAAGTTCCGC
This sequence comes from Parasphingorhabdus sp., assembly GCF_036963805.1. Lineage (GTDB taxonomy): Bacteria > Pseudomonadota > Alphaproteobacteria > Sphingomonadales > Sphingomonadaceae > Parasphingorhabdus. The sequence goes on along the minus strand of NZ_JBALUN010000002.1, from coordinate 612,309 downwards.
CCGAGGAAGAAGTCCATGATGATCCTGAAGATGCAGACATTGTCGCGCAGATAAAGGAATTAATCGAAACCCGTGTCCGCCCTGCGGTAGCCAATGATGGCGGCGACATTATCTATCGCGGCTTTAATCAAGGCGTTGTGTTTTTGAAAATGCAGGGCGCTTGTGCAGGATGTCCTTCTTCAACAGCAACACTGAAACATGGTATCGAGTCTCTGCTCAAGCATTATGTACCGGAAGTGGTTGAAGTCCGGGCCGCATAGACCGACCACAGTCCGAACCAATACATAAGGGGGACATATGCATCAACCATTTGATCAAGCTGTATTCGGCTGGAGCCTCCCCCGCTCCATCGACCGCGCTTCGTTTGCAACAGATATAACCCGATCATCTGACTGGTAGCGCCAGACCAATGGACAAATATATCCTCTCTATCGACACGGCAACTACTGCCTGTTCGGTTTCCTTGTTCAAAGACAAGCAAGTTATTGCCAGCGCCTATGAAGAAATCGGACGCGGTCATGCCGAAAAACTGGTGCCCATGATTGCACAACTGCCTGATCAAGGACGCGCCAACCGGATCATCGTCAATTGCGGACCCGGCAGCTTTACCGGCGTTCGTATCGGTCTATCAGCCGCAAAAGCATTAGCTATGGCTTGGCAGGCGGAGATTTCTGGATATCAATGCCTGCATCTTGTTGCAGCGCAGGCTTTAGCCGAAATGAAACACCCAAGCCCTGTCTTTATCGTTATGATTGGCGGCCATGGGGAATATTTCGTCCAGAATTTTGCCGCGGATGGGAATGCAATAGATGGTCTGCTTTCGCTGTCTCCCGACGCCGCCCTGCTTCAAGCAAAATCTGACCATTATGCAGGCTCGGCTGCAAAATCTCTGGCTGCTCTAACAACGAGTGCCTCCTATTCTACCATCCTTCCGAACGCGGCAAAATCAATGCTATTGTCAGAGTATTATAATTTTGTGAATGCCACACCAATTTACGGCCGTGCGCCTGACGCACTGCTGGCTAAACAGTCTTAGCCTATGCCAAAACTCGACATTTATCCTGAAAATGAAACGACCCAGGCAGACCAAAATATCATCTTAGAGCGTGAGTTTGGCGGATTCGATAAATTGCATTTCGTTATGCCGATCATGCAGGTTGCATTTTCCAGTCATTACGGGGAATCATGGAACGAGCATCAATGCCAGTCCATGCTCTCATTACCCGGCACACAATTGCTGATCGCCAGTTATGCCAATCAACCGTGCGGTTTTGCCATCACAAGAGCGGTGGCTGGAGAAGAAGAATTATTGATGATCGCCGTAGATCCGCAATATCAAAATAAGGGCATTGGTCTTCTCATCCTGAAGCAGCTCATTACCGATGCAGTCAAAACCGGGACTGATGCTATTTTTTTAGAGGTCCGGTCCAATAACCCGGCCCAGAGTCTTTATCAGAAACTTGGTTTCGAGCAGATTGGACTTCGGCCCGCTTATTATACGGGTAAGAATAAAGAAAAATTTGATGCGATTACCTATAAAATCTCTTTATGAAGACCAAACCACCCTAAAATCGACAATTTTTCTGCCTGGATCATTGATAATTTCGATCGATCATGCGAGGATATAGCGGGCAAAAAATGCTCAAAACCATAAAATGGTCGCACCAAGAGGTATAAATGACAGAGAATGATAAAGCTCTGAATGAGACGTTAATTGCGCTCACTTCAGATATAGTTGCAGCACATGTGAGTAATAATAGCGTAGCTGTTTCTGACTTGCCGCTCATCATCAACAACGTCCACGGCGCATTATCGGGACTTTCCGGAAAAACTGCGCCACGGGCTCTCCCCGAACCGGCAGTACCAATTAAATCATCTATTAAACCCGATTATGTGGTTTGCTTGGAAGACGGCAAAAAACTGAAAATGCTCAAGCGGCATTTAATGACCCATTATGGCATGACGCCAGATGAATATCGCGTCAAATGGGGCCTACCAAGCAATTACCCCATGGTTGCGCCCAACTATGCCGAGCAGCGCCGAGTACTGGCGAAGGCCATTGGCTTGGGCAAGAAAAAGAAATCGAGCTAAACTACCCGTGGGGTTCGGTTCCATCAATAGCTAACCCATGGACCAACCCCACTATTTTCCCGTTGCTTTATTCTCTTGCGAGAATAGGGTATTATGCAACTATCAGGATAAAAAAAATGCCGGACAAAATTGATCTTGAGAAGCTTTGCGCAGAAAAAGGACTACGGATAACCGATCAACGCCGCGTTATCGCCCGCGTCATATCTGATGCAGCAGATCATCCCGATGTGGAAACATTGCATGAGCGTGCTTCTGCGGTTGATCCCCGTATTTCTATCGCAACGGTTTATCGGACCGTTCGTCTGTTTGAAGAAGCCGGAATACTTGATCGCCATGATTTTGGAGACGGGCGCGCGCGCTATGAAGCAGTGCCCGAAGCCCATCATGATCATCTAATTGATGTTGAGACCGGCAAAGTTATAGAATTTGTCGATCCCGAGCTGGAAGCGTTACAAAAACAAATAGCTGAAAAGCTGGGATACCGATTGGTCGATCATCGCATGGAGCTTTATGGCGTATCCTCTGACCGAAAAAAATGAAACGGACCAACTCTCCCTTTCACTATTCGGGGCAATACTTATAGGATTACGCGCGTTAGCAATCGTGCTGAGTTTAGCGATTTGCCTGCCAATCCATTTGCTGTGGCGGTTTTTCCGGTTACCTTCGCCATGGCCCCGTTTCTTCCTCTGGCTGGTCGCGACCAATTGCGGTGCGGTTATAGGAACAAGAGGCAATCGACTCAAACAGGATGTATTTTACGTTTCCAACCATATTAGCTGGTTTGACATCCCGGTTATTGCTGGCGTTACCGGCTGCACTTTTGTGGCGCAAGATGGCATTGCAAGCTGGCCGGTTATCGGGTGGCTATGCCGTATCAACAAAACAATTTTTGTATCCCGCACCGACCGGATGCAAGTGGGAGACCAGATTGGCGTTATCCGGGAAGCCATGGAAGAAAAATATCCAATAACCGTGTTTCCTGAAGGCACAACTACGGACGGGTACAGCCTATTGCCCTTTAAACCCTCATTATTCCAAGCCATGGCACCGCCCCCTAAACCGACCATGATCCAGCCCATGTTGCTTGATTACGGCAAGGTCAGCGGAGACATCGCATGGATAGGTGATGAGACCGCGGCAGATAATGCAAAACGTCTGTTCGCACGCATCGGTATCATTCCAACAACCCTGCACTTCCTCGAGCCTTTCGACCCGGCTGATTTTGGTAATCGAAAAGCCATTTGCGCTGAGGCAGAGCGGCGAATTACAGAGGCGCTTTCCGCTTCCCTGACTGGAGCACCCGTTGTATAGGCAACGTATATGAATCGATCCAATCCTAAGAAATTCCGCGTCAAATCTTATGGCTGCCAAATGAACGTCTATGATGGGGAGCGCATGTCCGAAATGCTTGTCGATCAAGGCATGGCAAGCGCCGCAGATGGCGAAGATGCTGACCTCGTAGTGCTCAATACCTGTCACATCCGTGAAAAGGCAGCAGAAAAAGTCTATTCCGACATCGGACGGCTGCGCGGGAAAGATGGCAAAAGCCCAATGATTGCAGTCGCTGGCTGTGTAGCACAGGCAGAAGGAAAAGAAATTTCCCGCCGTGCGCCCAGCGTCGATATTGTTGTCGGCCCACAAGCCTATCACCGGCTCCCGGAACTGATAGAACGCGCCAAAACTGGTAAGAAGGCTTTGGATACAGACATGCCCGCTGCGTCAAAATTCGACGCTCTGCCAACCCGCAAGAAACAAGCCCGCCCATCAGCATTTCTGACGGTACAAGAAGGTTGCGACAAATTCTGCACCTATTGCGTTGTCCCTTATACCCGCGGAGCAGAAATTTCCCGTCCTTGGAGTGATTTGGTCAGCGAAGCACAAGCTTTGGTTGACGGGGGCGTTAGGGAAATCACTCTGCTGGGACAGAATGTAAACGCCTGGACCAGTGAAGACGATAAGGGCCGGATGCAAGGTCTGGACGGTTTGATCCGGGTCTTGGACGGCATCAATGGCTTAGAACGCATAAGATATACAACCAGCCATCCGAACGACATGACGGACGCGTTGATCGCTGCCCATGGTGAAATACCGGCGTTAATGCCTTACCTGCACCTTCCGGTACAGTCAGGCAGCGACCGGATATTAAAGGCAATGAACCGTTCGCACACGACCGAAAGCTACCTTGAGATCATCGGACGCATCCGCAAGGTGCGGCCAGACATCGCCATTTCTGGAGACTTTATTGTCGGCTTCCCGGGCGAGACCGATGCTGATTTCGAAGAAACTCTGGCAATCGTGCGCGCCGCCAATTACTCGCAAGCCTATTCGTTCAAATATTCACCCCGCCCCGGAACGCCCGCTGCTGGGATGGAAGGTCAAATAGAACCGGCAGTTATGGACGAGCGGCTCCAACGGCTCCAAGCTTTACTCAACGAGCAGCAGCATGACTTTAATAGACAGGCATTAGGGCGTCGCACCGACATATTATTGGAGCGCAAAGGGAAGCTTGATGGGCAACTGGTAGGCAAAACTCCTTGGTTGCAATCAGTTCATATCATCGCCCCCGAACTTGCCATTGGTGACATGGTTGATGTGACCATCGAAAGTGCCGGTCCGAATAGCTTACAAGGTAAAATGACACAGAGAGAAGCTGCTTAATGGTCAAAAAACATAGCGCTGCAGATAAAACCAATCTCGTCACACTAGACGTAGAATTTGATAATCCCCAAATATTGGGTGAACTGTTCGGCGAATATGACCGTAATATCGTGGCGATTGAAAATCGGCTCGGCGTCTATATCGCAGCACGCGGGACCAAATTAAAGATTGAAGGTGAAGAAGAAGCCGCGACTCAGGCGCGCGACGTTCTGACCGGTATTTATAACCGGCTCGAAGATGGCCAGGAAATTGATGGCGCTGTCGTCGAGGCCATTATAGGAATGGTTGCTGACCCGCGGGTGGTCAAGGCAGCCAAGCCCAATAACATCGAAAAATCTGCGAAAACCGATGTATCCGCGCCACCCAAAGTAATGATCAAGACGCGCAAGAAAACAATTTTTCCTCGCTCCGTCCGTCAGGCGGATTATATGGAAAAACTGGCCCGTGATGATATGATCTTTGCGTTGGGGCCAGCAGGTACCGGCAAAACCTATTTGGCGGTGGCACAAGCCGTCTCGCAGCTTATCACTGGTTCGGTGGACCGCCTGATCCTTTCTCGTCCCGCCGTTGAAGCGGGCGAAAAAATTGGCTTTTTGCCGGGTGATCTGAAGGAAAAGGTCGATCCCTTTTTGCGGCCATTGTATGATGCACTCTATGACACATTGCCAGCCGAACAGGTTGAGCGGCGGATCGAGAGTGGCGAAATTGAAATTGCGCCCATTGCATTTATGCGCGGCCGGACGTTAGCCGATGCCTTCGTGATTTTAGACGAAGCGCAAAATACTACCGCCGCGCAAATGAAGATGTTCCTCACCCGTTTTGGTATGAATAGCCGGATGGTCATTTGCGGCGATCCGAAGCAAATCGATTTACCAAGCGGTGCAATCTCTGGTCTTGCTGATGCAGTACAAAAACTGGAAGGTGTCGATGGTGTCAGCACAGTTCAATTCGGCGCATCTGATGTTGTCAGACATCCGTTGGTCGGCAAGATCGTCGAGGCTTACGAAGGCAAAGATGTTACAGATTGAACTTAGCACGGAGCCGGAATGGCGCGATATAGCGGACTGGCAAAAACTGGGCGAACAGGCGGCAGGTGCCGCGCTTTCAGTCACTCCTTATGCGGAGCTTGCACAGAAAAATTTTGCACTCGAAGTCAGTATTAAATTATCCAACAATGATGAGGTACGGCAGCTAAATGCCGCCTATCGCGGAAAGGACAAGTCCACCAATGTATTGTCATTTCCGTTAGTAGCACGCGATTTGCTTGGCTCGCTGTCTAACAGCGATGACGGAGAAGTATTGCTGGGTGATATCATCATGGCCCATGATGTCTGTGAGAAGGAAGCAAAGGAAAAGGGGATTCCCATGGTCAACCATGCGTCCCATCTTCTTGTGCATGGCGTTTTACATTTATTGGGCTATGATCATGAAATTGAAACCGATGCTCTGATAATGGAGGCTTTGGAAGTTAAAGCGTTGCAAGACTTGGGCATTGCCAATCCCTATGCCGATGAACATTTATAATAGAGTGATCAAGAATAATATTATGTCAGACGATAATACGAGTAATTCCAGCGGTGGCAGCGGTCGATCATCGTCCGCATCTCGCAATGATGATGAAGAACCCGGACGAATATGGCGCAGCCTGAAAGCAATGGTTTTTGGGCAAGCGGAAGATAAACCGCTGCGCGCGCAACTCGAAGAAGTTATTGACGAGCATGAAAGCGATGGCGAAGCCGATAAAAACGGCGTCCCTGATATCACTCAGGTTGAGGTGGAAATGCTCCGCAATTTGCTTCACTTCGGTGATCATTGTGTTGATGATATCGCAGTTCCCCGCGCTGACATCATCGCGATAGAAGAAAGCGCACCGTTTAGCGAATATGTCGAAATATTTTCCGAACATGGTCACAGCCGTATCCCGGTATTTCGCGGTAATCTCGATACGATCATTGGTATGATCCACATCAAGGATATTTTTGCGCTAGTCGCAAAAGGCGGGACTCCTCCAACCGATATTACGCCCTATCTTCGCCAGCCCCGATTTGTGCCTGAATCCATGGGTGTATTAGATTTGCTCGCAGAAATGCGGGCAACGCGGACCCATCTTGCGATAATATTTGATGAGTATAACGGTACCGAAGGTCTTGTTACTATTGAAGATATTGTCGAAGAAATCGTCGGTGAAATCGAAGACGAACATGATGACGAACCCGTACCAATGCTGAAGCTCTTGGACGATGGCATCTGGGAAGCGGACGCGCGGGCCGAACTGGATGATGTCGGCAAAGACATCGATCCGGCGCTGGCTGAGATTGATGAAGATGTCGATACCATAGGAGGCCTGTCATTTGTATTGGCTGGCCATATTCCTAAAACAGGCGAAATGCTCGAACATCCCAGCGGTTGGTATCTCGAAATATTGGAAGCCGACGACAGGCGCGTTACCAAGCTGCGCTTGTTGCCGCCTAGACATAAGATGACCGCCGCCACAAGCAACGATTAACTTTTAGCAAGTTGAGCCGCACGCTTCCGCCATGTATCTGCTAATATAGGCATATCGGCTAGTCGAAGCAATTCGGCACCCTGCCCCTTATGTTTGCCCGCGATCAGCACATCGAATAGCCGATTTAGCGGCCAATCGGGATAGACGCGATCTTGCTGGACAAAGCGATCGCCTGCGCGGACTTTCCCAGGTTCTAACACTCTAAAATAACTACCCGACATACTTGTCTTAATCACCGTCTTCATGACATCGGGATATCCAAAATGATGATTGAGTTTCCAACACGGTTGGCGCGCATGACTGCATTCAATTAATGCTTCACCGAGACGAAAAATATCGCCAAGATGTAGCTTGTCTTCCGTCAGCCCAGCGCAACTGAAATTCTCTCCAAACGCGCCGGGGTGGTTTAAAATATCCAATTCCGGATATTTTTCTTTCCAGAATGCATAATGCTCGATCGGATAAAGATGCACCGCTTTATCTCGCCCACCATGATGCAACAGATCAGCGACTTGATTGCCGACCAACCCAAATAGTCCAAGCTCAACGGTTTCGAAAACCGGCTGCTTGACGATGGCACTCATCTCGCCATCTGCGCGGAACGGCTTTGGTGTGCCGATCAGCAGATGATCCAGTTTCGTTTCTATCATCAACAATTTATATCCGCTCAAGTTCATATTGGCAATTTGCGATTTATTATGCTTGAAGGCGAAAATGGAAATCAGTGACCTTCGCATTGCCTTGTACAGTGGCAATTATAATTTCGTACGCGATGGCGCCAATCAAGCGTTAAACCGACTAGCGGAATATCTTTTACGCAAAGGGGCTGCTGTACGAGTTTATTCCCCGACTACTGATACCCCTGCCTTTGAACCCACTGGCGATTTGATCAGCGTTCCCTCTTTCGCATTTCCCGGACGCGCGGAATATCGGTTTCCCACCCATATTTCCGGTAGTGCGAAACGTGATCTGGCGGCCTTTGCCCCTAATATCATGCAAATTTCAAGTCCTGACCGGGTTGGGCACCGGATGGTAAGCTGGGCACGGAACCGCAACATTCCGGTTCTGGCATCCGTTCACACACGATTTGAAACCTACCCCCGCTATTATAATCTGGCTTTTCTGGAGCCAGTTATCGAAGCAATTTTACGCCGCCTTTACCGGCGCTGTGACGCACTGGTCGCACCATCCGAATCCATGGCCCAAGTGCTCCGTCAACAGCGGATGAACTATGATGTCGGAATCTGGTCACGCGGCGTCGATAAACAAATGTTTAATCCTTCGAAGCGTGACCTGTCTTGGCGGCAATCCTTTGGCATTACGGACGATGAACCGGTCATCGGCTTCCTCGGACGGCTAGTTATGGAAAAAGGGCTAGATGTTTTTGCCGACACAATCGACGAATTGAAACGACGCAAAATAAAGCATCGCGTCATTGTGATCGGTGAAGGTCCGGCAAAACAATGGTTCGAAGAGCGGATGGAAGATGCAATTTTCGCCGGTTTCCAGCAAGGCCATGATCTCGGCCGAGCGGTGGCCAGCATGGATATGCTGTTCAATCCGTCGATTACAGAAACTTTTGGCAATGTAACACTGGAGGCCATGGCCTGCGGTCTTCCCGTCGTCGCGGCAAAAGCCACCGGTAGCCAAAGCTTGGTCAAAGACAAAGAGTCCGGCATGCTTGTCACACCGGGCGCAATTCGCGACTTTGCCGATGTGCTACAACTCTATTGTCAGGATGAAGCTATCCGCAAGGTCCATGGCGCAGCCGGCGAACGCCGCGCCGATGAATTTAGCTGGGACCAGATAAATCAGGCAGTGGCCGAAACCTATATCCGCCTGATCCGTCAACGCCAGTCTGGTCAAAGCCCTATAAAACAGGCCACTGTTCGATAGGAGAGTTTAACGCAGGATACCCTTTGCCGTCATCCTGCGCGCGTACCAGATCAGAAAAATGACGGACAACCAGATCGCGGACGTAAAAATCAGGATTCCCGGTGTGCTCAAACTTGCGGGCATATCGGAAGCCATTTGATAAATAGAGGATCCGATCAGGCCTAAGAAAGACAGCAGAAATGCGCCCGTGGCATAACGGCTGCGCAACAATAATAGTAGTGAGCCGACAAACGCACCCCAAACGCCTAGCGCCCATGCGGCATTTGCCCAAGCTGGAAAGGCGTAAAAATAGTCCAACTGCTCCGGCGTAAAACTGCTCATATAGGATTCGTTCCGCGTTTGCGTCATCGTATAATCCAGCGCCCCGCCAAAATTCCACAGGGTTGCCAAGATACCAATCAACCAAAAATGCCGTGGGGCGACGACCCTGTCATGGCCGTTAGCCAAATTCTCCATTGCTTCAGTCATGCTATTCCTCCCTTATTTTCTCGATCACTATAACATAAGCTTTTATGCCGACAAAATTTGGACATAAGCTAATGAACATGCTGCTTTTTGGATGAGAAAATGCCATAATGGCACGCAATGGATGATTTTTTTACGAATGACGCTTCCCAGCAGGCAAACGAGCAGCTTCCTGCCAACGCGCCGCTAGCCGAACAACTCCGGCCCAAAAATCTAGGCGATGTAGTCGGCCAAGACCATCTGGTTGGGGAAGACGGTGCTCTTAAACGCATGATAGTAGCGGGGAGACTTTCCTCGATCATATTCTGGGGACCGCCGGGGACCGGAAAAACCAGCTTGGCGCGATTGCTTGCCAATGAAACTGATTTATATTTCACTGCCATATCGGCAGTGTTTTCGGGCGTGGCAGACCTAAAAAAAGTCTTTGCGGAGGCCGAGCAACGCCAACGGATCGGAAAGCAAACCCTATTATTCGTCGATGAGATTCATCGCTTCAATCGTTCTCAACAGGACAGTTTTTTACCCTATGTGGAAAAAGGCACAGTAATATTGGTCGGCGCAACAACCGAGAACCCGTCATTTGAGCTTAATGCCGCCCTGCTCAGCCGGACGCAGGTCTTGATCCTCAACCGGCTCGACAGCCCGGCATTAGGGCAATTGCTGACTAAAGCGGAGGAATTGACTGGAAGCGATCTGCCCATAACAGATGGCGCCCGCGAAGCGTTGATCGCCAGCGCCGATGGCGACGGGCGCTTCCTGCTCAATCAGGCGGAAACACTGTTTTCGCTCGACATCCCTGAACCACTTGATCCCGCAGCCCTCGCGAAGCTGCTGCACCGGCGCATGGCCGTCTATGACAAAGATCGCGAGGGCCATTATAACCTAATTTCCGCATTGCATAAGTCGCTGCGCGGTTCGGACCCTCAAGCCGCGCTTTATTATCTGGCGCGGATGCTTGTTGCTGGAGAAGAGCCACTTTACGTGCTGCGTCGTATCGTCCGTTTTGCGAGCGAAGATATTGGCATTGCTGACCCGCAAGCCTTGGTTCAGGCACTCGCCGCAAAGGATGCCTATGATTTTCTGGGTAGCCCGGAAGGCGAGCTCGCCATAGCCCAAGCCTGCCTCTATTGCGCCACTGCCCCCAAGTCCAACGCTGTTTATAAGGCACAGAAAGCTGCTTGGAAATCGGCCAAGCAAACGGGGTCGCTGATGCCGCCGCAAAATATCCTGAATGCGCCAACCAAACTGATGAAAGATATCGGTTATGGCAAAGACTATAGCTATGACCATGAAAGTGACGACGGTTTTTCGGGCGACAATTATTGGCCCGCAGAAATGGAACCAGCGCAATTCTATGAACCGGTTGATCGCGGTTTTGAACGGAAAATTCGGGAACGATTAGCTTATTGGGACAAATTGAAACATGAAATTGACCGCTGAAGTTATCAGTTCATGACCAACACATACCGCGCCGCCATCTGCACCGCATTAACCGGCCCCGATTCCATCCGTATCGAAAACCGGGAAACCGTGCCGTTGCAAGCAGGAGAAGTCCGTGTTGCCGTAAAAGCAGCAGGCCTCAACTTTCCTGACTTGCTGATGACTTACGGGAAATATCAATTCCGTCCCGACCCGCCGTTCATTCCCGGACTGGAAGTGGCAGGCGAAGTCATTGAGTTCGGGAGCGGAGTGACCGAATACGTGATAGGCGACCGCGTCATGGGCGGGAGCAAGGGCAATGGCTTTGCCGAACAGATTGTCCTGCCCGACACAGCGGTCCGGCCCTTATCCGCTGCTCTGACTTTTAGTGAAGGAGCTTGCTGGCACGGTGCCGCGATTACCGCTTGGCACGCGCTAAATGACAAAGCCGCTTTGCTCGAAGGAGAGAGCATTCTCATCCTTGGAGCGAGCGGCGGTGTTGGCATGGCAGCGGTCAAACTCGCCAAGCATAAAGGCGCGCTGGTAATTGGCACAGGTTCCCATGAAGAAAAGCGCAAAGCGATCTTGAATGCTGGGGCAGACCATTGCCTCGATCCTGCTGACCCTGATCTGACAGCCAAAGTAAAAGACCTAACCGGCGGCAAAGGCGTTGATGTGGTATTTGATCCTGTTGGCGGCGATCTCGCGATAAAGGCAACCCGTTCCATCGGATGGGGTGGTCGCTATTTGATCGTGGGCTTTGCGAGTGGCGAGATCCCCTCCTTTCCGGCCAATCATGCCCTGATAAAGGGATATAGCCTGATCGGACTACGTGCCGGCGAGAGTGCAAGACGCGATCCGGAGCTGGCGAGACGCAGTGAACAGGCCCTCCACTTACTGGCTGATCAGGGTATAATGCGCCCTCATATATCGCACAGCTTTGCGTTGAACGATGCAGCCGATGCGCTGCGTTTACTTGAGCAACGCGCCGTTATCGGGCGGGCAGTCATCACCATGAAAATCTGAAGAAGGTTACATATAATTACCCTCCAGTCGCGGCACCCAAATAATCTTGACTGTATTTCAAACGGATAACGTGCTAGAGTTCCCTTAGTGATTTTAATAACACAAAGGGGAAGCAATAATGGATGGACTGAGAATTGGCAATTATGCGCTCGATACTGAGCTCATGATAGAATTAGGAGAGAAGTTGGGCCTCGCGCTTGTCGCTCTCCTCGTTACTTGGGGTTTGGCTAAAGCCGCAAAATGGGCCTTTGCCAAGCTTGTTGATAATGTCTCCTTCCTACAGCGGGACACTTCCTCCGGTACCTCGGTTGGAGAATCCCTCGGCAAGATCGTCTCTTTGCTTATTTGGCTATTCGGCCTGCTCATCATACTTCGTGTGCTGGGCCTTGGCGGCGTAGATGCTCCTATTCAGACATTACTGAACAGTGTCATGGAATTCATCCCGAACCTATTAGGTGCGGCGATAATATTCTTCATCGGCTTGGTCGTGGCACGCATTGTCCGGGACCTTCTCGTTACAGCACTGCAAACCGTCGATTTCGACAAATGGGCTAATCGCGGCGGCGTCGATACCGTTACCGGCAACACTCAGATCAGCAAAACATTGGGCACGATTGTCTATGTTCTGATCATCATTCCGATTGCAATCCTATCGCTCGAAGCGTTGGAACTTGAATCAGTCTCCGGTCCTGCCAGCGATATGCTGCGCATGATATTGGCTGCAATTCCTAATATTATCGGTGCGGCGATCATTCTTGGCATCGGCTATCTGATCAGCAAATTCGTGGTTCAGATCATCAAGGAAGTCCTGCCAGGTCTGGGTGTTGATCAATCGGTTGCGGCCATGGATATTTTGCCAACCGGAACATCGCTCACGACCATTTTGGCTCGTGTCGCGCAAATCGCCATCATGTTGTTCTTTGCCATCGCGGCAACGCGCATGTTGGGCTTTGCAGACCTCACCGTCATTCTTGATCAAATTCTTGAACTTGGTGGCCGGGTCATCTTTGGCGGCGTCGTTATCGGAGTTGGCTTCCTGATTGCGAACCTCCTGGCACGCGTCATCAGCGGAACAGGTGAAAGCCCAATGGCGGCGACCATCGTTCGCTATGCTGCAATCGTTTTGTTCACCTTCATGGGCCTTCAGTTCATGGGCGTGGGTGAAGAAATTGTTGAAATGGCATTCATGGCACTTGTCATTGGCGGCGCAGCAGCTGCTGCTCTCGCCTTTGGTTGGGGTGGACGGAATGTGGCGGGTAAAGTCTTGGAAGACTTGCATGCCAATCCACCGAAAGCGCCTATAGCTAAACCTGCTGCACGCAAGCCTGCCGTTCGTAAGCCAGCGGCCCGCAAACCAGCTGCCAAATAATAGTCAGATAGACAGCGAATAGATTGAGGGCGGGTCCATTGGGCTCGCCCTTTTTTGTGTCCTATTTATTTCCCGCACATCTTGAGTTACAAATCATTCATGCGCCGTTTTACCCAATTTACCTGCATTGACTGGTCCGGCGCGAAGATTGAGCGGCCCAATGGCATAGCGGTTGCGACTATCGGACCGGAAGGACCGCCAGCCCTCCTGTCCCCCGATCCACGATGGTCCCGCGAAGATATTCGCGACTGGCTGCTAAGGATAGCTGCAGAACAGCAAGACATGCTAATCGGCTTTGATCTGTCCATGGCGCTGCCATATTATGACAGAGGATGCTATTTTCCGGCATGGGATGACAGTCCATCCCATGCAACCGACCTTTGGCAACTGGTGGAACGATTATCTGCGGCGGATCCTTATCTCAATATCCTATCTTTCCTCGACCATGCTCAGGCCCGACGCCATTTCCGTCACAGCCGCGACTATGTCGGGGACTTATTTGCAGGTGGAGCGGGACGGTTACGTGTCGTGGAACAGCATCAACGCGAAACCGGTCAGGCCAATAGCGCCAGTTGTTTCAATCTGGTTGGAGCCGCACAAGTCGGTAAATCCAGCCTTACCGGCATGCGGATGCTGCATCAGTTAAACGGTGCGATTCCGGTTTGGCCTTTTGACCCGGTTCCAGACCGCGGGCCAATGATCGTAGAGATTTATACCACGATAGCCGCCCTCGCTGCCGGATTGCCGAAAGGCAGAAGCAAGATACGTGATCGCGCCGGTCTGGAAATGGCCTTAGAGGCTTTGGACACCGCTCTCCCAGCAAAATTACGGCACTATGATGATCACAGCACAGATGCTTTAATTACCGCCGCGTGGATGAAGCATGCCAGCGCGGATGAAAGATTGTGGCACCCGCCAAAGCTAACGAATGAAATAGCGAAAAAAGAGGGCTGGACCTTTGGAGTTTTTTGAAGCAAAGAGCGCTCGGTATTGGCTATCGCCACCAAACCAGCGCCGAATTAGCTCAGCTGGTAGAGCAACCGCCTTGTAAGCGGTAGGTCATCCGTTCGAGTCGGATATTCGGCACCAGCCTTCCCTGCAAGGCGCAAAAAACTAACAAACCATTGATTTGCTTAACTTATCCTCAACTTTGAGGGTACATAGAAGGGTACAAAATCGGTGGGAATTATTTTGAAATATATCCAGAAAAACCCCCAAGCTGGGCTTCTATATTACCGCAGGCTGTTCCCAGCCGCCTTGCGCCAGTACATTCCTAGTCAGCCACAGCACCTCAAGCGGTCCTTGAAGGCAACCGCTATTGATGCCCCCGGCGCTCTGGCGCGATACAAAGAGGCTCATGATGAATATGAGCGGCTGGTGGCGTTGGCCCGCAAGGTCCAGACAGGAACCTACGATACCCTTGATGAGCCGATGATTATTTATCTTACAGCCAAATTTGAAAGCGCATGGCGGACAAAAGCCGATGAAATCCGCTGGCAGCGCGGGGAAGCCAAGGACCGGCAGGATGAGGGTGTAGACTACTTGCTTGATGATTTCCGTCACTGGAATGCCGATGGTGATCTGGAAGCAATCGTGCCGTTTTGGACTAAGGACGCAACCGCCCTTGTAATAGCGCAAGGCCTTATACTGGACCCTCACAATACTGACCGATTCAATCGGCTCTGCGCATCGCTCAATGAAGCCGCTATTGTCGTCTGCGAAGCAATCCGCGTAGGCAAGCAGAACCAGCAAAAGGAACTCCCTCCCTCGCCGCGCCTCAATGTTCCGCAAACGTCCGGCACGATAGCAAGCAAGAGCTTTGAGGCTTTGGCCTTAGAGACGATGGATTTGGCTCATGTTCGCGTTTCTGAATATACACGAACTGAAATCAAAACGTCCCTCAGGTTCTTTCGGGAAGCGTTCGGGAAGCCTGTACCTGCCGAAATTACCCGCGCAATGGTCAACGAGTGGCTTGAATTGTTAGCCAAGCGGCCTTCCCGGCTCCCAAAAGAACACCGCCAGACCCCGCTTAGGGAATTGGTCGAAATCTATGAGGGCCGCACTGATATCCCGTTTCTGATGCCTCAAACCCTTAAGGGCCGTTCGGTGTATCTAGCAGGTAGGTGGGATGCTATTGCAGCGGCTGGCGGAATGGTGGAGGGGCAGTCCAACCCCTTTAGGGGCCACAAGTTTCAACGCAACGCAGCCTCAAGAATGGTCAAGGGTTTCAGCGCTTCTGAATTGAGGGCTATATTCTCGCTACCCATATTCACGGCTGGTGAAAGGCCTGACGGCGGAAAGGGTGAGGCCAGCTACTGGCTCCCTCTCCTGATGCTCACGACCGGAGCGCGGCCCACTGAAGTTGCTCAGCTACTGACCGGCAATGTTTGGCAAACGGATGGTGTGTGGTTGATAAAATTTACTGATGAAGGCGAGCATCCCGCAATAGGGCCTAAGACCTTAAAAACTGCAAGGACTGAGAGCGGAAAACGTACCTTCCCGGTCCCCTCACGCTTGTTGGACCTCAAATTCATTGAATATATCGACCACCTCAATGCTTCAGGAGAGGTTGCGATGTTCCCGAGGCTAAACCCTAAGTCCGCCGCTGGCAATGATCTCCATGCTAGCTACGGTGTTTGGTGGGGAGAATACTTGCGAGAGATGGGTATCCTGCCAACCGGAGTTACCCGCCAGCCGTCTAAGGGGTTTCGCCATGTTTGGCAGACTGCAGCGCTCAACGCTAAAGTTCCCAGAGAAGCCCGAGAGTACATCATGGGCCACACAGATAGCGGCGGTAACGCACAGCGTTTCTACGGAGATTGGACGGCGCTAGGTGAGTATATACACGTGGTGGACCCCGAGGGTCCCGACTGGAGCAAAGTGCTGCGCTGGGCAAATAACGATCAAGCGAAATAATTATTAAATATACCCGTGCACCGTTTGCCGTCATTCATTGATCCCAATGAAACGCGGAAGCTTGACAAATGGGGCTGCTACAAGTGAGGTGCCTACTTGCGACTACAATAAGGAAGTTTGATTTGAAATACTGCAACATCGAAATGTTCTTGGATTCGCGGCAGTGAAAAAGCCAAATCTATTTATTGGTTCAGCCGGTGAGAGCCTTGACTTGGCCTATGCAGCTCAAGAAGGGCTGGAAAGAGACCTTCAGGTTACCGTTTGGACACAGGGAGTTTTCCAGCTTTCAAGGTCTACAATGGAATCCCTGATCGATGTACTGAACGAGGCTGATTTTGGCCTTTTTGTTTTGTCACCGAACGATGTAACGAAAATGCGGAATTCAGAAGTGTTGACGGTTAGGGACAATGTCATTTTTGAGCTTGGGCTTTTTATAGGTCGGCTCGGGCGTGATAGATGTTATATGTTGGTACCTCGCGGTATAGAAGACCTTCATTTGCCAACTGATTTGCTGGGCATAACACCCGCAGAATTTGATGCAGAAAGGGAAGACCAAAATTTGGCTGCTGCACTCGGACCCGCGTGTCAGCGCATACTACGATCAGCCAGAAAACTAGGTCATTTTGAACCACTTCCACCCGCCAATGCTGAGGAAGAGGTTAACGCGAGCGGTTTATTGTCAGACCCTCATGATTGTACTAGTGCCATTCAAGCGTGGATGGGTAGTCGGCCTTCCGGACTCAACACCGGCCTGATTCGCTTCCATGACACCGACCGCGAGTTGGGCCTGACACCCGGTTCTACTGAGCTGTACATTGAAGCGGCGGCTAAGGAATGGGGGTACAGTATGGAGCGTAGGGGACCTCAGACGATCTTGTTTAATAGTCGCTCTCGCGGCCTTGGCGGATATTAGGCCGGTTAAAGTAGGGGCGCTTTCCTCTAAAGCAGCGGCCTCCCTCCCCAACGCAGCACTTAACGCCTCAGCTAATGGTGCCCTCTATGGGGGCATTGGGGGCGCACTGAATGAAAGCGGCGATGGTCGCCTACAAAACGCAGCCGGTGGTGCCATAGGCGGTGCCGTTGGTGGTGCGGTATTGGCTCCCCTCCTCCGTGGAGGCATGGCCACAGGAACATTTGCTAGGCAGAACATCCCCGGAGTGGACCAAGCCGTCTCCTCCGTAGGAAACGTCTTTAACAAGATGGCGAACCGCGCCCCCGATAGACCCGCAGCACAACAGCAAGCACAGCGTATCATCGCTGATGAAATGGGCAACGGCACGATAGCTACAGGAATGGGTACGGGATCAGTACCACTGACAGCCGAAACCGTAACCGATGAGATAGCCAAGCGGGACCTTATGGGTATCCCTGCGATGCCTGCCGATCTTAGCGAACAGCTACGGCGCATAACCAGCTGGTCCCTTCAGGGCCGTGGAGCTATGACAACCAAGGCCCGAGCGGCCTTAGGGGAACGCCAAGCCAAACAGGGCCAGCGTATCCGTGACCATGTCCAATCTGAATTAGGTCCGGCAGTTGATCCCATTAAGGCGGTCGATGATATCCGGTACCGAGCATCGGCAGAGGCAGCTCCTAACTACCGGCAGGCATATAATGAGGGCATGACGGTTTCCACGGAAATGCAGGAAATCATGAAGACCCCCGCTTTCAAACAGGAAGCAGCCAAGGCCTTTAAGGAAATCCGAGACTACGGCGGGAACCCTAAAGACTTCGGATTTATCCAACGTCCTGATGGCTCCGTTGATTTTGGTGAAACACCCTCTCTTGAGGCAATCGATATGATCATCAAGAAAATACGGATGGATATCCCTCGGAACCCCTTAACGGGACGCCCGGAGCTGGACAGTTCAAACTTCCGTGCCAGCGGCATGGCTTCAGGTCTTGATGAAGAGGCCCGAAAAGGTTCTCCACTGTTTGACACCGCGAAGTCGAAATATGCCGATGAAATGGCGATACGCGATGCATTGGAGCAAGGCCAGAACGTAGGGAAGATGTCGGGTCACGAGATCGCAGCATCCACACGAGCTATGCCTGAACACGCCCAAGAGGCATGGATAACAGGTGCCAGAACGTCCCTTGCGGATAATGCGGTTGCGGCGGGTCAAAAGCCTACAGCGAACGTAGCGCAAAACACCCGCAACAAAGTCGGATTATCCGGTGCAGGTTCCGCAGCTTCTCCCGGCGATGTCGTCAAAGTGGACGCTATTGAGAACCTGACAGGAAAGCCCGGATCAATGGGCCGTCTGGATGACCGTTTAGAAGCGGAAGACCAAGGCTTCAAAACCTTTAGTGAGGCCTTTCTGAACAGTAAGACAAATGCCCGCGAAAGTCTCGATGAGAACCTCATGGCAGGCATAACCCAGACTGGACGCGATCTGTTGTTTGGTAATATTGCATCAGCCGTGGGCGGCGTCTTATTCCGTGGTACCGCCAAAGGATCGTTCAAATTCAAACAGGATGTACAAGATTCCATAGCTGAAATATTGACCGAAACTAAGCCGGATAACATCAAAGCGGCCTTTGAGGCAATTCAACAACGAGCCGCTCACGACCGTAAGTTTAGTGCCCTCCTGAATAAGGCAGGCGTCCAAGTAAGCCGTCTCTCAGCCACGCAATTAGGCGGCGCTGATGGTGATCCCATCCAAACCGAATAGCTGCTACAAAGACTAAAGGGACCTCTTTTTCAGTTCACAGGCCCCTTAACACCCCTGCAAGACTTAACCGTCTTGTGGGGGTATTTTTTCTATCTGTAGTTCCGCATCTCTATTGCTCCACCAATAACCAGCCAAAGTGTGAGCACTACCATAGCGATGGCGATGGCCCCCACGACTGGCAAGTTCACAAACCACCCCCAAGCATCTGATAGGGACCAAAGGTAAAACGCCGGTCTTTCCATAACTATCCTCTCGTGTTGTTAACGTATCAGCCAATCGGCTATAGGGCCTCCCCATTAGCCGTCTCTGCGCCTTTCAATCCCATTAGGGCCTCAAGGTCACCCCAAGTAATTATCACGCTGTGCTGGCTTCCTCCGTTGTCTTTTTGAATGATGGCCAAAGTGTCACCCATGTTCTCCGCATATCCATCTTCTAACTTTAACATATTTGCAGCTTCCTTCATTCCAGTGTTTTAACCAAATGCACTTCCCGCCTAAGGTTCTGTATTGAAAAGGGTACAAAAAGGCGGTACAAGCCCACCTGAAGTAGAGTTATTATTTGTTGAAAATCAAGGGTTTATTTCAGAGAGGGCCTAGTCGGATATTCGGCACCACCCCCACTATCGTCCCGGTCTATCCGATAGGGATTTGGGGCTCCCCTTTTTTAAGGGAGAACGCATTCTCTCCTTTCCAAAAAAAGGCCCCACCGGTTTCCACGGCAGGGCCTTTCTTCCGTGACGATTCTGTTAGAATTTCATACCAGCGCCAATACCGTAACGGCGTGGATCCAACGTAAAGATATTCGTATATAGTCCAGATGAGGCATCGGTCACATATTGGCCCGTAATACTGTTGCTATCGAACAGGTTTTGAACAAACCCGCGAACATACCAACGGTCATCGGGTCCATTAAGCTGAATTTGCGCATTGGCTTGCGTAAACCCTTCGATGCGATCCGGATTACCGTTAAAAATGCTGCCATAGCTATTTCCAGTGTAGGCCAAATCAATCCGTGGAACCAAGCTCATGCCATTGTCGAAATTGGCGGTATATTGGGCACCAATCGAAAACTTGACGTTGGGTGCCTGAGGTAGCTCGTTGCCGTTGATATTAACCGGCACACCGGAACCCAGAACCTCGTATGGAAGCCCGCCAGCGGCTATTTGTCCGGCAAGGACTGCACAGATGCCATAGGCCCCTGTTGATGCAATCCCGCTATCAGATGGGAATGCTTGAGGTGCGTTCAAACCAAGGCCAGCATTTACCGCTCCGACAAAGCCGTTCACACCGGCAACGTTACCCGCGACCGTAGGAACAACAGCACAATTTGAGGCGTTTTGCAGATCTTTGATGATCACGGCATCGCTCCGTCCACCGCCCGGGTCTCTTGGATTAGACAGGAACTTATCTTCCGACACTTTGGTCTTCAAATAGCTGAAGCCCATATTAATAACCCAATCTGGATCAGGCCGAACAATAGCCTCTGCTTCGAAACCGTAAATATCTGCCCCAACATTATCATTAACCGACGTTCTTGCTACAATACGACTCAGCTGCAAGTCTTTATATTTATAGTAAAAACCTGTCAGATTAAGCTGCAAAGCCCCGTCAGCGAATGAATTTTTCAGGCCGACTTCAAATGCGTCGACTTGCTCTGGACGGAAGGATTCGTTGACGGTAAAAATCGGCTGTAAAGGTGGATTGATACCGCCTGATTTATAACCGCGCGAATAAGATACATAGAGCAAGCTATCATCCGAAATCTTATAATCGACAACTGCCCTGCCCGTAATCTTGTCAAAAGCGACGCTACGGCTTTGAAATGCATCGCAACCGGCAACAGAACCAACGGCCCCGACTGGTGAGGTAGCCGTACAAGCCGTAGACAAATCTCCATCGAACGATGCACCAAGTGGCGTATCGTATATATCCCCCGTTTGACTATAGGGGATAAAGAAGCCGCTATTGAGCAACCCAGACCGTGCCCGGACAGATTTTTTGTCATTATTATAACGCACACCAACCGTAAATTTCAGTCGATCACTCACATCAAAATAAGCTTCACCAAAAAGACCGTAAGATTTTAACTTAAAATCGTCGGTATTATTGCGGAAAAAAGACTGTCCTTGATGGGATGGCGCCAATCCTCCTACCAAAGATCCGAACGACCCTAATATAGCTGACGAATAATCGAGGCCAAAGGCGTTTACATAATAGCTATTTTCTGAAACCTCGGACTCTGCATAGATGCCACCAAGCAAGAAGTTAAAACTGCCTTCCAAATCGCTGCTAATAATAGCTTCGGTCGACCATGCGGATCCTTTTTGGATAGAACGATCAAATTGAAGAGGTTCGCTGCCACAAATGGCATTGCCGCCGAACGCGCCAAGCCCTGTTGGATCTGTATCGGATGTACAATATACGCCGCCTGCTGGTCCTCCTGGGTTTAGGGCATTGGCCGCAGCGGAAAAATAAGCTGCTGGAAGGCCGGGGATCAAGCCGGCACCAGCCGCTGCCAAAGCTCCCAACCCACTATTATACAGAGATTTATCGCCTACATTCAGGTTATAATCCTGCCGAGAGTCAACTTTTGTTTCCTGATAAGTTCCCGAAATCTGGGCGCTAATCGGTCCAAAGTCATGTTCAATCTTGCCTTGGAATATCAATTCACTGGTAAAATATTCGGGCGTGAAGGCTGTGTTAACAACGCGAGGATCACTGGGAGTGACCGAGTTCGCGTAAATATTGGGATCATTTTCCAGACTTCCGAGTGCGAAATCTGTCGGAATACCTGCGATTGCCAATAACTCTGTAGAAGCAAAAATTGCCGCCAGTGAAGCATTCGCATTAACCGGGGAAGCATCCAAACGGTTGTTCAGACAACCCAACACGCCGGTCGGATCAGTCTGACATAATTGCTTCTGGATACGCAGCCGGTCGTCGTCTTCGCGGAAATAGGAAGCCATTAAATCGACCGTCGTATCTGCCCCGGGTTCCCAACGGAGTGAACCCCGAACAGAATAAAGGTCGCGACCATCTATACTGCTATTATCAAAGAGATTTTTTGTGAAGCCATCGCGATTAATATACACGCCAGCAAATCTTGCTGCGAGCGTATCACCTATGGGTAAGTTCAACATGCCTTTTAGTTTAAAGGATTGATAATTCCCATATTCACCGTCAAGCGCGCCTTCAAATTGATCAATTTTTGGTTTTCCGGTAACGACATTAACCACTCCAGATGTTGCGCTGCGGCCAAATAAGGTGCCCTGCGGACCACGCAAAACTTCGATGCGCTCGAGGTCATAGAATTCTGTTTCAAAAAGCCGCGTTTGGAACAGCGGAGACTCATTGAGATGAATCGCGGTAGCCGAATCTCACGTCACGCCTGTACACAAATCACCGATTCCGCGGATGGTAAAACTGGACGTCGTGAAGTTAGTTTTAGTAAATGTAACGTTCGGAAGCGTTAATTGAAGATCACTGGAATTCTCAATCTGCTGCGCTTCCAATGCTTTTGAATCAAAGGCGGAAACGGCGATCGGTACTTCTTGGAGACTTTGTGCCTGACGCTGTGCGGTCACGATGATGACATTGTCATCGACCATCTCATCAACTTGCGCCCATGCTGGTGAAGCCACTGCGGATATAGCTGTGGCGGCTAATAGTAACGATTTACGCATCATTCTCTCCCAATCCCGAAACGTTTTTCTAGAGAGCGACGCTCTTTGCTCACCCCCAAGCCAACCAATCTTCAACTAATTCATCAAACAAGTCTATACTGAAATTAAAAAAATGCATCTTATAGTTACATTTTTGCATCTTTGTCCCAAAACTTGATGCAAATTTGAAAAAAGCCCCGCCAGTTTCTCGGCGGGGCTCTAATTTAATCGAAGCGAGTTTCAACTAGAATTTATAGCGTGCCGACACACCATAAGTCCGCGGTTGGTTTGGATAGCCGGAGAAACTTCCCTCCTGGCCAACCGCAGGGAATGCCGTCGTCAGATAGTCTGCACCGGTCAGGTTACGGCCCCAAATCGTGAACTTCATATTTTCATTATATGACATTGTTGCCGAAGCGTTCAGCGCATTAACCTCACGGGTAAAATTAATTGCTGTTGGATCAGCTGGATTGTCATCGAAAAGGTTAACCTTTGATTCATAGTGATAATCAGCACGAAGGTTCAGGCCCAGAACGTCGCTAAGGACAATATCATAGTCAACGCCCAATGTTGTAGACAATGCCGGAATGGTCGATGGGGTTGTTCCCGAAATATCACCATTAATGCTGTTCACGAAACTATCATAGACGGGATCGAGATAAACCATCGCGACACTGAATTTCAGACCGTCAATTGGCGTGACGTTACCGTCGAACTCGATACCCTTTGTGGTTTGCTTGCCCGCGTTGGCCAGTTCGAAACCCGTCCCATTAAAAACATTCGATTGGAAGCCTTTGATGGACTGGGTGAATAACGTCAGGTTAAACGCTGCGACATCCCACTGCCCCTTTATACCAACTTCATAGACCGTCGCATTCTCCGGCCCAGCAAAGCGTGAACCAAATGTCTGGTTTGGCTGCAACAATCCAGCTGCACCCAAGGCAGTAGCATCAGCTGCGAATGGACGACTGTCTCGCGACAGGTTGATCGAGCTTGCCTTAAAGCCGGTTGCGTAGCTTGCGTAGACATTCAGGCTTGGCGCTACTTCATAAGCCAAACGTGCTGTGTATGTTAACTTGTTGTCCTTCGTACGGCCATTTTCAACCGAGTTTGGCAGATTGACCAACGGCGGCTGAAATTGGAGATCACATAGGCCTCTTGGCCCAGAATTTGCTTCACAATTGCCCAGTGGATTGGACAATATCCGATCAGGCCCGACACCCATTGTCTGGTCATAATTCGGGTTGACCGAGAGGAATGCAGCCGTGCCAGCATCAACGCCCGCACCCAGCAACAATTGCTCACGGAATGCAGCATATTGCGGCGCATCAAAATCAATTGCCGCAAATGCCTCGGTTGCAAGAATATTGTTTGAGAATTTTTTACTGTCATTAGTATAGTTCAAACCACCGGTGAGAACCAAGCCATCGGTAATTTCAAAATCCACTGTACCGAAGAACGAAAAGGCTTCGTTCTTGAAAGTATAGGCTTCATCATAGCCTGTGCCGCTTGCGAAGAAGCGATTGGCATAAACAGCCGGAGAAGCCGCCAGACCTGCCGCAAAATCACTGCCACCAAGTGCCCCTTCCAAAGTATTAAAGTTCAATGCTCCGCCGGTTGCATCATCTATTAATGCGTTACCGTAGGCACGGAAATCGTCACCGAATTCGATGTCGTTTGCTATATCGATATTTTCGTTGAAATAATAACCGCCCAATAGAAAATTGATTGGGCCTTCAAAATCGGATGCAACGCGCAATTCCTGCGTGAACGTCCGGATTTCAGTTTCGTTAATATTCTGGCTGATCAAATCGGCGCCGGTGAAGTCAGAATCCTGGTTGTTGAAGGAATCGACGCCGCGATAGGCAGTGATCGACGTCAGGCCGATCGCACCCAGATCATAATCAATCTGCGCTGATCCACCGTAGTTTTTAATCCGGTTTTCGGAAGGAATGTTGGTGTAAACATCATAAGAGAAAGGGTTTTCTGCATCAATGCCAATGCCGCCGGCCAATGCATTTACGATTGCTCCGGTTGGTCCATTGATAAGGTTGCCTGCGACACAACAATCTTCGTCAATATGATCATAATCAGCGATCAAGCGGACGGACAGATCATCAGATGGTTCAATAAGCAATTGCCCGCGAAAACCGTAACGGTTGCGTTCGTTGACGTCTGAGTTCAGGTTTAAGTCCCGCGCATAACCATCACGCTTGTTGATATTGCCCGATAGGCTGAATGCGATATTATTGCTAATCGGCCCGGTTACACTGGCCTTCGCAATGATTGCGTTATAATTGCCGTAGCCGAGTTCTGCAGAGCCGCCGAAATCAAATTGCGGTTTCTGCGTTACAATGCTGATCACACCGGCCGACGCGTTCTTGCCAAACAGGGTAGATTGGGGACCGCGTAAAACTTCAACGCGCTGAAGATTTGGTAGGTCGCCAATTTGCGCAGCAGAACGTGACCGATAAACCCCATCAATGAATACGCCAACGGAAGGTTCGATGCCCGCGTTGTTTGCACCATTACCAAATCCGCGAATGATGAAGTTGGTATCGGCGGAGCTTCGCTGCTGGTTAACGCGAAAAGTCGGAGCAATAGTTTGGAGATCGTTCAAATCGCGGATCTGTGCTTTCGCAATATCTTCCGCGCTAGTCACCGTCACAGCTACAGGAATTTCTTGTAATGTTTGTTCGCGTTTGGTGGCGGTCACGATGATGACATTGTCATCAAAAACCTCTTCTTCCTGCAAATCCTGTGCGTAAGCAGGAACAGCAGATATCAAACCGCCGATAGCAGTTGCGGTCAAAAATTTGGTTACTCTCATTATATACTCCTAAAAACTCACTTGCGGGACGGATCAAACTAAAGTCGCCCTCTTTACTAAACTCAGTATCGTTAGAAATACGTCAAGAGTCTGCCGCTTCTCAAGCTTCTCAGCCCAATAAGTATATTATTATGGCGAAGCCATCCAAATCGTTGCAATATAGCAACAAATGTAACCAAATATCTGTGTTGGTGCCCCTGGCCCGACTCGAACGGGCACTCCTTGCGGAACTGCATTTTGAGTGCAGCGCGTCTACCAATTCCACCACAGGGGCCGATTTGCTTTGCCGCAGACTGGCATGTGCAAAATCGACGCCCTGTTAGCCGAGTAAATTTTTGCTGGCAACCCTCTGTTTACCGGTTTTCTTTTAGAGAAGATTTCCACCGATCATTATCTGGGCGATCCAAAGCGGAAAGGCTGTTATCGCCATGAAGCTGCCAAGCGGTAAGGCGCTATCTGCGCTTATCGCCTGCCCTCTTATCTGCATTGTCATCGCCGACAATATACCGATAAGTGCTGCCCCCAAAATTACGAGCGGCAGTGCAGGCCATCCCAACCAGCATCCGATAGCTGCGAATAATTTCGGATCGCCGCCGCCCAAGCCCTCTCGACCGCGCAGCTTTTGATAGCCCCAACCGATCAGGAAGAGGGATATAAAACCGACAAGGCCGCCTATTAGCCGATTTATAAAATCTGGATCATCCACTGCGACAGATGCGGCCAGTCCAATCGCAGCTAACAATAGAGACAATCGGTCCGGTAACCAGTGATGCTGAGCATCTAACGCCGCCAATGTGAGCAATAACCAACCGAATATTGCGCCAAGCATACCGTCAATGCCCGGTGCAACAAATAACGCCAAGCCACCAATCAGCCCCGCGCTTAGCTCTATGATAAGATGATCCGATTTGATTGCCACACCACAATTGGCGCATTTCCCCGATCGCAACAAATAGCTAATCACCGGTATCAAATCGATGGCGCGCAATTGCTTCTCACAACTGTCGCAGCGAGAACGCCCTGAAACGACCGATTGTCCCAATGGCCAACGGATGATGATAGTCGCCAAAAAACTGCCGATTATGAGTCCGAATAGGATTCCGGCAATAGGATAGACAAAGGTTGGCAACACGGGCTCCCGCAAATCATGAACCAGGCGATTGGCATGACATCGAGAGATGTTCAATCCTGCGATTGAAAAATCTAGAAGCTGCGCCTATGTCGAGGGCCGATAATCAATGCTGCCAAACGGCGCCAATATCTTTTGAAAGGTAAGCTTTATGTCTCAATCCGATCCTGTCGTTATATTGTCCTACGCCCGCACCCCGATGGGCGGAATGCAGGGTGTTTTGAGTGAAGTCAGCGCTCCGGATCTGGGCGCAGTGGCCGTTCGCGCGGCTGTCGAACGTGCCGGAATTGATGGCGCAGATGTCGAGCGCATCTATATGGGCAATGTTCTTTCCGCAGGCCTCGGCCAGGCGCCGGCCCGTCAGGCCGCCGTTCTGGCCGGTTTGCCGCAATCGGTCGAAGCGACCACGCTTAATAAAATGTGCGGTTCAGGCATGCAGGCGACCATAATGGGCGCCGAAGCTCTGGCTGCGGGTTCCATCGATTTCATTGTCACCGGCGGGATGGAAAGTATGACCAATGCGCCCTATTTGCTCCCAAAAATGCGGAGCGGCGCACGATTAGGGCATACACAGGCGATGGACCATATGTTCTTGGACGGGCTTGAAGATGCGTATGAAAAAGGCCGTGCAATGGGTAGCTTCGCCGAGGAAACTGTAGGCGAATATCAGCTAACTCGGGAAGCACAGGATGAGTTTTCTATCGAATCTCTTGCCCGCGCCAAAGCAGCGGTCGAAGGCGATGCTTTTGATGACGAGATTGTCGCTGTCGAGGTTAAGACCCGTAAAGGCAGCGTCACTGTCGACAAGGATGAGCAGCCTCTGAAAGGCAACCCCGAAAAAATTCCACAATTGCGCCCTGCCTTCGCCAAGGACGGCACAATCACGGCTGCGAACGCGTCATCCATTTCCGATGGTGCCGCGGCAATGGTTTTATCACGCGCCAGCGTGGCCAAAGCCAAAGGCCTGAAACCTGAAGCGATAATCGTCGCCCATGCGGCCCATGCCCATGCGCCTGCAAAATTCACCACCGCGCCGGTGTTTGCCATTCAGAAACTTCTGGAAAAAGCTGGCTGGGAAGCTGACGATGTTGATCTATGGGAAGTCAACGAAGCCTTTGCATGTGTCGCTATGTTCGCAATGCAGGATATTGGCATTCCGCACGAAAAACTGAATGTTAACGGCGGCGCGACTGCGCTTGGCCATCCTATCGGCGCCAGCGGCGCGCGGATCATGGTCACCTTGATTGCTGCGCTTAAAAAACAAGGCCTGAAAAAAGGTGTTGCGGCCCTGTGTATTGGCGGCGGCGAAGCAACCGCAGTGGCCATTGAATTGGTTGACTAGCCCTTATCCAAACAAACAAAAAGGGGCGCGAAACTTTTAGTTTCCGTCCCTTTTTTTGCTTGGCTTGTAGCCAACTATGAGCGTGCCCGATTATTTCAGGGGTTCATCACCCCAGATCATATCCATATGAATATAGCCGCGCCGTCCGGTAACATCGAACAAGCACCAACTATTTTCACATTCGGTAATCCGCCCGACCACACCGGGTTCAACACGCCATATCGTTTTGGCATCTGATCGCGGCCGTGATCGCAAAACCTGCACCGTTCCTTTTTTGCCGATTACCAAGGCCGTTCTAGCTGCGCTCAAAAGCCGGGCATGCATCCAGCCTTGTGCTCCGTCCGGGTCTTCGACCTTGCGCCATGCCTTATAGCGCTCAACGACTTTGACCGGCAGGCGTTCCCTCTTGTAAATCCACATAGTCGGGTATTCGGTACTGGGGCCGGTGCGCATCCGCGCCACAGGCTCATCTATAGACGCCCAATAAGGCGGCGGCTGTTGCGCAATACTCGGCGATGCAGCCATCAAGGTCGAAACCAAGAGCCCCACAGTCGATAAAATTCTTAATCCCGAATAACGCATGTTCAAACTATTATTTCCCCGATGGCTCATAGCCTTAAACTGAAAACCAAGCGCGCATCAAGCGCCACCTGCTTGACCTGTTGTAAAATTCAGGCATAGCAATTGCCTTATGGCTGAAACACCTCGATCCGAAAAACCCAGACCCGCGAAACCGCGTGTAATCATAACTCGCGAACTGGCCGATGTCGTCCACAACAGGATGCGCGAACTGTTCGATGTGGTGCCTAATCTAACTGATAAAGCCTTTACCCGCGATGACTTAATTGCAGCAATGGCTGATTGCGATGTTCTGGTTCCCACAGTGACCGATCATATAGATGCCGAGATGATTGCCGGAGCGCCGGAGCGCCTGCAACTCATTGCCAGCTTTGGTGCAGGCGTCGACCATATTGATCTCGCTGCCGCACGAGCACGCAAAATTCTGGTAACAAATACGCCAGGTGTTTTTACCGAAGATACCGCCGATATGACCATGGCGCTGATCCTGTCCGTCCCCCGGCGGCTGGCAGAGGGCGAGAAACTCATGCGCTCGGGACAATGGGAAGGCTGGAAGCCGTCTGGCATGCTCGGCCATTGTATCGGCGGCAAAAAGCTCGGGATTATAGGCATGGGCCGTATTGGTCAGGCTGTCGCCCGGCGGGCATCGGGTTTCGGCTTATCGGTCGTCTATCACAACCGGCGTCAATTGCCGCCAGCGGTCGAAGAATCACTTAACGCCAGCTATGTTGCCGATCTGGATGAGCTGATCCAGACCTGCGATATTATCACCATCCATTGCCCACGCACTCCGGAAACACATGAACTGATCAATGCTGACCGGATTGCGATGATGAAGCCCTCCACTTATTTGATCAACACCGCGCGCGGTGACCTGATCGATGAAAACGCGCTGATAGAGGCGCTCCAGCAAGGCAAGATTAGCGGCGCAGGACTTGACGTATATGCGCAAGAACCAGCGGTTGATAAACGCCTACTCAAACTGAAAAATGTTGTCCTTCTCCCTCATATGGGTAGCGCCACGTTTGAAGGGCGTGAAGCATCGGGCGAACGAGTAATCGCGAATATCCGCGTTTGGACCGACGGACACAGACCACCTGATCAAGTTTTGGAAGGCTGGGCTTAAGGCTCTTCAAAACCGCATGTGGTTCTTCGCAGTTGAGTCCGCCCCCGCTCTAGACTAAAAATTGCAGATTATGATTCGGGTGCGCACATAAACATAATAAATAATATTGTTTTCAGGGGATTTCATGAAATATCTCAGTAAGTTTGTAGTCGGGGGACTGGCAGCCATTCTCACAACGGGTCCAGCATCTGCTCAGGAATTTATCGATCCGGCTACAGATGTGGCAAATACCGGCGATACAGCTTGGGTGTTAACCGCGACGGCACTGGTCCTTCTCATGACTCTCCCCGGTTTAGCGTTATTTTACGGTGGTCTTGTTCGCTCCAAAAACTTCCTGTCCGTGCTCGTACAGTGCATGGCGATTGCCGCAGTCGCTTCTGTTTTATGGGTCATAGTGGGCTACACACTGGCTTTTGGCCAAGTCACCAACGGCTTTTTGGGTAACGGCATCAATTGGATGTTCGGAAACCTTGGCAACGTGCGCGAAGGTACTGCCATTCCCGAATCCGCCTTTGCCATGTTCCAAATGACTTTTGCGGTCATTACCCCCGCTCTGATGGTCGGAGCATGGGTCGACCGTGCCCGCTTCGGCTGGGTTATTGCCTTTTGTTCACTCTGGTTGCTGGTTGTCTACGCGCCCGTCACCCATTGGGTTTGGGGTGGCGGCTGGCTCTCAGGACTTGGCGTCCTCGATTTTGCGGGCGGTATTGTGGTTCATACCACGGCTGGTATTTCAGCACTGGTCGTCTCGATCATGATGGGCAAACGCATAGGATGGCCTAAAACGCTTATGCTGCCACATAGCCCTGCGCTGACGGTTGCTGGTGCTGGCTTGCTATGGGTAGGCTGGTTCGGGTTTAATGGCGGCTCCGCATTAACCGCTACGGATGATGCATCTTCAGCGATTATCAACACCCATGTCGCGGCTTCTATGGCAGCCTTGGTGTGGATATTGATAGAGCGGATCAAGGTTGGCAAATCCACCGCAGTCGGCGTTGCAACCGGCGCTATTGCTGGCCTTGCAACCATTACCCCTGCGGCCGGTTTCGTCGGTCCCGGCGCGTCCCTCATCATCGGTGCCTTAGCGGGTTTCGTCTGTTTCTTCGCCGTCGGGCTGGTCAAACACGGTTTCAAAATTGACGATAGCCTTGACGTTTTCGCGGTCCATGGTGTCGGCGGTATGCTCGGATCCCTTCTGCTCGCTCTATTTATTAGCGAGAGCATGGGCGGCATAGGCTATGCGGAGAATATGGCCTTTGGTAGCCAGTTTGTTGCGCAGCTAATCGGTGTTGGCGTGGTGGCCATCTGGTCTGCAATTGCGACGGCGATCCTAGCCTTTGGTATCAGCTTCGTCCTGCCGATGCGGGTGAATGAAGATGACGAGCGCGATGGTCTGGATATTGCCAGCCATGGCGAACGGGCATGGGACCTGGATTAAGCTAGAAAAAGCGGTCTATGATAAATTAGGACGCTAGCTTTTCGAGGTTTTAAATCACTAATACGGGATTTAGCCAGAGATAGTCAGTGATCGCAAAACTGCTGTATCAAGCGCATCGACAAAGCGACATCCGACCTGTTTTGTCTTCTGCCAAACCATTGTGGCAATGACCGGCGCATGTTCATCAACCGTAACGGTGACTTTTTCGCCTTCTTTAAAAACCGCATCCACTTCAAACCGGCATCCGTAAATCGAAATATCCAGCAACGTGGCCGGAATTGATTTATTACCGTTGCGTTTCAACGAGGCACTGGAAATTGCCATAGTATGACGCGGCGTTGCGCGACGGTTTAATGCCGCTGGCTCTACTTTGCGATACCGTGTTGACTTCAACGCCATGCCGCCCTCCTGATAAATTTTCCCACCTGTATCGGAACGTAACGGGAAAATAATATCAAAAGGTTAACGGCATTAAAGGACGTTCACTCACCGGTTAGAATGCGATCAACCAATTGCTTGACGGTTGGCACAAAACCATTGGAGTAAAACGGATCTTTGCCAAAATTATAGGCGCCATGTCCCGCAAACATCAGATGTTCTTCGATCGGTGATCCGTGGACAATTTCCTGCAGGGATTTCTGAATACAGAAGCTGCGCGGGTCAGCGAGCCGGCCCGTGCTGAAATTGTCATGGTCCTTCCAAGCCGAAAATCCGCAATGCGACAGACAGCCCATGCAATCCGCCTGATCCTTGCGGATCATCTTGGCTTCTTCGGGTGTGGAGAAGATAATCGTGTTGTCGGGCGTTTTGAGTGCCATCGTAAACCCCAGACCGTCCCATCCCCGCGCGCGGAGCAGATCATTACGTGTAACCCAGAAATTCTTGCCTTTCACACCAACATCTAATTGATGGGTATGCTCACCTGCTTTCTCGGTTGAATAGGGAATCTGGCGTTCGGAACGGGATTCCAGACTACGCAAAAATTCATTTCGTACCGCTGATGAATAGAAACCGGTAGGCGAGAATTTGTGCAGCAGCACATCGCCTTCCTTGATCTTGATCAGCTCGTTCTTCCAGCTTTCCGGAATAGGGCTTTCCTGCGTCAACAGCGGGCGTGTACCGAATTGGAAAGCAATCTGACCCAATTCGTCATTGTCGATCCAATTGTCCCAATCCTTTAGCGCCCAGACACCGCCAGCCATAATGATCGGCACACTGTCCGCTATACCTTCGCCGCGCATGACGTCGCGTAGAGCCTTTACACGCGGATAGGGATCTTCTGGTTTGCGCGGATCTTCCGCATTGCTGAGGCCGTTATGCCCGCCAGCGAGCCACGGATCTTCATAGACCACCGCGCCCAGAAGATCAGGCACTTTGGAATAAGCGCGTTTCCATAAGGCACGAAATGCGCGCGCGGAGCTGATAATCGGGAGATAATTAACACCATATTGCTGGGCAATTTCTGACAGTTTATAGGGCATGCCCGCGCCGCAGGTTACGCCAGCTACCATGCCTTTGGTCTGTTCCAGAACGCCGTGCAATATTTGCTGTGCGCCGCCCATTTCCCACAAGACGTTGATATTGACCGCGCCCTTGCCATTGGAAATTTCATAGGCCTTGGTCACTTGCTGGACAGCGCCTTTAATGGCATATTCCACCAGCTCTTCATGGCGTGCGCCGCGCGTCTTGCCGTGATAGATTTGCGGGATAACATTGCCATCATCATCATAGCTGTCAGCATTGACCGCAGAGACGGTTCCGATACCGCCAGCTGCCGCCCACGCGCCAGAACTTGCATGATTGGTCGCAGCGACCCCTTTTCCACCCTCGATCAACGGCCAAACTTCGCGGCCGGCATATTGGATAGGTTTAACCCCTTTGAACAATATAATCTCCTATAAACCCCAAGCGCGCCTTATAGACAGCGCTTGACAAATTTGTGCGAAAAAATGAGTAAAATCACAAACTATTTTCAATCAGAAAAACCTAAGCAAATTTCGGTCTCCCGAGCGCGTGGCCATAAAGCAAAGCGTAACGCGCCAACATCTTGGTTTCATTATATTCCGCCTGCGCCTTCATACGGTTTTGCGCACCTATATCTTGTCGCAACTGTTCATGCTGCACCAAAGTGGTCAGCGCTTCGGTAAATTGTGTTTCATCATCTGCAGGCTTAATGAAACCTTGGCCAGCTTGACATACCATAGATTTAACGTCTCCGACATCTGTCGCGACAACCGGCAGTCCGGCCGCCATAGCTTCAATCAATGAAATCGGGAATTGTTCGCTATCTGATGATAGCGCGAATATATCGAATAAGCCGATATAACGCGCTGGATCTGCTATAAAGCCAGGCATCAACAACCGGTCCGCCATTCCGCAGCGCTGCGCCTCAGACAAGATTATTTCTTTTTCCGGTCCCTCACCGACGATAACCAACCGGACATTGTCACCCGCCGCCGCACAAGCGCGAACCAATCGCGGCAGATTTTTGATCGCTCTTAGCCCCGCTAACGTTCCTACTACAACTTCGCCTTTGGCTTTTTTAAAACCCGGCAGAGCACCGCGTTGCGCCTTTTTATCAAAGCGTTTTACATCAATGCCATTGGGTATTCGTTGCACTTTTTCTGCTGGTTGTTTCCAGACGGATTTCGCAATAGCTTCCAAGCGCTCCGACGGCACGACCAAAGCGGTACTGCCACCGAGCGCGAATTTCCGGAACATATTACGCTTCCAGTTCAACCGTTTGCGCTCGTCTTCGTTGAAACCGTCTTCATGGTGGATCAATGGAGGTAATCCCTCAACGCGGTCGAATAATGTCCGCGCCATGACCCCGTCCATAGATCCCCAATTATAAGACAGGATCAAATCAAAGTTCCGATAGTAGTCGATCAGTTTGCGATAGCGTTTCAACGACGGTTTACCCGCAAGCGACGGCGCATCCTTGGGAAAGCTGACTTTTATCTTAGCATCAATGGCATCGCGCGCCGATAGGCTTTCGGGTTCAGCTGACAATATCGTATGTTCAGCCTGCGCACCGAAATGATTCATCAACCGAACGGCGCGCGCCTCTTTGCCGCCTAGATTAAACGTGCTGTGCAGATGCAAAATTCTGGAAGGTTTCATCAGATATATCGGCTATTTCTAGTGTTGGGCCAAACGTTAGGCTTATCGTTAGATATTCAATCGATGCGTTGAAGCAATGCGGCAATTGCGTCAAGCGATGTAGGCTCTTCCAAAGTGGGGGCGTGGCCGACCCGCGGAACTGTAACCAGTTCGGCCTTGTTCAGTTTTTCAAGCATTTTCCGGGCCGTTGCATCACTAAACAAGTCGGACGATTCTCCCCGCAATATAAGCGTCGGGACATTGCTCAACGTTTCCAAAGCCCGCCAAAGCACGACATTACTGCCACCTTTGCGCTCAAACGGCTCCGATATTTTCATATCATAATCGAGTTTAATCCGTCCGGAGCTATTCATCCGATAGAGCTTTTTCGCATAGGCTATCCAGTCATTCAAACGATAGTCCGGATGTATGTCACCGCTCTCTTCCGCTTTGTCGCGCGCGGCATGGGCCCATGTATCGAAACTGCGGCCCTGCCCAACATTTTCCGAAATTCGGTCCAATCCGCTCTGATCTATCTCGGGGCCGATATCGTTAATCACGACGCCAGCGACTTTTTCGGGATGGCTTGCCGCCATAATCATCGTGACAACTCCGCCCAGTGAAGTCCCGATAAACACTGCTTTTGGTAGTTTAATTTCGTCCATCAACGTAACAATGTCGTTCACATAAGTTTTCACATTATAGGTGGCGCTGTCCTTTGCGTAATCGCTATCGCCGCGCCCACGCAAGTTGACCATAATGATACGGCGGTCGCCTTTCAGCCAGTCACCAAGATGCGCGAAATCACGGGCATTTCGCGTCAGACCGGGGACACAGATGATAGGCGTTTTAGCATCATTACCAGGATAGTCGCGGTAATGCAGCGTTAAACCGTCTTCGGATTCCCAATATCGGTCTTCATAATCTTGCGTTTGGGTCATAAATCTTGTGCGTCCCTTCCGGTTCGGCCTTGCCGCGTCCGCTATTCATCCCCACTATTGAACAATGGCATATAAACCGCAAGCTGAACCCGCGAAAGCACCCTATCGCCCCGACCCCCGAATTACGCAACTGGGCAAAAAAATTGGAGACCCGGTTCAAGCCGCTGAATTTCCACGCCATATATTGCGGTTTCGCAATGACCGATGGGATCAAACTATTGGTCTATCCGATCTGACGGAACAGGAATGGCTCGATCATTTTGGACGTTTCGAACCACTTTCCGATAATCTGGACCCGCCTTTGGCGCTGCGTTACCATGGCCACCAGTTTCGTAATTATAATCCCGATATCGGTGACGGGCGCGGGTTTCTATTTGCCCAAATGCGTGACCATGAAGACCGGCTGATGGACCTTGCCACTAAAGGGTCTGGCCGGACACCGTGGAGCCGCTCTGGCGACGGGAAATTGACGCTGAAAGGAGGCGTTCGCGAAATATTGGCGACTGAAATGTTGGAGGCGCTGGGCGTGGAAACGTCAAAAACATTCTCCTTGGTAGAAACAGGCGAAGAACTGCACCGCGGTGACGAGCCTTCTCCGACGCGCTCTGCGGTAATGACTCGGCTCAGCCATAGCCATATTCGCTTTGGTACATTTCAGCGGATTGCCGCGGAACAAAATCAAGGATTAATGCACGCGCTGGTCGACTATTGTCTCGCCCATTTTTATGGCGGCGCGACGACCGATAATCCGGCGATAGAATTGTTCCAAAAAGTCGCGGCCCAATCTGCAAAACTTGCCGCCAGCTATATGACAGCGGGATTTGTGCACGGCGTCCTCAATACTGACAATATCAATATTACAGGGGAAAGTTTCGACTATGGCCCGTGGCGCTTTACCCCTTATTGGGAGCAAGGCTTTACCGCCGCTTATTTCGATCATGAGGGATTATATTGTTTTGCTCGGCAGCCCGAAGCTTTGCACTGGAATCTCGCCCAATTGGCCAGCGCGCTACGGTTAATCTGTGACAGCGAACCCTTAGTGGCCACTTTGGAAGGCTTCCCCAAATCCTATGGAATAGCTTTCACGGAGCATTTCTGCTGGCGCCTCGGCATTAAAAGCGAGAGCTTTGAAAAAGATAAACCGCTCGTTGTTGCCGCAGAACAGGCCTTAACCCAAAAGACAATAACGATTGATCAGTTTTTTTTCGATTGGGGCAAGGACAGTGTTCCAAACAACGTAATTTATGAATCCGACCTATTCGTGCCATTTAGGCAGGAAATGGAAAAAAGGACGCGCGCGCGCGCATCCAGCCATGAATATTGGCAGTCAGAAACGCCCTGTTCCATGCATATCGATGAAGTCGAAGCGATCTGGGATGCTATTGCCAAAGATGATGATTGGCAGCCGCTGAATAGAAAAGTGGTCGCAATACGCAATATGGGCAAGGCGCTCAGGTAAAATGTAACAAATAGTAAACTTGAATATAGGGCCAACCGAATAAAAAGAGCGATGTAGTTACTGTATTTTTATGCTGTATCAGCTAGTTAGAAGACCTATAGATAAAACTGCATAGAGCTTGTTTAGGCACATTGAGTATCGGATAGATTTTTGACGGAACTTATTTCAACAGAACCAGCCACCGGCGCCATATTATGGAAAGGCCCCACGGGCAACGCCGACGAAGCTGTTTCCAAAGCACGCGACGCATGGCCCAAATGGGCCGCCCTCCCCGTTACCCAGCGGATTGAGGCTGTACGCCGCTATGCCAATCGTGTTCGGGGGAAAGCAGATGAGCTAGCCGAACTTATATCTCGCGAAACCGGAAAGCCCATGTGGGAGTCCAGAACCGAGGTTGAATCTGTCGTAAACAAAGTCGATATTTCGGTAACCGCCTATGCTGAACGGACCCCGCAGCGGCAATTGCCCAGCCAACCGAATATGCGGACAGCTTTGCGCCATAAACCACATGGGGTCTTGGCGGTTCTTGGTCCGTATAATTTTCCGGCCCACCTTCCCAATGGCCATATTGTTCCGGCTTTGATTGCGGGCAATACGGTCGTTTTCAAGCCTTCTGAAAAAACTCCTGCCGTCGGCCAATTCCTGTTTGATTGCTTTGAAAAGTCCGGATTTCCCAGCGGCGTCGTCAATATATTGCAGGGCGGACCGGAGACTGGAAAACAGCTATCCGCCAATGAAGGAATTGACGGGCTGTTATTCACTGGTTCGGCGCAAACCGGCGTTGCGCTCAATCGGCAATTTGCCACGCGGCCGGATAAAATATTGGCGCTGGAAATGGGCGGCAATAACCCAATCATTGTCTGGGACACCGACGACATCCATAGCGCCGCCGTTTTGGTGGTGCAGTCTGCTTTTCTATCGGCCGGACAACGCTGTTCTGCCGCAAGCCGGATGATCGTCAAAGATGAGCTTTATGATCGCGTCGTCAAAGAAGTGAAACGGATTGCCGACCGCTTGATCATCGACGAACCATTTAGCAAACCGGCACCCTTCATGGGACCGGTAATCGACAATCAGGTCGCCGATGGCTTGACCGAGAGTTTTCTGGCGCTGATGAGCCACGGTGGCCGCCCCATCAAGCATATGGCGCGGCCGATTAACGACCGCCCGTTCCTTACTCCCGGGATCATCGATGTCACAAATATGGAAGAACGTCCCGATATTGAACTATTCGGGCCGATATTGCAGATTATCCGCGTCGAGAGCTTCGATGACGCCATCGCAGAGGCGAATAATACCCGATACGGCCTCTCGGCATCGCTTATCGGCGGAAGCCCGACGCAGTATGATCAATTCTGGTCAAATAGCCGTGCTGGTATAGTCAATTGGAACAAAATGACCGTTGGGGCGTCGTCGTCGGCGCCCTTTGGCGGCATTGGCTTGTCGGGGAACCATCGCCCAAGCGCCTATTATGCCGCCGATTATTGCGCCTATCCTGTGGCTTCCATGGAAGCAGAACAACCCCGGGCCTCTATAGGCGTTGGCTTGAAAGACGAATAAACTGCCTAAATCCGCATAGATATTTCAGGTTCTGGTCAATAGTATAACTTAGGTTGCTGAAAAAACTTCTGCTTTGATAATCTGTGTTGATCCAGCCATATCGGCTTCATGGATAATTTTGAGACATTTTCAATACCTAGCGTATCCGGCAATGGCATAGTCTATCTTGTTGGCGCAGGCCCGGGCGACCCCGAACTGCTGACGTTGCGCGCCGCGCGTCTGTTGTCCGAAGCCGATGTGATTGTGCATGACGGTCTCGTCAGTGCCGATATTCTCGCGATGGCGCCCCCAACGACCAAGAAAATTTCCGTCGCCAAGCAACGCTCTCGCCACAGTATGGCGCAAGAAGAGATAAACGCCCTGCTGATTGCCGAAGCCCGCAAGGGCCATAAAGTCGTCCGGTTAAAAGGCGGCGATCCCTTTATTTTCGGGCGCGGCGGTGAAGAATCCAGCGACTGTGTAAAAGCAGGCATTCAGGTAGAAGTCGTCCCCGGCATCAGCGCAGCCCTTGGTTGTGCCGCTCAGGCAAAAATGCCCCTCACCCACCGCGATGCCTCCAGCGTAGTGTCGTTCGTGGCCGGGCAATGCAAAGGCCTGTCGGATCAAAACTGGTCGGGCCTCGCCGGGAAAGGCCGGACCTTGGTTATTTATATGGGCGTTGCCAATGCCGAATCCATTGTCGAAAAATTAATCGCTGATGGTGCCTCACCGGATATTCCAGTGGCGGTTTTGGAAAACGGGACGCGGAACAATTTTCGTGCGCTCCAGACGCTGTTGACTGATCTTGGTGATCTTGTACGGCGTGAAAATATTAAAAGCCCGGCGCTTCTAGTCGTCGGTGAAGTGGCTCGCTATGGCGATGCCGAAGACAAGTTTCGTGAATATGCCCAAATGGCAGGAGTAGAATTTTGAAGATATTAACCGGAAATGATTTGAAGACAGGCGATGTAACCTGGTGGACCGGAAGCGACTGGTCCCGCCATGTCGAAGATGCTGTTGACGTCGGCGACAATTTCGAAGCGCTTTTGCACGAAGAGGAAGCCGCACGTCGGGTTAACGTTCCTTATGCGATTGCAGCCGAAATGACCGATG
The DNA here is from genome assembly GCF_036963805.1 of Parasphingorhabdus sp. Lineage (GTDB taxonomy): Bacteria > Pseudomonadota > Alphaproteobacteria > Sphingomonadales > Sphingomonadaceae > Parasphingorhabdus. The sequence goes on along the minus strand of NZ_JBALUN010000002.1, from coordinate 573,032 downwards.
ACGGCCCTCGTCCTGCGCATATCAAAGACCGCGTACGGGCGCTTGGCCCCACTGTAAGACCGGATTTAACATTAAAGCCAGCGGATCCCGAAGCTGGCAATTGGGTGATATAAGCATGTATCAATATGACAAATATGACCAACAAATGGTCGACACACGGGTCGCCGAATTTCGCGATCAGGTGGAACGCCGCATCGCCGGTGAACTGACCGAAGACCAATTTAAACCGCTTCGGCTGATGAATGGATTATATCTGCAATTGCACGCCTATATGCTGCGCGTTGCGGTTCCCTATGGCACGTTGAGCGGTAAACAGATGAAGATGTTGGGCCACATCGCCCGCAAATATGACCGTGATTACGGCCATTTCACGACCCGTCAGAATATCCAGTATAACTGGATCAAATTGGAAGATGCGCCGGACATTCTCGCTGATCTTGCCTCTGTCGAGATGCACGCCATCCAGACCAGCGGCAATTGCATCCGCAACATTTCTTCCGACCAATATGCCGGTGCAGCAGCCGACGAAATTGCCGATCCACGTCCATGGGCCGAAATTTTGCGGCAATGGTCGAGCTTCCACCCCGAATTTTCGTATCTGCCGCGCAAGTTTAAATTCGCGGTGATTGCCAGCGATGAAGACCGTGCGGCCATGCGTTTGCATGATATTGGTATCCAGCTGGTCCATAAAGATGGCGAATTGGGCGCGAAATTCTTCGTCGGCGGCGGCATGGGCCGGACTCCGATGATCGCGCCGGAAATCCGGGACTTTGTACCTGCGAACGAATTGATCAGCTATACCGAAGCCTGTTTGCGGGTCTATAACCGCTACGGACGGCGCGACAATAAATATAAGGCACGGATAAAAATCCTCGTCCATGAGCTGGGCAAGGAAGAATATACCCGTCAGGTTGAAGAAGAATTTGCCCATATGAAGACGCTGGGAATTGATCCTCCGGTGGAAGAACTGGCGCGCATAACTGAATTTTTTGTCGATCCGGCTTTTGAAGCTGGTGCTAGCGATAATCTTGACCTGTCTGATCCGGATTTCAAACTCTGGGTTGAACAGAATACCGTCGCTCACAAAAAAAACGGCTATACCATAGCAACGATCAGCCTGAAACCGCGCGGCGGCATTCCCGGCGATGCGTCATCCGCACAAATTGATCTGATGGCCGATCTGGCGGAGCAATATAGTTTTGATGAATTGCGGGTCACGCACAGTCAGAATATCGTTTTGCCGCATGTTAAAAAGAGCGATCTTTATGCGCTGTGGCAAAAACTGGATGAAGCCGGTCTGGCGCCAGCCAATCTAGATCTAATCACGGACAGCATCGCCTGCCCCGGACTGGATTATTGCAGCCTCGCCAATGCGCGCTCTATCCCGCTTGCACAAAAAATCAGCGAACGCTTTGCCGACCTTGGTCGTCAGCGCGAATTGGGCGAGTTGAAGCTTAAAATTTCCGGCTGCATCAATGCTTGCGGGCACCATCATGCTGGTCATATCGGCATATTGGGCGTCGACCGTAAGGGCACGGAAAATTATCAATTGCTGCTCGGCGGTTCTGCTGCGGAGGATACCAGCCTCGCTAAAATCACTGGCCCCGGCTTTAGTGAAGACGGCGTGATTGATGCAATTGAAACAGTGACCAACGTCTATCTCGAAGAACGGAAGGATGATGAGCGTTTCATCGACACCTATCGCCGTGTCGGCATGGAACGGTTCAAGGAGGCTATTTATGGTTGAGGCAATTCGTTTTCGTGAAGATGATGTGCATGAAGAACCAGCCGTGTCGCTTGACGCGTTTCTAGATCAATCCAATGCGACAGCCGTCCGTATAGAAGCAGGCGAAGATGCGCGTCGGCTGCTACCGATGCTCGACCGACTGGCGTTGATCGAGGTTGATTTTCCAGCATTTGGCGACGGTCGCGGTTATTCTGCAGCGCAAATATTGCGTGAATCCGGCTATGTCGGTGAATTGCGGGCGAGCGGTGACGTTCTGGTCGACCAAATCGCCTATATGCGCCGCTGCGGCTTTGATTCCTTTGCGCCGGATGCACCGATTGATCCGAAAGTAATGGAAAAATCGCTGAGTCTCTATGACGACGTCTATCAGGGCACCACGGATAACCGCGCACCCATATGGAAATTGCGTCATGGCTGAACCAGCACGCAAAATCGACATTATTGATGCGCGTCCCGATTTTACGCAGGCGGATGCCGATGCGTTAAATGCACGCTTTGAGGGCGTCCACGCATCAGCCATGTTGAAAGCCCTGTTCGAAGAAGGCAATCTCGGCGAAATAGCCGTTGTTTCCTCCTTCGGCACCGAAAGCGCAGTGCTCTTGCATCTTGTTGCAGAAGCAGACCACAATATTCCTGTGACCTTTGTCGATACCCTCAAAATGTTCCCCGAAACTCTGGAATATCGCGACACGTTGATCAAGAAGCTGGGCATAAATAATGCCAATACGGTTGAGCCAGACGCGGCTGTTCTTGCCGCGAAAGATGAAAATGGCCTGCGCTGGTCTTTCGATCCCGATGGTTGCTGCGAAATCCGCAAGGTCGAGCCTTTGGTCCGCGCCAAATCCGGTTTGAACAGTTGGATTTCCGGCCGCAAAGCCTTTCAATCCGTCACCCGTCAAAATCTGCCCCGTTTCGAAGTGGAAGATGGCCGGTTGAAGATTAATCCTTTGGGTGACTGGGTCAAAGACGATCTGGAAGCCTATTTTACAGAGCATGACCTGCCCCGCCATCCGCTGGAAGCACAAGGCTATCTCTCGGTCGGCTGTGCGCCCTGCACCTCCAAAGTAAAACCCGGCGAAGACCCTCGTGCCGGTCGCTGGCGCGGTTGGGACAAGACCGAATGCGGCATCCATGACGAAGTCTCACCTTTGCCCGGTGCTGATAGTGACGATAATGGTGCAACCGATCCGATTTTTTAGCCTATCGGCCCGTGTCGCAGCCAGAGAAATCTAGATGCGCACACGGCTCAGCATTTGCATCAAGAAAAAACGCTACCCGACGGAACAAGACGCTCTCCGGTCCGCCGAGCGCGCCGATTTTCCGCTCAGACCTTATCTCTGTGACCGCTGCCGGAAATTTCATCTGACAGGGCGGACCAAAGGAAAAAGGATCGCCAGGCCCGCTGGATGACGACAATCGGGTAGAAAATGGAATTGGGGCATTCGTCGTATTGCGCGCGTTGGTCCCTATTTTGCCTTCTTATCAATCAGAACTGCCTGTTGCCACCTGCTTGGTGCCTTGTCAGTGCGGTGTATGCAGCCAGACCAACAACAGGGCCGCCTTTTCCCTTCCAATAACTCCTCACAGGTCCGCTTAATACGGCGCTGGCGTGTTTTCGATTGTTTGGCATCATCGACCCAACAAATAAACTCATTGCGACCGAGCGGCGTTAGACCTTGCCAATGAGCGAAAGCCTCAGAATCTTGTTGCACGGCCTGTTGCATATCGCTCTGGGCTTTGTGGACGGTCCCATGAGAAAATGTCTCTGTCATAATAGCATTACGCTCGCTTCAATTGCGCATTTTATAATCTCTTGTCTTTCGAGGATACCAGCACAGGAAATCGCCCGCAACAGACTCGTCACTGTTCAATGGTACTGGGCTAACAGGAATGGTTTCTAATCCGATGCCGGTTAGGCACAAACTCATCAGCGCTGCTTTTTGGCCGTGGTCGCGTTGAAATCAGGGTCTTTTTTTACTACCCAATCAACAAATTTACGCATGTTAGGGTTCGCCAAAAGAGCCTCGACATCCATTGCGTGGCGCTCCAGTTCGGAATTGGTGAAATTGGTGATCAGGGTCTGTTGGCAAATGGGATGCATCGGCACGACATCACGCCCACCCCGGCTTTTCGGCACAGGATGATGCCAAACAATAGTCTTGCCGGTAGGCCGGCTACAGAGCCAGCAATGAACGACCTCCGCCGGAGTCTCCTCCTCGCGGTCCAAGTCGTCGTAGCGACCATGTTTCGAATGTTTGCGTGCCATATTTCTGTACCTGATTTGCTTGATCTTGCGGAGGTCACCTAGCCTGATGCAACCGACATTACCACATCGGGGTAGTTACCCGTCGGATCCTACATCCGCTCGTCCGATCCTGCACCCCTAACGGCCCAAAGGATCAATACTCCTCAGGCCCATCGCCATAGGCCAGATCACCAAATTTGGTAAACTCACTCAGGAAGCTTAGCTGGATATTGCCTGTGCTACCCTGACGGTTTTTCGCGACAATGACGGTCGCTTTGCCGACTTTGCTTTCATGCTCGGTGGCCCAAGCTGCATATTTGGCCTTTTGTTCCTCGGTGGAATTTCCATCGGGGTCATCGGGCTTTGTGGCGAGGTGGTAATATTCGTCACGAAAAATGAACATCACGATATCGGCATCTTGCTCGATTGAACCGGATTCACGCAAATCCGAAAGCTGCGGTCTTTTATCTTCGCGGCTTTCCACTTGGCGGCTCAGCTGGGATAGTGCGATCACCGGACAGTTCAGCTCTTTGGCAAGAGTTTTCAGTCCCCGACTAATTTCCGATATTTCGTTTACACGGTTGTCATTCGCGCGGCCGGAGCCTTGGAGCAGTTGAAGATAATCGACCACGATCAGACCGATACCGCTACGCCGCTGCAGCCGACGTGCACGGGTCCGCAAAGCCGCAATAGTAAGTGCGGGTGTGTCATCGATAAACAGCGGCAAATCCTGTAACTCGCGCGACGCCAGCGCAAGCCGGTGCATCTCATCACGGCTAATCGCACCCATCCGCAGCTTTTCCGAACTAATTTCCGCTTGTTCGGACAAGACCCTTGTCGCGAGCTGATCAGCGGACATTTCGAGGCTGAAAAAGGCAGTTTTTGCTCCGAGCGTATCTTCCGGCGCAATACCGTCCAGCATGTCGCGGCGATAGCGGTTCGCTGCATTAAACGCGATATTGGTCGCAAGCGAAGTCTTGCCCATGCCGGGACGTCCCGCCAAAATCAACAAATCCGACCGGTGGAGGCCACCCATTTTGGCGTTGATATCAGTGAGGCCCGTGGTGATGCCCGATACTTTGCCGCCGCTATTAAAAGCGCGTTCGACATTGTTGAGCGCTTCGGTGGATGCGGCGAGGAAAGACTTTACGCCGCCTTCCTGCGCTTCGCCTTCGGACACGCGGTAGAGAGCGGATTCTGCCTCTTCAATCTGGATTTTGGGATCGACCGTTTCGCTGGTGTCGAGCGCGCTATCGACCAAACTGCGCCCCACGCTGACCAATTCCCGTAGCAGCGCCAGATCATAAATCTGGTCAGCAAAATCTCGCGCGCCAATTAAGCCCGCGCCGTCGCCGGTTAATTTGGCGAGATAGGAAGGGCCGCCCAAGACCTTCATCGCTTCGTCCGCCTCAAAATAAGGTTTTAGCGTAACGGGCGTGACAACCATATTGCGATCAAGCAGCTTCAAGGTTTGCTCATAAATCCGGCCATGCAGCGGTTCGTAAAAATGTTCTGGCCGCAGCTTGATCTGCACATCCTCGGCCACGCGGTTATCAATTAAGAGCGCGCCCAAAAACGTCGCCTCTGCCTCGACATTGCGGGGCATGCGCTGGGTTTCAACTTCTACGGGATCAAAACGAACTAATTCGGCCATGTCCTTGTCATCCACGTTCTAGTGATTCTGGGCAAGTCTGTTCCCAATAAATAGTTAAATCAGGTGGGGACAGACTTGTGGATAAATGCGTTTGTTTGGTGCCGCACTGCAAAAAAACTTGTTCTCTCACCGGTGCTGCGGCAAACGAGCGTCCATGTCTGATCCACGCATCATAAATGTTGAACTCGACGAAGCGACAATATTGTGGCGCAATGCCGATATTGAGCAAGAGCGGCGCATTGCGATTTTCGATCTGATCGAGGAAAATCACTTCAAGCCGCTGCGTGTACATGAAGATGGATATGCGGGGCCGTATAATCTCCATCTCAGCGTTCAGGAAGGCCGACTGGTTATTTCCATTGCCCGCGAAAATGAAGAACCCCTGGAAGTTTTAATCTTGGCCCTGGGCCGGTTTCGCCGACCGATCCGTGACTATTTCGCCATTTGCGATAGCTATTATCAGGCCATTCGCAAAGCCTCGGCACAGGAAATCGAAACCATCGATATGGCGCGTCGCGGCGTCCATGATCATGGTGCAGAACTATTGACCGAAAGGCTTGAAGGTAAAATCGAAGTCGATTTTAAAACCGCCCGTCGCCTCTTCACTCTGATCTGTGTATTGCATATCAAGAACTAGTCGATTCTCTGCCATTCGAGCAGTGAGCAGTGCATCAGGGAAGTAATTTGTCCAACCGGAACAGAAAAAATACATTGCTGCGGGTCGGCTTGATCGTCATCGCGTTGATTATCATTGCTTTCGTGCTGCGCAATATAGCGATCAGCTGGGCCCCGCCGCGTGACCAATATCCTGTTCAGGGTATTTCGGTGGATGCCAGCAACGGTGAAATCACTTGGCATATCGCCGGTGCTACCGGTGTCGATTTTGCTTATATTCGCGCCACCAACGGAGCGAAAGAACGCGACCCCAAATTTGCGGACAATCTCAAAGGGGCACGCGACGCCGGTATCCGCTATGGCGCTGTGCACGAATATGACTTGTGCCGGCTCGCCAGCGATCAGGCGACAGTCTTTGTCACCACGGTTCCACGCGAAGAAAATATGCTGCCGCCTGCGGTTCGCCTTGCTTTTGACAATGACTGCAAAGATCGGCCGGGACGCGCATTGGTACTCAGCGAGCTAAACATGTTCCTCAACCAGATTGAAGGGCATAGCGGCAAGCCCGCCATCATTGTCATTTCCAAAACATTTGAAGAAGAATATGGAATAAGCAGCGGAATTAACCGGACATTCTGGCTGGAGGGCAATTTCTTCCCGCCCGATTATGCGACCAAACCGTGGGTGATGTGGCGCGCATCAGACATGCGGCGGATCAGCGGCATTGAAGGTCCGGTTAACTGGAATGTTGTGCGACCTTAATCTTGCTGGCATGAACGGACCAACCACCAAAGAAAGAGAGATATGAGCATACTTTCCGACAGATGGATTCGCCAGGAAGCCAAGCATAGCAATATGATAGAACCCTTCGTGGAAGGACAAAAGCGCGATGGTTGCATCAGCTATGGTCTGTCCTCCTATGGCTATGATGCCCGGGTGGCGGATGAGTTCAAGATTTTCACCAATGTGAACAGCGCGGTTGTTGATCCGAAAAATTTCGATTCGAGCAGTCTGGTCGACCGTAAGACCGATTGCTGCATCATTCCGCCCAACAGCTTTGCGCTTGCACGCACGGTCGAATATTTTCGTATCCCGCGCGATGTACTTGTTATCTGCCTCGGCAAATCCACCTATGCGCGTTGCGGGATCATTGTGAATGTCACGCCGCTGGAGCCGGGCTGGGAAGGCCATGTCACATTGGAATTTTCCAACACCACGCCCCTGCCCGCGAAAATATATGCCAATGAAGGCGCGTGCCAGTTTCTGTTCCTGAAAGGCAATGAGCCGTGCGAGACAAGCTATGCCGAGCGGTCCGGTAAATATATGGGGCAAAGAGGCGTGACACTGCCGAAACTTTAGACACTGCTTAAATTTCCTACGCGCGCTTTGCTTGTTTCAGCATCACTTTACGCCTAAATTCTAAGACATGCTCACGAGAACGAACAACAAAAACATAGTAGGATAGAGATCCCATGGTCGATGCACGTGAATTTGATGTCATTATATATGGATCAACCGGCTATACCGGCCGTCTGGTCGCCGAATATATGGCAAAACAATATGGTATCGGTGGCGATGCTCCTAAATGGGCCATGGCCGGACGATCGATCGAAAAGCTCGAAGAAGTTCGCGCCCTGATCGCTGCGCCAAAAGAAACACCGCTGGTCGTGGCCGATTCCGATGATGCCGCCTCCATCGACATGATGGCAAGCCGCGCGAAAGTGATCCTAACCACTGTTGGACCTTATCAGCTTTATGGTGACGAACTGGTTGCCGCCTGCGTGAAAAACGGCACCCATTATGTTGATTTATGCGGCGAGCCGGGCTGGATGCGCGCAAAAATTGACGAGCATCAAGAGGCAGCCGAAAAATCAGGGGCGCAAATCTGTTTCTCCTGCGGCTTTGACTCCATCCCGTTCGATCTCGGTGTGGTCATGTTGCAAAAGGAAATGTCCAAGCGCTTTGGCAAGCCTGCGACCCGTGTTAAAGGGCGTGTTCGCGCAATGGAAGGTACATTTTCGGGTGGAACGGCAGCCAGCCTAAAAGAAACCATGAAGGCCATTGCAAAAAATCCCGGTCTTGTGAAAATTCTGGCGAGCAGCTTTGGCCTGACGCCCGGTTTTGAAGGACCGGACCAACCCAATATGTTGCTCCCTAAAAAGGACAAGACGCTGGACAGCTGGGTCGCGCCTTTCATCATGGCAGCGATTAATACCAAGAATGTGCATCGCACCAATTATCTGCTCGATTTTCCTTATGGGCAGGAATTCAAATATGACGAAATGGTTGTCACCAGCCCCGGCGAAATGGGCAAAAAAGCGGCAGAAATGATTGCAAAAGCAAATCCATTGGGCGGCGAAGATAGCCCCAAGCCCGGTGAAGGCCCAACCAAGGAAGAACGGGAAAGCGGATATTATGATATTCTATTCCTAGGCGAAACGGCGGATGGCGACACCGCAAGCCTCTGTGTCAAAGGCGACAAGGATCCAGGCTATGGCTCAACGTCCAAAATGATCGCCGAAGCTGCGCTATGTATTGCACTGGATGGCAACAAACATGGCGGCGGCATATGGACACCGGGCGCGTTAATGGCCAAAAAGCTAGTCAAACGTCTGGAAGACAATGCGGGACTGAGCTTCACAGTAGAAAACTGAAACACTAAATTCCCCATTCATATTGAAACATTATATAGACAAAGAGGCAGTCGCTGATTTAGCGGCTGCCTCTTGAACTTATCGAAAATGGAACGAAATTCACCGGCACTATGTTGAAGCGCCTATTTAACAGAAAATCCGCCGCAAGCCCGCTGGACACCGCTATGATTCCAGAGGGACGGCGTGTCTATGCAATCGGGGATATTCACGGCCGCAACGATTTGCTACAACAGCTGATCGAAAAAATCATCGATGATGATGCGCAGCGCGGCGATATTCAAAGCGAGATTGTCTTCCTTGGTGACCTTGTCGATCGCGGCCCCGATAGCGCGGGCGTCCTTGAAACCGCCATGCAGCTTAAAAAAGAACTGGGCGATGTCCGTTTCCTGATGGGCAATCACGAAGAAGTCTATCTGTCCGCCGCGACCGGTAGCGAGAAGGCGACCCGTTTTTTCAATCGTATTGGCGGCAAGGAAACCATTCTGAGCTATGAGATTAGCATGCGGGAATATATGGAACTCGACAATGCGGCGCTGGCTGAACGCTTGCCGGAATTAATCCCTGCCCATCATATTGATTTTGTGAAAGCCTTTGAGGACCAGATTATCATCGGTGACTATGCCTTTGTGCATGCCGGAATACGGCCCGGCATATCGCTGGAGGAGCAAAAACCAAAGGACCTACGCTGGATCAGGGAAGAGTTTCTCTCGGTCAAGGAAGCGCATGAGAAAGTCATTATTTACGGCCACACCATTAATGAAGACGTCGTTGAACAGAGTAACCGGATCGGGATTGATACTGGTGCTTATTATACCGAAAAGCTGACCGCCTTGGCGCTCGAAGGCAATCAACGCTGGTATCTGGACACTGCTCCAGCTGAATAATTATGACACAATAAAAAATGGCGGAACCCTAAAGGTCCCGCCGAATTTTTGGGTAGTGAGTTATTAGTCTTATACGACCGAAACTTAAGCAACCTGAACTTCAGGCCCCATTTCATCTTCCATATCGCGCAGCACATAGCCGCGGCCCCATACGGTTTCGATATAATTTTCACCGCCGCAAGCCAAAGCCAGCTTTTTACGCAACTTGCAAATAAACACATCGATAATTTTGAGTTCAGGTTCGTCCATGCCGCCATAAAGATGGTTGAGGAACATTTCCTTGGTAAGCGTCGTGCCCTTGCGTAGCGAAAGCAGCTCAAGCATCGCATATTCCTTGCCGGTCAGATGCACACGATTACCATCGACTTCAACAGTCTTGGCATCAAGGTTCACCGCTAGCTTGCCCGTCCGGATCACGGATTGTGAATGGCCTTTAGAGCGGCGCACCACAGCATGAATACGGGCGACCAGCTCTTCACGATGGAAAGGCTTGGTTACATAATCATCGGCACCGAAACCAAAGGATCGCACTTTGCTATCCATTTCGCTGATACCCGAAAGAATGAGAACGGGAGTTTGCACCTTGGCGACGCGCAATTTTTTCAGCACATCATAGCCATGCATATCCGGCAAGTTCAGATCGAGACATATGATATCATAGTCATAGAGCTTGCCCAGATCGAGGCCCTCTTCGCCCAAATCCGTTGTGTAGACGTTAAAGCCTTCAGTCGTCAGCATAAGCTCAATTGCTTTTGCGGTCGTTGGCTCATCTTCAATCAGCAGCACACGCATTGGGCAGCCCCTTTTCTTATTTTACGCACCAGCAACGGGTACACTCCCGAAGCCCCTGGATCATTTATTAACCATAAGACAGATGAACGTAAAAGGTTAATTTTTAATTAATGCAGGATTCAGCACGAGTCGTCTAGGGTCTCATGAGTCTGTAAGCCGCAGAAATGAGTCGTTTTAGGACTCTTCGCCGGTCCCAAAAAAAAATTAGCTTTTTCTCGAAGAAATTCCTCCAAATAGAAGAAATGGATGCTTTCAGGTCTGATTTTTACTGTTCGCGATCCGTTTTCAATCAATATTATATGCGAATTTCGACGATCCGACAGCCCCTATGCCCCACCTTTCTTATCGACTAGAGAAGCATCATGTCGTTCGATATTCCCGAAAGCGCGATAAGCGAAACATTTCTCGCCGCGTCTGGTCCGGGCGGACAGAATGTTAACAAAGTCGAGACAGCAGTCCAAATGCGCGTTAATATTTACGCGCTGCGCCTGCCCCCGTTTGCTTTTCGCAAGCTCCGGGATATTGCCGGCCGCAAAATGACCAGCGGCGGGGAACTGATTATCACTGTGCGGGAACATCGCACCCGAGAAGCCAATCGGGCAGAAGCGCGCAAACGAGTCCAAGAAATGCTCGTTACCGCGCATCACCGCGACGCTTATCGAATAAAGACCAAGCCAAGCCGCGCCGCTAAGGCCAGACGAGTTGATAGCAAGAAGAAAAAATCCGGCGTCAAGAAAATGCGCGGCAAACCGGCGTTGGATTAGATATATCCATGAAGTAAAGTCTAATATTATAATGAATAGATAAATTAAGTTCTGCTAATTCTATAAAAAATAAGCCTTGAGAAGCCATTCTATAATTATACTGACCTTCCAATAATAGCAAAAACCCCTGCCATTACTATTCCTGCTAGTTGCTAAAAACCCAATTTCAAAAATGACATCTGGCTTTGCTTGCACTCCCTTACAAAATGTTACAAATGGCGTCCGCGTTGGAGGATTATTGCTCTCATGAAATATATGGAAGAATTAAATGCCTCTGGGCCGGTGATTTCAACCATGCGCGCTTCTCTTTTTGGCGGCTTTCAATTACTGGCACCCGACGGCAAGGCAATCGAGATATCCAACCGCCGGGCACGGGCGTTGCTCGCGATGTTATGTCTCGCTCCAGATGAACGCCTTGATCGTGAATATGTTAGCAAGCTGCTCTGGCCGGGTCGGTTCGGAGCGCAAGCGCGGGCAAGTCTGCGGCAATGCCTGTTTGACTTGAACAAGGCACTTGGACCGCATCACGCTGAAACCCTTAATATTTCGCGCAATGCGATAAGGATTAAAAAATCCCACATCCTGACCGACCTTTCCGAACTAGAAGATATGTTGGCGCAAGGACAATGTGATAAAGCTAGCGAATTTCTACTCGCGATCGGTGCGAGACCCATTCTGGACCAAATGGATTTCGGGGACGAATTCCGAAGCTGGTTAAGCAACTCCCGTCAGCAAGTCGAAGGACGCCTCAAGGTAGCCGTTAAACACGCCCTGTCCATGTTTGAACAACAAGGCGTTAGCCCGGCCTATACCCGTTTGCTGGATGCTTGGCAGGTTCGCAATCCAGATTCACCTTCACCCGAAATCGCAAAACATAGTCAAGGTAAGACACGGATTGCAGTGCTGCCATTCCGATCCCTTGCGGAACCGGATGACGGCGGTTTTTTTGCAGACGGGATTTCCGATGAACTGATCACGACATTGGGCCAGTTGCCGGAGGTTTTGGTTGCGGGGCGGGCTTCCTCTTTTTATTTTAAAAACTCGGACCAAAGCCTACCAGAGATTGCGGCCGCGTTAAACGTCACGCATATCGTAGCAGGCTCGGTCCAAAGGCAGGATGAGCTTGTTCGCATTAATGTTAGCCTGATTGATACTAAAACCGGCTTTGAAATGTGGAGCTATGGCTATGATGGCAGCTTTGATCATATTTTTACCACCCGCAAAGCGGTAGGTAGGGCTGTCAATGAAGGCATTGCCAAGGCCCTTAACCTGACTGACCCGTCAGTTCGAATCCGCAGCCTCACCGACAATAGGGAGGCTTACAGCCTCTATCTACAAGGACGTGCGCTTACTATTCGTGCGATTGGCAATGGTGTTTTGGATAAGGCCGTTCACCTCCTTGAAAAAGCATTAGAACTTGATCCGGAATTTGCGGAATGTTGGACGGCATTGGCCGAGGCACAGATTAATATAGGAGTTTATACGCCTTGCCTAGACAGGTCGGAGCGATGTGAAAAAGCGGCGATCTACGCACGAAAATCATTGGAGCTATCCCCTACACAAGGACATGCTCGTATTGTGCTTGCCTTTTATGAATGGACAAAAAATAACATTATAGGCGCGGTCGATCTGGCGTTTGAGGCTTACAGGCTGGAACCTAATAACCCGGATGTTGTAAACCGGCTTGGGTCATTCCTGCTTTATTGTGGGCGGTGCAAGCAAGCTCTCCCCTATATAGAAGCGTCAATTGATCAGGACCCGGTCAACGGGCGTGCATATAGTATGCTAACAACAGTGCATCTCAATTTGGGTAATATAGATGATTCCTTAGCCGCTGGCCGACGAACGGTTGATCTTGGTTTCCCCTCTATGTGGCTGGCACGGGCGATAGCGGCCACCGGCAACAATGCTCTGGCGGTTGAGACATACCAACTGACCAAAGAATTGATGAACACAATCATCTTCCCGCCCGCCGGGACCACCCCGATGTCGCCGCAAGCTATGGATGCCTATTGGTTGATGGCGGGAACAGCGCTTTGGGGCGGGGATGAAGAAGCACGGAAAAATTACGGTCAGCTACTTGAAATGCTCCACGCTACTCTACACGATCCCTATGACTCAACCGTCGTATTCCCTGCGATCTGGATGGGAAATGCCCAAATGGTCTTCAAGACGCTCGGCAAACAAATAACACTTGGCAATTTTTTTGGCTTAATGTCGCTTTGGGATGATTATGAACCCACCCGCCAGGTTCGGCTCCATCCAGATTTTCTTGATTTTGCCGAACATATAGGGCTGACCACGATATGGGAGAAATATGGCTGGCCCGATTTGCTGCCGCGCCCTGACAATTGGTCTCCGAACATTATTTCGGCCTAGCTTGCGGCATTTTGACGCAAGTTTGACGCTTTAATAACGGTAGCGCGATTGACCGACGACCCTTGTCCGAGGCATTGATCTCGCTGAAAATGCAAGCAAAACCCTATCTCTGTAGGGCGCGATAGACCCTTATTCTTTCGGGCCCTTCTAAGATATTTGACTGTCTTTTCAAAAATGGAATGGAGGAGCCCCCAAAGCTTCTCCATTTCGCTAATTTTAAGCCGGATAATTTTTTTTCGGCAATGAGAAGAGAAGGAGATTTATGATGGCAACCCTATACTCAAAAATCACTCCAGTTCTGACAGCAGCAGTAATTGCCATTGCGGTGCCCGCCCATGCAGAGGACAAATCAGTTAATGTGATGACAAACGACTTGAATTTGTCGAGCGCTGCGGGTCAGGAAACGCTGAACATGCGATTGGCACGTGCAGTGAAATCAGCATGCGACAACACATATGAATCCACCTTGCGGGAAAAAATGGACAGAGCTCGCTGCATGAAGGAAGCATCTCTGGTCGCAAAGCAACGCGCTGCCACGGTAATTGCTACATATAAACAACGCACCCTCGCGCAGCGGGAAACCGTTCGAGTAGCAACGAAGTGATTATTTTCAGAGGTTTCTGATGTTCAAAAGGAGCACGAAAAGCGCAACCTCTCTATGTTCCATTTAAAGAGTTTTCCTGCACTATCAGCGCAGTGATAAATTATGGCTTGAACGTTTCCTCTATAAGCTGATAGCATTCCAGTCGATGCATGATTTTTCCATTCCTTCCGGTCAGTCCCCGGACATATTATATAACGACCTCAGATCGGCGGCGCGCGCGCTGACGGATGGAGAACCGGATGGCATTGCCAATATGGCCAATATATCTGCGCTCATCTGGCAATATATACCCGATCTAAACTGGGCCGGATTTTACCGAGTAATCGATGATGAATTGGTATTGGGCCCGTTTCAGGGCAAAAGTGCCTGTATCCGAATTGCAATGGGCAAAGGCGTTTGCGGAACAGCCGCCGCCACCAATGCAGTGCAGCGCGTGGCGGATGTCCATGATTTTCCGGGTCACATCGCCTGTGATGCGGATAGTCGCAGCGAACTGGTTGTGCCGGTTAGCAAAAACGGGAAGGTCATAGCGGTCCTCGATCTTGACAGCCCCCTGCCCGACCGGTTTTCGGCAGAAGACGAAGCGGGAATAACCGCGCTGATTGCGGCAATTGCTAACAGCTTAGGTTAACAACAATGTAACCATATCGCCCCATTTCGAGACAGTTCACCAAATCTACGCTATTTTACAAGCTGCTAATGGTCAAACCGCCCCCAAAATGGTAACTATATGTTAACCATTACTCGGTGGGCCCTGCAAATGGCACGGTCCAAACTTAGGAGCTGTTAACCATGAAGACCCTTTTATTTGCTAGCTTGGCTGGCGCTATGGCTATGATGCCCGCAGGAGCATCCGCCGCCATCGACTCGGTTAACGGTGGCTCCGCAGCGCAAGCTCCCATGAATATGTCATATACATCTGCGGCTGCGCTTGCCTCTGGCGCGCAGGGCGCAAAGAAAATGACGAATGGCATGGCTGCCCATAAAACGGGTGGCGGTCATGGATTTCATGATGGTGCAAAGGTCCGCATGGGACGCATGGGTTATACGCGCGGCTATTTGCGCCCGCATCGTGGTTTTCGTTTGCCCAGCACCTTCATTCAACCCAGCTTCTACATCGCCAACTATGGCAATTACGGTCTGAGACAGCCATCCTATGGCTATGGCTGGTCCCGCTATTATGATGACGCTGTTTTGACGGACCGCAGCGGGATTGTTTACGACAGCGTCAATAATCTCGACTGGGATCGCTATAACCAAGGTTATAATGACGGATATAGTGCGGGTCAGGCAACCTATGACAAGAGCGTGTTGATGGGTGATGACCGGGTCATCGCAACACCCTCTGGCGCACATGGTGGGTCAACGACCTATCAGGGCGATTGGGACGGCGCCTATCAGGATGATGGCAGCTATCAAGGCGATTGGCAGGGAACCTATCGCGATGCCGAAGGCCAAGTCTACGAAGGCCAATATTCCGGCACTTTCATCGGTGACGGCTCCGCTGTCCAAGCCGGTGCCAGCTACGCTGAAGGCCCACATTGGAGCAGCACAGGGCCGGTCAATGATTATAAAGCCCCCCGTGACGAAGCACCCCGCCATGCGGAACAACGCTATGACAGCCGCGAGGACGAACTCGCCTATCTCGAACGCTGCAAGAAAAGCAGCGGCATTGGCGGCGCAGTAGTCGGCGGTGCTATCGGCGCATTGGCAGGTAACCGCATTGCGGGAAGCGGCAACCGGCTTGGTGGCTCACTCATTGGTGCCGGTGTCGGAGCAGTTGCTGGCGCAGCGATTGATCATGGAACGGACAAGTGCCGCCAGCTGATCAAAAAATATGGTCAGGAATATCATGCCCAACCGCAATATTCTGGGCCCCAATATACACAGCATCACGCCCCTCAATATCGCGCACCACAGGCCTATCCAACCGGATGGCAGGGTGGATATTATTATCCCGCTTATTATCAACCTGCTGTGACGACCGTAGTCATTCAATCGGCACCGGTAACGACAACCACCACGACGACCTATATCGAAGAGGAAGTCATCTATACCAAGGCCAGCGCAGCGAAAAAACGCTGGAAACCAGCTCCAAAGACAGTTTGGAAAGCGAAACCCAAGCAACAAACACCGGCACCAGTTAAAGGCTGCCAGCAGGAATGCTGCCTCTACTGCGAATAATATTAAGTTGAAGATGAAAAAAGCCCGCTGGTCCCCAATGATCGGCGGGTTTTTCTATGACTGGTTGGCTGGTAAGATTTTATTGAAAGGCTGGTAGCATTAACTGATTGTCAGACGGTCTTTTTCAAATCCGCTTTAGCCTCAAATCGGTGCCATCCGTCTGCCCCCAATTGCTCAAGCGGCTGGAAACGGACCTTATATTCCATCCGGCTTGATCCATTGACCCAATAGCCAAGATAGACATAGGGCAGACGAGCTTTTCGCGCGCGCAAGATGTGATCCATGATGATATAATTGCCCAGTCCGGCCCGATCCGGATGATCAGCGTCGAAGAAACTGTAGATCATCGACAGGCCATCCCCTTGTTGGTCGGTGAGGCAGGCACCAACCAGACGGCCTTTGACACCATCAACAGTCGGTTCGCGATATTCGATAACGAAGCTTTTGACGGGTGATTGCTCAATCATGTCAGAATAGTCCATCTCGTCCATTTCCGTCATGCCGCCATCGGGATGCCGTTTGGAGAGATAATTTTGTAACAAGGAAAATTGCTCTTCCGTTGCCCAGGGCTGACAAGCTTCGACAACCAGATCGTCATTGCGCCGCAACAATTTGCGCTGCGTCGCATTTGGCCGAAATCCGTCCACCACGACACGAACAGAGACACAGGCTTTACAATCAATACAACTGGGCCGGTAAGCGACATTCTGACTACGGCGGAAACCGATACGGCCCAATGCATCGTTCAGTTCGTCCGTATGCGGCCCACTCAATTCTGTGAAAACTTTGCGTTCGCTTTTCCCCGGCAGATAAGGGCACGGACTAGGGTTTGTCACAAAAAACCGCGGAAAGCGAACGGGTGCAGTCACAGAAGATGGCCTAACGTTACAAATTTAAGAATCGATGACCCAATATGCCTTGGACTGCTGCTCATGGAAAGGCTCTTTACCACGATTTAAGACCAGTTGCCAAATACCGGCAATGCCCCATCATCCAAACCAAAGAAACAAGACAAAAAAAACGGGGCAAAAAGCGCCCCGTTCCTCTATATTCTTATTGTCAGGCCTCAGGGGCTTGTTGGATCATCATCATCAGCGATGACAATGATACCAGCGATAACCGCAGCTGCAGCCAAAACACCAATAATGATGCCAGAGCTACCACCAGCAAGTTTCTCAGCTTTAGCATCAGTAGAAGCGCCAATGCGCTTGGCTACTGGAGCCGTGCTTTGAACAGACTGTGCCATTGCAGGTACGGTGATGAGGGATAGTGCAGCGACGGATGCCGCCAACTTATTGAACTTCATAATATACTCCAATCAGAATATTCTAGTTTACCAGAAGGACGAGCCGAACGCCGACTCTAGTTCCTCCTGATAGGACAATAACGCCGCGCGATTCTTTTTGACTGCATCCGTTATTGATGCCTTTCTTACGTTCCGTCTTTTATTAAGGCAAGGTTTTAACCAACTTAATTAGGTAAGCCGTGTAAAACCCAGGCTGCCCGTTTAATTATTTCACTTTACTTACATATACTGGACGGCCGCCGATCCATGTTTGCTCAACGGTCATATTTCTGACATCTTGCGGCGTCGCCAGTAATATATCCTTATCAATAATCAGAAAGTCTGCGCGCTTCCCTTTTGTCAGGCTGCCAATCTTATCTTCTGCAAAAGAGGCATAGGCCGCACCGACAGTATAGGCCTGCCAAGCCTGCTCACGGGTGATACGCTCTTCGGGGATCCACCCACCAAAAGGCTGTCCATTCGCATCTTCGCGGGTAATCGCCACGACCAATCCGGGAAATGGATTGGATGATTCGACGGGGGCATCGGTACCAAATGCCAATCTCGCCCCCGATTGCAAAATGGAATTCCATGCATAGGCACCCGCCAGCCGTTTAGCCCCCAGCCGTGCCTCGGCCATCAAACGATCCGATGTTTGATGCACCGGCTGCATCGATGCAATAGCCCCCGTTTGGGCCATCCTCGGCAAATCAAGAGGGTCAATAATCTGAGCATGTTCAATCCGCCAACGGCGGTCGCCCTTAAATGTATACTGTAATTCTTCTATAGCGGAGATCACTTCTTCATTAGCTTGATCCCCAATGGCATGCACAGCCGTTTGAAAACCATCCATAGCCGCGCGGCTCATCTTATTTTTCAACTGGGCCGATGTCAGCAGCGCCAAGCCGCTCTCACCCGGCTTGTCGGCATAAGGCGCCTTCAACAAAGCACCCCGAGACCCCAAAGCACCGTCCAGATAGAGCTTCACGCCCGCGAGCTTTAACCGATCGTCATATAGCCACGGCGAGGGCCCCGGCCCACCGATAGCGATCATATTTTCAATTTCTGCGGCATAGGAAATGATCCGGATGGAAAGCTGGCCCTTATCACCTGCCCTGCGAAAGCTTTGCCAATCCTCCATCGTTGTGCCCATGTCGGCAATGGCGGTCACGCCATGGGACAATAATATTTCCTGCGCCTTCATCAACGCCAGATCATTTTCAACAGGCCGCGGCGCAGGAATGACTTTGGCAAAAAGATCCTGTGCCTTATCGATAAATATCCCGCTCGGCTTGCCGCCAGTCTTTTCAATCGCGCCGCCAACGGGGGCTTTGGTGGCCGTTGTTATGACCGCCTCCTTCATTCCGGCGCTATTGACCCATGCGGCATGTCCATCCACGCGCGTCAGATAAACCGGCCGGTCAGGGATGATTGCATCAAGGTCGGCAGCCGAAGGAAAACGCCCCAGCCCCCAAACTTCCTGATTCCACCCGCGCCCGATTATCCACGGACGGTTAGGAAATTTTTCGGCATATTCACGGATCGCCTGCTGCGCCTCGGCCAAGGATTTTGTCCCCGAAAGATCGAGCGTCAAGGCCGCAAATCCCAGCCCCATGACATGACCATGCGCATCGACAAAACCGGGGATCAGGGTTTTGCCCTTGCCGTCAAACTGGAAATCCAACTCTTTGGGTCGCTTGTCCTTACGGCCCAGCAATTCTTTCACACGTCCGTCATCATCGATGACCATGGCGGCAAAACGGATGACCTTCCCGTCATTGTCTAACGTCATGCCGTTGACATTTTCGATCAAACTATCGGCCTGTACAGGCACCCCGGCCAGCAAGACAGCGGCACATAAAGCCGTGCCCGCTTGCAACTTTGACAAAATACGCATCATGATTCCCTAAAAAAAGCCGGTATCCAGCTATGCCCTACCCTTAGGCAATCGAGACACTAATGAACTGGTATCGTGGCGACCGCCGCCAGCGGCTTGGACTTCCGCATAAAATTGATCGACCAAAGCGGCGACGGGCAGGGTTGATCCATTGGTGCGTGCTTCTTCCAATGCCAGACCAAGATCCTTACGCATCCAGTCTACTGCAAAGCCAAAGTCAAATTCATCCTCAGCCATGGTCGTCCAGCGATTGTCCATTTGCCAGCTTTGTGCCGCACCGGCGGAAATCGCTTCATAGACTTTATCAAGATCCAATTTGCTCGCCTGTGCAAAGCGCAAGGCTTCCGACACACCTTCCAGCACACCGGCAATCGCAATTTGATTACACATTTTGGTGGTTTGGCCCGCTCCGGGTCCGCCGACATGGACGATACGGGCGGCGTAAACGGACATGATAAGCTCTGCAGCAGCAAAAGCTTCCTTGCTACCGCCGCACATGATCGACAGCTTGCCATTTTCGGCGCCTGCCTGCCCTCCAGACATCGGCGCATCGACAACATGGATACCGCGCCCCTGTGCCTCGACCGACAACTGGCGGGCTATCTGCGCAGACACCGTCGTATGATCTATGAACAGGCTACCGCTCTGCATCGCCGCAAAAGCGCCGTCACGCCCCATGGTCACAGAACTCAGGTCATCATCATTGCCAACACAGGTAATAACAATCTCGGCATCCTTGGCAGCCTCCATAGGGCTCGCCGCGAAAGCGCCCCCATGTTCCGCCGCCCATTTTTCCGCTTTGGAGCGAGTGCGGTTATAGACGGTGAGATCATGTCCCGCCCGGACCAGATGCGCAGCGATGGGGCCACCCATCACGCCGATTCCGATAAATGTAATTTTTGCCATAGGTTACATGCATAATCATTGTTTCCCTGAATGACCAGATGCGTTAGGGGCCGTGACACTATGTCAGATAAAGAAACCAGCTCGCACCCTTCCTTCGACTTTGCCGATGTTCAGGCGGCCCATGCGCGTATCCGCGACCGGATCGTGCAGACGCCCACGCTCAAAAGCATTACACTGTCCGAAATGGCGGGCGCGGAAGTCTATCTGAAATTTGAAAATCTGCAGTTTACCGCCGCTTATAAAGAACGCGGGGCGCTTAACGCCTTGCTCTTGATGGACAAGGACAAGCGTGCCGCTGGCGTGATTGCGGCCTCGGCAGGCAATCATGCCCAAGGCTTGGCCTATAATGCAAAAAACCTGAACATCCCCGCGACGATTGTCATGCCGACCACGACTCCCATGGTAAAGGTGGAGCAAACGCGCGGTCATGGCGCAGAAATCGTGATGTTTGGTAGCAGCTATGACGAAGCCTATTTACATGCTCTGGAAATCGCGGAGCAGCGCGGCCTCACCTATATCCACGCATTCGATGATCCACATGTAGCCGCTGGTCAAGGCACGGTGGCAATCGAAATGCTCGAAGCCGTGCCCGACCTCGACCGATTGATCATTCCGATCGGCGGCGGTGGACTCTTTTCCGGCATGGCAACGGCGGCCTATGCGATCAATCCCAATATTAAAATGACCGGCGTGCAAGCCGCGCTCTATCCCAGCATGTATGGCAAGCTCACTGGCAAGGAAGTCACGGCTGGCGGCGACACGCTGGCCGAGGGCATCGCTGTGCGTAACCCATCGGAATTTACCGCCGCCATCATCAAAAAATATGTCGACGAGATTTTATTGGTCGGCGAAGCACAGCTGGAAGGCGCGGTCAGCCTGTTGCTACAGATTGAAAAAACCGTCGTCGAAGGTGCTGGCGCAGCCGGTCTCGCCGCCCTGCTCGGCAACAAGGAAAAATTTGCCGGTGAAAAAGTCGGCCTCGTCCTGTGCGGCGGCAATATCGATACGCGGCTACTGGCCAACGTGTTGTTACGCGATCTGGCCCGCTCCGGCCGCCTCGCTCGCCTACGTCTGCATTTGCGCGATCAACCCGGCGCGCTCTATAATGTGGTGAAGCAATTTGCCGAACATGAAGTGAATATCATCGAAGTCTATCACCAGCGCGTATTCACCAACCTGCCCGCGAAAGGCCTGATCACCGACATTGAATGCGAGGCGAAAGACAAAGCGCAATTGGACGGATTGATCGTCGATCTCAATAAAGAAGGTTATGACGTACGGCAGGTGGAATTAGCGGACTAGCGGTTAGGCTACTGCCTCTGCATCTGCGCGCTTAACCTGCTTATGATCATCTTCGATAAGGCCGCGCTTCCAATAGCTGGAAATATAAAGCCGCTCTTGCCCGAACCCTTGTTCCACCCGCAGATATTGGCGTAGCAGTTTCATTCCCTCAAACTCACAGGCGACCCACGCATAAGCCAATGCCTCCACCGCCGGCACGGTGCGAACGGCGTCGGACAGCAATGCTGGATTAGCACCGAGGTCGGCATCCACCAGCCAGTTAATCGCCACGCCTTCAGGCTTGGCAATATCCTGTTTATCTGCGGCATCGCGGATAAGGATGATGGCATGCCCTGTGGCATCATCAGGCAAAGCCTCTAGGTTCACTGAAATAGCTGGCAAAGCCGTCATATCGCCAACCAGCAAAAATGGGCCGGAGCCACCCGGCAACGGCTTCGCCGCGCCCGGCCCGCCTAGCGTAACGGTGTCACCGACCTGCGCATTAATCGCCCAACGGGTTGCGGGGCCGGATTCATCGTCCGAACCATGCAAGGCAAAGTCGACATCAAGGCCCGCCTCTGATTGATGCCTTATGGTATAGGTCCGCACACATGGCTTCCCGCCATCGGCATCGGGCAGCATCAACTTAACATAGCCGCCACTCTGGCCCTCCGGAAAGCCAGCGAGACCTTCACCGCCCAGCCGGAGACGGTGCAAATTGGGGGTTACGCGAAAACTGTCCATTACTGACAGAGTACGGGGTTCTGGGCGGGCCATAGAGAGGTTCCATTATCAGGGGAAGAAAATATCGATATGCTAGCAATCCGTTCGGATATTAATTCTCGATATCATATGATATTCGCGCCGCGAATTTCCAATGGAGCGGGGCCGAATTATATCTAGCGATTTATCGATTACACTAATCGATCTAGCCTTTAAGTAGCTAATCGCCCCCATGCATCGCCGCTCTAAACCCGAGCAGTCACCCCTGCATCGCGCATCCCACGCCAAACCTGCGCCGCCTGCACAGTTTCCGGTACATCATGCACGCGCACAATCTGGGCACCTTGTTGTATGGCGTGGTGCGCAAAGGCAACCGAACCGCCCAACCGCTGGTCAACATCTGCTTCCTTGGACAGCGCGCCGATCATCCGTTTGCGGCTGGCACCGATGAGTAGCGGTTGGCCGAGGCCATGGAACATGGCGATATTATTCATAAGCGCCAGATTATCTGTCAGCGACTTACCGAAGCCTAGCCCCGGATCGACGATGATTTTTTCCCTTTCAAAACCCGCTTCGACAACATCGTTTATACGTTGCTCCAGCCAGTCATAGGTGTCGGTCACGACATCCCCCCCGGGACTCTGACCGCCACCCTTATGCGGGTTTTTACCGCTGGAAGGCGCGTGCATCAGCACCACCGGTAAGCCTGATACGCCGGCCACTTCCAGCGACCGGCTATCGTGCAGCAACGCGGACACATCATTGATAATATGCGCACCCGCCGCAATTGCCGCTTCCATTACCGCCGCTTTGCGCGTGTCGATGGACAGCGCCGCTCCGCATTGGGCGAGCTTTTCGATCACTGGTACGACGCGCTTAATTTCATCGCCTTCCCACACAGGCTCCGCTCCGGGCCGAGTGGACTCTCCACCAATGTCGAGTATCGATGCGCCTGCCGTTGCCATATCAAATGCGGCATCCGCTGCAATTTGCGGGTCGCCATCATGTTTGCCGCCATCGGAAAAACTATCCGGCGTCATGTTCAATATGCCCATGACATGGGGTTGATCAAAACGCAGAACCCGCTCTCCACATTGCAGCGGCGCGTGGGTCTTTGTCAGATTGGCAAACAAGACAGCGGCACGTTCTTGCAAGGGTTCCGGCAACCGCGATGCGATCTTGTCCCATAGTTCAACGGGAACAAGCGCCCTGATGGTTGGCTTGCCATCCTCAAATATCGAATATTCTATTTGAGAAAACCAAAGCAAACTATTGTTTAACCGCCTATTTTGATCGTCAAAATATTGCGGACTATCCAGAAACCCAATGGGTTTCAGATATAGTTTTGCATTGGCACCAATATCCACCATCGCGTTCGTCCTAAGGCTCTGTGGCTAGCAAGTAGGTCTGACGCAGATCGTCAACCGGTTTCAGCTTTTCGCCATCATCATAATACCAATAGGTCCAGCCGTTACAGCTTGGCGCGTCCTGAACCGTGGCTCCGATTTTGTGGATAGATCCTTCATGGCCTTCCCACAGCAGCGAACCATCCGCCCGCACTTTTGCTTTGAATTTGCGGTTCTTGCTACACAATTCCGTGCCGGGTTTGAGATAGCCGGTTTCGACCAATGTGCCAAAGGCTACTCGCGGCTTCGACTTGGGCGATTGCATGGTTTTAAGGTCGCTTTCATCAAGCGGCAGCGCGGCTTCGATGCGCTCTTCGGCCACTTCGCAGTAGCTATCCTCTTTTTCACAACCAATCCAATTGCGGCCCAGACGTTTTGCCACAGCGCCAGTGGTTCCGGTCCCGAAAAACGGATCAAGCACAACGTCACCCTTATTAGTGGTCGCCAGCATCACCCTGTATAGCAAAGCCTCTGGCTTTTGCGTCGGATGCGCTTTGACGCCATTGCGTTTCAACCGTTCTTGTCCGCCACAAATCGGCATGACCCAATCGCTGCGCATTTGCAGCTCGTCATTGAGATTCTTCATCGCGCGATAGTTGAACGTATATTTGGCTTTTTCCGATTTCGACGCCCAGATCAGCGTTTCATGGGCGTTGGTAAAGCGTGTGCCTTTGAAATTAGGCATCGGGTTGGCTTTACGCCAGATAATATCGTTGAGTATCCAATAGCCCAGATCCTGCAACGTTGCGCCGACACGGAAGATATTATGATAGCTGCCAATAACCCAAAGCGAACCATTGGGTTTCAATATGCGCCGCGCTTCACTCATCCACGCTTTTGTGAAAGCATCATAAATGGCAAAACTGTCAAAATGGTCCCAGGCATCATCCACGGCATCAACCTGCCCGCCTTCGGGCCGGAAAAGATCACCGCCCAGTTGCAAGTTATAAGGCGGGTCAGCAAAAACCATATCAACGGATTCATCCGGCAGGCTTTTCATCGCCTCTACGCAGTCCATTTTTAAAATCTGGTTTAGCGGCAATTTGACCGCAGGCTTTTCAATGACCGGCTTTTTGGGCCGGACAATTTTTGCCTTTGCTATAGTTTTGGGCGTGTCGATACGCTCAATAATTCCCATGAAATATTCGCCTTTTTGACTGAAGTAGCGGTCACGGTGAGTCTTTCGCAGTCCGCGGTCAAGGCTGTTAACTTAGGTTAACGGCCAATATCGATGGTTAACAAAATATTGCAAAAGAGAACGAAAGGAGTCCCCCCACCAGATATGGAGTCTTGGCACGACCAGCGGACTCAATCCCTAGTGGTGTGCCCAAAAGGACTCTGTCCCGATTTTAAATGCAAAAAAATTTAAAAAACTTCGTATTTCACAAAGACTAACCCAAAAACATGGTTACATATTGGTTAACCCGTTTGCCGGGCTTCACAATATATGATTATATCGTCCCCATATTTCGGTTGATGCTTTTATTTGATCATACGGGGCGCGTAATGGCTATGGATACCAAACTAAAAGACACGGGCGATACAGTAAAACCAAGCCAGCCGGATACGCTCTTCACAGCAAAAACAAGTGACGCGGAACAGGTGCTGTTACAATCCGGCACAGACCCTGTCATGCCTTTTGGCGTAAAATATGGCGGCCGGGCGGCCCGCGCAAAATTGCGCGAACATGCCATTTTGTCCACCACCAAAATCGGCGGCTCCATCGCGGCGGTAGTTTGGGCGATTGCTTATGGATCCGGCTGGGTCGAATGGTCGGCGTTCATGGTCGGCTATTTCCTGTCGATGGTCGGATGTATTGTCGGCTATCACCGCTATTTCTCGCACCGCGCTTTTGAAACATCAAAGCCGATGGGCATATTCATTGCGATTTTGACGCAATCTGCCGCGCAAGGCTCCGCCCTCCATTGGGCCGCCAATCACCGCCGCCATCACGCGATGACGGACAAAGTTGGCGACGCGCATAGTCCCCATTTTGATGGCTATGGAAAACCATTAAAAGGCTTTGCGAAATTCCATCATAGCCATGTCGGCTGGTTGTTCGACCGGACGACGACTGATCTGGCTATTTACGGCAAGGGACTCGTCGATGACGAAATCGTCATGTTTGCCCATCGCACCCGCTGGATCTGGTATTTTGTTTCCGTGATTGTCTTTCCGGCGCTTTGGGCCTTGGCCTTTGCTGGACCAGAAGCGATAATTGGCACGATATTAATCGCCGGATTTTTGAGGGTTTTCACGGTTCTCACCGTGTTACAAAGCGTGAATAGCATCTGCCATCTCTTTGGATCACAACGCTTTCATGGTCATGGCACCGCCAAGAATAATCTGATCGTCAACATACTAACCATGGGCGATGGCTGGCATAACAACCATCACCAACATCCGCGCTCCGCAACATCCGGCTTGGTATGGTGGGAATTTGACCTATGCGCCGGCATCATCCGCTCATGGGAAAAAATGGGCCTCGTGTGGAATGTCAAATGGGCGCCGCGCTACACCAAGGATGAACATGGCAAATGGGTGCAGGAAAAAAGCAAGGTTGCTGTGAAGCAGGCGATTTGATCCGGACCGAGTTACAGTAATGAAAACTGCGCGACAGGCGCAAAGCTTTTGCGGTGCAGCGGCGTAGGTCCATATTTCTTGAGCGCAGCCATATGCTCCGCCGTGCCATAGCCCTTATTCCGCTCCCATCCATATTCGGGATATTCTTCTGCGGCAGCAATCATAATCCGGTCACGATATTCTTTCGCCAGTATCGATGCGGCTGAAATGCACGGATGGATAGCATCGCCGCCAATCACGGCCTCGGCCTGAAAATCCCATTTGGGCAAGCGATTACCATCGACCAATATATGATCGGGCGATTGGGACAATCCCTCTGCCGCACGCGTCATAGCCAGCATGGTGGCCTGTAATATATTGATAGAATCAATCTCTGATTCATCGCATAATGCTATATAATATATAGTTTTTTCTATGATTTGAATTTCCAGAACTGCGCGTCTTTTTGCGCTCAGTTTCTTGCTGTCATCCAGCCCGTGGATCGCATGCCCATCCGGCAATATCACCGCCGCCGCCACTACCGGACCGGCAAGCGGTCCCCTGCCCGCTTCGTCAATACCGGCAATATATTGCGGCTTCATATTTCAGGCACACCCATGGGCCCAGAACCTGCGCCAAAGCCCGGTGCGCTTTTAAGGCTCGCCCGGACATATTCGCGCGCCTTGCCAATGGCGACGCTGAGATTGTCACCGCTGGCTTGATATGTCGCGATAGCTGCCGACAGGGTGCAGCCGGTTCCATGGCTATGCCGCGTGTCTATCCGGCTGCCTTCCCATCGCTCTATCTCTCCGTCTGCGCTAATCAGCCTGTCCGTTAAAACCTCGCCATCGCCATGCCCGCCTTTGACCAGATAAGGCACGGCGGATTGCGCAATCATCGCATCTCCGCCCAGCCGTTCCATCTCTGCAAGATTGGGCGTTACAAGCGTGCACAGCGGAATTATGCGTTGAAAGGCCGCTACCGTAGCATCATCGGCCAAGGTCGCGCCGCTTGTGGCCACCATGACGGGATCAAAAATAATCGGCTTGTCGCGCACGGATTTCAGGAAGTTCGCCACCGCCAAGGCGATTTCCGGCGAACCGAGCATCCCTATCTTAATCGCATCAGCGTCAAAATCATCCATCACCGCCCAAATTTGCGCCAGCACCATATCGGGCGACATTAATTCTACAGCCGTGACACCCGCACTATTTTGCGCGGTAACGGCGGTAATCGCGGTCATCGCATGACCGCCAAGATTGGTAATGGTGCGGATATCCGCCTGTATGCCTGCCCCGCCGCCGCTGTCAGACCCGGCGATGGACAGCACGCGCGGGGGATTGGCGCTCATATTCCGAATATCAGCAGGACAATGGCCGAAATTAAAAGGAAATCGGCAATCGCAACGCCGGTTATAACGGCGGCCCGATTTTGCTGGAACCAGTCCGGAATGATGATGAACAGCGCCAGCCCGACCGCGACCGGCACAAATAAAACCATAACGATGATAGCCAGAAATATCATATTATCTTCCGATCCGCTTTGGCATCAGGCCGCGACTTCCTCGACCACATTGCAGATACGATCGACCACAGCATTGACTTGATCGGAATTATCACCCTCCGCCATCACGCGGATCAAAGGCTCTGTACCGGATGCCCGTATCACCAGACGCCCTGTACCGATCAGCTCTTTTTCCGCTTCGGCAATAACTGCTTTCACCCGTTCGTCGTCGAGCGGTTTGCCACTGGAGTAACGGACGTTTTTTAGCAATTGCGGTACCGGATCGAACAGGTGCAGCAACTCGCTCGCCGCCTTGCCGCTATCCACCAATTCCCGCAAAACTTGCAGCGCGGCAATAGTGCCGTCGCCGGTCGTGCCATGATCAAGCATGATCAAATGGCCCGATTGTTCGCCGCCAACGTTGAACCCGCCTTTTCTCATTTCTTCGAGAACATAGCGATCTCCGACCTTGGACCTCACGAGGTTCAATTTCTCCGACGCCAAAAACCGTTCCAAACCCAGATTGGACATGACCGTCGCAACAATGCCATTACCACGCAGCAGGCCATTGCGGCTCCAGCTAGACCCGATCAAGGCCATAAGCTGGTCGCCGTCCACAATCTTGCCCTTCTCGTCCACAACGATCAAACGATCCGCATCGCCGTCCAGCGCGATACCGATATGCGCGCCGCTGGCGACCACGGTTTCCTGCAATACCGCGACATCGGTTGAACCGCATTTATGATTGATATTCTTACCATTGGGATTAACGCCAATGGTCACAACTTCCGCACCCAATTCCCAAAAGGCTGAAGGGGCGACCTGATAGGCAGCACCATTGGCACAATCGACCACCAGTTTCAGCCCGTCGAGCCGGATATGGTCAGGCAGCGACATTTTAACCGCATGAATATAACGCCCGCGCGCATCTTCGAACCGCTTGGCACGGCCGATATCTTCAGCCGCAGCCAATTTGGCGTCTTCCGAGAGATAGCGTTCTATTTTCAGTTCATCTTCATCGGATAGTTTGAAACCGTCCGGTCCGAATAGCTTGATGCCATTGTCATAATAAGGATTATGGCTGGCCGAAATCATCACGCCCAGATCCGCGCGCATCGACCGCGTTAGCAGTGCCACGGCAGGCGTTGGCATCGGGCCAACTTGCACCACATCCATGCCCACGCTAGTAAAACCGGCCACCAAGGCGTTCTCCATCATATAGCCGGAAAGCCGTGTATCTTTACCAATAACAACCCGGTGGCGGTGGTCGCCGCGCAAAAAATGACGGCCCGCCGCCTGCCCGACTTTCATCGCGATTTCGGCGGTCATCGGATGTTTGTTCGTTAATCCGCGTATCCCGTCTGTCCCAAAAAAACTTTTCGTCATAACAGACCGCATTCTCCAATTAGTGCTGCCGCCAAATTAGAGTTGGCGTTGTGCTTTATGAGGCCTTAGCCTCTGCCCCCAACGGGATAAAGCCGAAACAGGGGCATATACGTAAAATGATCGATATTTTGAGCGAGTTAATCGGTAGCATCGCCGCATTTGTTTTCTCAAAAATCCCGTTTTTTGGCTCTGAAATCCCCTGGATTGTGCTCTGGCTCGCTGTTCCTATGGTTCTGTTCACGCTCTGGCTGGGCTTTATAAATATCCGCGCGCTGCCGCTATCTATCCAGATCATACGCGGTAAATTTGATGATCCCGAGGCACCCGGAACAATATCACAGTTCTCTGCGCTCACCACCGCGCTTTCCGGCACTGTGGGTTTGGGCAATATAGCGGGCGTCGCCATTGCCATTGCTACCGGCGGACCCCGCGCAGCTTTTTGGATGTTCATTATCGGTTTTTTTGCGATGACTCTGAAATGTGTGGAAGTCACCTTGGCGCTCATGTTCCGCGAAGTTGATCCATCCGGTGCCGTGCGGGGCGGGCCGATGTATAGTTTGAAAAACGGATTTAAACAAAAGGGCTGGCCAAAGCTGGGCCTTTTTTTGGGCGGCATATATGCTGTGCTCACTATATTTGTAGCGATACCGATGGTGCAAGTGAACCAGAGCCTCGCGACCGTTAGTGAAGTTTCGGGAATGCGATCCAATTTCGATAACAACCTGACATTCGGGGTCATTATGGCCTTTTTTGTCGGGCTGGTGGTCATTGGTGGTGTCAAATGGCTAGGCCGCGTGACGTCGATCATGGTGCCGTTAATGGCGCTGGTTTATTTATCGGGCGTGGTGACCATCATAGCCGTTAATTTTGCACAAATTCCGAACGCACTCGCATTGATCGTGAGCGATGCATTTTCAGGCGAAGCAGCCGCTGGCGGCGTGATCGGCGCCTTTATTATCGGGATGCAGCGCGCCGTCTATTCTTCCGAAGCCGGTGTTGGGACGGCGGCAATCGCCCATTCCCAGGCGCGGACCCACGACCCCGCATCCGAAGGTAT
Source organism: Parasphingorhabdus sp. (assembly GCF_036963805.1). GTDB lineage: Bacteria > Pseudomonadota > Alphaproteobacteria > Sphingomonadales > Sphingomonadaceae > Parasphingorhabdus. The sequence goes on along the minus strand of NZ_JBALUN010000002.1, from coordinate 542,504 downwards.
CGTGGCGCTAATGGAACCGATGCTGGACACCGTGATCATTTGCTCTCTCGGTGCCATCGCAATTGTCCTTGCCGGTACGTGGCAAAGCGATGAACAGGATATTCGAATTACAGCCGCCGCCTTTGCCCAAATTTCAGACTGGTTCCCGTGGTTACTGACCATCGCAGTCCTGCTTTTCGCGCATAGCACCTTATGCTCGGTCGGATATTACGGGCTGCATGCTTATGAATATCTGGTCGGCAAAGGCAAAGTCCGGTCGATGATTTTTAAAATTTTCTATATCGGGATATTGCCCCTCGGTGCCTTGCTGGAAATTGCAACGGTCATTGATTTGGTCGATAGCGCGTTCTTTCTTATCTCGATACCGAATGTCATAGCGCTTTATCTCTTTGCGCCGGAGATTAAACGAGAGCTATATGGGTATCTAAAGCGACAATCGGAGACGCAAGATGAAGTATCGCAAACTCGGTGAAGAACTCGAAGTATCGGCCTTAGGGCTTGGCTGTATGCCGATGTTCGGTATCGGTAGCGGCATGTATGGCAAAGCCGATATGGCTGAAAGTCTTGCCACGCTTGATCGTGCAATCGAATTGGGTGTCACTTTTTTTGATACCGCCGAAGTCTATGGTCCCTATAAAAATGAAGAGCTTTTAGGTCAGGCGATCAGAGGACGTCGGGACCGGTTGATCATCGCTACTAAATTTGGATTTGATCTGAGCAATCCGGCAAAAATCGGAACCGATTCTTCGCCAGAAAATGTCCGCCGCGCCTGTGAGGCTTCGCTCCAACGCCTCGGCACGGATGTCATCGATCTATTCTATCAGCATCGGGTGGATCCCAAAGTGCCGATTGAAGACACGGTAGGCGCGATGGCCCGATTGGTGGAAGAGGGCAAGGTTCGCTATTTCGGCCTTTCGGAAGCTGGTCCCGACACGATAAAGCGCGCCCATGCCGTCCATCCGATTGCGGCGCTGCAATCGGAATATTCGTTATGGGAGCGCGGGATTGAAGACGAAATCCTGCCGTTATGTCAGGATTTAAATATCGGTTTCGTACCCTATAGCCCATTGGGCCGCGGTTTTCTCACCGGACAGATAAGCAGCCGTACAGATCTGGACGCGGACGATTACCGTTTGAACGATCCACGCTATTCAGAGGAAAATTTCGACCAGAATCTGAAAATAGTCGAAGTCGTTAAGCAGGTCGCAGAACGGCATGGCCGCTCCCCTGCTCAAATTGCGCTGGCCTGGCTTTTGGCACAAGGCGACTTCATTGTGCCAATACCCGGATCAAAGCGGCGCGCGACGTTAGAAGACAGTATGGCGGCGGTTGATATTGCTCTGACCGACACTGATCTGGACGAACTTGAAAAGGCAGCACCGGTCGGCGGCACCTCTGGCCAACGCTATGGAGATGCGATGATGTCGATGGTTCGGCTTTAATCGAAGCTGTCGCCACCGCCGGTTTAGGCTGTCCTACACGAGCAGCTTTATGATAGGATCAATTGTTCTTTCTCAATTTTAAATCGCTATCATTTGGTTAAAAACAAGGCCTGATTAGTGTGAACTTTGTGAAGTTTACCATCGTTTTAATCGCGTATTTACACCCCAGCTAAATGATCGCTCATAGGGTGTAATTTGTGTGAACTTTACCCCTGAATTGTCCGTCTATAACCCAACGCAACAAATCCGCTATCGATCATAAGCCTTGGGCAATGCGCCGGGTGCAGGATTGCGATAGCGCTCACGCAAACGCTCTTGCCGATTGGATAAAGATTGCTCAACACCGTCAATAAACACAGTCTCTACCTGCGTCGATAATTCCAGTGGATCGCCGGTCCAGATAACCACATCCGCCTGGCGTCCGGCCTTAAGCGATCCTAATTGGCCGCCCATGCCCATAATCTCTGCCGGTTTAGAGCTGATCGCCGCAAATGCGTCATCCCAGCTAAGTCCAGTCGCGCGCGGCATTTTGTTCAGGGCAACCAGATTGCCTGCATATTGCATCGAATAGCGTAATTGATGGGCATCATTATCGTTAATCATACCAATGGCGATTTCTACGCCTGCTGCTTTCATCCGGCCGATATTGGACTGCGTCGCGGACAGATTTTCAAATCCATAAGGCAGATCACTCAGCGCAGAAGCCAGCACCGGCACTTTCGCCGCCGCAATCTCGTTAGCGACCCGCCAGCCTTCATTTGCCCCGACCAGTACCAATTTCAACGCCGGAAAATCTTTCCGCAGGTCGAGCACTTTCAATATGTCGTTGGCGCTCTCAACATGGACCAATAACCGCGTCGAGCCATCAATCACCGGCAATAATGCCTTGGCATCGGATGCCTTCAACAGGTCACTGTCAAACAACGCCGGACTACGCGCATAGGTGCGGGCCTCGTTTAACATCGCGCGGAATAATATATGGGACGCAGACCGGCTACCCCCTGCCCGTCTGTGCCCCGTTTCGCCCAATTCGACAAATTGAAAGGCCTGCGCTTTGGTAATGGGATTGCTGTCCTCACCCAGATCGACAATGGCGCCATAGCCGCCGAAAATAGATTTACCCGTGCTCGGGGAAACCACCGCGCGGGTCACACCGGCGGCACGGTTTACGGCCACAGGGGCAGCGAACGGATTAACCGCATATTGGATATCCAGCGCCGCAGAGAAAACAGAGCCGTCCGCAGCGCTGTCATTGGTTTGACTAACTGCCTCCACTTCGACCAGACCGACGCGGCTAAAGCCCGCAAAGATACCGGGTGTTACCCATTTGCCAGCAGCGTCAATGCTGCGCGCATTGGCTGGAATAGTGACATTGGCACCGGCCGCAACAACACGGCCATCACGAATAAGGACGGTTGCATTTTCCATCGGCACACTGCCATCACCAACGACGACTTTACCGCCCGTTATGGCAATAGTTTCAGCAACCACGGGCGATGCCATTAAGGCCAGAGACGAAACGAGAATATATGCAAAATGCTTCATTTCACATCTCCTTCACCCGGTTGACCCAATTCAAAGTCGCTTACCGGACGACGTTTTGGATCATTAGCATCATAGAGCATGGCACCGTCGATCCAGACTTTTTCGGGTCGGGCATAAACGCTTAAAGGATTGGCGTTCCACAATACCACATCGGCCATTTTACCGGCTTTCAGGCTTCCGGTCTGGTCAGCGATCCCCATCGCTTTGGCGGGATTATAAGTAATCCACTGGATCGCCTCGGCATCGGTAATTTCTATACCCATCGCTCGTCCATCCGCCAGCGCCTTAGCGGCCTCCTGATTAAGCCGTTGGATCTGGTTTTCATCATCCGAATGGATAATCACGCAGGCTCCGGCCTGCTGCAACAAAGCGGCATTTTCGGGGATTGCATCATATGCTTCCATCTTGAAGCCCCACCAATCGGCCCAAACGGCGGAACAAATTCCTTCTTTCGCAAGGATATCCGCGATTTTATAACTTTCGACGGCGTGATGAAATGCGGTCACTTTATATCCAAACTCCTTGGACATATCGATAATCTGGTTCATCTCATCGGCGCGGTAACAATGGTTGTGGACCAGAATATCACCTTCCAGCACACCAACCAAGGTCTCCATCGCCAGATCTCGCTTCGGCGGCTTTCCGGCCTTTATCTTCTTTTGATAGTCCTGCGCATCAATCCATGTCTGGCGGTTTACGGCAAGGTTACCCATCCGTGTCGATGGCATACGGTTGCGGCCGCCATAGACCCGCTTGGGATTTTCGCCGCAGGCCATTTTCAGGCCATAAGGCGCGCCCGGAAATTTCATCGCCTGCACCGTTCGCGCTTGCACATTTTTAAGCGTTACCGACCGCCCACCGAAAAGGTTGGCTGAGCCGGGAAGTATCTGGAGCGAAGTAATACCGCCGTTGACCAGCGCACGAGAGAAACCGGGGTCTTGCGGCCACACGCTATGCTCGGCCCAGACTTCCGGCGTCACTGGCGACGTTGCCTCATTGCCATCACTATGCGCCGCAACGCTAGGCGTTGGATAATCGCCCAAATGACTATGCACATCGATAATACCCGGCGTCACATATTTGCCGGTGCCGTCAATAATCGTGCTGTCAATCGGAATTACAGTATCCGGCCCACCCACGGAGACAATCTTACCGGCTGACAGGAAGATGGTACCGTTATCGACTTGCTGCCCTTCACCATCAAAAATAGTCACACCGGTGATGACAATATTCTCTGATGGATAGGCTTTATAGGTCGACGGGAATGGAGGCTTAGCGGGGCTCTTTTCAGAACTACTCGCTGACGCGCTCGCTGGACCGGTTTTAGCCGCAGTGGCCGCACAGCCTGTGACCAGCGCCCCGGCAGCAACTACTGCCAGAATAGCCTTTAACTCCATATTCTACCCCTACGCTAAACGTGTCCGATATTAAGATTTCGTCGTCGGATGAATGCCCGCAGATGCTGGTTCACCAAATTCACTTTGACCTTCAAGATCATCGCCAAGATCATCGTCCGCCAACGTATCAAGATGCATCAGCTTCTTGACGAGCGGTGAAATAACGATGACGCCGACGCCAACCCCAACCGCTACCCAGCCCACTGTCGAATAGACTTCCAGCACGCGGTCAGGCCCGGCACCTTCCGCGCCGACAGCAGATGCGATCAAGCCAGCGGCAAAGTTACCGGTCGCCGAGGCAAAGAACCAGGTACCCATGATCAGGCTCGCCATATGAGCAGGTGCCAGACGGTTCATCGCACTCAGACCCACTGGGGAAAGGCAAAGCTCACCAGTTGTGTGGAGCAGATAGATCAGGAAGATGAAGATAACCGGCGTCAAGCTTCCAGTACCAGCGGCCAATGCACCAGCCACCAGAACCAGAAAGCCTGCACCAAGCTGGATCAGGCCCAAACCAAATTTAGCCGGAGCAGAGGGTTCCAGCCCCCGCCGTCCTAATGCGGTCCAAATAATGGCGAAAACAGGCGCGAGAAGCACGATGTAAATCGCATTGATCGATTGGAAAACAGATGCAGGTACCTCAATACCGAATAGATTTCTATCGACGCTGCGATCTGTAAACAAATTGAGCGATGAACCGGCTTGCTCGAACAGCGCCCAGAAAAGGATGGAACCAAAGATCAGGAACATTGCCGCAAAAATACGGTCACGATCTTCCTTCGCCAGTTTAGCCACAGCAGTATAAAGAACATAAAATACCAAAATAGCCCCGGCAATTCCGAGCAAGGAGCCGACCAATGCCTGATATTGAATCAAGACCCAAATCAAACCCACCGTCGCAAAGCTCAACAGATAGAGCAGCCATTCAAATTTAATGCCGCCCACCTTATTCTCAAGGCGCGCAGGATCCGAAGGTTCTCCGCGACCAACCAACAAGGGTTTGCCCCAAATAAACACGATCAGACCAAGCAACATGCCAAAACCAGCGGCACCGAAACCATAGGACCAGCCGTAGGTCTGACCAAGCCAGCCAGCAATAATCGCGCCCATAGCGGCGCCAAGGTTTATGCCCATATAGAATATCGTATATGCAGGATCCCGGCGGATATCGGTTCGAGAATAAAGCTGACCGACGATCACTGAAATATTCGCTTTAAGAAAACCAGAGCCAACAATGATAAACGCCAATGCTAACCAGAAAATATTAATCGCCGCCCCTTCTTGGCCGCCGGTTCCTTCGAAAGCCATCAGGAAATGGCCAAAGGTTAGTAATAATGCACCAAAGGCAACGGCTTTGCGTTGACCCAAATATCGATCAGCAAGATAGCCGCCAACCACAGGAGTAATATAAACAAGGGCGGTATAGGCCCCATAGATTACCGATGCTTCGCTGTCAGAGAACATCCAATGCTGGACGAGATAAAAAATGAGCAAGGCACGCATACCGTAGTAGGAAAAACGCTCCCACATCTCGGCAAAGAAAAGAACAAAAAGGCCTTTTGGATGACCGAAAAATGTCCCTTTGGCATCTCCGGATTCTTGGTACGCACTTGCCATAACAATGGCCTCCCTATCTCTCTGGTGAGCAGTCTACGCGGCTCGGTTGATCTGCACACTAATCAAAAAATGTCGCGTGTGAAGCATATTGTTACGTTTGCGACCAGTTATTGATCAAAAATCTACTTGTAATGCAACGGCGGCGTTGCGAGATGACAACCATGTTCAATGATCTTTCCAGCCTGAATGGCTATTTAAAATCCCGGCGCTCCGGTCGTCCACGCGACATGATTGCTCCCGGGCCCAGCGATGAGCAAATTGAAGAAATTGTTTCCACGGCCCTGCGCACGCCGGACCATGGCAAACTGGCTCCTTGGCGCGTTGTTCAGGTGGATAAAAATCAACGCGGACTATTGGCTGCAGAGCTTATCAAGGCATATCAAGCAGAAAAGCCCATCGCCGGACGGCTAGAAATAGAAGCTTTGGAAGCGATGGCGCATCAAGCCCCGACCTTATTGGTGATAGTTTTCTCTCCGGTTACATCGGTTAAGATTCCTTTTTGGGAACAAGAACTGAGTTGCGGGGCATTTTGTATGAATATTCTTCATGCCATTCACGCGCATAATTTTGTTGCTGGCTGGATTACCGGTTGGCCCACCTATAGTGACGCTGTTCGCAACTTATTTGGCCAAGCGCCGGAACAGATTGCCGGATTTATCTTCGCTGGCTCGGCGAATTGCGACCTTGTCGAACGGCCCCGCCCTGAATTACAAAAAATCTTGTCCAAATGGAATTACGAACTTCTCGCCTGACCAGTTTCATTTAATACTAAACCTAAGAGAAAAAAGACTTTTTCCTTGCCTGCATCGCTGTATTATGGCAGTGATGCAGCATGAACAATGCAAGCAAACCTGTCTATTTGAAATTGCGGGATATTATCTCCGAATCAATACTTGATGGCGAATATGGCGAGGGTGATATGTTGCCCTCTGTACGTGCTTTCGCTGTGGAACAAGGCGCTAATCCGCTAACAGTTGCAAAAGCCTATCAGGGGTTTCAAGAAGATGGCCTCGTCACGGTGAAGCGCGGTGTTGGCATGTTTGTGGCATCCGGCGCAAAAGCAAAATTGCGCGATGCACAGCGCGCGGACTTCATTAAAAATATTTGGCCTCCGGTGGAGCGTCAAATGAAACGGCTGGATATCAAGCTGAATGAGCTGCTTGAGAACGAGGCCTGAATTTCAAATTACGTCTTTTCAGCCATCCGCTCCTGCTTGAGGGCCGCAGATGCTTTTGCGAGGCTCAGACGATAAGCGGCGTTTCCAGGCGAAATCATAACAGCCTTTTCAATCAAATCACGCGCATCTTTGTTTCGGGAACCATCCATCAATAGCGCCAGCCCGTAAAGATGAGATACGACCGGACTTGATGGCTGCACATAATAGGCAATACGTCCTGCAGTGATCGCTTTTTCGGATTGCCCAAGGCCCGTATAGGCTTGGGCTAATCCCGCCATAATCAAAGCGTCATTATCACCAATCCGTTTTCGCAAATTCTCTAATATACTGCGTGCAATAGCCCAATTTCCAGTCTCCAGATGCTCATAGGCCATCCAACGTAGACCTGCGACGTTGATAGGATTATAGCTAAGATATTGCGCCAGTACTTTTCCTGATCGCTGCATCTCGCCTTTAACCCGAAGCGTTTCCACGATACGAAGCATCACAGACTCAGAAAACTGAATCTGTCGAGCGATTTCAAGAGCGGACATAGCTTCATCATATTCGCCGAGAGCCAAAGCTGTATCTGCTACCAGAATATGCGCGTCACTTGCTCCAGGATTACCGCGTTGGAGACGCTTGGCCTGATCAAAAGCAATCGTAAAATCACCGTGATTATAAAGGGCGCGGATATACGGAATAAGGGCACGAGCATTATTCGGATCTCGATCAGCCTCCGCTTGCAATACACCTATTGGGACATCCGTCGCAAAAGCAGTTTTTTGGCCCACATCATGGAGTGCTGCGCGGTTCAACGCATTAACGGCTTGCGGTCGCTCACCGGCATCCTCCAAGGCGCGCCCCGCTAACCAAAGCGCGTAAGGATCGGCACCGCTATTGTTCACTTGGGACGCCAGCACATCAATAGCATCGCTAGAATCTCCAGCTAGATAGAGAGACCTCGCCAATAGATTTTGCGCCTGCCGGTTATCGGGTTGAAGCGTGACCAGACGCCTAAACTTGTCGATCGCGGCATTATAATTTGCTTCGCTATGCTCGATTACACCCTGCACCAGAAGAACTGCTGGCACATCATCCAATCGGCCTTCAGTTTGTTGCATGAGCGTGCGCGCAAGCGGATAATCACCTGCCCGCGCAGCCAAAACCGCCTGCATAAAAAAGGCTCTCGAGTTTCTCGCATCAAGGGAAATAACCTTCCGAGCGACTGCCAACATATCGGACATCCTACCCATGTCGCCCAGCGTCGCCGCATATTCTGTCAATAGCGCAACGTCATTGGGATCGATTTGTAGCGCCCGTTCAAACCATGGCAAAGCGGCCCCAAGGCCAAATTGAAACCGCAACAGCTCTCCGCGATACTGCAGCGCACGGATATTATTCGGTTCTAGCCGTACCGCTTCATCCACTGCCGCAATAGCTCCGGCCTGATCACCGGAGCCTGCGCGGAAATGAGCAATATCCACCCATAGATCGGGATTTTCCGCATCAAGTTGGATCGCGCGGTCAAAAGCCTGTGTCGCGAGTATGTCGTCGCCGGTTTGTAAAGCGACCCGACCAACTATCCGGGCTGCATAAGCTTGATCCTGCACAGGAATATCACGCGCAAAAAGCTGTTCCTTGGCTTTGTCCCACTTGCTTTGCAACTGTAACGCATGCCCGTATAGATGACGTACTTTTGAAGGATCAAGTCCCAGCGCAATTGCCCGATCTAACTCAGCCTGAGCGCCAATGCCGTCAAATAATTTCAACAATATCTCGGCCTGCAACACTCGCGGATCAGTCCACTGTGGATCAGCCTTAATAGCATTCATCAATTCTATGCGGGCAGACCGAACGTCACCGCGAGAGCGATAATCTTGAGCTTTGGCAAAGGCTTTCATAGCCCTGTCATTACGTTCGCTTGCCGCATTGGTTGATGATAACCCTGTCATTGACAGCGCCAACAATACCGCAAGAATCAGAAGTCTGGAGTTCCACTTAGAGAAGTCCCGAAATAAGCTCCGCACAGTCTTAACTAGCCTGTTGCAACTGATATTGTTTCAGTAAATCATAAAGGGTCGGCCTGCTAATCCCCAATAGTTTGGCGGCGTTTGAGATATTCCCATCCGTTTGTGAAATAGCCCGGATGATAGCTGCTCGATCAGCAGCCTCTCTGGCTGCTTTTAGGTTCAACAGCTCTGTAGGCTCGTCTTCGTTGACTTGGAGATCCAAATCGCTTGCAACAATCATCTTACCATCTGCCATGATCACTGCGCGCTTTATGCGATTTTCCAATTCCCTCACATTTCCGGGCCATTTCCATGCTTCCAGCGCAGCAAGCGCATCAGGCGCGATACCTTTCACAGCTGGATTAATCTCTTCAGAGAATTTTTTCTGAAAATGCCGCGCCAGCAAGCTGGTATCACCGGATCTTTCCGATAAAGTCGGTATTTTAATCACGATTTCCGCCAAACGGTAATATAAATCTTCACGGAAGCTGTTGGCCGCAATCATCTCGTCGAGATTTTGATGTGTGGCGCAAACAATTCTCGTATCAACCGCGATTGTTTTGCGACCACCGATACGTTCGATCACACGCTCTTGTATAAAGCGCAGCAGTTTGACCTGCAATGGAAGCGGAATATCGCCTACCTCATCAAGGAACAATGTCCCGCCATTCGCTTGTTCTATCTTTCCTTCCGTCATTTTAACAGCGCCCGTGAAAGCACCTTTCTCATGACCGAAAAGTTCAGACTCCAGCAAATTTTCAGGAATGGCTGCACAGTTTATTGCAACGAAAGCATTCTCGCGCCGATTGCTCGAGTCATGCAAACCGCGAGCAAGTAACTCTTTACCCGTACCGCTTGCACCCAAAAGCATCACCGATGCGTTAGTATTTGCAACGCGTTCAATCATCTGCGCAACTTTGAGCATTTCAGGAGCACCTGTAATGATCTGTCCCAATATCTGATGGCTTCCATCATGTTTTGCAGCGAGATTGGAATTTTCAATTTCCAGCTTGCGAACATGGAAAGCCCGGCGAACGATTAGACCTAATTCATCGATATCTACTGGCTTGTGATAAAAGTCCCAAGCGCCACCTGCAATAGCACGCAGTGCGCTTTCTTTCTCGCCATGTCCCGAAGCTACAATGATTTTAGTATCGGGTTTCAGGCTGAGTATAGCATCCATTGTTGCGAACCCCTCGCTCGTCCCATCCGGATCTGGAGGTAAGCCAAGGTCCAACGTCACAACATCTGGTTCCTCCGCACGAAGCATATTTATTGCAGTTTCCCGGTCGCCAGCAACAATGACCTCAAAATCCTCATAGGCCCACTTAAGTTGCTTCTGAAGTCCAGGGTCATCCTCCACGATCAGCAGCTTCTCTAGCGGCTTTTTTTCCTTTCCTGACATATTAAGCGGCCCTTTCATCTTCTAAATCATCCTCTGTCAACTTACTCGCGAGAGGTAGAATCAACGTGAAGCGACTTCCCACACCTTCTTTACTTTCAACTTCCAATCTTCCATTCATAGCAATAGCCAAAGAACGTGCTTCAAATGCACCGATACCAAATCCGCCATCTTTACTGGATGCAAATGGTTTAAAAAGCTGGCTACGGATAAACTCGCTCGACATACCTTTACCGCGATCCAAAACTTCAATTGCGACGCTCAAATCCCGCCGACGTGCGTTTAGCAAAATAGGCTGACCTTCAGGGCTGGCGTCAATCGCGTTTTGGATAAGATGCCCTAATATCTGATCCACCCGAGTTGGATCTGCCATTGCTGTTAGATTATCAATCTTTGTACTTTCAATCGCATGCAACAAACGCTTTTTTTCAATAATCGACTGCAATAAAGCAGCAACTTTTACCGGCTTAGGCTCCTCCGGCTTAGCTTTATTATGCTGCGACAACCGCTCCAGAAGGCCGTTCATCTTACCTGCAGAATCCTGCAAAGTGGATATCATATCGATTTGAAATTCTGGATTATCTGCATGCTTTTTTGCATTCCGAGCCAGTAAACTAAGCTGACTGACCAGATTTTTAATATCATGCATGATAAACGCCATACGGCGATTAAATTCGTCAAAGCGCTGCGCTTCTGACAAAGACTCTTGGCTCCGTGCTTCCGCCAGATAGCTAGCGACCTGACGCCCAACCACGCGGAGCATATCAAGATCTTCCCAGTCCAAAGTCCGGTTTACCCGCGGCCGCGCCAACAAGACGATACCTGCCAGTCGGTCAAAATGAACCAGCGGGACTGCGATCCATGTCTGTGGATCATTGATCATCCATTCAGGAACAGCGCCAGAATCTATCTGGTCCACCTTATCCGAACGAAGATCGTCAAATTCAATAATATGTCCGGTTTCTTCAAAAAATGGTATCGTGCGGGTCGTACAAGCGCGCGGTGGAACCTGTATTGTCGGCCAGTTCCAGCGAGACTGTAGGGCCAGACAACTGGCATCATCTGGCATTAATAAAATACCGGCCGGAGATTCGGTTATATCCGCAATCGCTTTCACAACGCGTTCATGAAATGGCGCACTTTCCGCGCCCGGTCTCCCGATCGTATCGGTAAACCTGATCCATTCCGCCCTATAGTCGTAGCGATGCTGGAAAAAATTCTTGGCTAATTTGACTTTGAACCACGCCCGAAATTTCCCAGATGGAAGTAAAAGCAAAGCAGCGATGGTTGTACCAAAGAGAAAGCTGATTTGGGCCAATCGCGCATAATCACCGCCGATAATCTGCAAAGCAGTTGCAATGATGATCATCATCAACAAATATCCACCAATGGCCACTAACGACAAAGATCTAAAGGTGACACTGCGAGATAATTTTAGCTTCCATTCGGTATTACGAACCGCTGCCAATGCAAGAATAGGCGCGATACAAACCATGGCTGGCCCCCGCATTGCAGCGAGCTCTGGCGAGAAATGCTGCGTCAAATAAGTGATCGTGAATAGATTGAGATCATAGGTCCATATCGCCGCCAAGGATGCCATGGGTAGCCTGATGCCCCAGCGTGTTTCCGGCGCGGAAATAGAGTAAAGATTATGCACTAATACCAGAGCGCCTACAGCGAATAGCATGCGGAGCACCAAGGAAGTATAGGCCGCGACACCGGCGAGCTGCGCGCTGCCTGCAAAAACTGGAATTAGGCCGTCAACTATTACCTGAGCGACTAAAACAACTACCACAGCAAAATAAATGGCGTTCACGGCCTTTGGTTCATCACGCCCCTCACCAGCCCGCAAGAGCACGAACATAAAGGCCAGCCATCCCAAATTTCTTAAAGTCTCAGCAAAATTAGAGATTGGCGAAAATGCTCCTTCGACAGCAATGGAAAGCGCCCAGAAACTGGTCAATGCGAGTGCCATCATCAGCGATAATTGCGCCTTGTTGCGATCAGTTTGACGCTGAAATTGCCAAATTGTTAGCGCCCCAAATAGCGCTGCCGCAAGTCCGTGGCCGAATATGCTAATCTGGTCCAATATAGCACCCATCTCAACGAGCACCTTCAGACCACAGAACCACTCGAATAGTTTGTAGCAAGATCAGGATATCGAGAAATGGTGTATAATTTTTAGCGTAATAAAGGTCATATTCCAGTTTATGCCGGCTATCCTCTATCGACGCTCCGTAAGGATAGTTTATTTGAGCCCATCCCGTAATGCCTGGCTTCACCATATGGCGTTCAGCATAAAAGGGCATTTTGGTTTGGAGATCCTCAACAAATTGAGGGCGTTCCGGACGCGGACCGACAAAGCTCATTTCGCCCTTTAATACACTCCACGCCTGGGGCAGCTCGTCAATACGGACCTTCCGGATAAAACTACCCACTTTAGTGATTCTGGGATCATTTTCACTAGCCCAAACTGCTTGCCCAGCCACTTCAGCATCGGCGCGCATCGAACGAAGCTTCAGTATATAAAATTTTTGCCCGTATAGGCCGACACGTTCCTGCTTGAAAAAGGCCCCGCCTTTGCTCTCCAGCTTTATCAGTGCCGCAAAAGCAAGGATTATGGGTCCGGTAAAAAGCAGCAAAAGCAGGCTTAACAATATATCAAAGCTGCGTTTAAACGCAGTCGATATCCTGCGCCCCGAGGAGAAGCCATCCGAAAAAATAAACCAACTTGGATTTACACTATCTAAATCCACACGCCCGGTCTCACGCTCCAAAAAGCTGGACATATCATTCACATGTACACCGGTAGTCTTGATTGTCAGCAAATCAGCGACAGGTAGCGAATTTCTCCGCTCTTCGAGCGCCAAGACCACCTCACTAACTTCTAGATCGATTACATGTTGAGGCAAATTGTCAATTTCAGAGCGTTTTATCGCAGTCTTTACTTTTGCTGGCCCCTCGTTCATGTCGACATAGCCGCTAACGATAAAGCCACTTTCCTGTTTGCTGGCGAGCATTGCGATCCGATTAGCCCTAGGACCGGCACCCAAAATCAATAGTCGTCGTTTAAAGACATTACTGTCCAAAACAGTGCCCAGCATGATCCGCACCGTCATCAGCAAAACGATAGACAATATCATCGCATATAGAGAATTTGAACGCCAAAGAGTTATCCCCGGCATGATAAAAGCCATGATTGATAAAAATATGACACCCAGTGAAATAGCGACCAATATCCTCGCCGCAGCAAATTTCAGCGATTGGAGCGCTTCCGTTCCGTAAACACCTACCGCAATTAGGGCAAATTCAAGTGCTACAGCAAAACTGACAATTGGCGCTGGACGATCATAAATCGATCCTGCGTTCATTCCAATTTGATTGGCGCGCACGATCCAGCTGACTTCCGCTGCAGCAATCAACAGGATTATATCCAACAATCCGAGGAAAAGGAGTGGATAAGGAATATAATGTTTGAACAATCGGATCATGAAGCGTGCATTCTCTCCTTAGTGCACGCATGAGATAGACAAAATTCGTAAGCTGTCGGTTAATTTTACACTTTATTTTTCAAGAAACGCCTAATTTCGCTAAAAATGTTCAGTTTTCCGACAATAAAATCGTCAATCATTAACAAAACTAAAGGGCGTTAGTCCCGTTTCCTGAATATCAAGTCTCAAAACCCGGTTTTTTGGGGGAGCCGATCTCTGCGAACATTGAGCTCTGGTGCAAGCAGGACAACCAAGACCGATTAATTCCACATTATCTGCTGATAAATTAGCTCCACGAGCATAATAGAGTGTAGCAGCGTGCTCGGCGGATAGTCCTAAACCAACCGCAAATTCCGGAGTGATGCCACCAACACCGTAACCGATTCCTTGAACCGCACGCGATATGGTAAACCAGCTAGAGCCGTCCTCCAATCCCACCAATTGTGTGTGTTCCTCAAACGGGCGATCAAACACACGGTGGATATTCCACAACGCGCAGCGATGCGCGCTTTCCGCCAAAGATCCGTTACTAGCGCCGACGAAACGTTTCGAAACCAACCCCGATCGATCAATACGTATCATAAAAAATGGTAATCCGCGTGAGCCCACGCGCTGCAATGTAGTTAAGCGATGGGCGACTTGTTCAAAACTGGAACCAAAACGTCGCTGTAAAATTTGTATTTGATATCCGGTTTGTTCACATGCTCTGATAAACCGTGCGTAAGGCATCATTAAAGCGGCAGCAAAATAGCTTGACAAGTGTCGGCGATAAAGATGTTCCGCTGCGTTATCCTGAAAGTCAGCACCTGAAACTAAACCATCTATTTCTGATTGAGCTTCTATTTCACCGAGCAATGCGGCAACTTGAAATGTACGTGATGCTGGATCGAGCATTTCAGAAAGTTGCAATTGACGCGCATGTAGATCCAACCGCCTCAGTATTTCGGGCAATACTGACTCTGGCAAAATTCTTATCGCCAGTTGATGTTTAACGCGAAGCCTCTCAAGAATTGCGCCGTATAGATCTCCAGCACCCAGACGCAGTTCGTCAGCGAGCGTTTCAGCAATAGAGTCGAGATCTGCAAAATGGTTGCGCCACCGCTCAATTTCCGTTCGTATCAGCGAAATTGGGTCCGAAGTTTCGACAGCGGTTACCAATTGACCCGTTGATCGATTATCAAATAATCTGACAAAAGCTTCCGCAGTATTCGGAGCAGCGATTAGCCATTCCTCAAGTTCGGAGCGATCTATTGCCAAATCCGCGAACATGGGATCCGCTAACCGTCTGCCCATTCCATTGACACCACCACCTGGTTCATCAGCCACCAATTGTCGCGGATCAAAGTCGAAACGATCCGCGAGCAACAACATGAGACGAGCACTCAAAGGGCGCTGGTTGCGTTCAATCAAGTTCAAGTAGCTTGCCGAAATATCGAGCGCATCAGCGAGAGCTACCTGAGTCATATTGGCACCGCGCCTCAGCCGTTTTATCGCTGCTCCTGCAAAAAGTTTTCTGTCTGCCATCTTCTAAATCTATGTAAATTAATTTACAAATTGACAAGGATAAAGCGCAATAGTCATTATATTTACACGTATTTTAGTAAATTTTCTTTGCATCCTATTCAACCAGCCGGCTAATAATGGGTCAACAAATCGAATTTTAGTTAATTTACAAACTGTTTCCTGGGGAGGAAAATCTATCCGCCGGAGCCTTGCCGCTTCGGCGGATTTTTTTACTAACACATAATTTCTTGAAAAAATTTGTAAGAGTATCTTAACCCGTCACGTTTATTTAGCACACAAATAGTGTCTTTAATTATCGGTGGAATCATGATCAAAGAAGCAGGCCTTTTTATTCTGTCAGCAGGATTCCTTGTATATTTCATCTCTCCCGTTGATGACAAACCAAAGCCTCCACCAAGCAAAATTGAAACACCGCAGAAAGCAGTCTCATCTGACGAAGACGATGCCGCGTATTGGGGAGATGAATCCGAAGACGAAGCAGAACAAGAATTCGTGTTCGGGGAACCTATGACGGGCACCGACCCCACCTCGGACGATGACGATGGCCATAAAAATGATGAAGACAACCGCAATCGGGAAGTTGCACCAAAACAAAAAGCGTCAGCTAATAATGGAGCATCTCGCCCCGAAAGAATACCGCCCGCTCACAACAAAAGTCCAAAACCAGGTGAACTAGGTAGCGCAGAAAACCCTATCCCGCTCAACTAACTATTATTTTCTAATCCAAATCTCGCATCATATCACGGCGACATTCTTCGCCTATGATGGCGGCATGACCATAGTTGGGATGGTCAATCTGTATCATCACCTGCCCGGCCCCACTTTTCCATATTTTAGCTTGTTCAGCCGTCAGCGCAAAGTGAAGGAATTGGACAGCACTCGCTTTTCCATCTGACCGTGTACGGTCTACATCCTGCTCCGGCTCAGCTGTGATCTTATGGTCGCCGATGATTAAATGAATATGTTGGTCAACTCCGCCCAATTTCTTCAAAAACGCCGTACGGCGTTCTTCTTCATCGATTTCGAACATCAAAGTGCCGGTAAATTCCGATCCATTTGGGATCATCGGGTTATATGCGGCCAGTTCATCAACTAACTGCTCTTCTCCGCCCTTTTCTATACGCAACATTTCCTGAATTTGCAGCCACATACTATCCCAGCTTTCAAATTGGATAGTCGCATACGGACCAATTGCAAGTCGCCGAAATTTTTTGCGCAAGATGCTTTCCTGACGCTTTTCTTTCCGGATCAACTCATAATCGCTGAGAGAGATAATGTCATTTTTAGTTATGATATGTTCGTTACGAGGCATGATTATTTCCTTAAAATCCATATGCCTTTGCAAGCAGCTCAATCGGATGACCTATACGTTCGGGTATCTTAGCCTGACCATTTAATTCCATAACTTGCTTCAAATGCGGTCCCGCGAGTGGGCATTCACTAACCATGTAATCAGGACTATTTTTGACTAAAGCACGAGCAGCAGGACGACCAACCTTCACTGCCTTATCGAAATTTTCCTTAAAAATTCCCCATTTCCCGCCATGGCCAGAACAGCGTTCCGCTATAGTTGGTTTAGCATCCGGTATTAGCTTCAACATTTCCATAGCTTTTGGGCCCATATTCTGGGCTCGGCTATGACAAGCAAAGTGAATACCGATCTGCGCATCCATCGGCGCAATCGGCATCATGCCCTTACTCTTAGAAATTTCGACAATATATTCACTGAGATCGCGGGTTGCAGCAGCGAGTTTTTTGACCGCTTCATTTTCCGGTAATATCAATGGCCATTCAAACTTCATCATCAATGCGCAGCTTGGCGTCAGAGCGACAATGTCATAGCCCTCATCAATTAGCGTAGAAAAATGAGCGGAAACCGTTTCAGCCGCTGACGCCACTGCAGGAAGGTCGCCATTTTCTAACTTTGGCATTCCGCAACATCCAGGATATTCGATACGTGTCTGAACACCATTATGGGAAAGCACATCCAAGGCGGCTTTCCCTGATGTTTGATCGTTGAAATTACCATAGCAAGTTGCGTAAATCGCGGCTTTCTTTCCAAAGGCAGGCGCCTCGGAATTCGGAACAGGCCCGCTGCCGGGAAATTTGTGGGTCAATGGCACGTCTTCGAATTCAGGAAGATGCGCGCGCTTGTCGATGCCTGCAACTGTTTCCAGCACGCCGCGGGTAAAGCTGTTGTCTTTATTCGTCGCCCAATTGGCGGCACCGGCAACAACGCCTGCTAGTTTGGCATTACGGTCCATCTTTGCGAGCTCTTTGTCGACAAAACCGGTCTTGCCTTTACGATGCTCAACGGCGCGGTGGCGAAGCATTAGGTGGGGGAAGTCCAAGTCAAATTCATGGGGCGGGACATAAGGGCATTTCACCATGAAACACATGTCGCATAACGTACAGGCATCCACGACTTTCTTCATGTCGCCTGCGTTAAGATCGCCGACTTCTTCATTGGGGCTTTCGTCGATCATATCGAACAATTGCGGAAAGCTATCACAGAGATTGAAGCAGCGGCGGCAGCCGTGGCATATGTCGAACACGCGGCGCAATTCGCCGTCTAGCGCTTCTTCATCGTAGAAGGATTCTTCTTGCCAAGCGATGGGGTGACGCATTGGGGCGCCCAAGCTGCCTTCTGTCATGACATGGTCCAATCCTGAGACTTTGGTTCGGTGGGATAGTGCCGAAAGTTGTGAAAGTGCCGCGCAACGCCCTAAATCAGAAGGAGCGAGCGCGGCATTTTAATATTATTTTACAATGACTTAAGCGTCAAGAGTTTCCAGTGTCTTCTGGAACTTGCCGGCGTGGCTTTTTTCCGCTTTGGCCAGCGTTTCAAACCAGTCAGCAATTTCGTCAAAGCCTTCTTCACGGGCAGATTTTGCCATACCGGGGTACATATCGGTATATTCGTGGGTTTCGCCTGCAATCGCCGATTTCAGGTTATTTTCGGTGCTGCCGATGGGCTCACCAGTTGCTGGATCGCCGACTTCTTCAAGAAATTCAAGATGACCATGCGCGTGGCCGGTTTCACCTTCTGCGGTGGAGCGGAATACCGCTGCAACATCGTTATAGCCTTCAATGTCAGCCTTCTGGGCGAAATAGAGATAGCGGCGATTGGCCTGGCTTTCACCAGCAAATGCGTCTTTCAGATTCTGCTCTGTCTTGCTTCCTGCGAGTCCCATGGTCTTCTCCTTCAATCGGTTTGGGTGAATGGCTTATGCCGATAAGCTATATTGCTTGCGCGGTTTATACGCTTATCGAGCACCGCCCTCTATCCTATTTTTTGATTTTTCACCATCGATAAAACCGATTAATAAGATGCAACTTATTCGCAATAGCGATAACCGATCGTTACTGTCCGCAACGCTTCATAACATAGCTATCCGGTTCAATCGTAAAGGTAAATTGGTCAGGCATAGATAGAGAAACTGGCCCCTCCATTTGAAATCGCCCGCCTGCTTCACCAGTTTCTTCATCGACCGCCAGATCGATTAAACTCAGGGTCAGCTGTTCACCATCCCATTGCCACGTGCCCGTCAAATCTTCTGAAATGAAATTTCCACCGGCCAACAAAGTCCAGTTGGTGGGCTGTTGGCATGTTTCCTCCGCAAAGGCCCAACGCCCTTCAAAATAGGATGTTTCTACGTTCTCGGCTGGCGCAGAAAGGCGGACATTGGCGATGAGCAAACTGGCCGCAAAAACGCCCAAACCAATGAGCGTCATGGACGCTCGCCGGTTAATCACCTTTTTTCATCAGATGAAGCGCCGCCGCTGTGAGTGCTTCCGCTCCAGTCGCGACGACTTTTTCGGCATCCGGTGCCCATAGCGGACTATGCAGAGAAGGCAGCTTTGTGCCCGCTTTCTTCGCGGCTTCAAATTCATCCATCGGCACACCGCCAACCCAGAAGATCATGCTTTTAATCTTTTCATCAGCGCGGCGGTAGCGGCTAAAATCTTCCCCGCCCATAACCGGCTTTGATAGAACAACCCGTTCCTTGCCGAACCGGCTTTCAAAAAGCGTCGCCATCTCAACACTAAATTCAGGGCTGTTATAAGTGGAAGGCGTATATTCATCATCCCGCGTAGTGATGATCGGCATTTTATCTTCCGGAAGACCAGCGGTAATCGCTTCCCCTCTGGCAATACGCTTTATACCATCCAGCAACTTGGTCCGCGTTTCATCAGAATAGCTGCGCACGGTAAGCAATAAATTGGCTTTATCCGGAATGATATTATGCTTGAAGCCCGCCTGAAAGCTGCCCACCGTCACCACGGCCGGGTCTTGCGGATCCATTTCGCGGCTGACCAATGTTTGCAGCGCGCCAACGATACGCGAAGCGATCACAATAGGGTCTTTGGTTGTGTGCGGATAAGCACCATGTCCGCCCACGCCCTGTACTTCAATGTCCACACTATCGACATTGGCCAGAGCATAGCCCGGCACATAGCCAATATAGCCAGCGGGAGCACCCGCCGCATCATGGAAAGCCAGCGCATATTCGGGTTTCGGGAAACGCGTATAAAGGCCATCGTCCAGCATCGCCTTTGCGCCCTCGCCCGTTTCTTCGGCCGGCTGCAGGATCATGACCAGCGTCCCGGACCATTCATCCGTGCGCACCGACAATTGCCGGGCGGTTCCAACCCAGCCCGTCATGTGCGTGTCATGGCCGCAAGCGTGCATCACGCCCGTGTCATTGCCTTCACGGGTTTTTGCCATCACCGTCGATGCGAACGGCAATCCGGTTTTTTCGACCAGCGGCAGGCCATCCATATCCGCCCGGATCAATACCGTTGGACCATCACCATTTTTCAGCACAGCAACAACACCGGTACCGCCCACTTTTTCGGTAACATCAAATCCCAGTCGCCGGGCTTCGGTAGCCAGTTTCGCTGCGGTTTTAAATTCTTCACCGCTGAGTTCAGGATTGGCATGGAGATCGCGATATAAATCCATCAAGGACGGCAAATCTGCCTTGATCGCATCGTTCAAGGGATCGGCCTGCGCCTGTGTGCAGAATAAAATGGAAGAGGCTGCCAGCAGAGCGACTTTAGAAATTTTCAGCATCACTATCCCCGTTATCCGATTAAATTATGCGCAAGCCTAACCGCTAAACAACCGCTTGCAAGATATAAATTTACTCGGTGATCGGGGTCAGTTCCATGACATCTACTTTCGATTCATAATAGGGATAGGGAAAGACCATCCGCCAGCGTTTTTTACCAATGCGTTGCACCACCGCAGCCTGATCGCGCTCAGCCGTTGTCCCATAAGATATCAGCTTATCCTCGTACCCATAGATAAGCGATCCGAGATAGACGGAATGGCGCGGACCAGCATCATAGATCCATCCAATCGTGCGCTGTGACCCCGTCAATTTGGTAAAATGGCGACGCCCCGCATCGACCGTTACCCGGCATTGGAAAGCAGGATAGGCGATATAGGGCAAGCTGCCATCCGGATCGCCATCCAATTTGGTAATCGAGCAGGCATAAAGTCCGGCGGGAATTTTGCTCTCCCGCAGGGCTGCTGATTTTTTGAACAAGGGGCTGCGCGCGGCGAGCTCATCCCCCTCCCCGACCTGTGCGCCTTTTACTCCGATTTCTAATGCCTCTTCCCATTGGTCCAATCGCTTCTGGTCCGCCTCTGTCGCCTCCACCTGCCATTGTGATTTAGATGGCGTCGTTTTCTTAGGGGCTTGCGACAGCGTGGACGAACCGGCCGACGCCATCAAAAATGGCGCCGAACAGAATATCATTCGAAGTGTCGGAGCGATCATTGTGCCGTCCAGCCACCATCTACCGAAATATTCGCCCCCGTAATTGCACTGGCTTCCTCTTTACAAAGGAACAGGGCGAGCGCCGCAACCTGATCAATCTGGACAAATTTCTTGGTCGGTTGTCCTGCCAACAGCACGTCATTCATCACTTGTTCGCGCGTCATGTTCCGCGCTTTCATGGTATCGGGTATCTGGTTCTCGACCAGCGGCGTCCACACATAGCCGGGTGAGATTGTATTGACCGTAATTCCCTGCTGTGCGACTTCCAATGCAACGGTTTTACTAAAGCCCGCTATGGCATGTTTCGCGGCATTATAGGCGGATTTATAGGGACTGGCGACCTTGCTGTGCATGGAGCCCGTATTGATAATCCGCCCCCATCCTGCCGCCTTCATCGCCGGTAATACGGCCTTTGTGGTGTGGAAGGCGCTGTTGCAGATAATATCCATGATGGCGTTCCACTTGTCTTCGGGAAACTCGTCCACCGGGGCGACATGCTGAATGCCTGCATTGTTGATCAATATATCGACAACGCCCAATTGTTCAGCGCAGTCTGCCGCCATCTGGCGGATTTCTTCCGGCTTGGTCATATCGGCACTGCTATAAGCGGCCTTGGCCCCGCTCAGACTTTCTAATTCCTGACGCAGCTTTTCGATTTCATCTGCATCACCGAAACCGTTGATCATTATCGCCGCGCCTTCAGCAGCCAATGCTTTTGCATAGCCTCCGCCGATGCCAGATGTTGACCCTGTAATCAAAGCGGTCTTGCCCTTCAGAAACATGCATTTTCTCCTTTGGGCGACATTAAAACAGTCGGGCATGACTGCAATGGATATTTGTAAAAGAAATGCCGCCTACTTGCGCTTTTCGTTGATTCAGGCAAATTGGGTCGCAACAGGAGTATTAGCCATGCGTTTAGATGACCTCGATCCCAGCAAAAATGTCCGTGACCATGGCAGCGGCGGCGGTGGCCGGGGGTTTGGTGGCGGGGGCGGCGGAGGATTGGGCCTACTGCTCAGTTTTCTCCCGATGTTGCTTGGCCGGAAAATGGGCTGCGGGACCATCCTGCTGATCGGCGGCGCGGCTCTGGCTTTTATGTATTTTGGTGGCGGTGCGAGCATGTTGACGGGTGGCGGCGGCAGTCAGAGCGCTGGTTCTGGCAACGCGGTCGCCTATGACACAGCGGAAGAACGGTTTGCCGGTCAGGTGCTAAGCTCTACCGAACAGACTTGGTCTAAATTATTTCGGGCGAATGGCTCAAACTATCAGCCCACAACGCTCAACTTTTATCAAGGCGGCGTTAGCTCCAACGGCTGTGGTTCGGCCAGTTCTGCTGCAGGACCATTTTATTGTCCCGCTGATCAGGGCATTTATCTCGACACGTCGTTTTTCAACGAACTGGAAACGAAAATGGGTGCGAAGGGTGATTTTGCGAAAGCCTATGTCATCGCCCATGAAGTGGGTCATCATATACAGAATTTAAGCGGGACAGCCGATCAGGTGCGTCAGGCACAGGGCCGTGCCAGCAAGGCCGAAGGCAATGGTCTGCAAGTCCGTATGGAATTACAGGCGGATTGCTATGCCGGTGTCTGGGCTGCGCAAAATGCCGACCGGATGGAAGCTGGCGATGTCGAAGAAGGCCTGACCGCTGCTCATGCCATTGGCGATGATACGCTCATGCGCGGGGCCGGACAGCGCCCGGTCGAGAGCATGTTCACACATGGTACGTCCGAGCAGCGCATGGCGTGGCTTAAAAAAGGGATGCAAACCGGAGATCCGGCCGCCTGCGATACATTCGCAAGCGGCGCGGTTTTCTAGTTTGTCCGGTCAGGTTGCAGGATTTTTCTGCAACGTGCGGGTCCAGTCTAGCCGGCGGGTGACGAACATCACCCCGGCTAGAGCGGCAAAGATCAGCAGGGATCCGATGAGCAGCGAGTAAGCCTCCAAGCTCAACAATATATAGATCACGCCATATAGCGCCGCCAATAGGCCGCCGATTATCGATGCGCTTCGCCAACTGGACAGAACCGATGCGGCATAGGCTGTGATCAGCCCGATCGTCGCTATAGATGCGACGATATAGGCCAAGGCAAAGCCGATAATTTCGGCAAAGGCTAGCAACAATATGAAGAATAGCACCAGCGCCACACCGACCAATATATATTGGACAGACGAGATACGCACGCCGCCGATCAGATCGAACAACAGAAATGCGACAAAGGTAAATCCAATGAACAGGAAGCCATATTTGGTCGCGCGGCTGACTTGATCGTAGAGGTCGACCGGCTGGATGAAATTAACCGTCACACTGGAAGGCCCTGCGGAGGCCCCGCCGGCTTCGTAAGCATTATAACCCCGGTCATCGCTGGACGGATAGATTTGCTGCCCCGGCAACATTGAGGTTAAAGACGTTCCCAGCGCGAGATTGGAAATATTATATTTCGCGGTAAAACCAGCCTTCGTGACTTTATTCTCCGGCAGGAATCCACCCGTAAAGCTAGGGTGGGGCCATTTGGACGTCACGGTCCAGTTAGTCTGGCCAGCATCCGGCACCATGGTCAGGCTCTCGGTCCCGCGGAATTTCACATCGAATTTCACGTCGATCGTGCCGTCTGCCAAAGCGGTAGCATCTAACCATGAGAAAAAGCCGGTATTGCCGGTCTCGCCGAGACCTTTGCCCGGTTGCAGAACAAGAGACTGCCCAGCAACGGACAGCTTGTTATCCGCCGCTAACCCCCGTGCATCGGACAACCCAAAGCGGATTTCCGCGCGCGCAAAATCTATATCCGTCGGATCAATGCCGGAGCGGTTAAAATCCTCGGGCAATTTGAACGAGGCGGAGCCGGTTACGTTGCTGTTGTAGATCACAACCTCGTAGATGGAGCGGCTTTTTACTTCGGTCTGGATGTCGCTGTTAAAGGTCATGACTTCTGGCGACAGGAAAAGTTCGCGCGTCACGATATTGGTGCGCGTCACGGTTTTGCCGTCCTGCTCCACCGATTCCTGGACCTTGGCTCTGTAAGGCAACACAATTTTCGGGCCCGCAAAGACTTGCTCGCCGCCCCAACCGGTGACGATGGATCGCTCGGCCTGTTCACTCTGGCTCTGGCGATCATAGATGAGCAGCCAGCTTGCGAATAACGGGATGGCCAGCAAAAATCCGGTGAGTAGCACCAACAGGAATTTCGCCCCCGGTGATCGTTCCGGCCGCACAGCTAGCTGCGGCGATTGCGTCTCTTCGGCGGTTTTATTCATATTGCATTTCCCTCTCAATCCCTGTTTCTAAGTGCCTACCGCTATTGCAAGCCACTGTCATTGCTCTAATCATGATCACACCGACTGTTCTGTTAGCGACGAATCGAGGCTTACGTGCGACGAATTAACACATTGGCGGATTGCTACAATGTGAACGACTTTCGTTCTCTTGCCAAAAAGCGCCTGCCTTTCCCAATCTTTGACTATATTGACGGCGCAGCGGATGACGAAGTCACACGCCGCCGCAATACCACCGCCTATGAAGCCTGCGACCTTGTCCCCAATGTTTTGGCTGGGGTCGAGACTATCGACATGAGCACCACCGTCATGGGCCAGAAACTGGCCATGCCCCTTTTTCTGTCGCCCACCGCCTTGCAGCGCCTATTCCACTGGCAAGGCGAGCGCGGAGTCGCCAGAGCGGCGGAGAAATTCGGGACGTTTTTTGGTATCTCATCGCTGGCAACAGTCAGCATAGAGGAAATTGGCGAAAGCATCAGCACCCCGAAAATGTTCCAGCTTTATGTCCACAAGGATAAAGGCCTTAACAAGTCGATGGTGGACCGCTGCAAGGCTGCGAAATTTGATGCGCTCACGCTGACGGTTGATACGATTGTCGGTGGTAATCGCGAACGCTGCTTGCGCTCCGGCTTTACCAGCCCGCCCAAAATCACGCCTGCCAGTTTCCTGAGCTATGCCGCCAAACCAAGCTGGGCGCTCAACTATCTGTTCCGCGAGAATTTTGAGCTGTCCAATCTTAAAAGCCATGTCGCAGAAGGAACCAACGTCGCCCTGTCGGTAGCCGAATATTTCTCAACCATGCTCGATCAATCACTCGACTGGGCGATGGCCGAAGATATTCGTAAAGACTGGGGCGGTGAATTTTGTCTAAAAGGCATTATGTCGGTTGAGGATGCAAAACGTGCCGTCGACATTGGCGCAACGGCGATCATGGTCTCCAACCACGGCGGACGCCAACTGGATGGCTCCCGCGCGCCTTTTGACCAGCTTGCTGAAATTTGCGATGCGGTCGGCGATAAAATCGACGTGATTTGCGACGGCGGCATTACACGCGGCAGCCATGTTCTGAAAGCGCTGAGCGTCGGTGCCAAGGCCTGTTCAGGTGGCAGGCTCTATCTCTATGCGCTGGCCGCTGCCGGTCAGGCAGGGGTTGAACGCAGCCTCGGCTTGCTGCAAGCTGAAATCGCACGGGACATGAAACTAATGGGCGTGACATCCGTTGATCAGTTGAACCGCAATAATCTGCGATACCGATCTTAAAACTAAACAAGGAAATAGTGATGCACCATATTGCAAAATTAGCGACCGCTTCCCTAGCAACACTTATCCTCACTGCCCCACTTCAGGCGCAGCAGGCCGATCCGGATCAGTCGATGGAAGAGCATACGGTCGATGCAGCGACCACGCCGGTCAAAGATGTGGGCCTAAAAAAAACTAAAATCCCTGAAAAGCTTATCGCTATTCAAGATGATCCCTATTCCCTCACCGGCATGAAACGCTGTGCCGCGATCATTCAGGAAGTGACCGAACTTAATGCGGTTTTGGCGGCCGATGTGAATGAAGAGGTCGACAAATCCAGAGCAGAAAAACGCGAGGAAACCGCAGGCCGTGTCGCTGGGGGACTATTGGGAGGTCTCATCCCATTTCGCGGGATTGTCCGGGAAGTATCCGGCGCAGCAGGCGACGAACGGAAATATAACGCCGCCGTTTATGCCGGCGTGGTTCGTCGCGGTTTTCTGAAAGGCGTCGGACGAGAAAGGGGTTGCAAGGCCCCTGCCCGTCCGTAAACTACCATAGCGGAGTATAACCTAGGGGGCAGCTAGGGAGGGACATCATGTCCATCAACCGAGCGATGGCTGGATTATCTTTAGCGAGATTATCATTGGCCATGACACTGAGTTTTGCTGTCGGCGCGCAGGCAGAAGTACCGAACAAAGATAGCTCGATGCAGGAACATGCTGAAAACGCCGTGATGCAGCCGGTAAAAGACGTGAATATGCGGCAAGATCCGATCCCGCCAAAGCTGTTAGCGATTCAGCATCACCCCTATGATCTGGAAAATATGCGCGGATGCCGCGCGCTCGGATTTGAAATTGGGCAACTTGATGCCGTGCTCGGCCCTGATATTAATCAGCTGGACGATGTCAGCGATGCCGAAAAACGCGAAGAAGGTGCGAGCCGGATTGCCGGATCTATCATCGGCGGTCTTATCCCCTTTCGCGGCATTGTGCGTGAAATTTCCGGCGCCAATGCGGCCGAGCGGCGGTTCCTAAGTGCTATCGCGGCCGGCAATGCGCGGCGCAGTTTTCTGAAAGGTGTAGCAGTGACGAAGGGCTGCTTTCCCCATCGTCGCCCTGACCACTTCGCATTAACATATGATTTGCGAGGATTTTGACGCGATATC
This sequence comes from Parasphingorhabdus sp., assembly GCF_036963805.1. GTDB lineage: Bacteria > Pseudomonadota > Alphaproteobacteria > Sphingomonadales > Sphingomonadaceae > Parasphingorhabdus. The sequence continues at coordinate 515,452 of NZ_JBALUN010000002.1, read as the reverse complement.
ATCTGTGGAGACAGACACTCCTAGCTAGCGCGCACAATCCAGATACCACCCTGTAACACAACGCGCCCATTGTCATCATAAGGCGCCAGCGCCTCTCTCAATGCTACCATTAGCTTGGACTTCAGCTCATCATCAACTTCGCCCATCGCCCGCGATGCGGGGCCGATTTGTGATGAAAAATATGCCGCTCCATCCACGCCATCGGATTGGGAAATGCAAATATCGACAAGATGAGAAGTCATAGACACATTGGCAAAACCCGCGTCGGTTAATATGCTTTTCAGGCGGTCGGGATCGGAAAATGCAAAGGGGCCGGGTGCATGCGGGTCCGTCTCTGGTGCTTCCGGCAATAATGGCTTGATTGCCTGCATCGGGACCATCACCCACAAATTCACTTTCGGGCTCTGCCAGCATGCAAAAACCATGCGGCCACCGGGCTTTAAATTGGCTTTAATATTGGCAAATGCGGCGACCGGATCTTCAAAAAACATCACGCCAAATCGCGAAATGATCAGGTCAAATCCTTCATCCGCACGATATTCCGATGCATCCGCCAGTAATAGTTCGGCCCGGCCATCCGCCCGCGACCGCGCCAGATCCAGCATCGGTTTCGACACATCAACACCGGTAACATGCGCGCCGGCTTCCGTTGCGATTAGGACAGTTTCACCGGTACCGCAGCCAAGGTCCAAAACCCGTTCACCGGGCGCAATGGCAGCGGCGTCTATCAGCAAGGATGTAACGGGCGCGAGAAATACGTCCATTGCACCTTGCTGCTGCGCCCATTTCAGGCCGGCATTGTCATTCCAATATTCAATCTGCTCTTCATTGGACATAATCTTGGTACCCTCTGCTAAAATAGACAGACACACCAACCCATGTTCCGGAACAAATGTTGGATGCTATTTAATAGACCCGCTTCTTCGGCTTCACATATTCCGCTTCGTCAGTCAGCGTATAATCATGGACCGGACGATAGCTGATATTGACCTTGCCGGTGCCGCGCGATTTATCAGGACCGCCCCAACCGTCAAATGTCGCAACCGTATGTTTCATCCATTCTTTATCGTTACGGTCTTCATAATCTTCCTGCATGTGCGCACCGCGGCTTTCCTTGCGGTTGGCGGCGCTTTCCATCGTAACGACCGCTTGAGCCATCAGGTTATCCAGCTCCAGCGTTTCGATGAGATCGGTATTCCAGATTAGGGAACGGTCAGTGACGCTGACATCACCCATCTTCTGGTTAACCGCACGCATTGCGGCCACGCCTTCGGACAACAATTCATCATCGCGGAACACGGCGCAATTTTTCTGCATTGTTTTCTGCATTTCAGTGCGCAGGGCAGCAGTTGTTGTGCCGCCTTTCGCATAACGGAAATGGTCCAGACGAGCCAACGCGAGATCAGCCGAGTCCTTTGGCAATGGCTTGTGAGGCGTGCCGGGTGTCAGCTTGTCTTTCAGACGCAAGCCGGTTGCACGGCCAAATACCACAAGATCGATCAGCGAGTTAGAGCCGAGACGGTTCGCGCCGTGCACCGAAACACAAGCCGCTTCACCCACAGAATAAAGGCCCGGTACGACAGCATCGGGATTATCTTTGGTCGGGTTCACGACTTCGCCATGATAGTTACAAGGTATGCCGCCCATGTTATAATGAACTGTCGGCACAACCGGTAGAGCCTGACGCGTCAGGTCGACATTAGCGAAAATCTTGCCGGTCTCGGTAATGCCCGGCAGACGTTCCGCCAAAACAGCTGGATCAATATGATCGAGATGGAGGTAGATATGATCTTTCTCCGGCCCAACACCGCGGCCTTCACGGATTTCAGTCGCCATACAGCGCGACACAACGTCGCGAGAAGCCAAATCTTTCGCGCTTGGCGCATAGCGTTCCATGAAACGCTCGCCTTCGGAGTTGGTCAGATAACCGCCCTCACCGCGTGCGCCTTCGGTAATCAAAACGCCCGCACCGTAAATGCCGGTCGGGTGAAACTGAACAAACTCCATATCCTGCAATGGCAAGCCAGCGCGCAGCACCATACCGCCGCCGTCACCGGTACAGGCATGGGCAGATGTCGCGCTATAATAGCAACGGCCATAGCCGCCGGTCGCCAAGACAACCGCATGGGCGCGGAAACGGTGGATGGAACCGTCTTCCAGACAAATGGCAATAACGCCGCGACATTCGCCGTCTTCCATGATGAGATCGATTGCGAAATATTCGATGAAGAAATCCGCGTCATATTTCAGGCTCTGTTGATACAGCGCGTGGAGCATTGCGTGACCGGTACGGTCGGCCGCGGCACAGGTCCGCTGTACGGGCGGGCCATCGCCCATATTCTGCATATGGCCGCCAAAGGGACGCTGATAGATTGTGCCATCTTCGTTACGAGAGAAAGGCACACCGGCATGTTCCAGTTCATAGACTGCTGCCGGTGCTTCACGGACGAGATATTCAATCGCGTCCTGATCACCCAGCCAGTCAGAACCTTTGACCGTATCATACATATGCCAGGTCCAATGATCCGGCGTATTGTTACCCAGTGACGCCGCAATACCGCCCTGCGCCGCAACAGTGTGCGAACGGGTTGGAAAAACTTTGGTGATACAAGCGGTCTTCAGACCGGCTTCCGCAGAACCCATAGTCGCGCGCAAACCGGACCCACCGGCACCCACGACAACGGTGTCGAACATATGATCGATAATTTTATAAGCGGGTTTTGAATTTGTGTCAGTCATTAAGCGACCACTCCGGTAAAGGCGACCTTGGCAACAGCGAAAATTCCAAGTGCTGCACCGCCAATGGCGAAAAAGTTAAGCAAGATGATGATGCCGAATTTCAGGCCGTGATCCGGGATATAATCCTCGATCAACACCTGAAGCCCAAGCCGCAAATGCCAGAAAATACTAACCAGCATGAGTATCATCGGAACCGCAACCAGCGGCGAAGACAGCCAGCCGATGAGCAGTTCATGTTCGTAATTGGGCAGTCTCAACAAAGAGATGAGCAGCCATGCAATCATCGCGAGATTGCCGACGGCGGTTACGCGTTGAATGATCCAGTGATGGGCGCCGTGTTTGGCAGAGCCAAGACCGCGAACTCTACCGATTTCTGTTCCTGATCCCATCGTCTTATCCAATCAACTTTGTAGAGATAAAGAGCCAGAGCGCCCCGGTAGAAAGCAGCGCCAATATGGGCACGGCAGAAGACCAGAGCTTGTTCGTCTGGAGCTCATAACCAGCGCCGGTATCCAATACAAAATGGCGCAGGCCGGAATATGTATGTTCAAACAGGGCGAAGGACATGCCGATCATGACAATAAAACCGGGAATCGAAGTCATGATACCCGTGAAGGTTTCAAACGACTCTGGCCCGGCTGAAATACTATAAAGCCACCAAACCAATATTGGTGCACCTAGCAAAGCAAGCGCGTCACCCGTGACACGGTGAAGGATAGAGACCAGCATATGCGGGCCCCATTTATATATTCCCAAATGCGGCGATAATGGCCGGTTCGTTGGCTTAACCAATTTTTGTCCCCTGATCAGAGACCCCGCGCGTTGCTGGAGTCTTTGTAAACGAACCCGTGCTTTAGCGAAAACATGGCGGCATGCAAACAGGATAGCAGCGTTTTTATACGCTCATCATGCGGTTTTTTGAACTAAATTGCCGATTGGCACCCTCAAATCGCCATTTCCCAACAAAAATATGAGCGGTTCTGCATCTCTTATTGGACCTTTCGCGAAGCCCGCTCTATTCGACCGCGTTATGACAGAGGCAAAAACACATATATTGATGACGGGCACGGCCCTTGACGCCAATGGCGCGAGTTTCGTTCGATGATCGCGCGGGAGCTGCTGGATACAGCACAAATACCAAGCGGCGGCGGCGAATTGCGGCTTTATAAGCGCGAGTTAAAAGGCAATAATGAATTTTCGATCATGCTCGGCCGGATCGAGTTGATGAACAGCCGGTTGAGCGGGTCCGAAGAGGCTCTAGCCGATCTGAGCTGCGAAAAAATCATACCGCGCCCTCGTCCGCATGTTTTAATTGGCGGCTTTGGCATGGGGTTCACCTTGCGCGCTGCCATAAAGGCCTTACCCGCCGATGCCCGGATAACGGTTGCAGAGCTTATCCCCGCCGTCGTTAAATGGGCACGCGGTCCGATGCATGAACTTTGCGGCGATGTTCTCGAAGACCCGCGCGTTGAAATCATTGTCGGAGATGTTTGCAATATTATTGCCCAAGCCAGCAACGAATATGACGCCATCCTGTTAGACGTCGATAACGGCCCCGACGGTTTGACGCATGAAAGCAATGACCGGCTTTATAATATGGCTGGCTTGCAAGCATCAAAATCAGCGCTCAAATCCGGCGGAGTGTTGGCGGTCTGGTCCAGCGAGGCCGATTCCCGTTTCACCAGACGATTACAAAAAGCCCGCCTGATTGTGGAAGAACATACCGTCAGCGCCCGGCAAAATGGCAAAGGTGCACGGCATATGATCTGGTTGGCGACCAAAGGTTAAATTTCGGCGCGCTCCCAAATACGCATAATAAAAAAATAATTTCCCACAGGTGGATTAAATACCCACACCGTTTCGTTCTTCTATCAAGCAACTCATATAGGAGACTTACATATGCGTATAACTGCACTCATCGCTAGTCTGGCCATCATCAGCGCGACCACATCCCCCGCTCTGGCCCATAACGGCACCGAACATCATGTAGAAGTTCGCGAAGAACCGATTGCGGGCCAATATAATAAATTTTGGTATAATTATCTCGCCGATATACTGGAAGCAGACAAGGAACTGAAAAGCGACCTTCGCCGCGCTACCGACGAAGAAGACACGCGCGATGCCTGGGAAGAATATAGGAATGAACTGGTGGATGCCGATAGCGATTATGTCGAGGAAATGCGGGATCGCAATTTCCGTGCTGTTCGGGTTTCTGTAGGCAAATAAAAGCAATCACATATGATAAAAGGCGGGACATGATCCCGCCTTTTTTATGTCTGTTGAAGTTAGAAAGCTTAGCGCCAGCATTTAAACCAGCGCCAATACTCCGCCCTATTTCCAGCCTTTCTCCATCAATCTCCGTTCGGCTTTCGCATCTAACGGTGCGTCAGCCATTAACTCCGCCGCCTTTGCATTAATCTGACCGCTAGAGGCCTGACGATAATCGCCTGATGGACTGCCGGGTACAGTTGCATGTAGCCGCCAATCTTCTTTTTCACGACACGCAATTCCGGCAACCGCATTGCCGGTAAAGCTTCGGCAAACATCGCCCGACTTCGCCCGAAATGTAAGGCCGATACGATAGTCGCTTTTCTCGGGCTGTGCAGACGCCAATTGCTTTTCCAGAGCCGTTTCAAGCGAACCACTGGCAATTAATGCTCCATCGCTCTGCTGAAAAGGGCCGGTTTCACTGCCCAAACCAAATTGGCCGACAGCGACGCCGATCGCCAATGTTGCCGCCATCGCGCCCCATTGGGCGAAACCAAAACCGCGCCTTTGTTCTAGGGCGCGCTCTTGACCGGATTTTCGTGATGCAAAACTTGTATCGACATTACTGTCCAGCGAGCCGGTCAACAGAGATGTCAGACGATCAGGTATCGCCTCGTCCATCACCGGCGCATAATGGGCGGCCAGTTTATTCTGAAGCGCACGTTCCTGTTCGACCCGCTCGGCGAGATTGGCATCTGTTTCCATCGCCTTTTCAATCCGCTTCGCGGTTACAGCATCGCACTCACCATCAACATAGGTCATGATAGTTTCATTATCGAATGTCATGCGGCCTCTCCCAAAGCGCGTTGCAGGGCTTCGCGGCCGCGTACCAACCGTGATGTCAGGGTTCCTATCGGAATTTCGAGCAGCTCTGCGGCCTCTTTATAGGCAAAACCCTCTACCAGCACGAGGGAAACAGCCTCCCGCTGCTCCAGCGGCAATTCATCCATGGCGCGGTCGACGTCCCTAAGTTCCATGCGCGATTCCATCCGCTGATGATCGTCTCCCGCAATATTTTCCATTGCGCCATCGTCATTTGCGACATGTTCCCGCCGACCGGCAGAACGCACCGTGTCGATCCATATATTTCGTGTAATTCTATACATCCAGCTATCCAGTCTTGTTCCTGCCTGCCACTGGTCACGCTTTAATAGGGCGCGTTCAATGGCCATCTGACACAGATCATCTGCATCATCGATATTGCGCGTCAGGCTGCGAGCGAAACGCCGCAATCGCGGAAGCAATTCCAGCAGATCCTGTTCAAATGCCATTCAGCGCGGATATCCTTTTATTTATCGTCTATGGATGAAACGATGGACCTAGCGCGTTTAATCCCTGAAAACAAAAAAAAGCAAATTTGAAATCAAAATTCCAGCATTCGTGCGAAAGAGGCAAATATGAAAACGAAGAGAAAATGGCTTGCGGCGATGGTAATCGCGCTAGTTCCTTTCGCCGCGATTGCACAATTGTCGATCCCCAATGTCGGCCGCAACTTACCCCTGCCCAATTCGGGATTTGACGACATAACCAAACCATTAGTCGATCCTGTGACTTCCACTGTCGATGCCAGCATGTTGGATCAGTTGAGCACGTCCGAATTAAAAATATTGTTAAACCGGCTCCGCGTCGATCGCCTCAATCAGTTTCTCCGGCAGAATGAAGCCTATGTCGAGCGCGACAGCAATGGAGATCCGGCCGTGCGCGGTATCCTTGTGGCCACTGGCATATCTGAAGCCTCTTTGCAGCGTGCCCAACAGGAAGGGTTTCAGGTGCTGGAGCGCGAGACTATCAAAGGCCTCGACCTGAATTTTGTAAAACTGGCGGTGCGTCAAGGCAAAAAGTTGAAATCAGAACAGAAGAAATTACAGAAGATTGCCAGCGAAGCAGACATAAGCGCTGATAATATATATTTTCCCAGCAGCATATCCTCCACAACATATGCACCACCGCTTCCCACAATGACTCTGGCCAGCGGCAGCGCAAAATCCGGCGCATTGGGATTGATCGACGGCGGTGTGGCCCGCCATAAAATGATCACAATGGCGGTGGAGCAGCGCGGCTTTGCGAAAGGTGCCCCGACGGCCAGCAGCCATGCCACCGCCATTGCATCACTTCTTTCCGCCAATCCCGGAATTTCGGGACGAGGATTGCTGGCCGCAGATATATATGGCCGCGATCCAGCGGGCGGAAACGCAACGGCTATAGCGCGGGCGCTGGGCTGGATGGTTGAGCGCCACATATCGGTGGTGACGATTAGTTTGGTCGGGCCCAATAATGGTCTTCTAAAAAATGCCGTCTCCGCTGCACAGAAAAAGGGATTATTAATCGTTGCTGCTGTGGGAAATGACGGCCCTGCTGCGCCGCAACGCTTCCCGGCGTCCTATCTTGGCGTCATCGGCGTGACCGGTGTCGACCAACGGCAACGGGCTTTACCGGAGGCCGGAATAGCCACGCCGGTCGATTTTGCTGCACCGGGGGCAGATATTAAAGGTGCAGCGTTAGATGGCACGATGGCCCCATTGCGCGGTACGTCATTTGCCGCGCCATTGGCTGCCGCAAGACTGGCATCCTATTATCCCGCGCCCAGCATCACCAATATCAAGCCCGCCATAAATGGCTTGATCAAAGAAGCCAAAGACCTTGGTAAAAAGGGTCCGGATAAAATTTATGGCAACGGTCTTATCTGCGGAAACTGCGGCATTCGATAATTTATTTCAATTATTTTGCGGATTGATGGATTAAATTACCTATCCCCATCGTTGCTTCTCCAGACGACGAAAATATCATCGTCATAAATGGAGAAAGATTATGAAAAAGTTTATCGCAAGCACATTAACGATCGCATTTCTCACCGCTGTACCGGCCTCAGCGCAATTGCTCGGCGGCGCGGGCGGCCTTGGCGGATCATTGGGCGGTTCGCTCGGCGGCGGTCTAGGCAGCACAATGGGATCTGATACGATCAACCGTACTACCGGATCAGTGACCGGCCGCGGCGGAGTTGCCAGTTCCACTCAAATTGACAGGACGATCGATACGCGTTCTGGCCGCGTCGCAACCGATGCGAACAGCAGCTCTAGCGCAAATGGTTCGTTGATCGGTGCCGCTGATCTGCCAACCAATAGCGTCAATGGCGCAGCCAACGGCACGGCAAGCGGATCGGCAAATGGCGGCGCGGATGCAACCTTGCTCGGCACCGATGCCGTCCGCTCCACAGCGGGACAAGCGGTAGGCACTGCGCGTAATATTGGCCAAACTGCCAAATCTACTGCCGGTGGCGCTGCATCCACGGTTGCCGGAACAGCTGGCAACGCCGTCTCTTCCGCGTCAACTGCCGGCTCTTTGGCAGGAAACGCAAGTGGTAATGCGAGCGGTACTGGAAGCGGAATGGCCATGGGTAATCTCGGCCAATTGGCTGCATCGGGCAGCTCCGCTGCAAATGCGAGCGGAATGTTCTCAGTCATGCCGGGCATGCCCATCGAAGATCCCAAGGGCCGTGTTGTCGGATATGTCCAGACTGTTCAGCAAACCGGGTCGGGCATTGTTCAATCCGTGGTCGTGGAAGCGGGCAACCGCACGGCAACCTTGCCAGCAGCTAGTTTCGCCGGATCGGGTGATGTTCTTGTCACCGCGATGAGCAAGGGCGAGATTAAAAAAGCGGCTAAATCACAAGAAGCCCAAAGTGAAGCCAGCAAATAATCGGATCGTCAAAATGGTGTAAATGACTCAGTTGCGTCTAATGCCCCTACACCATTTTACGTAGGAAGCGCGTCGGATAAGTTCCGGCGCGCTTTTTAATAGGAAGCTGGCACCAAAATTCCTATGATTTACTACTCTAGCCGAATCCTCAAACCTCCGCTAACGAGCGCCCATGCTTAACTTCAGCAACATTACAGTCCGCCTTGGCGGCTCAGTTATTTTGGACGGCGCTACAGCCGCCCTGCCCCCTGGCGCACGCGTGGGGATGATCGGCCGCAATGGTGCCGGAAAATCCACCCTGATGAAAGTCGTGGCCGGATTATTGGAGCCAGATGACGGCAGTGTGGACATGCCCAAAGGCGCCCGTATGGGCTATATTGCGCAGGAAGCACCTGCCGGTGTGGAAACGCCGCTGGAAACCGTTTTGGCCGCTGATACGGAACGCGCCGCGCTGCTAGAAGAAGCGGAAACTGTCGCCGACCCGCACAGGATCGCCGAAGTTCACGAGCGTCTCAATATGATCGAGGCGCACAGCGCGCCGGCTCGTGCGGCAAAAATCCTGATCGGCCTTGGGTTCGATGAAGCGGCCCAACAACAGCCAATGGACAGTTTTTCCGGCGGTTGGCGGATGCGTGTCGCGCTCGCGGCGCTTCTGTTCTCGCAGCCCGAATTGCTATTGCTCGACGAGCCCTCCAACCACCTTGACCTTGAAGCGACCTTGTGGCTGGAAAATTTCCTGACTAGCTATCAGGCGACTATTTTGGTGATTAGCCATGAGCGGGATTTGCTCAACAATGTGGTCGATCATATCCTGCATCTGCAAGGCGGGAAAACCACGCTTTATCCCGGCGGCTATGACGCGTTTGAAAAACAACGCGCAGAACGTCAGGCGCAACTGGCCTCATCCCGCGAAAAACAAGTGGCTCAGAGGGAAAAGCTGCAAGCCTTTGTCACCCGTTGGGGTGCGAAAGCCCATAGTGCCAAACAGGCGCAAAGCCGTGTGAAGGCATTGTCCCGCATGGAGCCGATTGCGGCGGCGATTGAAGATCCCTCGCTCAGCTTTCATTTTCCCAATCCGGTGGAACTTAAACCGCCGCTGATCACGCTTGACGATGCGGCTGTCGGTTACGGCGATAATATCATATTGTCGGACCTCAACCTGCGCCTTGATCCCGATGATCGTACCGCTTTGCTGGGCCGCAATGGTAATGGTAAAACGACCCTTGCCCGTCTGCTCGCCAGCCAACTGGAACCCAAAGCAGGCTCTATGAGCAAATCCGGCAAGCTGACCGTGGGCTATTTCACCCAATATCAGGTCGAAGAACTGGATACGACCGATACGCCGCTGGAACATATGACGCGGCTGATGAAAGACGCCAAACCGGGCGCTGTTCGCGCACAATTGGGCCGCTTCGGCTTCTCCGGTGACAAGGCGACGATGAAAGTCGGCAAATTGTCAGGCGGCGAACGGGCGCGCTTGGCCTTGGCCTTGATCACACGCGACGCGCCGCATTTGTTGATCCTTGATGAGCCAACCAACCATCTCGACGTCGATGCCCGCGAAGCGTTGGTCCACGCCTTGAATGAATATAGCGGCGCGGTGATTTTGGTCAGCCATGACCGCCATATGCTAGAGCTTACCGCCGACCGTCTGGTCATGGTCGACAGCGGCAAAGCATCTGAATTTTCTGGGACTTTGAACGATTATACCGATTTTGTTCTGGGCAAGAATCAGGAACCCAAGGCTGGATCAGGTGGCGGTAGCGGCAATCGCAAGGAAGACCGCCGCATCGCCGCTGAACGACGCAAACAGCAATCGGAATTGCGCAAAACGGCCAGCACCGCCGAAAAGAAAATCGAAACACTTGGCAAAAAGCTGTCCGGCATTGACCGCGCCATGTTCGATCCGGCGACTGCCGAAAAAGATTTTACGGACCTCACCATGACCGAATTGATGAAATTACGCGCATCTGTGCAGGATGATCTGGAAAAAACTGAAGCCGCTTGGTTGGCAGCCAATGAAGCGCTGGACACCGCCAATGCTTAGACGCGTTTATGGCGGGCTAGCCATTAGATGACCGACACTTGGAAAATCTCCCTGCCGTGCACGCGTAGGGAAGCCGAACAATTGGCAAATGACGACCTATCCCTCGATCAATATGATGATGCCCCGACAATTGTTACACGCGAAGCCGCTCCGGATAGGCCCGATGATTGGGTGATCGAGGTTTATTGCAACTGGAATCCGGATAACGCGCTTCTAGACCATATCTGCAACCTTTCCCCATCGGCACAGCAATCCAAGATCAAACCGGTTGTCGAGAAACTACAAAATGAAGATTGGGTAACGCTCAGCCAGCGCGATCTGGAACCGCTGCGCGCCGGACGTTTTTATGTCCATACATCCAACAGTGCTCCACTGGACGACAAAGCCGTCAAGAATATCTGCATCGATGCCAGTCAAGCTTTTGGGACCGGACATCATGAAACGACGCTGGGTTGCCTCGAAAGCCTCGATCAGCTTAAACGAAATGGTCAGCTTTATTCCAATATTATCGACGTGGGAACTGGCACCGGCCTGCTCGCCTTCGTCGCCCGCCATCTCTGGCCAACTGCCCAGATTATCGCGAGCGATATTGATCCCGTTGCCGTTCAAGTCAGCGAAGAAAATGCCCGTGTGAATGGTATTACAACTGGAACAGCGCCCCGTGCGATAAAATTGCTCACCAGCAATGGCCTTGACCATCCCGCGATTAATCGCCGCGCGCCCTATGACCTTATCATCGCCAATATATTGGCCGGTCCGTTGATTGCTCTGGCCCCGCAAATTGCTGCTGCCGCTGCACCTAATACGGTCTTGATATTGGCTGGCTTACTAAAGGCACAAAAAATTGAAGTCGTTAGCGCCTATACCAGAGTAGGATTTCGCCTGCGCCATACGCGGGTCGGCGATGAATGGCCTTGCCTGACGCTGATCAAGGCTCGGGAATATGGGCCTGCCAAAACCAGAACAGCTATCCGGTCCCCACTGGCATCCGATTATTTCGGCGAGTGCTGAGCTGATTACACAATAACGGCTGTGTCACCTTGCGCGCTAACATGGTTCTGCGTGCCCCGTGTCACCACATCATCTGCATCGATAATGTCAGCAATGGCGATGTCAGGCAGGCGCGCAATTTTATCATATACCGGCTTAAAGTCAGTTTCGATTGTCACCCGCAACAATTCGTCCAGACTGGGAATGACAAAATAATTCTGCTGGAAATCATCAATCCTATATTCCGTCCGCAACACCCGTTCCAGATCGAACATGATGCGATTGGGACTGGCGTCGTCTAACGCAAACACGCTCTCGCCAAAGCTGGAAACAATTCCGGCTCCGTAAATCCGCAACCCTTCCGGCTCCTGCATCAATCCAAATTCAACCGTGTACCAATAGAGCCGCGCCAATTGTTTCAGCGTCCCATATTTTAGCGCCCAAAGCCCGCCGCGACCATAAGCCTGCATATAATCTGCAAAGCGTTGATCGGCCAACATGGGGACATGCCCAAAAACATCGTGAAAAATATCGGGTTCCTGCAAATAATCCAGCTGGTCCGGTCGCCTGATAAAATGCCCGGAAACAAAGCGGCGATTGGCGAGATGTTCAAAAAACACAGCATCGGGCACAAGCCCCGGTACCGCCACCACCTGCCAGCCAGTCGCATCCATCAATATTTTGTTCAATTCCTCAAAGTCAGGAATTCCGGGCTTGGTCAATTGCAATATATCGATACCATCCAGAAAAGCCTGCGCCGCGCGGCCCGGCAACATTTCCCGTTGGCGCGCAAATAGCGTGTCCCATGTGGCATGATCTTCGGCCGAATAGCCGGACCAGTTTTGATCAATGGTCCAGTCGGCATTTGCGTGCGCTGGCGGCTTGTCATAGACATGTAATTCTGGATCGGGAGTGGTGAGCATAAAGCCATCTTACAGCAAAAAAGGTTTCAATGGCAACTACTCGAATAAAATGGCTTAAACGCATCTTTGCCAGCCTTGCAGCAGCGGTCGCACTATATCTGATAGCCGCCCTTTTCGGTAGTATATTGCCCGCCAATCCATATTGGAAAAGCCCCGATGATGGCATAAAATTATATATAGAAACCAATGGCGTGCATACCGGAATCATCATGCCGATCCACAGCGATGTCCATGACTGGGGCGCATTGATCCGCCCCGAACATCTGGATGATCCCACAGAATATGGGAGTCACATATTAGTCGGATGGGGCCATGAAGGCGTCTATCGTAATACCCGATATTGGCAGAACCTCCGTTTCAAGGATGCCACCAGCGCGATATTGGGCAGCGATGATGTGCTACTCCATGTTTATCACCTGAAATATCCACAGGCTTATCCCCATTACCGGCGCGCATTCAAAGTCAGCGAAGCCGAATATCGGCTGATCGTGGAAGCGATAAAATCACGTTTCCTATTCGATCCGTCCGGTAACGCTATCCCCTCATCCGGCTATGGCAAGGATGATCTCTTCTATGAAGCGCGCGGCCATTATAACGCCTTTTACACCTGCAATAGCTGGACCAGCGATGTCCTGAGTCAGGCTGGTATCCGAACCGGTATCTGGACTCCTTTTCAGGGCGGTGTAATGCGCTGGTTTTTGGAACCGAATACGGATGGTTTGTGAGTGGGTAGAATCCGAACGAGCCACCTCCCATATTCGTCATCTATATTCGTCATCCTGAACTTGTTTCAGGATCCATTTTGCAGATATGCGCAGGTCGTGTTGTTCTTGCAATAGATCCTGAAACAAGTTCAGGATGACGAGAATATATACCCAAGAACATAAATCCCCCCTATCCCGCTGCTTTAACAATCTCCGCCCAAGCGGCTTCATCTATAACTTCGATGCCCAGCTCGGCCGCTTTCTTCATCTTTGATCCCGCACCGGGACCGGCAACCAATAAATCGGTTTTTGCACTGACCGAACCAGATGCTTTGGCGCCTAAAGCCTCCGCCTGTGCCTTGGCTTCATCGCGGCTCATAGTCTCTAGCTTGCCGGTGAAAACAACAGTTTTTCCTGCGACAGCGCTATCGCGGGTTTCGATAATATAATCCGGCGGCGTGACTTCTCCCATCAAATCATCCCAAACGGCGCGATTATGGGGTTCATGGAAAAAATCGGCGAGCGAATGCCCAACGGCCGCCCCAACGCCATCAATCGCAATGACTTCCGACACCGCATTATCAATCCGCTGCCGGTATTTTTTTTCCTCTTCGTCCGGCAATTTTTCAATGCCCGACCGCTCAGCCTCTATGGTTTCTGCCAGCGCAGCAATGTCTTTCAACCGCATCACTTTTTTCATCAAATCACGGGCGGAAACCGCGCCGATATGGCGAATGCCAAGACCAAAGAGCAGTCTTGCCGCATCGGCGGAGCGTTTCTTTTCCACAGCTGCCAACAAATTATCCACAGACTTATCCTGCCAGCCGTCGCGGGCTAATATCTCTGCACGATGCTGATGCAGCCGGAAAATATCAGCAGGACTTTCGATAAAACCTGCTTCGATAAATTCAGCGATGCTCTTTTCACCTAGTCCATCAATATCGAGAGCTGGCCGCGATGCAAAATGCGCCAGCCGCTGAAATCTTTGGGCCGGACAGATCAGCCCGCCCGTGCAGCGCACATCCACTTCGCCTTCTTCGGCCACAGCCTCACTATGGCAAATCGGGCAATGGTCGGGAAAATGATAGGGTTCGCGCGGTTCGTCGCGTGTGAGATTTTCCGCCACCTGCGGGATAACGTCCCCCGCCCGCTGCACCAACACGCGATCTCCCGGACGAACGCCCAGCCGCTCTATTTCATCCCGATTATGCAGCGTCACGTTAGACACGACCACGCCGCCCACCGTCACGGGCTTTAACCGGCCCACAGGAGTTAATTTGCCGGTGCGCCCGACTTGAATATCAATGCTTTCCAATGTGGTCTGCGCCTGTTCAGCGGGGAATTTATGCGCCAATGCCCAGCGCGGAGCCTTGGCGACGAAGCCAAGCCGCTGCTGCCAGTCGAGTCGGTCCACCTTATAGACCACACCGTCAATATCATAGGGCAGGTCCGCACGCTCCGCCTCTATATGGCGGTAATGGGCCAGCATATCGTCCAGCGTTTCAAACCGTTGGACCAGCGGCGATACCGGCACGCCCCAGCTTTTAATGGCCTTCATGACGTCAAAAGCTGTGTCGCCCGGCACTTCGCTTGCTACGCCCCAGCCATGGGCCCAGAATTTCAAAGGCCGCTTGGCGGTAATATTCGCATTTTTCTGCCGTAGTGAACCAGCTGCCGCATTGCGAGGATTGGCAAATTGACGGATTTTCTCGGGATCAAAATCGACATTTTTGGCCACCGCATCGGCTTTGCCTTCATCCATCAAACGGGCGTTGAGGCCATCAAAATCCGCCTTGGCCATATAGACCTCTCCGCGGATTTCGAAAATATCGGGCACATCCCCGATAAGCTTTTGGGGAATATCTGCGATCATCCGCACATTGGCGGTGACATCTTCCCCAATTTGACCGTCCCCGCGCGTCGCCGCCAGTACCAATTCGCCTTTTTCATAACGCAGCGAGCAGGACAGACCATCAATCTTGTCCTCCGCCGTCACCGCCACCGGTTCATCATCCGGCAAGTTCAAAAACCGTCGTACCCGCGCCAGCCATTCCGATATATCCTCATCGGAAAAGCCATTGTCGAGACTCATCATCCGCTGCTCATGGGCAACTTTAGAAAGCGGAGAGGCCGCCACCGCCGCGCCGACTAACTTGTTCGGGCTATCATCCCGCACCAGATGCGGAAATGCCTCTTCAAGTTCATTATTGCGCCGGACCAGCGCATCATAATCCGCGTCGGAAATTTCCGGCGTGTCCTCAGCATGATAAAGCTTGTTATGCTTGGCGATCTTGCGCGCGAGACGCATGAGTTCGTTGGCTGCATCGGCTTCATTCATACAAAGGTCTTAGCCGCATAGAAACGCGAACAAAAGCCGTTAAAATCAAGTTTTATTCAGGAGAGAAAGCGAAGCGTTTTCGTGATGCCCCAGGAGCCGCGCGCAACGCACCACCGATCAAACCAAAACCGAATATCAGCATCACCCAAGTAGCCGGCTCTGGCACAGCGTTCATCGTGCCTATTCCGACACCGCTATTCGAGCCATTAATATCCGGCGCGATTGATTGAAAGCGAGTAACAAAATTATCCAGCTCGATCGTATTGGTTCCGTCAACAAAATTGATCGAAAACGTACCTATTCCGGTCTGGCCTTGCGTCAGACCATTGGGTCCGCCGGTACAATTATTACCGCCTGTAGCACGGAAACATATCTCACGTACTCCAAGGCCTTCAGGGAAATTATTATTGGCGGCAGAAAACGGATAGGCCCCGGTCGCGGAGAAAGAGGAGATCGTATCTGCAGAGGTCACATCAAAGCCAAAAGAACGGATGCGCGATGCGTTGGTTGAATCGTTAGTCAGCGAATAGCTAAAATTATATGTTGTGTTGCCATTGGTGGCACCAACAAATGTAAACTCTTGTGACGCGCTGATCAGTGACGTCATCGAACCGCCGACTTTGCCTTCATAGCTTATTGAAAACGTGCTTCCGGTAACGCTCGAATCGATAAAGACCGCAGCACTTGTGGGCATAGCCACTAAAGAAGCCGCCAAAAATGATAAGGATATTAAATGTTTATACATATCGATCAGTCTATCCGTACGCAAATGTGCATCAGACACTTTATTAAACCTTTATTAGGCTAATTGCAAATTAGGCCAAGGAAGATTGTCCCGTTTTGCTACAGAATATCCCAGTATTCAAACCCCCTCCAGCAAACGATCCGCCTGCGCCCTTGCCTCATCGGTCACATCGGCACCGGACAGCATCCGCGCGATTTCCTGCCGACGGCCTTCGTTATCCAACGCGCGCACATCGGTACGCGATACGGTGCCGTTAGAGCTTTTATTGATCAGCATATGGGCATCGCCCTTAGAGGCCACTTGCGGGCTGTGCGTCACGACCAGCAATTGCGCGCTGCCCGAAAGCCGGGACAGCCGATCCCCAATGGCCGACGCCACTGCTCCGCCGACGCCGCGGTCAACCTCGTCAAAAATAATCGTCTTGGCGCCGCCTTCTTCTGCCAAGGCAACTTTCAGGGCCAATATGAACCGCGATAACTCCCCGCCCGAAGCAATTTTGCCGAGCGGAGCCAAGGGCGCACCGGGATTGGTGGAGATCAGAAATTCGATCCGGTCCATGCCATTGGCGCCCCAGCGATCTTCATCCAATGGCTCCAACAGGGTTTCAAACCGCGCTGCGTCCAGTTTCAGGGGTACGAGTTCACCCGCTACCGCTTTGTCGAGCGCTTTGGCCGCCTTGCTTCGCTTGATGCGTAGCGCCTCTGCAAGGTCCACGTAAGTCTGCTTGGAAGCTTTTACATTGGCCTCCAACGCGCCCAGTGATTTTCCGCCATCGCTAATCGCCGCTAACCGGTTTTCCAGATCAACTAGCAATTGCGGCAGGGCCTCTCCCTCAACCCGATGCTTGCGCGCTAATGCGCGCAGGTCAAAGAGTCGCGTCTCCATATCGTCGAGCCGCTGTGGATCAAACATCAGCGCTTGGGCCGCCTCGTTCAGCTTGTCCTCTGCTTCGCTGGCTTCGATCACCGCGCGATCAATAAACTGCAACGCTTCGGCCAGCAATGGATGGTCTTCAGCTATCCGGTCGAGCCGCCGCGCCGCCGCGCGCAAGGAAGCCAAACCGCCATTCGAGCCATCAAAGGCCGCCCGGATCGCCTCTAGGTCGCCGGTCAGCTTCTCGCCCTTCATCATCGTCGCGCGCTCAAGAGCCAATTCCTGCTCCTCGCCCGGTTGGGGCGCGAATTTAGAGAGTTCCGCCACGCTATGTTCCAGATATTCGCGGTCCAGTTCCGCCGCTTCCTGATCATTTAGCGCTTGTTCCAAAGCCTGTTTTGCGGACTGCCAGCCTTCAAAAGCCTGCCTTACCTTTTTGCTATCGGCACTGGCATAGGTGTCGAGCAATGCCCGATGGCCCCGTGGGTTAATCAGACCACGATCATCATGCTGCCCGTGAATCTCGATAAGCTTACTGCCCAATTCGCGCAGTAAGGTCGCGGAACAGGACTGATCATTCACAAAAGCGCGGCTACCGCCATCGGCTTTGACAGAGCGCTTTATAATAAGCGGTTCACCCGCTTCCACTTCTATATCATTATCCTGAAGATAGGCAGCCAGTTTGCTGCCCACTGGTGGCGGATCGAAACTTGCGGTTACCTGTGCCTTTTCCGTGCCTTGCCGGACCAATCCGCTATCCGCACGATTGCCGAGCGCTAGGCCCAGAGAATCCAGTAATATTGATTTACCCGCACCGGTTTCGCCGGTCAGCACCGACAGGCCCGCGCCGAACTCAAGGTCCAGCGCCTCTATGAGAACAATGTCACGAATGGAAAGGGACTGCAGCACAGCCCTCTCTTAAATCACGTTTATCTTAGCCGCAATGTCCCATGGACATTGAACGCTGTAATTTAAGCGGATTTCAGGTCGCGCCGTGCTTGTTGACCAGTGCATAAGCGCGCTCATACCATTTCGAACCGGGATAGTTGGCACCCAGAACCGCAGCAGTTTTCTTGGCTTCACTAGGCACGCCGAGTGCGAGATAGGATTCCGTCAACCGCATCAGCGCTTCTGCGGCGTGAGTCGTGGTTTCATATTTCTCGATCACGGTGCGAAAACGGATAGTTGCGGCCAACCATTTGCCGCGCCGCTGGTAAAAACGGCCAATTTCCATTTCTTTGCCGGCAAGATGGTCATTGACCAAATCCATTTTCAAAGTGGCATCGGCGGCATAGCGGGTATTGGGATAGCGGCGGGCGACTTCACCCAATGTGGACAGCGCCTGCTCGGTAATCTTCTGATCCCGGGTGACGTCACTAATCTGCTCATAATAGCTGAGCGCGATCAGATAATAGGCATAAGGCGCGTCTTTATTACCCGGATGGATGGAAAGAAAACGCCGCGATGATTCGATCGCGTTATTATAATCACCGGCGACATAATAGCTAAATGCACTCATTTGCTGTGCGCGGCGCGCCCATGGCGAATAAGGATGCTGGCGCTCCACCTCATCAAACAAGGCCGCCGCAATCTTATATTGGCCGTTGTCCAGGCGCTCTTTTGCAGCATTATAGAGGGTATTCACATCACGAGCGACATAGCGAGTGTCCCCGCCTTTACCTCCTCCGCCGCCCATGCCTGCACAGGCTGAAAGAGTGGTAACCGACAGGCCCAGCAGAGCCGCTTTGATGATCATGTTTTTCATAACACTTCCCTTAACCACTAATCCCCTGCCCGCCAATAGTTGTTTGAGCGATGCGTAATCATTGATCGCTCCTAGCGGCTTGTAGTTATCTGCAAGATGAATGATTTGCGCAAAAAAAGGGCCCCGCTTTCACGGAGCCCTTCATTATAATATTAAATCGAAAATCTAGTCTTCGGTAATCGAGCTTGGCAAAGGAATATCGCCGCCATCATCCTTTGGACCATCATTGTTCCGGCCACGTCCGCCGCCATCACGGCCACGTCCACCACCGTCGCGGCCACGACCACCGCCGCCGCCAGCACCGTCACGGCGTGGTCCACGAGGTTTATCACCACGTGGTTCGCGTGCAGGACGGGTGTCCTCCAGTTCTTCACCGGTTTCCTGATCAACAACCCGCATCGACAGGCGAACCTTGCCACGCTGATCGATTTCAAGAACCTTAACCTTGACTTCCTGGCCTTCGCTCAGTTCGTCAGCAACTTTCTCGACGCGCTCATTCTTGATTTCAGAGACGTGGACGAGACCGTCTTTGCCGCCCATGAAGTTCACAAATGCACCAAAGTCGACGAGGTTCACAACTTTACCATCATAGACTTTGCCAACTTCGGCTTCTTCCACAATGCCCTTGATCCATGCGATCGCCGCATCAATCTGTGATTTCTCGGAAGAAGAAACCTTGATCAGGCCTTCATCATCAATGTCGACCTTCGCACCGGTTTCGGCAACGATTTCGCGGATCACTTTGCCGCCGGTACCAATAACTTCACGGATCTTCTCTTTGTTGATCTGCAATGTTTCGATACGCGGAGCATGTTCGGACATTTCGGTACGAACGGAGCTAAGCGCCTTGGCCATTTCACCAAGGATATGCGCGCGGCCGCCACTGGCTTGTTCCAAAGCTGACTTCATGATTTCCTGCGTAATGCCGGCCACCTTGATGTCCATCTGCAAGGAAGTGATGCCTTTTTCGGTACCAGCAACCTTGAAGTCCATGTCGCCGAGATGATCTTCGTCGCCAAGAATGTCGGAAAGAACCGCAAATTCTTCGCCTTCGAGGATCAGGCCCATCGCAATACCGGAAACCGGACGCGCCAACGGCACACCGGCATCCATCATTGCCAGCGAACCGCCACAAACGGTCGCCATTGAAGACGAACCATTGGACTCGGTAATGTCGGACAAAACACGGATCGTATATGGAAAATCTTCCACTGTCGGCAAAACTGGACGCAGTGCACGGAAAGCGAGCTTACCATGTCCTGTTTCGCGGCGGCTGGTAAATCCGAAACGCCCAACTTCACCAACCGAATAAGGCGGGAAGTTATAGTGCAGCATGAAGTTGGTGTAGCTGAGGCCATCCAACCCATCGATCATCTGCTCGGCGTCTTTGGTGCCCAAAGTCGTGGTCACAATTGCCTGTGTCTCACCGCGGGTAAACAAAGCCGAACCGTGGGTCCGTGGCAGCAAGCCAACCATGGCTTCAATCGGGCGAACCTGATCAAGCTTCCGACCGTCAATACGGGTACCGTCTTTGATGATAGCGCCGCGAACGATTTCGGCTTCCAGTTTCTTAACCATCTTACCGGCAGTCATCTGGGTTTGGCCGTCTGCGTCAGCATATTTTTCTTTGGCTTTGTCGCGAACCTTGTTCAGCGCGTTGCTACGCTCTGACTTGTCGGTTTTCTTGTAAGCCGCAGCAATATCTTTTCCGACCAGCTTACGCAGGGCGTCTTTGATGTCACTATTGTCGTCGCCAGCATCAAGCTGCCAAGGCTCTTTCGCAGCCTGTTCAGCCAGATCGATGATCAGGCCAGCAACCTGCTTGGACGCCTCATGAGCGAACGCCACAGCGCCGAGCATGACTTCTTCGGAAAGCTCTTGCGCTTCCGATTCAACCATCATCACTGCGCCATGTGTAGCAGCCACAACCAGGTCGAGTTCGCCTGTTGCGACTTCTTCCATGGATGGGTTCAGCTGATATTCGCCTGCTTTGTAACCAACACGAGCCGCACCGATAGGGCCCATGAAAGGTACGCCGGAGATGGTCAGTGCAGCAGAAGCCGCAACCATTGCCAAAATATCCGGCTCGTTGACGCCGTCATAACTCATAACCTGACAGATCACGTTGATTTCGTTGAAGAAACCTTCTGGGAACAGAGGACGGCAAGGACGGTCAATCAAACGCGATGTCAGCGTTTCTTTTTCCGTCGCACGGCCTTCGCGCTTGAAAAAGCCACCTGGAATACGACCAGCGGCTGAGAATTTTTCCTGATAGTGGACGGTGAGCGGGAAGAAATCTTGTCCATCGCGTACCGATTTAGCGGCAGTTACTGCGCAGAGTACAACCGTTTCGCCGAGGGTCGCGAGTACAGCGCCGTCAGCCTGACGAGCAATACGGCCCGTTTCGAGAGTGAGGGTCTGTCCGCCCCACTGCATTTCAACTTTTTTTACATCAAACATTCTTGTTTTCCTTTGTCCCGCCTGCCCTATGCAGTGCGGGGGCTTTCATATTTGTCCAGCAATCCGGCTGAACAGCGGTTCGGGGCCATTTGTGCCCCTTTTGATGAGCATTGCTGCCTTATTGCCGCAACGCCCGATAAGAAAACGGCCTCCATTGGGAGGCCGGTTTCAAAACTCTTATTTCCGCAAACCAAGTGCGGAAATTAATTTGGTATAGCGATCTGCATCTTTCTTGCGGAGATAATCCAGCAAGCTGCGACGCTTGTTGACCATCATAAGCAATCCGCGACGGGAGTGGTTATCTTTGTGATGGCCTTTAAAATGCTCGGTAAGGTTTACGATACGCTCTGTGAGGATGGAAACCTGTACTTCCGGGGAACCGGTGTCGCCTTTTGTCTGTGCGAATTTTTCAATCAGTTCCTGTTTTTTTTCTGCAGTAATCGTCATAATCTAAGTTTTCCTTCGAACATCTTTACAGATTAAACCCGCGAACGACCTTTACGGTGCCGTCAACAAGCTCAGCCAAGGCAACCGGACTATCGTCTTCGGTCGCCAAGAAAAGCCCGTGCAACCCTTGTTTTTGGGCGGGGTTCCCGATCAAATCCTGTTCGTCCAGCGTCATGCCTTGCCGAAGCAGTCTCGCCTGATCAGGAGTGAGGTTAAAAGCCGGGATGTCGTCCAGCCCCGCCTCAAGCGGCAAGAGATAATCTTTAATGTCCGCGCCCTTACCAATTTCATTGAGTTTGTCCAGTGAAATCGCATGTTTCAGCGCGAACGGACCCGCCTTGGTCCTCCTTAACATGGTGACGTGACCAACTGTGTTCAAGGCACGGGCGATATCACGCGCCAGAGAGCGTATATAGGTTCCTTTGGAGACTGAGGCCGTGAGGGTAATTTCTTGCAAAGGCTCGTCATCCTGAACTTGTTTAGCTTCGCTGGTCTGACGACTCAGGATCTCAGGTGCGATGTTATTAGATCCTGAAACAAGTTCAGGATGACGAATTTCTAGAGAGTGGATAGTAACAGCCCGCAGCTTCATCTCCACCGGCTCGCCAGCCCGTGCCAGATCATAGGCCCGCCTACCGTTGATTTTCAGCGCCGAATATTTGGGTGGTATCTGTTCAATCGGCCCTGTGAATTGCGGTAAGATCGCTTCGATCTCGGCCAACGTCGGCAAATGATCCGATGTCTCACTCACCTCCCCTTCGGCATCCAGCGTTTCGGTCTCCGTCCCGAACGTGATTGTAAATTCATAGATTTTCGACGCATCGAGCATACGGCCGCATAGTTTAGTTGCCTCACCAATGGCGATCGGCAACACGCCGGTCGCCAAGGGGTCCAGCGTCCCGCCATGACCGACCTTGGCCTTGTTCTTGCCTTTTCCCATTAGACCGGCCTCGCGCAGGTTGCGCTTTACCGCGCCGACTGCTTGCGTCGAGCCGAGCTCCAAGGGTTTGTCAAGAATGATCCAGCCATGGGGCTTATTCAACCGACCCACTCCTCTTTCAGCAAGCCGAATACCGCCGTATCACGGACATAACCGGTCCAGGTCTTCCGGTTCCTGCGCAGCGTGCCTTCATGCTTCGCCCCCAGTTTCAACACCGCGGCCATAGAGCGTTTGTTACGGGCATCGACGGTAAATTCTATCCGCCAGAAACCGCTCGCAAACGCATGGTCGATCATCAGTTTTTTCATCCGGCGGTTAAAATCCGAGCCCCGCACCGATGGTTCAATATAGGTTCCGCCAATCATCACGGTGCCATTTTCCAAGCTCGGATGGATATAGCTGGTCGTGCCGACCACCTGATCGCCATTGAATACTGTAAAGCGTACCCAACCGTCTTCGCCGTGAAAGGATTTGAGCTGTGCATCAAAATCATCATCCAGCATATTGACCGGATAAATGTCCCAAATTTCCGTATCTTTCGCACAGGCCGCCCGAACATGCGGCAGATGGTTAGCTTCAAAGGGAATTATCCGCACATCGCCGTCGATCAACGCAATATCCAAAGGTGCATCGGTTTTAGCCATTGAGCGTCTCCATGAAAAGCTTTCAGCCAATCTTCGCAGTTGATCTCGCTATTGCTCTTCTTCGCCCAGATCTTGAGCGACTTTCGGATGGCTCAGCAAACTATTGATATGCTCGGCTTCATCGAAGCTTTCATCCGCCAGGAATTTCAACTTTGCGGCATATTTCAACTGCACCCGCTTCGCGACTTCCTTCTGGAAAAAGGCCGTGTTGGTTTTCAGCGCCTTGAGCACATCCGCTTCATTCGCGCCCAACAAAGGTTTCACAAAAACCGTCGCATGGCGCAAATCCGGAGACATACGCACCTCGGTCACGCTGACGGAATGAGAAGTCAGCACATCATCATGCACCTCTCCGCGTATCAGCAGTTCCGACAATATATGCCGGGCTTGTTCGCCCACGCGGAGCAACCGTACAGAGCGGCCTTCAGGAGATACGTCATTATATTTTGCCATAAAAAACTACTTGAGTTGATCCAAGATAAAGAAGCCAGAGATTGATTTCGAGCCACTGAGAAGCCGCCAAACAAACCGACACGAACCCGTCAAAACCCTTCCATTCGTCATACTGAACTCAATTCAGCATCCAGAGCGACATTCACTTGCCTGCCGCCCTGGCCACAGATCAAAACCGCGGTACTGACATTATCAAAGAATACGTTCTTTTTCTTCGATCTCAAAGACTTCCAGCATATCGCCCGGTTTGATGTCATTGGTATCTTCGAGCACCGCGCCACATTCCATGCCGGCACGAACCTCTTCGACATCGTCCTTGAACCGCCGCAGCGACGCGATGGTCGTTGCGCTGACGATGACATCGTCGCGGGTAAGACGTGCAAACAGACCTTTGCGAAGAGAGCCTTCGGTGACCAGCAAACCAGCCGCCTTGTCTTTCTTGCCCGATTTGAAGACATCTTTGACTTCGGCGCGGCCCATGACATTCTCGATCTTCTCTGGACCAAGTTCACCGGCCATTTCAGCACGAATATCGTCGGTCAGATCATAGATGATATCGAAATATTTCAGCCGCACACCATCGCGCTTCGCAATGTCACGAGCTTTGGCGTTGGGTCGCACGTTAAAGCCGATGATCGGTGCTTTGCTGGCACTAGCCAAAGTCACATCAGACTCTGTGATTGCGCCAACACCGCTATGCAAAATCCGAACTTTGATATCGTCGTTGGATATTTTGTTCAGCGCCTGCACAATAGCTTCGGCACTGCCCTGCACGTCAGCTTTAACAAGCAGCGGGAATTCCACTGCACTGTCGGCTGCGGCCGAGAACATATTTTCCAGACTTGTTGGCGCTTGCGTCGTGCGGTGCAGCTTTTCTTGCTCTGCACGATAGGCGGCAACCTCACGGGCGCGAGATTCGTTTTCAACGACCGTCAGTTTATCACCAGCCGAAGGAACGCCGGAAAGCCCAAGGACTTCCACTGGAACCGAGGGCCCCGCTTCTTTGGTCTGCGCGCCTTTGTCATCAATCAAAGCCCGGACTTTACCGGTCTGTGAGCCGACAACGAAAATATCGCCGCGTTTCAATGTGCCGCGCTGAACCAACACGGTTGCAACGGGTCCACGTCCTTTATCAAGCTTCGCTTCAACCACAATGCCTTCGGCCGGACGATCCGGACGGGCCTTAAGTTCAAGCAATTCAGCCTGCATATGGATTTTCTCGATCAGCTCATCAAGATTAATCTTCTTGAGCGCAGAGACTTCCACATCCTGTACGTCACCAGACATGGCCTCCACAATGACTTCATGTTCAAGCAAGCGGGTGCGGACCGTTGTCGGGTCAGCGCCTTCTTTATCGATCTTATTGATCGCGACAATCATCGGTACGCCCGCGGCCTTGGTGTGGCTAATCGCTTCAATTGTCTGTGGCATGAGACCATCATCGGCAGCCACAACCAATATTACGATATCAGTCACGTTGGCACCGCGAGACCGCATGCTTGTGAAAGCTGCGTGGCCCGGCGTATCAAGGAAGGTGATCTTCTCACCATTTTTCATTTTAACTTGATAGGCACCGATATGCTGGGTGATGCCACCGGCTTCACCGGCGACTACGTCGGTTCCGCGCAAAGCGTCGAGCAAGGTTGTTTTACCATGATCGACGTGACCCATGATCGTCACCACAGGAGGACGCGGTTTTTGCGTTTCTTCCGGATCAACATCATGTTCGGTTTTAATTTCAACATCGGACTCGGACACACGCTGGATGCGGTGGCCAAATTCCTCGACCAACAGCTCCGCTGTATCCTGGTCAATCGTCTGGTTGACGGTGACCATTGATCCCATGTTGAACAGGGATTTGACTAGGTGCGCACCTTTTTCGCCCATACGTTTGGACAATTCCTGTACGGTAATCGCTTCTGGCACAATCACATCGCGGACCTGCTTTTCACGCGGTTCGCGCGGCTGACCGGACCTTAGCGCACGCTTTTCTTTCTCACGCGCACGCTTGAGCGCCGCAAGAGAACGAGCACGTGCTGCACCATCTTCACCGCGCAAAGCTTTGTTGACGGTTAACTTGCCAGATTGGCGGCGATCGTTGCGATCGCTACGTCCGGTTTTCGGTTTTGCTTTTGGTTCAGGCCGTTTTGGCGCTTCCACCGGCGTAAATTTCCGGGCTGGTGGATGCTTGGACGTCGCAGCAGCAGTTGTTGTTGGTGTTGCTTCTTCTTTCGCTGCCTCCGCCGGAGCTTCCACAGCGTCATCTGCAACAACAGATGCGGCAGCAGCAGCTTCAGCCACCTTAATTTCTTCCTGAGCCTTTTTCGCCGCTTCCTCTTCGGCTTTACGATTATCTTCGGCGCGTTTTTTCTCTTCGGCTGTCTGATCTTTCTTGGCCTTGGTATCGCGTTTGCGCGCTTCTTGCATCGCTGACAAACGGGATTCTTCGGCTTCGCGTAGCAATTTGGCCTGTTTTTCCTGACGGGTCAGGACATCCTCCTGCCGTGCTCTTGGAGCGGGCGCGAGCTTTTTCGCCTCTACCGCCGCCGGTGTAGGTGTAGGTGTAGGTGATGGTGTTGGTGCAGGAATTGGCATTTCCGGAACGATATCCTTCGCCGCTTCCTGTGCTCCTGGCTTGCCCACCAATTTACGGCGCTTAACCTCAACGACGACCTTGTTGGTGCGCCCATGACTAAACGTCTGTTTGACTTCGCCAGGTTCAACCGAACGCTTCAGTCCCAAAGGCTTGCGTGCAGGTTTGGCGGTATCTTTGCTATCTTCACTCATCGAACAGACTTAATCCTTAAAAAAATTCATTACTTCAATAATTTAACCGGTCAGCTTTGAACCAGTTCACGCCACTTTTTTCGCCGCCTCGCCGCCGCCATCAACCTTATCATAACCGATAAAGTGACACCATCGTTCCAGCATCTGCGATATTCGCCCCGCTGCGCGCCTGTCGGTTATTCCGATATGCACGACATTTTGACGGCCCAATGCCACAGAAAGGGCCTGTCGGTCCACTGGCAATATCTGACCCCGGACATCTTGCCCTTCCCGGTCACTCCCAACGCGCCACGCCTGATCCAACTTTGCCGAACCATCACGGCCTGCATCAGAGGCATGAAGGAGCATATTCAAATCGCCCTGCCGCGCCGCCGTTTCGATTTTTTCCGAACCGGTCAGCAGCATGCCGCCACGTGATTCAAGTCCCATTCTGTCTAATGTGGCGCGTTCCAATGCTTTTTCAACCTGCTCGGCCAAATCATCAGGAATATCGAGCTTTCCGAGTTTGAACGCGCGCGACAAAGCGCCTTTCAACGCGCCTTTGGCGTGTGCTTGCTCTAATGCGGCACGATCAACACTGATCCACGCGCCGCGACCGGGCGCCTTGGCACGGACATCGGGCGCGATATGATCATCGGGACTTAAAGCCAGACGCACCAATGCTTCCTGAGGAAGGCTTTCCCCAGTCAATATACATTTACGGTGCGGCGTGCGATCTAAAGGATTAGAAGGCGTCTCATTGGGGAGCTTCCGCATTAGCGTCCTCCCCATTTTTTGGCGCTTCTTCTGATTCGTCAGCGGCTTCTGCAGCCGGAGCTACTTCTTCCTCATCTTCGAACCAATGGGCACGAGCGGCCATGATAATTTCATTGCCCTGCTCTTCGGTCAAACCATATGTCGCCAGAACACCATCTGGCTCAGCCTTACGATTATCATTGCGGCGGCGTGGTTCAGCCTTGCGTTTCAACACCAACTCGTCGGTTGCGAGATCCGCCACATCATCAAGCGTTTTGAGACCGGCTTTACCCAAGGTCACCAACATCGCTTCCGTCATATAAGGCAGTTCGGCGATTGCATCTTCAACGCCAAGCTCGGTACGTTCTGCTTTGGCAGCTTCTTCGCGGCGCTCCAATGCTTCCAGAGCACGGCTTTGCAATTCGGCGGCCAGTTCTTCGTCAAAACCTTCGATATTCGAAAGCTCTTCCGGTGCCACATAGGCGACTTCTTCCATTTCGCTGAAACCTTCAGCAACCAGCAATTGCGACAAGGTTTCATCCACGTCCAGATCTTCCTGGAACATCGCGGTACGGAGTGCAAATTCAGCCTGACGCTTCTCGCTACTATCCGCTTCGGTCATGATGTCGATGGCTAGGCCGGTTAGCTGTGACGCCAAACGAACATTCTGCCCGCGGCGACCAATGGCAAGGCTCAATTGATCGTCAGGAACAACCACTTCGATACGGCCTTCATCTTCGTCAATCACGACGCGGCTCACGGTGGCAGGCTGCAACGCGTTCACCACGAAGGTGGCAATATCGTCCGACCATGGAATAATGTCGATTTTCTCGCCCTGCATTTCCTGCACGACAGCCTGAACGCGGCTACCCTTCATACCAACACAGGCACCAACCGGATCAATCGAGCTATCATGGCTGATAACACCGATTTTTGCGCGACTACCCGGGTCACGAGCAGCGGCTTTAATTTCGATAATGCCGTCGTAAATTTCAGGAACTTCCTGCGCGAACAAAAGCTTCATGAAGTCAGGGTGGGCGCGGGACAGGAATATCTGTGGTCCACGGTTTTCACGGCGAACATTCATGATCAGCGAACGGACACGGTCGCCAACACGGGCGGCTTCACGCGGAATTTGCTGGTCACGGCGGATGACGCCTTCGGCACGGCCCAAATCAACGACCACATGGCCAAATTCAACCGATTTTACGACACCGGTAATAATTTCGCCGGTGCGGTCCTTAAACTCTTCAAACTGCCGATCACGCTCTGCATCACGGACTTTTTGGAAGATAACCTGTTTCGCGGACTGCGCATCAATGCGTCCGAGATCAACGGCAGGTAGCGGATCAACAATAAAATCGCCGACTTTAGAACCTTTTTCGAGCTTTTCAGCCTGCTTCAGGTCCACCTGTTTGAAATAATCTTCGACTTCTTCAACCACCTCAACCACACGCCAGAGACGCAGGTCACCAGTTTGCAGGTCAAGCTTGGCACGGATATCATTCTCGGCACCATAGCGTGCACGGGCCGCTTTCTGTATGGCTTCTTCCATCGCTTCGACCACGATGGACTTATCGATCATCTTTTCCGATGCGACCGCATTTGCAATTGCTAGCAATTCAGCCTTATTCGCAGAAATGGCACTGGCCATGATTAGTCTTCCTGTTCTTCGTTAAGAGTATGTTCTTCAATTTCATCCGCGCCATCGGCAGTAACCGGAATGGTCGCAGCAATCAGGGCATCGGTCAGAATCAGCTTTGCACTATGCACATTGTCGAGGGAGGTCGTTTGACGCCCTGCCTTGCGATCGTCAATCGCTATTATCTCACCTTCAATGCCTTCAATCAAGCCGCGCAATTGTTTCTTGCCCGAAACCGATTCCACCAGATTGATCCGCGCATCATGCCCGGCCCAATTCGCGTAATCTTTTGCACGGGTTAGCGGGCGATCAATGCCGGGGGAGCTAACTTCAAGCCGATACGCGCCTTCAATCGGATCACGACCGTCTTCTTCCATCGCATCAAATTTTTCCGAAATGCGCCGCGATAAAGCCGCGCAATCATCAATACCGAGCTGGCCGGTTTCTGGACGTTCCGCCATAATCTGTAGAGTCGGATCATCCGCACCAGAAATAAACTGCACACGCACCAAGTCAAAACCTAAAGCGTCCGCTTCCGGTTTAATCAGGTCAACAATGGCAGTCATATTGGTCAATTTGGGTTCCAGTAAATATGCAAAACTCTTTCGTGCCGGCCCCGTTCGGCGCCAGCCCCTTCAAAATCTCACAATGTTGGGATGACTGCTATTTAGGGACTGATTCCCAATTTTGCAACGCCTTAATTTCTGCGGCTGTTCAGCGCGTCAAACAGCGACCAGATTATAAACCAATTGTCCCAAATAAGCCGCGAGCAAAACAAGCCCTTCCCAACGGGATATTTTCCGGCCCGTTGCCGCGAAAATTAGCAATAATATCGACGCCGCGATAAGCAACGGCAAACCAAAATTGGCGATCTCGGTAGGAATAGTACCGGGAGCAATCACTGCGGTCACACCCCCAATTAGCAAGAGATTAAATATATTCGAGCCAAGGACATTGCCCAAGGCGACCGCGCTCGCGCCTTTATAAGCGGCGATAATCGACGTTACCATTTCAGGGAGAGAGGTTCCGATAGCGATCACAGTCAATCCAATAACCGCTTCGCTCATGCCAATCATCGTGGCCAGATCAACCGCCCCGCTCACTAGCCAGCGGCCACCCAAAACAATCAATATTATGCCGCCCAACAACACCAACGCAGAACGCCACAAGGGCTGCTCCAAATGCAACTGGGTATCGGTCATTTCCAGCGACACTGCTTTTTCATGCACGGCGCTCGCGCCGACCGGCTCTGTTTTCTCGGCCTTATAAGCGTAGATAAGATAGCCCAATAATATCGCTATGAAACCAGCACCAATGGCAACTGTTATTCCGCCATTTTGCGCGACAAACCAGAGAACGACCGTCATAGCCAGCGCCAGCCCACCATCACGCCACAATGGCCCGAGCGGCACCGCCATGGGTAAAATCACCGAAGCTGCGCCCAATATCAAAAGGCTGTTGGCTAAATTGGAGCCGACAATATTACCCCAAGCAATACCCGGTGATCCCGCTCGCGCCGCTTCAACGCTAGCAACCAATTCCGGTGCAGAGGTACCGAAACCGACAATTGTTAGGCCTATGAGAAGCTGTGACATGCCTGCGCGCTCGGCAATACGAACCGCACCGCGCACCAATAATTCACCGCCGACGATCAGGACAATAAAGCCAATCAACAGGATGAAAATTGCGCTCAGCATGTCAGTTCAGTTCAGCGATTACGCTTGCCCAACAACCGCAACCGCAAGGCATTCAGCTTGATAAAGCCTTCCGCATCTTTCTGGTCATAAGCGCCTGCATCATCTTCAAAGGTCACAACATCTTCGCTGTAAAGATTGTAATCAACATCCGCTTTGCGGCCGACAACATTCACCGAGCCTTTATAAAGCTTCAACCGAACTGTTCCGGTTACCCGTTCCTGACTCTTGTCAATGGCGGCTTGCAACATTTCGCGTTCTGGCGCGAACCAGAAGCCATTATAAACCAACTCGGAATAGCGCGGAGCCAGCTCGTCCTTCATGTGCATCGCACCACTGTCTAGGGTCAGCTGTTCTATACCGCGGTGAGCCGCGTGATAGATGGTGCCTCCGGGTGTTTCATACATGCCGCGCGACTTCATGCCAACGAACCGATTTTCGACCAGATCAAGTCGGCCAATACCGTGCTCTCGGCCATAATCATTGAGCTTTTCAAGCAACGTCGCGGGGCTCATGCCCATTCCGTTAACGGCAACGCCGTCACCACGCTCAAAATCAATCGTTATATATTCCGGCTTATCCGGCGCATCTTCAGGATTATTGGTCCGCGAATAGACATAATCCGGCACTTCTTCCCATGGGTCTTCCAAAATTTTGCCTTCGGAAGAAGTATGGAGCATATTTGCGTCAGTAGAAAAAGGCGCTTCACCGCGCTTGTCTTTAGCCACAGGAATTTGATGTTTTTCAGCGAATTCAATCAGTCTGGTACGGCTAGTCAAATCCCATTCGCGCCACGGTGCAATGACTTTTACATCAGGGTTCAGGCCATAATAGCCCAATTCAAAACGAATCTGGTCATTGCCCTTGCCGGTCGCACCATGGGATACCGCATCGGCTCCGGTCATCTTGGCAATCTCAATCTGACGCTTTGAAATTAACGGGCGAGCGATGGACGTGCCGAGCAAATATAGCCCCTCGTACAGCGCATTGGCGCGCATCATCGGGAAGACATAATCTTTCACAAATTCTTCGCGCAAATCTTCGATAAAAATATGTTCCGGCTTCACGCCCAGCATTTCAGCGGTCTTGCGCGCCGGACCGAGTTCTTCGCCCTGCCCCAGATCAGCGGTAAAAGTCACCACTTCGCAGCCATATTCCTGCTGCAGCCATTTCAAAATAACACTGGTATCAAGGCCGCCGGAAAAGGCCAAGACCACACGTTTGACGGAATCGCTCATGCTCATACTTTCTAAAACAGAATCTGGCCGCGCCTAACAGGCTCAACAATAGCGCGCAATATGATATGGCGCGCTCAAGACAAAAACACCGGCAGAACTTAAAGCCCTAGCTGCTTCTCGGTCTCGCCAATATAATCACGGGTCAAGGGCAGCGTATGGCGGTTACGGCTAAACTGTATCTGGTAATTACACATGCCGCCGCTTTCAAAGGCCGCGGTCGCGCCTGCGAGATAAAAAGTCCACAGCCTGAAAAACCGTTCGTCATATAGCTCGACGATCTTGTCCCTATTCGCCACCGTCCGCTTATACCATTCGCGCAGGGTCAGCGCATAATGCAGCCGAAGCGTCTCTATATCCGTCGCCATTAGGCGAAAACGCTCGCTGGCCTCGACAGTCTCACTGAGCGCAGGAATATAGCCGCCCGGGAAAATATATTTTCGGGTGAATGCATCTGTCGTCCCCGGCTTGCCCATCCGCCCGATAGTGTGAAGCAGCATTACCCCGTCATCCGTCATTAAGTTTGCCGCGCAACGAAAAAAGGTTTTAAAATGCGGTGTGCCGACATGTTCGAACATGCCCACCGACACAATCCGGTCAAATTGCCCGGCTTCGCGCTCTGCCAAATCGCGGTAATCGATAAGCTCAAATTTGACCTCATCCGCCACACCTTCTTTTTCAGCACGCTCCTGCGCCACTTTCAGTTGTTCCTCGCTCAAAGTAATGCCCAGCACCTCAACGCCAAATTTCTGATGCAAATAAAGCGCCATCCCTCCCCAGCCGCAACCAATGTCCAACACCCGCTGACTAGCCTTTAGGTCGAGCTTCGCGGCAATATGCGCCTTCTTGTCCAATTGCGCCTGTTCGAGCGTATTTTTTGGGTCCGTCCAATAGGCACAGCTATATTGCATGTCCTTGTCCAGAAACAGCTCATAAAGTTCGCGGCTCAGATCATAATGATGCGCCACATTCGCCTTGGACCGACGTTTTCCATTAATCCGGTCGAGATGACCCGCAATGAAATTTTTTGCTGTCTTTACGGCATTCGGCTCTTTCAGACGTCCGCCTCGCTCCCACCGCCGGTTGGCGCGCAGCAGCTGGACCAGTTCCATAATATCGCCCTTTTCGACGATCAGGCGCCCGTCCATGAATGTTTCCGCTGCTCCCAAGCGTGGATCCAGCAATATCTGACGCATTACAGCTTTATCGGCGAGGCGAATGATGACGTCGGGGAAACCAGCCTCCGGTTGCCCGAAACTTTCGTCAGATCCATCCGGATGGATGACCGTAATTGTTCCCCTTTTTACCACGCTTCCCAAGAAACGACCGAGTATGGACATCCACTGCTCCTCAGTTGAAAAAAGACCCTATCAAAAACCCCCTAAATACCGGCATACCATTCATAATTGGCGACATCTTCCCAATATCCACCTTTTCCTGAACCGATATTGTCCAGCGTTGCAACCGCCTCAATCCCGGTGACATATTTGGCATGTTTATAGCCCAATTGCCGTTCGACCCGAAGCCGCAGCGGCGCTCCGTTTTCAATCGGGATAGCCTCGCCATTCAACCTGTGCGCCATGATCGTTTGCGGATGGAAAGCGTCGAGCAAATCAATGCTTTCATAATAAGGTCGTCCGCCGAGGCGGTCCGCGCAGTGGAACACCAGAAATTTGGCTTTGTCCTGCAATCGCGCCAGATCCAGCAATATTTTGAGTGGAACGCCCGTCCATTGGCCAATTGCGCTCCAACCTTCCACGCAGTCATGGCGGGTAATCTGGGTCCGCTGCGGCATCGATTGCAACGCCGGCAGGGAGAAAATCTGCGGCTTGGCGAATAAACCTGTCAATCGCAATTGCCAGTCGGCAAATCCTTGTGCGGCACTGGCTGTGTAATCCGCCGTATCTGGATCGCGTGTCCCGTTGGCGCGGAATTTCGGAGAAAGGTCTGCGATACTATATTCGCTTGCCAGTTCCATCCGGTCACCAAGTGCGCGTTGGACCAGAAAATTCGCATCCTCCGCACTGCCCAAAATGTTCCGGAAAGCCGGACTACCGCTTAACGCATCACATCCAGTCAACAAGCTACCGGCACCAATAGCTCCGGTCGTGAGGAGGGATCGGCGGGTCAGTAATTTACGCATCCCTGTGCCCTTCTCTTCTTCCGCCTGTTATCATC
Source organism: Parasphingorhabdus sp. (assembly GCF_036963805.1). Lineage (GTDB taxonomy): Bacteria > Pseudomonadota > Alphaproteobacteria > Sphingomonadales > Sphingomonadaceae > Parasphingorhabdus. Next base: position 481,149 of record NZ_JBALUN010000002.1, on the reverse strand, counting down.
GCCCAAGTCTCCTTGAGCGGCCCCGCCAGCAGCAAGGCCGCCATATGAACTACAAAAAACAGAACCAATAGAGACATGCCAATAAAATGAATCGAACGCGCCGATTGCCGACCTCCCAAAATATCCGTGAGCACTGGCCAGTTTGCGTCCATCGCAGGGGACATGGCAAGTCCAGTAAAAATCATCAACGGCAGCAAAATGAAGATCACCCCGATATAGCTGAATTTCTGCAGAATATTATAGATGTTGGCGTCACCCGGCGCATGGAAACGCAAGCGTGCATGGTTTTTGACGTCCTGCCAGATATGAGAAGGCCGCCATTCCCCGCGTGTGATATGCAAATCCTGCTTCACATGCCGGTTAAACAGCGATCGGATCATGAATATCGCTATGCTGAAGCTGAACAACCACGCAAAAAAGAAATGCCAAAGCCGCCCTTCCGCCAAGCTATAATAAGAAGGAATGGTTGCCCAGCCGGGAAACGCCCAAGTCTGGACATTACCGTCGCTGTCGCGCCAATTTCCGATGAAACCTGTGGTGTCGATCTTGGTTTCACCGATCCGCACATAGCCCACGGTTTGCGAAGATCCGACCGCAGCCCAAGCATGGTCATCATTGGCGCCATATTCCCCCCAATAAAGCCGGGGGTGGGCGTTAAAGACGGTTAGTCCGCTCATGACCATCACCAGAACGCATGTGGCATTGATCCAATGCCACAGCCGCGTAGTCAACCGGTGCTTTATTAATGGTTTGATACGGTTTCTCTCATTCATCTGGAGCATCTTACCCATTGGTTCGGCAAAGAAAAGCATATGGTTACAACATATTGAAATGATGCATTTTTGTCACATTTTACACGAAGATAAAAATATTACATTTTTGTGATTGATGCAGTTGATATTCATATTGGCAGGGTTATATCGGGGGAGATCGAGAAAGAAATTCTTAACTGATTCTAAACTATTCGATCAATTTTAATTTAAAACTTAAGGACCATCTCCCAATATGAAAAATTTAATACTTGCTGCAATGCCTATTGTGGCCCTTTTTTCTTCGCCTGTACTTGCTCAAGAAGCAGGTGACTTTACTGGTGTCAAAGCAACCGCAATTGCAGGCTATGACGATTTTGACCAGAATGGCGCTAGCGTCGATGGCTTCGCTTATGGCGTTGCACTGGGCTATGATCGCCAGACCTCGAACCTCGTTTATGGCGTCGAACTGGAAGCCACAGAATCAACCACCCGTATTAAAAACGCACCTGGCCGCATTGAAGCAGGCCGTGATTTTTATGCTGGTGCTCGCCTCGGAATCGCCGCAAGTGAAAAAGCACTTGTCTATATCAAAGCAGGCTACACCAACGCACGCGTTTCTGTTCCTGGATTTGGCGGCCAAAATGGTGACGGTTACCGCGTTGGCGGCGGCGTTGAATATAAATTGAGCGACAAAATATTCACTCGCGCTGAATATCGCTTTTCTAACTATGAAGCTGGTATCGAGCGGCAGCAAGCTCTGGTTGGTATGGGCTTTAAATTCTAAACCCCTCAAACGCATATATTTAGATAGAGAGGCGGGCAGCAATGTCCGCCTCTTTTTTATCCCGGATTTTAACCCAGTGCCGCTTGTTTTTCTTCTGCCAAACGGTCCAGTTCAGCGCGGCTTTTCTTTTCGCTGGCAGATTTTAACTGCCCACAAGCGGCCATGATGTCACGGCCACGCGGCGTGCGGACCGGCGCACTAATCCCGGCATCGAAAACAATTTTTGAAAAAGCCTTGATCCGTTCCGGCGTCGAACATTCATAATCGGAGCCCGGCCACGGATTGAACGGGATCAAATTGACCTTGGCTGGCAAATCATATTTTCGTAGCAGATTGACCAGTTCACGCGCATCTTGGTCGCTGTCATTCTTGTCTTTCAACATAACATATTCGAACGTAATTCGCCGCGAATTGCTCGAACCGGGATAGTCGGCGCAAGCTTGAAGCAGTTCTTCAATCGAATATTTGCGGTTGAGCGGGACAATCTCGTCACGCGTTTCCTTGTTCACCGCGTGAAGCGATATCGCAAGATTGACATTTATCTCTTCGCCAGCCCGCGCGATCATCGGCACTACACCGCTGGTCGACAAAGTGATCCGGCGGCGTGACAGCGCTAGACCGTCCCCGTCCATCACAATCTTCATGGCATCACGGACATTGTCAAAATTATATAGAGGTTCACCCATGCCCATTAAAACGATATTGGTCAGCAAGCGCCCATCGGATTTATAAGCCTGATTATATTCTTTTGTGTTTTCAGCCTCTTCGTCATCGGCAAAATCCATCACACCTTTGGGCCATTCACCCAGCGCGTCGCGTGCCAGCATGACTTGGCCGACAATCTCTCCGGGTGACAGGTTACGCACCAGCCGCATTGTTCCGGTGTGGCAAAAACGGCAGTTTAACGTGCAACCCACTTGCGACGAGATACATAATGTACCGCGATCTTCATCCGGGATGAAGACCATCTCATAATCCTGACTATCAGCAGAGCGGAGCAACCATTTACGAGTCCCATCTTCCGACAAATGCGCTTCGACAATTTCCGGCCGACCGATCACAAACCGCTGGGCCAGCCAAGGGCGCAAGGTCTTGCTCATATCCGTCATCAGCGCGAAATCGTTAATGCCGCGATGATACATCCAATGGAATAGCTGCTTGGAGCGCAATTTTCCTTGCTTCTCCTCAAGCCCGGCTGTGATCAACACGTCGCGAATTTCGGAGACGCTCAGACCAATAAGGTCAACGCGCCCGTCTTCACGGGGCGTCACTTTGGCGGGAAGCGGGACGGGATCGATATGGCCGGGAATCTGCATAGCGTGCATATAGGTCTGCTGATACAGAAACGCTAGCCATAGCGATCATATGTCTAAAGAGGAGATCTCTTCAATGTGACATCCGCTATAACACTCGTATCCGTTTCAAGCTGCCATGATCGTATAGCGCGGGGAACCGGGGAGCCGGCACATCTTCTTGGAAACCTGTGTTTCTTCGCCTTCGATGATTATAATATCGGAAATCACCAAACAGGGCGTGCCGTTGGCCAGTTGATTTTTATCCGAGACGGTCGAGCTGCCGGACACATTTTCTCTTACCGAGCTGGTCCACTCCACTTTCTTCCCGATCTCAGCGCCTCTTGTTGCTTCCTCAGTCGCCTCGGCCGCCTGTTTTTGTTCCTCGGGATAGAGTTTACAAGCAATTGTCTGAGATAGACTATTGGCACTATCAACCATGAAGTCGCCCACCAGCGGAATTTTCCGTGTAAAAGCACTCATCCGGTCAGCCATGCCAAATATGCCCTTTCGCTTTTCAACTTTGGGTCCTTCGGGCTTTCCCTGGCCATTGCCGCATAGGTTAGAGAACGAAGTCGCTCCTTCCTCATCGGTGCTTTCTGATTCTGGCGATTCCTCACCATTTTCCAAAGCTTCGAGGGGTACGGGATTTTCGGTTTCGTCTGCGGTCGGTTTACTCTTAAAAAATCCGAATTGGGCAGCAGCGGGTACCGGCAAAAGCAAGCCCACCACTGCAACGACATGTACTATAATTTTATGTGTCTTGGCGATGCGTTGAGCCATATAATTCCCTGATTTTCGCTAAATTTCTGCCGGATCGCAAAGCGAGGCAATAGGGTGTACGGGTAAATCATACAAGGTGAACAGAATTACGATAACCGCGAACAGCCCAGCGACGCGGCATCAATTGCGGTCGCGGCTCCGCGTAATAAATAGGCATCGACAATCGGTTTCCCGTCTCGCCCGGTGCTTTCAATCGTCATGCTGCTAGCGGATCGCAACGCCGCGATGATCGCCGCATCCATGCGCTTATCCTGTGACCAACCATCGGACCGGTTGGCGGTAAGCTGAAACCGGCGGCCGCCGATTCCCACCATGACCCGACTGTTGCTCGACCGATCCCGACTCAGCCGCGCATGAAATTGCGCGCGAATATTCCGTTTCGGCCAGAACCCGACTGAGGCATAAGATTTCCGTTCAGCCTTGCCGTAAATTTCTTCTGACTCCGCAATGGCATAGCATCGCGGCACTTGCGCGTCGCGAAAGGCGCCCCAGCTATTAAAAATGCCCAGCGAGTCCTTTGCCGCAATAGGTGCGGAAATTGCCGTCATGCATAAAACCAATAAGACGGCAAAAGCTCTCACGCTTTTTCGCCTTCTCCGGCACCCAGATGGATTATTGTTTCCACACCGTCGATAATTTGCACCATCGACCCTTGCGGCAAGCTGTCAGCCATCGGGGCATTGATCGTGTCCAACGGCAACCGTCCCGTCAACATGCCGCGCAAAACCCGACTGGTCATGCCATGGCTGATGAGCAGCATGTCACGATCAAATGTCTGATCGGTGATCCAAGTGCTGAGCCTGCTAACGATATGCTCGTAAGTTTCCCCGCCCGGCGCTTGTGTCAGGAATAATCCCTGTTCGCGATCCATCTGCAGCTGGCCGTTGAGGTCATTATAGTAAATGCCTTCCCACTTTCCCATGTCGATTTCGCGCAGCCGCGGGTCGGCGGCGACCTGATGCCAGTCCAGATTGATATGTTCACAAACCACCGATAAAGTTTGCAGCGCCCGGCCCGTATCCGATGCGACCAGCTCAATTTCCGAAAAGCCGTCAAGATAGCTAGCCAGCGCCCGCCCCATTTCATCCGCCTGCGCAAAGCCCCGCTGCGTCAGCGGGGTATGCGCAGCATTGCCCTGTATCCGCCCCGCCAGATTAAAAATCGTTTCGCCGTGCCGCGCAATGAATAGGCGCTTTCCTTTGGTACTAATTGGACTGCTTAAGCTGCTCATATCTCTGATCTAATTTTCCCTTGGGCCGCATAAATGGTTAATATTTTTCGCGGGTTTAGCGTCATTACAGGTTTTTTCCACAGATTTTCACCGGAATATGCTTCTTGGCCCTTGCATCGGGCTTGCCCTATTGCTTGATATTGTTAATGAAGCGATGACGAATTGTGAATTTGGTGGAGTCTTTCGCTGCGCCCCTCACAAAGCCATTGGGGCGGACAATACTGCCCAAGGACAGGAAATGAAGGACGGTTTATGAAAGCGACGATTGAACGCGCAGCACTGCTGAAAAGTTTGGGCCATGTCCAATCGGTGGTAGAGCGGCGTAACACTATCCCCATATTGTCCAATGTATTGATCGAAGCCAGCGCAGGCGGCGGAATCAAACTCATGGCAACCGACCTTGACCTGCAAGTCGTGGAAACCGTGGAAGCGCAGGTGGAAACAGCCGGTTCGATTACCGTTTCAGCGCACACATTGTTCGATATTGCCCGCAAATTACCCGATGGCTCCCAAGTGCAACTGGATGCAGCCGATGGCAAAATGAAGGTCAATGCTGGCCGCGCGCGGTTCAACCTGCAAACTCTGCCCCGTGATGATTTTCCAATCATTGCCGAAGGCGAACTGCCCACCAGTTTCGAACTGCCAGCCTCGTCGCTGGTTCAGATTATCGACAAGACCAAATTCGCCATTTCTACCGAAGAAACGCGCTATTATCTCAACGGCATTTTCCTGCACGTTCAGGATGAAGAAACGCCCGTCTTGAAAGCAGCCGCGACCGACGGCCACCGTTTGGCCCGCGTCACCCTGCCCCGCCCCGCCGGAGCAGAAGGCATGCCAGACGTTATTGTCCCGCGCAAATGCGTTAATGAACTGCGCAAATTACTGGACGAAAATAGCGATGCGTCGGTACAGATTGACCTGTCCGCCAGCAAAATCCGCTTCACGCTTGGCACCGCCATCCTGACCAGCAAGCTGATCGACGGAACCTTCCCGGATTATACCCGCGTCATTCCGACCGGAAATGACAAGATCCTGAGAATCGATCCCAAAAGCTTTGCGCAAGGCGTTGACCGTGTTTCGACCATCGCCACGGAAAAAACCCGCGCCGTCAAAATGGCGCTGGGCGATGACAAGATCACCCTCTCCGTCACCTCGCCTGAAAATGGCACGGCGGCAGAAGAAGTCCCCGGCTCCTATAAAGAAGATGCTTTCGAAATTGGCTTTAACTCGCGCTATCTACTCGACATATTAGGCGAGATTGATGGTGACACAGTGGAGCTCCATCTCGCCGATGCCAGCGCACCAACATTGATCCGCGAGAATGACAAAAGCGCAGCGCTTTATGTGCTGATGCCGATGCGGGTGTAATCTTTATTCCGGTCAAAATAACATTATGGCCGGAATGAATTACGATATCATACATCGAGCCTTTTCTGCTTATTTTTCTTTTCAAAAAAATTTGAACTGGATGATTAAAGCTATCATCTGCTAATGTTCTGCCATGATCAAAAAAGCCTCTTGGGAACCAGACCCAACTAGCGGAATCGCGATTAAATGGATCGAAGCCAATGGCCAAACATTTGAAGTTGCCGAAGCAGGGGAAGGCAAAAAACTAGCGCTATGCCTGCATGGCTTTCCGGAATTGCACTATAGTTGGCGCTTTCAAATCCCACTATTGGTCGAAATGGGCTATCGTGTCTGGGCGCCTAATATGCGCGGCTATGGCGGATCGAGCAAACCGGCCGATGTGCGTGATTATGCGCTTGATAATCTATGCGCCGATGTCGCGGCTTTGATTGACGCAAGCGGTGCGGAAGAAGTTACCCTGATCGCTCATGATTGGGGCGCAATTGTCGCATGGGCTTTTGCGATCCAGAAAATCCGGCCGCTCAAACGGCTGGTGATTATGAATGTCCCGCATCCCATGATCGCGCGCCGCGAAATGCGCCATTGGCGGCAGTTACAGCGCAGCTGGTATATATTTTTCTTCCAAATTCCATGGCTACCCGAATTTCTGATTTCGCGCGGTCAAGGTAAAGCAGTCAAACGGGCTTTTACAAACATGGCCTGCGACCAGAGCAGTTTTACGGACGAATCCTTGGACGTTTTCGCAAAAGCCGCAATGCGTCCAGGTTCCCTGACCTCCATGATCAACTATTATCGTGCGTTGCTACGACATGGGGATAGCGTTGATCTGGCGGACAAAAATATTGACCTGCCCACCCTGCTAATCTGGGGAGAGGAAGACAGCGCGCTCAATATCAAGTGCACCGAAGGCACGGAACAATGGGTTCCCAATCTGGAATTACACCGCCTGCCCAGCGTATCGCATTGGGTGCAACAAGAAGCGCCGGAAAAGGTGAATGCAATTTTGCGGAAATGGCTCGCCTAGCTTTTCCGCGCCGCAATCATATCGGCGACATCGATAAACTTCTCACGCGGCGCACCATCGCGGGCGTTGGCCACCTCTGCCTCTTCTATCTTCTTCCAGTCTCGGAAGGTGACAGGCTCGACACCGCGGCGTCCGAACAAGCGGTCGAGCCCTTTGCGACCTTCTTTATTGTTCCCTGCCCCGATATCATCGGCCACCGCTTCAATAATCGCAAAGCCATCCGGTTTGTTAGTACCGATCGTCCCACTTGGTCCGCGTCGCGCCCAACCGACGCAATAGAGGCCCGGCAATATCCGGCCATCAACATTGGCAAAGCGGCCCCGCCCATGTTCATAAGGAACGCCCTCGATCGGGGGTGTACGATAGCCGATGCAACTGATTATCATGGAGCAGTCCAGCTCGTAACGCTCGCCGGTTCCTTGGGAGCGCAGGTCTGCATCCAATTTGGTTTTCTCGATGATTAGCTTTTCGACCTTGCCATCGCCTTCTATCGCCACGGGCATAGCGAAAAAATCGAAATCTATCCTAACAGGCTTGTCGCGTAGCTCCCCGGCACGGGTAAAAAAGCTTCGCAAATGGGTTACGGATTTGCGCATGCCGGGTTCCAGCAACGCATCTGCGCCGTCATCGGGAAAATCCAGAGTGTCGATGACAGGTCGCGCGCGTTCCAGATGGCCAAGCTCTCCCAACTCCTTGGGCGTCATCGCAATCTGATGCGGACCGCGGCGACCGAGCAGCGTGATTTTTTCAACTTTGCTCTGTTTCAATTGCTCCAGCGCATGGCCGACAATATCGCTACCGGAAAATTCGGTTTCAGTCTTCGCTAATATACGGGCGACATCCAGTGCAACATTGCCATTTCCGATCACCGCAACGGATTTGCCGTCCAGCGGCGGGTTGAGATCTTTGTAATCGGGATGTCCATTATACCAACCGACAAAGGCCGCGCTGCCGATCACGCCGGGCAAATCACTGCCTTCAATGTCGAGAGGCCGATCATTGGGGGCACCGGTCGCCAATATCACCGCATCATAAAAGCCCTGAAGCTCTTCGATGCTGACATCCTTGCCCACGGTCACGTTGCCAATAAAATGCACATTATCGCCCAGCGCGGTTTTCTCATAGCGGCGGGATACTGCCTTGATCGATTGATGGTCAGGCGCAACACCGGTTCTGATTAACCCAAAAGGGACGGGCAAACGGTCAATAATATCGACAGTGACATCATCCCCATATTTTTTCTGAGCCGCCTCTGCCGAATAATAGCCCGCCGGCCCTGATCCGATGATCGCGATGTGCCGCATGCAAATTCCTCCCAAACCAAAGGTTATTTCTCTTTTTTACCATGCTAACGCCATTATTATAAAAGGAAAGAGTTACAGCTTATTCTGGATTTTTTCTTGGCATTCTGGTCAAAAAATAACATGTCCAAAACGTGCTATAGATCACAGCTAGCCAAGCCTATTGGCACTAGTATGAGTTTCAAGACCAATGACGCGCAAGATCAGTATCGTTTGTCCGCGCTGACAGGATGTTTTTAAATCGGAGGGAATAAAATGTTAAAGAAAATTATCACAGCTATTGCTGTCTCATCAATTGCACTTTCTGGCGGCTCCGCAATGGCAGCGGGCAAATCCAAAGGCCAGCAGGCTCAAGAAAAGGGAGCAGCAGCAATCCCGGTTTGCTATAAAAAGCTTGGCACGATCGCCATTGTTGAACCGGAAAATCGGTGGTGGACGAGTTATGAACTAGGTTCCCCCGAAGCATTGATCAAAACCTTTGTTGCACGGTCGGGTTGTTTCGGACTGGTTGACCGCGGCCAAGGCCTTGCTAGCAGGGCGGTTGAACGCGCTCTTGCCGATTCGGGCGAATTGCAGCGCGGTTCCAATATCGGCAAACGGCAGGTCAAAGCCGCTGACTATGTCATCGTACCGGATATTGTTTCGGCTAATAATAATTCCGGCGGCGGCGGCGCACTGGGCGGAATAGCTGGCGCTTTGGGTGGCCGGACGTTCGGCGGTTTGATGGGCGGCCTTAAAGTGAATAAAAAAGAAGCCAATGTGACGCTGTCTTTGGTTAATGTGCGCACCACCGAAATGGAGCGCATTACCGAAGGCTATTCCCGTACATCTGACGTTAGTTTTGGCGGCGGCGGCGGTGGTTTCTTTGGCGGCGTCCTCGCTGGCGCGGCTGGCGGCGGTTATACCGATACGCAAATCGGCCGGGTCATGGCCCTCGCCTATCTTGACGCCTACACAAAAATGGTAACGCAGCTTGGCGGACTTCCCGAAGACCCCAGCGCCGCTGCACCATTAGCGGAGTAAAACGAATTTAGTTTACGATATGATAGTCCCCGGTCTGGCTCAAAGCCATGCCGGGGATTTTTGAAAGGGCAATAGCCCGCACAATTGGCAACATTATTTTTCCGGGGTCGCGCTTAGGAAGATAGATATGCAAAAGCCGTTTAACCCCTTGCAAGCGCACATGCTCAAAGCACTCACGCAGACTTTATTCCATAATATGCCAATGGCAATCTCCCCATCGCAAGTGGTCGAGAATCTTCAGGAACATTTTTCCAATATTGACGGCGATAAGCCGAAAGAAATCGGAATGGCCCTTTATGGCCTGTTCCTGATCCTTGGTGGCCCATTTTTCTTTCTGGCGTCTCCTAAATTACGGCAAACGCTAATCCGCCGCCGGTTACAAAATAGCAGGGTGGACCTGTTTCAAGATATTGCCCGAACCAAAGGCGTCATATTGGCAGGCTATTATGGTCATTGGGAATATGGCGATGAAGAAGCGAATTTCGATAATCCGATTTACCAGCGCCTAAAATATCAATTACCCGGTCAGCGCGACCGTTCTGCCCCCGGTGAAGTGCAAGTAAAGCGGGAAACAAAGCGTGACCTGAAAGCCGACGTCTTTGTCGGTCATGACGCTGTTCCGGAAGAGGTTGATGTCATCGTCATCGGCTCCGGTGCTGGAGGCGCTGTTGCCGCCTCATCCGTTACCGATGAAGGCCATGAAGTGCTGATCCTCGAAGCCGGTCATAATTATCCCTCGTCCCGCATCACCCATGAAGAAGCGCGGATGACCGCGCGGCTGTTTAAAGATGGCGCGCTGCAAACGACCAAGGACCGCGACGTTATCATCTTTCAGGGACGGGTCGTTGGAGGATCAACCGTCATCAATAACGGCATCTGTTTGCGGATGAAACATGCCGGTCTTGTCCACCCGCAGGCTGAGGATGTTTACGAAACCTGGAAAAATCTCGGCGCGCCTGTCTCCGAAGCGGAACTTACAGCCAGCTACGAAGCTGTGGAATCCGCATTGGAAGTTTCCGAGATTTCAGCCATATCGGGCCGCCATAACGGACCGCATTTGCTTGATGGCTGGAACAAATATGCCGCCCAGTCCAACGACCCTATGGACAAACAGGCCATTGCTGCATGGTTCCAGAAAAATTACGGCCCTAAAACCCCCGATAGCGAATGTGTCTATTGCGGCTATTGCAACACTGGCTGCCCCTATGGCCGCAAGAAAGCGATGCCGGAGAGTTTCCTGACCCATGCGACGAGCAAAGACCGCGCGCAACCCGCCCGAATATTGGAAGGCGCTGAAGCGACCGAAATAGTCTGGAAAGACGGGCCCGACGGAAAACGCATTGCCGAAGCAGTAAGGGTGACATTACGCGATGGCCGCAACCGGACGATCAAAGCACGTAAAGGCGTTGTCGTAGCCGCAGGTGCCTTGGCTTCCAGCAATTTGCTCATCAATAGCGGGATCAGCAATAGCGGTGACGGCATATCCCTCAACATAGCTTGTCCGGTTGTTGCGCTCATGCCTGATGACCCGCCGCAAAATGTCTGGAACGAAGACCAGATGGCGACCTATGTTGATCGCGGAGACTTTCTAATTGAAAGTCATTTCCAGCCGCCCATGAGCATGGCGACATTGGTCCCCGGCTGGTTTGATGAACATTTCCGCCGGATGCTCAATTATAATCATCTGGTTTCTGCGGGCGTATTATTCCCCGTGGACCGGCTGGGGAAAATGGAAAAAGGCAAGCTGAAACTTAAAGTCGGGGGACCGGAGCTAGCGCTTCTCCGGCGTGCACTAGCGACGATGACCAAAGTCCATTTCCTCAACGGTGCAATCGAAGTTTATCCGGCCCTCTTAAAAGGCCAGACTCTCCGCAAGGGTATGAACGATGCCGAAATCGACGCGTTTTACGAGGAAGCCATAGTCGAACCGGATGATGTCGTCCTGTCCAGCTCTCACCCCCATGGCGGCAACGCGATTAATGTTGATCCCGCCAAGGGCGTGGTCGACCTCGACCAGCGCGTCCACGGCACCACCAATGTTTATGTCACAGATGCCAGCGTCATGCCCAGTTGTATCCGCGTCAACGCCCAGCTGACCACCATGGCCATGTCGCACCGGGCAATGGCAGGAAAGAAACGTTTTGGCTGATGCTAGTCGTGCAGTTTAAAGGACTGTCTCTGCAGTCTGATAGCCATCTCCTGTTTACTTCACCGCCATATCGTCTAATCGGAGCGCCAAGCTTTATTTGGAGAATTTGTAATGCGTGCGGAAGCTCAGGCGCATGTGGACCGGATCAACGCGGCGATCGACCTGCTAAAAACATCACTTAACTGGGACGTTGCCTTGCGGCGGCTGGACGAGCTTAACGCACGGGTAGAAGACCCGACGCTTTGGGATGACCAAAGCGCAGCGCAAGCCGTGATGACAGAGCGGCGGCGGCTCGACGAATCGATTACGGCGGCTAAGGAAATCCAGCAGGAAATGGACGACGCACTCGAATTTATCGAGATGGCGGATGAAGAAGGAGACGCCGCGCTTTCTGATGAAGGCGTGGAAACATTGGGCAAACTCGCTGACCGTGCTGATCGTGACAAGGTGCAGGCCTTGCTTTCCGGAGAAGCGGATAATCTGGACAGCTATCTGGAAATTCACGCGGGCGCTGGTGGTACCGAAAGTCAGGATTGGGCCGAAATGTTGCTGCGCATGTATCAACGCTGGGCAGAGGCACGCGGATATAAAGTTTCCATGGTCGATTATCAGGCCGGAGATCAGGCGGGCATCAAGTCCGCAACGATCGAGATTAAGGGCGAAAATGCTTACGGCTTTGCGAAGACCGAAAGCGGCGTCCACCGGCTGGTCCGCATCTCGCCATTTGACAGCGCAGCGAAACGCCATACCAGCTTTTCCAGCGTCTGGGTCTATCCTGTGATCGACGATAGTTTCGAGGTAGAGATTAACGAGGGCGACCTGAAAATCGATACCTATCGTGCATCGGGTTCAGGTGGTCAGCACGTCAACACCACCGATAGTGCCGTGCGTATTACCCACCAGCCGACTGGCATTGTTGTGGCGTCGCAGAATGATCGCAGCCAGCATAAGAACAAGGCAACCGCAATGGGCATGTTAAAAGCGCGCCTGTTCGAAGCCGAACTGCAACGCCGCGAAGCCGAAGCCAGCGGCGAATATCAGGCAAAAACCGAAATCGGCTGGGGCCACCAAATCCGTAGCTATGTCCTGCAACCCTATCAAATGGTCAAGGATCTGCGCACCGGCGTAACCTCTAGTGCGCCTTCGGACGTTCTGGATGGTGCACTGGACCCGTTTATTGCAGCGGCATTGTCACAGCGCGTGACAGGCGAGACGGTGGACGTCGAGGACGTGGACTAAACAGCCCCGCCCGCTCGCGAAGAGTACATCGGGATTGGAACGCTAGAAAGTGTAGCCGAGCCCTATTGCGCCCAGAAACTGATCTGAATCGCCGCGGATCGAAGTAATTGGTGAACGCTTGGCATCTTCCAGCATTTTAGAATAGCCGCCCAAGATAAACAGGGCAAACCCGCCATTGGTTACATCGCCATCAAAATCGATTCCGGCAAATATCGTTGCCCCAACATTTTTCCAGCCGCCATTCGCGCTAAAAGTAGGCAACCCGCTGGCCGCTGCGCCTGCTGGATCAATAGTAAAATAGTAATCCGCATAATCATCATCGACATGTTCTGCACTGATCGCAAAACTAACGGCAACACCGCGACTGAGCGGCGTAAAATAGGTCAGAGTCGGGAAGACTACCATACCACCATGTGCGCCAGCGACATCCCAGCGTGTATCGACTGCTGCCGTCAGTGAGTCATAATCATGCAAGACCCGATTGACCTGCACGCCTGCAACAGCGCCCAATTCAACGGCGACGTCCAATTTCCCAAGGCTGCGAACAACCTTGTCTTTGATTGAGTTATGACGATCAAAACGCGCACGAACGACGGGGCCGAGGATAAAATCAACTTTGGCACCATCAGTGTCCCTAATGAAATCTGCTGCAAAACCGGGGCCGCGCGGCTGAAAATCAATGCCACCGATGCTTCCAATAACGACTGGTAAAGGCGATATGACATAATCGTCAGACCCGTCATAGGACGGTCCAACCGCTGCGCCCCCGCCGATAGTAAGATAATCACCGTCAAAAACGGATTCACCGGCAGGTGGCCCCTGCTCTTGCGCATAAGCGGTGGTTGAAAAAAATAATGCTGCGCCCAGACAAAGGCTGTGGGCGACCGAAAGGGATTTCATGGGTGTAAGATATGTCATGCGGCTATAATGGATTGAAGACGCAAAAGTTCCAATGAAATTCGTGATATATCCAAGAATAATATTAGAGAATATATTTCATGGTCACCGCATAGCTGGCGTCATTTGCACCAATTGTGAACTGGGCAGATGCGAATTTCGGTGGTCCCATCCCGATTTTGGGATTGCGCGAGAAACCAAAGCCTTCCCGGGGCAGGAATAATCGCATGTCCATTTTTCCATTGGCATTCTCGTCATGGACAAGTGCGACGGCATAGGTTCCCGGCTTTATATCCAGAATATGCACATTTCCGGCGCGGGACGCCGTCACCTTAATTTTGCGGGCGGCCTTATCTTTGGTGCAATCAGGGAAATATTTGGGATTATTGCTTAAACAAATCAGCACATCGCCTTTTTTCGACCGCAGACCGGAAACGACAATATCGAGCTTAGCCATCACTGCTGACGTATCCGCAACCGGACTAGCCGCCGCCCCGTTGATCGGTAGCGCCGCCAACAGCACGCCCGAGATCGCCGCCAAACGCCCCCAAGCCAAGGTCCGTGCCGCAAATCTTGTCCCAAAACCGGAAATATAGTCCATAATTACCCTTATACGCACTGTGATGTTTCTCATGATGGGTCGCCGTTATCAGCCCCTTACCTAATATCCCCTGAACCAGCCAGCGCGGAAACATCTCCCACCCCATATGATTTGTCACGCCCATGATTGTCATAATAAGAAGCACCAGCCCCAACATCCCGACATGGATCGGTATCACGGTAACCAGCACCGGAATAACAATGGCGCCGCTAAGCGCTTCCCACGGGTGAAAACTCATGGCCGCCCAAGCGGTTGGCGGCCGACTTTCATGATGAACGGCATGGGCAATCTCAAACCAGCCGCGCTGGTGGAACAGCCGGTGGGTCCAATAAAACCATGCATCATGCAGAAATAAAAACAGGAGCAGCGACACCGGTAAATACCATATCGGATAGAGATAGACATCCGTATAAATTTTTGTCCAACCGGCATTTTGCCAGCCCCAAGCGATGATACCGGCGGGAATACCGTAAATTGTAGCAGAATAGAGCGACCAACGAATCTCTCGCGATATTTGCGGTCTCAACTTATCATATTGCCCCGGACGCACCCGCTGCGTCAGCCATGCGAACAGGCCGCTGGTGAGCAGATAGCGAACACCGACAATGAGGGTCATTACGGTGGCGGATAATATTATAGCAGCGATCAAATCCATTTGCACAAGCTATGCCGCAACGTCTGGCCAAGCAAGTTGAATGCGCAATAATAAACACGATCCTCTGGGACAGGCTTTCCCCCGCCTGCACCATAGGCTAAGCCTAATATATGGCAGCGGAAAAAATATATGATCTGGCAATAGCAGGGGGCGGTCTGGTCGGCGGTCTGGTCGCCATGGCCTTGCGCCAATTGAGGCCAGAATTATCCGTCGCGCTGATCGAGGCCGACGGTCATTTCGGCGGCAATCATGTCTGGTCCTATTTTGAAAGCGATATTGATCCGCAGCATGCTTGGCTGGTCGAACCGCTTATTTCGCATCAATGGGACAGTTATGACGTTCGGTTTCCCAAATATAGCCGCACCCTTTCAACGGGATATAGGTCGATATTGTCGGAGAATTTTGATCGTGTAATTCGGGACAAACTTTCCAATGAAAGCTGCATAACCGACTCTAATATAGAAAAAATTAGCCCTAATATTATTCGCATGAAAAATGGAAATATCCTCAAGGCTCGGACGATCTTAGATGCGCGCGGCGGTGGTGATTTTTCGGCGCTGGAATATAGCTGGCAAAAATTCGCCGGGCAATTGCTCCGCTTGTCCAAGCCGCATGGGCTGGACCGCCCAATCATCATGGATGCCACGGTGACACAGATGGACGGTTATCATTTTATCTATTCCCTGCCCTTCAGCGAAACCGAGATTTTTGTCGAGGACACCTATTATTCAAACGACGGCGATCTGAAGGCCTCCGCCTGTCACAAACATATTGAACGCTATGCAACCGAACAGGGATGGGACATTGTAGAAATTTTGCGCAGTGAAACCGGTCGTCTGCCCGTAGTTTATGGCGGCGACTTTGCAGCATTTTGGGCAGCGCATAATGGCATCGAAGCGCGGGCAGGAACCCGAGCGGCCTTGGTCCATCCCGTCACCAGTTATTCCCTGCCCACCGCCGTTCGTACAGCAATAATGATTGCAGCAATGCCAGAGATCAGTCAGAATAAGCTTGATAAAAGTTTACATGAATATGCCGCAAAACACTGGCAGGAGAGCAAATTTTATCACATGCTGTGCGCGATGATGTTTCAGGCCTCGACACCGGATAAGCGCTATCTCACGCTGGAACATACCTATGCCAAGAATGAAGGATTGATTGAGCGTTTTTATGCCGGTAAAACCACGAGACTGGATCGGGCTGCCCTGCTCTTTGGCCGCCCACCGGTTCCAATTGCCAAGGCTCTTCCCATCATGATGAAATATAGATGAGCAGAATTGCCAAGAAATGATGCGACTATGAGCCAATCAGAATTATTCAAAAAAGCAGCCGTTATCGGTTCAGGCTTTGGCGGGCTGGCACTGGCTATCCGTCTGCAGTCGGCTGGCATCCAGACAACCATATTGGAAAGTCGCGATAAACCAGGTGGACGGGCTTACTACTGGGAAAAAGACGGTTTTATATTTGACGGTGGCCCTACTGTCATTACCGACCCGGATTGTCTGCGCCAGCTCTGGGAATTAACTGGCAATGATATGGCCAAAGATATTGAATTGATGCCGGTTTCGCCGTTTTACCGCCTCAACTGGCCGGACGGCACCAATTTTGATTATGTCAACGATCCCGAAGCGCTGTACGCAGAGATTGCAAAGATCGAACCGAATGACGTTGAGGGCTATAAACGCTTTCTGGAATATAGCGGCGGCCTGTATGAAGAAGGCTATGTAAAGCTCGGCACCAAGGCATTCCTCGATTTCAAATCGATGATCAGCGCGGCACCGGCATTGCTGAAGTTTCAGGCCTACCGCTCTGTTTATGCAAAGGTTTCCAGTTTTGTGAAAAACGAGAAACTGCGCGAGTTTCTCTCCTTCCAGTCGTTGCTCGTTGGCGGTAACCCGATGACAACCAGCGCCATTTACGGGCTGATCCACAAATTGGAACGGCTGGGCGGCGTGTGGTTTGCAAAAGGCGGCACCAACATGCTGGTCGCGGCCATGGTGAAGCATTTTGAACGGCTTGGCGGTACGATCCGTTTGGCCGATCCCGTGACGAGCATCGACACGCTGGGCGACCGCGCAACCGGTGTCACCTGTAAATCCGGCTGGAGCGAGAAATTTGATGCGGTCGCTTCCAATGCCGATGTCATGCATAGCTATCGCGACCTGCTCGGTCACAAACATCGCAGCAGCACGGTCACCGCCTCGCTGAAAAAGAAGAAATATTCGCCCTCTTTGTTTGTCGTCCATTTCGGGCTGAAAGGGACATGGCCGGGCATACCGCATCACATGATCCTGTTTGGCCCGCGTTATAAGGGGCTACTCGACGATATTTACGACAATGGTGTTTTACCGAGCGATTTCTCGCTCTATCTCCACCATCCGACCGTCACCGATCCGGAAATGGCCCCCGAAGGCCATAGCAGCTTCTATGTGCTTGCTCCGGTCCCGCATCAGGGGAAATTGCCGATCGACTGGGAGGAAATGGGTCCGATATATGCAAAGCGCATTCTTGATGAAATTGGTCACCGCCTGATCCCCGACATTCACGACCGGATCGTTACCAGCTTCCACTATACACCGCAGGATTTCGGCAGCGACCTCAACGCCCATCTTGGCAGTGCATTTAGTCTGGAGCCATTGCTAACCCAAAGTGCATGGTTCCGCGTGCATAACCGCGATGATGTCATCCATAATCTTTATTTTGTAGGTGCAGGAACCCACCCCGGCGCTGGAGTACCCGGTGTAGTAGGAAGCGCCAAAGCAACGGCAGAGCTGATGCTTGAGGATATTTTATAAACACGCAATGAACCGCGCCAATCTCGTCCTTCACGCCAAAGCCAGTATCGACCGCGGGTCCAAATCCTTCGCGCTCGCGTCCAAGCTATTCGCCAAAGAAACTCGCGAACGGGCATGGATGCTCTATGCATGGTGCCGGCAATGCGATGATCTGGCCGATGGTCAGGATCATGGCCATGGCATGTCAACAGTGGCCGCCCCCCAACGCACCATTGCCGCAATGCGGATGCTCACCGCCAGAGCCATGAGCGACCAATCGACCGGAAAACCGGCTTTCGATGCTATGGGTGTGGTTGCGCAGGAATGCCGTATCCCACCGAAACTGGCCCAGGATGTAATTGACGGCTTTGCGCTAGATGCCAAAGAATGGCGGCCGCAAACCGAAGATGATCTCTACCAATATTGCTATCATGTCGCCGGAGCGGTGGGCTGTATGATGGCTGTCGTCATGGGGGTATCGGCAGGGGATGATGAGACGCTGGACAGGGCTTGCGATCTGGGCTTGGCTTTTCAGCTTTCGAACATTGCCCGTGATGTGGCGGAAGATAACGCGGCAGGTCGTTGTTACTTACCGAAAGACTGGCTGTCCGAGATGCGCATTGCGCCGGACCATATGATGGACGCATCCCGCAGGGAGGCTCTGACAGAGCTTATCGGGCGGCTATGCGATCTTTCAGAGCGTTATGAAGCATCGGCCCGTGTCGGCGCGGCGCAATTGCCCTTTCGCTCCCGCTGGGCCGTCTTAGCAGCAGCAGGGATTTACGGTGATATTGCGCGTGCGGTCAGACGCAGTAATGGCGCTGCGCTCGACAATCGCGTCGTGACAAGCAAGGCGGCAAAGGCTGCATGGGTGGTGAAAGCTTTGGGACAAGCGGTCAGAAAACCGAAATATGTAGATCGCTCAGGGTTGTGGGACAGGCCGAGAGGTTAACAGACAAACCGCTCGTCATCCTGAACTTGTTTCAGGATGACGGTGCCGATGCCGGTCCTCGGCTCCTGTAAGTCAAACCATTTAATCCCGCGCCAAAACCTCGGCAGCAATTGTCGATAATCGCCGAACTGCGGCATCATGTATATTTTTGGCACAGCATAGCACTCCAAATGCTTTGCCATGCTCGCTATTATAGAACAGCTTTTGCCCCAAGGCGTCGCTCACAAATCCACCTGCTTCACTGGCGATTAGATGCGCTGCGGCAATATCCCATTCATAGCCCCAACGGATCGATGCTACCAAGTCAGCGCGGTTATCCGCCACCATCGCCATACGCAGCGCAATACTATTCGGCTTGGACACGGGTGTCAGATCGACATCTTTTGCCAAATCTGCAACATCCAGCGGAATGCGCGCGCCATCATAACGGTCGCGAATACTCGCCTTTAACGCCCGCCCATTAACTTCTGTATGGCTACCTGCTTTCGCGATCCAGGTTTCCGCCATCGCAGGCGCTTCCAATATACCGAATATAGGCTGACCATTTTTTACTAGCGCGATGGACACCGCCCAGCCAGTCTTACCCTTTACAAAATCCTTAGTGCCATCAATGGGGTCGACAACCCAAACAAGCTCTTTACTCTGCCGCTCTGTGTCATCAGCCGTTTCTTCGGAAAGCCATCCTGCTTGCGGTAGCAATTTATGGAGGCGTTTTTTGAGCAGCTCATCAACCGCTATATCCACGCTGCTGACAATATGACCGGGAGCCTTTTCCCATACATCGTCTGAAATCACACCAGCAGACCAACCTGCCATAGCCAAATGGCCCGCCTCTCGTGCAATGGCGACTAGCTGGTCATAATCAATTTCAGCCACCGGCAACTGTCATGCTATCGGTACGCAAAGTCGGCGCGTTTACCGCATAGCGATATTCCAGATCATCGGCCGGGATCAGGCTGGCGAACATGTCTTTCAAATTTCCGGCAATGGTTATTTCCGAAATGGGCGGGCCTATCTCGCCGTCAACGATCAGGAAACCACCTGCACCCCGGCTATAGTCGCCCGTAACGGGATTGACACCTTGGCCAATTAATTCCGTGATATAGACGCCATGTTTAATATCTTTGATCAAGTCGGTCTTGCTCACCGATCCGGCATTCATGTGCAGATTGGTTACACTAACGCCCGGTGCCCCGCCAACTCCGCGAGAGGCATGGCCGGTTGGCTGCAATCCCAATTGCCGCGCCGAAGCGCTTTCCATAATCCATTGTGTGAGACGGCCATTGTCGATTAACTTTGTCTTCGCCGTGGGAAGGCCCTCACCATCAAAAGCCTTTGAACGCAGACCGCGTTTGCGGTGCGGGCAGTCGATAATGTTAATCGCGCTGTCAAATAACTGCGTATCCATAGCATCGAGCAAAAAGCTTGTTTTACGGGCAATAGCACTACCGGCAATCGCGCTAACAAAATGGCCGAGCATCGAATTGCTGATGCGCGGATCAAAAACCACGGGCATCGCACCGGATTTAAAGTCCACCGGATTCAGACGCGAAACTGCCCGCTCACCCGCTTCCCTACCGATTTCTTCAGCCGTGTTGAGGTCTTCAAAATGGCGTTTGCTGTCATAAGCATAATCGCGTTCCATGCCGTCGCCTTCACCGGCGATCACGCTGGCGTGGCAGCTATAACCGCTGGTGGAATAAGCACCCGAGAAACCGTGACTGGTTGCCAGTGCCACAATCGAACGGCCCGCGCTCGCGCCGCCGCCTTCACTATTGGAGACACCCGTTATAGCACGCGCCGCATCTTCGGCTTTCAAAGCCATTTCGCGGAGCACGGCGGGATCAGGGTCTAACCCATCATCGCCGTCAATCGCAGGCGGTTCAGATTTCAAGATTAGTTCTTCAGGGGCCAAGCCAGCATATTGGTCTTCCGGCGCTTCACGCGCCATATCCATCGCGCGGCCGACCAGAGCCGCTAGAATTTCAGGGTCCATGTCAGAGGAGGATACAGTTGCGGACCGTTTTCCGGCAAAGACCCGCAGGCCTATTTCTTCGCCTTCGGACCGCTCGACATCTTCAAGATTACCGAGCCGCATCTGTACCTGAGTGGAGGCATCACAGACGTAAATCGCGTCTGCGGAATCGGCACCGGCTTTTTTGGCTTGGGAGATAAGGGCGTCGGCGCGGTCTTGCGCTTCTTCTGGCTTTAGCATGGGCTGGACATAGGTGCGCCCGGCGGCAAGGTCAACGCCGCTATCGAGCTTTGTCCGACAAATAGACTAGATTATAAGATTGATCCGACAGCCTTGATCAAGCCCACAAACAGAAAGGGCAACCCTAGCGCCAAAATCCATAAGGTGATTTGATCTGTACGAAACCGCGCGGCAAGGCTCTGTTCCGAAAAACTTGCCGTATCCATATTTTCCCAGCGTTTTTCAAACTTACGGCAAAAGGGGATTATAATCGCCACAAGCAGCACGAGACCGAAATAAGGAGCAATGGACATGCCCTTGCTGTTAATAAAGCTCAATACAAAGAAAATTTGCATTAATGTGTATACCAGCAAGGCCGCCGCACAATTGTTGCTCATTTTCTTGTCCCATCGCACCATATGGGTAGACTGGACATCCTCATTGGCCCCATTAGTAGCCTGTTTCGAAACCGATTTTCGGGATGCTGCTGCAACCATTTTCATTCCCCTTCGACAAACTCTCAAGACACTGCCGAATGTTACCTTCGGGCTAGCGCTCACCACACTATAACTATTTTTATCGAAAAGCCAAATCGACAGATTTCAGCCTTAAAATATCATTAACATGACATTGGGCTTGCCCAAAATTACAACATTGGACAGAATCAGTTTTCATTCGCAATGGAATTTACGAGGCAACTACATGACAATCACACTCGCTGATCCGGTCTCCCTGCCCTGTGGTGCCGTCCTGATCAATCGGATCGGCAAAGGCGCGATGACGGAAGGGTTCGCAACCGCTGATGATGTGCCAATGCCAGAGCTTGAACGGCTCTATGGTATTTGGTCGGACGGCGGCGCGGGCATGTTGCTTAGCGGCAATATCCAGATTGACCAGCCCGCCATTATGAAGTCCGCAACAAACTTAAGCCAGCCGCCGCACCGGCACAATCAACGGCTCTCCGCTAGCGCTCGTCCCGATCTGCACTTCCACCCCATAAGCCCGCGCCAATATATCTGCAGTCATCACCTGCTCTCGCGGCCCGGCTGCTAATATTCTGCCCTCTTTAATAATCATGATATCATCGGCAAAGCGCGCCGCCTGCGTTAAATCATGGAGCACGACAATGACTCCGTTGCCCGCCGCCGCATAGTTTTTGAGCCGGTCGAGCACATCAAATTGATGGGCGGGGTCCAAGCTGGCCAGCGGTTCGTCGGCGAGTAGCCATTTCGGCTCCCCAGCCAATACACGGGCGAGCAATACCCGCCCCTGTTCCCCGCCCGAAAGGCGCAACACTTTCCGATCGGCAAAGCCTGTACAATCCGTTTGTTCCATCGCCTGAGTGACAGCCCGTTCATCATCCGCACTCATGGCCCATCGTCCGGAGTGGGGCAGCCGCCCTAAGCCGATCAAGGTTTTGACATCCACATTCCAATGGATATCTGGACGTTGCGGCAAAAGGCCGATCAAACGCCCCCGCATTTTTCTATCCAGTGATAATAAAGGCTGTCCGTCCAGCGCGACCGATCCGCTATGGGGTTCCCGAAGGCCAGACAGACAGGATAAGAGGCTGCTCTTTCCCGCACCGTTGGCCCCCAAGATCACGGTCACCCGTCCCCGCCGAAATGTCCCGCTAACATCATCCAATATGACGCGCCCGCGCAACATCAGAGACAGCGCTTCAAAAGACAGGCCTTCAACCATCAGGCAAGCTCCCGATGCATTTTGAACAATAGCGCCATGAAAAACGGTGCGCCGAGTATAGACATGGCGATACCCAGTCTTAACTCACTGGCGCTGGGCAATATCCGGACGAAGCTATCCGCCAATACGACGAGCAACGCCCCCGCTAAAGCCGAAGGCAGGAGCAATGCCGAAGGACGATGCCCCGCCAGCGGGCGCACGAGATGCGGTACAATCAAGCCCACGAAACCGATAATTCCCGCCACAGCCACCGATGCACCGACGGTTAGCCCAACTCCCAGCACGGCCAGCCATTGCAAATGCCGGACATTCACGCCCATAGAACGCGCCGCATCTTCTCCCAGTGTCAGTGCATCCAGCGAACGCCCTGTCGCGACCAGAAATAGCATGCCCGCTGCAATGAATGGAACAGAAAGCCATACGTCATCCCAGCTCCGGTCGGTTAGCGCGCCCATCAGCCATGTGACAATTTCCGCTGTAGCAAATGGCGTCGGGGCAAGGCTGATCATCAAGGACGTCAGCGATCCGGTAATGCTGGACAGGATCACCCCCGCCAGCGTGAACAGGATCAAGCTTCCTGACCTACCCGCCAACAAAGCCAGTAACCCCATGCCGAGACCAGCGCCTGCTAATGCAAAGGCGGGCAACAACCACGCTGTCACCGCATAGCCAAAATAGAGTGAGGAAACCGCTCCCAAGGCAGCGCTGCTGGACACCCCGAATATGCCCGGATCAGCCAAAGGATTGCGCAAATAGCCCTGCATTGTTGCGCCGGCCATTCCAAGCCCCCCACCAATAGCTGCGCCCAATATCGTTCGCGGAATACGCAGTTCCATGATGATAAGCGCACTGAAATCATCGCCCCACCATGCCGTTGGTGATATCCACACTTTGCCCGCCGCGAGCGAGGCCAGCATCGCGGCAACCAACGCCAGCGCCAGCAGCCCGTTGAGGCGCAGCGCGCTCAATGGAGGCTCCGCAATTTTTGGCGGGTCGCAGATAATGTCCCCACTGCTTCGATCAGAGTCGGCCCCGCGCAATGCAGCAAGCGTGCGGGATAATCGGCTATCGTAATGCGATGGGATAATTTCTGGATGACCGGATGGGATAGCATCCGGTCATAATTCCCTGCCCTGGATTTGGTTTCGCTGGCATTGGAAAACAGGACTTGCGGAGGCCGCTCGACCAGATGCTCCAACGGCAATATATCCCATTGGCTGAGCCCATAAGTGCTGCTACGATTTTCAAAACCTGTCCGGCGTAATAGCTCATCCGGCAATGTGCCGGTACCGGGCACCAAACCGCCGCTGCGCCAGATCAAAGCCGGCACCAATTCATCATCGGATGGCTTTGCTTGCGCCAAAGCCGTGGATATGCGGCGGTTCAATATTTTCCCACGTTCAGGGGCACCGACAATCGCAGCCACCTCGGAAATTTGTTGCTGGCTCTCTGCAACGCTTTGCGGAATAGACAGCTTGACCAGCGCGACACCCAACCGTTCGAGCGCCTGTTCCGTGGCAGGAGCGACAAAAGAGCCTGCGATCACCAGATCGGGCCGCATCGCCACTATTTCTTCGGCTGTGCCGGAAATCGCCTGATATTTCAAAGCTTGTGCCAAGGGAATGGAAGTAGCTTGGCGGTCATGGGAATAATGGCTGATCGCACCGATTTGCCCGGGATCAGCCAGTTGCATCAACAGAGCATCACCGCACGGATTAATGGAGACGATCCGTTTTGGCTGAACCGGCAAGGATATTTTCGGGTTATCTATAATCGCTTCTGCTTCAGCAAAAACCCCCGACCAGAATATTAGACAGGCAGCCGCCAGACAGCCTCCGACCATGGATTTCATGGCAAGAGGATAAGACTTGGCGGCTGCCCTGTTCATATCAATAGCGCAATCTGACACCGGCAAATGCTGATCGACCGGCGGTACCGAACTGGAAGATTGTTTCATAATCTTCATCAAACAGATTTTCGACACGGCCGTAAATCTCTATATTATTGGTTATCGGCATTGCGGCGCGGAGATCGACAAGAACATAGCCCGGCGTTTCAACGCTATTAGACGCATTGTCAAAATTCGAGCTAACATGCGTGATGGTCGTTCCGGTCTTCAAACCAAAGGTCCAGCCATAGTCAACCGAAGCATTAATACTATGCCGCGGGCGCCGGGCCAGTGTAAGTCCGGTATTCCGATTTTCGGCATCAATCAGGCTATAGTTAGTCGCTATGGTCAAAGCGTCAACGGGATTGAGAGAGACGCCCAATTCCACGCCCTGTGCTCGCGCCCGACCCACATTATCATAAGTGCCAAAAGGCCGATTGGTGCAGATTCCAGTCGACGTCGGACAACCGATAAAATCGATTAGATTTTCACTGTCGCGGCGGAACAGTGTCGCGCTCAACATGATTTTTCCGTCGACCAAATGCTGGGTCACACCGGCATCCCAACTGACGGATTTTTCTGGTTGCAACAGGCCATTGCCATAATCACTGAACAGTTGAAATAACGAGGGCGCTTTAAACCCTTCCCCGTAGCTTGCGCGAATGGTGGTATTGCCGTTATTCGGGCTATAAGCGATATCGCCCGCAAAGGATGTTGCACCACCAAAGCTGCTATGATCATCATAGCGCACGCCCGCGTTGGCGCTCAAACCGTTCAACGGCGATATCCGTATCTGACCATAGAAACTATCTAGAGTTGCGCTGGCGCGGCTTAAACTATCGCCGAATATATCGCTATAGCTCGCGGTACGGAACCGCGATTTCTCGGTTTCCGCTCCAAAGACCGCTCCCACCCCATCGGTAATGTCAAAAATGCCCTGATATTCATACCGTTCGTTCCGGCCCAAGGTTGCGAAAGTCAGTGTCGCCTCATCAAACGTATCGCGGGTGACGTCGGTATAGGCAAAGGCAAAACGATTGCGAAACCGTCCCCCGAAAAGCGCGACATTCAAACCTGCATAACCAACAAACTCTGTGGAATCATCAGTTTCCGCCGTATCACCAAACGTAAAGCTTGGCGTAAATCCGTCAATATCCGTCTTGGCATCCGCATAATAGCCGCGCAAATCAATCGAGATAGCGTCACTAAGCGTGACCTTAATCTTGCTGCTCGCTCCGAAATTACGATAGCCGTCCGCTTCGGTGCCGCCACGTGTTTTGTTAAAGGAAGAAATGCCATCGGTACGAAGATAGCCCGCGCCAAAACTGGCTGCGATCGGGCCGACAGCGTGCGAAATATTACCCACCAGTTGCGCTGTATCACGAGAGCCATATTCGCCCTGCACATTGATTGCGAGTTCATCCGTAGGCTCACGCGAGATGATATTGACCACGCCGCCAATCGCTTGGCTGCCCCAGATTACCGATTGGGATCCGCGCAGCACTTCTATCCGGGATATATTGCCCGTGAGCAAATTTCCGAAGTTGAAGCCGCTGCCAGGTGATGAAGGATCGTTGACCTTGACGCCGTCAATCAATGCAACGGTCTGGCTTGAATCCGCACCGCGAATTGTAACTGCACTGACCGTGCCGATGCCGCCATTGCTGTTGACGGTAACGCCCGGTACATTGCGAAGAAGGTCTACGACAGTGACGCTTTGGACCTGTTCGATCCGCTCACGATTGATCACCGAGATGGTCTGACCGCTTTGCGAGCGGGCTTGTTCATACCGTCCTGCGGTTACAATGATCACATCTTCGTCCTGCGGAGCCTCAGCCGTTTCTGCAAGAGCCGGTTGCGACAGAAGCATCACGGCAAGAGACGTAAATGATATTGTTGTCGAATATTTAAAACGCACGATATTTCCTTTTTGACAATCATTCAAAAAGGCCACGCATATCGACGCCTATGGAGTTTCCACATGCGCAGCCCGAAGTTAATCGTCGCCACGCGAGGAAATCCTCGATCATGTGACACACCCCGTCCGCATGATAGAACGACAGCTTCAGGCAGGTTTCCTGGCTCTTGGATCATCGCATGGCCTGTCCCCTTCCCAGACCAAGTCCAGTGGGATTTGACAGGCCCGCTCACCAATTACAGTTGCGGGGGCAGCTTCGGATAAAAACGATATCGTTCCCTCCGAATTCCCTTAAGATCCCGTCTCCGGGAACCTGTAGCAGAGGTCGCCCTAGCCATCCTCTATTTCGGGAGCAAGATAATTCTGCGCGGTCGCGGCATTCGGGGACGACGCACTTAAGGCAGCAACAGGCTAGAATCCCCATAGCTGTAAAACCGGTAACCCTCGGCGATGGCGTGGGCATAGGCGGATTGCATATTCTCAAGGCCCATAAGCGCGCTGACCAGCATGAACAAAGTGGATTTAGGCAAATGGAAATTGGTCATTAGACCGTCAATCGCGCGGAATTTATAGCCCGGGGTTATAAATATATCCGTATCGCCTTCAAAAGGCTGGATGATACCATCCGGGCCGGTTGCGCTTTCCAAAACACGCAAGCTTGTCGTTCCAACGGCGATCACCCGACCACCATTTTGCCGCGCCTGATTGAGCCGATCCGCAACGTCCGGTTCAATCCGGCCCCATTCGCTATGCATTTGATGATCGTCCGTTTCATCCACCTTAACCGGCAGAAAAGTACCCGCGCCGACATGAAGGGTCAGAGTCGCCTGACCAATACCGGCCTCATTGAGCGCCGCTATCAACCCATCGGTAAAATGCAAGGCCGCCGTCGGAGCCGCAACGGCGCCTTTTTCGCGTGCGAACATCGTCTGATAATCCTCCGCATCCCGCTCATCGATATCACGCTTGCTCGCGATATAGGGGGGGAGCGGCATCGTGCCTGCACGGGCCAGCAACACTTCTACTGGCTCTTCACCCAGGAAATGGAGCAGGAAGCTGCCATCTTGATATTTTTCTTCTGCACGCGCGCGAACATCTTTGCCAAAATCGACGATATCATCGACTTTAAGGCGTTTCGCATTGCGGATAAAGGCCTGCCAGCGCCTCAGGTCTACCCGCTTGTGCAGAGTTGCACCGATTTTGGCCTCGCCGCGACGACCTTCCAATTGGGCAGGAATTACCTTGGTGTCATTAAACACCAATATGTCGTTTTTCGACAATAGCTGCGGCAAATCCCAGACATTATTATCCGATAGCTGTCCCGAACCCGAAATACCAAGCATCCGCGCGCTGTCTCTTGGTACAGCGGGGCGAAGCGCAATATTTTCCGGCGGCAACGCAAAATCAAAAAGATCAACGCGCACGCAAAAAACCTATGGCTTAATCGGGGCGTTCAGATCGTCGAGCGTGATCTCTTTTTTAGGCATAGGCGAAAAGGCACCCGGTGTTGGCGGCGCTTTGCCATCAGCATCAATGGATGCCTGCAAAATCCGGCTCGGAATTGCAGGTGGCTCGCCACGATTAATCGCATCAACATATTGCATCCCTGCTACGACCCGCCCGAATACGGTATATTTCTTATCGAGGGCAAACCTCGGATAGAAAACAATGAAAAATTGGCTATTCGCGCTATCTTCGCCCTGTGCACGGGCCATAGAGACAACGCCGCGCAAATGAGGAAAACTAGAAAATTCCGCTTTGAGGTCGGGAAGCTCTGATCCGCCCATGCCTGTGCCGGTAGGGTCGCCGGTCTGGGCCATAAAACCTTCTATGACCCGGTGAAAAATAAGCCCGTTATAAAAGCCCTGTCGCGTGAGCGTTTTGATCCGTTCGACGTGTTGAGGCGCTTTATCGGGATAAAGCTGTATGGTTACCCGTCCGCCGGTAGATAGATCCAGTTGCAGTAAATTTTCTTCTGCAGGAACAGCGGCTGGATCAAGTTCAACCGCAGCGGGTTCGACCGAAGTGCTTTGTTCTTGTGCCACCGCGCCGGTGCTGATCATCGCAACAACGAAAAGGGAAACAATATATTTGCTTAGCATATGTAACTACTCACCTGTATTTTGGTCATCATCCCGACTGCTGTTGAGCCGCCTGATTAAAATATTAGTGCCTCTTGGACGAGATATGCTTTCGCCGCAATGAACTGCTTGTCAAATCACGCCTATTGGTCACCCTTTAAACCAATCTCAACAACACGAGCGACCACTTCTTCACATACTCTGGGTGGAACAAACTTGTGAATGTCGCCGCCATAAACTGCGATTTCCTTGACCAGTCGTGACGCAATCGGCTGCAATGACACATCGGCCATCAGGAACACCGTTTCTATATTGTCGTTCAATTGCTGGTTCATCCCGGCCATTTGATATTCATATTCGAAATCGGCCACAGCGCGTAACCCGCGAACAATAACGTTCGCACGTTGTTTTTGGGCAAATTTCATTAGCAGCGCATTAAAGGCCACTACCTCCACCGCATTGCCCAGATCGGCCGTTTCCCGGCGGACCATTTTGAGTCGTTCTTCCAGAGAAAACATCGGTGATTTTGACGGATTTGTCGTCACCCCGATGACCAATTTGTCCACCAGCCGTGTCCCGCGTTCAATGATATCCATATGACCCAGTGTAACAGGGTCAAAAGTTCCAGGATAAACACCAATTCTCATAAAATTCCCCCTCATCAGTCCCTGTTCAGACCTCGTTTAGCGGTCTCGCTGGACCGTAAATTCGGCAATCGCGCGAAGCAAATTGGCTTCCTCGCCATAGCCCTTTAAATGTGATTTGGCTTGATCAACCAGCATCTGCGCCTGATCTTTGGCGCGCTCCAGTCCCATCAAGCTTAAAAAAGTCTGTTTTCCAGCCGCTTCGTCTTTTTGCAGAGCCTTGCCGGCAAGCGCCTCATCACCCTCAACATCCAGGATATCATCGGCAATCTGAAACGCGAGGCCAAGGTCATGGGCATAGCCACGAAGTCCCGTCCGGCCATCCAGTGCAACACGGCCCAATATAGCGCCAATTTCTACGCAGGCGCTTATCAAGGCTCCGGTTTTAAGCTGCTGCAACCGCGTTACAGTCTGCAAATCAAATGTGGTGGTTTCAGCGACAAGATCCATCATCTGCCCGCCAGCCATGCCCGATGAGCCTGCGGCTTTGGCGAGACAAGCCACCATTTCAGCTCGAACGAACGGATCCCTATGGGTCTTCTCATCTGCCAGCAATTCGAACGCCAGCGCATGAAGCGCATCACCAGCAAGAACTGCCTGAGCCTCACCAAAAGCTTTGTGCGCCGTTGGTTTGCCCCGCCGCATTTCGTCATCATCCATGCAAGGCAGGTCATCATGAATCAGCGAATAAACGTGCAAAGCTTCCAAAGCAGTGGCCGCTCGTAAAGCACAATTTTCTTCGACGTTGAACAAACGCGCCGTTGCCATAACCAATAATGGCCGCAATCTCTTGCCTCCGCCAATAGCAGAGTGTCGCATTGTTTCATAAAGCTGGGCCCGTGCGTCGTCTGGCACAGTCAATATCAGATCAAACTGCTTATCAATCGCAGCGGCGACACCGGCCATTTCCTGCTGCAGATCCAGATTATTATTAGCCGCCACAGTTAATCGGCGTCAAAGGCAGTGACGCCCTGCGCCTTACCATTGCGATCAAGCGTGATTTTTTCGATCTTCGCCTGCGCATCTTCCAAGCGTTTCTGGCACAATCCGCGCAGTTTTTCGCCCTGTTCATATAGAGCAATGGATTGATCCAGCGGAACATCGCCGCTTTCCAGCTTTCTGACAATATCTTCCAGACGCCTAAGTGCATCTTCAAAGTTCAAATTGACGGTGTCGTCGGACACATCTTCGATAGTTTCGCTCATGTCCATTCCAATGACGACGCTTTGGGTTTGGGTCAAGGCCCCGAACGCGCAATTTGATCAGTATGGCTATCTTCGCCACCTGTGTAACGCGGGCACTGACATCCTATTTGTTACCAAGGTTCGTGAAAGCATAGAAAATACTAGACTTACAGCCGCTCCTGATATGGGTGCATCAACGCTTTGATTTTGCCATCAGTTCCCGCATTCTGGCAGGCAATACAGACAATATCTGCCGCTTGCGACCCGGCGGGGCAGACGCCCATTCTGCGATTTCAGACAAGCTGCGCCCACAACCGACACAAAGACCGCTTGGACGGTCTATGACGCAGATGTTATTGCAGGGAGATTCCATGCGGCTGTCATCAGCACAATCGCGGTGGCCCCGCAAGGCCGTTTTCTTTTAGGAAAAAAACCAGAGATTGCGACGACGGGTTTAAGCGGCCAGTTGCTCCTCAATTTGCGCCAAGCGCTCTTTTCCGAAAAACATTTCGTCTCCGACATAGATTGTTGGAATGCCGAAGGCACCCCGCGCGACAGCTTTTTCGGTATTGTCGATAAGCGTCTGTTTCACCGCTGACTCTTGAGTTTTTGCGAATAGCTCCTTCGCGTCAAAGCCGCCATCTTCAATGATTTTGCCGAGCGCTTCCACGTCCGTAACGTCCAATTCTTCTTCCCAAATTGGGGGCAGCAATATTTCTATAAGCGCAGCACGTTTCACAGGGTCAACCGCAACAAGCATGCGCTGTAGACTGATGGAATTAAATGGAAAATGCGGGTTCATCTGCCATTTTGTTAGGCGATGCTTTTCGATAAACCGCGTCATCTCTAACAGGGCATAAGCGTTTTTGCCTTTCACATCCGCGTCCCTAATGAACGGCGGCGCATTGCCTGTCAGCTTATGCATACCGCCAAGAGATGCCGGGATCACTTCAATTTTGGCGTCATGTTTTTCAGCCAATGCCTTTAGCGGCTGCCAGATCAGATAGGCATTGGGACTAACAAAATCGAAAACAAGTTCAATAGTCTTACCCATGCAATATATCCTTTTTGATTCGGCAGGAAGTGCCTGCGTCTATTCCAAGTAGCCCGTGACGAGTTTTCATAATATCCTTCCGGCCATCGCTCCATTTAAGTTTCATTATGAAACCATGTTCCAGGGGTAAATGCAACGGGTGATGCAAAACTGATAATTCGCACTAGGCGGAATCGGGACGGCTCGTTAAAGGGTCTTCATGACAAAAACATCCTCGCGCACCGCCGAAATCATCACACCCGAAATTGTTGCCGAACATGGCCTCAACAAGGAAGAATATCAGCGCATATTAAATGCGCTCGGCCGCACGCCGAATATTACCGAACTTGGTATATTCTCGGTCATGTGGTCAGAGCATTGTTCTTATAAAAGCTCGCGCTTGCACTTGAAGAAATTACCGACCACCGGCCCTCAGGTGATTTGCGGACCGGGTGAAAATGCGGGCGTGATCGATATTGGTGACGGACAGGCTGCGATTTTCAAAATGGAAAGCCACAACCACCCAAGCTACATCGAACCCTATCAAGGGGCAGCGACCGGTGTCGGCGGTATCTTGCGCGACGTCTTCACCATGGGCGCGCGGCCCGTAGCGAATCTCAACGCCTTGCGCTTTGGACGACCAGAACATCCCAAGATGAAGCATCTCGTCAAAGGTGTCGTCGCGGGCATTGGCGGCTATGGCAATTGCGTGGGCGTCCCTACCGTTGGCGGCGAAACCAATTTCCATGAAGCCTATGACGGCAATATCATCGTCAACGCGATGACCGTTGGCGTCGCTGATGCAGACAAGATTTTCTATTCTGCGGCCAGCGGTGTCGGCAATCCGATTGTCTATGTCGGCTCCAAAACCGGCCGCGACGGCATTCATGGCGCGACCATGGCGAGCGCTGAATTTGACGACGATAGCGATGAAAAGCGCCCGACTGTGCAGGTTGGCGATCCATTTACGGAAAAACTGCTGATCGAAGCCTGCCTTGAGCTGATGGCGTCTGATGCCATTGTCGCGATTCAGGATATGGGCGCGGCTGGTCTGACCAGCTCCGCCGTTGAAATGGCGACCAATGGCGAAGTCGGTATCATCCTCGACATGGACAAAGTGCCGTGCCGCGAGACCGAGATGACCGCCTATGAAATGATGCTGTCAGAAAGTCAGGAACGCATGCTCATGGTCCTGAAACCCGGCCGCGAAGAAATGGCCGAAGCGATCTTCACCAAGTGGGAACTAGACTTTGCTGTCATCGGCGAAGTGACCGACACGCGCCGCATGGTGCTGACCCACAAAGGCAAAACCGTCTGCGATATTCCGCTCGGCCCACTGGCTGATGACGCACCGCTTTATGACCGTCCGCATCTGACGCAGGAAGAATATAAGGCACATGTCGCCATCAAACCGCTGGACGATATTCCGGCCTGTGCCGATATTGGCGCAGATTTGCTGACAATGATGGCCAGCCCTGCCCTCGCTTCACGCCGCTGGATTTGGGAACAATATGACAGCCAGGTTGGCGCAGATACTTGCCAGCGTTCTGGAGGAGACGCCGCTGTCGTGCGCGTCCACGGCACGAACAAAGGCCTTGCCATCACCACAGATTGCAACCCACGCTATTGCAAAGCCGATCCGGTCGAGGGCGGCAAACAAGCGATTGCAGAAGCCTATCGCAACATCACCGCCGTCGGTGCAACGCCGCTGGCGACCACTGATTGCATGAACTTCGGTAATCCTGAAAAACCGCATATCATGGCGCAATTTGTCGGCTGTATCGAAGGCATGGCAGAAGCCTGCTTGGCGCTCGACATGCCTATCGTATCCGGCAATGTCAGCCTGTATAACGAGACGACCGGTGCAGATGGCATCAGCCACGCAATTTTACCAACACCGGCTATTGGCGCGGTAGGACTGCTCGATAATCTTGATAAAATGGCAACCATCGCCTTCAAAAAAGAAGGCGAAGCCATTTTCGTCATTGGCCATAATAATGGGCAGCTCGGCCAATCCATTTGGCTTAAGGAAATTCATGGCCGCGAAGATGGTACGGCTCCCACGGTCAACCTTGATCTGGAAAAAACCCATGGTGATTTTGTTCGCGAATTGATCGACAGCGAGAAAGCCACCGCCGTTCATGATGTTTCCGACGGCGGTTTGCTCGTCGCGATTGCCGAAATGGCCTTGGCCGGTAATATCGGTGCATCGCTCGAAGAACTGGGCGATCATATGACCGCCTTTGGTGAAGATCAGGCGCGCTATATTGTCACGAGTGCGCATGCGGACAAGATACAGGCGGCGGGCATACCCATGTGGCGGATCGGCACAACCGGCGGCGACGCATTGGATATTCAAGGGCGTTCGGTATCTCTTGCCGACCTGCGTGAAGCCAGTGACAGCTTCTTCCGCGACTGGATGCAATCCTAACGCCTCACGCGTTCAATCCGACCTTGTCCAAAAATGGCGAGGAAAATGCGTGCCGTTCTGCCGCATCCGGCAGGATAAGTTTGCGCACCTGATTCCAGCGATCCACATTACCGGCATAGCCTTGGCGCACGCGCGCTTTGGTGAGGTCGTTCATCTTGCCCCAATGCTGGGTGAAGGGCATGCCCGCTGCCTCCAGCCGCGCCGCTGCCAAGGTAATCAGCTTGCGCGCTGCGGGCGTGTCGATGCCGTCAATATCAATGACGCAGCACGGGTCAAAACGCGTGAATGATAATATCCCCGGTGATTTCTGCGCATAGCGGCAGGTGAAGACAACCGGCGCGCTTCTATGGACCTGAAAGGCCGCACGCAAAATATCAAGCGCGTTGGTGACTTGCGCAATTGGCACTGCAAAGCCGGAACTGGCGATCCCCTCCCGCGCGCTAGTAAAGCTATATGTTTCACCGGGCAGCCGCCATTCATGCGGGCGGTCAGAACGCACTTTCAACTCGCTCTGGATCAACAGACTGGCCGCCGTATCGCGTAGGTCAGGAAACATCTTGATCGCCGATGCAATCAGGCGCGGCAAATCGGTCCCCGGCTCGGCTTCGGATTTCAGATTATAATCCGCCTCATAGTCCGGTGGGCACAACTCTTTATAGCGCACGGTCGTATAGCCGATATCCATCTTATGCGGATCAAGGATTACCTGAAAAAAATATGGCCTGCGGGTTTGATCCGGTAGACCTGACCCCCGAAAATCGAGCATGTTGAGCGCACCTTGCAACTGACCGTAAGGAATATGGAGCAGCGAGGAATTGAGCAGATAGCGCCCCGTGCCGCGCAGCATGACGGAATGGACGATGCCCAATGCGCCCAAGCTCACAATCGCGGCATCAAATTTTGCATTATCACGTACCAATGTCGCGCCGAGCTTGGCCGCAAAATTCGCCGTCATCACTGGCGCTCGCGCTGGCTCAATCCACAGATTCTGCGTCGCGGTAAGCAGTTGTATGCCCGCAACCTCACTCTCCATTCCGCCAACATCAATGGACGAGCCGTGCACACCGGTGCCGATGGCCCCTGCAATCGTCTGGCCATTGCTCGCGCCCGATGTGCGTAAGGCGCGGCGGCGGGATTTTGTTTCCAGCCGTTCGTTAATCTTCGAAATATTTGTTCCGCATTGCACGAGATAGAGATCATCAGCCGATGTCCCGCTGCCCAGATCAACGTCATTTGCGCTGACCTTAAACGTCCAATCAAGATTGGCAGTCTCGACGACCCAGCCATTTTTCACCACTGGAATATCCGAAAAAGACCAGCGCGAACCGCAAGCCCGGATTTGCACGCCAGCCGTCAACGCATCTGCGATAATCCCTTGCAACCGCGCCGCCGTTGCGCGCATTCCCGACATGGTTGCCCGCGTTGGGCTTTCATTAT
Organism: Parasphingorhabdus sp.; assembly: GCF_036963805.1. Lineage (GTDB taxonomy): Bacteria > Pseudomonadota > Alphaproteobacteria > Sphingomonadales > Sphingomonadaceae > Parasphingorhabdus. Next base: position 445,810 of record NZ_JBALUN010000002.1, on the reverse strand, counting down.
GGACCCTCAAATGTTTGGCAATCGGCACTTTGATATTAAAGTGATGGTTCACCCACAGGAAATTATTTTCGGTCTGGATCTGGGCGTCAGGCGGCATTTATCCTCTCCCCTTAATGGAGCCTCTATTAGGCACATTATTCGTCCGTACTGCCTTCGCCCGAAGGGATTTTGGCGCAGAAATATTCGATGGTTGCGGGTTGATAAAAGCCCAGCGTCAGGACTGAAAGCAGCGACTGTCCGATATTCGTGTGCACGCGCACTTCATCAATCAGGTTCGTCTGGCACGCGGCCACATTGCGTGGCTGTCCCTTGGGCAGAAAAAAAGCATTGCTGTGAACTATAGCCTGTTCACCGTCGGGATTGGGCCGCTGCACGACCAGCCGATGTTCAGCGCAGGCCGACAAAAGCACCGCGCCGATTAGAACCAGTCCCATTCGCATGTCCATGACAATAGTCTCCTTCTCATCAGCAGCTTCAAGATGATACTCAAGACCGGGAAACTCAGGCGATCTAAACAGATTATTGCGGAAATGGAGACCCATCACAATGGGGGTTTTACGCCAAATCGGAGCAATCGCGTACGAACACCACATAGAATATGGTGCGAAAACTTGAAATTTTGGAGATTTAAGCTGGTTGACCCAGCAAATTATAAGGATCGATTCCCTGCGCCTCATAAGTAACATGCGCTTGTTTATAAAAAGCCGGCTCGCCGATATTCAGAAACGCGCGGGCTTCATCGATCGGCATGGCGAGAATCTTCTCGATATCATAATAAGCCAATCGTTTGGCTGCCTTGCCGAGCCGTTGTCCTTCCCGGACAGCTTTCAGCACCGGCGCATTAGATGGTGCCTGTTTTTTCATTTCCAACGCACCGGCATAGGCGATGAACAAGATTCCAAGATTGGGGTTCTGGCTATAGGTAAAGGCCAGCACACATTGTTCCCCCAATGCGTCGCGGCCATAGCCGGTTAGAACATGCAATAAATCATGGGTATCGCGCATCCGGTCGCCAAACCATTCGGTAATATCATTGCGCTTTTGATAGTCTGCTCCATAACGGGCAGATTCCGCAACCAGTCCGGCAGCGGTCAATCCTTCCTTTTCCATGAAGCGGACATAGGCTTGCCCCAAGCTATCGCTGGGCAGCTTCTGCAATTTATCATGATTATCCAGCATTGTCGGCAAGTCGACATTCCGTTCCATCAATTCCTGTGCGTGAGGGTTTTTCAAAAACGTCTTCGCATTGCGGATGAAAGCTTTGCCCGCCAGCGCTTCGATGATGTGAAAAACTTCCGCCGTATCTTCCTTATCCGCAATCAATTTACGGAAATGACGAAACGCCTTTACCGGACGCATTTTAGAAATGGCGTGCGCAGGGTTTACCATTGGCATGTTCACCGGCGCCACAATCTGGGGGGAAGTCGTCATATCAGAATCGCTTCAATCATTATCAGGTACACTGCAATATCTACTATTAACATAAATGTCAATAGTAGATATTCGCTTTCCTACAGAGCGGCCGATACCTATGCGTTTAAGCCAGTGCATTACGAAGCCGTCCGCTTGAGAGGGTGTGTTTTGTGTGAATTTTGAAATTTGTTACGTACCTTGTTTTTGGCACCAACTATCGAGAAAAATAGAGGAAAGTGCCATAAAGCCTTTTGATTATATTAGTGGTCAGGAAAGCTGGGGCAGCCGCGACCATATCTATGCATGCGAAGATTAAAAAAGCCGCTGGACGCCATTGCAAGCTAACTATAAGGGACTGTATTATTTTTATAATACAGTCGGGATATACTAATGAACGCGACTACGCCCCAAATCCGTCATATAACGCTGGATGCGCTTCGCGGCTTTGCGGTCATGGGCATATTGTGGATGAATATAACCGCCTTTGGTTTTCCGGAAATGGCCTATGTCAGTCCGGTCATCGGCACGCCCGGTAGTCCATCCGATATTGCATCATGGATGATATCATTTATCTTTTTTGATGGAAAGATGCGCGCGATATTCTCGCTGCTGTTCGGGGCCAGCATGATGCTGGTGATCGAACGTGCGGCGGCGACAGGACAATCTCCTGCGCATGTTCATTTCTCCCGGATGTTCTGGCTGGGAATATTCGGATTGTGTCATTTTTTTCTGCTGTGGTGGGGGGATATATTATTTCTCTATGCCGTGTCCGGCGCGGTCGTTTATGTGTTCCGCGACTGGTCCAGCGAAAGGCTCATCAAGACCGGTGTGCTAGCCTATATCATCGCGGCTATTCTCCTCATATTGGGTTTGGGAAGTATGTTTTACCTCCAGATGCAAGCCGCCCAGCCAAATGCCAGCCCGGAAATCTTGGACGATTTTGCAGAAATGATCGATGGTCTCGGCATATCCGTCCAAAGCCTGGCGCAAGAAACAGCACTCTATCGCGGGTCTTTCTGGCATCTGCTAATGGACAAGCTAACCCAACAGGTCAGCACACCATTTGACAATCTGATTCTTAGTCCGTTGGAAACCATCCCACTGATGATGATAGGCATGGGGCTTTATAAGTCCGGCTTCCTGCTCGGCCAAGCCGATCCCCTCCTTTATCGCCGCTTGGGTATATGGGCCACTGCGATTGGAACCTTATTCTTCACGGCCATGGCCTTGCTGGCAGTGTATAAGAAATTCGATATTATTTTGATTATGAACATCACGCAAGCTTGGTCCGCCTTGCCCCGTTTGGTGATGGCCACGGGCTATGTTTCTTTACTGATCATGCTTATCCAACGCTTTGGACATCAACCGTTGCTTCACCGCGTCGCTGCGGCCGGACGAATGGCTTTTTCCAATTATCTCGGGACCAGCCTTGTCATGGCCTTTATATTCTACGGTTGGGGCTTGGGACTATTCAGCACCGTGGGACGCGCTCAGATGGTCGTGCTTGTGTTCAGTACATGGATCACCATGCTGCTATGGTCAAAACCTTGGCTGATGCGTTACCGCTACGGGCCGCTGGAATGGCTGTGGCGCTCCTTGGCACGGCGCGAGCTGCAACCGATGGCAATTTCTCGCTGACAAAGAAAAACTGTATTTTTGATATTGCGATCTATTCTCATTAGCTATATACGAGTCGCATAAGGAGAGCACATGGTTGTTTGTGTATGCAATGCGATACGGGAAAAAGACCTACGGGCTGCGGTTCGTAGCGGGTCCGACCGTCCAAGTCAGGTCTATGCGCAGCTCGGACGGAAACCGAAATGCGGCCAGTGCCTGTCGTTCGCACGAACCATTATCGAAAGCGAAGTTGCGACCGCTTAGCATTCTCTTTATCAAATCATTGAAATAACTAGCTTTTTCGGGAACGAAAACTTGGCTACGGGTCTGTATTAGTGTATAGCGCTTTACATTACATCCCCTGCTAAAAGGAGTGTTCCATGAAGGGCGACACCAAAGTTATTGAATATTTGAACGAAGCTTTGAAAAATGAGCTTACCGCGATCAACCAATATTTCCTACACAGCAAGATGCTCGACAATTGGGGCGTCAGCAAGCTGGCGAAGTTTGAATATGAAGAATCCATCGATGAAATGAAGCATGCGGACAAGCTTGCCGAGCGTATTCTATTTCTCGACGGCCTACCAAATTTCCAACTGCTCGGTCGTTTGAAAATCGGCGAAACGGTAGAGGAAATTTTGAAGGCTGACTTGGCCTTGGAAAATGAGGCATTGCCGCCGCTAAAAGACGGCATTGAGCATTGTGAGAAAGTCCGCGACTATGTCACGCGTGATCTATTTGCTGAAATCCTCGAAAGCGAGGAAGAACATGTCGACATGCTCGAGAAGCAGTTTGATATGATCGAACGCATGGGCATTGAAAATTACATTCAGCTGCAATCAGAATCAGCGGAATGATAATCTAGCGGTTGCTAATATAGCTGCCAAGGCTGGTGGAGCGGCGCCCGAAACCCATGGTTTGGCGCTGCACCACCGGGCTGGATTCATGTTCCAATATTGGTAATGTTTCGTCGAAACAGGGACGCAAGCGTACAACTTGTTCCAATAATTCGTCCGGTGCTTGATGATACTCCACACATTTTCGTGCAGTCATCTCAATTTCCTCGGCCATCAATGCCAAACGGGCCGCTCCAAATTGCTGTGCCTCGCCCTTCAGCTTATGAGCAGACATGATCATCGCTCCGGCGTCCTTGGCCCGCATAGCGATTTCGACTTGTAAAACAGACTGCGTTCCATCTTCGCGGAAATAGCCCAATATGCGAACGAAATCAGGGCCGAGCGAAGATCGAGTCTCGCCAAAAACAGCCCAGTCAATCAGGTCGCTATCAGTTTGTGCCAAAGCCTATGTCCCTTTGAGGAATATCTGGAAAGATACTCATATTCCCTCAAGTAGGGCACAAACCTTAAAGACTTCGTTACCTCATCGAATATTATTAACCATATATCCAGCGCGATTAGACAAAGCCGATGCTCTAATCTTTGTCGTGATACGGGTTTTTCGCAGCCCGAATAATCAAACGTATCGGTACACCGCCAAAGCCCAGTTGGCGGCGGATCCCGTTCGTCAGATACCGGCGATAGCTTTCTGGTAGATCATCGACCCGTGTTCCGAAAATCACAAAAGACGGCGGACGGGTTTTCGCCTGCGTAATATAGCGCAACTTAATGCGTTTCCCACCCGGTGCTGGCGGAGGATTATCTTCAATCGCATCTTCAAACCAACGGTTTAATTTACCGGTAGCAACCCGCTGCGACCAAATCCGCCGCGTATTAAAGGCCGCTTTCATAAGCTCATCAATCCCTTTGCCGGTAAAGGCCGAAACCGGGATTAATGGAACGTCGCGGACCTGCGCGAGACCATCGTCCAACGCAGCACGAATGCCATTGAACAACTTGCTTGGGCCGTCAGCCACATCCCACTTGTTTATCGCAATGACGAGGCAACGCCCTTCCTGAATGGTCTGATCGGCAATCCGCAAATCCTGCGCCTCAAGCCCCTTTGTCGCATCAAGAAGAAGCACCACGACTTCTGCAAAATCAACGGCGCGCTTGGCATCAGCAACCGACAGCTTCTCAAGCTTGTCGTTCACTTTTGCGCGTTTGCGCATCCCTGCGGTATCAATCAGGCGAACTTTGCGATCCGGTTCAATACCATCAAGCTTTTCATCCTCGGTCAGCGCGTTGTCATGCCAGACCCATTCCACCGAAATACTGTCGCGAGTGATCCCCGCTTCCGGTCCGGTAATCAGCCGGTCATCATCAAGCATCTTGTTAATCAGTGTCGATTTACCCGCATTGGGCCGACCAACAACCGCCATTTTCAAAGGCGATGTTTCGTCAACCACCTCATCCTCTGCTGCTGCCTCAAACGCTTCGACATAAGGGCGTATCGCCTGAAACAAGTCGGCAATGCCATCGCCATGTTCTGCACTCAACGGAATAGGGTCGCCAAAGCCGAGAGCATAGCTTTCCAAAATACCGGATTCGGCGGCCTTTCCTTCTGCTTTGTTGACCAACAAAATGACTGGTGTTTTAGCACTCCGCAACCAGCGCGCAATTTCCTCATCAAGAGGTGTCAGGCCGGCACGGCCATCAATTACGAATAGCGCCAATTCTGCGCCCGCAACGGCCAGTTCCGTTTGATGCCGCATACGCCCGGGAAGGCTTTTTGCGTCTTCATTCTCATAACCGGCTGTGTCTATAATGTTGAATTCAAGACCCAGCAGATTAGCGGCATTCTCCCGCCGGTCGCGGGTCACACCAGGACGATCGTCAACCAGTGCTAGCTTTTTGCCGACAAGCCGGTTGAACAAAGTGGACTTGCCCACATTGGGCCGCCCGATAATTGCAATATTGGGCAGCATATGGCCGGTCCCGTTCCTTATCTAAATACTCTAGCGGAACGCAGAAATGCGGCCGCTATTGTCTAATATGTATAGCATTCCACCGGCAACGATTGGCGGCAGAGATACACCTTGCTTTAAATCAACCAAGGTTGTGCTGCTACCCTCACCCAGCGATACGGAAACCACGTCGCCTTCGGTGCTGGCAACGATCAATCGATTGCCAGCCAATATCGGACCTGTCCAGTTGACCGGGTTTTTCTTCTTCTTTTCGTTGCGGTAAGCTTCCAATTGGCTAATCCACCGCACTTTTCCGGTTGGCCGCGCGATACATAATAGCTTCGCGTCGTCGGTCAGCACGAACACCCATTCGCCAGCTACAACTGGTGTTGCGATACCGGCAATGTTGAGTTCCCAAATCCGCTGACCGGTCACGAGTTCATAAGCTGCCATCCGGCCGCCCTGTCCCAGTGCAAAAACACGGCCGCGATCAATCACGGGATCGGCATCAATGTCGGAAAGCGTGGAGACAGAAGTCGAAATACTGGTCCTCGCCAAGGCATCATTCCAAAGATTGCGCCCATTTTCATAGCGATAGGCGGTCAGCTCCCCGGACGAATAGCCAGCAATAACTGTACCTTGTGCCGCAGCTGGTGCCGCAACACCGAAAATTCCGGCGAGACCAACGGTACCCGCTTCATTCCATTGTACGGCGCCATCACTCTGCTTCAGCGCGTAAATCTGATTATCCTGAGTCATGACATAGACATTGCCATTAGACAGGGTCGGAGCACCGCGCAATGGCCCCGCTGGCCGAACTTTCCAAAGCTCACTGCCATCTGCTGCGTTTAGTGCGACGACGTCGCCGACGCCATTGGTTGCATAGACCATCGATCCTTCTGCACTGACACCGCCGCCAAACCGCGACGATTTAACATCATTTTTCACTTCAATTTGCGTTGACCATATCTTCGCGCCGGTCACAGCATCAAAAGCATGCACCATTGCCTGTGTATCAACGGCATAGAGCCGTCCATTTGAAACAACCGGAGCGGCCGCCAAACGTTCCCGCTTATTAGTGCCACTGATATCGGCGGTCCAAACGCGAGTCGTTGCGGAACCCAAGGCAATATGGCCCATTGACTTGCCGGCATTACCACCCGGTTGGGCCCAATCAGCATTTTCCCGGGCCGTGGGAACAATGACCGAAATACCAGCTAGTGCTGGATCAACTTCCGCGCCACTTTCACCGGTCAGGATATTCGTCCGCTCGCCCAATGTCGGCGTAGCTTTTTTCTTGTCGCCACCACTGCCAAGAATTGCACAACCAGACAATAGAGAGAGTGTGATCAGTCCAGCGCAGATCTTTGAGACGTGCTTATTCTTAACTGACATCATTATTCTGTTTCTCCCTTACTCGCCGCAGGACCTGCTGAATTTACAGTCCCATTAGCGGGCTTAGTTTTATTATCGGTATCCAGCTCGACAGCATCAATGCCTTGCACGCCTGCCATCTGCAAGGCGCGCGATCTTATTGTCGGTGGAACGCCGTCATCCTTTGCCAATTGAGCAAATAGCGGCCCTGCCAGATCATTTTTTTTCAGGTTCAGATAAGATAGCGCAACCATTTCGCCCGCACTGCCAAACCATGGATTACCCGGAACCGCGAGTGTCTTTAACCGGTCGATCACTTCCTGTGGCTTCAACTTGTCGAATTCGACAGTGGTTTGCCGGATCAGCGCAAGATCGCGAAAAGGTTGGGGCAAATCGGCATCATCGATAACGGCCTGATAGCCGGCAATCGCCGCCTTCGTATCTTGCTTTTCCAGCGCAATATTAGCCCGCATCAATTTGGCCGCGGCCTGATAGCCTGCCTGCTTTGCTTCTTCGAGCGGCTTCAATGCCGCATCCGCGCCGTCCAGATTATTCCGCTTCACGCTATCAATAGCAGCAACATATTCTTCGCTGCGCAATCCAGACTCTTCATCCAAGCTATTATTATAGAATATCCAGCCCGCCAGCGAAGCCAAGCCGATAACAACAAGTACGGCGATCCAGACGCCAAAACGGCGACCAAAATTCTTCAGATCATCGTCACGAACAGCGTCATCGACTTCCCGCATGAACACTTGATCTTGACGATCTTGTTTTTCGTCCGGTATATTTTTATCGTCTTTGGCCAATCCGGCCTCCTTCAATATTTATACTTATGGGGAAGCATGAAACAAGCTCCCAAAATTCTATCGCCAGTCCTTTACCGATCATGCATGAAATGTCCAAGTATATCGTCCATTTCCAGATGCTGAACGGGTGGTTGTTATTTAAAAATGTCAGAACTATTTTTTCGGTTGATAAAGCTGCTCCGCCGCCGGAAAACTGCGGCTCCGAACCTCACTCGCATAGCTAGCGACAGCCTGTTCAATATTTTCAGAAATATTGTGATAGCGTTTCACAAAACGTGCCGTGCGTTCAAACATTCCCAACATGTCTTCCGTGACCAGCACCTGACCATCACAATGAGCAGATGCCCCGATGCCGATTACCGGCACATCCACGCTGTTGGTTAAAGAAATAGCGATCGGCTCCAATATACCCTCTGCGACCATCGCAAAAGCGCCGGCATCCGCCACAGCTTTGCCATCTGCAATGATTTTTTCATGCTCTTCCTGACTGCGCCCCCGGGCCGCATAGCCGCCCAACGCGTTGACCGCCTGCGGCGTTAGTCCCACATGCGCCATTACCGGAATACCGCGCTGAGAGAGGAAAGAGATCGTCGAGGCCATCGATTGCCCGCCCTCAAGCTTCACCGCCGCACATCCTGTTTCCGCCATAATCCGGCTTGCCGATTCAAACGCTTGTTCCGGCGATTTTTCGTAAGACCCAAATGGCATGTCCACGATCACCAGGCTGTGATAGCTACCGCGCACAACTGCGGCACCGTGATTGCACATCATGTCCAGCGTAACGGAAAGAGTGGAAGGAAAACCATAAATCACCTGACCAAGGGAATCCCCAACAAGCAACATATCGCAATGCGCATCGAGTAATTGCGCTGTTCGGGCCGTATAGGCCGTCAACATGACTAGAGGTTCCTCGGTTTTCCGTTCAAACTTGCGTCGTTGGATGAGCGGAACGGTCAATCTTTTCAGCGGTTGCGGTGTCGGATTGGCGCGACTTGTCGAAGTATCGAGTGTGAATGTTGTAGACATGGCTTTCTAATAGCCCCCAAGAAACGTTAAAGCCAGACTAACATGGAATCATAGCGGCCGAACGAATAGCAGACCGCGTTTGGGATATAAAATCAAGTATATATAGACCATCGAGTCCAGTCGCCAGAACAGAGCCGTGCCCCAATAGCCATGCCCCGGCAATCGGAACAGCGCCATGGGACATTATCGTTGGCCGGGGTTATATCCGCAGGTCTCAGCCGTTGCGCGCTGTCAGTCCAACTGCTTCATAATCAGCGGCCTTAAAGCCGACGACCAAAGCTTCACCATGTTCCAGCACGGGCCGCTTGATCATGCTCGGGCTTTCTACCATCAACATAATAGCTGTATTTTCGTCGATATTTTCTTTCATCATATCGGGCAGCTTCTTAAAAGTGGTGCCGCGCTTGTTGAGCAAAGGCTCCCAGCCCACCTGCATCACCCAAAGCTCCAACAGGTCTTTGGTAATCCCCGACTTCTTGTAATCGTGGAAGACATAATTAATGCCATTCCGCTCCATCCAGTTCCTCGCCTTTTTAACGGTGTCGCAGTTGGAAATTCCGTACATTTTTGTTACATTAGCCATGACTTGATTCATCCTGATTTTCAGACATTGCTCTTTATTTCGACCAGCAATGCGTTCCCAGATTTGATTAGCCACAAATAACAACCGCGCAAGAGGCAATCGCTGGCGGAGTAAAACTGCAGTGCAGCCCATAGGCGCGCGATGATTAAGCTATATGGGCGCTTTCATAACGATTTGGCTAAAAATCAAAATAATTTCCGGCCAATCGTTACGACATGCGACGCGTTATATTACAACGCTGTGTAGAAGCCGATAGCCCGAACATTATAATTCCGATTACCCAAAAGCATCATGGGTCAGATATCAACAACAATCTTGCCGAAATGCGCGCCTGATTCCTGATGACGGAAGGCATCGGCGAGATCAGCGAGCGGAAAATGCTTGTCGAGCACTGGCTTGATACCGTTGGCCTCAATCGCAGCAATCATCTCGATCTGCTGTGCACGACTTCCAACGGTCAGGCCCTGTACGCGCAGGTTTTTGGCCATCAGCAATCTGGTTTGCACCGGACCGGACAAACCGGTCAGCACCCCAATCAACGCAATATGCCCACCAATGCGCGTTGCTATCATCGACTGATCGAGCGTGCCCGGCCCGCCAACTTCGACCACGCAATCAACACCGACTCCACCGGTCAGTCCGAGCACTTTCGGCCCCCAGGCCTCGACCTCCTTATAGTTGATCAGATGGTCTGCGCCCAAAGCCTTCAGCCGCTCCAGCTTTTCGTTGGATGACGAAGTCGCAATCACAGTCGCGCCAGCCGCCTTGGCAAATTGCAGCGCAAAAATCGACACGCCGCCCGTACCCTGCACCAACACCTTATCTCCGGGCTTGACGGAGCCATCAACAAATAAAGCACGCCAAGCCGTGAGGCCCGCGCAGGTCAGCGTCGCTGCCTCCGCCGAGCTGTAACCCTTTGGCGCATGGGTCCATGCTGTCACCGGTCCGACCGCCTGTTCGCAAGCATAGCCGTCAATGCCGTCACCGGGCACGCGGGCAAATCCGTCGTCAGGCACCGGGCCATCGATCCAGTCAGGGAAAAACGTAGAAACCACCGCATCGCCGACTTTAAACTCAGTCACGCCCTCATCCACAGCGGTTACTTCGCCCGCACCGTCGGACATAGGAATACGGTTTTCGGTGGTCGGAATCATTCCCTTGACCACCGCATAGTCATGATAGTTGAGCGACGATGCCCGCAGCCGGACCGCGATTTCACCTGAAGCGGGAGCGGCCGGATCGGGCAGGTCGACTAGTTTGAGATTATCGAGCGATGCTGGCGCTTGGAGTTGGATGGCTTTCATGGGTGGAATTCCTCTTTTATGATTTGGTTTTTCTCACGATAGCATCGCATCATGCGCGGTCTAGTGTCGAAATTGTCGAACTGACCAGCTCGTCAAGGATACCCTTCGGCAGAGCGCAAGCGTTTGAAATTTCTCGCACGAAGACAAAGGGCACTAAGAGTGCCGCGATCCCTTGCTATTTGCTAGTTTTGTACGCGATTTCGTCACCCCGGACTTGATCCGGGGTCCACTTCGCCCCCTCGCAGTCGATGATTGTATCACGATGGATGCTGAAACAAATTCAGCATGACGAGGTGTTATGGCCTTGATATATTGTACCCGTCTTTCCATACGTGAAATATTGTTTGCCGCCAAAGAATATCGATAGATTGAAACTTGAGTCTCGCTTTTTCGGTGGCATCCGACATGATGGACACAATTCTATCCTCGGAAACAAAATAATCTGACCAGTTCAGATAGATCACCAACCCTGTCTCGCTGGGATAGTTCTTTTCCCCTTTTATCGGATGCCTCTTTCAGAGCTAAATTTGCCGATCCCCAAGTTAGCCAACGCTCCGATGGGTCGTCTCTAACGGTCGAGAGCCCCGCTTCGGCTCTCACAACGTCCGCTTTAATTTCATCACCACGCCTTCTAGTGGGTTCCAGCACTTCCGTAGCTTCAAACTGCTTTTCAATACCAATTTGACTTGTTTCAAAATCTGGAAAATCAGCATCGATCAGTCGCACCTGATCGGCTCCCGAAAGCCTCGAATACTCTGCTGGGATCCAACTATCCCGCCAAAAACCATACCCGTGTTTAGCTAGCACTGCCGTTCCCCCAACAGACTGAGCACAATCATAAACGAGCATTCTCATTTGATCTGGCGACTGCCAAACCGACATTTTTTTAGTCCAGTCAGCCGGCTTCATCATGAATTCTGCGGCTCCTTACGTCGCCGAATAATCCGGACGAATGTCCCCCAGACAGCCGCTATTTCCGAATTATTCCCACTCAATAGTGCCCGGCGGCTTGCTGGTATAATCGTAAACCACCCGGTTAATCCCCTTCACTTCATTGACAATCCGCGTCGACACACGCGTCAGGAAGCTGGCATCAAACGGATAAACATCGGCGGTCATGCCATCGGTGCTCGTCACGGCGCGCAGGCCGCAGACATTGTCGTAGGTTCGCTGATCGCCCATCACGCCGACGGTTTTTACCGGGAGTAGCACGGCAAAGGCCTGCCAGATCGCGTCATATAGGCCCGCATTTCTGATTTCTTCCAGATAGATAGCATCGGCTTTGCGCAAAATGTCACAGCGATCCTTGGTAACTTCGCCAGGAATACGGATCGCGAGGCCGGGTCCGGGGAACGGATGCCGGCCGACGAAAATCTCCGGCAGCCCCAGTTCGCGGCCCAGTTCGCGGACTTCATCCTTGAACAGTTCGCGTAATGGCTCGACCAGCTGCATATTCATGCGCTCGGGAAGGCCGCCGACATTATGATGCGATTTGATGGTGACGCTTGGCCCCCCGGTAAAAGACACGCTTTCGATCACATCGGGATAGAGCGTGCCCTGCGCAAGAAAATCCGCACCGCCGACTTTTTTCGCTTCAATCTCAAATACATCGATAAAGGTTTTACCAATAAATTTGCGTTTCTTTTCAGGGTCCGTCTCGCCTTTCAGGCCGTTGAGAAACAATGTCTCAACATCCAAATTCACCAGCGGTATATTATAATGGCCCTTGAACAGGCTCACCACTTGATCCGCCTCACCCATCCGCATCAAACCATGGTCTACGAAGACACATGTCAACTGATCGCCAATGGCTTCATGGATTAGCACAGCGGCAACCGCACTATCGACGCCGCCGGAAAGGCCGCAAATTACTTTTCCGTCGCCAACTTGCGCACGGATTTCCTTGATCTTGGCCTCTTTAAATTCCGCCATCGTCCAGTCACCGGCACAGCCGCAGACATGGCGCACGAAATTGGCGATCAAGCGTCCACCGTCAGGCGTATGCACGACCTCGGGGTGAAATTGCATGCCGTAAAAGCGCTTCTCATCATCCGCAATAATCGCAAATGGAGCACCCTCGGTGGTTGCGACGATGCGAAAACCGGGGGCAAATTCAGTGACTTTATCACCGTGGCTCATCCACACCTGATGCTTCTCACCGACTTTCCACAGGCCGTCGAACAATACGCAACTTTCGGCAATCTCGATAAAGGCGCGGCCAAATTCACCGCCTTCGCCGCCTTCCACCTGACCGCCCAATTGCGTGGTCATGACCTGTTGACCATAACAAATGCCGAGCACCGGGATACCGGCGTCAAGAAAGGCCTGCGGAATACGCGGGCTACCGTCGTCGGTGACGCTCGCAGGGCCGCCGGAAAGGATTATCCCCTTGGGCTTCATCCGTGCGAATGCCTCTTCGGCATTGTTAAATGGGGCTATTTCGGAATAGACCCCCGCTTCACGGACCCGGCGGGCGATAAGCTGCGTGACCTGAGAGCCAAAATCGACGATCAGAATGGTTTCTTCATGAGCTATAGACATGAACAGCGCTTAATCTGACCCGGGGAAAGAGTCTATAGATTGTAGGTCAGAATAATAAGTTTCTGCACAAACTTACAATTGTGCCAGCAACTTATCGATTTTTGTCTGCTGATCGCCACTTGCAAAGGCTTTGAGGCTAGAAATAACCCGCTTGGCTTCTGCCGCTTGACCATTAGCGGCCAGCGCATTCGCAAGGTGCCAGCGAATCTCGAGATTACCCGGAGCACGGGATGTAGCCTGCCTCAGCAATTTCAACGCCTCCCTCTTATCCTGACCGGATTGCAATAAGGTCCAACCCATCGTATCCAATATGTTAGGATCGCCGGGCGTCAGCGCCAACGCAGCCCGGGCGAACGACACAGCCTTGGCCGCTTTCCCCAATTCCAGCTGCACCAAAGCGCTATCATTCATGACTATAGCATCGCGATCAAGGCCTGAAGCACGCAAGCTGGCATAAATGACCTCTGCTTTCGCCCATTGCTTACTCGCAATGGCCTTCCCTGCCTCGGCCATCTTCTGCTCAATATCATCCCGGCCCTGCGGTATTTGGGAGCGGATCCTGAAACTTGCAGCCAGCGGATCATTCTGTAATTTCCCGAGCTTCGCCGCTAAAGACAGCAATTGCGGAGTTGCGTTAGCGCGCTCGGCCGCTGGCTTCACTATCTTATAAGCTTCCACTTCATTGCCGGTCGCGAACAGTGCAGACCCAAGTCGCGTTATCGCTTGCACATGACCGGGCCGCTCAACCAAAAATTTGCGCAGCCAGTCAGTTGCTTGCTCGTGATTGCCTTTCAAATAGGCGATTTCTCCGCGCAACAAAGCCGCATCTGGAACATCATTCAACGCCTCGCCAGCGCTCTGAACAAGCGCTTGCGCGCGGTCGACATCACCATCGTTAAATGCAATTTTTGCCATCACAATAAGCGCCTTCGGATGACCGGGAGCCAGCTGCAATATCCGCTTTAAATTTGCTTTAGCCTGTTTCTCATTACCCATACCCGCATTAATGGTGGCCACCGAAAGTAGCGGCGTCACACTGTCGGGATATAGTTTGAGCGCTTTTTCGAACATAGCTTTTGCTGCTGGTAGGTCCTGACGTATCAAGGCCAATCGGCCTGAAAGCAGCAATGCATCAAGATTGCCGGGTCCATATTTTAGGGCAAGTTCAGCGGTCTTCTGGGCTTTGCCAATATTATGCTGATCCACATCATAATTGCCACGCAAAGCCAATAGGGCAGGATCATTCGGCACAGCAGCCAGCCCATCGGACATGGCCGCTAAAGCTTCATCCTCGCGGCCCAACTGCAACAATGCCTGCGTTCTCACCCAATAGGCAAGACCTGCATATTCCGCATCCGAGCTTTCCGTCAGCTCAAGCGCGCGCTCCGGCATATTACGCAATAATAGCGCGTGGGCCATCAGGCTTCGCACTTCCGCCTGATATCCCTGATTTTCCGCAAGTTTCTTGAACGCCGCTTCCGCTGCAATGCCATCGCCGAGATGCAGCAGAGTTTTGCCATAAAGTAAATTTGCCGCTGGATCAGCGCTATTTTCCTTGAGCGCAGACATCAAATAGATGCGCGCTGCGCGATAGTCATTCTCAGAAAATGCGGCCTGAGCATCCGCCATCGGATCGCTGCCGCCGGTCGAGCAAGCACTGAGCGTCAGGGAAATGGCAAATAAAGATGCAGCTATGGCAGATTTTAGCGCATGAATCATTGATGTTTAATAGCCAGATAATCCTTTAGGAATGTCTAATTGGAATCAAATCTTGCCCGTCTGGCTGGTTCAACTGCATGGGCGTTGATAAGGCCTGCAAGATGATCGAACGGCTGGTCCAGATAAAGGATCGGATTCACGATCATTTAGAGACAAACGGTCGCACCCTTACCCCGTTCCGTCCGAATGCTTCTTTTACCAACCTCTGGTGAAGATAATATCTCCAAAACCTAACCGGCCACCAACTTTACAAAGGTGCTTTCAACCCAGCCGCTCTCGCACGGACCTTCATAATTGCGCTTAGACCGCACCGGAGTGGATAAGCCGCAATCAACAAACTCCTGAGCGACGTCCTCGCCCTGAGCATCCGGCGCCGACACTTTCTCATAAACAATGCCTAGCCATTGCTGGTCATGGCTACGCGTGCAAATATGGACAAATTGCCCTTCTGACAGACTGTCGCTTTGTTTGGCACTATCAAAAGGTGCTATTAAGACCTTAAGCTCGCCGTTGCGTAGGTTTGTTATCTTCCCAACTGACGGACAGGCATCAAACCGCGGTCCGCCCTCACCAATGCGAACCGGCCGTTCACCGGGACTGGAATCTATCCTGGCCGTCCGGCCCGTCGGATTATCGACGTCAGAGCGACTCTCCGGCAAGTCATCGCTGACTTTAGTGGTTTCGGAACATGCGCTAACGGAAAAACAGATCAGCCCAGCGATAAACAAGTTTCTTATCATATCTAGTAGCCTAGCCCATGTTGCACCCTTTTGAAAAGGCTCGAACGATTTGCCTGATTAAGGAACGAGCTGCGTTGGCGTCCCCCCTTTAAAAAAAGCCCTGTCTTCGAACGATATGCTCGTTTGCCGAACGGACTGTATCCTACCGACTTTTAACGGAATCGATTCACACTAAGCGGCATGAGTTGACCGCATGCTCCGTCCATTACTGGTGGTACAAATTTCTGGCCGCACCAACATTTTGTCAAAGAGTTTACCCTCCCCCAAACTCCGTTTCTAGCAGCAATTGTTCAGGGAAAAGCATCGCTATAATTAGCCGACGGTCAAACACAATTAACCCATTGAATTATATAAAATATAATATCCAAATTTCGAACAAAACTCTTGGGTTTCAGGCCTCGCGGGTCTAAAAGGATGACATGAGTGAAAACACAGAAAATAGCACCCCGGAAGGCGCGCGTATGCCTTCCAATGTTTCTAATCAAAACGAATATGGCGCAGACTCTATCAAGGTTCTGAAGGGTCTTGATGCAGTCCGTAAACGGCCCGGTATGTATATTGGAGATACAGATGATGGCTCAGGTTTGCATCACATGGTGTTCGAGGTTTCGGACAACGCGATTGATGAGGCATTGGCCGGTCATTGCGACCTGATTTTAATCACACTCAATGCAGATGGCAGTGTCTCGGTTGAAGACAATGGCCGCGGCATCCCGACCGGTATGCACACCGAAGAAGGCGTTAGTGCTGCAGAAGTCATCATGACTCAGCTTCATGCCGGCGGTAAGTTTGAAAACACCTCCGACGACAATGCCTATAAAGTTTCCGGCGGCCTCCACGGCGTGGGCGTTTCGGTTGTTAATGCACTGTCTGAATGGCTAGAGCTTAATATCTGGCGCGATGGAAAAGAGCATAATATGCGCTTTGAATTTGGCGATGCTGTGCGCGCACTCGAAGTCATTGGTGATGCGCCTCCGGCAGAAAATGCGACGGGCTTCAAAAAAGGAACGAAAGTCACTTTCTTCCCCTCGCCCGCGACATTTAAAATTACCGAATTTGATTTTGATAAGCTTGAACACCGCTACCGCGAACTCGCATTCCTGAATAGCGGTGTGCACATTCTGCTGCGTGACGAGCGGAGCGAAGAAGCGAAAGAAATCGATCTGTTTTATGAAGGTGGCATTGCGGCCTTTGTAAGATATCTTGATCGAAACAAGACCGCGCTGGTTCCTGAACCCATAGCCATTCACGGTGACCGCGATGATGTCACTATCGACGTCGCGTTAGAATGGAATGACAGCTATTATGAAAATGTGCTGTGCTTCACCAATAATATCCCGCAGCGTGACGGCGGCACCCACTTGGCAGCTTTTCGTTCAGCACTGACGCGAACGTTGAACAATTATGCCGAAAGCTCGGGCGCACTTAAAAAGGAAAAGGTCAAGCTCACCGGCGATGATATGCGCGAAGGTTTAACCGCCATTGTGTCTGTCAAACTACCAGATCCAAAATTCAGTTCACAAACCAAAGACAAGCTGGTTTCATCTGAAGTACGGCAACCGCTGGAAAGCCTAATGGCTGATAAACTGGCTGAATGGCTTCAGGAAAATCCGCAAAATGCCTCGCTGGTCGTCCAGAAAGTCATAGATGCGGCGGCAGCCCGCGAAGCGGCGAAAAAGGCGCGCGAACTAACCCGGCGGAAAGGTGCGATGGACATTGCCTCCCTGCCCGGAAAACTGGCCGATTGTCAGGAACGCGACCCTGCCAAATCAGAACTCTTCTTGGTGGAAGGTGATTCTGCTGGTGGGTCCGCCAAACAGGGCCGTGATCGTCATTATCAAGCGATTCTGCCGCTTAAGGGTAAAATCCTCAATGTCGAGCGCGCGCGCTTTGACCGGATGCTATCTTCCAAAGAAGTCGGCACATTGATTCAGGCAATGGGCACTGGCATTGGCCGCGAAGATTTCAATATTGAAAAGCTGCGCTATCACAAGGTCGTGATAATGACCGATGCTGATGTCGATGGCGCACATATCCGCACCTTATTACTAACATTTTTCTACCGGCAAATGCCGGAAATCATCGAAGGCGGCCATCTTTATATCGCACAGCCTCCGCTTTACAAAGTCGGCAAGGGCAAGAGCGAAGTCTATCTGAAAGACGATCATGCGCTCGATCAATATCTGGTAGATGCTGGCTTGCAGAATATGATTTTGCAAACCGGTGAAGGTGCGCGATCTGGAGAGGATTTGCGCAATCTGGTCGAACATGGGCGGCGGATGCGTTCACTGATGACTTATGTTCCTCGCCGTTATGATAGCACAATTGTCGAAGGCATGGCACTTACCGGGGCACTCAACCCGGATCATGGACGCCCAGAACGACAGGCGGCTGTTGATGCTACCGCTGCATGGATGGATGCCGTGGATGAGGAAGGGCGCTGGTCTGGTAGCGTTTCCGAAGAAGGCGGTTATCTCTTCGAGCGTTGGTGGCGCGGTGTAACTGATCATCACATTATTGAAGCAAAATTCCTGGAATCTGCAGAGGCGCGCAAATTACACGGCCTCGCATCGGAACAAAGCGCAACCTATTCGCAAGGTAGCCGTTTGGTAAAAATGGCGACAGGCGAAGATACTGACGATGACGGCACAGTCGGATCAGAAGGTACCCTCATCACACGACCTTCTGAATTGTTGGATGCCGTATTGGCCGCTGGCCGCAAAGGCCTGTCTTTCCAACGCTATAAAGGCTTGGGTGAGATGAATGCCGAGCAGCTATGGGAGACCACACTGGATCCGGAAGTCCGCTCATTGTTGCAAGTGACGGTAGAACAAGCCGACGTAACCGACGAGATATTCACCAAATTAATGGGTGATGTTGTCGAACCACGGCGTGAATTTATTGTCGACAATGCCCTGAATGTGGCGAATCTCGACGTTTAACGGCTCTTTTTGCTGGCTAGCACTACGCTAGTCAGCAATTCCGAGTCCTACTGTATCCGCAAGAAAACCATAAATATCGGAATATTCCTCGATAAGCTTGTCCGTCGGCTTACCACTGCCATGCCCTGCCCGTGTTTCAATGCGGATAAGATGTGGCTTTTCGCCGGTATTCAGCGCTTGTAGGCGGGCTGTATATTTAAAGCTGTGCCCCGGTACTACGCGATCGTCAGTATCTGCAGTAGAAACCATTAAAGCGGGATAATCGGTACCATCTGCTATATTGTGATAAGGCGAATAGCTAAGCAGTGTTTTGAAATCGGCTTCCTTATTCGGATAGCCATAGTCATCAACCCAATAACGCCCCGCAGTAAACCGGTCGAAGCGCAACATGTCCATCACGCCTACCGCTGCATGGCCAGCGGCAAACAGGTCCGGCCGCTGGTTCATCACCGCCCCCACAAGCAAGCCCCCATTGGAACGCCCTTCAATCGCAAGGCCGTCTTTCGGCGTGATGCCTTCTGCGATCAGATATTCTCCAGCCGCGATAAAATCGTCAAACACGTTCTGCTTATTTTGCAGACGGCCGCTGTCGTGCCATTCTTTGCCATATTCGCCGCCGCCGCGCAGATTGACAGAGGCATAAACACCGCCGGCTTCTATCCACGCCATTTTGGGCGCGCTATAGCCCGGCAGGACCGATATATTGAAGCCGCCATAACCATAGAGCAGGGTCGGCGCGCCCTTACTCAGGTCCATGCCTTTTTTGTGGACCAGAAACATCGGAATTTTCGTGCCATCTTTGCTGGGATAAAAACGTTGGGTTACAGAAATTGATTTTGGGTCAAAAGGCAGTTCCGGTTTCGCCCAGATATCAGGTTGGCCAGTGCCGCTGAAACTGTAAATACTATTGGGCTGATTAAAACTGCCGAAGGCAAAATACCCTTTTCCCGACTTGGCCGAACCATAAAGCCCGTCGATAGTGCCCAGTCCCGGAAGGTCAATTATGCCCTTGGGCATACCGTCTAACCCAAATGCCTCAAGCCTGCTTTTTGCATCATCAATATAATCAACGACGATCATATCACCGACCAAGACCGCAGTGTCGATAGTCGCGCTATGTTCCGGAACGACTTCAGTAAAAGCATATATGGTTTTGCTGCACGTTGTATTTACCGCGCGATCGCCTTCACAAACTATCTTGCGAATTTCGGGTTTGGACAAATCAGTTTTCACGATACGTAACCGCTTTGCGTCCTGATTAGTTGCGAAATAGAGCGTATCACCAATGCCGTCGATCAATGACCAACTATGGTCGAAGCCCTCAACCAATTTCCGGGTTTCCAGTTCCGGGGTATCAACTTTAACCAGTGTGACTTCATAGCGGTCGTCCGTACCCGACGACGAGGTAATTACCACCCATTCCTTGTCCGATGTCACCTCAGCGATATGGTTTAATTCCGGTTGGTCCGGCGTAGCGTAAACTTTGATATCACCACTCTGTTCCCGGCCGATTATATGCATGTAGATCGTGTGATCTTTGTTAAGTGACTGAAACGCCTGCCCCTCCTTCGGTTCAGGAAAGCGCGAATAAAGGAAACCGCTATTGTCGGGCATCCAAGTGAGGTTAGAGAATTTTACCCACTCCACTTTATCGGCCATTTCTTCACCGGTCGCGACGTTAATGACTTTCACAGTCCGCCAATCAGCACCGCCGTCCTGAATAGCGTAGGCAAGCAGGCTACCATCTTCAGAAGGTTTCCATTCCGCCAACGCGGTCGCCCCGTCATCGGACCAAACTGCCGGATCGATCAATACGCGCTCCGCACCATCCTCTCCGTCACGGACATAGAGGATCGCCTGATTCTGGCCGCCGCTCTTACGTTCATAGAAATATTTTCCGCCCGCTTCTTCCGGTACACCGAGCGCATCATAGTCAAATAGCCTAGTCATCGACGCTGCCAACGCCTTCCGGCCATCGAGCCTCTCAAGATAAGCATCTGTCACAGCATTTTGGGCATCCACCCAAGCCGCGACATCTGCATCTTCCCGAACATCATTTTCCAGCCAGCGATATGGATCAGCGATATATTCGCCAAATTGTTCTTCGACCACATTTACGGTTTTGGTTTTAGGATATGTCAGAGCATGATCTTTCACTATTGCATCAGTTTGACCCAATGCCGGTATGGAGGTTATTGCTGTGCTGCTGACTAAGGCCAAAGCAAAGAAACTGGTGATACGCATAGAAACCTCTCGGACAACAATGGGAACAAACGAAAAGAGGCCGCAAGCTTATCGCTTGCAGCCTCTGATATCAATTGAAACTGTCTTCCGAATGAAGGCTTACGCCTCTTCGAAATCTTCTTCAGCATTCTGGTCTGGACCGCTGTCCTGACCTTTGGCAGTCACGTCGCGGTCAACCAGCTCGATGATTGCCATAGGGGCAGCATCGGAAGCACGGAAACCAGCACGGATAACCCGCGTATATCCGCCGTTGCGATCCGCATAGCGTTCAGCAAGAACTTCAAAAAGTTTCTTTTCCTGAACTTCATCCATCAAACGCGAATGGGTAAGACGACGGTTGGACAAACCACCTTTTTTTGCCAGCGTGATCAATTTTTCTACATAAGCACGCATTTCTTTGGCTTTAGGTAGGGTTGTCATGATCTGTTCGTGCTTGATCAGTGCGGCGGCCAGGTTTTTCAGCAAAGCCTGACGGTGAGCACCGGTCCGCTGCATACGGCGGCCCTTCATTCTATGACGCATATTCTATACTCCGTTTGTATTGGGGCCGTATGAGGTACCCCGATCCAGGCCGATTAAGGGTCGGCCAGTTTCCCTTTTTAATATCCCTGAACATCAGGGATATCAGTAGAATTAACCGAGCAGCTCTTGTTCAAGCTTCTTGGCCATTTCTTCGATATTTTCAGGTGGCCAGCCAGGAATATCCATTCCCAGACGCAGCCCCATGCTGGACAACACTTCTTTGATTTCGTTCAAAGATTTACGACCAAAATTTGGTGTGCGGAGCATTTCGGCTTCGGTTTTCTGAACCAGATCGCCAATATAAATGATATTGTCGTTCTTGAGGCAGTTTGCCGAGCGTACCGAAAGTTCGAGCTCGTCGACCTTTTTGAGAAGATAACGGTTGAGCTGGTTGGCATCGCTTTCTTGCTGACTTTGCGCAGCGGCCATGCCGATGGGCGAAGACACACTTTCCAATGCTTCTTCGAAATGCACGAACAACTGCAACTGATCCTGAAGAATACGCGCTGCATAAGCAATCGCATCTTCCGGTGTCACGGTGCCGTCGGTTTCGATGGTCAGATTCAACTTATCAAAATCGAGTTCTTGACCAACGCGGGCATTGTCGACTTTATAAGAAACCTGACGAACTGGTGAATAAAGCGAGTCAACCGGGATCAAACCGATTGGAGCATCTGCCGGACGGTTAGAAACCGCAGGGACATAGCCTTTACCGACATTGACTGTCAGTTCCATGTTGAAAGATGCGCCTTCATCAAGGTGACAAATAACCAAATCAGGGTTCATCACTTCAATGTCGCCAGAAACCGCAATGTCGCCCGCTGTAACTTCAGCAGGGCCGGTTGCAGAAAGCTGTAGACGCTTGGCATCTTCGCCTTCCATTTTTAAAGCAATTTGCTTTACGTTCAGAACAATGTCGGTGACATCTTCACGAACACCGGGAAGCGACGAAAATTCATGCAGCGCATTTTCGATCTTGATCGAAGTAACCGCAGCACCTTGCAGCGATGAAAGCAAAACACGGCGCAATGCGTTACCAATAGTCAAGCCGAAGCCGCGCTCAAGAGGTTCAGCTACGAATGTAGCTTTGCGCTTGGGATCACCACCAGATTTTATATCGAGAACATTGGGCTTCTTCAGTTCTTGCCAGTTCTTCATATTGACAGTCATGGACTTCCCCTAGTGAGTTCAAAGAGTGGGTTGGACCGTTTCCACTCTGAATTACCAAAAATTGGGAGCTACCGGCCGGATAGTTCCCTTAAGCTTTAGTGGCTTAGACGCGGCGACGTTTGGACGGACGGACACCATTATGCGGGATCGGCGTAACATCGCGGATCGAGGTAATGGTGAAACCGACGGCCTGCAGCGCGCGAAGAGCAGACTCACGGCCAGAGCCAGGTCCTTTTACTTCCACTTCCAAGGTACGGACACCATGGTCAGCTGCTTTCTTACCGGCGTCTTCTGCGGCAACCTGCGCCGCATAAGGCGTAGATTTACGAGAGCCTTTAAATCCCATCGTACCAGCAGAAGACCAGCTTATAGCATTGCCCTGTGCATCGGTGATGGTGACCATCGTGTTATTAAAAGTGGCGTTGACGTGCGCTACGCCTGCCGAAATATTCTTGCGCTCGCGCTTCTTAATGCGCTGAGGTTCGCGTGCCATGTGATCAATTCCTACCTAATATCCAGAAGAGACAAATACCCAAAATCTTTGGGGACTGTCCTATTTTTTCTTACCGGCGATTGCCTTTGGCTTGCCTTTGCGGGTACGCGCATTGGTATGCGTACGTTGTCCGCGAACAGGCAGTCCTTTACGGTGACGAAGACCGCGGTAGCAGGCCAGATCCATCAGACGCTTGATGTTCATTGCAACTTCACGTCGCAAATCGCCTTCAACCGTATGTTCCGCATCAATTGTTTCACGAATGTGTAAAACTTCTTGATCGGTAAGGTCCTGAACCCGACGGGCTGGATCAATTTTCAATTTTTCAACAATTTCGGCCGCTTTCGTGCGTCCAATACCGTGAATATAGGTAAGCGAGATAATTACGCGCTTGTTAGTTGGGATGTTTACCCCGGCAATACGTGCCAATATTTTTCTCCTGCTCCACAGAAACCGATTCGCCGGCCCCTATCTCATCGCTAAGCTGTTAAAATCACATTCAAAACGCACAAAACCAGCGGACGCCACGAAAGCGCTGCCGGTCGTATTGAGTTTCGAATAAAGATCGAATAGGGAGAGTCGCTCTCGCTGTCAAGCGCGGTTTACGCGACAAACGCAGTGTTTCTTTGGAACGATCAATACATAGAATATTACACAAGCCTAAGGCCCCTGTCAAAATTTCGTTAATCTTGATCTCCTGAAGGCTAAGCTTTGAATACCGGTACCGGGACCGCGAATGTTTTCTATCAGTTTATAGCACAGATCGACAAAGAATTGTTGCGCTTTTACCTTGCATCATCTGCCATCCCGATACCATAGAATAGCGAGCTATTTGGGGGCGGTAATGACAATTAGAAATAAATATGATCTCTTTGAGATCAGCGGAATAACTGTCGCACCGGGCCAAGTGGGCAATATCTCGATTCCAATCAGCGATTTGTCAGCTGGGATGCAAGCCAATATGGAAGTGCGGGTCTTCCACGGAAAACGGACGGGGCCAACCATTTTCGTGAGCGCTGCCATTCATGGTGACGAGATTATCGGAACAGAAATTATTCGCCGGGTCATGAAAAAGCTCAAGCCTTCGCGCATGGCCGGGACAGTCATATTCGTGCCCGTAGTTAACATGTTCGGATTTATTACCCACAGCCGTTATCTACCCGACCGGCGAGATCTAAACCGGTCCTTCCCGGGAGCAGAAAAAGGCTCGCTTGCTTCTCAACTCGCCTATATCTTCTCGACCGAAATTATCGGACATTGTTCACTCGGCATCGACATTCATAGTGCCGCCCTGCACCGATATAATCTTCCGCAGATCAGGATTGCGTCAGGCAATCCTGAATTGAAAGAGCTGGCAATGGAATTTGGCGCGCCCGTGGTGATAGAGGCAGAACTGCGCCCCGGCTCACTGCGCGCATTAGCGCGGGAAGCCGGCGTTGATATGCTGTTGATGGAAGCGGGCGAAGCCCTGCGCTTTGATGAATTCTCGGTTTTGACAGGTGTAAACGGTATTTTGCGCGTAATGCGCAAACTGGCCATTATACAAGCCAAGCGGCTTGGCAAACGCGGCGCCCCACCAGCGCAAGCAACAAAAACTGCGTGGTTGCGATCAACAAAAGGCGGGATTTGCCGCCTTGTTGCACCATCTGGCACCGCCGTGCACCAGGGCCAAGTCGTCGCCTATGTCAGCGATATATTTGGCGAAGGTGAAGAAGAAATTCTTGCTCCTGCCGATGGCATAGTCATTGGGCATTCGAATCTACCCGTCGTAAATCAGGGCGACGCACTGCTGCACATCGCACAAGTTCGTGTGTTTGATACGGTGGGTGCACGCGTCGGAAAAATAGAAGACGCACTCTACAGCGACCAGCTGCTCGACGAGGACGAGGTTATCTAAATATAGTTATCCGGTTCTACAACCGTTACGGCGCGCCGTCCTCGTCTTCCGATTAACGATCTAACCTATACCTTTGGTCTTCGTATTACCGGTTTTGGCCTTAGCCTCTATAAATTCAATTATCTGGCCTGCCACATCTTTGCCGGTAGCAGTCTCTATGCCTTCTAGGCCGGGCGAGCTGTTCACTTCCATAATCACTGGACCGTGATTGGCGCGCAATATATCAACCCCCGCGACATTGAGACCCATAACCTTGGCTGCACGAATGGCAGTTGATCGCTCTTCCGGCGTAATCTTGACCATTTTTGCGGTACCGCCGCGATGAAGATTGGATCGGAAGTCACCTTCCGCGCCGGTTCGCATCATCGCCGCGACAACTTTCCCCCCTACTACAAATATCCGAATATCGCTGGAGCCCGCTTCCTTGATGAATTCTTGAACCAATATGTTCACGTTCAAACCACGAAACGCCTCGACAACGGATTTTGCGCTATTAGGTGTTTCCGCCAAAACCACGCCGATACCCTGCGTTCCTTCAAGCAATTTGATAACAGCAGGTGCACCGCCAACAATTTTCAACACTTCTTCGGTTTGCTTTGGATCATGGGCAAACGCCGTTACCGGTAAGCCAAGCCCGTGTTTTGCAAATATCTGCATTGAGCGCAACTTGTCACGAGAGCGGCCAACGGCGACACTTTCGTTAAGCGGCCAAACCCCCATCATCTCAAACTGCCGCAAAACGGCAAGACCATAATGGGTGATCGAGGCACCGATCCGCGGGATCACCGCGTCAAAACCCGTCAACGTCTCCCCATTGTATAGGATGGATGGCCGGTGCGAAGTAATATTCATCGTGCAACGCAGCGTATTCAATATCTGCATCTCATGCCCGCGCTTTTCGGCCGCCTCCACTAGGCGTTTGTGAGAATATAATTTGGGGTTCCGGGCAAGCATCGCGATTTTCATTATGATTCCTTTGATATACTTTTAAGCTGGGGACTTCCCAGCATCCAGCGCTTGGCGCTATTAACGAGGAAACCTCGCCTAAGAGCACGCCGCCCGATGAGAACAGGAAACGCCATTGATTGGCGGTTTGCCAAGCTCATGTGCCCTATCCATATAAACGAACCGAGTTGCATTGATGTTTCAATGACAAACCTTTGTTGAGAACGCCCGTTAGAACTTTTAATCAGACGTTTTGCTACCAATTTAGCTTCGCAACGGATCGCAGGAAATTCAGGCGATTTAGGAATAGTGAATTCTACCCATTGCTCGTCTCCGCGATCAAACGGCTTAATACGCACGGCATGCAGCGACGATGTCGCTGCCCCACTATCTATCTTCGCGTGAATATTTGCAATACCCAGTTCAGGCAAGCTAACAAGCTCACACCAACCAATTTCGCAAGGTTCTTTCAGCCTTTTTTTTATTTTGAACAGCTTAGCATCTCTCATTCCTCGCATGTGCCCGAGATTCCAGTCCGGTAGCAAGCAAATTCAATAAAACGAAAGGCACCAGAGCTTACACTCCGGTGCCTTGTTACATAATCAAATAGAGTGGTTAAACTACACCGTAAGCCAGCATTGCATCAGCGACTTTCTTGAAACCAGCAATATTAGCGCCCTTTACATAGTCAACATAGCCATCACCCTGATCACCATATTCAACACATTGACTGTGAATACCCTGCATCAACTCGGTCAACATGGTGCCAAGCCGTTCGTGGTTCCAGCTGATCCGCTCTGCATTCTGGCTCATTTCGAGACCAGACACCGCTACTCCGCCGGCATTAGCCGCCTTGCCTGGACCGTACATAATCTTCGCATCGTGGAAAACATGCACACCTTCCAAGGTAGTAGGCATATTGGCACCTTCAGACACAGCAATCACACCATTGGATACCAGCATTTTGGCTTCGGCTTCATTTAGTTCGTTTTGAGTAGCACAAGGTAAAGCTAGGTCACATGCAACATTCCAGGGGCGCTGCCCTTCATGAAAACTTGCGCCTTTAAATTCCTCAACATATTCCGACATACGTCCTCGACGGTGGGTCTTATGGGTTTTGACCCAGTCAATTTTCTCTTGGGTGAAACCATCCGGATCATGGACAAAACCGCCACTGTCAGACAACGTCAGTACCTTGCCGCCCTGCTTGACAATTTGCTCCGCTGCATGGGTCGCAACATTTCCTGAGCCCGAAATAACCGCCGTTTTGCCGTCGATCGTATCCTTTTTGTGGGCAAGCATGTTTTGCATAAAGTAAACCGCACCATAGCCAGTCGCCTCGGGCCGCATAGCACTGCCGCCATATTCCCGGCCTTTGCCAGTCAGAACGCCTTCCCAGCGATTAGTAATCCGCTTATACTGGCCAAACATATAACCAATTTCACGCCCGCCCACACCGATATCACCGGCAGGCACATCGGTATCAGGGCCAATATGCCGATAAAGTTCAGTCATGAACGATTGGCAAAAGCGCATCACTTCGGCGTCCGACTTCCCTTTGGGATTAAAATTAGCCCCGCCCTTGCCGCCGCCCATAGGCAGGCCGGTGAGTGAATTTTTGAAAGTCTGTTCAAATGCTAAGAATTTTAGCACACTTTCAGTCACGCTGGGATGAAAACGGATACCGCCCTTATAAGGACCAATGGCATTATTGTTTTGAACCCGCCAACCGCGCTGTACGCGGATATTATGATTATCGTCTTCCCAGCAAACACGGAATGAAACAACCCGATCGGGTTCGGCCATGCGCCGTAATATCTGCGCTGTATGATATTCTTCTTTATCTTCGATAAATCCGTAAATATCCTGAGCAACTTCTTGTACTGCCTGAATAAATTCAGTTTGTCCCGGATTGCGTTTTTTAACGCCCTCCATAAATGTTGGAAAATCTACATGATCGGAAACGGCCATCGTCTTACTCCCCCTTAGGTGGTTATCTGAGCGCCCGTGATCAACTACGATGCCCTCGAATCGCAATTAATTATAGCGCCATATTAGAAGTAATAAGCCCGATAGGTAAAGCGTTGATATTCTGTTCTAATTAATCAGCACACTCGACCTCTTCATGTCCGCTCTCAACAACAATACCAGTTGCTTTCGTAGGTGCAAAAGGGCCCTCAGCCAGTTTAGATAATCACCAATAATACCATCAACCACAGGTGCATAAGTAATTTCTACACTATCGCGGGCGATGCATTGGCCACCATTTTATACTGAACAATAAAGCCATTACCTGCCATATTAGTGACTTCGGCTTGGTAAGCGAGATCTGGAGGCCGTGTATTATGCGGCTTGACGGTTCCGTAGGTTATTGTCTGTCCAGTTCCATGGCATAAGTTCGTCCCAACGGGAAGCGGGCCAGTCGGAGGCGATTTTCTCGATAACATCGGTAATATAGGCTTGGGGTTCCACGCCATTGAGCTGACAGGTTCCGATGACCGAGTAGATGGCGGCGGCGCGAGTTCCTCCGGCTTTTGATCCGGTAAATAGCCAATTTTTTCTGCCTATCGCTATGGAGCGGATAGAGCGTTCTGCAATGTTATTGTCCATCTCTGCCATGCCTTCATCAAGATAACGCGTGAGCGCATCCCAGCGTTTGCGGCCATAGGCTAGCGCCTTGGCCATGCTTGATTTGGGCGACAGGCGGCGCAAGGCATCGTCGATCACGCTGCGCAGCGTCTCGATTTGTGGTTTGCTATGTTCCTGACGGTGCTGGCGGCGAACATCGGGCGGCTGACCGCGAACATCGTCCTCGATCCGGTATAATCCTGCGATCCGTTCCAGTAGGTCGGTGGTCAGCGGCGTCGGGCTTGCTTGATGGTTCTCGAATATCTTGCGGCGGAAGTGCGCCCAGCAGGCGACCTCCTTGATCTGACCATCCTGATAGAGCTTATCGTAACCGGCATAGCCATCGGCCTGCAGCAAACCTGTAAATGCCTTGAGCTCGGTTTGTGGATGGATACCGCTGCGATCAAGGGTAAACTTGTACCAGACCAAGGCCGGACCCGTAGAGCCGGATGCGCGGTCATCGACGACATGGGTCCATAGCCTCGCTTGTGCCGTTTTACCCTTACCGGGCACCAGCATAGGCACCGGTGTGTCGTCGGTATGGATCTTTGCAGCCTTTAAGCCTTCTTCGCGGATACGGCTAACGATGGGATCAAGCAGACTGGCGGCTTGACCTGCCCAACCGGCCAGCGTCGAACGGTCGATGTCGAGGCCTTGTGCTGCCATCATCTCGGACTGACGGTAGAGCGGCAGATGATGATCGAACTTGTTCACGACGACATGGGCAAGGGTAGCGAAGCTGGCTTTACCCCGGGCAATGGCTTTGGCAGGCGCATGGGCCTGCACAATCTTCTCGCAGGAACGGCAGCTATACTTGGGTCGAATGGTACGGATAACGCGCCATTGCACCGGCAGCACATCAAGCATCTCGTCGCTGTCTTCGCTAAGCGGGCGAAGGGTACCGCCGCAATCAGGACAATTACAGGCACCTGTCTCCGGTTCAATGCGTCGTTCATCGCGTGGCAGATGATCAGGCAAAGCGCGAACGGGCGATGGCCGTCCGGCCTTTACGATCGGCTCAGACGCCCGGGCATCGGAAATCGCAGCTTCACTCTCCAGCTCTTCGAGCGTCAGTTCCAGTTGCTCGATCTGCTGGACAAGCTTCTCCGACGACTGGCCAAAGGTCATACGGCGCAGCTTGTCTAGTTGTAACTGCAGGGTCTCGATCAGCGTGTCACGGGCCGCCAAAGCAGCTTCCAGATCGGCGATCCGGGCGTCTTTATCGGGGCAAGAATGAGCGGTATCTGACACCGTCATTGAATAGCGGAGTGGCTCATGGATTGCCAGTAAAACCGGCCTAAATATGCCGTTTTATCCCGCCAAAAGCGGAGCGGCCGTGCGTTCAGGTCTACGCCAGTCAATGCCTTCCAGAAGCATGGAAAGCTGGGCCGAAGAGAGGTGCACTTTACCGGTCTTTGTCACCGGCCAAACGAACTTGCCGCGATCCATCCGTTTGGAAAACAGGCACATGCCCTGGCCGTCATACCACAGCAGCTTGACCAGATCACCGCGCTTGCCACGAAAGGCAAACAGCGCTCCTGAATGCGGGTTCTTCTGCAATACTTGCTGCGCCAATACTGCCAGACCATTAAAACCCTTGCGCATATCGGTTGTACCGCAAGCAAGGTAAATGCGCGTCGAAGGAGATGGCGGGATCATCGGCCCAGCACCCCGAGCACCCGTGTCAACGCATCGGCATCGACCGCCGCGTCCACCGTCAGCCTTATCCTTGACGGCAGGTCTATCCTGATCAGACCAGGCTGTGCAGGATTTACCGCCGCTCGGTCGATTAGGCCAGTATCCAGCGAGGCTTCGGCAAAAGCGGGTGCGGCAAGCGCGCGGCCTGACGGGTTCATGCCACCTAACTGACCGTTCACCGCCAGACGCCGCCATGTGTATAGCTGGCCACTGCCAATCCGGTGACGCTCGCAAGTCTGGCCAACCGATCCTTCCGGACCAAATGCATCTGCCAGCATCAACAGCTTCTGCTCCGCCGTCCAGCGCCTACGGCCGCCGACAATCTCTACACGGCCAAGGCTAGAACCACTCATATGAGTGGTCATATGACCACTCATATGACTACTCCCTGATCCCGAACCCATGTCGCCCATAATCGCCGCTCCCAAATAAGCAGCCTTCAACCCTTCAATGCCATAACGCGCAAGGCGGCCCACAGCTCTCGCTTACTCGGCTTGTGCCATCGAGCCGCCTAAAGTGACAGAAAGCGAGACAGTTTTCATCTGCGCTATTAATAGCGCCTACTAATCGTACTCATCACTGACAATGCATATCCAGCCTATCCCGGCAAAATGCAGATCAATCCAAAGCGAGGATAGCTTCTATCGCAGCACTGACCGCATCCATGCTTCCCATACCGTCTACTTTGGAAACGATGCCCCGTTCTTCATATATAGGAAGGATCGGTTGGGTTTTCGCGCGATATTCCGCCATGCGTGTACGCACAGTTTCTTCATTATCGTCCGGACGCCGTTTAAATTCAGCGGAACCGCACGCATCGCAAATGCCGTCTTTGGCAGGCTGTTTAAACGTATCATGATAGCCCGCACCACAATTACCGCAGGTAAAGCGGCCGGTAATACGTCCCACCAGTGCTTCTACATCCACGGCAAGCTCTATAACATGAGAGAGCTTGCGATTCCGCGCTGTCAAAATTTCATCTAGCGAATGGACCTGTGCCTCGGTACGAGGATAGCCGTCGAAGATGACGCCCTTCTCTGGGCCCAGTTCGTCGAGCTTATCGCCAATAATACCGGAGACCACTTCGTCAGGAACCAGCTCTCCAGCGTCCATCAATGCCTTAGCTTTCAGACCGACTTCGGTGCCAGCTTTCACTGCTGCGCGAAGCATATCGCCGGTCGAAAGTTGAACCATGCCATGTTCATTTTCGAGAATGCCGGCCTGAGTGCCTTTACCAGCACCTGGTGGTCCCAACAGGATGATATCCATAAGTTACTGTCCCCTATAACCTGTAAATCCCGGAGGGATATTTTAGCGTTTGCGGCGTCCGCCCTTAAGCTTAGCCTTTTTCAGCAGATCCCCATATTGCAAGGCCAGCAGATGACTTTGAATCTGGGTTACTGTGTCAACGGTCACATTAACGATAATCAGCAAGCTCGTACCGCCTAGAAAGAATAGCGGCAAGTTTGTTTGTGCCATCACATATTCAGGCAACACACAAACCAGAGCCAAATAGGCCGCGCCGACAACCGTAATACGTGTCAGCACATAATCAAGATAATCGGCTGTATTTTTACCGGGACGGATACCCGGCACAAAGCCACCATTTTTCTTTAGATTATCCGCAGTTTCTTCCGGGTTAAAAACAACCGCGGTATAAAAGAAACAAAAGAAGACAATGCCTGACGCATAGAGCAGCATATAAAGAGGCTGGCCGTGTGCGAGATATTGATTCAACGCGATAATGAAATCACCCATCACACTTTCACCCGCAGTCGCATTCCCTGCGAACTGACTAACGGTCAGTGGCATCAACAACAGCGAAGAAGCAAAAATCGGAGGAATCACGCCAGCGGTATTCACCTTCAAGGGAAGATGACTCCGATCCGCCTGCATAACGCCGTTTTGAGTTGCCCGTTTAGGATACTGAATCAGCACTCGCCTTTGCGCACGCTCCATAAAGCTGATGAACAGAACCAAAGCAGCTACCATTGTAATCAGACCGATAATGGTCAGGGCACCGATGGAGCCAGTACGGCTCCCTTCCATCAAGTTGCCAACAAAGGTGGGCATCTGCGCAACGATACCAGCCATAATGATCAGCGAAATACCGTTACCTATACCGCGGCTAGTAATCTGTTCACCAAGCCACATCAGGAATAACGTACCGCCAACAAGACTGATAACTGCGCCCATACGGAAACCCAGGCCAGGGTTGACGACAGCGGCCAAGCCGGATTGCGAGGCAAAGCTTTCAAGACCGACGGCAATAAAATAACCCTGAATCGCAGTCAGGCCGACTGTGCCATAGCGGGTATATTGGTTAAGTTTTTTGCGGCCTGCTTCGCCGTCTTTCTTTATCGCAGCCAGTGTGGGCGACAACGCCGAGGCCAGCTGAACCACAATCGACGCCGTAATATACGGCATAACACCCAGCGCTATTAAACTCATCCGTTCCAGCGAACCGCCGGAAAATGTATTGAAAATATCAAGAACGCCGCCGCGGGTTTGATCATAGAGATCAGCCAAAACGACGGGGTCGACTCCGGGCAGTGGGACAAAACTCAATAACCGAAAAATAATTAAAGCACCAAGTGTAAACCAGATGCGCTTACGAAGTTCGGTCGCTTCCCCGAATTTTGCCAGGCTCAAATTTGCTGCAACCTGATCGGCTTTTGATGCCATGCTAGTAGTTCCTTGCCCGCGTTCACGAGGGCGATTTGCCCCCAGTTCCATGCATCGAACCCATATCGGATGTTGCGGCCCGAAAAACAAGGCTGTTCGGCATCATGCGCAGCCAATAAGGGTAAAAAAAGGCCCCGTCTATGCTCGAAAGCTTAGCGGGGCCATTGATTGAATTAAATCAATCTTTGTTTTTAGCTCTGTTAGCCGCTTTTTTCTCTTTAGCGGGCTTAGAAGCAACTGCTTTTTTCTCATTCTTTGGACGGTGGACAGCTGGACCAGTCAATATTTCGACTTTACCGCCAGCTTTCTCGACTGCTTCAATGGCAGCTTTAGAAGCGCCAGCAACTGCGATAGTGATTTTCGCTTTGATTTCGCCTTTGGCAAGCAAACGAACGCCGTCTTTACCACCACGGGTAAGACCCGCTGCGTTGAAAACTGCCTGATCCAGCGTACCCTTATTCTCAAGCCTGTTGGCATCGATGAACTTTTGGATCATTCCCAGGTTAATTTCAGCGTAGTCGGTACCGAATGGATTATTAAAGCCACGCTTTGGAATCCGCATATGAAGGGGCATCTGACCGCCTTCAAAACCGTTAATAGAAACACCGGAACGTGATTTTTGGCCTTTTTGGCCACGGCCAGCAGTTTTACCTTTTCCAGAACCGATACCACGGCCAACACGGGTGCGCAATTTGCGCGCGCCGTCATTATCTCTAATTTCATTTAATTTCATGTCATGTACTCGCTTTCGCTTTTATTCGCACGGTCGTTTTCAGGAATTAACCTTCAACAACCTTTACAAGATGATTCACCTTCCGGATCATGCCGCGCACTTCCGGTGTATCTTCCAGTTCGGAGACACGATGCATTTTATTTAGACCCAATCCGATCAACGTTTTGCGTTGATCTTCAGGACGACGGATTGGCGAACCAATCTGCTTAACTTTCATTTTAGCCATTATGCCTTACTCCGTAACTGCTGCAGCATCGGCCTCAGCCTGTGCTTCAGAAGCGCCGCCGCGACCAAGTAGGTCAGCGATTTTCTTACCGCGCCGCTGGGACACAGACTTAGGGCTGGTCTGTTCACCAAGCGCCGCAAAGGTCGCCCGGATCATGTTATATGGGTTTGACGTTCCGTTAGACTTGGTCACTACGTCGGCCACACCGAGACTTTCGAATACCGCACGCATCGGGCCACCAGCGATGATGCCGGTACCTGGAGGCGCAGAACGCAAAGTCACGTTGCCTGCGCCAAATTTTCCGGTACCATCATGATGAAGAGTACGTCCTTCACGCAATGGAACACGAACCATTTTCTTTTTGGCAGCTGCGGTCGCTTTGGTAATAGCTTCCGGCACTTCGCGTGCTTTACCCTTACCGAAACCGGCGCGGCCTTTGCCGTCGCCAACCACTACCAATGCAGCAAAACCAAAGCGCTTACCGCCTTTAACAGTTTTGGAAACACGGTTTATGTGAACCAATTTCTCAATCAGTTCTTCACCCTGCTGATCGTCTCGACCACCACGGCCGCCACGGCCACGACCGCGGCCACCATCACGATTACCGCCACCACGATTATCGCGGTTGCCGCCGCCGCCACGGTTTCCACCACGGCCTTGACGTTCGTTACCACCAGTTTTATTTTCTGGCGCTACAGCGGCTACAGGCTGATTACCTTCACCGGTTGTACCGGGCTGTGCTGCACCGTCGGGTGTTTTGTTTTCATCAGCCATATTAAAACTCCAATCCGCCTTCGCGGGCCGCGTCAGCCAAAGCCTTCACACGTCCGTGATACAGGAAACCGCCGCGATCAAAAATTACTTCTTTAATGCCTGCTTTTGTCGCTGCTTCTGCAACGCGTTTGCCAACATCAGCTGCCGCTGCGCTATCGGCACCGGTTTTTACCTTGGACGCTTTGTCAATTGTCGAAGCTGCGGCAACAGTCTTGCCCGCTGCATCATCAATGACCTGCGCGTAGATGTGGCGGCCAGTACGGTGCACTGACAAACGAGGCTTTGTGAGCCCGCGCTTCCGCAATTTGGTGCGAACGCGTTGCTGACGCCGTTTGAATAGAGAAATATTAGCCATGGCTTATTTCTTCTTCCCTTCTTTGCGGAAAACATATTCTCCGCGATATTTAATACCCTTGCCTTTATAAGGCTCTGGTTTGCGCCAGCGCCGAATTTCAGCGGCTACTTGGCCAACCTGTTGCTTATCGATGCCCGTAATTTCGACAGTTGTCTGATCGGGCGTCTTAATCGTAACACCTTCAGGAATGTCGAAGTTCACATCATGGCTGAAACCAAGCTGCAAGTTCAGGACTTTGCCTTTAACTGCTGCACGATAACCAACACCAGTGATTTCGAGTACCTTGGTAAAACCGTCGGTTACGCCATCAACGAGGTTCTGAACCAGCGTCCGTTGCATACCCCAATAGGCGCGTGCACGGGTGGTTTTATTTGCGGGAGTTACCAACAAACCACCATCGCTCAGTTCGTAGGTAAGATCATCTACCATAGGGGTCGAAAGCTCGCCCTTTGGTCCTTTGACCTTAACCAGACCATCTTCCATGCTAGCGGTAACACCATCAGGAATGCTTACTGCTCTTTTTCCGATACGAGACATGATCAGAACACCTCTGCGAGTACTTCGCCGCCGACATTCTGCTGGCGCGCTTCTGCGTCAGACAAAACACCTTTAGGCGTTGAAACGATTGTGATGCCCAGGCCGTTACGTACCGTAGGCAGTTCTTGCGAACCACTATAAATACGACGACCAGGCTTTGAAACGCGTGCCACGTGGCGGATAGCCGGCTCGCCTTCAAAATATTTCAGTTCAATACGAAGTCCAGGGTGCTTATTGACCTCTTCTTCGCTGTAGCCACGAATATAACCTTCGCGCTGGAGAACTTCGAGAACAGCACCGCGCAATTTAGAAGCGGGGCTAACCACGCTATCTTTGCGTGCTTGCTGTCCGTTACGGATACGGGTGAGCATGTCACCCAAGGGATCGGTAAAAGCCATATTATCTTCCCTTTACCAGCTTGATTTCGTTACGCCGGGGATAAGACCTTTATTGGCCATATCACGCAGCTCGATGCGGCAGAGACGGAACTTACGGTAATAACCGCGAGGACGCCCTGTTGTTTCACAGCGGTTACGCACGCGGGTTGGATTACCGTTGCGCGGAATTTCCGCCATTTTTAGGCGCGCCATAAGACGTTCGGTCTCATCAAGAGACTGATCGTTGGCCATTGCCTTCAACTTCGCATAACGACCGGCGTATTTCTTCACCAGTTTCTTGCGACGTTCGTTTTTGTTAATGGAACTCAGTTTCGCCATGACTTAAGTTCTCTTCCTTTCTTGCGTGTCCCCGAAAAAGCGGAGAGCTTGTAAATTTAATAGCAGTTTTTAAGCTGCTGCTTTTTCTTCTTCTTCCTTCGGAAACGGGAAACCGAACAATTTCAAAAGCTCGCGAGCTTCGTCGTCAGTTTTCGCGCTTGTCGTCACGATAATGTCCATGCCGCGCACCACGTCGATGTCGTCATAAGCAATCTCAGGAAAGATGATCTGCTCTTTTATGCCCATGGCGAAATTGCCACGGCCATCAAAACTTTTTGGATTCAGCCCACGGAAATCTCGGATCCGAGGCATAGCCACTGTGATCAATCGGTCAAGAAATTCGTACATACGTTCCCGGCGCAGAGTAACTTTACAACCGATTGGCATGCCTTCACGAAGCTTGAACGTCGCGATCGACGTTTTTGCTTTCGTGATAACGGGCTTCTGGCCAGCGATCAGTTCCATTTCTTTTGCAGCGGTCGTGACTTTTTTCTTGTCCTGACTACCTTCACCGACACCCATGTTGATCACGATCTTCAAGATACGCGGAACTTCCATGTGGTTCGAATAGTTGAATTTTTCCTGCATCGCCTTGATGACTTCTTCGTCATATTTTTTGCGCATGCGAGGCAAAACTTTATCACCCATCGACTTTCTCCCCGGATTTCACGGCCACACGGACCATTTTACCGTCTTTCTCTTCAAAGCGAACACGTGTTGGCTTGCCATCTTTCGGATCGGCCAAAGCAACTTTGCTGATATGCATCGGCGCTTCGCGACGTTCCAGACCACCTTGTGGGTTGGCCTGTGTTGGCTTGCGATGACGAATTGCAACGTTAGCGCCTGCGACGATCAACTTGCCGTCTTTTGGCATTACCTTGGTCACTTCACCAGATTTGCCTTTATCCTTGCCGGACAAAACAACAACAGTGTCGCCTTTTTTTATTTTTGCACTGGCCATGATTATAGTACCTCCGGCGCAAGGCTGATAATTTTCATGTGCTTCTTGGCGCGCAATTCGCGAACCACGGGGCCAAAGATGCGAGTGCCGATAGGCTCTTTCGCATTGTTAACCAGCACAGCAGCATTGGTGTCGAAACGAATAACCGAACCGTCTTTGCGGCGGATATCTTTACGAGTGCGCACGATTACGGC
The DNA here is from genome assembly GCF_036963805.1 of Parasphingorhabdus sp. Classification (GTDB taxonomy): domain Bacteria; phylum Pseudomonadota; class Alphaproteobacteria; order Sphingomonadales; family Sphingomonadaceae; genus Parasphingorhabdus. Next base: position 408,161 of record NZ_JBALUN010000002.1, on the reverse strand, counting down.
CCGGTGAACATCACCTTTTTTGACCTTACCGCGCGGCGCAGCTTCTTTGATCGACACAACAATAATGTCGCCAACGCCAGCAAACCGGCGCTTGGAACCGCCCAGCACCTTGATACACTGCACGCGTTTGGCTCCGCTATTATCAGCGACCTCCAAGTTCGATTGCATCTGGATCATGGATCCAATTCCTTCTTCATTCGGCTCCAATTATTAGGAGCACAGTTAAACTTCGCTAGCTTCAGCTTTCGGCTTTAACTTCGCCTTCGTCTGCAGCAGTAATTTCACCAACCTTTGGAGTTGCAGGTGCGGCAGCAGCGCCGACCCGTTCCAATACTTTCCAAGTCTTAAGCTTGGAAATAGGCCGCGTTTCTTCGATCCGCACGGTTTCGCCGGTGCTTATCTCGTTATTTTCATCATGCGCATGATATTTTTTCGAACGACGCATAATTTTTCCGTAAAGCGGATGCTTCACCTTGCGTTCGACATTAACGACAACTGTTTTGTCGCCTTTATCTGACACTACCGTGCCGGTGAGAATACGTTTTGGCATATCGGTTCCTTACGCCTTTTCTGCAACGGCAGCTTGCGCACGCTCGTTCTGCAGGGTTTTAATCTTCGCAATCGTGCGGCGCACTTCACGTATCCGACTTGGCTTTTCAAGCTGATTGGTCGCAGACTGAAAGCGCAGGTTAAACGCCTCACGTTTCAGTTCGACCAGATCGCTTGTTAGCTGATCGTCGGTTTTGGTACGCAAATCTTCTGTCTTGCTCATGTCCTTAACCTTCCAAATGTGACGTATCGCCAAGGCGAGCCACAACTTTTGTCTTGATAGGAAGCTTCATCGCAGCACGCTCGAAAGCAACCGCAGCTACTGGTCCAGGAACACCGTCCAGTTCAAACATTATCCGGCCTGGCTTTACCCGACAAGCCCAATATTCAACCGAGCCCTTACCTTTACCCTGCCGTACTTCCGCCGGCTTTTTCGAAACTGGAACATCTGGAAAAATCCGGATCCACAAACGCCCCTGACGTTTCATGTGACGTGTAATCGCGCGGCGAGCCGCTTCGATTTGACGCGCTGTAATCCGATCTGGTTCCATAGCTTTCAGACCATAAGAACCGAAGTTCAGCGTCGTGCCGCCCGGAGCTTTTCCTTTAATCCGACCTTTAAAGGCCTTGCGGAATTTATGTTTCTTTGGTTGCAGCATGATGCTTTACCTATTCCCTAAAATCAACGTGAGGGGCGGACGCCGGAAGTTTGCGCTTCCACCATCAACCGGTCATGAGCCATTGGATCATGACCCAATATCTCGCCTTTGAAAATCCAGACCTTGATACCGATAATGCCATAAGCCGTCAGGGCTTCATATTCAGCATAATCAATATTGGCGCGCAGCGTATGAAGCGGCACGCGGCCTTCACGGTACCATTCAACGCGGGCAATTTCTGCTCCACCCAAACGACCACCACAAACAATTTTAATACCTTCAGCGCCCAATCGCAATGCAGACTGTACAGCGCGTTTCATCGCCCGGCGGAAAGCAACACGGCGGATCAGCTGATCGCCAATGCCCTGTGCCACCAACTGCGCATCTACTTCTGGCTTACGAATTTCAACAATGTTCAAAGACACATCGCCGGAAGACATTTCACTTAGCTTGCGACGTAGCTTTTCAATATCTGCGCCTTTTTTGCCGATAATAACACCGGGACGGGCGGCATAGATAGATACGCGGCAGGTTTTAGCCGGGCGTTCAATTACGACTTTAGAAATCGCAGCCTGAGGCACCGTCTTCATAATGAATTTACGCATCTTGATGTCTTCCATCAAGAGATCGCCGTAATTGGAACCTTCCGCATACCAGCGGCTATCCCAAGTCCGGTTAATCTGCAGGCGAAGCCCGATAGGATTACTTTTTTGACCCATGGTTTACGCCTCTTCTTCTTCGTGTTCACGGACAACAATGCGAACGCGGCTAAATGGCTTGATGATCTTGGCTGAACGACCACGTGCGCGCGCTTTCCAGCGCTTCATGGTCAGCCCCTTACCAACACTGGCTTCCTGAACGATCAATGCGTCAACATCCAAATTATGGTTGTTTTCCGCATTGGCGATAGCAGAAGCAAGTACCTTGCTCACATCCTTGGCCATACTCTTTTTAGAGAAGGACAGAATATTCAAAGCGTCTTCTGCTTTCTTGCCGCGAATTAGCTGCGCAACGAGGTTCAGCTTTTGAGCAGAACCACGAATGGAATTGCCAACAGCCAAAGCTTCATTGTCGCCAACGCGGCGGGGTGATGATGCCTTACCCATTATTTCTTGCCTTTTTTGTCAGCGCCATGGCCATAATAGTTACGCGTTGGAGCGAACTCGCCAAGCTTGTGACCGACCATGTCTTCATTTACGGAAACCGGAATGAATTTTTGTCCGTTATAAACACTGAATGTCAAACCGACAAAATCGGGAAGAACTGTTGAGCGACGCGACCATGTTTTAATCGGAGTACGCTTACTTTCTTCCTGGGCGGTCTGCGCTTTTTTCAGCAGATGGAGGTCAACAAATGGACCTTTCTTGATGGAACGAGCCATGCTTACCTCTTCTTCTTAGCGTGACGTGACCGGATTATCATCTTGTCCGTCGTTTTATTCTTGCGTGTACGAGCGCCCTTGGTTGGCTTGCCCCATGGTGTCACTGGATGACGACCACCGGAGGTCCGACCTTCACCGCCACCATGCGGGTGATCGACAGGGTTTTTAGCAACACCGCGAGTAAGAGGACGACGCCCCTTCCAACGGGTCCGGCCAGCTTTACCGAAGTTCTGGTTGGAGTTGTCGGGATTTGAAACCGCGCCAACTGTCCCCATGCAATCACTGCGAATATAACGCTGCTCGCCGGAGTTCAAACGAACGATAACCATGCCGCGATCACGACCAACAATCTGGACATATGTACCAGCAGAACGAGCAATCTGGCCGCCCTTGCCTGGCTTCATTTCCACATTGTGAATAATCGTACCGATTGGCATCGACGATAATTTCATCGCGTTACCAGGTTTGACGTCAACTTTCTCACCGGCGATGACGGCGTCACCAACGGCCAGACGCTGAGGTGCCAAGATATAGCTCAACTCGCCATCGTCATATTTGATCAATGCAATAAAAGCAGTCCGATTAGGATCATATTCGATCCGCTCAACGACAGCCGACATATCGAACTTGCGGCGCTTGAAGTCCACCAAACGATATTTCTGCTTATGACCACCTGCGATACCGCGCGAAGTCACATGACCTTTATTATTACGACCGCCAGTTTTGCGCTTGCCTTCAACAAGCTTTTTAACAGGCTTGCCTTTCCAAAGACCGCTCTTATCGACCAAGATAAGACCACGCCGCGCGGGACTTGTCGGTTTATAGGATTTTAATGCCATCTTCTATTCCCGCCCTAGATTCCGGTTGTGATGTCGATGGTCTGGCCTTCAGCCAAAGTTACGACAGCCTTTTTAACATCGTTGCGAGTGTAGGGACGACCCTTCCACTTCTTGGTCTTGCCTTTTTGCACCAGCGTATTGACGCCTTTAACTTTGACATCAAACAATGCCTCTATAGCGGCTTTAATCTGTGGCTTGGTCGCAGTATTGGCGACCTTGAAAACCACAGCATTATGCTCGCTGAGCAGGGTTGATTTCTCGGTGATGTGCGGGCCAACAATTACGTCATAGTGACGAATGTCGATTGCTTCTTTTTTAGCCATTGAAGCGCGCCTCCAGCTGTTCGACTGCAGCGCGGGTCAGCACCAAAGTCTCGTGGTTCAAAATGTCATAAACATTCGCACCTGCCGCCGCCATGACGTTCAGACGTGGAATGTTCGACGATGCTTTAGAAAAAGCCTCATTCACAGCATCACCATCCATGATCAAAGCCGACTTACCGAAACCGAGCTTCGCGATGTCCGCGATCAGCAATTTGGTTTTGGCTTCTTTGATGTCCAGATTCTCGAGGATCACCAGATTGTCACTTTTTGCTTTGTCAGACAGCGCCATTTTTAGACCCAGTGCGCGAACTTTCTTGTTCAGCGAAGGGTTGAAATCACGCTTGCGTGCACCATGGGCTTTACCACCACCGATAAAGATAGGAGCACGGCGATCACCATGACGAGCTGTACCACCGCCCTTTTGGTTGCCGAACTTTTTACCGGTACGAGCAATGTCGCTACGCTCACGCGTTGGACGAGCTGTACCACGTGCTTTTTCACGCTGCCAGTTGACAACACGGTGCAAAATATCTGCGCGCGCTTCAAGGCCGAACACGTCATCATTCAAATCGATGTCGCCTTTGGCCTTTGCGTCGAGGGATATCACTTTCAATTTCATGGCTTAACCCTCCTTCCCTGCATCATCCGCGGCATCAGATTTCTCTTCTGCCGGTTTTTCTGCCGGAGCTTCGGCTGCCGCCGCTACTTCTGCATCGGTCGGACCGACTGGCGCTTCGATCACTGCATCTGCTTCGATCATGCCTGCCGGTGCTTCTTCCGTTGCTGTCTCATCCGCGTTGCGGCGCATAGCACCCGGGAATGGAACACCCTCTGGAAGAGCAACTTTCACTGCGTCTTTAACCAGCAACCAACCACCTTTTGAACCAGGAACACTGCCGCGCACAAAGATCAAGCCGCGAGCGGCGTCTGTACGGACGATTTCCAGATTTTGCTGGGTACGATTTTTCGCACCCATGTGACCGGCCATCTTCTTGCCTTTAAAGACCTTACCTGGATCCTGGTTTTGACCAGTAGAACCATGGGCACGGTGAGAGATGGAAACACCATGGGTTGCACGCATACCACCGAAGCCCCAACGCTTCATAGCACCGGCGAAACCTTTACCTTGCGTTACACCTTGAATATCAACCATTTGACCTGCAATAAAGTGGTCAGCGGTAATGGTCGCACCAACGGGGAGCAAGCCTTCTTCGCTCTCAACCCGAAATTCGGCCATACGAGCCTTTGGCTCGACTTCTGCTTTAGCAAAAGCCTCGCGCTGTGGTTTGTTTACATTTTTCGCTTTACGGGCACCTGCACCAAGCTGAACAGCAAAATAGCCATCACGTTCTTGATTACGGGCTCCAACAACCTGACATTCCTCCAAGGAAAGAACGGTAACGGGCACATGCCGACCATCTTCCTGGAACAAGCGGGTCATCCCCATTTTTTTCGCGATCACGCCAGTACGCACGATCATTTCTCCTTACAGAGGCCCGTTCGCGTGATTGCTAGCGGGCGTGCTACAAATACTCAGCCCAATTTTTTTTGAATATCGCCCCGTCCGGGCTAAACCGTTCAACCGATCCTAAGATCAACCAAACTAGACGGGGGACACATGACCCGGATCAAAATCCGGCGGTTTCCCATGTCACCGCTACAAACAAAAAAGCTTGCAGCGCCTTAACTCACTTTAAGCGAGTTTAATTTCTACGTTTACACCAGCAGCAAGGTCGAGCTTCATCAAAGCATCAACGGTCTGCGGAGTAGGCTGTACAATATCAAGTAACCTTTTGTAAGTCCGGACTTCAAATTGTTCACGTGATTTTTTATCAACGTGAGGGCCACGGTTTACGGTGAATTTCTCGATATGCGTTGGCAATGGAATTGGCCCACGGATGAGCGCGCCAGTGCGGCGAGCGGTGTCAGCGATATCGCCAGTCGCCTGATCGAGTACTCGATGATCGAATGCTTTAAGGCGTATGCGAATATTCTGCGTTTCCATGTGAACCTATACCAATGTCAAAGAGCCAAAAATAAACCGCCCCGATTTTCTCTTTAAAAAAGAGGCCGGAGCGGCGAATAACTGGCCGCCCGAATCACTGATTCGGGCGGCGAAGCGTTTCTATATTACTTTGTTACCTTGCTGACAACCCCAGAACCAACTGTTCGGCCACCTTCACGAATAGCGAAGCGAAGACCTGGGTCCATAGCGATTGGAGCAATAAGCTTAACGGCGATTGTTACGTTGTCGCCTGGCATAACCATTTCCGTACCTTCGGGTAGGATAACTTCGCCGGTTACGTCCGTTGTACGGAAGTAGAATTGTGGGCGGTAGTTAGCGAAGAATGGTGTGTGACGACCACCTTCATCTTTGGAAAGCACATAAACTTCGGCATCAAACTCGGTGTGAGGAGTGATCGTACCTGGCTTACAAAGAACCTGACCACGCTCAACATCTTCACGGGCAACACCGCGGATCAAAGCACCGATATTATCGCCAGCTTGACCGGAGTCGAGCAGCTTACGGAACATTTCTACTCCAGTTACGGTTGTTTTCGTTGTATCTTTGATACCAACGATTTCACATTCATCACCAACATTCACGATACCGCTTTCAACACGACCGGTAACAACTGTACCACGACCAGAGATCGAGAACACGTCTTCGATTGGCATCAAGAATGGCAGATCAACTGGGCGTTCTGGCTGAGGAATAGCTTCATCGACAGCTTTCATCAGTTCCAAGATGCTGTTTTTGCCAATTTCATCATCACGGCCTTCAAGAGCTGCCAATGCAGAACCTTTAACCACAGGAATGTCGTCGCCCGGGAAGTCGTAATAAGAAAGCAACTCACGGATTTCCATTTCAACGAGCTCAATAAGTTCGTCGTCATCGACTTGGTCAACTTTGTTCATGTAAACAACAAGAGCAGGAACACCAACCTGACGTGCAAGCAAAATGTGCTCGCGAGTCTGTGGCATTGGACCGTCAGCAGCGTTCACAACCAAAATTGCGCCGTCCATCTGTGCAGCACCGGTAATCATGTTTTTCACATAATCGGCATGGCCTGGGCAATCAACGTGCGCATAGTGGCGAGCTTCAGTTTCATATTCAACGTGTGCCGTTGAAATGGTGATGCCGCGCTCACGCTCTTCAGGCGCTTTGTCGATGTTCGCGAAGTCCACGGCTACACCGCCGGTTGATTCAGCAAGCACTTTCGTGATTGCTGCGGTCAACGTGGTTTTACCGTGATCAACATGACCGATGGTGCCGATATTGCAATGCGGCTTATTGCGTTCAAACTTTGCTTTTGCCATTTTATATTACCTCTAATTTCTATCGTCTTGATAGTCTGTGCCGCGCTTTGGCGAGACTATCCAAATCTGTCAACACCCTTTTAACCTCTAGGCTTTTTTCTTAAGCCTGATCGAAAAGGTAAGCGCGGTTACTCGTAAAAAGAGAAGCGGCGATTAAGCCATCTTCTCCTTCAATTCTTCTGCAACATTCCGCGGCACTTCTTCATAATGAGAAAATTGCATCGAATATTGCGCACGTCCCTGACTGAAGGAACGCAGTTCGTTCACATAACCAAACATATTGGCTAACGGCACCATGGCATCAACAGCCTGTGCGATACCGCGTGTGTCTGTACCCAGGATCTGACCACGGCGAGAGTTAAGATCGCCAATAACGTCACCAAGATAATCTTCCGGCGTAATGACTTCGACCTTCATGATTGGTTCAAGCAATTTAATGCCTGACTTCTGGGCCGCTTCACGCATTGCAGCGCGCGCAGCAATTTCAAATGCGAGTGCCGAGGAGTCAACGTCATGATAGGCGCCGTCATAGACACGGATGTGAAAATCGATAATCGGGAAGCCGATCAGCGACCCTGTATCAGCCGTTTCACGCATACCTTTTTCAATAGACGGGATATACTCCTTAGGAATATTACCGCCCTTGATGACATCTTCAAAGGTAATGCCTGCACCGCGCTCACCGGGAGTGACTTCAAATTTGATACGCGCGAACTGACCGGAACCACCGGATTGCTTCTTATGCGTGTAATCAATATCAACAGCCTTGCCGAGTGATTCACGATAAGCCACCTGCGGAGCACCAACATTGGCTTCCACTTTAAACTCACGTCTCATACGATCGACGAGAATGTCGAGATGAAGCTCGCCCATGCCCTTGATGATCGTCTGACCAGATTCATGGTCAGTCGTTACACGGAACGATGGATCTTCAGCAGCCAGGCGATTAAGCGCAACACCCATCTTTTCTTGGTCAGCCTTTGTTTTTGGCTCCACTGACAGCTCGATCACTGGTTCAGGGAATTCCATCCGTTCCAAAATAATCGGCTTTTCTGCATCACACAGCGTATCACCGGTTGTGGTGGTTTTCATGCCAGCCAGAGCAACAATATCGCCTGCGAATGCCTCATCAATGTCCTTACGGTCATTAGAGTGCATTTCCAGAATACGTCCGACTTTTTCTTTTTTGTCTTTAACCGAGTTCAGCAAAATCCCTTTTTCAAGCTTGCCTGAATAAATACGGCAGAAGGTCAACGTACCCACGAAAGGATCGTTCATAACTTTAAAAGCAAGAGCCGAAAATGGTGCATCATCGCTGGATGCACGGGTATCTTCGGTTTCGCCGTCAAGCTTAACGCCTTTAATAGCCGGAACATCAAGCGGACTTGGCATATAATCCACAATAGCGTCGAGCAGAGGCTGAACGCCTTTGTTTTTAAACGCGGAACCGCAAAGTACAGGTACAAAGCTCTGGTTCAACGTGCCTTTACGGATCAACGCCTTCAAAGTTGCTGGATCAGGCAAATTGCCTTCCAGATATTGTTCCATCACATCATCGTCCTGCTCAACAGCAAGTTCAATGAGCTTCTCACGATATTCCGCAACTTCGTCGACCATATCCTCAGGGACTTCACCATAAGTATATTCCGCGCCAAGATCTTCGTTCTTCCACGTAATCGAACGTTCATTGACGAGGTCAACTAGACCCACCAAACTCGCTTCGATACCAATGGGCAGATAAAGAACGGCAGGTATCGCGCCCAAACGCTCTACAATCGAATCCACGCAGAATTTGAAGTTTGCGCCGGTACGGTCGAGCTTGTTGATGAAGCACATCCGTGGCACTTTATATTTATCAGCCTGACGCCATACAGTTTCAGACTGTGGCTCCACGCCAGCAACGCCGTCGAAACAGGCTACCGCGCCATCAAGCACACGCAAACTACGCTCCACTTCAATAGTGAAGTCAACGTGGCCCGGTGTATCAATAATGTTAATGCGGTGCTCAGGACCCTTACGGTCTTCGGCTTGCCAGAAACAGGTGGTCGCAGCAGAGGTAATGGTAATACCACGCTCTTGCTCTTGCTCCATCCAATCCATCGTCGCCGCGCCATCATGCACTTCGCCGATTTTATAGGACTTACCCGTATAAAACAGGATGCGTTCCGTGGTGGTTGTTTTACCGGCGTCAATATGGGCCATAATGCCAATATTACGATATCGTTCGAGCGGATGGCTGCGTGCCATAGTCTTTACTCCAGAATTAAGGACCAGAATCTTTTGGGAAGACCCAATAAGCGCCGCCCTATAATGAAACGGGCCAGCGATGACCAGCCCTGATTAGTTACAAATACAAGAATATGAAGGGCGCAGGGGTTTTACAGAAGCTCTGCCACCCCTGCGCCTTTATATAATGTTACCAGCGGTAATGTGCAAACGCTCTGTTAGCTTCAGCCATCTTATGCGAATCTTCCCGCTTCTTAACCGCGTTACCGCGATTGTTGGAAGCATCGAGAATCTCACCAGACAGACGCGCCGCCATTGTGGTTTCACTGCGTGCACGTGCAGCAGAGATAACCCAACGAATGGCAAGAGCCTGAGCGCGTTCAGGACGCACTTCGACAGGAACCTGATAGGTTGCACCACCAACACGGCGAGAGCGGACTTCGATGCCCGGCTTCACATTGTTGAGAGCGTCATGGAAAAGCTGCAGCGGATCTTTTTTCGCTTTGGCTTCCACGCTATCCAGCGCGCCATAAACAATACGTTCTGCGGTGGATTTTTTACCATCCATCATCAGGTTGTTCATGAATTTTGAAAGGACCTGATCCTTAAATTTTGGATCAGGAAGAATTATCCGTTTTTCAGGACGACGACGACGTGCCATATTTTAAAACTCCAATTAGCCTGCTTAAGGGCTGAATTACTTAGGACGCTTCGCGCCATATTTGGAACGGGATTGCTTCCGGTCCTTAACGCCTTGCGTATCAAGAACACCGCGCAGCACGTGATAACGCACACCGGGAAGATCGCGAACACGGCCGCCGCGAATGAGAACAACACTATGCTCCTGAAGGTTATGACCTTCACCTGGAATATAGCTGATGACCTCACGCTGGTTGGTCAGGCGAACCTTTGCAACCTTACGCAGAGCGGAGTTTGGTTTTTTTGGAGTCGTTGTATAGACCCGGGTACAAACGCCGCGTTTCTGCGGGTTAGCTTCCATGGCCGGCACTTTGGACTTCGTCTTCTGTGGCACCCGCCCTTTACGGACGAGCTGATTAATCGTTGGCATAAAGTCTTCACCTTATTAGTAGTTTTCCTGCAAATTGCAGGGGTTACTCTCACCGCTCAAATCAGCGGCAAGTGTTTTGCCTATGTAGCGCTCCATCATGACTGGACGTATCCCGACACAACAGAAGGGCGGCCCTTAGCGGGGATTCGGGCAACGGTCAAGGGCAGCATGGACGACCGACTGATGCAATAAGCATTCTCGGCAATAAAAATTTACAGATCACTTTCGGACTCTAAAGTACGCGCCAGATTACGAAAAGTCTTACCCCCATCGCGCGCATTTCAGTCGGCAAACTCCCGGGCTTGAATCGCCATTCCATCGCAGTCACATTTCCGACGCACGCCATGCTTTATATCTTCACATTAAATGTATCATACAGTAACAGCCTTGCTGCACTTGCAATATTCTTCTCCCACTGCTGCATAAAAGGCCGATGCTGATGTTGAAGTTTTCCGGATACAAGACCTCACTGCCCGCTCTCGCAATTTCTCTCGCTTTTACAGCAACTGCCAGTCCAACCTTCGCTCAGGATAATCTTGATGCCTTAGATGCCACCACTGACGATACGATCATCATCGTTACTGCCCAAAAAATCGAACAGAAATCAACAGACGTTCCCATCACTATCTCGGCGAACAGCGGCAAACGTCTCAAACAATTGGGCGTATCGGACCTCGACGAGTTATCCAACTATGTTCCCGGCCTGAATATCCAGGAACAGAGCGCCAATGACCCCGGCATCGTTATCCGCGGTATCACCTCTGACAGTGGATCAGCGCAAGAGGCAGCACGTGTCACGCTTTACTATAACGGCGTTGATATTTCCCGGTCTCGCGGTTCCTATCAGGATATTTATGACATCGACCGGATTGAGGTTATCAAAGGTCCGCAGGCGACATTATTCGGAACAGCCTCTGCAGTCGGTGCGATCAGCATCATCTCCAACAAACCGAAAGCTAGCTTTTCAGGTGAATTGTCTGGAACCTATGGCAATTTCAATCAATATTCTGTCGCAGGGCACCTTAATGCCGGTTCTGATATACTCGCTGGCCGCATCGCCTTTGCCTATAAACGGCGCGACGGCTACGTGACCAATCTGGCCCCCAATCAGGATGATCTTAACGGCCAAAACCAACTCGGCGTGCGGGGTTCTCTTCGCTACACGCCGACCGACGATTTTACTACCGATCTTATTCTGACCTATGATCGTCAGCGCAACCCCGGAACCGCATTTATCTCGGGATCGCTACCTACGACAGCGGGCCCTGCTGATCCCTTCGGCCCGGCCTTTCTCGGCGGCTCCCCTTTTTCCAAAACCGCATTGGGTGGCGCCAAACTCGGCCTTACTCGCGACGTATATGACGCGAATTTGACCTTTTCGTGGGATTTTGACGATGACTGGACCCTGACCATGGTCAACGGCTATCGTAATTTTGATGCGAACGAGATATTTGATGCAGATGGTTCGGCCGCTTTCTATTTGGAATTTGGCGAGGATGCGACCGGCGACCAATGGAACCACGAAACCCGCTTCTCTTATAATAATGGAGACACATTCCGTGGCTCTTTCGGTTGGAACTTGTTCCGCGAGGATGGCGGCCAAAGAGTACCATTTTCTACCGATGAGATCACTTATTTCCAATGTGCGGCCAATATCGTGGTTCCGGGCGTGCCGTGTGTATCCACTGCTGGCATTCCAGCAGGTGCAACTATCGAAGCGCTGACCGGTGGAGCGGTTACTGCAATTCCTTATGCAGGTTTTTTTGAGAATTTTGGCAAGAATGACAGCTATTCCGTATTTGCGGACGGAACCTGGATTCCGACACCGGAACTGGAACTCACCGCCGGTGTTCGCGCGCTAATCGAAAAGCGCCGTTCCGGCTATCGCGCCTCTATTCCCAACTCAGTACTGAACCCCGGTAGCCCGCCCGTTCCACTGACCGATACCGCCGGTCAAACATATCGCACCGAGGACAGCTTTCAAGCCTTCCTGCCGCGGTTCAATATTCTCTACCGCTTTTCCGATGAGATTAACGGCTTTGCAACCGTCTCCAAAGGGCGCCGCTCGCCCACGGTGAACCTTGATGCGACCAGCGGCCCCAATGGCCCGATCCCCGACTTCACCGCTATCGACGAGGAAACCGTATGGAACTATGAAATCGGTCTAAAAGGTGCCGTCGGTCCAGTCTCTGGCTCTCTCGGCGTCTATTACCAGGCCTATGAGGGATTTCAGGTCAGCGTCATTAATGGTAACGGTGTTACGGAAACCCAAAGCGCCGGCAGCGCAAAAAATTTCGGTGTAGAAGCCGAAATCAATATGCAGGCCTCCGACTGGCTGAGCCTGTTTGCGAATATCGGCTATATAGATGGCGGTATCGATGGAAAGCCTACCAATCCCGCCTCTTTCAGTGGCGCTCGTTTCCGTCTGCAGCCAGAAGTACAGACGGCTGCCGGTTTCACGGTTGATTACCCAATAAACGATACAACCCGTTTTTTCATGACACCCAGCGTCACCCATCGTAGCCGGATATATTTTGAAATCCCCAATGATTCCGCGATCAGCCAAGGTCCGGTCACTTTGGTCAATCTGCGCACCGGTGTTTCTTTCGCGGATGAGCAATTTGAAATTGCAGGCTTTGCACGAAACCTGACCAATAAGGATTATCTGCTCGATGCCGGTAATGTCGGCGGCGGTTTTGGTATCCCGACCCTCATCCCGGCAGAGCCGCGCTTTTACGGAATGCAACTGTCTGCGAAATTCTGATTAAAGTTTGTCGCCGCCGCGATTACCTAACACCACATTCTCGACACTGATCCGGTGGCGCAGTAAAATCGCGTTTAATATCGTGAATAGCAGCGCCACCCATGGCAGCCCCATAAGCAGCGGGACAATCGCGATTTCCAGTACGACCACCAGATAATTGGGATGGCTGATAAATTTATATGGCCCGCGCTTCACCCGATCAAAATGCGGGGCCGAGATTATCCGCGTCGTCCACCAGCGGCCGATGGACGCCAATGTCCAGACGCGCAAAATCTGGGTGCCGACGAATAGCGCGAGCATGATCGGATTCAACTCCTGCAGTGGATCCACGAGCAAGAAGATGATGGCCAACCAGGCGCTGTGGAGGAAGATGAACCAATGGTAATGGTCCGCGCCAAATTCTTTGCCGCCTTCGGACAACAACCGTTTAGTATTGCGATTGGCATAGACCAACTCCGCAAGCCGCTGCGCAACAATGTAAATCAACACCCATGTGACGAGAGTGGGAACCGCTGTGAATATCGTGCCTATTTCCATAGCCTTGCCCCTTATCCCAAAACTGGTCCGCTTGTCGAACCGCGTTTTTCATAAGGTAAGCAGTCTGCATCCCGTTGAGTATGAAAGGAAATTCCTCATCGCGACCGCTTAGGCCGGATCCAATATACCCACCACCGAGGTAAAGCCCGGTCCCAATGCCGTCATTAATATTGGCTTTACCGGACTATCCCCGAGTATCTTTTTCAGGATGAACAGTACTGTAGGTGAAGACATATTCCCGTGATGTTTCAGGACATCGCGGGTCGCCGCTATACCCGGTAACTCCGGCGCGAAATAATCTTCCAATGCCTCGACAACCCGTCCCCCACCAGGGTGGCAAGCAGGCTCACCCAAATCGGATTTTTTCAGTTCTTGCTCGGTTAAAAATGCATCACAAAAGGGAGCAAAGTCCTTTGTAACAAAGCTAGGAATATCCCGCGCGAGCACCAGATCAAAACCGGTATCACCAATGTCCCAGCCCATCATATCGCGCGTGTCCGGCCAGGTTTTCTGCCCGAATGCGCGGAAGGACGGTCCCTCCCCCTGTTCGCCTTTGCCGCTCAACACGGCGGCGGCGCAGCCATCGGCAAAAAGAGCCGTGGCGATCATATTTTTTTTGTCGAACTGACTATAGTCATAGGACAGGCTGCAAAGCTCCAACGAGATCAGCAACACATTCTGCCCGCCATTTGCATCCGCCAGATCATTGGCCAGCCGCAAGCCCAATATGCCGCCTGCGCAGCCATAACCAAAAACCGGAATTGTCTGCACCGATTGACGAAAACCCATGACTTCGATCAACCGGCTGGGAATAGATGGTGTCATCGTGCCCGTAGTCGATATCATCACAATTGCGTCGATATCAGCCGGTTGCAAAGCGGCTTTCGCCAATGCCGCCGATGCGGACCGCTCGGCCAGCGCCCTGCCCACTTCACTATAAATTTTGGCGCGCTCCGGCCAGCTCCGCTGCCCCAGATACTGTTCCGGCTCACAAGCGAGGTAGCGATGATCAATCCCGCTATTCCCCAATATCTGTCCCAATCGAGCAGGCAAAGCTGATCCTCGCGCCTTGGCAAGAATAGCCAGCACATCGTCTTGGCTGATCTTGTGTTCAGGCAGCGCTGTCGCGATTGATTTCAGTTGAGACATGGAACATATTCGTAAGGCATAGCGATGCTGTTACACATAGCCGTTCCAGACACAAAGATTAATCCTGCGGCGAACGCGGGTATATCGGTTAGTATGCAAAACCTGCTTTACCCAGAAATTCCTCTCGAGCCCCCTCAAAAAAGGTTTTCGTATTGGATATTATTCTTTCTGGAATCTAAAAAATAAGCCGCGCAACCACTTTGCCCTATAGCATTAAAATTAAATGTTTTTTTTGGGCAACATCCATTTATTGTGCAGTGCAACATTTTTTCTTGACTTTGATCCTATACGGCCCTATTTGTGCAGTGCAACAAACGAATGGAGGCAAAGATGGCCGATACAAACATCACTGATAAACAGGCTGTTCCGGCTGCTGAAAAGCCCACCAGCCTTTCTGCTGAGGCGGCCTATAGTGCCGCTGCATCTGCGGAACCTATTTCCGAGAAAATAGCTGCATCTGAAAAGACTGCGGCCAAACCCGCTGCAACCAAGCCTGCAGCAACCAATGCGGCTCCTGAAACGACCGTGACGAAGCGCAAAGCCGCTCCGAAACGTGCCGCTACATCGTCTAAAAAGACCGCAACAAAAGGGACACCCAAAATGACCACCGCAACAAAACGCGTAGTGAAAAATACGAAGGCCGCTAACACCAAGGCTGCCAACAAAGCGAAAAGCGCTGCAGAAACATTCGGCAGTCGTTTTGAAAAATTGACCGCAACTGCTCAGGAACGCGCTAAAGAAGCTGCGGACCGTGCTGTTGAAGTTTCCAAAAATGCCGTTGAATTCAACCGCGAAAACATCGAAACACTGATCGAAAGCGGCAAAATCACTGCTAAAGGCGCTCAAGAAATCGGCAAAACCAACATGAAATATACCCGCGAAAACTTCGTAGAAGCCAGCCGCGCTCTACAAGGTGCTTTCAGCGTTGCGTCACCGAAAGACTTTGTTGCGAAACAAACCGATTATCTGCGTAGCGGAATGGACCGTGTAATCGACCAAGCTTCTAATAATATGGAAGCTGTTACGAAATTGGCTGGTCAAGCCTATCAGCCAATAGCTGACCGGGTCAGCACCATCCGCAAGGAAATGAAAAAAGCCGCTTAAGCCGTTTTTTCGTCACGAAAAAAGGCCGTTCCTTAGGGGGCGGCCTTTTTTATTTGCGGACAATCAGACCGCTTGCATTAGAAACATTGCGGTTTGATCAATCCGCCACTTGCCCTCGGGGGTTAAAATACCATATCTTGGCCACCATGACTAAAACACAGATTCTCTCCCCGACACTGTCCAGCGCCGCCCAGCTTAGTTTAAAGGCTGGCGAAGCCATTTCGCTTGTCGAGCTTATGGCCGGAGATGGCGATGATGCTGGAGACAATGGCACCGGGGACAGCGACGACACAAATCTCGGCATCGCGACCAAAACGCGGACAAAAACAAAAAAGCCAAATCCATATAAGGTGCTGTTGCTCAACGATGACTACACACCGATGGAATTTGTTATCCTTGTCCTCAAACGTTTTTTCCAGATGGACATTGATGAAGCGACCAGAGTGATGCTCCATGTCCACCAGAAAGGCGTCGGCATATGCGGCACCTTCAGCTATGAAGTAGCGGAAACGAAGGTTACCCAAGTCATGGATTTCGCTCGTAAAAACCAGCACCCTTTGCAATGCACGTTGGAAAAAGCCTAAGCTGGCCCATCTATTACAAGGAAATACACCATGTCAGAGATCCCGGTAATTACCGTAGATATCGTCTCTGATGTCGTCTGTCCTTGGTGCATTATTGGCTATAAAAAACTTGAACAAGCCATGCAGCGCTTTGAAGGCAAGGCTGAGTTTGCACTGATGTGGCACGCGTTTGAATTAAACCCCGGCATGCCTCCTGAAGGGCAAGACATCAACGAACATATGGCGCAAAAATATGGCGCTACACCTGAACAGAGCAAGGCTAATCGCGAACGGCTTCGCAGCGCTGGCAGTGATCTTGATTTTGAATTCCGCTATCATGACAATATGCGCATGGTAAATACATTTGACGCCCACCGCTTGCTGCACTGGGCCGGAGAAACCGGGAAACAGACCGCCCTCAAACTGGCGCTGTTCACTGCCAATTTTACCGAGGGCAAGGATATCAGTGATCATGATGTCTTGACCGCTGTCGCGCTTTCAGTCGGCTTGGACGAAAAGCGCGTTCGCGATCTATTGGCTACAGATATGTTTGCCGCTGAGGTACGCGCGGTCGAAGCCGAATGGCAAGATCGCTTCATCTCCGGGGTGCCTGCCTTTATATTCAACAAGAAACTCATGGTTCCCGGCGCGCAGGATGCGGATGTCTTCGCCCAGATTATCGAGAATAAGATACTCGCTGCTGCCGCCTAAAAGGCCTCTGGAATCAAACACTTCCCCCTGACTGCTTGCCACCGAAGTCGGAACTAGAATCAGTATGGACGATATCGTCCATGGCTTTTTCGGGATATTTAGGAGTGACGCTGTGATAATAGTGACTAACCATTTTCATGTCTGCCTCATAATCTCCGGTCAATTGAATTTCCGGGCCAAGTCCTCCCGTTTTTTTCGCATAATCCATCATACCGATGATCAATGGGACCTTAGCTTTGAGCGCTATATAGTAAAAGCCAGTACGCCATTGCCGGACATTGCCGCGCGTACCTTCGGGCGGAATGGTGAGGATGAAGTCATCGCGCGAATTAAATTCCGCGACCATCGCATCAACCATATTTTGCGATTTCGACCGATCGACCGGGATACCGCCCATCCGGCGCATCATGTCTCCAAATGGCCATTTGAACAGCGTATCTTTCCCGATCCAATAGGATTTAAAATTTAAGCTATTGGTCAGGCCAAAAAAATAAATGAAATCCCAGTTGCTGGTATGCGGTGCTGCGATGATCACGCACTTACGCGGTACGGGATTCTCCTGAACCGCCTTCCATCCGTTCAAATTGTAAATGAATACAGAAAAGCGTCGGACGGTTTCCGAAAGCCAATTAGGTTTGATATTATTAGCCACGCTTTCCCCGCTTGCGATCTTGCCCGCATTTGTGAACCGTAAATAGATATATTCCACCGAAGCGCAACGTCAGATGCCAAAGCTAATCTAAAGCGGGTTCAGCTTTTGGCAATCGGAAATATCTACTGTTGATATCTATTATGGCAACCGGGACCACGTTTATGAAAACATCAACAATTTGGACATCTGTAGCGATCCTCTCAACTCTTGTCTTTCAACCCACCATTGCACAAGCGCATCAAGCAACCAAAACCGCAAGCAATCCACAGGTGGATTATGCAAGCTTTTTGAAATTGACGGAGCAATTATCCTCCTATCGCCAAGGTCGACTAATCAATCTGGATCAATTTAATAAATTGGCGCAAAAAGATGATGCTGTCATATTGGACACAAGGTCCGAAGCAGCCTTTCAGCAAGGGCATATCAGCGGCGCAATCAACATTCCCTTTTCGGATTTCACCGAAGAAAAGCTTGAGATGCTATTGGGAGATAAATCCCGGCCTATCCTAATTTACTGCAACAATAATTTCCGCGACAATATCCCACCCGTTGCTTTGAAACGGGCACCATTGGCATTGAATATACCAACATTTATAAACCTTTATGGCTATGGGTATGA
Source organism: Parasphingorhabdus sp. (assembly GCF_036963805.1). Taxonomy (GTDB): domain Bacteria; phylum Pseudomonadota; class Alphaproteobacteria; order Sphingomonadales; family Sphingomonadaceae; genus Parasphingorhabdus. The sequence goes on along the minus strand of NZ_JBALUN010000002.1, from coordinate 389,695 downwards.
GAATATCTATGAACTGGATGGCGCAGTCCATATAGCCGACCCAAGAGCTGGTTGGATTGGCAAGCCTACATTATAATTTCTCAACAAAACCATAGCAGATGACCAATGCGGTAATCAGGCGTTATCCACCCGTTACTTTCAATGTGGGGTATCGTGATACAATATGATCGAAGACAGCGGGGTGAAGACCGTGAACAAATTCACAGCCGTAGTAATCACTCTCTATCCAACAGATTCTGCTCTCAATCGCAGCGAATGAAGGCAATGTCATGAAGATATGTTTCTCACCTGACAGCCGGGTCATGCACCGCATCCGAAATCCGGTGAGTGACAGGTCGATAATCATCGCCTCGACCCGACCAAATCCTGGTTCACGGACTTCGGACAGGATCTCAACACCAGAGCGCGTAGAAACCCTGTGATCGCCTCTTTTAAACTGTCTCTGCATCATAACTTGATTAGCTCTTCCACACTCATCGCCCATTAAATCTCGATTTCAATGCCATCCGATCTTCGGTCTTCCAACGGTTGCACTGACCCCAGTGAACAATTCATAACTTCCAACAAACCAATAACCTCAGTTGTTTATGCAAAGGTTAATGCCATTCCCTTTTGTTTGGTTAATCAGATATCGCTATCAAAGCGATATTCCTTTAATTCTGCGAAGCAGCGTTGGTTTATAACCATCAGCGCAGACTCCGAAATCTGCTTGAAACGTTAAGATCGGTATCTAGGAACCGCAATTGGTTTGACAGATGACCGCCTCTTCATCCTCTAATTCGATCTGGATTGTGATATGCTGAATGGCAAACCGCTTTTTCATCGAAGCCTGAACATCCGCTAAAAAGCCTTTACCTGGATGTCCACCAGGAATTACGAGATGCGCCGTCATCGCCGTTTCGCTTGTACTCATCGGCCAGATATGGAGATCATGCACCGTTTCCACGCCCGGCATATCTGACAATGCTTCCAATACTTCTTCAACATTAATATCGCGCGGAACTCCCGCCAGGGACATCCGCACCGCTTCTAATAAGAGCGACCACGTGCTCCAGAATATAAGAGCAACGATCAACAAACTACTTAATGGGTCGATCCAATTATAATCTGTGTAATAAATTGCGATAGCGCCGATGACGACACCTGCGGAAACCGCAGCATCAGCCATCATATGCAAAAATGCTCCGCGAATGTTAATGTCTTCTTTCTGTCCCCGCATGAACAGCATAGCCGTACCAAAATTAATCGCGATGCCGAGCGATGCAACGACAATGACCGTAGTTGATGCCACTTCATTAGGAGCGTTAAACCTTCCTATGGCTTCCCATGCAATCGCACCGCACGCAACCAACAGGAACAGCGCATTAAGCAGTGCTGCCAATATGGATGATCCACCAAGACCATAGGTAAATTGTTTGCTTGGCGGCCTTTTTGAAAGCGCTGCGCCCGCCCATGCTACAGCCAGTCCTAATACGTCGGACAGATTATGTCCGGCATCTGCAAGCAAAGCCATCGAACCGGAAGCCAAGCCATAAGCGACTTCGACGACGATGTAGATAATGTTGAGCATAATGCCGAATGCAAACGCACGGCTAAAATCGGTCGGCATATGCCCATGAGCGCCATGCCGGTCATGATGGCTGTGGTGGGCATGCCCGCTATGATGGTGATGGCCGGACATCCACGCTCCAAGAAATTACTGAATGGCTATATCGCCTTAAGTACACCGGTTCATTGGAACGGTCTATGTTTAATATTCAATGTTTTCTATATGTTATATCATCTAAGCGATAACTAATGTGCAATTAATCTACGATTAGGCCGATGGCGAGATAGACAATAATTGCAGAACCAAAACCAAAAATCGTCGCAAGAACAAAAATGATGCGCAGAATATTGGTATCCATACCGCTCCAATTGGCAAGACCGGAACATACGCCCATAATTTTACCATTGGCTTTGTCGAGATGCAGTTGATTTTTCATTGGGTTATTCGTCCTTTTGGATGAAGAAATAGGTTCGGGCCAGCTTGATGGCGTGGAACTTGCGCGCTTGTTATTACCTGTCATCAGATCACCATTGAACCGGCGTTGTTGACAGCAGGCGCGATACTCGCGCTGATGAAAAGCGTAGCCGAGAAAAGGGCTGCGAAACCAGCGAGAAGATTGCTTTTGATATTGTAGGTCATGAGATTTCCTTTCAGAGTTTTGAAATAAGATTTAAATTATAAGAGAACCGGCACTGTTGATCGCTGGCCCAACGCTGGCACCGATGAACATGGTGGCAGAAATAATGGCGGCGAAAGCGGCGGCGATGCTATTTGATACATTCGAGAACATTTTAATTTCCTTTTAAATTTGGGTTTCGCGTTTGTATTTGCGAAGATGATCGATGCATTGCACAGGCCGTGCCAGTTTTATAAATATATATTTTTCAATAGTTTAACGTAGACCAACCTGCTGCCTTCAATAATTCAAAACCACTTTTTGGGAAATTTCCCTAACTTATGGCATTTGATGAATGAAAAATGAACAGCCTTGCATAGGATAGCGAATTTTCTTCTCATCCAAACGCGCCGAGGCTAGAGATAACAGACTGATATGACCATCTCCCGGCTCACTTTACAAAATTTTCGAAACTATCCGCAACTGCGTTTGGAAGTCGCGCCCGGCTTTATAGTGCTGAGCGGAGAAAACGGCGCCGGCAAGACCAATATCTTAGAGGCCGTATCGCTACTCTCTCCCGGACGCGGATTGCGGCGAGCTGCGCTTAAGGATATTTCTTATGAAAATAGCGACGGCGATTTTGCAGTGGCGGCCGAGCTTGGAGATGTCCAACTGGGTACCGGCACAAGCGCAGAATATCCCGAACGCCGGAAAACCCGTGTCAACGGCGCAGCTGTGCCGACCAATGATTTGGCACAATGGCTTTCGATTCTGTGGCTAACTCCGGCAATGGACCGTCTATTCATGGAGGGGGCATCGGGACGACGGAATTTTCTCGATCGGTTGGTGACAGCATTGGAGCCCAATCACGCACGTAATTGCGCGCGCTATGATGCTGCAAGACGAGAACGCAACCGGCTTTTAGCTGATGAATATATGCCTGATACCGAATGGCTGGATGCACTGGACGGACAGCTAGCAAGCTTTGGAGCCGCTGTCGCAGAGGCCCGCGTTCGTATTACAGAGGCCCTGAATATCAGGCTAAAAATTACCGATGACGGGCTGTTTGCGGCAGCCAAACTAAAGCTCGACGATAATGACCTGCGCAGCGAAAATGCGCTGCAACAAGCCTTGCGAGTAAATCGCCAAGCTGACCGGGCCGCAGGGCGAACACTGAAAGGTCCACATCGCGCCGACATGACCGTCTTTCATGGCACAAAGGGGCAAGCTGCGGAAAAATGCTCGACCGGAGAGCAAAAGGCCCTGCTTTTTTCAATCATTCTCGCCCACGCTGACCTAATCGCTGAAAAAAGAGGAAGCCGCCCCATATTGTTGCTTGATGAAGTGGCTGCGCATCTTGATCCCAGACGCCGCGCAGCACTATTTAGCAAGCTTGCGGAAAAAGGCGGTCAAGTCTGGCTAACAGGAACCGAACCGGAATTATTTAAAGATGTTCCCGACGGGGCCCTGCATTTCCAAGTCGCCGAAGGAACTATTACCAAGTGTTAACCATATATTTTAGCGGTCAATTTGTGTCTCATCTCTAATGTAGCTGCATGGAAATGCGCACCGAAAACGACAGAATAAAGCTCTTTCGAACTCTGGGAAGTTCAATCGTTCCGATTTTGCTCGTTCTACAAGCGATATTCTTTCCCGCGATTGCTCGCGCAGAGGACAATTCACCGTCCGAATATTTACAATGCGTTCCCTATGCCCGCGAACTCAGTGGTATCCAGATTTACGGCGACGCCCACACATGGTGGCGTCAAGCACGCTTTGCTTATGAACGCGGAAATATTCCACAAGTCGGTGCTGTCATGTCACTCAAGAGTCACGGCAATATGGAACTTGGCCATGTCGCAGTTGTCAGCCGGATTCTCGGCGATCGCCATATTTTGTTGAGCCATGCCAATTGGTCTCCGATCAACGGGCGCCGTGGACAGATAGAGCGCAATGTCGCCGCTGTAGATGTTTCGGATAATGGCGACTGGAGCCAAGTCAAAATCTGGTACGCACCGATTGGAGCGCTTGGCAGCACCACTTATCCAATAAACGGATTCATCTATCCAAGCGGAAAGCCAAGCGATTTTAGAAATGTTGCTGGCAAGCAATGGGCCTCTGCCACGACTGTTCGTGACACCCGAGCGCCCAATCGCAACCTTTTCGCACAAAACATGAAGTCCGAGTTAAAGCAAGCAGCGCGACAAGAGCAAATGGCAGAGGCTTTGACCGGGAAATCTCAGCCGACTGATTTAATTGGGGAATTGCTAGACAGGGTCGGCAGCTAAGGTCAGAATAGTGCAGAGCAATTCTCTGCCGGAGCCACAAAAAATGAACAACAATCCCCCCGCCTGTCTGATTATATTGGCTGGTGGCCAATCCCGCCGGATGGGACAGGAAAAAGCGACGATCAAACTCGGTGGCCAGCGGCTCATCGATCGGGCAATTGAACGATATAAGCCCTTGGTTGATCAGATTTGGTTATCGGCACAGAGTGATTTTGACACCGGGTTAGGCATTATCGCCGATAATCCAAACGCAGCCAGTGGCCCTGTTGGCGCAATTTTCACAATCGCTGCTCAACTGCCGAAACTATGTCCCGAAGCGAAAGCTTTTATCACAATACCTGTCGATGCACCATTTGCGCCAGATAATTTGATCTCTCGGCTGACTGCCGTTCCAGGGTGTGCCGTTGCACAAAGCCCGAAACGATTGCATCCGGTTTTTGGTTATTGGCGCTGCGACACCATCAACGATATTCGCGAAACGCATCAGCAAGGCAAGAAATCGCCGTCGCTGCACTGGCTGGTCCGGCAATGCGGTGCCCAATTGATTACATGGCATGATGAGCGCGCATTTACTAATTTGAACACGCCCGAAGATCTTGCTGCCGCGGAACCACTTATATAAAAACCGGCACACGAGAAGGTGCGCCGGTTTTTAGTGCCGCCATAACTAAATGGCGTCAGTCATTGATTGACGCCATTTAGTCCAAGTGACGCAGTTCTTTTTTCGTCAATGATGTCATCAATTTGCCATCAGTTTTAGACAATGTTTCCGCCTGAATGCGGCGTACTTTACCTTTATAAATAATCAACACATCGCCGTCTTCAGCAACACGGTTGATTCTTGCAACGCTTGAACCGGAAACGTCATAGAGACGGTCGTTACGTTCGGCGTCGGCGGCAAAGGCTGCAGGAGCAGTTAAAGAAAGCGCTGAAGCAGCAAGGATAATAGAAGAAAACTTATTCATAATGAGACTCCGTTAAATACTCAGGGAGGATGTCGATCCAGTAAGGTGGCTCAATAATAAGTTGCAATACGAAATGCTGCATTCGCGAGTTCTGTTTTTGCAATTGACTTGCAATTAATGCAAAAAGTGCGATTCCTGTAATATTATTACGTGGAATGCTGTCATTATAACATCGAGGCATCAATCTTCGTTGTTGCAGAGTATAATCTGAAAAGCCTTGGCTTAATTCTTGGGCTTGCCGCCCTACCTATCCTTACACATGCAGAATGAGCAGTAATCAGAAATAATGGCAGGCGTGCTGATAACGAAAATTCAGCTATATCAATGGCAACGCAAAACAACGCCGTTCGGCGGTAGAACGGAACTTGGGCTATTGGTGTTTGCTGCGCTTGGACTGTGCCAAGCATTACTCTTCGACAGGATACGCCTGCCATTTGGCCGCTCTTAAACTATCATTCAGGCTATACTGCCATCAGGCGGTAGATCGGATATGTCCCATAGCCTTTGGCAAATTCGACATTACCGACATAGCGGCATTTGAATCGATCCGATGCTTCCAGAACAAGGATAGCGGCGAAAGGCTCTGTTACAAACACTGCGCCCGGCGGTGTGACGGGCTCAATTCGTGCGGCACGGGAAACTTCGGTTCCGTAGAACGTGGTCCTGCCAGTGATCAGGTCCTCTGTCTGGTAAGCAGGGCCAAAATGCACGCCGATCCGCATCCCGCTGCTCTCTGAAAATCCAAGTAAGCTATAGTCAAAATCCCGCAAAGCCTCTTGTAAAGCCAAAGCAATTTTAGCAGCAACCGGAGCATCCGGCATGATCGCTAAAACCGCATCGCCCCAACTATTTTTCGCCAATATTTGATCCGGATATTCGTTCAGAACATTGGCCATATTACCCATCACGCCTTGCCAAAATGCCGGAAGTGCCGCCTCTGGTAATTTCGAGAATCCGGGAAAATCAGTAAATAGAAATGCCGCCAAACCGCGCTTATGTTGATCGACCTCCGGGACCTGTGCTCGGAGCAAATTGCGATCAACTCCCTCTGGAGCGATAATTGCAGACGAATAGCCATAGGATTTCCACACCTCTACATCGGCACCGGTCCCTGCAGGCCCTGTCGACGCTACACCGTCCCACAGCGCCAATTGCTGGAGAGAAGTACCAAGATATTGTGCACGTAATTTCGCCATGCCCATCGCAACTTTGCTCGCATAGCCAAACTGCGATGGATCTCCAACATAGTTCATTTCCGTCGCAAAATGCACGCTAGTGGCGGCATCAAGGCATTTTTCAAATCGCTCGATCCAACCAACTCCGGCCGGAATAACCGACTGTTCAATAAAATCGGCCTTCACAAAGGGGAACGTCACATGCAATTCCCCACCACGGGCAACTATTGCTTCGGCAACCAATATATCTGCGCCGGCCGCCAATGAACCATAAGCAAACTCAACGTCCTGACCGTCTAGAAATTGATCGATCCGTTGCCTCAGCAATGCCTCCGTCGGGGCGCCTTCCAGAAACATATGACCGCAATAATGGATGACCGTGGGCGGCACAATCGGGGCAAGCAATGCATTTTGTTTATCCACGTCAAGTTTTAAAATTTTGGCAATTTGCGATAATTGCCGGCTGGTACTGGACTTTGCACCGCTATTGGCATCCGGCAACCCGCTTGCCATGGACAATGCCACTGTGGCTTCCTCCACCCGGCCATTGATCAATAAAGCTTCAGCCAGCGTAGCTCCATCATAATAATCTTTGGGATTTGAAATTTCATCCAGAGCAATAATCGACGAGGCAAGCGCCCGCGCCTGTTCTTTGCGCCCACTCAAAAGCGCAAGGCTTGCCGCATTTATACCAGGATATGCATCGCCGCTAACCTCGTAAATTTCCGCATACGCACTGTAGGCTGCTGAAAGCGCCTCATCGCGATCCTGTCCCAACGGGAGCGCTAGCGCTGCATCCTTCAATATCCGTGCGGCCAGAGATCTATGATGGGCATTGGCCGAACCATGCAATCCATATTCCTGAAAAAGCTCCATCGCCCGCTGCGCGTCGCCCATGCGCGCTAAAGTTAACACCAAAAGATGGCGCAGTTCGACGGATGTATCCCCCCCGTCAATAGCAACCCGGGCCAGATCATAAGCGAGCAATAAATTGCCATTATCGATCGCTTTCTTTGTTTGCTTTACGCTTTGTGCCATCTGATCTCCCTAGATAAATTTTACAATTGCCGCAAATTATGCCTTTAGTCACTAACTTGCTGATAGGGTGCGTATCTTATTCAGGACCACAATAAGGGACGGGGCAAATATGGGACAAAAACCGGCGACACAGCTGTTCATAAGTCATCACTCCAGCAAATTGCCGGTTGCGCTGGAACTGGAAAAATCACTTGCCAAATATGGCGTCACCTGCTGGCTCGCACCGCGTGACGTCGAACCCAGCGAAGCATTCGACATGGCGATCAAACGCGCTATCGATGAAAGCTGTGCCACCTTGCTACTATTTTGTAGCCGGTCCGACAAAAGCCCGCATGTAAAGCGCGAGCTTATCCTTGCCGATTCATCGCACAAGGCGATTATTCCCATGCGGCTGGAAGAGCTGGCTCCGGATGAACTGGCCTATCATCTTGCAAGTTCCCAGTGGATTGACTGGCTGGAGCAACGCGAAGGCACGATCGAACGGGTGGCTGCGAAGGCGCATCAACTTGCGGGCACGGTTCAGAAAACGATGACGGTTGATGATCTGATTGAACATAGCAGTGATGAAGAGGCGGATATAGCCGCACCAACTGCAGTACGTATAAAACCAGAAGCGCTGGAACCAGAACCAGTCACAGAGGAATATGAAGACTGGGAACCGGAGAAGCCAAAAACCAATTGGGCATTAATAGTTGCCGGTGCAGCTCTGGCCGTGGCAATGGTTGCAGCCTTATTGATCTGGAACCTTATGGACACAAAAGAGCCAGTCCGCGCGGCAGGGCCTCTTGAAAGGCCCGAAGAACCAGTCGATAAAGTGGAAATAATTAAACCGGAAGCTGAACCTGCTCCGGAACCGGCTCCAAAACCGGAAGTTTCCAGACCGACTACACCCGAGGGTCCTAGTTTTAATTGTGCGAAAGCATCACAGAGAGTCGAATTTCTTATCTGCAACACACCCGACCTTGCAAAACTCGATCGGACATTATCGACTGTCTATAGCAAGGCCATGGCCGCTGCTGGCCCCAATAGTAGTCGGCTCCGCAAGCAACAGCGTATATGGCGAACCCAAGTGCGCGATATTTGCCAGGACACGGCCTGTGTCGCAACAACTGTACGGGAACGACTTGCCATATTAAGGGCAATTGCCGCTGGCAATCTAGATGTACCGCGTGATCAGCCGAGAGCCGAATTTCGAAGCGAATTTAATCGGGCGCTCAACAATAACAGCGAGCAGGCTATGAATGAAAACAGGCTTCCGCTCAGAAACTAGCAAATCCGCCGAAAACGCCCCCTTAGATAAGCAAAGCACGTGCTATGCTATCGACCAATACCGAATTATTCACTGAATAGTCCTTTGCCCTTGAAGCGTTGCGACGGAGGGTGAAGGTCGAGGTGCAGTGTAGTGAACTTATCGAAGTTATTATCAACTTACATGTCCGCAAAAATTGTATATCGTTAAGAATGATACTATTTGTGTAGTTTGAACATATTCATACAAACACGACTCCATAATATTCTGAACGAAAGAACACCCCACCATGTCTATTAAAGCTCATCACCGCATCGCTCTTGCTCTATCCTGCGCTTTGCTGCCTTTATCACTTGGCGCCTGCTCGACGGCTGCAAGCACGCCACCGACGGCTCAAATCGGTGCCTTTGGCTTTGATCAGGACGGCATGGATAAAAGCGTCGCAGCGGGGGATGATTTCTATGATTATGCCAACGGCAAATGGGCCCAAAATACCAAAATACCTTCCGACAAATCCAACTACGGGATGTTCACCGCGCTTGGCGATCTTTCGCAAGAGCGCGTGAAGGAAATATTGGAGGGCGCGAAAGACAATTCCGATTCGAAGATCGGCCGCGCTTTCACCAGCTTTATGGACGAGGCGGCGATCGAAAAAAAGGGCATGACTCCAATCAAGCCATGGCTCGACCAGATCGCCGCGTTGACCGACAAAGCTGATTATGCCGCGCTGGTTGCAAAAGCAGACCGGAACGGGATTAATGGTCCTTTTGCAGGATATATTGATCAGGATGATCGCAAGCCCACCAGCTATATCTATAAAATGGGGCAAGCCGGTCTTGGCATGCCTGATCGTGATTATTATCTCTCCAATGAAGAGCGCTTAGTCAAAGTCCGGGACGCCTATCGCAAACACCTTGCCGCGATGCTGACGCTGGCTGGCGGTTCGGATGCTCAAGCCCGCGCTGATGCAATATTAGCTTATGAAACCAAAATAGCCGCTGTCCACTGGACACGCGAAGATTCGTCCGATGCGATTAAAACCTACAACAAAATGGCGAACGGGGCGCTCGCAAAAACAACGCCTGATTTTAACATGATTGCCTATCTTGATGGTGTGGGCGTCAGCAAATCTGCGGAATTGATCGTAGCTCAACCAAGCGCGATAAAAGGCATATCAGATCTTATTGCAGCAACGGATATCGTGGTATTGAAGGACCAACTGATCGTTCGTTCGCTCGACAGCTATGCAGATGTTCTGCCCAAATCCGTCGATCAGCAGCATTTCAGTTTCTACCAGACAATTTTGGGAGGAACGCCCGAGCAGGAAGTCCGGTGGAAACGCGCCGTTGGATTTACCGAAGGCGTACTGGGCGAGGAAGTGGGCAAAGAATATGCGGCGAAATATTTCCCTGCAGAATATAAGAAATCGATCAACGCTCTGGTTGCCAATGTCATGGATGCCATGGGTGAACGCATTAACAAACTCGAATGGATGCAGGACGAAACCAAAAAGCGGGCCCAGAAAAAACTGGCCAATTTCACGGTAAAAGTTGGCTATACGGATAAATGGCGGGACTATTCCAATCTTGAAATCACCGCCGATGATGCATTTGGTAACGAGCTGCGCGGTCGCAATTTCTCGCATGAGTATGAAATCGGAAAGCTCGGCGGCCCGATCCGCAAATGGGAATGGGGCATGTTGCCACAAACAGTGAATGCCTATGCCAATTTCGGCATGATGGAAGTCGTATTCCCCGCCGCAATTCTGCAGCCGCCATTTTTTGATCCCAATGCAGACCCTGCCCTTAATTATGGCGGGATCGGTGCGGTAATCGGACATGAGATCAGCCATCATTTTGATGACCAAGGCGCAAAATACGATGAAAATGGTGCATTAAATGACTGGTGGATAAAAGAAGATGTCGCGGCTTTTGACAAAGCGGGCAAAGCGCTCATCGCTCAATATGATGCTTATGAAGCGCTACCCGGGCAATTTGTGAAGGGCGAATTTACCTTGGGCGAAAATATCGGCGATCTGGCCGGTCTCACCATAGCCTATGATGCCTATCGCAAATCACTTAACGGTAAAGAAGCCCCAGTGCTTGGCGGCCTATCTGGCGATCAGCGTTTCTTCCTCGGCTGGGCGCAAGTGTGGCGTCGCAACTACCGTGAGGAGAATCTAGCGAATCGCTTACTAACTGATCCGCACGCACCGTCCGTGCAGCGCGCTTGGGTCGTCCGCAATCTCGATCGCTGGTATCCTGCTTTTGAAGTGAACGAAGGACAGAAGCTTTATCTCGCACCGGAAGAGCGCGTTCGGGTCTGGTAAGCCAACACGTCACAAAATCAAATAATTCCACTTTAACGGTTTCGTTCGGTCCATCTGCTGGGTAGGAAAGCCCGATGATCGAGAATCTCCTGCCCCTGCTAAAATCAACCTTCGGGTTTAATGCTTTTCGCGGGGTGCAGGATGAGGTTCTATCACGGGTCATGGCGCATCAAAACACGTTGGCGGTTATGCCGACCGGTGCCGGCAAGTCGCTGTGCTACCAACTGCCGTCCATAGCAAATGAAGGCACGGTTGTAGTGATTTCGCCGCTGATCGCGCTCATGCACGATCAACTGCGTAGCGCCGAAGCCGTCGGCATTCGCGCTGCAACGCTGACCTCTGCCGACGATAATAGAGCCGAGACAATCGCGCGGCTAAAAGCGGGTGAGTTAGACTTGCTCTACGCCGCACCGGAGCGCGCTTCTGGACAGCATTTTCGTGAACTGCTTGAACAGACCAAAATCTCGCTCTTTGCCATTGATGAGGCGCATTGCGTTTCAGAATGGGGGCATGACTTCAGGCCTGATTATCGGTTGCTACGCCCGCTCCTCGACCATTTTGGTGATGTACCGCGCCTTGCGCTAACCGCTACCGCAGATGCGCACACGCGCGATGACATATTGGTGCAGCTTGGCATTGAACAAGACGGCCTGATTATCGCTGGTTTTGATCGACCCAATATCCGGTATAATATTTCCCCACGTAAAGGCCTGACCGCACAAATTGCTGATCTGATTCAGCGCGTACCCGGCCCCGGCATCATTTATGCACCAACCCGCAATGCTACTGAGAAAATGGCAGATCAGATAGCACGCACCGGCCGCAGCGCCCGCGCCTATCATGCCGGTCTGCCCTCCGAGGTACGTCAGCGCAATCAAGCTGATTTTGTCGCATCCGAAGATATGGTCATGGTTGCGACCATCGCCTTTGGGATGGGTATCGACAAACCGGATGTCCGCTTCGTTGCTCATGCCGGACTGCCCAAATCCATTGAGGCTTATTATCAGGAAACCGGCCGCGCAGGCCGCGATGGCGACCCGGCTGAAGCCCATATGTTTTGGGGCGCAGAAGATTTTGCACGGGCACGGCAAAGATTGTCTGAAGTGGACGAGGCACGCCTTGGCAGCGAACGAACAAGACTAGCAGCGCTGGGCGGCTTGGTCGAAGCAGCGGGATGTCGCCGCGCGATCCTGCTCAAACATTTTGGTGAAAAGCCGCCGCAGAGCTGCGGCAATTGCGATAATTGTCTGAACGCACCGATCACACGCAATGTCACCGAATTGGCCCGAAAATTCCTGTCTGCTGTCTATCGCACGGGCCAAAGCTTTGGTGTCGGACATTTGGAAGCGGTCCTAACTGGTAAGCGAGAAGATAAAGTCCTGTCCCGCGGACATGACCAACTTTCCGTTTTTGACATTGTTGATGCAGAAGAAGCACAGCTTATCAAACCGATATCACGGTCATTGTTGCTGCGCGACGCGCTCCGCAATACCAAACATGGCGGACTGATGTTTGGCCCCGAAGCCCGCGCCATTTTGAAAGGCGAAGCCGAGGTAGATATTGTTGAACCGCCTGTGCGAGAGCGCAAAAAGCGGCGTGATGGCGCATCTCCCAATCCAGTCGGAGATCCCTTATTTGATGCCTTGCGCGCTAAACGTATGGAACTCGCCAAAGAACAGGGTGTGCCGCCTTATGTTATTTTTCATGACAGTGTCCTGCGCGATATGACCGGTTTCAAACCGCACAGCCTATCGGCGCTGGCTGAGCTTCCCGGCATCGGTGCGGCCAAACTTGAAAAATATGGCGATCCATTTCTTGCTGTCATTCAAAATGTCACCGAAGCTCGGGAAGAAAGCGCATGAACAAATTTGCGCTCTCCGTTATCCCGATGCTTTTGCTTACAGCCTGCTCTCCACAAAAGACTCTCACACCGTGGACCGATAATTTCAACGAATCCCGCGACGCCGCTATAGCTCCTGCAGCGCGCAATTTCATTGTAGAGCGTCAGGGCTGCGATCATTTTCGTGGCGAACCGGGCTATGATGAAGCGCGTAGGAAATTTCTCACCGCACAGATAAAGAAGCTCTGTTCGGGAACAGACAAGCAGCTTGAAAAACTGCGCCTGCAATTTGCTGACAGCCCGGAAACTGTCAAAGCTCTTGCAGAGTTTGAAGATTGCATCGAATATGCCAGCATATGTTCAGCCACCGAAGCGGAATAGTGGATATGAAAACGATGTTTTCGCCCATCATTCCCATTGCCGCTTTGACATTAACCGCCTGCGCTCAAGAATCCGCTCAAGATTCTGTAATCGAGGCCAAAGACAAGGAAGTCCAACCCATGTTCCGCTCCATAAACGAAAAAATCAGCGTATCCCCTCAAATCTCTCTAGAGGATATCAAAGCTGCCCAAGCCGATGGTGTAACACTGATCGTCAATAATCGCCCGGATGGCGAGGAACCCAGTGCACCGCAGAGCGCTGATATTGAAGCAGCGGCCAAAGCAGCTGGTATGGATTATATCAGCATTCCGATCACCCATAGCGGATTTTCTGCACCGCAAGTCGAAGCGATGATCAATGCCCTTGATAGCTCAAAAGGCAAGATATTAGCCTATTGCCGGTCGGGCACCCGCTCGACCTTGCTTTGGTCGCTGGCGCAAGCAAAAAAAGGCATGGCACCTGACGAAATTGCCCGTCTTGCTGGCAACGCTGGCTACGACATCACGCCTGTACGTGCGATGGTCGAGGCGCTGGCGGGGCCCCAATGAAGATAGCCTAGACAGCAACTAACATTCATGTAAATACTGGGGAATGGAGAGTTTTCCTTCCCCGACCCTTTGGGCGATTCCTTTTTTCGTGGCAACTGTCGCGGGCGAATGGCTATGGAGCCGGAAGAATAGGCGTATCCGCTACGAAACCAGAGACGCCATCACATCATTGTTGCTCGGTACTGGAAGTATCGTCGCGGGCGCTCTCACCGCAAGCATAGTATTTGCTGTTTCTCTGTGGGCATATGATCAACGGCTGTTTGATTTCCAAGTCAGTTGGACCAACGCGTTATGGCTTTTGCCCGTTGCGTTCATCCTCGACGATTTCGCCTATTATTGGTTTCACCGCACCGCTCATCGCGTTCGCTGGTTCTGGGCCGCGCATGTCATCCACCATAGCAGCCAGCATTATAATCTGACGACCGCACTGCGACAGACCTGGACCGGGTTTTTCGCGCTTAGTTTCCTGTTCCGCATGCCGCTATTCTTTTTAGGCTTTCCACCCGCTTTGATCTTCTTTCTCGCAGGGCTCAATCTTGTCTATCAATATTGGATACATACTGAAGCGATTGACCGGATGCCCAGCTGGTTTGAAGCGGTGATGAACACGCCCTCGCACCACCGCGTTCACCATGCGACCAACGCGCGTTATCTAGACCGCAACTATGCCGGAGTTTTCATAACCTGGGACAAAATGTTCGGGACGTTTGAACCCGAAACGGCGGACGAGATAATCAAATATGGAATAGTCAAAAACCTGACCAATCATAATATTTTTTGGGCCGCCTTTCACGAGTGGATCGGTATCGCCAAAGATTTATGGTCCGCCCCCTGGCGCTACAAATTAAATTATCTGATCAAACCGCCCGGGTGGAGCCATGACGGCTCTCGAGACAGCAGCGAAGCCATAAAGGCACGCTGGGCAAAGCAGGAGAGAGAAAAATGGCAGAATATGACATCATCGTCATCGGCGGCGGATCAGCTGGCAGCGCGGTTGCCGGACGGTTAAGCGAAGATGGAAAACGTTCGGTCTGCTTAATCGAGGCTGGCGGCAATAATAATAATTTTCTGGTCAAAACCCCCGGAATGATGCCGTTCTTGCCCAAAAATGCCAACTGGAAATTTGATACAGTCCCGCAGAAAGGTTTAAACGGCCGCATTGGCTATCAACCGCGCGGCCGCGGCCTTGGCGGGTCCAGTGCGATTAACGCGATGCTCTATATTCGCGGCAATAAATGGGACTATGACAACTGGTCAGCTTTGGGCTGCGATGGGTGGAGCTATGACGATGTCCTCCCCTATTTCAAGCGATCCGAAAGCAACACACGCGGCGGAGATGGTTTTCATGGCGGTGACGGCCCTCTATCCGTATCTGACCAAAAATGGCTGAATCCCGGTAGTATTGCCTTTATTGAAGCCGCCCGAAACCTGCAAATTCCCATAATCGATGATTTTAACGGCGCGAAACAGGAGGGCATGGGCATTTATCAGGTCACCCAGAAAGACGGGGAACGCTGGACTGCAGCCCGTGCCTATATTGAACCTGCGCGCAATAGACAGAATCTAGACATTAAGACCAAATCATTGGTTGAAAAGTTGATTGTCGAGGATGGCCGGGTGACCGGCGTTCAAATACAGCGCGGTCGCAAACGGGAAAAACTGTCTGCAAAGGCTGCAGTTGTCCTTTCCGCAGGCGCATTTGGAACACCGCAGATCCTGCAACTATCCGGCATCGGTCCCGAAGCACACCTCAAGGACAAGGGCATCGATATAGTTGCCGACAAGCCGGAAGTAGGAGCAAATCTGAAAGACCATATTGATTTTGTATCCGGTTATAAAACGGAATCGAAAGAACTCATCGGCGACTCCCTGCAAGGGACTTTCCGCATGGGCAAGGCGATCATCGAACACCGGATGAAACGTACTGGTATCATGACCACGCCATATGCCGAGGCAGGTGGATTCTGGAGCTCCGGCCCCGACCTACCAGCACCGGATATTCAATATCATTTCGTGCCCGCCATGCTGGAAGATCATGGCCGTGAACAAGTCAAAGGACATGGCTTTAGCTGCCATGCATGCGTCTTACGTCCGCATAGTAAAGGCACAGTGCGGCTCAACAACGCAGATCCCACTGCCCCACCCGCCATTGACCCAAATTTTCTTGATGATGATCGCGATATTGCAACGTTGCGTAGCGGTGTCCGCCATATGCAGCGGATCATGGACGCGCTGCCGCTGACCGATTTCAAACCGACCAATCGCCATCCCATCGATATGAGCAATAATGACGCACTTGATGCGCTCATCCGTGCGCGTGCCGACACGGTCTATCATCCCGTGGGCACCTGCCGCATGGGCAGCGACGACGATGCAGTGGTCGATAGCCGTCTAAAATTCAAAGGGTTGGACGGACTATATATTGCTGACGCATCGATCATGCCGGAAATTATCAGCGGCAACACCAATGCGCCCAGCATCATGATCGGTGAACGGGCAGCCGATTTCATCAAGGCCGATCTGGCATAAAGCGCCCGAACTAGGCGAGAATCGTATAACCCTCATCATCCTGCCCGCGGCACATCTGTTTCGATACCCGCGTTTCTTTACCATCGATAATCGCGACATCCGTTATGTTGAGACATTTACGTCCGTTAGGTTGCGTGTTCATTGCAGTCACGGTCGATGATCCGGAAACGCCGGCGCGCGTCGGGCTTTTCCATGTGGCTGTAGCACCGACTTCTTCTTTCTCGGTCACTGCAACCGTGGCCTCCGCCGCTTCTATCTGTTCTTCCTGAGTCAACTGACAGGCAATTTCACCGACGAGCACCGCACCTACGCCGCTGGAAATCAAAGTTCCGATTGTTCCAAGACCAGCGGCATTACCGGCCACTCCGCCCAAAATTCCGCCAAGCACGCCGCCGCGCCGCTTGGCCTTCTTGCATTTTTGCGAACCGCTGGATTTTTTGGCACTTTTAACAGCACCGTCTTTCTTGTCTGTCTTATCTTTTTTGGCTTCGTCATCCTTGGAAACATATTCTGGCACCTGATAACCGCCACATCCGGTATTAAAGCAGAAACGATCCTGTAAATAACTACGGTCTTGCTGATAGCGCGACTCCAACATGCGATAGTCGGCCAAATGAGCACCATCGGGATCCGAAGCGGCATGCTCCTGTTTCACCACAGCGTAAAAATCATCCCGACTTTTTGCCGAATATTTCATCTGTCCAGCAACCTGTCTGGTATAAACAGCCGATAGTTGGTTTTGGTGATCGATCATTTTTTGCCGGAACGGGGTCAGCACTTCTGAATAATAGCGATCCAGTAAGACGGTGCAGCGATTAGTCTCTTTGGCCTTATCAAAAGGTGCTGCGATTTTTTGAAAATCCTCACGGCAGTCGGGATAACCCTTCTGACTTAATATCGGCGTTGGCGGTAGCGCCGGCAGCGCCGGTTCCGCAGCAACAGGAGCCGCATAGGCCCGGTCCACGCTTGATCCGCTCTGCTCCTGTGAGAAAGCAGGCGACCCCACGCTGGTCATCAAGCAAGCCGTTACCAGCGCATGAATCATGCTTTCTATCCGTTTTGCCATTTGATCGCCTCCATTCCCGAATTTGCTAGCTTCAAACCGCAGGCGCTGCAACCTTGACCTGTGTTATGTAGCTCGAACCATCACGATTAATGCATGACATAAGTCGACCTTTTTTATCTGTCTGTGCAAAATAGCACTTCTTGTAGGAAATTTGGCTTTAGATTATGTTGTGTCGATACGGGATAGAGAGAACAGCGATGAAGAATATTTATAAATCCTTGATTTTGCTAACGGCAACGCTGGCTATTCAGGGGAACACATTGCCCGATGAGAACCGGACGACCGACGCGCAAAATCCTACCTGTCCCGCTCAACCCAACTGGACCAGCTATAAAGAAATGGTCCTCACCCCGGTTAAAACAAACGGCACGACTGTGCTTTTTGCTGAAGGAGTTGTCGATCTCGGCCTGCCGGAACGTTTGAAGAAGGCGCTCGCAGCCAATCCCGAAATTACCGAAATCTGGCTACGCTCACCCGGAGGCCACGCCCGCGCTGGCAATGAAGCGGGACGAATTATCCGCGAAGAGGGCGGTGCATTGATCACTCGTATCCCAGCGGGGTGGACGTGTTTCAGCGCGTGTAATTTCGTCTTCATGGGCGGTCGGGCGCGGATCATCGAGGCAGATGGTGATTTCATGGTCCACATGTTCACCATGACTGGAGATCGTAACGCGATTAATTACAGCATTGAAATGGGCACAGATTCCACGGTCGAACTTATCGGAGAAGTGGAACAGGAAAGCGCCCTGCTCGCCACGGAAGATAATGACTTTTTGATCCGGATGGGCGTGTCACGCAAACTGCTGACGGACATTATGTATAAGCAAAAGGCAGTAAAAACAGATGGCTCTGATCAATCCACTCGCCGGTGCCTCACAAAAGCGGAAGCACTGAAATATAACGTTGCCAATGTAGAATAGCTAGATGGCTTGCGACTCTCGCGCGAATACTCAAGGGGCCTCTCGAGCAATCTGATTTGGCAGATTTTTAAGGATGTCTGTTAATATTCGGCTGTTTCCCACAACTTTTTTAGCATTTTTTTTGCAGTGTGTTTCAACAGCTTGAGGATGAATGTGCGGTATGTCACGCATCGATGTCGGAAAAATCCTATATTGTTTCTTATAAGCGCCTAACACTTCATCGACGGTAACAAACGGTTCACCGTGAATTCAGTAACGAACCCTAAAGTCATGCGTAGTGAATTTGGCAGCAAAGAGAAGGAAGAAAGATGTATTTATCTCCAAGATCATTCGTCAACCGTCCTCAAGACGTATTGGCCGAATCTAGCAATCCACAACAGGCGCCAGTGCTACAACGCGGATATCAGCCGATGTATCATCTCGATATCGTCAATCGTTGCCCTGGATGCGGCAAGTCACACTGGCATGTTGGACGGTTTAGTGCAGAATGCGCGCATTGCGAAACAGCTCTGCCACTGGCCATTGTGTCCAGTCAGCCTATGAAACCGCGCTTTACCGGTAGTTCAAGTAAAACGGCAATGGCGGCTTAATCGCGAAACCGGTTAAAGGTCTCCGAAGGATTTTAGCGCAGTCCGGGCGATCGGCTCACCCCATTCCTGAACAAAATGGCCGCCGCCTTCGATCATCATCGGTTCGGGACAGCCATTGATGAGCTTTTGTAGCTTGAGCATAACGGGTGGGCCGAGGACAGGATCGGCATCACCGATGGCCATGAAGGTATCGCCCTGCCACTCGTCTTTCCAGAAAACAGCAGCCTGAGTACTAACCTCGACACCGTCCATTTCCGGTGAAACAGGAACAAGAGCCGGGAATTTTCGTGCCCCGGCCTGATAGCTTGAGTCCGGGAATGGTGCGTCATAGGCCGCGATTTCCTGTTCGGTCAGATGCGGAGTACCGCTGGCGATGATCTGGCCGGTTTTGAATTCCGGCGTGTTGAGCGCAAATTCTTTCCACGCGTTAAAACCATCGCCGGGTGAGCGGCCTAAACCAAGGCCCGTATTCATAACGATCAGACGCGACAGGCGCGTCTTAAAAGCTTCATCGGCTGGCAATGTTAGCCCGATGACCCCACCCCAATCCTGCACTACTAATGTGATATTTTTCAGGTCCAGCCGCTCGACCAACGCCAGAATATAATTACGATGAAAATCAAAGGTATAATCATCCAGCTCTGTCGGTTTGTCGGAGCGGCCAAAACCAAAGAAATCCGGCGCAACAACGCGTGCACCGCTCTCCAGAAAGACCGGGACCATCCGCCGATATAGGAACGACCAGCTTGGTTCCCCATGCAAACAGAGAAAGGTGCGATCTGCGTCCTTAGCCCCTTCGTCAATCCAGGCCGCGCGTAGCCCTTCGTAACCCGGCAAATCCTCTGCGTAATGGGCAGCATAATCAAAGTCAGGAATATTGGCGAAGCGTTCTTCGGGGGTGCGTAGAGCTTTAATAACCATGACATCAATTTCCTCTTATAAAGTTGCAATATAAAACCTGTCAGGTGCGTGGCGGAAATGCAACAGATTCTGGCAATCTTCATCATATTGCAAATATGCGACGAACGACGGAACCATATCACCCCTTGTTCAGTTAAATTTGTGCATCGGGGTCGTGTTCAAATAATTGGACATCACGATGTCTGTACATGTGTTTTGTGCAGATTTTTTTAAGTAGTCAAAGTGGAGTAAAATATGAAATCCCCCCTAGTATACTCTCTCCTTGCTGGCAGCATATTGCTACCGGCAGCCGCGCAAGCACAGGAGAAATCCCCCTTCTCCGGTCCCCGTATCGAAATTCTCGGCGGCTATGACCAGCTTCGTTCCGGCAGCGATGTCGATATTGACACAGACGAAGACGGCATTTTTGAAGATAACGGCATCGACCAGTCGGTTGATGGTTTCGCCTATGGTGCAGCAGTCGGTTATGATTTCGATCTTGGCGGCGTAGTCGTCGGTCTCGAAGGTGAATATATGGACTCAACCGGAAAGCAGAGTACCAGCGAAGACGTTGCTGCGCCGTTTGGATATCGCATCAACGTCAATCGTGACCTTTATCTCGGTGCCCGTGTGGGCGTTCAGGTCGCGCCGCGTACCTTGGTCTATGCTAAAGGTGGTTACACTAACACCCGCGTCGAATCGCGGTTTCAGGACCGCGCCGAAGATGACGGTTATGAACTGGATTATGATGATGGGCAGTCCATCGACGGTTTCCGTGTGGGTGCCGGTGTCGAACAATTAGTCGGCCCGGGCTATGTGAAACTGGAATATCGCTATTCCAACTATAGCAGCATGAAATATGACGATGAACTATTCTCGGACAATAGCTCGATCGGCATTGACCTCGACCGGCATCAGGTCCTAGCCGGAGTTGGTGTTCGTTTCTAGATAACCACGACAAGCAAAGAAAAGGGCGCGCTAACCTCTCGGCTAGCGCGCCCTTTTTATATCTCTCAATGAGCGGCTTAATTGTCGCCAGTCGCCTCACCGGGTACAGGAAATCCGCGTTTCTTGAGGATATATTTCACTTCAGGGTCACGGCCGCGGAACTCGCGATATGCATCTTTCCGATCCGTTTCATTCGCTGTGGAAAGCACGATCGAACGGAAGCGTTCCGCCGTATCCTTGTCCCAGACATCCCCTGTCTCTTCAAAGGCCGCCCAGGTGTCCGCGTCCATGGTTTCCGACCATAAATAGCTGTAATAGCCTGCTGAATAAGCATCGGACGAAAAGAGATGATTAAATTGTGGCAGACGGTGACGCATGACAATCGTGTCCGGCATGCCAATTTCAGTCAAGGCCTCACGTTCAAACGCATCAGGATCGGTGACAGGTTCGGCGCGATTATGCAGCTTCATGTCAATAATCGCGGATGACAGATATTCGACCGTTGAGAAGCCTTCGTTGAAGGTTTTTGATTTGTTGATCTTGTCGACCAAAGCCTGAGGCATAGGCTCACCGGTTTCCGCATGTTTCGCATAATTATCGAGCACATAGCGGGTCAACAGCCAATTTTCGTTCACCTGACTCGGATATTCAACAAAGTCGCGCGGTGTGCCGCCCAGTCCCGGATATTTAATGTCATAATTGAGATAATGCAGCGCATGGCCAAATTCATGGAACAGAGTGGAGGCATCATCCAAACTTATTAAAGTGGGAGACCCTTTCCCGCCTTTAACGAAGTTATTATTGTTAGACGCCAGCACATAACGGTTCTTACCGCCTAAATCATATTGGCTGCGATAGGTCGTCATCCACGCGCCGGACCGTTTGCCCGTACGCGCAAAATTGTCGAGATAGAAAAGCCCGACCAGCTTGTCGCCGCGCTTCACTTCAAAGGTGCGGACTTCAGGATCGAAAACCGGAACACTGCCGGTATTTTCGGTAAATTTCATGCCATAGAGTTTGTTCGCGGCATCAAACATCGCGGCAACCATATTGTCCAGTTGGAAATAAGGCTTAATCTCCGTTTCATCGAGATCATATTTGGCTTTGCGGACTTTCTCCGCATAGAAACGATAATCCCATGGCTTGATAGTGATACCAGCGCCCTCGGCATCTGCAATCTCTTGCATATCCGCGACTTCTTCTTTCACCCGCGCGACAGCAGCCGGCCAGACTTTCATCATCAATTCCATCGCGGTTTCGGGGTCTTTCGCCATGGTATCGGCCATTCGGTATTGGGCGTGGTTTTCAAATCCCAATAGCTTCGCCCGATCAGAGCGCAGTTTCAATATCTTGGCGATTGTCGCGTTGGTGTCGTTCGCGTCGCCATTGTCACCGCGGTTAATATAGGCGTTATAGATTTTCTCACGCAGATCGCGGCGGGTAGAGTTTTGCATAAACGGCTGCATGACCGAACGCGTATTTTTCAGCGCCCAGCCCTCTTTACCTTGCTCTTTGGCCGCTTCAGCAATGGAAGCTACAAAACTAGCTGGCAAGCCGGCCAGATCAGCCTCGTCTGTCAGAAAGACAAACGTTTCCTCATCCGCGAGCACCTTGTTGGAAAACTCATTAAATTCCTTGGACAAGTCCGTATTCATCGCGATGAGTTTTTCTTTGTCTGCACCTTTAAGCAACGCGCCGTTACGGACCAAACTTTCATAATCCCGTTCGACCAAACGCAATTGCTCTGCGTCGAGACCGGCGGTCATACGGCCACCATAAACGGCTTTATAACGCTGGAAAATGACGGGATCGAGGGTTAGTTCGTCTAAGAAAGCGGAGATTTTTGGTAACCATATGCCCTGAATTTCGCGGATTTCATCGTTCGACAGGTTGCTGCTATGCACGCCCCATATTGCGAACAGCTCATCGGCGCTATTGCCCGCCAGTTCCAAAGGTACCGTCGTATTTTCAAACGTCGCTGGCTCAGGATTATCACGCACTGCAATAAATTTCGCCTTAATGTCTTTCATCGTCTGTTCGAAAGCGGCGGGAAAATCGGCTATCTTCACTTCATCCCACGGCGGCACACCGTCATAGGGGCCCGTCCATTCTTGCATGATCGAATTTTCAAATGCGTCGTCAGAGCTTTTTTTCATTCCGCTATTTCCGTTCGCGCTCATCTTGTTAAGTTCTGCTGTGGTCATCTTCTTCTCATGATCATCAGCCATGGCTGGGCTACTGCTAAACCCAAGCAAGGCGGCAGTCGAGACGCCCATAAAAAATTTGCGGCTGGAAACTGAAAATCGCATATATGTCTCTCCAATGGATAGGATATGTTGCCCCTGTTAGGGACATAAAGCTCCGTGTTCTCTTACGTTTGATACCCCGGTACAATAGCGGCGTATCAAAGGCAAAAAGGTTGCGTTTGAAATCATACTTTAGACGAAAGACGCTTAGCGGTCGATGAACGACGGTATAATGAGGTTATAGTCAGCGCAATGAAGCCGCCAACTAACGATATTCAATCCCGACGGCATCCGCCGCGCTTTTCGCCAGACGCCGTGCTGTGTCGCTATTTGCACCCGTAGCCAGCGCGACTGCCATCCGGCGATAGGGCCGGGTGATCGGTTTTCCAAATATCCGTATATCCACTTCCGCACCTTCGCGGCCCAAAGCCAAAGCCTCCGCGACACCAGTAAAAGCAAAATCCTCGCTATCCCGATCCGCCAATATCACCGCGCTGGCACTGGCTGGAGCGGTCAGCGCAATATGCGGAATGGGAAGCGCCATGATAGCACGGGCATGAAGATCAAATTCGCTTAAATTCTGGCCGATTAGGGTTACCATACCCGTATCATGCGGGCGCGGGCTGAGTTCGGAAAAGATAACCTCTCCATCCTTGGTCACAAAAAACTCAGCGCCAAATAAGCCGTAACCACCAAGATTATCAACGACCTTTCGCGCCATGTCCTGAGCAGTTGTTAACGCATCCTCAGACATCGCAGCCGGTTGCCAGCTTTCCTGATAATCGCCGCGTTCCTGCCTATGGCCGATTGGCGGGCAAAACAGGACAGCGTCACGCGTTCGGACCGTCAGCAGGGTAATTTCATAATCGAAATCGATAAACTGTTCGACAATCACGCGGGCGCGGTCACCGCGCATATTGTCAACGGCGTAAGTCCAGGCGGTTTCGAGCGCGTCGGCATTATCAACCTTGCTCTGCCCCTTGCCAGAAGATGACATGACCGGCTTGATAACAAGGGGTAGCCCGATATCATCTGCAGCGGCCTGCACCTCGGCGAAACTCTCGGCATAATGATAGCGCGAGGTCGTCAGCCCCAACTCCTGCGCCGCGACATCGCGAATGGCATCGCGGTTCATCGTCAGCTGGGTCGCACGAGCGGATGGAACAACATTATATCCCTCGCCCTCCACTTCGGCGAGAATTTCGGTACGGATGGCTTCCACTTCAGGCACAATCAGGTCGGGCTTATGCTTTTCGATCGCCGCGCGCAATTTATCGCCATCGAGCATGGAAAAAACTTCACTCGCATCCGCGACCTGCATCGCTGGCGCGTTTTCATAAGCATCACAGGCAATCACAAATGCCCCAAGGCGTTTGGCAGAAATGGTAAATTCACGGCCCAGTTCGCCGGAACCGAGCAGCAGGATTTTTTTGGTGAAGGTCATGAGGTTGATAATAACCAAATATCACCAGCTCGTCATCCTGAACTTGTTTCTGGATCTAGTTTGCAACGGTTGCGGTATTAAATCCTCAATCGAAGGCCGCCGAGAACAAAAAGTTCAGAATGACAAATAGTTATAGGACCCTATGTTCCCTCAGCCATCATCTCAGCCATCCGTTTATTCATCTCTTCCGGACTGACATCTTCAATATGCGTGGACAAGGTCCATTCATGACCAAATGGGTCTTTCACCCAACCAGACCGATCTCCGAAAAATTGATCCTCCACGGGCCGCACTGCGGTCGCGCCTGCACTGACGGCTTGCTCAAAAGCAGCATCGCTATCCTCAACATATATCATCAGGCTGCAAGTTCCGCCGCCGCGCTTATTCGGACCAAGCTTATCCATATCGGGGAATTCGTCGGACAGCATCACGTGGCTGTCGCCGATTAATATATCGGCATGGCCGATTTTATCGCCCATCGGCAAACGCATGACTTCCTCCGCGCCAAAGGCTTTTTTGTAAAATTCGATGGCCGCCGCCGCATCATCGACGGTCAGATAGGGTGTTACGATGTGATAACCCTCTTCTTTCCATTGGCTCATAGTTCATCTCCTCTCAATGATAGCGGTTCCATTTCATAGCAAATTTCACTCAGCTTGGCGACTAGGCCGAAATTATCAATTGATATGTTATATCATTAGACTTAAAGGCGAGTGACGTTTCCCCTAACCTTGTTAATCAGGCGAATATCCATGCCCCAGATAAAATATTTACTATCGACCGCACTACTCATCAGCCCCATCGCCCCTGCCCTTGCTCAACAAGAAGCCCAACATAGTACATCGCCTGATATATCCGGTGTGCAACAACAGCGCGGTACGGCTGATGATTTCCACAATGACGATGCGATTGTTGTGACGGCACCTTATGTCAAAAAGCTTGATATATTGGCCGGTACGTCAGTGTTATCCGGCGATAAATTAACTGAAGACTTGCGCGGCCAAATAGGGGACAGCTTGACGAGCCTTCCCGGCATTTCGTCGACCAGCTTTGCACCTGGCGCATCACGTCCAGTATTACGCGGCTTTCAGGGACCGAGGGTCAAGGTGTTGACGGACGGCATTGGTTCACTGGACGCATCCAATACGTCGGTTGACCATGCTGTGACAATTGATCCGCTGACCGCCCAGCGCATCGAAGTACTACGTGGACCAGCGGTCTTGCTGTTTGGCGGTGATGCAATTGGCGGAGCGGTAAATGTTATCGACAAGCGGATTCCTCGTGATGTACCAGATGAAGCATTCCATCTGGATGCTGTCGGTGGTTACGGCAGCGCCGCTAATGATTGGAGCATAGGCGGATCGCTTGACGTGCCGCTGACCGACTCTTTCGTTTTCCACGTCAACGGAAGCTACCGGAATACCGGCGATGTCAACATCGCTGGATTCGTATTGGCACCGGAACTGCGCGGAGAAGTCCTCGCTGCAGCAGCTGAAGAGACCGAAGAAGGCCATCTTGATGAAGCAGCCGAACTGACCGAAACTGCCAATCGACGCGGCTCCGTCCCCAATACGGCCAGTCGCACTGTCAACGCAGCAACCGGCCTCGCCTATATTGGCGATGGCGGTAATATCGGCTTTTCTGTCGGCTATTATGATACGGACTATGGCATACCGACCCGTCCGGGCACGGAACATGCCCATACAGAAGGTGGTGCTGAAGAAGAGGGCCATGAAGAAGAAGGGCCGGTTACTATCGGCCTAAAACAATATCGAGCCGATCTGCGCGCCGGCGTAAATATGGGTGGTTTTTTTGAATCGCTTAACCTGCGGGCAGGCTATTCTGACTATGAACATACCGAATATGAAGGCGACGAAGTTGGTACTGTTTTCCAAGTCGAAGGTATCGAAGCACGGGCGGAACTGGTGCAAAGCAACCGCAATGGCTGGCGCGGCGTTGTCGGTACGCAGCTATTGGCGCGAGATTTCAACGCTATTGGTGCAGAAGCCTTTGTCCCCAAAAACTCGGTCGAAAGCTGGGCATTATTTACCGTACAAGAAATAGATCTTGGCAATTTTGAAGTGGAAGCCGCTGCACGATACGACAACACGAATATCTCAGCCAACGCCGTTAATTTTGACCGTAGTTTTGACAGTTTTACAGGCGCACTTGGTTTTGCTTACGCTCCAGAGCAAAGTGGCTTTAAAATCGGCGTCAACCTCTCCCGATCAGAGCGGGCTCCATCGGCGGAAGAGCTATTGTCCGATGGCCCCCATATTGCCACGCAGGCCTATGAAACCGGAAACCCTGACTTTTCCACGGAGAAAAGCTGGGGCGGGGAACTATATGCGCGCTGGGACGCAAACGATATCCAACTAAGTGCCACAGTTTTTGCCAATCTTTTCAATGATTATATTTTTGAGGCTGAAACTGGGGTGGAAGAAGGTGGATTACCCATTTTCCAATATTTTCAACAGGATGCGACCTATTATGGTGTCGAGGCCTCAGCCTCCTTCACTCTAGCCCATGCTGGCGGGTTCGATTTCGTTACGGACGGGGTAGCCGATTATATCCATGCGAATATCAAAGATGGCGGCGGACCGGTTCCACGGATTCCGCCGCTGCGCTTATTGGGCGGTATCGAGGCACAAAGTGATGCGGTTGATCTGCGCGCGGAACTGGAGTGGTCGGACAGCCAAAATCGTGTCGCCGCCTTTGAAACAAGCACGGACAGTTTCACGATGGTCAATGCATCTGCGGCATGGCGACCTTTAGGCAAAAATGGCGGCGTCACATTACTGGCCTCCGCCAATAATATATTCGACGTAAACGCCCGTCGTCATGCTTCGTTCACGAAAGATTATGTACCGCTCTCAGGACGTGATATTCGTGTAAGCGCGAAATTCAGTTTTTAGCGGGAATCAGGTAACTCCTTATTTTTGCTAGAAACACAAAATAAGGAGTTACCACTATGCGCAAAATTATCGCTTCCATCGTCCTCTCCTCAGCGCTTTTGCTGGGTGCGTGCAACACTGTGCAGGGTGTGGGCGATGATATTAAATCCGTTGGCCGGGCCGGCGAACGGGTCATTGACTAATCTATTCCATCAGGAGAATTAATATGCGCAAGATTTTGGTATCAATGATAATTTCATCAACACTTTTGCTGGCAGCCTGCAACACGGTTCAGGGCGTTGGAAAAGACGTAGAATCAGTCGGGCGTGCCGGCGAAGACGCGATTGATTAGAATATATTTTAAAACCCGTTAGCAGCCTGAGCCCTTAACCAGGCATCCCATGCTAACGGGATTTTACTCCGCTTGTGCAGCCTTCGATTTTTTGCGCTCGGTAAACCACATAATAGCAAGAGAAGCCTCGTAGAGCAGGATAAGCGGGATGCCGAGAAGGAATTGCGACACGACATCTGGTGGGGTTAATATCGCGGCCAACAGAAAAGCGCCAACCATCATATATCGGCGCCAGCCTTTCAGCTGCTCACGGGTCACCAATCCCGCACGGTTGAGAAGCAATAGCAGAACCGGCAACTGGAAACAGATCCCAAAGGCCAGAATGAACTGCATAACGAGAGATAGATAATCTCCCATCGCCGGCAAGGCCTCTTGCTTCAACCCGCCGACTTCGCCTTCAAAGCCAAGAAAAAACCGAAATGCCGTTGGCATCACGACAAAATAGGCAAGCGACGCTCCCGCAGCGAATAATATCGGCGTGGCGAACAGAAATGGCAAAAATGCCTTTTTTTCGTTTGCATATAACCCCGGCGCAATAAAGGCCCAGAGCTGGTTTGAAATAACCGGAAAAGCGAGAAAAAAGGCTGCGAACATCGAAACCTTTATTTCCACGAAAAAAGCTTCATAAAGCTTGGTATAGATCAGCTTCCCTTCTCCCGGCGGGAAGGCATCGGTGAGCGGTCTGACCAATAGCCCAAATATTTCGTCCGCAAAATAAAAGCTGATCAGGAATGCTATCGCCAAAGCCGCCACAGCCCAGACAAGTCGTTTGCGCAGTTCGATCAGATGCTCGATCAACGGCGCTTTGCTGTCATCGATATCAGGCGAGGACTGTTCGTTCATGCGTCAGGCTTTTCCGCCGGTTTTGCAGGTGCTTCATTGTCAGACGGCAAATCAGCCTCTCCGGTAGCGGAACTTGAGTACTTTTCCGAAGGCGGTCCACCCAATGCTTCCATCACCGGCTCATCATCAGAAATGGTCGGATGTTCCAACATAATGCGCTCATTTTCAGAGGCCCATTTCTTTTCCATTTCCTGAAGTTCGGCTTCGCGGACCATGGCATCAAAACCGCTTCGGAAATTACCCATAATACCACGAGCCTTGGCCATCCAACGGCCAGCAGTCGCTAACGCGCGCGGCAGTTCTTTGGGACCAATCACGACGACAGCAACAATCACGATAATCGCAATCTCAGAGATGGATAGCTCAAACATATTTGTGCGCCGCTATGGCCGGCAAGCCAGCCTTAGCCAGCGATCTTGTCCGATGTGGTCGATTTATCTGCACTGATATCGACTGATTTACTGTCAATCTGGGCAGCGGCTTTCACGCTTTCCTCTTCTTCGGTGAGGCCTTTTTTGAAGGACTTAATGCCTTTTCCGACATCACCCATCATCTCCGAAATCCGGCCGCGACCGAACAGGATTAGCACCAACGCTGCTACAATTAAAATCTGCCAAATACTCGGTTGCATCAAAAATCTCCTGATTTACACCCTCTACTTAAGCGCTTTCCACTGCGTTATCCAGTGAATCGATAGAGTCATCATCATTTTCTTGTGCGGTCTCTTCATCAGATGCCTGCTCCAATGGCAATTCATCTTCTCCATCCGTCTCCATCTGGTCCAATGCCAGATCGACAGGGTCAAGCAAACCGGCTGCTTTCAGGTCATCCATACCGGGAAGTTCCTTACGGCTTTGCAACCCGAAATGGGTCAAAAACTCTGCCGTTGTCGCATAAATAAGCGGTCTTCCCGGAACTTCACGGCGACCAGCAGGGCGAACCCAACCCGTCTCCATTAGCACATCCAATGTCCCTTTTGCTACCTGAACGCCTCTAATGGCTTCAATTTCTGCCCGGCTGACTGGCTCATGATAGGCGATGATCGCCAGCGTTTCCATACCAGCACGGCTGAGTTTACGGAGCTCGGCACGTTCCCGGCGAAGCAAGTGCGACAAATCATGAGCGGTTTGAAAATGCCAGCGGTCGCCGGTTTTAACCAGAGCTATACCGCGGCCTGAATAGTCGTTCTGCAAGTCATTAAGAGCGGAACGAATATCAGCTTCCTCGCCAACATAAAGCTTGATGTCTGCGATAGTCATCGGGGATTCGGATGCGAATAATGTCGCTTCTACCGCGCGAGTGATTTCATTCATTTCGGCATTCATGCCCATTATCAGGCTGCGACCGTCCTTATCTGGTTTATCCATCAGAGCTTGCCTTCAACTTTAACGGCGCAAAACTGCCCTTCTGACTAAGCAGCAGCTTTCCTTGCCGCGCGAGTTCAAGCGCCGCCACAAAGCTAGAAGCCAGCGCAGATTTGCGCAATTGCGGCGATGCGCCGGGTGGCAAAAAAGCACGAATATCCATCCAGTCAATCGTTTCACCAATCATACGTGAAACCCGCGCCAAAGCATCTTCCAACGTCATAACCATGCGCTGTTTGACAATATGAACTGGCGGGATACTGCGCAATTTTACGCGCCCATAGGCGGAGATTAAATCATAATATTCTGCCTGCCAGTGCCGGTCTTTCACCACGCGCAACCCTTCGGGAGCACCGCGAGCAAAAACATCGCGGCCAATCCGATCCCGCGCGAGCAATCTGGCCCCTGCATCCCGCATCGCATTGAGCCGTTCCAGTCGCATTTGAAGGCGGAGTGCCAATTCTTCCGGAGAAGGATCAATTTCGGGATCTTTGGGTAGCAGTAAACCGGATTTGAGATAGGTCAGCCATGCCGCCATCACCAGATAATCCGCCGCCAGTTCCAGTTTTAAAATCTGTGCGTCAGCAATATATTTTAAATATTGCTGAACCAGTTCAAGGATCGAAATTTCCCGCAAATCAACTTTCTGGTTTCGTGCCAAGGCCAGCAAAAGGTCGAGCGGTCCTTCCCACCCGTCAATATTCAAAGTCAGCGATACATCTTCTTCGGCCTGTGGCGGCGCAAAAAAGAAATTCTCTGAGTCGCTATCTACATCCGTATCCAGCTCCTCGGCCATCAGGCTGCCGCCAAGAGAGCATCGCGGCGGGAAAGCAGATCAGCCAGCTCGACGGGGGCGCTAGCTTCATCCAGCGAAGCCATCGCCCTGTCTAACCGCGTGCGGGATATGTCGCTAATCTCACCCAGCAAGTCAGCAATACCGACCATTTCGTCCATCCGGCCCCAACAATTAAGTGCAATGTCGCAACCTGCCGCGACAACATCACGGGCGCGCTCCGGCACTTCGCCTTTCAGCGCCTTCATGTCGAGGTCATCCGAAAATAGCAGTCCGTCAAATCCGATCGCTCCGCGAATAATATCTTGGATGACAGTCGGCGAAAGGCTCGCGCAGCGCTCTGCGTCCCAGGCATCATAAACAATATGCGCAGTCATTCCCATAGGAGCAGAGGACAGCGCACGGAAGGGAGCAATATCGATCTCCAATTCCTCAGCAGACGCCGTTACTTTAGGTAATTCCATATGGCTATCCACCACAGCGCGGCCATGACCAGGCATATGCTTGACGATACTGACCGCTCCGCCTCTTGTCTGTCCGTCAATAACAGCACGCCCTAGCGCAGCGACCTGCATCGGCTCGCTGCCCATAGCGCGATTGCCGATGGCATCAACCGTATCCGGTTGCCGTACATCCAACAGCGGTAGGCAATTGACGGTAATGCCGACTTCCCGAAGGCTTTCGGCAATCGCCTGTGCGTTCAGTCGGGCCGCCTCAATAGCTGTGGCTGGCGCGATATTATAGAGCTTGTCGAAAACCTCTCCTGCGGGGAATTTAGGCCAAACCGGTTCTTGCATTCGGGCAACACGGCCGCCCTCCTGATCAATCAGGATAGCGACATCATCCCGGCCATGCAGCGTGCGCAATTCGTCGGTTAAAGCCCGCAATTGAGCTTTGCTTTCCACATTCCGGCCAAAGATAATATAGCCAGCGGGTTCACTGTCTTTAAAAAATGCTTTTTCATCAGCGGTCAGGCACAATCCCGACATACCAAAAACTACCGGTTTCATGATCTTACTCTACCCAATCCCGCGTATAAATTCATGATTATATCATGCGGAAATTAAGCAGGTCGGTAAAGAAGAAAGCGCCGTTATCCACAGCGCTTCCCCAGATATCACAGCTTTGGAGACTTTATTGAGGGACGACAATACAACTTTCGCCAGCCGCCTTCAGTCCGTTACACACTTTTTGCGCAGACGATATATTGGGCGCCACTGCGTTAAGGCGAAAGATCGTACCACCTTCTACCGTGCCCTGAGTAATTTTCTTGGGCAAAGCGTCAATGTCAGCAAATCGCCGCGCAAAGCCGGACCATGCACTATTCGCTTGGTCTGCAGAACTAAACGCACCGAGTTGGATCATCGCGCTACCGGGGGCAGATGGGGTAACCGTATCCGTCTTTTTAATCGGCGCTTCGACGGGAGGCGTTGTGCCAAGCTTACCTTCGGTGCCTTGCCCTTGTGACGCGGCAAAACTGGCATCGCCTTCGCCTTCAAACTTCTTGGACTGCGGGTCATTAGGGCGCACTTTATAGTCACCCTCTTGCGCGGCGATCAATGTACCGTCGCCGCTGAGACCGCCGGCATCACGGGTTTGCATCCAGTAAATACCACCAACAATTGCAGCCAGTAGCGCTATCGCAAGTCCGACAAATAATGCGACACGAAGGGGCGAATATTCGCCCTCATCATCATAATCTTCAGCCGACTCCAGCCAAGGCAGACGATTTTCATCGTCCAGATCCAGACCATCGCTATTCACATCAGACATACTCAAACCCCATGCTAATTTTTAGCGCTCACATTTTGTCAGCGGCGCTAACCCCCATTAGCGCGAGACCGTTCTTAATCACTTGCCCTAAATATTTAGCTAAGAAAAGCCTCGCAGACGTCATTACAGGGTCATTAACCATGATTATCCGCATTTCTGGCCGGTCATTACCCATATTCCAGAAGGCGTGGAAGGCTGCGGCTAGGTCATTGAGATAAAAGGCGACCCGGTGCGGCTCGCGATTTGCGGCTGCCGATTCGACAATGCGTGGAAATTGAGCAGCCTGCTTTATAAGATCCAATTCTTCCGCGCCCAGCAATGCTAAATGTTCCGCCGACGGTCGGATATTTTCTTCGGCCGCAGCCTTACGAAGCGTCGATTGAATCCGCGCATGGGCATATTGCACATAAAAGACCGGATTGTCCCGGGACGCCTCGGTCACTTTGGCAAAATCAAAGTCCATTTGCGCGTCCGCTTTGCGGGTCAGCATTGTGAAACGCACGGCATCCTTACCGACTTCTTCAACCATATCGGCGATGGTGACGAAATTGCCTGACCGCTTCGACATTTTTTCCGGCTCGCCATTACGCAATAAACGGACCATCTGGACCAGCTTCACATCGAATTTGGTTTTGCCTTCGGTTAGCGCCGCGACAGCAGCCTTGATGCGTTTCACTGTGCCCGAGTGATCTGCACCCCAGATATCAATCAGTTCATCGGCGCTTTGCGCTTTTTGAAAATGATAAGCCAAATCGCCACCAAAATAGGTCCAGCGACCGTTGGACTTTTTAATCGGCCGGTCCTGATCATCACCAAATTGTGTGGAACGGAACAGCGGTAATTCAACCGCTTCCCAATCATCAATTATCTTGCCTTTGGGCTGTTCCAATACGCCGTCATAAACCAGATCGCGCGACCGCAATATAGCTTCGGCAGCATCCGCTTTACCTGCTTCGTGAAGTTCCGCTTCGGAGGAGAATACGTCGTGCTTAATGCCCAGCAACGCGAGATCGCTGCGGATCATGTCCATCATCCCGTCTACGGCGGCCTTGCGGAAAATGGGAAGCCATGTTTCTTCAGGTGCATCGCGATATTGGTCGCCATATTGCTGTGCCAATGCCCAGCCCACGGGTTTCAGATATTCGCCGGGATATAATCCTTCGGGAATGGCTAGAATCGTTTCGCCCAGCGCTTCCCGATACCGGATATGCGTCGATTCTGCGAGTATGTCGACCTGCGCGCCTGCATCGTTCACATAATATTCGCGGATCACCTTATGGCCCACAAATTCGAGCAGGTCCGCCAGTGCGTCGCCTACAACAGCGCCCCGACAATGGCCCATATGCATCGGGCCGGTTGGATTGGCAGAAACATATTCAATATTGACGGTGACCCCCTGCCCCTTGGTCGAACGACCATAGTCGGCGCCCAATGCCTTAATTTCTTGCAGTTCAGCGATCAACACTGCATCGCTGACCCGCAGATTTATAAAGCCCGGACCGGCAATCTCCGCCATTTTAACATCATCCAGCGCGCTCAGTTTCTCGACAATTTTTTCCGCTAGGTCGCGTGGCTTTTGACCAGCGGCCTTTGATAAGACCATCGCCGCGTTGGTAGACAAGTCCCCGTGCGATGGATCGCGCGGAGGTTCCAGCGTCACATTCTTGCGATCAAGATCAGCCGGCAGAGCTCCACTAGCTACAAGATCATCTAACGCTTTATCAATGTGTTGCTGAAAAATATGAAACAACATCGCTTCACCCCAATTATCAATAGATTATAGAGCCCGGATCAACCGAGCGATTATTACGTGTAACCTAGCATTACGTCGGCCGACTAATTTATTGGCCTAAAATATTATCGGGTAGCGTTATATTTCAACTGTTCCGAGCTCAGCTGAAATCCGATCAATAGCTCGAATGTCGATCGAGCAACCGCAGCGCGGACCTCGGGATCAGCCAATGGGTCCAATGCCGCATCTGGATCTCCCGCTTTTCTGCGTCGTGTAATCCGCTCGATTACATCTGCTGGCAACCGCGCGGCAGAAGCGTCTACATAAGAGCCCGCTTTAGCAGAGGCAGAAGCCCGATATTGCCCATCGGCGAAAGTGAGCGTCACGTTGTTAACCCGTTTTGCAACTACAGCAGTCCCGCCCTGCACCACCGTGGAAAAATACGGCACTGTTATCGTCCGCGCGCCATTGGGCCGCGAACGGAGGGCATATACGTCAAAGGTTGCCTCGGAATAAATCCGCTCGCCTTCGCTGTTGCAGGTGGAACGAACATTGGTGATATTGGCGACAACATCAATCGCGCCAGCATCTGTACTGTTAACCGGATCAAATATCGTGATATCACCAGTATAGTCCGGTATAGCGATTGCAGGACAACCCGTCCGGATGACGCTTACGCCAACACCAGAGCTAATGTCGAGCTGGCCTTCTCGGGCACAGCCCGCCAAAGCTAAAACCGTTACGCTCGTCAAAAGCAGCTTATTGAAACGCCCATTGAGTATCATGCTTATTCCTTGCCTTTAATCCCGTTCCGCACAGATTTAGTCTGTCTTCTTGTTCAGGGTTTGGAAACCCTTATCTATGCCTTTAAGAGCGCGCAACCATCCATAGGATGAACAGACAGGCTTTTCGCCGCCTCCGTTTTTCACTAAGGCATTGATTATGAATCACCTAGAACCAGAAAAACCCCGTATTAGCTTGCTTGTAGCAGCACCGCGCGGCTTTTGTGCGGGCGTCGACCGCGCGATAAAAATTGTTGAGTTGGCGATCGAAAAATATGGCGCACCGGTCTATGTCCGCCATGAAATTGTTCATAATCGCTATGTCGTCGATGCATTAAAGGCGCTTGGCGCGATTTTTGTCGAAGAATTGGACGAAGTTCCAGATGGTGTTCCGGTCGTATTTTCTGCACATGGTGTGCCCAAAGCGGTGCCACACAAAGCCGAGGAACGGGGCCTCGAATATCTCGACGCCACTTGCCCCCTGGTATCGAAAGTCCACCGGCAAGCCGAACGGCAGGTTGAGGCCGGGCATCATATTATTTTTGTCGGCCATCAGAACCATCCCGAGGTAATTGGCACCTTTGGTCAGGTGGATGAGGGTTGCATGACGCTGGTGGAAACACTGGAAGATGTCGCGGCTCTTAATCCGGCGAACCCGGAAAAATTATCATTCCTCACCCAGACTACATTGTCCGTCGATGATACAAAGGCCATTATCGAGGCACTACAAGATCGATTCCCGTCCATTGTCGGACCAAAGGGCGAAGATATTTGCTACGCCACATCCAACCGGCAAGATGCTGTGAAAAATATTGCCAAATCCTGCGACCTTTTGCTGGTTATTGGCGCGCCCAATAGTTCCAACAGCCTGCGTTTGGTCGAAGTTGCGGAACGTGAAGGCACAAATGCTTATTTGATCCAACGCGCTGATGAGATTGATCTGGACTGGATGAAAAATGTGACAACGCTTGGTTTAACCGCAGGTGCATCCGCGCCGGAAATATTGGTGCGGGAGGTTGTAAACCGCCTCAGCGAATATTTTGTCGTCGACGAGCAGCAAATATCAACAACCGACGAACATATGGTCTTTAAATTGCCACGGGGGTTAGAAGCCGCCTGATGGCCGTTTATACAAAGGTTCGTTCCGAAGAGATTGATGCTTTCCTGACGCGGTTTGACGCCGGCAGCCTCGTCTCCGCAAAGGGCATTGCCGAGGGCGTGGAAAATAGCAATTATCTGATTGAAACAACGCAAGATCGGTTCATTTTAACCCTGTATGAAAAGCGTGTAGATCCGGGGGATTTGCCATTTTTCATCGCAATGCTTGACCATTTGGCAGAAAAAGGCTGCCCCGTTCCGCCGATGATTGCCGACCGCGATGGAATAAAGATACAGCAGCTAAATGGCAGATATGCATGCCTGATCAAGTTTCTTCCCGGCATTTCATTGACCGTGCCAACTGCCGCACAGGCAGAAGCTACAGGCCGCGCCTTGGGAAATATGCACGATGCGCTGCAGGATTTTAACGCCGAGCGTCCGAATAGCATGAATCATGATACATGGCGGACACTTGCTGTTGATTGCGGCCCGCTTGAATTGGATAATATTGCGCCCGGATTGCACGATTTGGTGGAAGCCGAACTGGGCTTTCTTGATACGCATTGGCCAGATGATTTGCCAAAATCGGTGATACATGCCGATCTTTTCCCAGACAATGTCCTGATGCTGGATGATCATGTGACAGGTCTGATCGACTTTTATTTTTCCTGCACCGACGTTCGCGCCTATGATGTTGCGATTACCCACGCCGCCTGGTGTTTTTCAGAAGACGGGGTGCAATTTAATCCCGCTATTTCAAATGCCCTAATTGGTGGATATTCGGAGGCATTCAACCTAAGCGACACCGAACGCGCCGCTCTGCCTGTACTTGCACGGGCCGCAGCGCTCAGATTTTTGCTGACCCGCGCTTATGATTGGATCAACACACCGGCCGATGCGATGGTCACGCGCAAAGATCCAACGGCATTTCTCAACCGCTTGAAATTTTATCAGGCCAATCCGGATATTTTTAAAGCATGAGCGAACTTACCTATGTCGAAATCGCCACTGACGGAGCGTGCAAGGGGAATCCCGGTCCGGGCGGCTGGGGTGCATTGATCCGTCATGGCGGCAGAGAAAAAGAAATTTCTGGCGGCGAACCCGACACGACCAATAACCGCATGGAATTGCGCGCAGCGATTGAAGCACTCAATACGCTCAAACGGCCATGCAAAGTCAAATTATCCATCGACAGCACCTATGTGAAAGACGGCATCACACAATGGGTATTCAATTGGCAGAAAAATGGCTGGCGTACGGCAGCGAAAAAGCCAGTCAAAAATGCCGATCTTTGGCAGGATTTGCTGGAAGCCGTAAAGCGCCACGAAATCGAATGGCATTGGGTCAAAGGACATGCCGGTGATGCTGACAACGAGCGCGCTGATATATTGGCAAGCGACGCAGCAATGGGCATGATGGCGTATCGTTAGGACCCATTTTACGAATAGCTAAGCTTAGCCTTTGTCATCTGGTTCAACTCATGAAACGAGCGGGATCATATAGGGTCGCATCGATCGACTGAACGGAAGCATCCCGGTCCATATTCAGAAAGAGGGATTTTGCCAATTTCGCCGCTGCCGGTGCGGTCTGAATGCCAAAGCCGCCTTGCCCCGCAAACCAGAAAAAATCGGGCTGTTGCGGATCATATCCATAAACCGGCAAACGATCGGGCGAAAAGCTACGCAGGCCTGCCCATTTGCGGTTTACGACCTCGATCGCAACATCTGCTATCGATTGAAAACGATCAATTGCCAACGCAACATCCCATTCTTCAGGCGCAACATCACCAGCAGGGACCGGCGTTTCATCATGGGGACTAAGCCAGAAATTCCCACCCGCTTCAGGCTTAAAATAGAAGCTTCCATCCAGCGCAACAACCAACGGCATGTCGGCCGTTGAGGGCGGATTGGTCCGCAATTGAACCATGGTCCGCCGCATAGGCTGAATATCTATCGGGAGTGCATTTGCCAAGGTTGCCACTTGTGTGGCCCATGCGCCGGCTGCGTTGATAATCTTTCTGGCGTGAACGGGACTGCTGCCGGTGTGAATTGTCCATGTACCTTCAATGTGCTCGATCTTTTCTACTCGGCTATTGCACGATAAAGTTACGCCCTTGCGTTTCGCATCACGTAAATAGGCCATGTGCAGCCCCCCCACATCGATGTCACAACAATCCGGTTCATAAACCGCTTGATCCCAACCCGATTTCAAAGGTGGAAAAGCGTTTTTAATCTCGTCGCGGTTCCAAGGAATCATCGCAACGCCGCTTTCCGCAAATTCTGCGATAAATGGATTTATCAGATGCGTCTCATCAGAACGCGCAATATTCACGGCCCCACGGCTTACCAAGAAACTAGTTTCTGAAAAGGCCGGCAATGGATTTTTGAGGAAATCGTATGATGCTGTCGTCAATGGCTGAACCCGCGGCCCCCCGTAGCTTTCTGTCCAAAATGCCGCCGACCGTCCGGTGGCATGATAGCCGGGCTGGTCTTCCGCCTCCAATATGATGACTGAACATCGGTCGGCAATCTCGGAAGCAATGCTGGCCCCGGCAATTCCTGCTCCGATAATAGCGACGTCAAAAACGCTCATACGAACTTATCACTTATTTTGATGGTGCGACCCTATCTAGAAATTCAAAGCTGGCTTGCAATGCCTCGTTACGGACAAGATCCGCTTCCCGATATATTTCATGTGCACATTCCTTGCCGAATAGCTTCATTTCGGCATTAGGTAGAAACTGCACCGCACGTTCTATCGTGGCATGATCGACCAGTTCATCGGTTGCCGTTGCGAGAATGAGAATGGGAATATCCACAGCCTCCAGATTTTTTCGGTTTCTCAGCCGACGCGTGGATGCATAAGCTCTCTCCACCCATCGCCAGCTTGCCGGTCCCAGGCGCACTTCCGGACGCTTTTTAAACCAGAAAAATTCATCGGAGTAACGGGAGGCGTCATGCGTCAGCAAGCCCTGTCGCAACACTTCCGGTTCCAAAGGCTTCTCGCTGACTTTCCAAGCGCGGCGTTTTGCCCGGCCAAGCGAGCAAATCACCTTCGAAAGCAAATAGGCCGTCCATTCGGGCATACCGCCGCCTGCAGGTGCAAGCATAGGCGCGCTTAATATCACCGCATCAGGATGAATTCGCTGTTCTGTAAGTGCCCGCGCAACAAGATGACCGCCCATGCTGTGACCGATTACAATATGCGGTCCCGGATGATTTGCTTTCCATTGTTGGAAAAAAGCACTGAGATCGCCAACCCAAGTCGAGAAATCATCAATATGGCCGACATGGCGATGGGGACCGCAACGCCCCGAACCACCTTGCCCCCGCCAATCTGGTGAGGTGACATTCCAGCCCCGTTTGTGAAAATCGCTAAATGTCTCAAGATATTTTTCGTAAAAATCCGCGCGCCCGGTCATGAATAATATCGATCCGCGCGCTGCCTCATCCAACTGAGGCCACTCAAATTGACGGATCGCCCAGCCGTCCGGGGCTTTCCACATCAGTTCTTTGGCGTCATTGGGAATGGACCGTCGATCAAATATAGGTGATTTCGATCGGCTCAAAAACGGGCTCCGGTCATCGTGGTTACTATTTGGTAAGGCATTTTTATTAAAGCTACTTCCCATGAACGGGGAACAACTCATCTACTTGCTCTGGGGCGGATTGGCAATTGCACTGATTGTGGCAGCCATTACCGATATCAAGAGTCGTCATATTTCAAATAAGCTGAATTTGGCAATAGCATTAGGGGCACCCGTGTTCTGGATTGCCAGCGGTATGAATTTCTGGCCAGACATGGTGTGGCAGATTGGCATCGCTACAGTGATATTTACCATATTTGCCGGAATGTTTGCCATTGGCGCGATGGGCGGCGGGGACGTCAAGCTCCTTACAGCCATAGCGTTGTGGCTCCATTGGCTCACTTTAATTCAAATGTTGATCGTCATGTCGATCGCTGGCGGTGTGCTTACGCTGTTAATGATAACGGCTAAGAAAATCCAAAAAACTGAAGGTCCAGTAAAGGTTCCATATGGAGTCGCCATATCATTTTCCGGGCTTTGGATAATTTACGAACGATATTTTAACCATTTTACTTGAAAGAGAAATTGACCGCCAACGGATCGTTTAAGAGCGATTAATTTCGGTGGGGCATTCAGGAGGCGTAAGACGTCATGGACAAGAAGAAACTTATTTTGCTAATCGGCGCGTTGTTTGTGGCAGCGATCACAGCTTTGCTTGCCAGAAACATGTTCGCCGGTGCCTCCGCACCTGAGGCAGAGGCGAAAAAGGTCGAAATGCTGGGACAAGAAGTCCTCGTTGCATCTCGTGCGCTTCCCGTTGGCACCATCATCACGCCGGATGCCTTCAGTTTCCAGCCTTGGCCAAAAGATCTCGTTGAAGAAGCCTATTTTGAGAAAGAAGGCACGGACCTCGAATCCCTGATTGGCACGGTTGTACGCAATGCGATTACCGCCGGCCAACCGCTCACCAAAGGCTCTATTGTCAGCCCAGGTGACCGCGGATTCTTAGCCGCTGCGCTTGGCCCCGGTATGCGCGCTGTAACCATTCCTGTATCAGGCCTAACCGGTGTTGCAGGCTTTGTATTTCCGGGCGATCGGATTGACCTGATGCTCACCCAGACGGTCCAAGGCGATGGACCTGAACTGAAAGTTTCAGAAACCATAATTCGCAACGTTCGGGTGCTGGCAACCGATAACCGGGTTACCCAGACAACGAACGAAGAGGGCCAAGCAGTCCCCAAAACAGCCAAATTGGTAACATTGGAAGCCACACCAAAAATTGCTGAAAAAATTGCAGTGGCCCAGACATTAGGTACCTTGAGTCTTTCGCTACGCTCCTTGGCTGACAGCTCGGCCGAGCTTGAAGAAGCCATCGCTTCCGGTGAGATTAAATTACCTAAAACAGATGATCCCGCAGAAGAAGCAGCAATGATCAAGTCTCTGGCGGCGCGACCAAGTTCCAAAAAATCGACCTATTCAACCGGTGGTGAAGTGTCGCGCTTTGAAGCACGCACGCCTCCGCCGCTTGCCAAGGAAGAAAAGCCCGAAGGACCAAAAGTTCGGGTGGCGCGCGGTAATGCCGTCAACGACGTACAGT
Organism: Parasphingorhabdus sp.; assembly: GCF_036963805.1. Classification (GTDB taxonomy): domain Bacteria; phylum Pseudomonadota; class Alphaproteobacteria; order Sphingomonadales; family Sphingomonadaceae; genus Parasphingorhabdus. Next base: position 348,320 of record NZ_JBALUN010000002.1, on the reverse strand, counting down.
TTGGAGACAAATAATGTCCACGCTATTTATAATAGATCGTCATTTGGCGAAAAACATCCCGATTAAAAAGACAATGGGCACGGCAATTGCCGCTGTGTTGGCTCTGTCTGCAACCGTCAATGGCTCTGCGCCGCTAAACGCGCAGTCGGTCAGCGTGACAGTACCGCAATCGCGGATTTCAGTTGCCGTGGGGCGTGGCAAGCTGATTACATTACCCGCATCCATTGAAGATATTTTTATCGCTGAAAAAGACATTGCGGATGTCCAAGTGCGTTCGCCGCGCCAGATCTATATCTTCGGCAAGTCCGGTGGCCAGACCAGCTTTTATGCAACCAGCGCCTCTGGTAAGGTAGTATATTCTGCAGAAGTGTCTGTCGGAGCGGAAATATCATCGATCGATCAGATGCTAAATCTGGCAATGCCGGATGCAAAAATTTCGGTTAGCACGACAAATAATTTTGTCTTGTTGACGGGTACAATTGCTAATCCGGATGACGCCGAGGAAGCTGAAAATCTTGTTCAGGCCTATGTCGGTGACACAACGAAGGTCATCAGCCGATTGAAAACCGCAACGCCGATGCAGGTAAATTTGCGTGTCCGCTTTGCTGAGGTCAGCCGTTCTTTGACAAAAAACATGAACGGCAATGTCTTAACACGCGATAACACAAGTGGATTCCAGTTCGGTGTAGCTCGCGGCCGTAACTTTGGCACGATCACCAATTTCGATACAAGCGGGTTCCCTTCGTTGGACGCATCCAATCTATTCGGTCTGCCAGCGGGTTCGATTTCGCTGCCGTTCAACACAGCAACGGGGCAATTTGTAACGCAAGGCGGCACAGCGTTTAATTCCACTCAGGCAAGCGGCCTCGATACGATCACCGCTGCAGGACGCCTGTTCGGACTTGATATTTCAACTGCCTTAGATGTTTCCGAACAAATTGGTCTTGCCACAACTCTGGCATCGCCAAATCTGACAACAATTTCTGGCGAAACGGCGACCTTCCTGGCTGGTGGCCGCTTCCCGATTCCAATTTCTTCCGGCTTGGGGGAAATTACCATCACCTATCAGGAATACGGCGTTGGTTTGTCCTATACGCCGACGGTTCTATCCAACGGTCGTATTTCGCTTCGCGTCAAACCTAGCGTGTCCGAACTTTCATCCACCGGTGCCGTATCTTTGAATGGTATTGAAATTCCTGCGATTACAACCCGCGAAGCGGAAACAACTGTTGAGCTTGGCTCTGGTGAGAGCTTCATGATCGCCGGGTTGATGCAGAACAGCTATAACTCCTCGATCACAAAAACGCCTGGGCTGGCCGATATGCCCATTCTCGGGAACCTCTTCAAATCAGATGGTTACCGGAAAAACGAAACCGAGTTGATGATCGTTGTGACACCATATCTCGTCAAACCTGTGAACGATGACGAGATTGTTTTGCCGACTGACGGGTTCAAACAGGCGAATGATTTTGAACGGGTAATTATGAACCGGCACAGTTCAACCGGCACGGACGACCGTCCGAAGCCATCCGTTGCCCCGCCGGTATCTTCTGGCCCTGAGCTTGGCAGCCTCGCTACTCCAGCCAGTAATAAATCTGCCCAGAATTCCAAAAAATCTGGTGGTTCTGCCCCCGGTTTCAGCTTCGACAAATAGTCCGTCTCAGGAGAAAACATCATGCGTTTTGTTTCTATAGCTCTAGTAACCGCTCTCGGACTGTCTGTCACAGCATGCGGTAGCACTACAGCCAACCGTACCGTGAACAGCGAACGACAACCGGTTGTTACCCGGTCCCATTTCACTCTTGATGTCAATACTTCAGGGTCGGGATCGCTTTCCTCCCACGAACTCGGCCGCGTTTCCGGCTGGTTTGATGCTCTGGAGCTGGGATATGGTGACCGTGTCTCGATTGATGACCCAGGCTTTAATGCCGGAGCTACGGCTCGCAGCGAGGTCGAAACCTTAGCGGCACAAAAAGGATTGCTGATCAGTGATATTGCCCCGGTAACCGAAGGTAATATTCCAAGCGGTACGATGCGCATAGTAATATCTCGGTCAACTGCAGCCGTTCCCGGCTGCCCTGACTGGAGCAATCGTAGCCATACTGATTTTCAGGCACGCACGAGCGAGAATTACGGCTGCGGCGTGAACAGCACAATGGCGGCGATGATCGCCGACCCTGAAGATCTGGTTCGCGGTCAAAGACGTGGCGGTGAAGATCAAGCCGAGGCATCAAAAGCAATTCGTGCCTATCGTGATAAAGCCAAAAATGCTGGAGGCCTATAATGAACGCTCCTTGGAAACCCGGTGCAGTGAACGGACGCGATCCATTCTCCGCTTTCGTCTGTGATGAAGATACACTAGATCTGCTTCGTCCTGTCGTTGAAGAAATGGGCTGGCCTGTCGACAAGTGCCATAAAGGCGGACTTCGCAATGCAGTGCAATCGCTCTCGGTTGCGGCAAGCCCGAATATTTTGATGGTTGATCTGTCTGAATCTGGTGATCCGTTGGCGGATATCAATTCGCTGGCCGAAGTTTGTGAACCCGGCACTGTGGTTATCGCCATGGGTCAGGTAAATGACGTTCGCCTTTACCGGGATCTAATTGTCAGCGGGTTGCAGGATTATCTCCTTAAGCCATTTAGTCCCGAACAATTGCGCGACGTGCTGAGCCAAGCGCAGGCCACGCTCAACGCTCCGAAGGCCGAAGATACAGGCAGTGAGAAAACCCATGTTTCCACCGCAGTTATCGGAACACGCGGCGGCGTTGGCGCTTCGACTATTGCGACCTCTTTGGCATGGTTGTTGAGCAAAGAGAAAGAGCGTTTGACCGCCCTTCTCGACCTCGATGTCCATTTTGGTACTGGCGCCCTTGCGCTTGATCTGGAGCCCGGCCGCGGTTTGACCGATGCGATCGACAACCCAAGCCGGATTGACGGCCTGTTTATCGAACGCGCAATGATCAAGGCGAACGACAAGCTGTCTCTACTGTCTGCAGAAGCGCCGATTAACTCGCCGATGATGACCGACGGAACGGCATTTTTCCAGTTACAGGAAGAGTTTCGCGCTGCTTTTGAATGCACCGTAATCGACTTGCCCCGTGAGATGCTCATCAACTATCCCCATCTTCTGGGTGATGTGAATGCGACCGTCATTGTCACTGAACTGACATTAGCTTCTGCACGGGATGCTATTCGCTTGCTGTCGTGGCTAAAATCCCATGCGGCCCAGAGCAAAGTCATTGTAGTTGCCAACAAAGTATTATCTGGCGGTTTGGAAATTTCCCGCCAGGATTTTGAAAATTCAATTGAACGCAAAATCGACATCATGATTCCTTCTGATCCCAAAACAGCGGCCCACGCGGCCAAATTGGGTCAAGCCTTTGTCGAAGCCGGGAAATCGACTAAAGCTACTAGCAAAATCATCGCACTGGCTGAGCATATCCTTGGCACTGTTGAAGCCGCGAGCGAAGATGGTACCGACAATGCGAAAACTTCGTTGATGGACAAATTTGGAGACATGAAATCGCTGTTGTCGTCCAAGAAAAAGAAAGCAGCCGAGACTTCTTAATCGTGATGAAGCAACGGCTACTTTCTAACATGCAAGGATGCACATAATGGATATGATGCAGATCACCATCATTGGCGTGGGAGTAATAACCTTCCTGCTGCTCGTCATATTTGCTTTTGCTGGCCCTTCCGTGGCGACAGCAAAAACAAAGCGGCTCGAAAAAATGCGCTTTCGTCATTCCGACAGCACCAATTCAAAGATGGAAGCACAGATGAAAAAGGTGGTCAGTGCCCGCCGGAAAAATCATCGCCCTTCTGGATTAAAACAGTCGAGAATGGATAGACTCGCAATCCGGCTAGATCGAACTGGTCGCAAATGGACGATACCTCAATTTTTCTATGTTTGCAGTGGCTTAGCTACCATTGTTGCTGCCGGTCTTTATTTTAAGGGAGCACCATTGCTTCTCTGCCTGTTTGGGGGAACCGCAATAGGTTTCGGATTTCCGCATATGGCAGTCGGATTCCTCATCAAAAAACGCGTTGCGAAATTTACGGCATCATTTCCGGATGCCATCGAGCTTTTGGTTCGCGGCCTGCGCTCTGGTCTTCCGGTCACAGAAACCATTGGCGTAGTTGCCAAAGAAGTTGATGGCCCGGTGGGTGAGGAATTTACAAAGGTCGTCGACCGGATCAAAATCGGACGGACGATGGAAGATGCTTTGGGAGAAAGTGCCAAACGGCTCGATACGCCTGAATTCAAGTTCTTCTGTATCACCTTGGCCATCCAGCGGGAAACCGGTGGTAACCTTGCGGAAACGCTAGCTAACCTAGCAGATGTGCTGCGTAAACGTAGTCAGATGAAGCTGAAGATCAAGGCGATGTCCTCTGAATCTAAGGCCTCAGCCTATATCGTTGGTTCGCTGCCGTTTATCGTTTTTGCATTGGTTTACTCGGTTAACCCCACTTATCTCGCAGGATTCTTCTTTGAAGAGCGCTTGATTATTGCGGGACTTGGCGGATTGACCTGGATGAGCATTGGTGTGTTCATCATGGCCAAAATGGTCAACTTTGAAATTTAAGGTGAAGGTGTAGTGCAATGACCCAAGCTGGTGGTCCAACATTATTTGGAATAGATGTCCTCTGGGTAGCTACCATTATGGCTGCTGTTGCGACGTTAGCTGTTATGTTTGCAATCTACGCCGCTGTCACCGTCCGCGATCCTATGGCTAAGCGTGTCAAATCACTGAACCAACGGCGCGAACAGCTAAAAGCTGGTATTTCTGCTTCTACAACCAAGAAGCGCGCCAAGCTGATCCATAAAAATGACACGACAGACCGTATGCGTGGGATGCTGTCGTCTCTAAAAGTATTGCAAGACGACCAGCTGAAAGAATCTCAACAAAGATTGGCGCAGGCTGGTATTCGTTCAAAAGATTTGGCCTATGCGATTATTTTCAGCCGCTTAGTTCTTCCAATCGTTTTGGGCGGCGGCGCAGCGCTTGCGATTTATGGCTTTGGCTATCTGCCTGATTGGACACCAGTTAAAAAATTCGCTGTATTCGCAGGTGCCGTAATTTTAGGCTATAAAGGCGCGGATATTTACCTGAATAACTTGATTTCCAAGCGGACCGATCTGGTTCGAAAAGGCCTGCCTGATGCCATCGATCTATTGGTCATTTGCGCCGAGGCCGGTTTAACCGTCGATGCCGCCTTTGCCCGCGTAGCCAAGGAACTTGGTGACGCTTATCCTGAACTGGGGGACGAATTCTCGCTTACTTCCATCGAACTAGGCTTTCTGACCGAACGTCGTCAGGCATTTGAAAATCTTGCCTACCGTGTTGCGTTAGACCATGTCAAAGGCGTGGTAACAACCATGATCCAAACCGAAAAATATGGTACGCCCCTGGCCTCATCCCTTCGCGTTCTTTCAGCCGAGTTCCGAAACGACAGGATGATGCGCGCAGAAGAAAAAGCAGCGCGATTACCTGCGATCATGACGATCCCATTGATCCTCTTCATTCTGCCCGTTTTGTTCATCGTGATCCTTGGGCCTGCAGCATGTTCCATATCGGATACGATGTTGTAGCAAGAATCAGAAAAGCAAAAAAAAGGAGCGGCCTTCAACAGCCGCTCTTTTTTGTGTGTCTAGCTAACGCTTGAATGTTTGACTGGCAGCAATTTCATCCGCGGAATTTTTTATCTTCCCCAACATATTGGACAACAGCTTTTGATCATCGGCGGTCAAAACGGCCATGATCTTCTTTTCCATAACCTCCGCCGTCGGCATAATCTGGTTATAAAGGTCGCGGCCGGTCTGGCTTAAAACCAAATGGTGGGAACGACCATCAGCATTATTCGGGCTTCTTCCCAGCAATGCGCGATCAACCAAAGCCTTGACGGCGCGGTTGACGGTGACCTTGTCCATCAAAGTCGCTTCGACGAGCTGCCGCTGCGTGGAAGATCCCTGATTACCGAGAACGGCCATGATCCGCCATTCCGGTATCTTCAATCCGAAGCGACTTTTATATTCATTGGAGATCAGATCACTCACTGCATTGGATGAAGTGGATAATTGATAAGGAAGGAAATCATTAAGGTTTGTGGTCATATATAATATTTATTCAATTTTGGTGCGAAGTCCAATCCAAAATGTCCTTGGAAACGCCCTTTCTATAATATTTCTGCTTATTGCTGTCTCTACCCGCGCATTAAGCAGGTTTTCAACCCGTCCTTCGATCAACAACCGATTATTCACTGCAAAACCTATGCGTCCGTCCATGGTAAAAGCGTCATCAAGACGGCTGATATTTTGGTCATCTTCAAACTGGCTACCAATATACCGCAGCGAGATTGCTGCGCCGGTACCATTCTCCTGTTCCCAAATCAGGCTAGCAGAAGCATTATGGTCCGGTATCTGCGCCGGACGCAGTCCGTCAATCGCAGCGGCATCACCGGACGCGTTTACTTCGGCATCGACATAGGAATAGGCGGCGCGGGCCGTAAGATTATTGATCAGGGTTCCAAGGTCAAATTCAGCGTCAATTTCTACGCCCTTGGACTCGATTGACCCCAGATTTTGTCGCTGGCTATAGGTCCCGTTTGCTGAGACAAAACCGACGCCAGGAAATGATCCCGGACCATTGGCCAGCGTAACATTAGCAACGGCATCATCCAGCTGATTATAAAAAGCGGTCACTCCAATCGAAACCGTCTCGCTCGCCCAATCCATTCCCAGTTCGGCACCCTTCATCCGCTCTGGTTCCAGCAATTCATTGGCTGCCGTCGCATCATCACCCACGCGAAAGGGGCGGAATAATTCGTTAAGCGTCGGCAAACGCCAACCAAGATAGGCTGCCCCGCGCAATGTTATCTGATCGGTCGCATCAAATGCGAAACCTCCACGGGCCGTAAATTCGGTGCCGTCACGATTAGCATATTGTTCATCCGTCCGTACCGAACCCGGGAAAGGATTGATAAGTTCAATCTCTTTTCGAAAGCCGTGATCAATAGTCCAAAAATCAACGCGTCCACCGCCGGTGAGCGTCAACCTTTCGCTAGCCTGCACACTACCCTCAACAAACCCGCCATAGGTTGCGGTCGAACCTCCTGCGTTCCTGCTGCGACGCGGTGTATCATCGTCGAGGAAGAAGAAATTCTCTTTCGTCTCCCCTTCCGTACGCCGCCAATCACCGCCAATACGCAGTTCAACATTCTCGGCCACCGGAGGCCGCACTTCAAAACGGGCGCCTAGCCCCGTGGATGGAACGCTATATTGTTCAAAAACGCGGGAGACGCTGTTTCGATCATCCGCGACGCCGCCAAAGCTCACATCAAAATTGCGGATCTGCACATAGGCCAGAGCGGACCATTGCCAGCCGGCATCCGAACGATTGACCAGCCGGATGCTCGCATCCGCGCCGTCATTATGGTTATCGCTAAAAGCAAAACCCCGTTCCCGATCATCGGTAAAGGCTCGGACATTGGCTTGCAGTTCGGTATTTTCCGTAAGCGGCGCAACATAGCGCACAGCGATACCGGCTTGCTCATATTCCGCCTGACGATCAACATCTCCCCGTTGGCTTTCAACAATCGGAATAAAGCCGTCGCCCCGCGCATAATTGGCGGAAATGGTCAACTGTCCCTGCCCCAGTTCGCGGACGAAGAGCAAATCGGCATCGAGGCTGTTTCGACTGCCATAGGCCGCCCCCAGCTCGATCAAATTTCCCACGTCTTTGCTAAAAAGTTCAATGGTTCCGGCAATTGCTCCGGAACCTTCTGGGCCGCTGCCACCGCCCCGCGTTACCCGAGCAGAGCTCAGTGCCAAAGCATCATAGCCGGGCCATGCAACCCAGCCGCCAAATGGATCGGCTTGCGGAACGCCATCAAGCAACAATACCGCACGTGAAGAGGCATTGCCGCCCAAACCGCGTATCGTAATGCCCTGACTGGTAGGATTAGCGGTGCGCGCATCGGACCGCCGGAACTGCTGAAGTCCGGGGATATTACGCAACGCATTCTCAATCCGCTCACCTTTATCCAGTGCAACGACGGTGGTGCTGTAAACCTCATCAGCCTCCGGCAATGGCAGACCTGTAACCGTAATTTCCGCCGATGACGTAAGTTCGTCCCCAGCTTCGGCCCACAGCGGAGAAGTCACAAGGAAGCTAGAGGCGAGTAACGGCAAAGCCAGAATAGATTTTTTCATTCTGCTGGTTTTACCTGTTCGGGCGCGGCGTCATGAAACGCCTTTAGTAAATTACAAGCCGCATCAATCCGCACAAGTTTCGGGAAAGCCGCCATATCTGTTTCAAAGCGCAGAGCGTTATAGATTTGCGGAACCAGACAAACATCTGCCAGATTAGGCGCATCTCCACCGAAAAATCCAACATCCGGCGCCATGGCTTCCAATGCTTTAAAGCCTTCACTGACCCAGTGACGATACCAGATATCAATCGCTTCCTGATTCTGGCCCATTTCATGTTTCAGATATTTCAACATCCGCAAATTGTTCATCGGATGAATATCCGACGCGACCACCAACGCCTGAGCCAGTGTCTTGCTCCGTTCCAGCGGGTCGCTCGACACCATCGGCGGTTCAGGGAATTTTGCGTCCAGATAGTCGATGATCGCGAGTGACTGGGTCAGGTCATGCCCGTCAATATGCAGCATAGGAACAAAGCCTTGCGGATTGCGAGCGATATAGTCTGCCTGCTTCGTGCTACCATCAAGCAGATTTTTTGAAACCGACCGATAAGAGACGCCCTTAAGGTTGAGCGCAATGCGGACGCGATAGCTGGCAGAACTGCGCCAATAGTCGTAAAGTGTGATATCTGTCATGCGAACCTGACCATCTAAGAAAAGCTGACCGGCTTGTGCAGAGCGAGCGATCAAAATGCAAGTGCATCCCGGTTAAGCGGTCGTAATTTGCCCGGAATGCAGCCCTATATCGCCCTTGCCTTCTACCGAAACAGTGCGGCCGGTTTGTTTGGCTAATTTATCCAGCCATTCAGACCGACAGTCTAGTTCTGCAGCAATGGCGGGATGAACAGACATCTGAATAGCGCCTGTGCCCTGTGTTCGCGCCGCCTGTCGCAATAGCGCAAGAGTGGCATTTAAAAGCTTATCCGCCTGCATGATTTCAAGAACAGACGGACCGGTCTTGCGCGCAACCACCTGCATGAGGCCGAAGCCATTTATCGCCGTCCGTTCGCACTTGCCGGTCATATAGCTATCAAATATCGCACAAATCTCTGTTCGATCGGACTTGGCTTCCAAGCTAGGGAAGTCCACCGCAACAGACCCACCAATATCAAGCCGTGTCAGCGCCATTGCGCCCTCTTTCGCCGCACGTTTCGCCAGTTCAATTGGCGCGAGCGGCCCATCCACATCAATCACAGTCATCGCGGGCGTGAGGGATATCAGCAAATTTCCACCGTCAAAATCTATCCGTCCGGTTTCGGCCTGCTCCATCGCTTCATGCCAGCCATATGCCGCCAATATATCCGCCTCATGGGCCTGAACATGGCGGATCGGCTCGCCGCTCTGTTCGATATGATCTAACAGGCTTAGCCCTATTGAAAGCGCACTACCCTCGTCCGCTGGCCGCGCCTTTGCCCGCTTCGATTGCCCGCCTTTTTCGTTGAGCGCCTCGCGTATAATTTCTATCCGCAATTTGGCACCCTCGGTCAAGCCTTTTGGTAGTGGCTGCAGCAAAGCCTCTTCACCGCTTTCCAGCGTTACAATACCGGATTTTCCTGCAACCCATTGCTGTGTGAATTGTACGTCAACTACGGCACCCAGCTTTGCACTGCCTCTATCCCGTTCGACCCGGACAGCAACCAGCTCGCCTTGTAAGACACGCAGCGCGCGGTTTTCACCGATACCAGCTTCATAAAGCCAGCCATTTTGAAAATCAGTCAATGGAATAACCGGAGCTGATCAACAGATTTCGCGTCTCATAAAGCGGCAAGCCCATGATACCGCTAAAGCTACCGGAAATTGAAACGACAAAAGCCTCCGCCATGCCTTGAATGGCATAGCCGCCTGCTTTGCCCAACCCTTCACCGGATTTGATGTAAGCATCAATCTCGCTGTCATGAAAACGCTTGAACTTGATAATGCTATCAGAAAACTTTGTACGCATTGTGCCATCTGCAGCAATCACACAAACCGATGATATGGTGTGATGTCGCCGCCCGCCCAGTAGTTTCAAGAATTTGCGCTGATCAGCCGCGTCTTCCGCCTTGCCCAATATCCGCCGGCCAACCGCCACAATGGTGTCGCCCGCGATTAATATTTCATCAGCGGCGCGTTCAACAGCAGCCGCCTTTTCCTGCGCCATGCGAATAACATAGTCACGCGGAAGCTCCGCCTTTAGCGGGGTTTCGTCAATATCTGGAGATATGATCCGGTCAGGCTTCGCCCCCAACCGGCCAAGCAGTTCCAACCGCCGCGGGCTGGAGGAAGCGAGGACTAGCCGCGTCACGGCGCTAAGCCCCGCTTACTTGAAGCGATAGGTGATACGACCTTTGGTCAGGTCATAAGGCGTGAGTTCAACGAGCACTTCATCGCCCACCAGTACACGGATGCGGTTTTTGCGCATCTTGCCAGCGGTATGGCCAAGAACTTCATGACCATTTTCCAATTCGACCCGGAACATCGCGTTGGGGAGTAATTCGCGAATCATCCCCTTCATTTCCAATAATTCTTCTTTTGCCATCCGGCTTTACTACATCCCTATTGATTCGTGGAGTTTTCCACGTGTTGCGGTGCGCCATAAACCCAATTTTGACAAAAGGGAAGGATTTGCTGCGTACCCCGTTGTTGCGGCCCGCCACCTGCGACAAATTATTACAAAGATTCAATTGATGACAGAGCCATAGCAAGGCATTTCCGGCCTGTCCCCAGATCCCCCTGATTAGTTTAGTTTATATAAGAGCAAATAATATGATGCGATCCTCTCCCAAGCTTTTCGGTGCCAGCATGCTGGTGCTTTCCTTGATAAATGTTGCTCCTGCTTATGCGCAATTAAGCGACGACGATCTTTATAATGAAGATATCATCGTCAATGCGGAGCGCCCACGCGGATCGGTAATCACCGAAGTTCCACCGCTAATTGAGTTGGATGCAGGTGAAATCGCTAGCTATGGTGCCTCTTCCGTTGCAGATTTATTGGATGCGCTGACATCCCAAACCAGTTCCAATCGCGGGCGCGGCAGCGGTCGGCCAATAATTTTGATCAACGGCCAGCGCATATCGGGTTTCCGCGAAATCCGTGATCTTCCCTCGGAAGCCATAAAAAATGTGCAGGTTTTCCCTGAAGAACTGGCGCTCCAATATGGCTATCGTCCCGACCAGCGGGTCATTAATTTTATTTTAAAAGACGGCTATGTCGGATTTAACGCAGAGGCGGAATATGGCGTCCCCACACGCGGCGACCAAGGCCAGTCCGAACTGGAATCAACCTTCACAAAAATCGGCGAAAACAGCCGCTTAAATGTGAACATCGAATATCAGAACAAAACCGCCATCACGGAAGCAGAACGCGGAATCATCCAGAGTGACGCCGCTGCTGCAGTCAATCTTGGCAATTTCCGCACGCTCAGCGCCCCGTCAGATAATGTAGAACTGAACACCAGCTATAGCCGTTCGCTTGGCAACGGCACGTCCCTGTCGTTTAACGGCGGCTATGTTTACGATAAATCACGCGCCCTTTTCGGCCTGTCCAGCGGCACAGTCGATATCCCGGCAACCAGCCCGTTTGCGACGTCGGCAGATGACGAAAGCCTGTTTCGCTATTTTACCCAATTTAACCCGCTGCGTAAAATTGTGGAAACCAACACGATCCAAGGCGGTGCTGCGCTTAACGGCAGCTTCTCGCGCTGGAACTATTCGCTGACTGCGGATTACGCAAGGACACGGGTGGATACCGCCACCGATAACTCCGGCGACTTAAGCGCGCTTCAGGCCGCCATAGACAATGGGACGGCCGACCCGTTTGCAACGGACTATGGAATTTTATTATCGGCTCCCGTCACCGATCAAGCGCGCTCAATCAGCAATAGCCTGACCAGCATAGCTACACTTTCCGGCACATTGCTCAACCTGCCATCCGGGTCCGTCAATACAACCCTCCGCGCTGGTTACAGCCGACAGGATCTCGATAGCCGTGATATTACTGCAGGCGTCACCACACTCAGTAATTTGGGCCGTGACAATTTTAATGCCAGCATCAATCTCGATATCCCCCTAGCCAACGAGAATATCGATGTTGTCGAAGCTATTGGTGAACTATCGATCAATGGCAACCTAGGCTATAGTGAGCTGTCAGACTTTGGTGGACTGGTCGAATTTGGCTTTGGTTTGAACTGGGAACCGTTGGACGGACTGGTATTCACCGCTTCCGCCATTGGCGAGGAAGCGGCCCCGACAATCCAACAGCTAGGCAATCCGGTGATCGTCACGCCCAATGTGACCGTCTATGATTTTACCAATGGCGAGACGGTATTGGCCAATATTACAACCGGCGGGAATCTCAACCTTCCGGCAGAAAAACGGCGAGATATCAAGCTGGCGGCCAGTTACAGCCCGAAATTTTTAGATGATTTCACATTTCTGGCCGAATATATTCGCAACAATAGCAAAAATGTCGCATCCAGTTTTCCTCTTCTGACCGAAGAAATTGAAGCCGCCTTTCCTGATCGTGTGACACGGGATAATGATGGGCGTCTCATCGCAATCGACCAGCGCCCGGTCAATTATAGCAATGTGCGTAGCGAGAGTATCCGCTATGGTTTTGATTTTTCCAAACGCTTTGACGAGCAACGCGGCGGTGGTCCGCCAGGTGGTCGCGCGGGCGGTGGTAATCGCCCCGATCGTGCACCGGCGGGTAATAATGCCAGTCCGTCACAAGAAGGCGGAACCCCGCCCCCGGGCGGCGAAGCTGGCCCCGATAGTGCACCACCTAAAAGCAGTTTATCCGCAGATGCACGCCCCGCTCGACAGGGCGGTGGTGGTGGTCCCGGCAGACCGAGTGGTGGTCGTTGGCAGCTTGGGGCCTATCATACGGTCCGTTTGGCGGAGAGCATATTAATCCGTCCGGGCGTAGAAGAGCTCGATCTGCTAGACGGTTCGGCTATCGGATCAACGGGCGGCAGTGCCCGCCACAAATTCGAGCTAGATGGCGGATGGTTCAACAATGGTATCGGTTTTCGGGTACGGGGAGAACATCAGACCGCTACGCGGGTGAATGGCGGGCTGACCAGCTCTGATCTACGCTTTTCCGATTTGACGACGCTCAACCTGCGGATGTTTGTCAATCTCGATGACCGCGGCAATTTGACCGAAAAATATAAATTCCTGAAAGGTAGCGCGATCTCACTTCGTATCGATAATGTTTTTAACGATATTCAGGACGTTCGCGACAGCAACGGATTGGTCCCGCTCAGCTATCAAACTGGCTATGTCGATCCGGTCGGACGCTATGTCGAGCTAAGCTTTCGCAAGAGATTCTAAGCGATAGATCAAAGGAACAGACGGCTTTCCTACAGCGGCGATATTATGATAGATTAGACCGGTTCTTTCTCAGCTTTGAATAATGGATAATCTCCCACACCATCGATAAACTAGTGGGTTCTGTGTGAATTTTGGACCAAGGATACGGAGGAGAAAAAGCGCGAAAAAGCGCGCTTCTTTTGTAGATTTGGTCCAAAGTTCAACGCAAATCGAAGTTCACACTATTTCGCCAAATGCAGTTTCCGTAACGCACGCCAACTCAGCGCCTTCATTCTATTTTGTTTCGGGAACCGACCCGGCATAATGGGGCTCACCCCCCAGCGACGCAGCATGTGATTAAACGCATGGGCATCCGCCTCGGCAAAGCTCCAGTCAGACCGCCACGTAATCGAGAGAGATATGCTCGGCACAGCGCCGTTTTTCACGAAATGCGGCGCCATTACCGGCACAAAAATCGCTTTTCCGGCCGTAAGATGGAAAGCTTGTCCCTGATCACTAAATGCATCATTCCAAACCAGATTACGCGGGCCGCCCGTATGATAGGACTCATGCGCCGAGGCCGGTGCAAATCGTTCATCCCCAGCAGGGAAAACCATCATCGTCTTTTCACCGCGCAATTGCAGCAGGATATTATGTTCTGGATCGAAATGATAGGGGGTCATCGCATGGGGTGAAGACACGAAAATAAAGCCCTGTGGCCGCAACATCTTGCCGGTCTTGCTCTCCAATATCGGTTTGATTTCGGAGAGCAAATCAAGCAGCAGCGCTTCATATTCCGGAACCTGCTCGATATTTTTCAGGACAGCCCAGCTTGCCGAATTTTCAATCATCAAAATTGTATCAGCGATAGTCATTCCGTTATCAGGCACGTCTTTCGGGTCTATTCCCACCGGCAAATCACCGGGATTATATTCTACGCTTGCCTTGGGAAGCGCTGCCCCGAGTTTAGCCAGAGCATCGAGGGTCAGCAGATCATGTGCCGCCATATCATGGTTCAACAACCGGGGCTGTTCGGGGTAACAATTGGCAAATATTTCCCGTGTATCGTCTGCAAAAACCGGCCTGCTAAAGGTGTCTTTTCCCGTGATCTGGTTCATAGCTTCACCTGAGAGATATCGATAATTTCGCGCTTTTTGATATGGGCCATTAAACCCTCGCCCAAACGCACGCCGCGGAATACGGCTGTCCGCGACAATCCTTTTAGTTCAATAGAAAAGCGGCCAATATGGCGGCGGCCTGACCACAGACTGTCAATCATGGGGTGCCCTTCTGCAGCACAGCTATCCATCCAGTATATATCGGGTTGTCCCAGAATTTTAAGATTTTCCAGTTGGAGCAATACGCCGGGAGAAAATCGTGCATAATCATCATCAAAGGCTGTTTTGAAAGAAAAGCTCCCCGGTGCAGAATGGAAATTTACCAGCATTGCTAGTGGCTTACCATCCAGCCGCAGATCATGGCGTTCAAGCTGGCCGGAACATGCCGCGCCTGTCAAAGCCTCACAGAAGAAGGGGCGTGTGTCGTCGGAACAATCAAGGGCAGACCCCTCCTGCCCTTTCCAGCTTCGCCGTTCCAGTTGCAGAAATTCATCAATCCAGGCGTCCAGTCCGGTCGCGCCATTAACATGCGAATAGGTTACCTCGCCCATCTCGCCCAGTCGTTTGGCCTGCCGGCGTATTTCTTTGCGTTTTTTGGACCGGACCGTTTCGGCATAATAAGCGTCGGCATCGAGGTTGCTCTCCAGTAACGCCCGAGCCTCGCTATGCACAAGATCGCAGCGGCGCTTTTGCCGGACACATACCGACCGCAAAGCCTGATCAAGCGGCCCGCCGACTGTCATACCCCTTATATGCAAGAATCCCCGCCAGCTTGTGGCGTCTAGCTGCTCGAACAAGACGGTCCAGAATTGATTCTCAAAGCCCTTGCGCACCAACGGCGTGCCCAGAAAACTGTTATGATGGGTCCAGTTCTGGACAAACGGCACTGGCCAGGAACCAAATTGCCGGAACGGGCCTATGGGCAGTAGCCCAAGCAAGTCGGACTTATTGGGAAGCCCTGCCCAATATAGAAACAGGCTGAGCTGCGGTTCCGTATCGAAATGTTCCAATGCCGGGTTGAGCGCCCAATGTTCATAGAAGACATTGGGCTCAGCCGCATTACGGGCGAGCTTCTGCCATGATGACAGCAATTCGTCGCTCATCGCAGCAATGGGCAATAATTCCGATGTCGCTGAACTATTCAGGCACACGCGGTCAGAGGTGTCATAATAGTTCACCTCGTCACATTGCGTCCGGAAACCGCCTGCATCCATTTCATACTACCTTCGCTAGCTGCATAAATTTGCTAGCAAAAATAGGGTAATAACCGATTAACGACGATAATTTTCTACACCCAAAAGAAAACCCCGCCGGAATCTCTTCCAGCGGGGTCTGTTCAACCGATATGTAGCTTATGCCAAACCGCCATGCGCCAGCGCTGCGAGGAGCAGCAAGGCAACAATATTGGTAATTTTGATCATCGGGTTCACTGCTGGACCTGCGGTATCCTTATAAGGATCACCCACAGTATCGCCCGTCACAGCGGCATGATGGGCATCGGAGCCCTTACCGCCATGATTGCCGTCTTCGATATATTTCTTCGCATTATCCCATGCACCGCCGCCTGCTGTCATCGACAAGGCAACGAACAGACCGGAGACGATTACACCAAGGAGCAAAGCGCCCAAAGCTGCAAAGCCATTGGTCTGACCCGCAACAGCGGTAATCACGAAATAGACCACGATAGGCGCCAGAACCGGAAGCAGGGATGGCAGGATCATTTCCTTAATCGCCGCTTTCGTAACCAGATCCACCGTACGCGCATAGTTAGGACGCGAAGTGCCCGCCATAATGCCCGGATCACTTGCAAACTGCTCGCGAACGTCTTTTACAACGTCACCCGCAGCACGGCCAACAGCGGTCATACCCATCGAACCGAACAGATACGGAAGAAGCGCACCCAGCAGCAATCCGACAATCACATAAGGGTTTTCAAGGCTGAAACTGACTTCAAGGTTCGGGAAGAACTCCTTCAGATCAGCAGTATAGGCGGAGAAAAGCACCAGTGCAGCGAGACCGGCAGAACCAATGGCATAGCCTTTGGTCACAGCCTTTGTGGTATTGCCCACAGCATCCAGCGCATCGGTTTTCTGCCGTACGCTATCATCCAGACCTGCCATTTCAGCAATACCGCCGGCATTATCTGTAACAGGACCATAAGCATCAAGTGCGACAACCATACCGGCCAAAGCCAACATGGCGGTTGCTGCAAATGCTATACCGATCAAACCCGCAAGCTGGAAAGCGATGACGATACCGACAACGATAACCAACGTTGGCAAAGCCGTCGCTTCCATCGAAATAGCCAGACCCTGGATCACGTTTGTACCATGACCGGTTTCTGATGATTTAGCGATAGAACGCACCGGGCGATATTGGGTGCCGGTATAATATTCGGTAATCCAAATGATCAAACCAGTAACTGCCAAACCAACCATCATCGACCAGAACAAGGCCATGCCGGTAAATCCGCCAGTGCCATCAAGCCCAGCACCAATCGTCACATTCATGTCGCCAAGCGTCCGCATGGTTACATAATAAATGGCCGGAATGGAAAGGACAGCGGTTGTAATGAAGCCTTTATACAAGGCCCCCATGATATTGTTGCTGCTACCCAAACGGACCATATAGGTACCGATAATGGAAGTCAGGATGCAAACACCGCCAACAATCAAAGGCAATGCCATGAGATCGTTCAGCATGACGTTGCCGACGAGATCGCCAAAGGTCAGAGCCAAGAGCACCATTGTCGCACCAACGGTCACAACATAGGTTTCGAACAAATCGGCAGCCATACCAGCACAGTCACCAACATTATCACCGACATTATCGGCGATAGTAGCGGGATTGCGTGGATCATCTTCGGGGATGCCTGCTTCGACCTTACCGACCAAATCAGCGCCAACGTCAGCCGCTTTGGTAAAGATACCGCCGCCAAGCCGTGCAAAGATAGAGATCAGCGAAGCGCCAAAGGCCAGAGCCACCAGCGAGTCGATAACGGTCCGGCTTTTCGCCTCAAGGCCCATCTGGGTGGTTAGCACCCAAAAGAAGATCGAGATGGCGAGAAGGGCAAGACCGGCAACCAGCATGCCTGTCACGGCACCAGCGCGAAACGCTACCGTAAGACCTGTTTGCAAGCTTTCGCTAGCGCCCTGAGCCGTCCGGACATTGGCACGAACCGAGATGTTCATGCCGATATAACCCGCAACGCCGGAAAGAATGGCACCTACTAAAAATCCGACTGTTGAAATCGGACCGAGAAACAAGAAAACTAGAACAGCAACAACGACACCGACCATGCCGATCGCGCGATATTGCCGGTTCAGATAGGCTTGTGCGCCTTCCTGAATAGCGGCAGCAATGTCCTGCATTTTTTCATTACCGGCAGGCGCGCTGAGCACCTGTCGGCTTGTTACAAAGCCATATAAAACGGCAACTAAGCCGCAAATTATTGAAATGGTGACAACAGTCATTGCTGTGCTTCTCCCCTATGTTATTAATGCGAAATTCCCCAAATTTGGGGTAATCTCACAGAAACTTATAAGGCGTGAAGCGCTTGGCGCAAGCTCTGTTTTTACATGCCGTTGCGAGCCATCAGGCGTGCACGAAACCAAGAGTTTCGGGTAGACTGATCCGTTCGCCCTTTTGCACCAACGATACGCCCGATCCAGGCCGACACTTGCCGATCAACGTCAGTTCCGTTGGCAAGACTGTTTCGGGGCTAGCCGTTAGCAGCAATTGATAATCATCACCGCCGGTAGCCGCGTTCATGCGCGCCTCTTCATCATCGCCAAACAGCGCTTTATACGATTGTGACAAAGGAATCCGGTCCAGATCAATTTCCAGATTGACGCCGCTGGCGCTTGCGATCCGTGACGCATCAAGCAAAAGCCCGTCGGACACATCCATCATCGCGCTGACCAACGAGGACAAAGCCCGACCAGCATCCAATCTGGGTTGTGGCCGGTTATAAGCCCTTAACAATGCAGCCGATGTCTCCATATCCGAAGCATGGGCCTTGCCGGTTGCCAACTGCAATCCAGCCCATGCATCACCGATATTCCCGGTGACATAAATACTATGCCCCGGAGCCGCGCCGCAGCGCGCCGGTATGATATGGCCCTTAGCTTCGCCAAAAGCGGTCAACGCCAATGTTCGTTTTCCATCCCCCACAGAGACAGTATCACCGCCGAGCAATGGAACACAAAAATGCGTTATCGCTTCTTTTAGCCCAAGGATAAAAGCAGTATCCCAAGTGTCATCGCCAGCACGGCTATACCCCATTAACATGCCAAGCGGCTTTGCCCCTTTAGCTGCAAGATCAGACAGATTTACAGCAATGAGTTTCCACGCCACATCTGCGGGGTCCGCAGTGGACAGAAAATGCACATCTTCAACGAGCATATCATGGGTCATCACCAATTTGTGCCGTCCAAATGGTAATACAGCCGCGTCGTCGGATAATCCACGCGCAGCCGGATGGGTTGCCAGTATTTTCAACTGGTCAATAAAATCTAATTCTGTCAATCGGGGCCCCACTTACTAAGAAAGATGTGCCCCACATCAGTTACTAACACTCATACTCCCCTGCCAAGCAGGGACGTGTTAAAAGGCAGCCCCTCAGCTGCCCCGTACCTGCTTCGCTATTGCATCCAGCAATCCATTGACGAAGCCGCTATCCTTTTTGTTAAAAAAGGCATGTGCAACGTCGACATACTCATTGATCACTGTCGCCGTCGGGACATCGTCCCGAGCCATTAATTCAAAAGCGCCTGCGCGCAATATTTGCAACATAGTTTTGTCGAGACGCCCTATAGACCAGCCAGATGCCAGTTTGCTTGTAACAAGCGCATCAATTTCGTCCCGCTTTTCCGAAACTCCAATGACGATCTCGTCAAAAAACTCGACTTCAACGGGTTGATATTGCTCATCCTCAATCTCTGCGCCAAGTCTATGGTCGTGAAATTCTTTTAACAGCCGCGGAACCGGTGTCTTTTCCATATGATGCTGAAACAGCGCTTGCACAGCGGCAAGACGAGCGGTGGATCGAGTGTTTGATTTTGCGGTCATCGGTTCAATCTCTTCCTAACGCTTGCAGCATGAGCAGGCAAACCTTCTGCTTCGGCGAGGGCGACAGCCGCCGGACCAATTTTTTCAAGCGCGGCTTCATCGCATTCCAGAAAACTGGTGCGTTTCATGAAGTCGGTAACCGACAACCCTGACGAGAATCGTGCGCGCCGTCCGGTTGGCAGCACATGATTGGGGCCTGCGACATAATCTCCAATAGCTTCCGGTGTATGGCGGCCCATAAATACAGAACCAGCATGTCGGACTTTGTCGAACAAAGCCTGCGGATTATCGCAAGCCAGTTCAAGATGCTCTGCGGCCAGCCGGTCAACCAGAGGCAAGGCTTTCTCCAACCGGTCAACCAATATGATGGCGCCGTTGTCATTCCAGCTTCGGGTAGCGGTTTTACTTGTCGCTAATTCGGCAAGCTGAGCATCTATACGGCTTGAGACCTGATCCGCAAAAGTGGCATCATCGGTAAATAAAATCGACTGGCTGGTTGGATCATGTTCCGCCTGCGACAATAAATCAGCAGCAATCCAGTCGGGATTATTTTGATTATCGGCAACAACGACAATCTCTGACGGCCCAGCAACCATGTCAATGCCGACGACACCGTAAACCTGCCGCTTAGCCTCAGCCACCCATGCGTTTCCCGGGCCAGTTATAACATCGACGGGAGTAATTTTTTCGGTACCGAAGGCGAGTGCCGCGACTGCTTGTGCGCCGCCAATTCGCCAAATTTCATCAACACCGGCAATTTGTGCAGCGGCCAGAACCAACGGGTTCATTTCTCCACCGGGCGTTGGCGTTACCATGATGATACGATCCACGCCGGCAACCTTGGCGGGTATCGCGTTCATCAAGACAGATGACGGATAGGCTGCGCGCCCCCCCGGAATATATATTCCGGCGCGCTCTACCGCATTCCAGCGCGCGCCAATGCGCACACCGGCATCATCGCGATAGTCGCGATTATCGGGTACTTGTCCTTCGTGATAATCACGGATGCGAATGGCCGCGAGTTCCAAAGCAATACGTAAATTGGGATCGAGCCCCTCTAGCGCCGCTTCACATTCCAGTTGGGAAACCTGCCATCCTGTAAAATCCAGATCATGCCCGTCAAATTTCTGGGTCAACCGCGACAAAGCTTCATCGCCATTGGCGCGAACGGCTTTGATGATGGCCACAACATCTGCCGATATATCTTCATCTGTCTCTCGCCGAGCATTGACCAGCGTGTCAAAGGCTTCGGCAAAACCGGCATCGGATATGGAAAGTCGCAAAGCCACTAGGCCTGCCCCACTAACTCACGGAATTTCTGAACAAGCGCGGTCAGTTCCTGACTGCGCATCTTAAAGGCTGCGCGATTCACTACCAATCGCGCGGAAATATCAATAATCCGGTCCGTTTCGACCAGATTATTCGCTTTCAGCGTATTTCCAGACTCCACAAGATCGACAATATGACGCGACAAACCAAGCGACGGCGCAAGCTCCATCGCTCCGTTCAGCTTCACGCATTCTGCTTGAATTCCCTGCGCTTCAAAATGGCGGCTGGTGAGATTTGGGTATTTGGTAGCAACACGGATATGCGAGATATTGCTTATTTGTTCCGCATCATCTTTGGGCTGTGCAACCGACAGACGGCAGCGGCCAATGCCCAAATCAACAGGGGCATAAAGCTCACTATAGCCGAATTCCTCAACCACATCGGAACCGACAATCCCAATTTGGGCTGCGCCATGGGCGACAAAGGTCGCCACATCAAAAGCGCGAACCCGGATGATCGAGACATGCGGCTGATTGGTGCCGAACATCAGGCTACGGTTCGCCTTGTCAAAAAATTCGGGTGCGGGCTCAATCCCGACCTTCGCCAACATAGGCAAAGCTTCGTCGAGAATCCGTCCCTTGGGGATTGCAAAGATCAGGGGTTTGGTCATAGTTGCCGGGGCTTTAGGACTTCCCAAAGGAAAGGGCAATATGTCTAACCAGCAAAAAGTGCGCGACGCGTTTGCCAATCAGGTCGAATATTGCCGTTCCAACGGTGCCCCGATCACAGGCCGGATGGTCGAAGCGATAATAGCTGCTATCGACGAAAACAGCGAATTGGGCCGGCGGATATTGGGATGGGACGGCAATCCGCTGGCCGACGCTTTGCCTTTGCGTATTGCCGGGGGCTTTCATGCTTTGCAACTGGCAGGGCATCACCCCAGTCTTTCGGCCATATATGAGGGCGATGGGGAAGCCACGGCCAACGCCGAGTCGATTATTACAGAAACTATTGCCAGCGATGAGGCCGCGCTTTTACCTTGGCTCGATTCCCCGCCGCAAACTAATGAAGCGGGGCGCTCATCCTCTTATATAGCGGGATTGCTGTGGTTGACCGCACAGGAACTGCCTCCGCGCTATGAAATTCTGGAAATCGGTTCCAGCGCGGGGCTAAACCTGATGATCGAACGCTATCATTATAATCTTGGTGGCATTTCCGTAGGGCCGGAAAATGCCCCCCTGTCCTTCTCGCCCGAATGGCAAGGACCGCCGCCGCCCAATGCGCGCTTTGAATTTGAATCGATCCGCGGATGCGACATAGCGCCGGTTGATCTGGCCGAGCCCGCACAGGCCAACCGCCTTACGGCCTTTATCTGGCCCGAACATAAAGTCCGCTTTGAACGGATGAAGACCGCCATCGGCCTCGTCACCGAAAAGGCGCCCCAGCTAGACGGTGCCAGCGCCGATGACTGGATGATCGAACAGCTGAAAAAGCCACAACAAGAAGGTGTAACCCGGGTGCTGGTGCACTCTATCGTCTGGCAATATATCCCCAAAGCAGGCCGCGAACGAATCAAGCAAGCGATGGAAGCGGCAGGAGCGAAAGCTACGACCGATCGTCCTCTCGTTTGGCTGTCACTCGAAGCCAATCGGGAAACCTATCGCCATGAGTTGACCGTCCAACACTGGCCCGGTGGCGGCGAACGGACCAAGCTTGGCGAAGCCCATGCTCATGGTGTTTGGCTCAAATGGCTGGGAGTTTGAGTATAAGTTTACGGGATAGCGCCGACTGACTTATTCTCCCGGCACTGTCGCCTTGATTGCCATGGCGTGCACCTTTTCCTGCATCAGGTCGCCCAGCGCTTTGTTGACCATGCGCTGGCGGTTCAGCCGCGATTGCCCTGCAAAGGCGGCGCAGGCAATCTCTACCGTAAAATGCGACTCACCGCTTCCATCATCGCCAGAATGGCCATGATGTTTAGCACTGTCATTTATGACGTTTAATGCTTCCGGTGAAAGGGCGGCCAAAAGCCGCTTTTCGATTTCTGCGGCCACAGGGCCTTTTGATTCTGTTTCCATATTGCCTATATAGAGGTTTCACGATCATTTGCGAACCACCTTCTCCTGAAATATACGGACAATCTCTTGCCTTCCTCAAGCCATCAAAAAAAGAAATCCAACCGTTTTCATGGCCGCGTGGAAACCGATGGGCGAACCTGCTCGATTGATGGATGCGAGGAAGATGGCGAGTTTCGTGCACCACCGATTTATGGTGCCTCCCATGGTTTTGATGGACCTGGCGAATATCGCTGGCTGTGCTTGGACCATGTCCGCGAATTTAATCAAGGCTATGACTTTTTCCAAGGCATGGATCAGGAACAAATATTTGAGGCGCAACATCCGGTACGCGGGTGGGATAGCAACAGGCGAATCTATGAAGCCGGACCCAGCGTTGCTCCGGCGTGGTCGGATTTTACCGATCCGCTGGATGCGATCGGCGCAAGATTTTCCAACCACTTTTCGCGACCCCAGCCAGCTGGTCGATCGGTCAATGGCGCTGACCGTAGAGCACTTGAAACGCTGGGGCTTAGCGAGAAAGCGGAGCGTAGCGAAATCCGTCGTCGCTATTCAGAATTGGTTCGAAAATATCATCCTGATCGCAATGGCGGCGACAGAAGTCATGAGAAACAGTTGGCAAATGTAATCGCGGCCTATACGCAGCTAAAGGAATCACCGGATTTTAGATAATTGCCGAAAACAGGTTAGTCCAAAGCCCGACGAAAGACATCGATCATTATCGGCACCTGTCGAAAATGAGAAACGAAGTACATTAGGCTCCGTGTTAACCGCAGAAAAACTATAAGGACGACCATGACCGATTTACCAAATACTCATCCCACCGGCAGCGGTGAAACTGTTCTGGACGCGCCAGATATAACAGTTGATGCGCGGAAAATGTTTGGCATTGATCTGGACATGCAAATCCCCGCCTTTAGCGAAAAAGACGAGCGGGTTCCCGATCTTGATCCGGCCTATGTCTTCGATCAAGATACAACTGCCGCTATTCTTGCGGGTTTTGCCTTTAACCGCCGGGTGATGGTGCAGGGTTTTCATGGCACCGGTAAATCGACACATATCGAACAGGTAGCAGCGCGGCTCAATTGGCCCTGCATCCGTATCAATCTCGACGCGCATATCAGTCGTATAGATTTGGTCGGTCGCGACGCGATCGTTCTGAAAGATGGTCAGCAAGTTACTGAATTTCGTGAAGGTTTATTGCCTTGGGCGCTGCAGACACCGACCGCTCTGGTGTTTGACGAATATGATGCGGGCCGCCCTGACGTAATGTTTGTGATCCAGCGTGTTCTGGAGGCGGAGGGCAAATTGACCCTGCTCGACCAGAATCGCGTTATTCGTCCCAATCCTTATTTCCGCCTCTTCGCCACGGCCAATACGGTCGGCCTTGGCGATACAAGCGGGCTATATCACGGAACGCAGCAGATCAACCAAGGCCAGATGGACCGTTGGAACATCGTCGTCACGCTAAACTATCTGCCGGCCGCGACCGAAGCGAAGGTTATCCTCTCGAAGGTTCCAGATACGGACGACAAAACCGTTGAAAATATGATTAAAGTCGCTGACCTCTCTCGTCAGGGCTTCGTGAACGGAGATATCTCCACAGTGATGAGCCCTCGGACCGTGATAAGCTGGGCGCAAAATGCTGCGATATTCAATAATGTTGGCTTTGCCTTCCGCCTATCCTTCCTCAACAAATGCGATGAAGCAGAACGGATGCTCGTAGCCGAATATTATCAGCGTGTATTTGGTGAAGATTTGCCGGAAAGTGTCATTGGCGGTTGATGCGATTCAACCCATAATCTCTCCGGCCGCTAGCAAACCAAGCTAGGAAAGCTGAGTATCTGGCTCTGCGATCCTATTGCTCAGACACAAAGCCTTGAGAAATCCAATGAACTGTCAGCCGGAGTGCGCCGTCAGCATACCGCTAATTTCATCAAGCAAGCCCAAGCGCTGTTTTTTCATATCTTCGACGCGAAAATCAGATGCAGCGTCAACTTCCGCCTCAATCCGATGAATTTCGCGGTTAAGCTCATGATAGCGTCCGGACAGCTTACCAAAATGTGCATTTTCAATCTTTAACTGGTGAAGCGCATCAATCGCGTGAGGAAATTCATCGGCAAGTTCATGTGGCGTGTGGGACATAAAGGACTCCATTTGAAAAACGAGACTCGAACGCTCGTTCAATAAGCTAGATTTTTCATGATCCCTTTGCCGCCGCATTGCGCTATATCAAAAAAACATTCTATTTTCGCTCTCGCCACAGGCGTCTCATTAAAGTAACACAGTAATAATGTTAGACCACCATCCTCCCGTTTCTGACCGGCATCAACCGAGCCACAAGCGGCGCTGGTATTGGCCTTTTGGCCGCAAGGCGTTAGCCGAACCGGTATTTTACCAACCCCATGACGATCCCCTGCAGCCGCATTTGCAGAGCGAACCGATTGCACCGCTTAAAAAACCGCGCGGAAAATGGTGGTGGTACAGCCGCGGGCTTGCCGTATTTCTATTCCTGTTCATCCTGCTGGTTGCCTGGTTGGCGATCACTGCGCCGCTGTCCAAATCCTTGCAACCGATAGCGCCGCCGCAAATCACCCTGCTGACCTCAAACGGACAACCGATCGCGCGGAGCGGCGCAGTCGTCGATGAACCTGTGGAAGTGGCGAAATTGCCCAATCATGTGGTCAACGCATTTCTGGCAATTGAGGACCGGCGCTTTTATTCCCATTGGGGCTTGGATCCGCGCAGTCTTGCCCGGGCAGTATGGAGCAATGCAACGGACAACGGTATGACTCAGGGTGGTAGCACGATCACCCAGCAGCTTGCCAAATTTACCTTTCTGACGCCCGAACGCAGTCTAACCCGCAAGGCTCGCGAAATGCTCATCGCCTTTTGGATGGAGGCACGGCTGTCGAAGAACGAAATTCTCGAGCGTTATCTCTCCAACGTGTATTTTGGAGATAATGTTTACGGCCTACGCGCTGCCTCACTTCATTATTATTATCGTCAGCCGGAAAATCTGAAACCCGAACAGGCCATCATGCTGGCCGGACTAGTACAGGCACCTTCGCGCCTTGCGCCGACACGTAATCCTGATCTTGCCGCAAAGCGCGCGAAGTTGGTTAAGGCCGCAATGGTCGATGCAGGCTTTCTGACACAGGCAGAGGCAGATAAATTGCGCAATCCAGTGCTCGACGTCCGCAGCAGCAACACACTACCGACAGGCACTTATTTTGCCGACTGGGCAATGCCGCAGGCGCGTGCACTGTCGGAGATGAGCTATAGCAAGCTCAACCTTACTACTACATTGGACTCCAGACTGCAGGATATTGCCCGCCGCGTTGTTGGCAGGGCGCCGCTGGGCAATGCACAGGTCGCGCTTGTCGCCATGCGACCTGATGGGGAAGTCGTGGCAATGATTGGTGGGCGAGATTATCAAAAGTCTGCCTTTAACCGAGCGACACAAGCCAAAAGGCAGCCGGGCTCGACGTTCAAGCTATTTGTCGCCTTGGCAGCGCTCCGTTCCGGTATGACGCCGGAAACGATGGTCGATGACAGTCCGATAACAAAGGGTGGTTATCTTCCGAAAAATTCAGGCGAACGATATCGCGGTCAAATCCCGCTGAAAGAAGCTTTTTCGCGATCGAGCAATGTCGCGGCCGTACGGCTATTCGGCGAATTGGGCGACAAAGCGGTCATTCGCGAAGCGCGCAGACTAGGCGTTAGATCGTCCTTAGCAGAGGATGACCCCAGCCTTGCCCTCGGCACATCGACCATGACGTTGATGGAACTCACTGCCGCCTATGCCGGTGTTGCAGGTAACCGCTGGCCTGTCATTCCCTATGCATTCAAAAATAAGGATCAAAGCTGGCTCGAATGGCTAACCGATTGGCCCGGCAGTTATGGAAGCCGCATGCATGAAGATATCGAGATGATGTTGCGCGAAACCGTACGTAACGGAACTGGCCGCGCTGCAGGCCTGTCCATTCCGGCCTATGGCAAAACCGGCACCAGCCAGAATAATCGCGATGCGCTGTTCATCGGTTATGCCGGGGACTTGGTTGTCGGAGTCTGGATCGGCAATGATGACAATAGCTCGCTAAAAAGCGTCAATGGTGGCGGCTTGCCCGCACGTATATGGCGAGACTTTATGAGTCAGGCAATTAAAGGAGCGGGCAGCACGAGCAAACCGAAGGCAGCTAAAAAGCCGGACCCTGACGGCCCGGTTCAGCCGTTGGACCTGCCCAATCTGGAAGATTTACAGGATATTCCGATTGATCTTGGTAATTCCGAAATTCGTATAAAGGGCAGTGATGGCGCTACGCTGTCGACCGAAATTGGCGGCGTGCCGCTGGACATCAGCATCGATAATGATGGTGTTGCAATCACGAGCAAACGGAATGAGCCACCATCCGGTCAGCAATGATACACTGCTTCCCTAAATACATAGTAACAACGCCATTGAAACTCCCCCCATGTCTGGTTATCGAACCATATGGCTGATCGTTCCAAACTTGATGACCTGAAAGATGTTCTCGGCGGGACCGCGCGCGCTATGGCCCGTGAACCCGAAGTGGAACTGGCATATACAGCGGAAGCCCCCTCGCAATCGGGCCAGCATCTCAAGGTGCCGATGCCGGCTCGGGATCTACCAGCCGATCAAGTGGCACAAGCCCGCGGATTTGCGGACAGTTTTGCACTAAAATTACGTTATCATAACGAAGCCCGCCACCGTAAAAATGCGCCTCAGGAAGCCATTGCGCGCGCCTGTTTTGATGCTTTGGAAGAAGTGCGCACCGACGCACTCGGGTCTCGCAATATGAAGGGCGTCAACGGCAACCTCCAGGCAGCGCTACAAATGCGGATGCGCTCCGATCCGATATCGCGCGCGCAAAATCGCGACGAAGTTCCTATTTCAACCGCCCTTGCTTTACTCGCACGCGAAAAGCTAACTGGTGAAAAGCCGCCACAATCGACCCAAAAGGGAGTCGATATGTTGCGCGAGTGGGTCGAAGAAAGTGCGGGTGCCGATCTGGATGGGCTGAACCTGACGCTCGATGATCAGGACAGTTTTGCTAAACTATCCACTCAGCTACTCCAACATCTCGACCTTATCAAAAGTGATGAGGAAGCGTCAGAAGCTAACGATAGTGATGATGATTCAGACGATGAAACTGACGATCAGGACGATGACGGTGCGGATGATGAGGCTACGGGCGATCAGGGGCAACAGGACATGCGCTCTGAACAATCAGAAGATGATGCGCAAGAAAGCGAGAGCGAACTAAACGCTGACGATCTGGAAGACGGCGCAGAGGATGAAATGGGCGATAGTGGTGACGAGGGCATGATGCCTGTCCGTCCCAATCGCCCAATGTCCGACCTGCCCCCCGGCTTCGACTATACGCCGTGGACCGAAAAATATGACGAAATTATCAGCGCTGCCGAATTATGCGACGATGAGGAATTAACGCGCTTACGCGCCTTTCTGGATCAACAGTTGACCAGTTTGCAGGGTGCTGTGACAAAACTCGCCAATCGCCTCCAACGTCGTTTGATGGCTCAACAGAACCGCAGTTGGGATTTTGATCAGGAAGAAGGCATGCTCGATGCCGCCCGCCTTGCCCGGGTTATCAGCAATCCGGCTCATAGCCTGTCTTACAAGATGGAACGTGAAACTGATTTCCGCGACACTGTGGTCACATTGCTGATCGACAATTCAGGGTCAATGCGCGGACGGCCCATCAGCATAGCAGCCATCAGTGCCGATATCATGGCGCGCACGCTGGAACGCTGTGGTGTAAAGACGGAAATATTGGGCTTTACCACCCGCGCCTGGAAAGGTGGACAATGCCGTGAAAGTTGGCTCGCCGCCGATCGTCCAGCCAACCCGGGGCGGCTTAACGACCTGCGCCATATTATATACAAACAGGCCGACGAACCATGGCGGCGTGCGCGGAAAAACCTTGGCCTGATGATGCGTGAAGGCTTGCTGAAAGAAAATATCGACGGAGAGGCTTTGCTCTGGGCGCACAGCCGATTGATCGCTCGCCCCGAAGAACGCCGTATATTGATGGTGATTTCCGATGGCGCACCAGTTGATGATTCCACATTATCTGTGAACCACGGCGCCTATCTGGAAAATCACCTGCGCACCGTGATCGACTGGATTGAAAGCCGTTCGCCGGTGCAACTGGTCGCCATCGGCATCGGTCATGATGTAACACGCTATTATAAACGCGCTGTCACGATAATGGATGCCGAGCAATTGGGCGGCACCATGGTTGAACAACTGGCAGGATTATTTGAAGAGGAAACAAAAAAATGAACGTAACTGAAGCAGTTAAATCACGCCGCTCGGTTCGACAATTTCTCGACAAGCCGGTGGATCAACAAATGCTTCAGAACGTTCTGGCAACCGCCGCCCGTTCACCATCCGGCGGCAATACACAGCCATGGAATGCCATTGTCGTTAGTGGCAATGAACTAACCCGCATCGCTGACGCAATCAAAGCCAAAGTCCTTACCACACCGGCTGGAGAGGGTATGGAATATGATATTTATCCCAAGGGCTTGGAAGGCCGCTATGAAGAACAGCGGCGAGGTGTCGGCAAAGCCATGTTCGCATCGCTTAAAATTCCAAAGGACGATAGCGCCGCACGAGTCAAACAGATGATGGCAAATTGGGACAGCTTTGGCGCACCGGTGCAGCTGTTCACATATACCCGCAAATATATGGGCCCGCCGCAATGGTCGGATATGGGGATGTGGCTGCAAACCGTGATGCTATTACTCCGCGAAGCAGGCCTTGATAGCTGCCCGCAAGAAATTTGGGCAATGTACGGCACCTATATGCGCGAACTGCTTGATATAGACGACGAACATATATTTTTCTGCGGAATGTCTATTGGTTATCGTGATCCTGATGCGCCGATCAATAATTTTGATGTCCCGCGGGTGTCGCTGGCAGAAACTGTGAAATTTCGCGGATTTTAAATGACCTAAGCATCTGATATCAAAATATTTAATCATTAGAATTTTCAGATTGTGACAATAGTCACCTCAATTACGCCAGCATGGCGAATAATTGCTATGCTAGACTCGGAAAGGTCGCTTATGGGCTTTTTTGAGGGGTTTCCGGGTCGCAATGTGAACAGCTTAGCCATGTGGCTCAAGTTGCTATAGATGATTGTGGGGAACATATGATCGGTCCGAGAAATTTCCGCCTACCTTTGCTGGTATTGGCGTTGACCACCGCGTCTACCATCGCTCATGCTCAAGGCACTCCAGTAGCCTTACGGGACAGTTTCCCGATTGGGTCCGGCGATGGCACACTCTGTCAGGTTCAGGACAGAAGCCTCGAAAATAAAACCAAAATAAGCATTTTTGATCGCAGTTGGGCCGTCGTCTGTCGTGATTCAGCCCGGCCGGTGAGCTATGTCTACGCCTTCCGATCTCCAGACGACGATATAATGGCTCGTATCGGAAAATTTCGGAAAGATCCTGTTTCTTGTGATGATCAAACCAAACAAGATCGTATTGACGGCATAAGCCGCACTCTTTGCCAATTAACCAATGAGCCGGTCAGCTATTCAATATTTAAAGAACAACGCGGAAACGTCACCTATGCGGCAGAAGGCCTGACCGTTTATGATAGTGCGACCCTGTTGGCACTGAAATCAATCATGTCCGATAAGATCGTCAAAGGCAAAATCGACGTGGCCTCGACTTCGATCGAAGATCCGTTCGCTTTTGCCCGTGTGCAAGCACTGACGCTGAAGCCCGATCAAGCGTTGGCCGAGGGTTATCGCCGCAATCTAAGCGGCAACTATGCCGAAGCGGCTGCATTTTTTGAAACGTTACAGCAACGCACCGCCGGTCTTGGTGATCAGGATATTAATCCTCAGGAATATTTCATTAATCGGGCCTTACAGAAATCAAATCTAGGTGAATTTGCAGAAGCGGACGAACTGTTCGAACAAGCACGATCGGTCATCGCTGACAATGATGTCAACCAACGATTGCTGCGCAATTTTGAAGGCATGCATTTGCTCAACCAAGGCCGCTATGATGAAGCGGTGGAGCGGATCAACATTCCCGTTAAAACAGCCGAAAGACAGCGGGATGCATTGCTATCCAGCCTCACCATCACGACCCCGATTGCGACGCGTATGAACGGCGACAATAAAACCGCAAATTTGCTCGGCTTCAATGATGATCTAAAACTAACACAGTTAGAGCGCGCCGAGATTATTGATGCCCAGGCACTGCAACTGATCGGCACAGCACAACGCATCAGAGGCGATGCAGAGGCCGCTAATATATCGCTGACCACAGCTTATAACCGCGCGGTGGCGATACGCGACGGACGCGTGACCTCGATAACTCGTTTACGTGCGCAAATATTGTCGGAACTAGCCCTGATTGCCGAAGCAGATGGCGATGTTGGTGGCGCCGAGGAACTTTTGCGCGATGCTCTGGAACTAGTAGAACTACAATATCCCGAAACACGGGCCGTCAACGCAGCGAAAGCGAAACTGGCTAGCTTTTTGCTGCGTCAAGGCAACCAAAGCGATGCGCGACAATTATACCGGGAGGTAATTGACAATTCGCTCGGGAAGCGCAGCGCCGTAACCGGTATTGTCAATCAACTGGCACCTTATTTCCAATTAATGGCCGATGATCCGGATTCCGGGGAAGAATTTTTTAAAGCATCGCAAGTTCTCATCCGGCCCGGCGTAGCCGAAACCCAAGCAGCGTTGTCCCGCGAGTTAAGTGGGGGTACGGATGAAGCATCCCGATTATTTCGTCAGTCCAGCAACCTGGACCGGAGCATTGAACGGTTACGCATGCGCTTCACTGCGCTCGGCAAAGTGGAGGAAACTTCAGAAACACGGCGGCTGCGCGCCGATCTGGCTGCAGAAATCGAAGAACTGGAGCGGAGCCAACAGCTGACCATCGTAAGCCTGTCAAAATATCCACAATATCGCGCCATTGCCGGAAGCTCCATCAGTCTCAGCGATTTACGGGCCAGCATGACCCCTTCAGAATCCTATGTCCGTATGGCGATTGTCGGCGATGACATCTTCATTTTCTATACCGACAAGCAATATGCAACAGCATATAAATCGCCACTAAATTCCAATGAGCTGGATAGAGAGGTCGATGTTTTACGGGCTTCTATTTCCGCTTTTGAAAATGGCCAGTATGTAACATATCCTTTTGATATTGAGACATCACGCAGTCTTTTCAAATCGCTTTTGGAACCAGTTGCAGAGCGACTGGTATCCAAAGAACATCTGATTTTTGAACCTGACGGAGCGATGCTGCGTTTACCAGTAAATTTGTTGATTACAGACGATCAGTCTGTCGCTGAATATACAGCACGCGTCGACCGGCCGGATGGCGACCCATTCGACTATACCAATATTCACTGGCTCGGCAGCGATACCAATATAAGCACAGCGGTTTCGGCGCGTGGTTTCGTTGATGCACGCAAAGCGCCGATTTCAAAGGCATCCCGTCAATATTTAGGTCTAGGCAGCAACCAGCCGGTATTGGCAGACACCCGGATAGGTGGCGTACGCGCTTCGACAGAAGGCCTTGATGCTAATTGCAATTGGTCACTAAATGAGTGGAACAAGCCGATTTCAGCCGCCGAACTTGTCCAGGCGCGTTCGATAATCGGTACCAATGGTTCCGATGTATTAACCGGCAACGCATTTTCTGATGATCAAATTATGTCTAAATCAGACATTTCCGATTATCGTATTTTGCATTTCGCCACCCACGGTCTGGTTACGGCGCCCCGACCATCCTGCCCCGCCAAGCCTGCCCTGCTCACGTCTTTCGGCGGCAGCGATTCAGATGGTTTATTGGCATTTGACGAGATATTTGACCTGAAACTGGATGCCGATATTGTCATTCTTTCCGCCTGCGACACCGCCGGTAAGGCCAGTATTCAAGCCACTCGCGAAGCAGGCGTTACCAGCGGCGGCGGAACGGCACTCGACGGACTAGTCCGCTCTTTCATCGGTGCCGGTAGCCGCTCGGTATTGGCGAGCCATTGGCCCGCACCGGATGATTTCCGGGCAACGGAACGTCTGATCGGCGGCCTGTTCGAGGATGGCAAGGGACACTCCGTGGCCACCGCCCTCAGGGTTTCCCAAAACAAGTTGATGGATGATCCCGTAACATCCCACCCCTATTATTGGTCCGGCTTTGCCATTATCGGCGATGGATCAAGACCTTTTTTGCCTGATAATCAATCAAGCATCCCAAGCATTGATGCAACCTCGGTCAGTGCCTCCAGCAAAAAGATATCGGCATTAAAATAATGACAAGTGAGAATGCTCAACATGATCCGGCCCACCAAGGCCGCGATGTCAAAGAAGAAGCACGCGGTGTGTTAAAATCTTTGCGTCAGATGAGCAAGCAACTGGGACCTATCCGTCTCGGGTCAACGCTTTTGTTCATCATTCTTGCCGTTTTAATGGCGCGTTTCAGTTGGTCAACGCCCCTTATTCAAGATGCGGAACGCGCCCTATATGACATGCGCGTATCTGTCTTTGCTCCAGAAGTGGAGAAAGAAGACCGTATCGTGATGATCGTATATAATGAAGACACGTTAAAACTAACTGGCCAACGCTCTCCAGTCGATCGCACAATATTGGCACAAGCCCTTGAAACCATTGATAAAGCCGGTGCAAAATCGATCGGGATCGATATTCTCTTCACTATGCCTCAGGATGATGACGCATTACTCATCGAATCATTCAATAATATGAAAACGCCAACCTATCTTGCCTATGCTGATCCGGTCGCCAATCCTGAAATAGATTTTGCCGAACATGAATTTTTAAACCAGTTCGTTGGTGAGATAAAAGGAAAAGCTGTAAGCAAGACCAGTATACGCTTGGAAACCGAGAGTGATGGCGTAGCCCGCAGATGGACCGCCCTACCGAAAAACCTTCCTCCCTTTTTGGCAATTGCCCTGACCAAACCCAATCCCCAATTTGCGCAAAATGAGGGAGCGATCCGTTATTTGGTCCCGAAAAACGCTGACATGCCCGTTTTCGACAAATTTCCTATCGAAAGTTTCGCAGACCCGACGACCGCCGACATGCTCCAATCTTTCATTAAAGACAAATATGTCCTGATAGGCGGAGACTTTATCGATCGTGATCGCTTTGAAACGCCGATCGGTTCCATTCTCCATCTCCAAAGTGATGACGGGAAAATGATCGGGCTAGAAGTTCACGCCCATATGCTCGCTCAACTTTTAGATAATGAAATTCCTACCCCGATACCCAATTGGATATTATGGGTCGCGGCGATCATTATTGCTATATGCGGAGGACTGTCGGCGCTTGTAGTCGGTAATCCGTTAAAAGTTGGCGGCCTGTTAATTGGTCAGTTTGCTTTCTTCATAATTTTCCCGTTTGTTCTGCAGAATATTGGCACCGATACACTTTCGTTACCAGCATTTGGCTGGGGACTGGGCTGGCTTTTTGGTTACGCCTCTGTCGGATCCGCTGCCAGAACCGTAAATTCCAAACAACGGGCTTTTGCGCAAAATGCTCTTGGAAAATACCTCCCTAAATCGATCGCGGGTGAAATTTTACGCAATCCGGAAAAACTCGCCCTACATGGCGAAAAGCGCAAGATTTTTGCAGTTTTCACTGATCTGGAAGGCTTTACCAAGCTTAGCCACGCCATTGAGCCTGAAATGGTCGCCACGTTGCTGAATGACTATCTCGATCGCCTGAGTGAAGTGGCGCTGGAATACGGCGGCACGATCGATAAATTTGTCGGCGATGCGCTAGTCTGTTTCTGGGGGGCGCCCATTTCCTATCCTGATGATGGCGAACGGGCAGCCAAAGCTGCTTACGCGCTTTATCAGGCCGGTGAAGAATTTCGGCAGAATGCACCGGAAGGCGTGCCGCCCATTGGCCGTACGCGTGTCGGCATGCACTATGGCGATGCGATTGTCGGAAATTTTGGCGGCGAAGGCCGCATTCAATATACCGCTCTTGGCGATGCGATGAATACCGCAGCGCGTTTAGAGGCAGCGAACAAGACGCTTGAAACAAAAGTACTGATCAGCAAAGAGGCAATGGAACGCACCGGTCTCGACTGGTATCGTCCCATGGGTAAGATTACCCTGCGTGGCCGGTCCACTCCGGTTGAGGTATTTGAACCAATACCCGACTGGGAAGAAAAGGATCGGGCAGCAGTGATGGCCGTCATAGCGGCTCACGAAAAAGGTGATATTAGCTATGTTCAGGCACTTGGTGCTATGATGGCGCAATATGGCGAAGATTTAGGCCTCGCCAATTTACTAATACGTTTGGAAAAAACAAAAAATGGAGAAAGCTATGCACTCGGTTGAATGTAAAAAGGCGCAATATGGAAACTTCGCCCGCAGTCTGGGCAAAGCAGCTTTAGGAGCGGCTTTGCTGGTCGGCGTCAGCGGCGCTGCAGTGGCGCAAAATATGGTGGTTCGTTCGACTGGACCTTCCGCCACATCCTATCCTGCTGGTAAGAAACTCGCCAATGGCGCGAAACTGACGCTGAAAAATTTGGATATGGTGACGGTTCTCGGCAAAGGCGGCACTCGCGTGCTGAAGGGGCCTGGTGTCTTTTCTTTGGGGGCGACAGCAAGCGCGCAGTCTAGCAGTTCAACGCGTCTTGCCAGTTTTATCAATAATCGCGGGAGCAGCCGGGCCAGAACCGGAGCCGTTCGTAGTGCTGGTGTAAGTGTTTCGAATGAAGAGCCAAAGAACCCTAATTTGTGGTTTCTCGACGTGACCAAAGGCGGAAAATTCTGCGTGGCTGATGCCAATGCACTGGTACTTTGGCGTCCTGATTACACGGGATCAGCCACTGCTAGCATCGTTGAACCGGCCAATGGCACAGTGACCGCTGTTGCCTGGCGCAAAGGTAATCCGTTGAAAAGCTGGCCAACGGCTGAAGCGCCCTTAACGGACGGCGCGCGCTATCGGCTAATCGGTTCTAATGTTGAGAAATCTGTCGAGATTAATTTTGTAATGCTGAATGAATCACCGCAAAACCTAGATGATGCAGCCGCGGCACTGATTGCCAATGGTTGCCAGAGCCAGCTTGATCTGCTGGTGGACACCTTGGACGACGGCTCATCAACGAACCAGGATCAAGGTTAGCACAGAAAATATTTCACGCTCTGAGGTGAGGGTCAAGGTGTGAAATAAAAAAAATATTTCCGATTGGGGTCGCGCAGGAAATATTTCAAAACGGGGAAAAATATGTCGCGAGCGCGCGCTACAATTAAATTGGCTTTCATGGTTTCAACGTCGGCAATTCTGCTGGCGCCTAATAGTGTCTGGGCACAGTCATCTATTGCGGCACCCACGAGAGAAGAAATCCAGCGCGGGATGCTGGGAGAGGCCGACAAGGGACAAGCGCAAGCCTTGACTGTTGACGGTGGTGTTGAACGTTCTGCGTGTCCGCTAGCCAATCCCGAATTCGCGGATGTAAAATTCACTTTACAATCGGCTGAATTTAGCGGCCTGAACGTTATCAATCCGTCGA
Organism: Parasphingorhabdus sp.; assembly: GCF_036963805.1. Lineage (GTDB taxonomy): Bacteria > Pseudomonadota > Alphaproteobacteria > Sphingomonadales > Sphingomonadaceae > Parasphingorhabdus. The sequence continues at coordinate 311,720 of NZ_JBALUN010000002.1, read as the reverse complement.
TACTGGAATCAGCTTATGCTGGATATATCGGTCAGGAAATCCATGTCGCCGCGGTTTGCGAAATTCGTGACCGGGCAGCAACAATCCTGCGCCGCGCCGGTTATCTTGCAGCGGTACAAGTTCCTCCCCAGACGATTGACGGCGGCAATGTAAAATTCAATGTTCTATTAGCTCGAATGACATCGGTGCAGGTTCGCGGTGACGCGGGCTCGTCAGAGAAATTACTCAAGCAATATATCGACCGCCTATTGGACGAACCGGTATTTAACATTGATCTGGCTGAACGTTATCTTTTGCTCGCCCGCGACATTCCGGGACTTGATGTGCGCTTGTCTTTGCGTCCGGCCGCAGCGGGTTCGGCAGGCAAGGCTGGCGATGTGATTGGCGAATTTAATGTCATTCGTACGCCCGTTTATATGGATGCCAATATCCAAAACTTCGGTTCCAAGCAGGTTGGCCGGTTCGGTGGACTGTTACGTGCCCGCTTCAATGGGCTGACTGGTATGGGTGATGAAACCACGATCAGCACTTTTTCAACTTCTGATTTTAGCGAGCAACAAGTGCTGCAAATTGGTCATGAGTTTCGAGTTGGCGGTGAAGGTCTCAAATTTGGTGGTAGTTTTGTCTACGCATGGACCGATCCGGAATTAGCCAGCAATTTTGACATTGAATCAGAGACCATGATCGCCGGGATTTATGCCAGCTATCCTTTCATCCGCAAACAATCCCATAATTTATTCGGCACCGTCGGTTTCGATTATATTGATCAAAAAACCGACATTTTGGGCGTAAGAACCAATGAAGATAATCTGAGTATCGCTTATGTCAGGATCGACTATAATGCGATTGCCCCTGACAGCCTTTCCAGCCGTGGCGGCTATTCTCCTTTTGAACCGAGATGGGGCATGGCCGGGTCATTAGAACTGCGTCAAGGCTTGGGTATATTGGGCGCCAGCGACGGATGCGGCCCTGCTTTTATTCGCTGTGTCGGGCAAACCGTTTTACCAACCCGTGCTGATGGTGATCCAACTACCTTTGTTGTGCGCGGAAAGGCAAAGCTCGATTATCGCCCTACCCCGCTTTTGGCATTTACTTTAAAGCCCCGCTTTCAATATTCTCCCGACGCACTTTTTTCCTATGAAGAAGTTTCGGGCGGCAACTATACGGCCGGCCGTGGCTATGATCCCGGTACAGTAATCGGCGACAGCGGCTTTGGTCTACAAACCGAAATCAGCTATGGTTCACTGGTTCCCGACACGCCAAACGGCAATGCGTGGCAGCCCTATCTCTATTTCGATGCCATGGCGGTATGGAACAAGAATATCCCCGGAGATCCGCAAAAAATTTATTCTGCTGGTGGCGGTATCCGCGCAACAATCGGACGTCAGGCCAGTCTGGATGTGATGGCCGTTGTACCCTTGAAACGCGGACCGTTCCAAACTCGGCGGGATAGCGCCAGAGCTTTGATGACGCTGACCGTGCAACTCGCACCGTGGACTCGGTAGAAGAAGCGGAGCAGCAAATGATGACCAGAGGCAAGATGATGACAGAGACCATCTGCAACATAACTGAGGAAAGCAAGATGGCAGACCATCATGAAAGAAATATGACCTGTTTGAAGCAAAGGTCTTTCAATAAACTAAAGTTGCTTGCTGGCGGGTCCATTGCTGCAGCGGTAATCGCAATAACTTCTGCTCCCGCCTCTGTGAAGGCTCAGGCCTTTAACCCAGTGGCCGGCCAAGCATTTCAAGCAAGTGCCACATCCCCGACCGGAGGCGTGATCTTCGACGGCCCGCGTACAACGAATTTAGACTCCCTTTTGATAAGCACACCCGAAGTAGTGATTAACTGGCAACCATTGGACACTAATGCGGCCGTATTGGGACCGGATGGACTACCGACCAACCCGATCAATATCCTGCCCAGCGGCCGGACTTTGCGTTTCTCATCGGCCAGCAGCGATTATACCATCTTGAACCGCATACTTCCCAACGCATCGGCCGCAGGTCGGCCGATCGAATTTAATGGTGCCGTAGAGAGCTTCACCAACGGAAACCCGGGCGGCAATATCTGGTTTTACAGTCCGGGCGGCATCATCGTCGGCTCGACAGGGCGCTTTGATGTCGGGAACCTAGTGCTCACCGCTAATGATATCGACACGACCGATGGCTTTTTTGGTGCTAATAATGAAATCCGCTTTCGCGGCACCGAAAATAGCACTTCCGCCGTCTCCGTCACCAGCGGAGCGCAGATAAACGCGCTGCAAGAAGACAGCTATGTCGCCTTAGTCGCGCCGCGTGTTGTGCAGGGCGGCACCGTCACGGTCAACGGATCGGCGGCCTATGTTGCTGCGGAACAAGCCGACCTGATTATCAACACAAATAATCTGTTCAGCATCGAAATTCCATTGGGCGCAGGCACCACCGATGAAAATGGTATTGTGCATAGTGGAACCGGAACAACAAATGGCCCGGCACCTCTCGACAATGCTGATAAACATCACGTCTATATGGTCGCCGTACCTAAAAATCAGGCAATGACCATGTTGCTAAGCGGCTCAATCGGTCAGGATTTGGCCGTTAGTGCATTTGTAGAAGATAGCAGGATTATATTAAGCGCTGGCGGCAACGTAAGTAACACAAGCTTCAATAATACTATTGATAAGACTATCGATCCAGCGCTCAATGGGAACATTTCGATTTCCGGTGCCGATTTCACCGGTGGGATTGATGCTTTTGCTAATAATCGCATCGACATTTTCGCTACGTCCGGCGGAGATGTCGTTCAAAGCCTGCAAAGCATCTATTCCCAACTTGATTTCACATCGGGGAATAGCATTGGTATCAGCGCCAGTGGTGGCGGGAATATCGATTTTGCCGGTGATATGACATTTAATACCACTAACAGGATTGATTTTGCAGTTGGTCCAGGTTCGCAATTCAGCCAAGTGGGCAATCTCTCACTCAATGCATTTACCGACACGCAAGGCGGCATTGTGGATATCGATATTACCGGTCCCGGAGCGCTTACCACGGGTTCAGGCCAATTGATCGTCGATGGAACCTTCAACATTCTCGCTGGCGTAATAGGGACGGAAAGCCGCCGTGCCGTGGTTGATAACGGAACCGATACATTCGGAGGCACGATCAATGTCGATATTATCTCTGGCGGACTTCTAGACATATCGGGCGGTGCCGATTTCGATGAATCTACTTTCGATGCGAGTGCCTCACCCCATTTGGGGCTAGTTTCAGGCGCCGATAGTTTTGGAGGTACGATTAATTTCAATATTGATGGTGCAGGCAGTACTCTGGTTGCAGATGGGTTTTTCGGGCTTGAACTCTATGCCCGAGGGAATAGCACCTCAACTTTCAACGGAACATCGACCGGCGGTAGCGGCACGGGCGGCGCGGTCAACCTGATCGTTAATGGCGGCACCATCACGGCAAGCCGTCTGGAACTGGATGCAAGTGCCGATGGTTCTTCCAGTGCCAGCGGTAACACCACCGAGAGCATCAATTCCGCATTTAGCGGCAATGTGGTGGCCAGTTTTACGGACGCTCTGATCAACATTGATGAACTGACCCTTTTGACCGGCGCCGATGCTGCCCGGTCCATTGACTCTGCCGGCAATCTGATAACGGCCAATGCATCTGGTGGTGATCTGACGCTCACGTTCGACAACACAATCTTCAACGCCGATGTCATGGCAATAAATGCCAGCCCCTTCGGCGCGTCCGGAACCGCACTTTCTGGCGAAGTGGCGGCCGGTGAAGAGGGAAGTGCTACGTTCAACCTGTTGAACGGTTCTGTGGTCACCGTTCTTGGTCAATTTCGCATGTTCGGGCGGGGCCGTTCAGATATTGATGGATCATCAAGTTCGGTCGATCTCGACTTGCTGATCAACAACGCAACGCTCAACGCGGCAACTGTCTCTCTGGACAACAGCCGGACGACCGATTCCCCGGCCGGTTCACCGGAAGGCACACCTAGCAGCATAAATGTTACGATAGAAAACGGCGGGGCACTCAATGCGGGAATCCTCAGTGTGAATTCAAGTGCACTTGCTGGTGCGGCTGGTGGGCAGGCCACCGCTGGCGATATCAATCTACTGGTCGATGGTGGCAGCCTGATCTTGAATGAATCCTCTGCCACTTCATTATTCATGGACGCCAGGGGCCTCGGCGCCAACAATGATGGAAGCGGCGCAACCAGCGATACCGGCCTAGGCATCGGTGGCAATATAGTTGTAACCCTGCAAGGTGGCGGTACAATGACTATGAATTCCGCCAGATTTTCGAGTGACGGCTTGATTGTTGTTCCGGGGGACGGCGTAGGATTCCAGGCAGCCGGTGAAGGTGGTTCAGGACTTGGCGGATCGGTGACCTTCAATCTCAACGGCAGCACCTTTGCCGCCACGGAGCTTACAATTTCTGCCAGCGGGGTAGCATCCGATGGCGGTAATTCTTCCACAACCGTGGTTGGCAATGGCGGTACCGGAACAGGCGGGAATGTAATATTCAATTTGCGCGGGACAGATGTTATAGTCAATAATCTGACAGTCAACGCCGAGGGCATCGGCGGCGGCGGCGGTAATTCGCGCGAAACAGAGGGCGAACCGGCCGGTGACGGAGGACAAGGCGTAGGTGGGTCGGCTATTTTCAATGCCAATTCAGGCAGTTTGACAGTTTCTAATTCCCTGACCATTTCATCAGGCGGATTTGGTGGTCAGGGCGGGACCGGAGAGGGCGTTGACGCTGGCAATGGCGGCGATTCCATTGGCGGTATCGCAACATTCACTCTCGACGGTACGGCTGATGTCGATATCGGTACGGGAGGGCTCATTGTAAACGCAAATACTACTGGCGGCGATGGCGGCTTTGCTTTGGTCGGAAATTCGCCTGCCCCCACCCCTAGTCCAGCCAGAAATGCGGGCAATGGCGGAAACGCGATAGCAGGGACTGCTACTTACAATAATCTCAGCGGAGCGATCACCTTCAATGATCTCTATGTCACTTCCATCGGAGCCGGTGGCACAGCAGGCATGGGCGGCACATTAACCTTTAATAATCAAACCTTTATATATGATTTTACAGAATCCTTCGTTGGTCAAACAGGTAGTAACGGCGGAAACGGAACCGGCGGAAACGCGATAATTAATCTGGGGCAGGATGATTCCAACCCTATTCAATATTCTGTTGATGCCAGTGGCACAGGCACAGCCGGTAGCGACGGCATCACAGGTGGTGTCGGTGGTAATGGAATCGGTGGATCTGCCATTATCAACGTTATTGATGCCACAGTGATTCTCGATAATCCAACGATCACAGCCAATGGTTTTGGCGGCAGGGGCGGAAACGGGAATCGTGATAGCGTTGCCAGCGTAACAGGTGACAGCGGCAACGGTAGTAACGGAATCGGAGGCACAGCGCGACTAGAAGTCACAGGCGCGGGTAGCAATATTGACCTAAGCTCGATTATTTTAGAAGCCAACGCAACCGGCGGAGCGGGCGGAGCGGGTTTTTATCAGTTTGGCGGCGGCATCAACGGCGGCAACGCAGGGTCTGGTGGTAATGCCAATGGCGGAACGGTAGAAATTATCGCGCGGACCGGCGCTATGATCAACATCACGACAAGCGAATTTAACATGACCAGCACCGGCACTGGCGGTGCTGGCGGCAATGGTGGCAATTCCTATGACAGCGATAGCGGCGATGGCGGCAATGGCGGCAATGCCACCGGCGGCACCGCACGCTTGCTGGCTCAAGGTGCAACGATATCTGGCAATAACTTGACCATCACGACCTCCGGTCAAGGTGGCAATGGCGGAATCCGGGGTATATTTGGGGCCACTGGCACAAACGGAACTAGCGGCATCGGTGGAAACGGAACCGGCGGTACGGGCATCATCGCGATTCAGGAAGGTAGCCCCGGCATTATCACCTTGGGCGATGTCCAGATCGCCGCCAATGGCTTCAACGCCGGTGATATCTCGTTGCCAACAGGCTTTGGCGGCCGCATCGAAATAACCGATACGTCAGCCGACCCTGCCGGTCTGATTAGCTTCGGCTCTTTGAACGCAGAAGCACTAGCAGTTGCTGGACCGATGAGCGGGTTTTTCATGTCCGGCAATAGCGGGATTATTTCCGCTACCGGCGACATAGTGATCAACGTCGCTGGCAATGCCGAATTTACTTATGATGGCGATGGTCAACTAATTGTTGACGGATTTATGGACGTCAACAGCGGCGCCTCCATTCTAGTCTCACATAGCAATAATGCCCTGTCTATCCCATCGATCGATGTTGCAGGAACCTTCGACGCGCGCGCGCAAGAAGATTTCAACAGCGCCACCGGGTCTATTATCAATTCTGCTTCCACCGTCTCCATTCGGGCAGAGGGTAATGGTTCCGCCGCAGATTTAAGGGCCTTTACCAATATAGATCTTTCGGCCGGGCGAAATGCACTGCTTGATAATGCGACTGTGAACGGCCCGCCAATTACGCTTGTCGTTGGAGCGGATAGTTTTTTGGTCAGCGGCATTTCAGTGAGTGCCGGTGGCGACGGTGGTTCGAGTTTTGAGCTTTTTGATCCCTCTTTCAACGCAACATTAACGGGTGACATTGCATCGTCTGGGGCCATTCGGGTTGAGGCGGGCGGTAATGCAATATTCCAAACCGGCGCTAATGTTGTTTCAGACAATATTCTTTCCGTACGCACCGGCGATGATATCATCATACAGTCTGGTGCGAGCGTTACAGCCGCGAATAATCCCCTTGATACCCCAAACACAATAACTCCGTTCGACAATATAAATAATTTGTTACTCTTGGCCGGTGACATTGGTACGGTAGGCCAGTTATTCACCACGCCCCTCACCCCAATCGCTTCCATCATTGCAGCGGGTGATATAAACGCCAATGGCTTTGCCGTGATAATGACGGCGGGTGCCATTGATGGTCTAGGCGGTACAATTTCAGCGGGGTCAATCAGTGCCGATATTAACAATGCGCCGTCCAATGCGGTAATTACCGCAATTGGCCAATCCGACGACGCTGGTCTGCTCAGCGCCAATTGTCTTGAAGGCAATTTATGTTTGGGTGCCTTAAGTGCGGATAATATTGTCGAAATCGGACAATTCGGTGTTCCCGTTCAAGCGATTATCGAAAATGGCGACATTTTTGCCAACCGCATCTTGGTGTCGACGCGCCGCGATATTGTGATGGGTGCCGACGGCATAGCATCGCGGTTTATCGCCAGCGATGAGATATTTGTGAACAGCACCGAAGGTAATGTAAATCTGAAAGACGCCGAACTGACAAGCGGCACGATTGGTATCGAAGCGGCAGGAAGTCTGCTCGGTTCCGGTTCGCTGAATAGTGGAAACGATATCGGGATTACGGTCAGCGACAGCATCTCGGCAGCCACCATTAATACGAGCGGCGAATTGACAACCGTGACCGCGCGTGGCGGCGCACTGGAGCGCTTTTATTCTGTGCCCGGCAGCATGAATGTCAGTATTTTGACTGTAGGCGTTGGCGATGTAAATTATGATGCCGGTGGTGATTTAAGTTTCGATCAAATTAACGTTCCCGACACCGATATTTTCTTAACCGCACCGGGTTCGATTTTCGTTGGCGGTACATCAGGCGCCCAAAATATCGATATTGACGGCGACAGCATCGTACTGGGCGGTGTCGGCGGTGCAGGTGATATCACGTTGACAGCTGCAAGTTTCATCGATTTTGGTACGGTGTCCGCTGGCAATTTTCTGGGCATCGCTGCGAGCACCATATCCGGCGATTCAGCCGATGGCAGCGATATAGTTATGGACGCTGATTTTATCAGTGTAAACAGAGTTGCAGGCGGTAACCTTGACGCAGTTGCGCAACAGGATCTGGCCTTCAACAATATTGATATAACCGGAAATGCGAATCTGGATGCCTTGGATCAAGCGGTTGTCGGTAACGGTGATGTCAATGGCAATCTCGTCCTAACCGGCGCAGGTGTTGCTCTCGATAGCGGCAATATTGGCGGCAATCTTACGATGTACGCAAGCGCAGGTGATATTGATGGAAACGGCATAATTGACGTTGGCGGTACGATTGACCTTGATGCAACCGGCAATATCGGATTTGGTTCGTTGGCGGCCAATGGTGGTGACTTCACCGCAGATGCTGGCGGCGATATTGAATTTGCCAATGCGTTTGCTGCTGGTGATATTCTCTTTAACGCAATTAATATTTTGGGGGGCAATATTGTCTCCGATCAGGATATCGTAATTTCGGTAGAGTCCATTAGGTTAGGCAACGCAACTACCGCCGGTTTGATCGATCTCACTTCCTCAGTTGGAGACATTGTTGCGGCAACGCTGGATGCTGGAAACACAATTAATGTCTCTGCGGCAGGCGATGCTGTTATCAGCAATGTTATTTCTATAAACGAAACCCGTTTACGGGGTAGTTCGGTCAATTTGGGAGGGGCTGATACCGGCGACAACGGCGACCCTAGATTCACTGTGGGCCTGTCGGTCAGTGCCAGTGATGGTGATGTTACCATCGGCGGCGATCTTGACATTTCCAGGCTGGGGGCATTTGGCGCAACCGGAAATATTGTTTTTGCGGACCTCGACATCACCAGCAAACTCCCCGCTAGAGTAACCGTCTCAGCGCAGGATTCGATCATATTCGGCAATGTCACTTCCGATCGTTCTATTACTGCTGGGGCTACGAATGACTTTACGGCCACAAGCGTCACAGCACCTGAACTGAGAGTGACCGTTAGTGGCATAGTGACCATCGAGACAGCCCAAGGTGGAGCCCTACGCGTTACGGGCGATCAAGACATAAATATCAACAATATCATAGCTGATTCAGCATTGTTGCTTTCCTCTGATGGAGACGTCTCCGTTCGGAATAACGCGGCGGTTAGCGATTTATTGACTGCAACCGGCAATAACGTTCTCCTCCGCTCTGACGGGGCTCTGAGAGTATCAGCCAGAGCGACGACTGGCACCATAGATATAGTCACGGTCGGAAATCTAGTTGTTGATGACGCCGATGCGGCTGGAAATGTCCGGTTGACTAGCTTGTCAGGCAATGCTGAGCTAAATGACGTAATCTCTCTCGGTGCGTCCTTTGGAATGTCCCCAACTGGTATCACGGGCCAAGCGACCACAAGTGCCAATGGCAATATTGATATAACCGCAGCCGGGGATGTCTTGATCAACAGCGAAACCAACGCCGCCAATGCCCTCACGATTACAGCTGGTAATCTTATCGATATCCAAGCTCTAACCACCGGAACGACAATCAATCTCTCATCTGCAGATATTGACATTGGCCCTGATGGCCAGCTTGGCGATTTTGTGCAGACGAATGATATTTTCATCCAAAGCAATGGAATCAACCAAGCCATTTTGGGCGGAGCAGGCACAACCGGCCTGTTCAGCCTCAGTAATGATGAGTTTTCACGTATTCAATCCAATCAGGATCTCACCATATTTATCACAGAAACGGGAAATATTACCCCAGACCTGACCATCCAGGACTTAACCGTTCGCGCGGGCGATAATATCAGCGGGCCGCAATCGGCAACCCTAGGATTTGCTGGAACATTGACAATTAATTCCGGTCAATCCACGCGGGTGGATGGCAATTTGAACTTAGCCAACGCCTCTGGCAGCACAGTATTAAACATGACATCCCAGAATGATCTCAGAATCAACGCCAATGGCGGTCTGATCCAGATGACCGATGCCAATGGCGGCTTTGGCAACGTCGGATTGATGACGCTAACAGCCCAGAATATCTATGTCCTGACCAATCAAGCCTATAATGATATTTTCGGACTGGATCTTGCCGCAATCAATCAGCGTTTGGCGAATAATGACGGCGTCGATATTGATCGTGGTTTTATACGTGGCGGTTTTGCAGAGTTTGTGGTCGATGGTGATCTGTTTATCCAGAACAGTGCGCCCGTTGCCAGTTTTGACGCTCGCCGCGGGTTCACAGTTAGCAGCCTGACGGTCAATGGGCGGAGTGCCAGCAGCAATGCAAATATTGTCATCAATGGTGTTATTGATGGAGTAACCGGTATCGACACGATCCCGGTTACAAATATTGGCGTCGGATTTAATAGTGCTTCGACAATTAACGGATGCTTGATCGCGAATCCGGCTAGCTGTGGTACACCTGCCCCAACACCTACACCCGCCGGAAATCCCCGTGCTGAAAATCCGGTGCAGGATATTATCGAAGAAGAGGTAGCGCCAGACGAAGATGGTTCCCTTGTAAGCGATCCGTTTGAAACCAACCTGATCGAGCTGAAGGAAACGGAGGAATTTATCGATGACCCGCTAATCGACGAGCCGGTTACCGGAGCTGGAAATGATGATCTGTGGGTTAGCGAGGAAGACACCAGCGGCGAAGATACTGATACGTGCGAGAGCGGTGATGAGACATGTAATCAGGATAGCCCAGCCGATAAAGAAGCACTGGAGTCGGCCGAGTAAATTGACTAGTTGACCTTTTACATCCTAAGCCATTAGGCGGTGGATATGAACGATAATATCAGCCATCCTTTGAAGCTGTTCAACAGCCTCACCCGCAAGCTTGAACCATTCGCGCCTGTCCATGAGGGAGAGGCCCGCGTCTATACTTGCGGTCCAACAGTTTATAACTATCCCCATATCGGTAATATGCGCGCCTATGTTTTCGCAGATCTGCTGGGTCGAACATTAAGCTGGAAAGGCTTTGCGCTTAAACATGTTATCAACATCACCGATGTCGGGCATCTCACCGACGATGCGGATGAAGGAGAGGACAAACTTGAAAAGGCAGCGGCTGAACGTGCGCAATCCATCTGGGATATCGCCAAACATTATACCGAGGCTTATTGGAACGATATAAAGTCGCTGAACATCCGTCAGCCAGCCCATTGGTCCATCGCTACTGACTATGTTCCACAGATGATCGAATATGCAAAAGGGATTACCGAGAAACATTGCTATGAACTGGATAACGGCCTTTATTTCGACGTCTCCACTGTCGCTGATTATGGCAGTCTTGCTCGAACGGCGACCGAAGATGGAGAAGGCCGGATCGAAACGGTTGAAGGCAAGCGTAACGCAGCCGATTTCGCAATCTGGCGTAAGACCGCCGAAGGTGAAACCCGCCAGATGGAATGGGACAGCCCCTGGGGCAAAGGCGCGCCGGGCTGGCATCTAGAATGTTCAGTTATGTCAGAGGCATTGCTGGGCCTGCCCTTTGACATTCATACTGGTGGAATCGATCACCGCGAGATTCACCATCCCAATGAAATCGCTCAAAATCAGGCCCACAGCGGCTGTGATCATAGCGGCGCGCAGATATGGATGCACAATAATTTCCTGATTGACCGTAGCCAGAATAAAAACGGCGCAAAAATGTCCAAATCCGCTGGTGAATTTTTACGGCTGCAATTGCTGATAGACAAAGGCATCCACCCCCTCGCCTATCGCCTTATGTGCCTTCAGGCCCATTATCGCAGCGAGCTGGAATTTACTTGGGATAATTTGCAGGCATCCCTGACCCGGTTAAAGCGCATCGTCATGGCCTTTGGTCAGCTGACGATCAAAGCGGAAGGCACAGCCGAACCGGTGGATCATCCACGTTTGATCCAGATTCAGGACCAATTTGACGCCGCGATAAGCGATGATCTGAATAGCGCAAAATGCTTGCCGTTATTAGAAGACTTATTGGCGCAAAAGAAGATATCCGCGTCGCAGCGCTTGATGCTAGCAAAAAAGATGGATGAAATATTTGGGTTTGATCTCATGAACCTGACACGCTCAGATTTACGGCTTCGACCCAAGGCCCGGACTATTGCGGAAGCTGAGATTGAACAAAAACTGAATCTACGCCAACAAGCTAAGGCCGATAAAGATTTTACTACCGCTGACGCGATCCGAGACGAACTAACCGCCCAAGGTGTAGAATTAATGGACGGCGACCCACTGCGCTGGGAATGGAGCATTTCAATATGAGCAAACCAATAGCCGCGATGGCTTCGCTTGTCCGGCCGATGGTCGAACCATATTGCGCCAATCTGGATGTCACTTGGTACACCACTACAGAGGAAGCTCTGGAAATCGCACCCCACGCCGAAATCGGCTGGTTTGACATGTATGACAAAGAAAAAATGGCGACCTTGCTGGGGGCCGCTACCAATTTGAAATGGCTCAATAGTATTTATGCCGGAGTTGAGCATTTCCCGCTAGATCAGTTGAAGCGACAGGGTACGATACTTACCAATGGAGCGGGGCTGAATAGCTCTCCAATTGCAGAATTTGTAGTTATGGGAATGCTCGCCGCTGCCAAACGGACCGACAAATTGCTCGCCCTACAAGAACAACAAGAATGGCCAGAGCAAGCGCCCGGCACGACCGAATTGGCCGACGGCAAGGCTTTAATCATCGGATATGGCGGCATTGGTCAAGAGGTTGCCAAAAAACTCTCCGGTTTCGGAATGGATGTGACTGCTGTACGACGGACAGCTAGCAATGATCCCGCAGACCTCGGCACAGAAGTAATCGGCACAAATGACTGGCAGGCACGGCTAGGCGAATTTGATTGGGTAATCGTTTCTGCGCCAGCAACCGCAGAAACGCAGAAGCTGCTCGGCAAAGACGAATTTACAGCGATGAAATCATCCGCATGGCTAATCAATGTCGCACGCGGGTCCTTGATCGATCAAAGCGCATTAGTCGCTGCACTCAACGGCAAAAGTATAGGCGGAGCGGTTTTGGATGTCACGGATCCAGAACCTTTGCCCAAGGGCGACCCACTCTGGACCGCTTCGAATTGCTTCATCACCATGCATGTTTCCGGAGTTGCGCAAACCCGGATGTTCCAACGTGCGGCTAGCCGCTTTGTGGAAAATTTGAAGCGCTATCAAAATGACGAGGAAATGATCGCCGTCGCGGATCTGAATCGCGGATATTAAGATGGAAATGAAAATTTGGATTGCCCCCGTGACATAAATGTAAATTTAGCTTATCAACCAACATCATAGGGGTAGGGATGAGTCTTTTCTGGAGGGGAAAAATTCATTCTGGTGTCGTTACCAATATCTTGAGCAACTACTGATCATCAAGATCGGGGAAGGACCCATATGACCAAAGCATCTGATTTATTCGTCCAATGTCTTGAAAATGAAGGCGTTGAATATCTGTTCGGCGTTCCCGGCGAAGAAAATCTCGACATGCTCGACAGCCTGTCGCGCTCCAAAAAAATCAAACTCATTCTCACCCGTCACGAACAGGGTGCTGGCTTCATGGCTGCAACCTACGGACGGCATACCGGCAAGACCGGTGTCTGCATGGCAACACTCGGCCCCGGCGCGACCAATCTCGTTACTGCTGCGGCTTATGCCCAACTCGGCGGCATGCCGATCCTGATGGTCACCGGCCAGAAGCCGATCAAGAAATCCAAACAGGGCCGCTTCCAGATCCTCGACGTCGTCGACATGATGGGCCCGATCACCAAATTCACGCATCAGCTGGCTTCGGCAGACAATATCCCTAGCCGCGTGCGCGAAGCGATCCGTCTAGCGGAAGAAGAAAAGCCCGGTGCCACCCACATCGAATTTCCGGAAGATATTGCCGACGAGGAAACCGACTCGACTCCGATCACGCCCAGCCTCGCCCGCCGTCCCGTTGCCGAAGCGAAAGCCGTCCGCGCAGCGACCAAGAAAATCGAAAATGCCAAATCTCCGATCATCGTTGTCGGCGGCGGTGCCAACCGGACAACCACCGGACGCATGCTCACGCAATTTATCGAGAAGACGGGCATTCCCTTTGTCACCACCCAGCTCGGCAAGGGCGTGGTCGATGAAACCCACAAGGAATTCATGGGCTGTGCGGCCCTGTCGGCCAATGATTTTGTCCACCGCGCGATCGAATCCGCTGACCTGATCATCAACGTCGGTCATGACGTGATCGAAAAGCCGCCCTTCTTCATGGCGACCGGCAGCACTGAAGTCATCCACGTGTCGATGAACAGTGCGGAAGTCGATCCCGTCTATTTCCCTCAGATCGAAGTGATCGGCGATATCGGCAACGCGATCTGGCAGATGAAGGAAGATATTGTTCCCTCGGGCAGCTGGAATTTCGATGCGATGTACAAGGCACGTAAGGCCGAGGAAGAGCATACCGATTCGATGGATGACGATGTACGTTGCCCTATCTATCCGCCGCATCTCGTCAAGGTCGTCCGCGAAGCGATGCCAGCCGACGGGATCATCTGTCTCGACAATGGCGTTTATAAAATCTGGTTTGCCCGCAACTACAAGGCGCGCCAGGCCAATACCGTGTTGCTCGACAATGCGCTGGCGACGATGGGCGCCGGGCTGCCCTCTGCCATGGCCTCGGCGATGGTCTATCCTGATCGCAAGGTAATGGCGATTTGCGGCGATGGCGGATTCATGATGAACAGTCAGGAAATGGAAACCGCCGTCCGGTTAAAACTGAACATCACCGTACTGGTGCTGAACGACAACAGCTACGGCATGATCCGCTGGAAGCAGGCCAACATGGGCTTCAAGGACTGGGGTCTGACTTATGGCAATCCCGACTTTGTTAAATATGCCGAGGCTTATGGTGCCAATGGCTACCGGATCACCAGCGCCAAAAACCTGCAGGAAACGATCGACAAATGCCTCAGCAGCGAAGGCGTGCATCTCATCGAGGTTCCGGTCGACTATTCGGACAATGATCGCATATTGAATCACGAGATCAAGGAACTCAGCGCGAAGGTTTGATTGGATAAACAATGACAAAACTCAAAGACGTTTATCCGCTGTACCTCAACAATGTTGCTGCTCAGCCCAATACTGATCTGGAAGTTACCGACAAGTTTACTAATGAGGTAGCTTTCCGGACGGCTTTGGCAACGCCCGATATTATTGAGGAAGCCATTGCGGGCGCTGTTACAGCAACAGAACCCATGGCACGCATGGCCAGTTATGAACGGCAAAATGTACTGCAACATTGTGTCGACCGGTTCAAAGAACGGTTTGATGAATTGGCTTATTCGCTGTGCGTTGAAGCCGGTAAACCAATAAAAGACGCCGAAGGCGAAGTCGGTCGGTTGATCGACACATTCCGCATTGCCGCAGAGGAATCGACACGTAATTACGGTGAAGTCCAACCTCTCGATATTTCAGAGCGTGCCAAAGGCTATCAAGGCATGTGGAAACGGGTGCCCATCGGCCCCTGCAGCTTCATTTCACCATTTAACTTTCCTCTAAATCTCGCAGCGCATAAGATTGCGCCGGCGATTGCCGTAGGTTGTCCCTTTGTGATGAAACCAGCGTCTAAGACACCGCTTGGTGCAATTATCATGGGTGAGGTTTTAGCAGAAACCGATCTTCCCAAAGGTGCTTTTTCGATATTACCAGCAAGCCGTGACGGCGCCGATCTGTTTACTGTGGACGAACGACTGAAGCTCCTTTCTTTTACCGGTTCACCCGGCGTTGGTTGGGACCTCAAAGCCAAAGCAGGCAAAAAACCGGTAATCCTTGAGCTTGGTGGTAATGCTGCCGTCATCGTTGATCATGATGCCGACCTCGAAGACGCGCTCGACCGCATTATCTTTGGAGCGTTCTATCAATCCGGCCAAAGCTGCATCGGCGTGCAGCGGATCATCATCCATGAAACAATCTACGACAAATTCAGGGATATGCTGGTTGCTAAAACTAAGACGCTAGTTGCTGGAGATCCCAAAAACCGCGATACATTTATCGGCCCAATGATTTCCGAAGGCGAAGCCAAACGCCTACAAGGCTGGATTGAAGAAGCCGTTGCCGGTGGAGCAAAATTGCTGTGCGGCGGTAATCGCACAGGAAATATGCTGGAAGCAACTTTGCTGGAAAATGTTGACCGCAACGCAGCAGCCAATCGCGAGGAAGCATTTGGCCCACTTGCACTGTTGTCAAAGTTTAGCGATTTTAACGCGGCTCTAGATGAAGTTAACGATAGTAAATTCGGCCTGCAGGCCGGTATCTTCACCCGTGACCTGTTTAAAACACTGGATGCGTGGGATAGGCTGGATGTGGGCGGTGTCGTGATTAACGACGTGTCATCCTATCGTGTTGACAATATGCCTTATGGCGGCGTCAAGGATAGCGGCTTAGGAAGAGAGGGTATCAGGTTCGCAATGGAAGACATGACTGAAATTCGTAATCTGATCATCCGGCGGAAACTATAAGCAAAACCGAATCACTAGGTCAGGCGGTTCGTCGAAAGTGCAGCTAAGCCACATCAAAGTGGCAAATAGGCAACGTCTAATTGGGAAAAATAAACTGGCATGTGATCCAAGTCACAGAAAAATCACAATATTCCGGGGCTTTTATCATTGCATTGAGCTATCAATGCAGCTTAATGTAATAGTGTAAACAGGGTTAACGACTTGGGTCGCGTCGGGCTGATAGAGGGACCTGATCTTCGGATCAGGAGAGGCAACGATGCAAATGGGGAAAAATATTTCGTGGAAACGTAGCTGGTCAGCACTGGCAGCTAGCGTTTTTTGTTTTGCGCTTGCCGGCGTAGCCCTTTTCATATCCTCAATAGCCTCGCCTGCACCTGTTGCCGCCGCTCAGGATTTAGCCAGCGGAACGCATCTCGGAGTCGCTTCGTGCGGAGGTACGACCTGTCATGGGCGCCAAGAAGCCGATGGCGAAATCGTGCGTCAGGACGAATTGATGCGCTGGCAGGAAGAATCCACGCCCGGCGGCGCACATAGCCGGGCCTTTCGCATATTGCGCGAACCGCGCAGCATCGCGATCGCCAAGCGCCTTGGAATCAAGGATGCCGCATCATCGCAACAATGCCTGGGCTGTCACAGCACACCGGCTGCAAAAAAAGGCCCGCGCTTTCAATTGGGTGACGGTGTAGGCTGTGAAGCCTGTCACGGTGCGTCTTCCGGTTGGCTATCCGCGCATTACGCCATTGGAGCCAATCATACGCGCAACGTCTCGCTCGGTATGACTCCGCTCGATAACCCGAAGGCACGCGCCAGCACTTGCCTCGATTGTCATTTCGGCAGCGCGAAAGACGGTCAATTTGTCGATCACCGGATCATGGCTGCGGGTCATCCCCGAATTTCTTTTGAAATGGATCTATTCTCTACGCTGCAACAGCATCATGATGAAGATGTCGATTATGTACGGCGAAAGGGAAAAACTAACAGCGTCCGGTTCTGGGCCGTGGGCCAATCAATGGCACTGGAGCGTTCGCTCAATCTGTTCTCAAAACCTGCACTAGCGCAGCAAGGCATATTCCCTGAATTTTATTTCTACGATTGCCATAGCTGCCATCGCCGGATTTACGACGAGGCTTCTGCCCGTCCCGCATCAATTAATAATCCCGGTCGCCCCATCCCAGAAGGCATGCCGCCCTATAATGACGAAAATATAATCATGCTGAGCGCAGCCATTACAGTGGTCGCGCCCGATCTTGCCGGACAATT
Organism: Parasphingorhabdus sp.; assembly: GCF_036963805.1. Taxonomy (GTDB): domain Bacteria; phylum Pseudomonadota; class Alphaproteobacteria; order Sphingomonadales; family Sphingomonadaceae; genus Parasphingorhabdus. Next base: position 294,213 of record NZ_JBALUN010000002.1, on the reverse strand, counting down.
TGATAGCCAGTCCAAGGGGTTTCACGCCGCAATGGGCCAAGGCCGTGGTCCGGCTGTCGAAGCTGCTGCAAAATTACGTCAAACTGCAACTACGCTGGCAGACCGTTTCTCTCGCGCCAGCTTTAGCCGCGACCAGACGTTTGAGATTATGGAAACCATTGCCGGGCAAGCAATATCTCCGCGCTTTACCGATTATGAAGGCAGCGTGCAGTCTGTGATGGCGATTGATACTTTGCTCAACGGATTGGTCAATAGCGGTCAGGTGAGCGCATCAGCGGCCACTAGTCTGCGCGGTCAGATCAATGTGGCTTATCAAGCCGTGGATGAACCGAATAGCTATCAGCCCCTGCAATTCCGGCGTGCGCTCGGCAGCGCGGTCCGGACCATAAGGGCGTTACGATAATGCGAAACTACCGTTTCACCGCTGCAATTTCTGCAGCAGCGTTGATCTTGACCTCTTGCGGGGGTGGAGGCGACAGCAATGATTTTGGTGGCACACCATCTCCCTCCCCAACGCCCACACCAGCACCGGTTAATGGCAATGGCGGCGCTTATACACCGCCTGCGCAAGAATCGCTCAGTGTTACAGACGTTCAGACGATTATAGCGCAGGCCGTAGGCGAAGCCACTGCCCGCAGGCTGCCTTCGGTGATCGCAGTTACCGACCGGGTCGGTAATGTTCTGGCCGTGTTTGAAATGAACGGTGCACTTGCGACTGCCACAACCAGCAGTGTTACGTCGAGCGGTTTGAGCATGCCGCCGATTGATGCGCAAAATGTAACCTTTCCTGCTGCTGCTGGAGCAATTGCAAAGGCTGTCACGGGTGCATATCTCTCCAGCGCGGGCAATGCATTTACGACGCGGACAGCAAGCCAGATTGTGCAACAACATTTCCCACCCGCACCGCAAGTTACGGTAGGACTTGAAAGCGGACCTCTATTCGGAGTGCAGTTCAGCCAACTGCCCTGTTCGGATTTCAATGAGCGTTTTAATGCGGGGGGAGGAGCATCAGCTTTGATCGGCCCCAAACGTTCGCCTTTGGGCCTAGCCGCTGATCCAGGCGGATTACCACTTTATAAAAATGGCGTCGTGGTGGGCGCAATAGGTGTTATGGGTGACGGCGATTATGGCTTCGACCCTGAAACTACCGAGGTCACGCCTGATGTCGATGACGAGGAAGCCATAGCTCTCGCAGGAATTCAAGGGTTTGCGCCATCCGCCGCGATAACGGCTAACCGCATAACGGTCGACGGTACTTCACTGCGTTTCAGCGACATGGTGCTGTCGGATCTTTCCCCCTTACAAAACAATTTTGCAGCGATAAACGGTACGCTTGGTAATATTATTTCGGTTACGGGATATAGCAACGGCACGATAATCGCTGGAACAGCCTATGGCACAGAAGCTTCGGGAATTCGTGCTTCTACTCAAACCGAATTTGGTAATAGCGACGCCTTCGTGATGACCGATGGCACTGGCACGAACCGTTTTCCTATTCGTGCAGGCACAGATGGAATAGATGTCGCGCAGCCCCTTACTGCCACAGAAACGCGAGCAATCCTCGAAGAAGCGTTTATCATTATGAGCCGAGCACGGGCGCAAATTCGCAAACCAGAATTCAGCCGGGCGCAAGTGACAATCTCGTTGGTCGATACCCATGGCGAAATATTAGGTATCGTACGCGGTCCAGATGCACCGATATTCGGTTCGGATGTTAGCTTGCAAAAGGCGCGGACAGCCGCGTTTTTCTCTAATAAAGTCGCTGCGTCTCAACTTCTGGGCAATCCCGATAGCGATGTCTCAGCCTTCGTCGGACGTGTGCGGACCTTTCTCGATGACCCAAATGCCCTGACCGGCACCGTGGCCTTTGCCGATCGCTCAGGTGGTAATCTGTCCCGTCCCTATTTCCCGGATGGCGAGCTAGGACGGCCTAATGGCCCGTTGTCACGGCCAATAGCGCAGTTCAACCCCTTTGCTACCGGCCTGCAGGTTGCACTCATTGTCCAGAATCTTGTCGAGCATATCACATTTGTGAGCGGTGGATCAGCAACCGATACCGAGCAACGCTGCACAAACATTCCCGATGCCACATTAGGCCAAAACCGGCTCGAGAATGGAATACAGATTTTCCCGGGTAGCGTACCGGTCTACCGTGGAAATACGCTTATCGGTGGCCTTGGTGTTTCCGGTGACGGTATCGATCAGGATGATATGATTAGCTTTCTTGGTCTCAATAACGCCGGGAAGCGGGTTGGCAGTATCGGCAATGCCCCCATGGCGATACGTGCGGATAATATCGTCGTAAATGTAGGTGCTGGCGTAAGATTGCGCTATGTAAGCTGTCCGTTTAATCCGTTTCTTGATACCGAAGACCAAAATGTCTGCATCGGTCTTTGATCCCAATGTCTGCGATATCTTCTTCTTTCATGCCACTAATGGCGGTCATGTCCGGTCAAACCGACCAGATGGAAGCGCAGCGGCTATCTGTTGAAGAGATGGAAACATCTTTGACCGCATTGCTGGCTAGTGAGCAATTTAAGTGGGTACACACCGGTAGTCCAGACGTTGCATTTGCCGAGATGGATACTTCCGCTGGCATTACTGCAATAGGTGGTCCAACTCCCGAGGATGAAGCCGGGATCGCGGAATCTGAACCGCCGGTGGAGGAACCAGTGGAAGCCGAAATCGTTCCGGTCAAAGTACAACAACTGGAAATGGACTTTGACGGCCTGGATGCCGATGAAGCCTTGATCGATGGTCGTCGCCGTCCGGGTGTACCAAAAGAGCTGCCGGGGCGCGTCACCCAGAATAATCCCGGTGCGATCAGCGCGCCGCCGCCTGAAGCTTTCCCCACCGATGAATTTCCGGTTCCCGATCGCTGGCGCATCATGCAAACGCTGTGTCCGCAAAAAGGTGGCGACGAATCTATTTTCAAAGTTTTTGGCGGCTTACGCGCCAATTGCCGCCCCACATCCGATCCGTATGGACAGAATGTCCTAAAAGGTGACAAACCTATTCCTGCGGATAAAAAGCCGTCCTTCCTGAAAGGTGATGACTGGTTTTTTGTCGTCAACGCAATTTCCGATACGGTAATTGAACCGCGCAGCTTTCCTATTCCTGTGGGCGTACAAACCACCGAACGCCCCGGCAGCATTGACGTATTCGGACGCTCAGGATCAGAAGTCTATGCGCAGACTTTTATCACCGGTTTCGCGCTCATTAAAGGCTCTACCGCCTATAAGCCACCTGACGTAGAATATCGCCTTACGCTGGCAACGCAGATCAACCATGTAAACGTGCCGGAACGCCGCGTGCTGTTTGTCGAGCCTTCCAAAGCTTCGAACCGGACAGACTATTTTATTGGCGTACAGGAAGCATTTTTCGACTATCATATCCGCAATACATCCGCGCGCTATGATTTTGACAGTTTCCGCATCGGTATCCAACCAATGCAGGCCGATTTTCGGGGATTCCTGTTTCAGGATAACCAACTTGGCGTACGTCTGTTCGGCACGCGCGACAATAACCGCGTCCAATATAATCTCGGCGCCTTTGTGCAACTCGAAAAAGACACCAATAGCGGCCTGAACGACATTACGCAGACGCCGCGCGAAAGTTACATTCTTTTTGCCAATCTCTATCGTCAGGACATGCCCTTTGTTGGTCTAACCAGCCAGTTTAGCGTTACCTATAATATGAACCGCGAAAAGAGCGATATCGAGATTGACGATAACGGCTTTCCAGTTCGCCCGGCCCTGATCGGTGACTTGCGTGGCCGGGCCTATGATGTTGTCTATCCGGGCTATGCCGTGGATGGCCGGATTGGCCGGATCAATGTTACCGGACAAATTTACGGTGCCTTTGGCGAAGACCGCAACAGCATTTTTACCAGTGATCCGGCAAAAATTGCTGCCTATTTTGCCGCCGCAGAAGCAAGCTATGATGTCGATTTTTTACGCTTTCGGGTATCCGGCCTGTTCGCTAGCGGCGATAGCAATCCTTATAATAATACCGAATCTGGTTTTGACTCGATATTCGAAAACCCCATTTTTGCTGGTGCCGATACCAGCTATTGGATCAGGCAAACCATTCCTTTTGCCGGAGGTGGCCGGGCGGTCAGCATTAATGGTCGCAACGGTATCCTTAATTCATTGCGGTCATCCAAGGAACAGGGCCAAAGCAATTTCAACAATCCCGGTACGATATTAGCAGGCGTAGGGGCTGATGCCGATTTGACGCCGGAGCTTCGGCTGTCGGCCAATGCAAACCATTTATGGTTCCACAGAACCGAGACATTGGAAGCATTGCGCAATCAAGGGGGCATCTCCAAGGATATTGGATGGGATTTATCAACCGCCGCTATTTACCGGCCCAAAGCCACCCAGAATATGGTTTTCCGTTTATCCGGTGCGACGTTACTCCCCGGAAAAGGTTTTCAGAATCTCTTTGACCAGACCGATAAGCGTGACTTCCATTATTCCATTCTCATCAACGCAATATTGGCCTTCTGATATGCAGCTTCCCAACCTTCCCAAATCAACGGCAGCGCATTTTCCGCACGTGATACAAAGTATGGTGGCGCTGGCTTTTGCTGCTTTGTTGCTTATTTTTGGTTCGTCACAAGCGCTTGCTGCAGGCACAGAAAAACCGCAGAAAATTGACTATAGCTTCTCGCCGCCGGCACCGCAAAACCAGACATGGGATGCAGCCAACGGCAAAAGCGTGGGCTGCGTCTCTTGTCATACCGACAGCGATCAGAAAACCATGCACGAGACACCCGCCGTGGTGCTGGGCTGTGTCGATTGCCATGGCGGCGACGCCAGTGTTACCGGCGACAATGAATGGGGCAAGAAAAGCCCACAATATATGTTTGCGCTCAAGAAAGCCCATGTTCTTCCTAAATATCCTGAAAGCTGGCACTGGCCCTCTTCCGCCAATCCCAAGCGCAGCTATACATTGCTCAACAAGGAATCGCCCGAATTTGTCCGGTTCGTTAATCCGTCAGACTATCGCGTAGCACGCGAATCCTGTGGTGCGTGCCATATGGAAATTATCGAGGCCTCCGAACGCTCTTTAATGGCAACCGGCGCCATGCTTTGGGGCGGAGCAGCCTATAATAACGGTATTGTGCCGTTTAAAAATTATGTCTTTGGCGAAGCCTATACCCGCAAAGGATTGCCCGCGACGATCAAGTCACCGGGTAGCCCGCATGGGACAGTTACCGATGCGGAAAAAAAACGCGGCGCTCTACCCATATTATATCCCCTGCCCACTTGGCACACTATCCCGCCCGGAGATGTGTTTCGCGTATTTGAACGCGGCGGCCGCAATATCAACACGCAATTTCCCGAAATTGGCCTGCCTAATATTGGAGGAATCATTCAGCGGCTGGAAGAACCAGGTCGTCCCGATCTAAAACAATCCAATCGCGGCCCTGGCACTGGATTGCGTGTCGCTATTCCGGCGCTCAATATCCATAAAACCCGTCTCAACGATCCGTTCACCTGGTTCATGGGCACCAATGACCAGCCCGGCGATTATCGCCAGTCCGGCTGTGCCAGTTGCCACGTCGTTTACGCCAATGACCGCGAACCGCGCCACAGCCTGATCTGGGCGAAATATGGACGCGATGGTCAAACGCAGACCAATGATCCGACGATCCGCAACCTGAAAGAAGGCGAACACCGCTTCGGAACCTATGGCACCTATGATGCCTCCCATGGCAAAGAAGGTGATCATGGCGAGAAAACTGCGGAACATGGCGATAGTCATGGAGATGCTCACGAAGAAGATCACAGCAATGACATAGCCGCAACGGACCGGGAAAAAGGCCACCCGATCCAGCATGCTTTCACACGCGCTATTCCAACCGCGCAGTGCATGAATTGCCACATGCATCAGCCCAATATCTTCCTGAATAGCTTTCTCGGCTACACAATGTGGGATTATGAATCCGATGCGCCGCTCATGTGGCCCGGCCCCCATAACACCACACCCAAGCCAGAGGGTATGAGCGACGAAGAATATCAAAAGATCTACAAGCAGCAAAAATATCCAACCGCTGCGGAAGTGCGCAAGGTTCTCGATCGCAATCCGGAAGGCGCTTCACCCAAAGGGCTTTGGGCCGATTTGGATTTCCTGCGCAATGTCTATGACCTCAACAGTGAGGCAAAAGACACGCAATTTGCCGATTATCACGGCCATGGCTGGAATTTTCGGGCCGTATTGAAACGGGATCGCGATGGCAACTTGCTTGATGAAGATGGCGCGATTGTCGAGAATGATGATCCGGAAAAATTCCGCAAGGAAGGCGAAGAAAAATTCGTCAAACCCGGGATCAACCCCGGTAAGTCCGTCCATATGATGAGTATTCATGCCGAGGTTGGCATGCAATGCGCCGATTGCCATTTTGCACAGGACAGCCACGGCAACGGCCTCATCTATGGTGAAGTCGCTAATGCCATCGAGATTAATTGTAAGGACTGCCACGGCACAGCCGACGCCTATCCGACGTTAATGACGTCCAACGTAGCTGCCCGGCCCAAAGGCAATAATCTTAGCCTGTTGCGCAATGCAGATGGACAACGCCGTTTTGAATGGATGCAGGATGCAAACGGAAAGCGCGTGTTGCTTCAACGCTCGATCGTCGATCCTGAGCTAAGCTGGCGGGTCAGTCTGGTCAAAAACGCTGTGGATCGCTCTCACCCTGACTTTAATCTGAAAGCTGCGCGCGCCAAGCTCATGTCAAAAAGCGGGGCGGAAACGGGTAAATTTACATTTGGTAGCGGCGTGCCTGCATCTGACCGTGCCCATAAAGACGAAAATATGGTCTGTTTCACCTGTCACCTTAGCTGGACCACCAGTTGCGGTGGATGCCACCTGCCAATCGAAGCCAACTGGCAAGCGGACAGCCATAAATATGAGGGCGGTACCACCCGCAACTATGCGACCTATAATCCGCAGGTTGCCCGTGATCAGATGTTCCAGCTCGGCCGTCATCAAACGACCAAAGGCAGCGTCATCGCCCCGGTTCGCTCGACCTCGGCATTAGTGCTTTCATCGACTAATATTAACCGCGAACGCATCTATGTTCAGCAACCGCCTATCTCGGCTATCGGCTTTTCCAGTCAGGCCTTTGCGCCGCATTTCCCGCATACCGTGCGGAAAACAGAGACCAAGCAGTGCTCCGATTGCCACTTGAGCGAAGCTAACGACAATAATGCGATTATGTCGCAGCTCTTGTTACAGGGCACAAATTTCGTGAATTTCGTTGGCCTCCATGCGTGGGTGGGAATGGACAAAGGCTTTGAAGCCGTCCGCGTCACCGAATGGGATGAACCACAGGCGGTTATCGGATCCTACCTTCAAAAATATGCCTATCCCGATTATTGGAAGATGCATGTTGAGGATAACGGACGGGAGCTGATCGACTGGGTGCGCGGAGAAAGGTTGGACAAAGATCTTTCCGGTGAAACCAAAGCGCTCGAACAATTTGCCAATGTTGTTCAAGGCACCGGGGACAGTGTCCGCTGCCTGCAACTACGCGGCGAATATATGTTCGTTGCCGAAGGCAAAGGCGGATTCCGCGCCTATGACGTGGCCTCTATCGGTAATAAGGGCTTCTCCGAACGTATCATCAAAGCGCCCTTCTCTTCCTTGGGTCAAGACACCCATGTGAACACGAAGAACGCGACCTGCATGGCAATTTCTACCAACCAGCCCATTGCACCGGGACGCAATACCAAAGAATTGCGCGAAATTAACGAGGAACAAGCCTTCCACCCCATCTATAATTATGCGGTCATCACCGACAGCGAAGAAGGCCTGATCCTCGTCAACATCAACACATTGTCCGATGGCGAATTCCGCAATAACTTCTTCAAACGGTCGCTTACATGGAATGAAGGCGGTGTATTGAACGGTGCGCAGCATATCACGCTGGCAGGTCATTATGCCTATATCACCGCTGCAAGCGGTCTCGTAGTGATCGATCTAAATGATCCTTTGAAACCGCGCCATGTCATCACCATGCCAATGACTGACGCCCGGGCCTCAGCTCTCCAATTCCGCTATTTGTGGGTAACAGATACCGATGGTGTAAAACTGTTCAACATTACGGATATGGAAAAACCGGTTCCTGTTGAATCCGGCACAATTCCGCTGAATAATGCGCGCCGGCTCTATCTCGCCCGCACCTATGCCTATATTGCGGCCAAGGATGAAGGGTTGATCATTGCTAACATCACCAAACCGGAAGCACCCGCCATATATCGTAAAGAGACATTTGGTGGTCAGATGAATGATGCAGAAGATGTCATCGTCGGTTCAACCAACGCGACGCTATTCGCCTATGTCGCGGATGGCCGGAACGGGTTGAAGGTGATCCAACTGACATCACCAGATAGCCAGCCCAATTATTACGGCTTCTCGCCGCCGCCAAAGCCGGAGCTTATTGCTTTTGCAAAAACTCCGAAACCTGCGCTCGCATTGTCCAAAGGTTTGGATCGTGATCGGGCCGTGGATGAAACCGGCGGTCAGATGGCAGTATTCGGACGCTTAGGCTCTCGTCCCTTTAATCGCAGCGAGATGGAACGCTTCTATCTCAACAGCAAGGGCAAGCCTTATTTCGTCAAGGACGAACCCAGCCTGTCGGATTGGATCGGACCGGTTCCACCGAAACTGGCGCGTCGCTGATCCAATGGCCTCTACCGGAAATGGTTGGGGACCGCAGTCATAGACCACGGCCCCCGTTCCTCGATACGCGACCCGAGGAATGAAAGGCGCCCTGTATTCCAACGCGGAATACGGAGCGCTTAACTTTAATAGATATGTGGCTTTGCCTTAGCAGTTACCGTCAATTGCCCGTCCAGCCAGCGCACCAACGGCTCCGCCAATGATCGTGCCTTCGGTCTTATCACCTCGGCGAGCAACTTCATTGCCGAGCAGTCCACCGGCAATCGCGCCGATTATGGTACCGCCTGTACCGCGGTCACATCCGCGATAATTACTGCGGCGGTCGTCGCGATAACGGCGACGGTCCCGACGGTTATCATAGCGATCACCGCGATAATAATCGCCGCGGCGATAGTTACGATGGTCATTGCCTCTGACTTGCTGATAATAGCCGTCATTATAGCCTTGCTGATATCCCCGTGCCTCGGCTGGGGCTGCGAAAGCCATGGTTGAAACAGCTGCGGTGGTGATGGCGAGCGTTCCTAAAATCTTGTTGATCATTACTTCTACTCCAAAAAGGATCATCGCGATCCGACTCGTTTCTTGCCCTACAACGATGCTTTTACGGGTCATCGCTTGACCATTAGCTGAATGTCGATTTTATCTTAGGTTCATATTAGAGGAGTGTTTTATGAACATTTTGTCATTATCACTATGACCGAGGCTAGGGCAAAAGCTCTTCACGCTTTTTCGCGACATCTTTCATGCCAGCCCACGGATCACCGGCTTTTTGGCCAGATTCGCTGTGCGCCGCTTCCGCATCATTCCCCTGTGCAACCGGTGTGGCCGGTGGATCTGCTGCGACACAATAGGCAGTGACCAACACCATGGCTGACCACCACAGCGCATTATTGCGACTGGCAAAGACTCGAGACAGGCGAGGACCGAACATGATTCCTGTTTTATCGGATCATTCTTAACATTCGGTAGCAGAGGCCCCCGACCAGCGGGAGCGAGGGCAAACCCTTACTGACAAGCCTTCAAAAAAGCCGTCAACGCAGTGCCTGATCCATTTAAATGCATGCTGAACTTATTCCCGTTCAGATTGACATAGGCCCGGCTTCCCTGTGCCAGCGCGCGAAACAAGCTATGGGAATTGGGCAGATAGAACTGCGGCATATGATATTCTTCGCCCTCGATATTGACCGGCAACATCCGCGCCAGCACACCGATGGACTGGCCGTCATCGACCCGTACCGTAAAGCCGAAGCGATCCTCTGCTACCAATTCCTTGGGCTTTGCCATGATTTGATTGGCAATCCGGATGCTGCCGTTTTTCTGTTTCTCACAGGCCACGTTCCAAAGCAGGTTATCTGTCTCGGGCACTTCAAAGGCCAGATTGGGGTTATTGTCGTAATTGGTATAATGCCATATCATGCCAAAAGCCTGCCCGGCATCGGGATAGTCTTCGCGTGACGGAACCACCGGCTTAGCCGTCTTATCCGCGCCTGTTGGCGGACTGGCCGACTGCGCAAAAAGCGGGGTGGCGACCATGGCGAGCGCGGCGGCGGCCAGAGTGACGATGCGTAATACTTTTTCTACCATATCCAATGGCTTAGCACCGAAATTAGCGGTTTGTTAACCCTATAATATATTAAATCGAAAAAGGTCGCACATGTGCCGCTTAGGCCAGAAAATAGACCGCGCCGCCAAATAGCACCACGCCCTGAAACATCACGATATTTTGCAGCCTATCGCAAAATGGCTGTTTGCGCGTTTTGTGTCGGAACACCGCCCGGCCGGCATAGGCCCCTGCTGTTCCGCCGATAAAGGCCAGCCCCAGCAAGCTCGATTCCGCCACGCGCCAACCGCCGCTTTCTGCGCGGACCTTATCCCAACCGAACATGCAAAATGTCCATACGTTGATCAGCAAAAGCGCGAGTAATATGTTGGCAGAAGTAACCATAGGCAGCGGGATTAAACCTGACCGGTTTTCCCCGCAACCCATGTTATTTCAATCGCATTGACAGGAGCGGCCAGCCCCCACTTGCGTTAGCGGCACTTCATCCCGCCGCGATCAATTTCGCGGCCCAATAGCGCGCCGCCTGCTGCGCCCAATAACGTGCCCACAGTCCGGTCCTGTCCGCCATCAAGTTCCCGCCCGAGCAGCGCACCAACTGCGCCGCCGATGATCAGGCCGGTCGTGCCATTGTCACGCTTGCAGTGATAACGCCCGTCTTTCCCGCGCCAAATCCGGTCATTGCGACCAAGCGCCACGGGCTCGGCATAGCGGCCATGTTTATCATAGCGGTGGTGATGTTTGCTTTTGGCGACGGCTGTCGGAGCGGTCAGCATAGCGCCCGCAGGAACAACCAACGAAGCGGCGGCGAGTGACATCAGTATGTTACGCATATTAAACTTCCCATTTATTTTTATAATGTGACCGGGTTTTACAATTTGAAATATGAACGGATAGTGACGCGATTGTGGCGTCGATGTTCATCGGCTTTGGGATTTGAGCTTTTGCGGTCACTCTCCATTCTCGTCATCCTGAACCGTCCTCTCGTCATCCTGAACTTGTTTCAGGATCTCGTGGGGCTGGGAGGATAGATCCTGAAACAAGTTCAGGATGACGAACCGAGGCGGCATGGAATGAAAAGGAAAGGAAAAATCTAACGCCACACGACACCATCCCTAGTTCACACCGAAGCCCCTTTTTCTTTGCTCTTATTTTTCGCGCCGTGGCCCATCTCGTCGCCCGGTGGAAGCCATCCGATCGAGATGCGATAAGGGCACCAAAGCGCCCTATTGCAAGGGTTTTAAGCGTCCCGATATAGCGCCCGCCGCGCATCACGGGGCGGTATCGGCCCATGCGGATACGCTGAAACACCGTTTCGAGTGTGACCTTTGGTGGGGGTGTATTTTGCACGCCCAATATGGAATCCCATATAGCGACAAAACTGTCCGTTCCCGGCTTACTGCAGTTTTTGACAGCGTCACTGCGCGGGTCGGATTGGGAGTGTGGGTGGTTTTTCATGGCGCGGATTAACGCATAAAGCGGCGCATGTAGGAAAGCATTTTTTTGCGGTGCGTTGACACATCCGGTCAAACCACACCCGATTCCTCATCCTGGATTTGGTTCAGGAACCTAGTAGCGCGACCCTGTACCCATGACTTTCCAACCCACCGTCTATATCGACGTCACATCAAACCCGACGTAACGCATCCATCGCCACCATGAGGGCATCGTAGCAGCCAGAACAAAGCATACGCCCGACCTTTATGGCCGGGCGTTCTTGCCTATCAATCAAATTTGAACCCAAAGGTCACACCATAGGTTGCCGGCATGCCCGCAAACCGGGACGCGCCATCATACGACTGATGAACCGAAGTCCAGTAATATTTATCCAGGATATTCTTGCCCCAAGCCATAACCTTCCAGCGGCCATCTTCGGCTTCATAGCCCAGACGGGCATCGACGGTCGCATAGCCTTTGATACAGAATACGCAATCGACACCCGGCTTGGCATAGGAACCGGTCGTATTGAAATAGTCGATCTCTCTCGCCGCGATCACCGAATCCGCTTTGGAACGAGCACTTATTGTGAAGCCGACGAACGGCGTACCCCCTCCTGATGTTTCCGCGCGGTAATCGACATTGAAAGTACCCGACAATTTCGGCGTAAAGGGCAGCGTAGCGCCGGAGTGATCGAAATTTGTTACCCCCACGACATTGATGGCCGTATAGTCTGTGATCTTGGAATCAAGATAAGTGGCTGCAGCAGACACGGTCAGACCGTCAACAGGGCGGATGGTTACGTCTGCTTCGATCCCGAACACCCGTGACTTGGGAACATTGATCAATGCATCAAGCTGATTGAAGATAATGTCCGATAGCTTGCCGCGAACCTGCTTGTCCTTATAGTCATAATAGAAGACAGCGCCGTTAACCGAGCCGCGCCCGTCCATGAACTTGGCTTTCACGCCTCCTTCATAGGCAGTAAGCACTTCCTGATTTACCGGCGAAAACGCGGCAATATTTGAGGCCGTCAACGACGGAAAACTACCCGCCTTATAGCCGCGCGACACATTAGCGTATAGCAGCAGATCCGAATTAACCTGAAAATCCACGCCCCCTCGCCATGAAATATTGTCTTCCTCTAGCGTCGCGAAAACCGGCACCCCGATCGGGACATTTTGTTCGTTGAGCGAATAACAATCATCCGGCCCAACCGGCGTAAATGGCGTGCCACCACCAACCGCATTGCCAAGGAAGTTAAAGAAAAGATCCACATTACCGCCCGGAATGGTAGTATTGCAAAGCTCTGCTTTGTTGCGAGAATTAGTATAACGGATACCACCTTTCAGGACGACCCGATCATTCACGCTGAATTCGGCATTTCCAAAGAGCGCATAATTGCGAATATCCTGATAGGTATGGACCGCCGGGGCATTAATAAACATTGTACCGGCCCGGTATGCCGTGTGCGTGAAACGAACGAGATAATCCTCGTCAGTTTTGCTATCCTCATAATTAAAACCGACAAGCCAGCGTAAGCGTTCAGCATTATCGTTAGCGATACGCAATTCCTGGTTGAACGATTTTATCCGGCCAGTCTGATCTACAATGTTGCTCTGAAGATATTCCGTACCGCTGGTGCTGACATTTTGAAGCTGGTCATAGTCGCTATAGGATGTCAGCGACGTGATCGTGATCTCGTCGGTCAGGTCCACATCTGCCCGCAATGAAGCCTGCACAAACTTGCGGTCACTAAATGGTGAGAAATCCACCAATGGTGCCGAACCAGGGACAATCGCACCTCCCCCGGCAGGAGTGCCTAGTGCTGGATCAAATGTCGTCCCAGTCCAGTCGGCCGCTCTTGCATTATTGGGTGCAAAGTTGATCCCATTCGTATAATTGTCAATCACCGCTTGCTGGATTGCAGCGGAGGAACTGGACGGCCGAAAAGCAATCGACTGCTGCGCTTGAGGATCGGATTTATCCTTAAATCCGTTAATGTTCAGCAAGAACCGAGCAGAGTCCGAAGGTTCAAACTCGAACAGGAAGCGTCCTGCGACATAAGACTTGGAGCCATTTGTATCCCGGCGGGTTACACTTTTCTGCCAGTCATCCGAATTCAAACCGGTAACCGCCAACCGGACACCCGCATTGTCACTGACAGGGCCGCTAACGAAGGCATTGCCTTCTACGGTGTTGAACCGGCCATAGCTAATATCGCCGCCGGCCTGCCAAGTATTGGTCGGCTTTGCAGCGACAAAGTTGATCGCGCCGCCGGTCGCATTTTGGCCAAATAGAGTGCCCTGCGGACCTTTCAGAACTTCGATACGCTCAAGGTCGAAGGCGGCGTGTAAAGTCATTACGGGAAAGGCCAGCGGTACCTCATCAACATATGAACTGACGGCAGGATAAACGCCCAGCGACTGTTCATTGAAGCCAATACCACGTAACGTCAAAATTGGGGTTGCACCTGCACTGGGAGCATAGCTCAGCCCCGGAACCGCCGCAGCGATATCGTCTAAACTTGATATCTTGCGATCCGCGAGCATTGCACCCGATATGGCGGTAATGGTCTGACCGACCTTGCTCAGGCTTTCCTCACGCTTGTTAGCGGTGACGATAATATCGCCTGCAAACGCCTTTTCGGCATCAGCACTGGCGCTATCCGGCGTATTCTGCGCGTAAGCGGCACCCTGAATTGCTATGACGGACACACCCGCACAGGCAGCCGCCCAAACTCGTCTAAATTGCATATTCTCTCTCCCTAACTTATTTTTTTCGGTGGTATGCCAAAACATACGGGCGGGCGGGCAAGCGAAAACCTATGCCAAGGCCCAATCAATATCTTTAGCATGCTACCATCTTATCCATAGAGGCGATCTTATCAGCGATCAAGTGCTAGAATGTTAGCGTTCTAAATATTCACAAATTTTGGGAGATTTTTGAGGGACCCGAAGAAGCGGCGGAACGCTAGTATCCCTTGGTAGGGCCGATAGAAACCAGCATGAATCGTTGATACTCGGCTCGGGGCGTTCCCGGGCCGTAGGAAAGTGAAAGTTTCGATTCAATTGTAAACAGCCAGCTCTGGTACAAAGCCGTGGTTCAGCACGCCGGCATCGCAATCGGAGGGGTTTCGTACGGCATGCAGTATTAGTCCATGATGGCGATCACGCCGTTCCGTTCTCCGTAAGCTCGGCCTTCAACACACGCCGCAGCAACTTACCGGTTTCATTATAAGGAAGTTCGGAACGAAAGTCCCACATTTCCGGTGTCTTCGTTGATCGCAGGCGAGTTTTTACCCAATCAGCTAATTCGACAATGCTCGGGGCCGGATCGGATGGAACGATAACCGCCGCAACCTTTTCGCCCCACTGAACATCAGGCAAGCCCAACACAGCAACGTCGCGCACACCGGGGTGAGTACGCAGAATATCTTCTATCTCTCCGGGAGAAATATTTTCGCCTCCGCGTACGATCACATCATCTAGACGTCCATCGATAAAGAGATAGCCCTCTTCATCGAGAAAGCCCGAATCCTTGGTCGGAAACCAGCCATTGGCATCAAGCATGCTCTGCCCCATATATTCGCCAGCGATCTGGTCTCCGCGCACATGCACTTCGCCTGTGTGGTGCGGTGGACAGCGGGTTCCATCGGGCTTGCGAACTTCCAGTTCGACCGCAGGCAAAGCCTGACCTACCGAACCAAGCCGCTGCTTTACGGCAGGGTCATCAGACAAATGGGCGGTGCGGTGATCATCTGGGCCAAGCACGGCGATTGTCGAACTTGTCTCCGTCAAACCATAAGCATTCACGAAATTAACATGCGGCAACAAGTGCAAGGCGCGCTCGATAACCGATTGGGGCATGCGCCCACCGCCATAAGACAAAGCGCGCAAATGAGGCAAATCTTCACCGCGCTGTTCAATCAGGTCCAGCACGCGGCCTAGCATAGTCGGCACGACCATCGCGTGACTAATCTTCTCACTTGCCGCCGCATCAACCCATGCTTCCGGCGTAAAATTCGGCAAATAGACAATCCGTCTGCCGCTATAAACGCCCGTCAGGACAGCAGAAATTCCGGCAATATGATATGGCGGAACACTGACCAGTGCCGCTTCATCCTCACCCGCACCCATAAATTCTACGCTGGAAATGACATAGGATGTCAAATTGGTGTGGCGCAGTACCGCCGCCTTAGGGTCGCCGGTCGTACCGCTAGTAAACAGCAATACTGCAATTTCTTCATCTGTGAACGGGACCTCAGCCCCTGCAGCGGCCTTTTCGCGGCACACTGATAAGAAATCCTCACTATCTATAAAAATAATGCCTTCGGTTCCGGCTACGCGCGGCATCATATCTGCATCTACAATCGCGATAGCGGGCGCCGTGCGTTCAAGCAGCCGTTGCAAATCCGCATCGGCGAGCCGATAGTTCAGCGGAGTAAAAGGTTTCCCTGCTATGCCGCTGGCAAACAGCGCAACCGGCATAGCGGCGCCATTCAGCCCGATGAAAACCGTCTTCGTCCCGGTCTGTTCCACCAAAAACGCAGCGCCGCCGCGTGCCTGTTCGGCAAGCTCAGCATAACTCAAATTACCATCCGCGCCGCCAATTGCGACACGGTCCGCCATGCCATCAGCGGCCATTTCTAGAAGTAGCGAGGTTTGCATATTATTCCTGTAAATCCATTACTATTTCCAATCCAGACGGCACCGCCGCACTGGCCGAAAGTGGTTCTAGCGGCCCTTCCACTGCGGCGGACGTTTTTCTGCAAAAGCCGCTGGTCCTTCGATTAAATCTTCCGAAGCAAACAGAGCGCCCATGGCAGGATAATCCCACTGCTTCTTGATGGCGCCGTCTAGCGTGTCTTCCAAACCAAGCGAAACCGCTTCTTTTGAAGCACGGATCGACATCGGGCTGGCTCGCACGATCGTTTTTGCCACTTCTAACGCGGTGTCCATAAGCGCATTAGGCGTGGTTACATAATTCACAAAACCAAGCTCTTTACCCTCTTCAGCGCTCACCCGGCGCGAGGTGAGGATAAGGTCCATAGCACGTTTCGTCCCGATCGCGCGCGGTAGACGATGTAACCCGCCACCCAGCGCGGCAAGCCCCACATTCGGCTCGGGGAGAGAAAATGTTGCAGCCTGAGAGGCTATAATAATGTCACAGGCAAGAGCGATTTCGAAACCACCTCCCATGGCTAGCCCGTTCACCGCCGCAATAATCGGTTTGGTCAAATCGAACCTTGAAGTCAGGCCGGCAAAGCCGCTGTCTGGCATGGTCATGTCACCACCCGCCGCCTGATATTTGAGATCATTACCTGCACTAAACGCCCGCTCTCCAGCAGCCGTCACAATCGCAACCCATTGATCAGGATCAGCGGTAAACTCGTTGAATACACGGTCCAATTCCATATTCGCCGGTGAATGGAGCGAATTCATTACTTCCGGGCGGTTCAGCGTCACAATTGTGATCGGCCCGTCGCGCTCTACAGCTACAAATTCTAAATCAGCCATTATTGTACTCCTGAGTTTCCATATGCGGCCCGGCGCAGACTTAGCGCCGGATATACAGTAATTTTAATGTTTAAAAACAATCGAATAATAGGTTGTCCTACTATTTCTTAGGTGCCTCTACCAATCCACCTGCACCACGCGGGTCAATAGGCAGACCGTGCACCTGCATATTGTGGCTATGACCAAGCTGATGAAGCGCAAAGGCAGTCTGCATAGCCGAAACACGGCCCTGCGCGTCCGCTGCGGCATTGACAGACTCTTTTGCCAGTTTTAGCGCGAATAGCGGCTTGGCTGCTATCCGGCTGGCCAGAGCCAGCGTGGAAGACTCGAGGTCAGCGGCAGGGACAACCTGATTGACCATGCCTAGGCGATGGGCATCCTGTGCAGACACAAAATCAGAGGTAAACAGCATCTCTTTAGCCTTGCGAGCGCCCAGTTCCCAAGGGTGTCCGAAAAACTCAACGCCAGTCATCCCCATCGACACAGTATTATCAGAGAACGAAGCATCTTCGCTCGCGATGATCAGGTCGCAGGGCCAGACCAGCATCAATCCACCCGCGATACATTTGCCCTGAACCTGAGCGATAGTAGGCTTAGGAATATTCCTCCAACGCTCACTCAGCCCCTGATACAGCTCCTTTTCACGCGCCATCCAGCCTTCCGCACCATCGCAGGAAAAGCCACACCATGTACCAACCGTGTCATAATCCTTGAGACTGCCTATCGGGTCTGGCTCGCGTAAGTCGTGACCCGCAGAGAAATGGGGGCCGTTGGCCGCAAGAATGATAACTGAAATATCATCATCCGCAGAAGCCTTGTCGAACGCGTCGTTCAGCTCATAAAGCAATTTCGTATTCTGTGCATTGCGCGTTTCGGGCCGGTTAAGCGATATCCGGGTCACACGTTCGGCCGGTACTTCATAGGTTATCGTCTCAAACATGTTTCATGCTCCATTTAGCTAATATTCAAAAAGCGAACCTTTGGCAGGCCAGCCACAACCGTCAAAAATTGCACTACGTTATTCTTTTGGCTAATATGCTTTTTGATCGATTCTAGTCAAGCTTTGATTAGCTGGCGCTTGGAGCTACACATATCCACAAAATCCGTCCGTTCCCTTAACCAATCCGGTCGAGGGCAGCTTGCGGCCCAAGAAAGGCCGCATCGGCCTTATGGAAATCAGCCACTTCGGGCGCCATCATCACGCCCGCATCAACAGTAATTACCTCACCTGTAACATGCGCCGCATCGTCACTGGCGAGATATGTGAAAGCACCTGCAATTTCACGCGGATACATTGCCTGACCAAGCGGGGATGCCTTTTCCGCCAGCTTGCGAAGCGTGTCATTATCCGCGCCGGTTAAATTTTGGATCAACGGTGTAACCACCGCGCCAGGGGCCACCGCATTCACGCGTACGCCCTCTGGTGCAAGCTCCGATGCGACGGACCGTGTCAGCCCGATCACTGCGTGTTTGGCGGTGGAATAAGCATGCGCCCCAAATCCTCCACGCAGCCCCGCTACACTTGCTGTATTAAGGATTGTACCTTTGGTTGATGATGCCCGCATGGCAAGCGCCGCATGTTTACATCCAAAGAAAACACCATCCAGCATTACCGCCAACGTCGCCCGCCAATGTTCGTAAGGCGTATCGCGGATAGAGCCAACTGCCCCGACAAATCCAGCATTGTTAATCATGCAGTCGAGTTGTCCAAATGTCTGAGTGGCGGCCAAAATCGCAGCGGCTACATCATCCTCCACCATCACATCAGTGCGACAAAAAACCGCTTCTCCCAGTTCGGCGGCCAGTGCTTCACCAGCCGCAACATCCATGTCGGCAATGACGAGCTGTGCTCCTTCTGCTGAAAACATGCGTGCCGTTGCCTCACCGATACCGCTGGCGCCGCCGGTAATTACCGCAACTTTTCCGTTCAATCTTCCGCTCATAATTCGCTCCTATAGACGATCCATTCAATATCAAAAGGCAACGGCAGTTTAACGCAAGTCAAAAATGCATGCGCAGTGCAATTTTGTCACTTGCTGGCCAAGACTTATGAAGTTGAGGGTAGTTTCGGTTATTCGTGAAACTGCGCAAACTCTTCCAGCGGGCACCATGCTGCTCCAAATCACAGCGAGCGACCGACGATTTCCTTCATGATTTCCGAAGTCCCGCCAAAAATTCGCGTAACGCGGGCATCGCGCCACATACGCGCGATCATATATTCATTCATATAACCCGCCCCACCGAACAATTGCAGCGCAGCGTCACAACATTTACCCTGCAGTTCAGAATGGTACAGCTTCGCAGCCGACGCTTCGACAGCATTGAGTTCACCGCGAATATGGCGAGAGAGCGCCCAGTCTAAATGAGCCCAGCCAACTTGTAGTCCGGTCGCCATCTCCGCCAATGAAAAACGCGTGTTTTGCATATTAAAAATGGTAGTGCCAAATGCTTTGCGCCCCTTGGTATATTCAACCGCTTCATCCAGTGCCCGCTGTGCGGCGGCTTGCGCGCACACCGCGATACTTAGCCGTTCTTGCGGCAACCGTTCCATAAGATAACGAAACCCGGCATGTTCTTCCCCCAAAACATTGGACGCCGGAACGCGCACGTCCTCAAAAAACAATTCGGAGGTATCAGCGGCGTGCTGCCCGATTTTGTCAAGATTGCGCCCGCGCGCAAAACCGGGTCGATCCGCCTCCACCAAAATCAACGACGTGCCCTTTGCTCCGCCCTCTTCCGATGTTTTGGCAACCACGATTATAATATCGGCATGTTGCCCGTTGGTAATATAGGTTTTCGACCCGTTGACGATATAGTCACTACCATCACGCCGGGCGGTTGTTTTAATCCCTTGCAGATCAGAACCGGTCCCCGGCTCTGTCATCGCAATCGCAGAGATGGCTTCCCCGCTGATCATCGGTGGCAACCAACGTTCACGCAATTCCTGAGAAGCATAATCAACAAGATAATCAACCGCGACATCAGATTGCAGGACGACCCCGGCGGAACAGCCGATATAGCTCAGCTCTTCATCAATGATGGCATTATAGCGATAATCTGCACCAAGCCCTCCATAAGCTTCGGGCACCGTTGGACATAATAGGCCCGCTTCCCCGCATGCCAGCCAAAAATCACGATCGACAATGCCTTCGGCTTCCCACCTATCAAGATGCGGGACAGCCGCCTGTTTAAGGAATTTACGAACCTGATCGCGAAAAAGCTCATGCTCGGGTTCAAAGACAGTCCGTGTATTTGTATTCAGCATCATAAATCTCTTATTCTCAAAGTGCCTTGGAGGAGTCCGGTAAACCGAGCCACGACCACAGGCGACCAGCCAAAGGGCCGTGCGGAAAATTCCACGTGATTAAAAATGAAAATTGCACTCTGTTATCAAATTAGTCAAGTGCACTTAGTCTTACTGCTTGTTCAGCTCCAGCGTTTCTTCAAAAAAGGCAAGCGCGCGCAGATGAAATGCACGTGCAATATAGTGCAAACTGACATTGTGCCCGGACTGTGCTTGCAACGCGGTTTCGACGCGCGGTGATCGGGTGAACAGGGCGGCCGTCTCGTGTAGCGCAGGCCAGCCGGTTTCTGTAACAGCCTCATGATCGCCCAGCGTGATACGAACCGGAACCTCTATTGCACTGGCGGTCTGCGAAAACTGAGAGGGCCAAGCAACGGAATCTGCAAGTTCAGTGGATGGTGGCGGGACAAGCGAGACATCTTTACGGAGCAGCGCGGCATCGTAACTTTCGGGTGGTCCATAGAAGAGCTCCGCAGCCGATTTGCCTGCACTATGCGCCTCATCTCCATCCAAGTTAGCGGAAACTGCACTTGCCAGCTTTTCCGAAAAACGCAGCGGAACACCCGACACGTCCAAGCCAAGCAAACCGTGCGGTTGCTCCGCAGCGACGCGCAAAGCGACGATACCGCCCATGGAATGACCGACCAGAAAAACCCCTGCCCCCGCACCGGGTGCGCGAGAAAGCTCGTCTACTAACCCACCTATAAGGCTAAGCTGGCGATCAAGGTGACAGCCATCAGGGAACAGTGCGCTGCTTGCACCATAGCCGGGCCGATCAACCGAAAAAACACGAAAGCCCAGCGACGCCCCCAACTCGACAAGGGACCCTCTGCGATTGCAGGGATGGTGCCAATAGGCTGAATTATAACCGCCACCCGGAAGCGCGATAATCGTCGCTAGCGCGGGTTCGCTCGGCTCGCCCTGAATGGCAGAAAGTGTCAACCCTCCGGTATCAAGCCTCTCATCTGTAACCGTAAATGTCATATTTTATGTTCCTTTTCGCCAAACCCGGAATCCCGATCCATATGGCGAGCCGATAACCAGAAGAAATAGGCCGACAGGATGCCGGCCAGCATGAAAATGGCAATTGCATAGCTCAGCCCATCGGCCGGTGAACCGGTAACGCCCGATAAATAATCACTCAACTTGCCAACCCCCCATGGCCCAAGCCCGCCCCCTAGAATAGCAGCGGCAGTAACCCCGACTGCGGCCGACAACGCCCGTGTTCCGGGAAGCGCCAGACGCTGAATCAATGCATTGCAGGGCGCGAGGTAAATATTTGCGAAAACCGATGATACAAGCGCCGCGACGATTGAGACAGCAAGATTGCCAGTTAGAAACTGAAGCATTGCTATAGGAGTCGCAATGATTGCCGCGAGTGCAGGAAAAAGCATCAGCCGGCTGGGACGGTGGCGAGCAATTCTATCACCCAGAACACCGCCGCCCAGCGTGCCGACGGCACCCGCGCCCGCCATGACAAAGCCGACCAACATAGCGACCTGACCGAGATCAAGGTCAAAACTGCGGCTGTAAAATGGTGCCGCCCATGTCAATATCGATATAGACACTATGCTCTGCAGGCCCAGTCCCAAGATACAATAGCGAAAGGCCTTACGCCGCCATATATCGCGCAGTGCCTCGGCCAGTTTCGGAGTAGCAGCCGGCCCCGCCCCGTCCGTGGTCCGTGCAGGCTCCTTCAACCCGATCATCAGGATCGGCACGAGGCACAGCCCGACAGCACCAATCGCGAAAAATGCCCCGCGCCAGCCTAGCTCAACCCCCAAATGACCGCTCAGCACCAGACCAATCATACTGCCCAAAGGGAATGTCGATCCCAATATAGCTATCGCCCGGCCATGCGTTTGTTTCGGATAATAATCCGCGATCAGAGAATAAGATGTTGGCAAGCAGCACGCTTCCCCCAGCGCGACGCCCACGCGCAAAAACAGCAGAAGGATAAAGCTGCCCGCAAGCCCGACAGCAAATGTCATCCCGCTCCAGATTACTAATGCGAAGATTAGAATTGCCTTGCGGTTACTACGGTCCGCCAATCGCGCCATCGGAATTGAGAGCGCCGTGTAGGGAATGAAAAATGCAAAACCCATCAACAAACCGATCTGTTCATCGGTTAATAATAGTTCAGCTTTCACCGGTACTTGCAGCACGCTCATCGCAACCCGGTCGATATAATTCACCAGCCCGATTGCGAACAAAAGACCTAACGCCAGATGCGCACCCGGTTGCGCCTTCGCGGTCTTCTCAAGACCGGGTGTAATTGGCTGCAACTGCTTTCTCCTCTGCTTGGTTCAGAACTGCTCTGGATATGTGCTAGGCCGCCATTCTATGTCGGGCGGGAGCGCATTTAACCATTGCTCAAGAAATCCTGACGCCAGCGGCCCGCTTGTTCAATAAAGTCAAAGATATCGCTCATACTGTCCGGTGCGGCAGGGGCAGTGACGGTGATGATTGTTGCCCCGGCGTCAAGAAATGCCGGTGCAGCCTCCAATGTTTGAGCAACATCGGCCTTGCCCGTTGCCCCCATGACATTACCCAGCCCGACTTTAATATGTTGATCGGCCATATCGCGGCCGACCTCGTTCACCGCTTCAGCGAGCCGGTTAACGCCTTCGCGCAATCCCTGCTCGTCCAGCCCCATTGGGCACCAACCATCACCAAGCCGCGCCATACGCATTGCGTTTTTGTCTGTCATTTTTAAACCCATCAGCATCGGTATACGGGCCTGATGCGGACGCGGCAGACAGTAGGCATCGGTCAATTTGAGGTTGGCCGATTCAAAATCAACCGGCTGCTCACCCCATATTGCGCGGCATGCCGTGACATTTTCGTCCAACCGGCGATAACGTTCCTCCCACGGAATACCTTGCGCTTCATATTCAGCCCGCTGCCAACCAACCCCAAGAGCCAGTTGAACTCTGCCCTTGGTCAACGCATCGAGCGTCGCAATCGTCTTTGCGAGCAATAATGGTGGCCGCAGCGGCGCAAGAAGTATTCCTGTCGATAGGATCAAATTCTTTGTCACACCGCCCATCGCCGCCAATGTCGTCAATGGCTCTGGCCAAGCCGATTCAGACCGGTGAAGGAACTTCCCATAAGGATAGCCGGACGTGTCCGGGCCAAGCATAAGATGATCGCCAAAGGTAATCGAATGCAGCCCCGCTTCATCAGCCGCACGTGCAACGTCAATACACACGGAAATATCTTCATGGGCTGGTATCTGATAGGGACGGAAAAACAGGGATAGCTGCATTTTTAACTCCTCAATTTAATGAATTACGCATTCTGCTCAAGCCAGCGCAAGGCGCGCTGAAACAGGAAAATAGTCTGGTCATGAAGCATGCGGCCTACGCCAGGGTCCGCTTTACCGGCGGCGGCGCGCGCATAGGTTCCTTCGAGCAGGATACCCAGCTTATAGCAGGCCAGAACCTTGTACCACAGCAAGCCATTCATATCCCTGCTGCTATGTGCAGCATAATATTCGACCAGCTCGTCTGCTTCGGGAAATCCGTCCCATGGCGTAACTGGCAATCGCGCCTGATCGACATCATCGCCGGGCCATGTCGCCAGCAACCAGCCGAGGTCAATCAGGGGATCTCCCAGCGTCGCAAGTTCCCAATCGACAATTGCCGCAATCTGGGGGCCGTCATTACGATACATCACATTAGCGAGGTGGTAATCGCCGTGCATGATGCCCGGCGTAAAACTCGCAGGACAATTTGTTTCAAGCCAATGTCCGATCACATCAACACCGGGCAGCGCATCTGGCCCATCCCATTCCGTGAAGCGTGCGTAGCCATCTAACTGGCTCTTCCAACGGCTAGTTTGACGTGTCAGGAAATTCTCGACCTTGCCAAAATCACTCAACCCCACAGCAATGGCATCCACCCGGCCGAGCTTCGCGACCGCATCGACAATCTCGAATCCCATTTGCCGTCGGATTGCTGGGTCTCCCGCATGCAATGGCGGCAAAGCGACAGTTGCGTTAAAACCGTCCACCGGCTCCATCAGGTAAAATGCGGCCCCGATCACGCCGGGATCACCACATGCCGCGATCAGACGCGCATGCGGCACATCGGTATCTGCAATGGCAGCGAGAACGCGGGCTTCACGGCGCATCGTCTCGTCACCGTCCGCAATAGTTGTTTTGGGCGGATGGCGCAGAACATAGGGCCTGCCTGCACGGGAAAAGCTCAGCAATATATTCTGCGTACCGCCGGTAAGACGTTTTAAGTTTTCAAGCGGTCCAGCCCCCAGCCCTTCCTTATCCATCCATTCGCAAAGGCGCGCCTGATCGACCAGATTATCACTCACAGCGAGGCACCACCATCAACGGTTATCGTCTGCCCGACGACATAATCGGCTAAAGGAGAGGCCAGATACAATACCGCGCCCGCTATATCGTCCGGAGTCCCGAGCCGTTTCGACGGAATCATGCTCAGGGCCCATTTCCGTCGTTCGGGATGTTCAGTCATGACCTTAGTAAGCTTGGTATCGACCAACCCAGGCGCGACCCCGTTGACACGAATGCCTTCACCGATCCAAGCCTGTGACAGCGAACGAACCAGCCCCAATACGCCAGCCTTTGACGCATTATAAGCCGGGTTGCCCAATGTGGTACGATAGGCCGCGTTAGAACTGAGCATGACAAGTGAACCGCCCCCATCGGCCAGCATATCGTGAAATCGTGTCGCGCAAGCCATCATGCTGCTCAGATTAACGGTCATCACCTTTTCGAAGCCAGCCATCTCGAACTCGCCGCGCTCATAGATCACCGTGCCCTGACACAGCACCAGCACATCCAACCGGTCAAACGGATCGGCCGCATTGGTCACCGCATCAAAATCAGCCACATCGACACAAGCATAAGACAGTCCGCTAAGGTCGCTACCTTCCTCACCTGCATAGTCGGCAGCTGACGAACGCGTGCCCCACACGCAAACCTGTGCTCCTCGGTTCCGAAAGGCATGGGCTACCCCGTTACCAATCCCGCTGGAACCACCCACAATCAAAACATTTTTGCCACTAAAATCCATTGAAACCTGCTTTCCTAAAATAGCATTATCGTTCATAGTCATCCACACGCCATAAAATGGCGATGACCAGAGGAACCTCCATGCAAGACCTGAATATCATTGTAACCGAATTGGCCGATCGTCAGTCGATCACCGACCTGTTGCTCGCCTATTGCGCGGCCTGTGACCGGATCGACGAAGCTGCGCTGCGCACTTGTTTCCATACCGATGCGACCCACGATCATGGCGGCTATGTCGGCCCCTCGAGTGAATGGATCGCCCCGGCCCTTGCGTGGCTGAAAGGGCGCGTTGGAATTACGCACATGATCTCCACACCGCGCATCGTCATTAGGGGTGACAGAGCGGCCAGCGACTGCCATTTCGTCGCCTATAATCGCACCGACAAGCAGGAGGGTATGTTGGAAGAAGTGCTGGTCAAGGGTCGTTATGTCGACCGTCTGATCCGCACCGAACAAGGTTGGCAAATCCTTCACCGCACGGGTATCCACGACCTTGAATTGATCCGCGAAGTTCCGGCCGAAACGCGGCCTATGGCTGCTGGCCCCTCCAGCGGCGGGCCGGCGGACGACCCTTTTGCACGCGAACTTGCGGCGTTGGTGGGCGGCTGACGCTCCCCTTGAATGTGAACGTAATTGAGGTGAGCGCGCCGCGCGCATGCATGTGCGCCAGAAAGAGGGCGATACATCACGCCGTTTAATGAGTCCGTTCGGCCGCACCTACCGTCAAGCCGCGTCGATTTTGGTAAACCGTATCGGCAATTCCTTCATCGGTCGTAACAGCACATGGGGAATATGAATAATATCGGGTAGCGGTCGCGCCAATTCGATATCACTCATCCGCGTCAGCAGCGCCGTGAAAGCCATATTGAGTTCGCGCCGCGCAAGCGCCCTGCCAACGCAAAAATGCGGGCCGTTACCGAAGGCGAGATGGGCTTTATTATTGCGATCAATATCGAATTTATGCGGGCATTCAAATTTGGCAGGATCACGATTGGCCGCCGCATAGCGCGTCATCACGATTGAACCGGCGGGAATATCAACGCCCCCAACCTGCGTGTCGCAAGTCACCAGCCGCGCCAACCCCGGAACCGGAGAATCATAGCGCAGCGCCTCTTCGACAAAATCGGGGACACGCGACATATCCGCCCGCAAACGCGCCATCACGTCGGGATTGCGCAGCAAAATAAGCATGCCATGCGAAATCATCGTCACGACTGATTCATATGTGCCTGACAGAAACTGGCGCATCAGGCTTTGCAGTTCGAGCATGTTCAGCTCTTCGCCATCATCGGCGCGTGCGGACACCAATGCAGAAATCAAATCTTCGCGCGGCTCCTTGCGCCGTTCTTCCAACTTGCCGGCAATAAATTGCTGCATCTCGACAATGGTATCGGCATTTTCCCGCAACTCCTCGACAGTCATCACCCGGCTGGTAGGGGCCATGATCGCCTCGCCCCATTTTTTGAACTGAGCCATCTGGTCGGACTCAAGGCCGAGCTGCTCTGATATAATCGTGCCCACGAGCGGAAAGGCGAATTCGCTGACAAATTCGCATTCGCCGCGTTCGATGAAGCGATCAATCATCGCATGGCATAATTGTTCAATACGGCCGCTGAGTGCCGCAATCCGTTTGGCATTGAAGATAGTGTCGGCAATGCGGCGATAACGCGTATGAGCTGGTGGATCGGTGAAATTCAGCGTTGCTAGGTCGGGCCAACCGCGCGCTTCCAATATTTCTTGATGGACCTTCCAGTTTTCACCCTGAAGCATGCCATAACCATCCATATTGTTGGAAAAGGTTTTGGTATCCAGCAAAACTTTACGAAGATCATCATATCCAGCGACGATATACATGCCGGTTTCGGGCATTTTATATACTGGCGCCTGTTCGTGCAGCGCTCCATAATATTCGAATGGGTCATCCAGCACTGCTGGATCGAGAAAGTTAAAATCCTCAATAGGTTTGGAACCAGTTTGCCTATCCATCATTCTCTCCCAATTCGTTCAGTGGCCTTCGCAACATGCCCCTAGATTTGTCTTTCACAATCGAAATAGGAACATTCTAACCGGACAGTATCACAGCAGAATCGATCACGCATCTACAATTTTAACATGCTGTGCAATTTATGCTCTGCGTCAGGAAAGATGCGATCCTTTCATATAACGCTGCAGGTGAAATTGTTTTCCGCCAAATTGTTTTTCGATGGCAAGTGCCCGGCGAAAATAGCCGCTGATCGGTGTTTCATCTGCAATGCCAATTGCGCCATGAATTTGCACCGCATCCTGTGCAACGCGGCGGCATGCTTTTGCCACCAATGCCATACAAGCCGATGTTGCCGTCGCCCGATCCCAGCTATGAAGCTTGCCCCGTGCCAACTGCGTGATGCTCTGCGCTTGCTCAATCACAACTGACATATCGACCATGCGATGCTGCAGCACCTGAAATGCAGAAAGTGGCTGCCCAAATTGCACCCGCTGTTTTGTGTATTCAATTGTCTGGTCGAGCATCGCCTGCATAATTCCAACTGCCTCAGCACAGACCGCCACAGTTCCGTCATCCATCGCCTGCTCGGCACGCCCGCGCGCCTCTTCTCCGTTAGCAATCACGCAAGACCGGGAAAGCCGGACTTCGTCAAAATGAAGATGGCTACCAGTAGCACCGTCGATCATCTGAAAATCCTCGCGCGTCACACCTTGCGCGTCCGCTGCAACCATCAACAGGATTTGTGACTCTGACTCACCATTCTCCTGACGGGCCAAAACCACAAAATGGTCGGCCAACGGTGCATCGCGAACCAAAATTTTGCTCCCGCGCAGCACCAGTTCCTCCGTCCCCATATCTACGACAGTATTGGCGGATTGAAGGGCATGATCATCGGGGCCATCAGCCAAAGCAGGCACAATAATCATTTCGCCCTGTGCAGCAGCAGACAGCCATTGCGCCCCACCTGTATCCGCAGGGTCGAGCAGCGCGGAGGCCATGACCATCGTCGACAAATAAGGCTGCGCCACCAGATGTCGGCCGAAGCCCTCCATTAATATCGCATGGGCAGCGGGTCCGGCTTCCATTCCGCCCAGAGCCTCTGGCAGCGCGGCGGCAAGCAAACCTAGCTCACCACCAAGCTTTTCCCACATTTCGCGATCAAAGCCAGTGCCGCACAAAACATCGTGCCTATCGCCCAAGACCCGTTCCACCAGATCGCCAATTGAAGCGAGCAATTCGCGCTGTTCGTCCTGCTGTTCCATATCGTCTGCCTTCATGTCCGCCATCAGATACCCAGCGCCGTCCGGGTAAGGATATTGCGCTGGATCTCGCTCGAACCGCCAAAAATGGTAATTGCCCGCATGTTCAAATAGTGAGCAACCGGTGTCATCGCTCGCGGCGGAACATGAGCGGAGGCTTCAGCCTTTCCGAACAGCACTGGCCCCTGATCGATCTGGGCATATGCACCGATTGCATCCACTTCCAGTTCGGTGATTGCCTGCATGATATGGCTCACGTGAAGCTTGTGGACCGATGCCAATGTATCGCCTCGTGCCATCTCCCCACGCCTTATGGCCTCCAGCAAGCTATGCTCTGACTGTTCCAGTGCAGCGATTTCGATTTCAACCTCCGCCAGGCGCCCTGCAAATGCAGGGTCAGATGCGGCTACGGAAAATGGACCGTCAGCCGCGATTATCTTGTTCAGCAAGCCGAGTGCATTTTTGAGATAGGCCGCGCCAGAACCACTGCCGCGTTCGTTAAGGAGCAGGAATTTAGCCACTTTCCAGCCTTGGTTTTCATCGCCAACGAGATTGGTCGCAGGAACCCGCACTTCGTCGAAGAACACCTCGTTGACTTCATGTTCGCCCGACATCGAAAGGATCGGTCGTACCGTGACACCCGGCGCGTCCATCGGCACCAACAGAAAACTGATGCCGGCCTGACGCGGCCCCTCGCGTGATGTGCGTACGAGTACAAAAATCCACTGCGCAAACTGGGCATGGGTGGTCCAGATTTTCTGTCCATTGACGACAAAATCATCCCCGTCCCGCTCCGCTTTGCACTCCAGTGCCGCTAGATCGGACCCTGCCTGCGGTTCGGAATAGCCCTGACACCAGACATGTTCGCCAGACAGAATTTTCGGAAGGAAAACATCCTTCTGCTCCTGTGTACCAAATTCGATCAATACGGGGCCGCATAATCTGACCCCCGCAACCGGCAAATTGGGCGTTCCGGCGCGCGCGCATTCATCGTTAAAAATATATTGCTGCGTTGCTGTAAAACCCGCCCCGCCATATTCTTCCGGCCAGCCGGTTGCCGCCCAGCCGCGTTCAAACAATATCCGGTGCCATTGGGCAGCCAGACTTCCGTCGGCAAAAACCCCCGTTTGCAGCTCCGTTTCCTTGCGCAGTTCAGGTGTGAATTTCTCAGCAAGGAAGCGGCGCACCTCCTCGCGAAAAGCGCTGTCTTCAGCGCTGAGTTTCAATTCCAATTCAATCATAACATCTCTACCCAATGGCCCCTAAGCGGACGCGTTCCCGTTTCCGGCAGTAATTTGGCGGAATAGATCAGCGCATGCAGCATTGGCGGAAATTTGCACATCTAGCGCAGCGCAGCGGGCAACCAGATCGCGCAAATACCATTTCCCAGCCGCGCGCAGCCTATTTTCCGCCTCTCCGCTACCTTCCACTGCGGTCAGCCGAGCAGCGATCCATCCTAATGCTGCTAGCCCCGCCAGTTCAAGAAAGGCTGTCGCCCCTGCTTCGGCCGCAGCAGTATCAGCACGCATCGCAGCAAGACGGGCAGCTGCCTGCTCCAACAACTCGCAACAATCGAGCGCAACATCCGCACTTGTGCTGTCATGCGTGGCAAGATCTTCACGTGCCATCTTGAGGAAAATATCAAGCCCTGCGGATTGATCCTGCCACAATCGTCGATGTAGCAGATCCAGCGCCTGCATACCGGTCGTGCCTTCAAAAATTGTTGCGACCCGACCGTCGCGCAGCGCCTGTTCCAGCGGCCATTCATCAGTATATCCGGCCCCGCCCAGAACCTGTATCGCCTCGCTCGCCAGTTCGAAACCAGCCCCGCCTGCCAGCGTTTTGTAAATAGGCAACAGGAAGGCAACCAAAGCCGATGATTGCTTGCGATATTCTTTGTCTCGGTCATGCACGGCAAGGTCTGCGTGCACACCAAGCAACAGGCCAAGTCCGCGCAGGACCTCAAGCTTCGCCGTCATATCCAGCAACATGCGCTGAACATCTGGATGACTGTCGATTGTAACCGGCGGCGCACCTGATGGACCGCCCTGACGGCGCTCAGCTGCATAATCATGGGCCGTCTGAACAGCCGAAGCCGCAAGCCCAAGCCCTTGGGCGCCAACGCAAAGCCGCATGTTCACGATCATGACAAAAAGCTGGGACAAGCCCCGTCCTTCGTCCCCGATCAACCAACCTTTTGCCCCTTCAAGACCAAGCTGGCAGGTCGGCGAGCCGTGCAGGCCAAGCTTTTTTTCAATCCGGCGCACAAATACTGCGTTGGGCGAACCATCATCAAGGGTATTCGGTACCAGAAACAGGCTGAGCCCGCCTTCTGTACGCGCCACCACACAATGGCCGATACGCGGGCATAAATCATGATCGCCAAAGCTGATCCACATTTTCTCGCCGCTGACAGACCAGCTGCCATCTTCATTGGGGACAGCGGTTGTTCGCGCGCGCGCGACGTCGGACCCGGCATCCGATTCTGAAATACAAATGGTCGCAGCCCATTCGCCTGACACCAGACGGGGCAGCCACTCCGCCTGCATTTCTTTAGAGCCATGCGCAAAAATTAAGCGCGCCGCCGATCTCAGCAAAACCGGAAGCATCGCAAATGCTGCGCATGAGCCATCCAGCAATTGTTGCACAGTGGAGGATAAGAACAAGGGCAGACCCTGGCCGCCAACTTCCTCAGGCAAATCTAGAGTTGGCCAGCCCAGTGCAACATAAGAGTCCCATGCCTGCTTGAACGGTTGAGGTACGACAACACGGCCATCGGTTAACCCGCATCCCTGTTGATCAGCAATATGATTTATCGGGGCAATTTCACCGGCGCAGAAATCCGCCGCTTGTTCAAGAATGGCCTCGGTCAATTCACTGTCGGCGCTACCCAGCGCACCATCAAGCGAACGTAAACTGTCTATCCCGGGCGTATTCTCAATCTGCACCAGCAGCGAACCGACATCGAGACGGGGTGGATGGGCGCTCATTTTCTTATCCCCCAATGAAGCAAATGATCAGGCCGGTTTAAATACAGGCAGCGGTGGGCCATCTTCGGTTGGCTGAAAGGCGACGCTTACCTGCTGACCGATTTCCACAGAGGCCGGATCACAATCTACAATTGCCGTCATCATGATCGGGCCCTCTGCTAGCTGCACCATTGCAGGAACCTTAAACACTGGTGCTCGATCCGTAATCGTGAAGGTGTAAATCGTGCCTGTGCCGGCCGCATCGCACCATTCGGTATGGTCACTGCCACAATGCGGGCAGAAAGGACGCGGATGGACATAATGCTTTTCGCATGAAATGCAGCGCATAACTACTAGCCGCCCTTCGGCCGCAGCATCCCAATAGGGTGTTACTTCGGGCCAAATTTCCGGCGCTTTAGGAAGTGGGACATTTTCAGACATGGAATTCAGACCCTTTCGAGAATTGCAGTGGCCGAGCCATGATAGCCAGCGAGCGAGCCGCCCGTGCCATGTGCCACGGCAAGCGAACAATCAGGAACCTGCACAGCGGGGTGCGCCTCACCGCGCAATTGGCGAACAGCCTCCAGCAGCTTGGTGATACCGCCCCTATTGCCGGGGTGATTGTTGCACAATCCGCCGCCGTCAGTGTTAAATGGCAACTTGCCTACGCCGGAAATGAGGTTTCCGTCAGCAACGAAACGCCCTCCCTCACCCTTTTCACAGAAACCTAAATCTTCCAGCTGCATGATAACTGTGATGGTGAAACTATCGTAAAGCGAAGCATAGCGAATATCCGCTGGCGTAACCCCAGCTTCAGCAAAAGCAGATCGGCTCGATTCACGCCCAGCCGAATAGCTCAGATCAATCTTACCGCCTGCATTATGCTTTACTGCCTCACCGGCACCGCGCAGACGAACGTTCGGACGTTTGAGATTTTTAGCGATCTCAGGCCGCGCCAAAACAACTGCACCGCCGCCATCGCTCATCACGCAGCAGTCCAGCCGGTGCAGAGGAGAAGCCACAATAGGCGAAGAAATGACATCCTCCACAGTAACAACATCCCGCAATAAGGCATTGGGATTATGTTGCGCATGATGCGAAGCCGCGACTTTTACCCAAGCCATCTGCTCCGCAGTCGTGCCGAATTCGTGCATATGCCGCTGGGCCACCATGCCATACAGCGCGGCGGGCCCGAAATAATAGCCATCCTCAAATGGCTGCTCTGGTGCCCCGCGCCAATCCACGCCGCCAAGGCCTATAAATTTCCTGCTGGCAACTTGATTATCCGCGCAAGTTATTAACGCGACATCACATTTGCCCGCAGCAATAGCTAGAGCGGCGTGATGAACATGCCCGATATAGCTTGAGCCACCTGTTTCCGTACTATCAGTATAACGCAGATCCAGCCCCATATATTGAGCCATCGTCATTGCGCCGATTCCGGGAGCGTCCGCTCCGCAGAAATAGCCATCAACGTCAGACAGGCTCAGCCCGGCATCCTCGACCGCCCCTTTGGCGACATCGGCGTGTAATTGAGCCAGAGAAATCCCGTCCGCCTTGCGAGTGGGATGTTCATAAATTCCGACAATATTGGCATCAGATGGGTACATTGCACTCTTCCGTTACTAATCATTTGCTGTGGGCTCGCAAGCGAACCCACAGCAAATTTAATTAAAGTTCTAAATTAAAGCTCAATGTTATAGCAACGCTGTGCATTTTCCTGCAAAATCTTACGCACATGCACTGGATCTACATCGGCAAGAACTTCGCTGAGATGCGCCTGAGGATCAGGATAAAGCGCTGTCGGATGTGGAAAATCGGTTTCGAACATAACATTGTCCGGGCCGATCAGATCGAGCATCTTAGAAGGCGCAATTTTCTCAAACCAGAAAGACGCAAACATTTGGTCTTTGAAATATTCAACCGGGCGTCGCTGCATGTTGTGATCAGGCATCATCTCATCGACCTGATACTCTAACGCTTCGAGCAGGAACGGAATCCAGCCAATGCCGCTTTCTACCGAGACAATCTTCAATTTAGGATATTTGTCAAGCAAGCCACTAACAATGAAGTTTGCCAAAGTAGCCGCATTGCCGATGTAGAACAGCATTGCGCCAACTGCGAGTTTCTTCTGGAAGTCGAGATCTTTCCAAGTCACAGCAAAACCATCAATACCACCGGTCGCAATGTGGAAATTGATCGGGATTTCTTTGTCATTGCAAAGTTCGAACAGTGGTGCCCAGTGATCATCGTTAAATGTCGGCAGGCCGAACTGTTCTGGACGATCGGGCAGGTTAAAGCCTTTTACGTCATATTCTTCAACACAGCGCAGTGCTTCTTTGCCCATTGCTTTGCTGTCCCAGACAGGAAGCAATGCCATTGGAAGAAGGCGCCCGCCAGATTGCTTCTGTGCATCACCGCGATCGTCATTATAAACCCTGATCAGTTCTTCGGCGAAGTCCTTGTCGACCCAGTTCAGCAAACTGACGGACGACGAAGCAAAGCCATTCGGGTAACAAATCTGAGCATGAACGCCCAAATCATCCATAAATTTCAAGCGTTCCTTAACATCATAGGCTGCAGGATGAATATCTTCTACCCTCGGGATGCTGAGGCGCCCCAGACGCTTGTTGCGGTCTTTATCAATCACCGAAGCGCCAGCAGGCGAAATCAGCTTATCGCCAATGAACCAGTAATCCATAGAGCCTTCACGCTTCATATAAGGAGTACGATCCTTCATGCTTGCAGGCATACGAGAGGTCCAAAGATCGCCTTTTTCCGTAAAATGCGTATCAACATCAATGATTTTAATGTCCTTGGTAAGCTCGCTTGTTCCCTGAAGATCGGCGGCCGGCACGACCTTGCCACCGTCCTTGAACGCCCCGACCAGCCAACCGCCGACCTGAGTTTCATCAACGCCCATTTCGGCTCCGAAACTAAATTTTTCGCTATCTTCTGACATTATCAATTCCTTTTCTTTGATCTGCAGCATCGGACCCGACTGACCCGATCACCGAATTACACAACTTAAATTCCAGCATAATGGCCCTTTGGATCAGGCCCATTGATTCATCAGTTCATCCATCACACGTCGGACCGAGCCAATTGAGGCGGCGAGAAAGGCAAAGCCCAGAACCACCGCGACGGCCTATTTGTGTCCGTTACACATTTTCCGGCTAACTGATTTCACATAAATTGCTACGCGTTCTCCTAATCTACATCTCTAGCTGTCCGAGGCCCAAGAATGAGTGCGACTCCGACATTTCAATATTAACTACATCATGCAAATTTCTCAATAATGCAATGTGTATTAATTTTACTTTAGCGTCAACCCGACTCTCCTTCCTTATTCCTCTCGCCCCTAACGCGCGCGAAAGCGGCCTTTCCGATCGTCGGAGCTCCACATCAACATGTGCGGCGGTTAGAAATATGCTCCTGAACAATTTCATCCGCTCTTGACAGCGACGTGATACAACCACTAGCTGCGAGTACTTACTGCAACATGATGCAGAAATAACCTATCTAAGCGGAGCTGTCCATGATCGGTGGTATATTATTAGCAGAAAGCCTTCACAGGCTGGGTGTGCGAGACATGTTTATGCTGCATGGTGGGCATTTAGACCCCCTTTTAATCGGCTGTGCTTCCCTTGGCATTCGGCTAATTGACACGCGGCACGAAGCCACCGCGGGCCATGCAGCAGAAGTGATGGGCATGCTTAAACCAGATACTGTTGGCGTCTGCGCGATCACCGCTGGTCCAGCCTTCACCAATGCGCTGACGGCGATGGCAAGCGCCTATGCAAATGCCCTGCCAGCGCTGTTCATTGCCGGAGCGCCACCGACACGCGAAACCGAAACCAACGAACTTCAGGGCGGGTTTTCGCAACTGCCAATGGCTGTTTCTGTAACCAAATGGGCACATAGAATCCTATCGGGAGATCGAATTCCGGATATTGTGGAGAAGGCCATGCGAATCGCACAGACTGGCCGCCCCGGACCTGTCTTGCTGGAGGTACCGATCGATATAATGTTCCGCGAGGTACCCCGCGTTCTGTTTCCCATTGCTGAAACGCCCTCTAGCCCGGCCAAACCGGCACCATCAACGCAAGACGCCAAAGATTTTCTCGCAGCCATCGCATCCGCGGAAAGGCCTGTTCTCATTGGCGGAACCGGCGCGATCACCTCCGGCGCGGGCACCGCAATTGATCGCTTTGCGCGACTAACAGGTGTTCCGGTGGTCACCAACAGCAAGGCCCACGGCCTATTACCCCATGATCACCCTGCTAATTTCGGGCCCGCCTCGACGTTAGCGGTCCTCAACGCAACCGGCGCCCCAAGACCGGATCTGGTAATTCTAGCCGGGGCGCGGGCAGGCCTGCTGCTCGGCGGGCGCTCGCATGCAATCATACCCAAGGACGCTAGGCTATTACAGATCGACATTGAGGCAAGTGAGATCGGGAGGATGACACCAGTAGAGCTTGGACTTGTAGCGGACGCCGCAGAAACTTTTGAATTACTTGATGAACTCGCAACAGAGCAGTCATGGCCCGAACTGGCAGAATGGCGCGCTACCCTCGCGAAAGCACATAACTTCGCCCCATTTGAACAGGAAGAAGCTGTCTGCAACAGTGGGCGGCTCCACCCGCATCATGCGGCTAAAGCAGTGTTCGACGCCATTTCTCCGGATGCTACCGTGGTCGTTGATGGCGGCGAGATGACGGCGTGGTGCGAACCGCTTAACCGGGCATCGCGGCCAGGCGGCTATCTCACGGCGGGCTATCTCGGTACGCTTGGATTCGGACCGGGCTACGCAATAGGCGCCGCTGTAGCGCGCCCTGAAACGCCGGTATTTTTAATTGCTGGAGATGGCGCTATCGGTTTTCATCTGCAGGAATTCGACACTATGGCAAGGCATAACCTTCCGATCATCACGATCATCATGAACAACGCCTGCTGGGCAATGTCTAAAAATGGTCAGGATCTCGTTTTTGGCAAAGAACACCGAGTAGCTGTCGACTTGTGCGACAGAGCCTATGAGGATGTTGCCCGCGCACTGGGCTGCGATGGCGAACGGGTCGAGCGCATCGAAGATATTGGACCAGCGATTGCTCGCGCCTGTGCCAGCGGACGGCCAACCTGCATCAATATCGCAACAGATGCAGACGTCGTCCACCCCATCACTTTCGGAATGGCGGGCACCGATCCAACGAAGGGCAAGATCGCGATGCCCTACTATCAGAATGAAAATGGCTGATGCAGTCCGTCAATGGCGAAGTAGATAAACAAGAAGCGAGTATCAGTCGCTAATTTCTTTCCCGTCCACGCGGCCTGCGGGCTTAGGAAATTCAGGTAATTTACACGAAATATGAAATGTTTGCAGCATCTCCTCAGCCTTATCGGCTACCTCACCCTTGGTGGCACCAATGAGTATTGTAAGTGTCGCGGTGAATAATGCTGACAGATATTCCTCATCAGGCAGCCGTCCAAGACACCAGTCACTTATGATGGAATATTGTAAATTTGCCATTTCA
Source organism: Parasphingorhabdus sp. (assembly GCF_036963805.1). Taxonomy (GTDB): domain Bacteria; phylum Pseudomonadota; class Alphaproteobacteria; order Sphingomonadales; family Sphingomonadaceae; genus Parasphingorhabdus. The sequence goes on along the minus strand of NZ_JBALUN010000002.1, from coordinate 256,908 downwards.
TTGGCAACCCTGTCCGGTTCCGCCCATTCCTTGAATAAACCCTGTTCTTTCAATACTTTAAACCAATCTGCCCAGCCTGTTTGAGTCATATCTTGAATGGTTTTCCAGATATCGTTGCTGGTTGTCGAGGAAAAGTAGATCGACACAATTGCCTTCGTGTAATTGCGAACTTTGAAATTCCGACGATTGGTAGAAAGTGTCCGGTCAATCACCCCTTCCAGACTGAAGGGATCGGTACGATATGAAATGAATTTCTGAAAATCATCATACGCTTCACGGATCGCCAAGGCAATCAAACGGTCCTTGCTTTCATAAGCATTATAAAAGGTACGTTGAGCAACATCTGCTCGCTGACAGAGCTTTCTGATGCTGAAATTTTCTAATCCACCCTCAGCAATCATCCGCCGCGCTTCCGCCAGCAATCGCCGCCTGCGATCAATAATCTGCTCACTGGAATAAGACAGGGATTTGTTAGGATTGGCAACGAGAGCCGGCATATTTTACTCTTCCAACACGTGTTTTTGGGACTCTTGCCGCTTGCCCACGCGTAAATATTAGCACAAGTAGCAATTTATCTTGCATCCAAGCAAGTTTCGATGAACTGTCCACTAGCATAGAATATAGCCCATGTATCAAGTCAATAATGACAAATACTATAGAGAGAATGTCGGTAATGCCAATTTTAGAAAAATTTTCACTGCAAGGTAAACTCGCAGTTGTCACTGGCGCGGGACGAGGCATTGGCAGAGGAATCGCAATTGCTTTGGCGCAAGCCGGTGCCGATATCGTGATCAGCGCACGCACACAAAATCAACTTGAGGAAGTCGCAGCAACGATCCGTGCACTCGGCCGAAATTGCGAAATCTGCGTAGCCGATCTTGTCGCGCCGAATGGTCTGGACAAGTTGGAGGATTTGGTCGCCAGTCAACCAAATAGCCTCGACATCTGGGTTAATAACGCCGGTGGACTGCCCGATGCAACGCCTCGTTTCCTCACTAAAACATCACCGGAACAATGGGATGCCCAAGTCGATCTTAATTTGAAAGCGGTGTGGGCCGGCTGCGTAAGCGCGGCGCGGCTGATGGACACGGGGGCAATTATCAACCTCTCATCACGGGCAGCCTTTGGCGGACACCTTAAGAATGGTCCGTATTCGGCGGCAAAAGCCGCCGTGAACAGCCTGACAGAGACTTTTGCACTGGAACTGGCTCCCCGTATACGCGTTAACGCGCTGGCACCCGGCCCGATCGCGACCACCAACATGCTCGAATCGGTCGGTATGACGGAAGATCAGGCAGATGATGTTTTAAAGCATTTCCCTGTACCGCTTGGGCGACTGGGCACGCCCGAAGATATCGGCGCTGCGGCGGTATTTCTTGCTTCGCCCGCATCTAGCTGGATTACTGGGCAATGTCTTTACGTGACCGGAGGTTTTTAAGCCTCAACACTCGGCCACGAAAATTCAAATCCCCTGGCCAAGGAGATGCGCGTTACGGAATCGCGGAAAAAATAGGATAAAAGGAGACCATCATGCGTTTTTCGGAGAAAACACTAATGATTACGGGCGGAGCAAAGGGCATCGGCCTTGCTACCGCTCGCCGATTCGCCGCTGAAGGAGCCAAAATTGCACTGGTTGACATCGACGAGGCCGCGTTGAAGCTGGCAGAGAAAGAACTGAAAAGCCTAACCTCTGACGTCATTTCAATAGTTGCGGATGCAGGCAATCCCGAACAGATCAGAGAAGCAGTCGCCCGCACTATCGATCAGTCCGGCGGTATAGATATTGCGGTATCCGGTGCGGGACGAGGATCTCCCAATGTTGATTTTTTTGATGTGGAAGATGCAGACTGGGATGCTGTCCTAAAGGTCAATCTGACAGGCGGGTTCATCCTTGGCAAAGCCGTTGCCAAACATATGATAGCCACCGGACGAGAGGGCGCTATCATCTTCATATCCTCTGTCGGCGCAGTGCTGGGCGTGCCCACCCAAGCACCTTATTGCGTGAGCAAGGCAGGCATCGGCATGTTGACGAAAACCATGGCCCTGTCACTTGCACCGCATAATATCCGGGTAAATTCAGTGGGTCCGGGACCAATCCGGACTGCGATGACCGAGGCCGTTATCGCGGATGACGCTTTGCATAACCTCATGCTGTCTCGCACCCCGCTTGGGCGGTTTGGTGAAGCCGATGAAGTAGCCGGCGCCGTGTCTTTTCTCGCTAGCGCCGATGCAGGGTTTATGACTGGCCAGACCATATATCCCGACGGAGGACGACTGGCCCTGAACTACGTCACGATGCCTACGGCCTAAATTAAAGCCACCAAGTTTGGCGGCTTTCCGCCCCATCCAATCGCGGTTAAAATGGATGGATGGGGCGTTGATGCAGTCTTATCAGCGCGGAGCCATGCGGATGGCACCATCAAGACGAATGGTTTCGCCGTTAATCATCGGATTTTCGATAATTGATTTTACAAGAAGCGCATATTCCGATGGTTTGCCCAGACGGTTCGGGAACGGCACCTGTGCACCCAATGACTTTTGAGCTTCCTCAGGCAGCGCGCCAAGCAAAGGAGTATGGAACAGACCGGGGGCGATTGTAACCACACGTATTCCATTTTGTGCAAGGTCGCGGGCAATCGGCAACGTCATCCCCACTATTCCACCCTTTGAAGCAGAATAGGAAGCCTGACCAACTTGACCTTCAAAAGCAGCAACCGACGCTGTGTTGATAATCACGCCGCGTTCCTCATCAATCGGATCAAGTGTCGTCATTTTTGCTGCCACTTTGGACAATACGTTAAACATACCGATAAGGTTGATCTCTATCACTTTGCGGAACGTTCCCAAATCGTGTGCCTGCCCTTTGCTCACCGTTTTCATTGGAGTCCCGGTGCCAGCACAATTGACAAGCACGCGTAGCGGCCCAAGCTTGTTCTGCGCCGCCTCTATCGCAGCGGTAACCTGCGCCTCATCTGTGACGTCAGCCTTAACGAAAATGCCGCCCAGTTCAGCGGCTAGTTTCTCGCCCAGTTCCTCATTGAGGTCGAGTATCGCAACCTTGGCACCTTGTTGTGTCAGCATCTGTGCGGTAGCCGCACCAAGACCAGACGCACCTCCTGTAATGAGAGCCGCAACATCTTGAAGATTCATGTTCATTCCTTTCTAAAATTTAATAAGCACGCGATTTGCCCGGAACAACCGTTTCTGACCTGCCAGTGGATCACTTCCGAGTCGCGTTCATGGTCTGATAGCAAAAATTGCTACACTGTATCATATTTATTGTTTAAGCTAATCTACGGCTAAGTTTTGGATAAGGGCTACCAAGCCGTCTGTCGAGATTTACTATAACGATCTGGTCCGGGCTGTTCCAAAATTCAGGAACAGACCCACTCTGCAATTTGGCAAATCCACCACAAAATAAATTTACCAATTTTATAACGTGATGCAGAAATATAAATCTCGCAGACGAAATATCTTGCATTTTTCTGCCAAGAAGGACAAAAAAGAGACGATGTTTCAGAATCTCTAGTGCATGATATGACATTGCTAAATTTTGAAGAATACAGGGTTTGAAAAACCGAATGAAAAGGACAGAATGATGAAAGCGGGAATGCGGTTTAAAAGCGCTGTCTGCTCAGCCGAAGGTGTGGTGGTCCGCGCAGCAGAGGGCAAAGGCGAACTAACATGTGGAGGCGTGATAGTTACGCTAGCCGACCAGCAACCGGCTGATGCTACACCACTCACCGAAGCGCAGGACGGCGGCGTACTGCTCGCCAAACGTTATGTCGATACAGACTCGAGCTTAGAAGTACTTTGCTCCAAGGCGGGGCTTGGGATGTTCGCCTTTGCGGGCCGCAAACTGGCACTTAAAGAAGTGAAAGCACTACCCGCCTCGGATTGATAGGTAAAACTGAACGAGTTTTTGCCCGACATGGCCTAATATCTGCTTCGTTAGCCAACAAGGCGCGAGGATATCTGGGGCCGGGAATAGCCGGCCCCCATTATATTTCACAGATCGTGATTTCCAATCGCGGCGATAACTGGGAGGGCTCCAACATTGTCTAAAACACAAGAAAGCTCACAAGCAGGAACGGACATTCCGTTTCGGAAAATCAATACAATTGAGCCCTTGGCCGAATGTATCAAACAACTCGATGGCAGCTTCATTATCCGTGACCCACGCCCGGTGCAAGAAGCGGAAAATTCTATCGTGAACTATCTGCGTCACTGGTCATCGAACGTGCCAGACCGGGCAATGCTGGGCCAACGTGATCCTACAGGTGCATGGCGGAAAATTTCCTATCATCAAATGCGCGAACAGGCGGATGCCGCCGGGCAATGGCTACTGGACCACTCAATTGAACCGGGGCAGACGGTGTTGATCTTGTCTCCTGCCTCGATCGAACATGCTGTGCTTGCTATGGGTGCGATGACCGTAGGCGTGACCATCGCTCCAATATCGCCGCCATATGCGCTGCACAAATTAGGCTGGAGCAAGCTACAGAAAGTCGTCGATGCTGTGCGGCCAAGCGCCATTTTTTCGCAACAGGCCGCGCCTTATGCTGATGGAATAGCCGCAGTCGGACTAGACGGCATTCCCTGGATCGTGGTTGAGGATGACTTGCCTGATCGTGATCTGATCAACTTTGCCGAATTGCTGGAAACCGAACCAACCGACGCGGTTGAACAGGCTTTTGCCCGGACCGGACCAGACACAGTCGCAAAGATACTCTTCAGTTCTGGTTCCACCGGATGGCCAAAGGGGATTATCAATACACAGCGGATGATGTGCCTCAATCAAGCTTATCACGACACGATCTGGCACCCAGACGAACATTGCGGACCGTTTGACACGCTGAACTGGATGCCGTGGCATCACACAATGGCCGGGAACGGATTATTCAACCGCAGCCTGCGACAAGGTGGGACATATTATATCGACGAAGGACGTCCGATTCCGGACCATTTTGATTCGACCATCGACAGCCTGCGGGAAATGTCCCCTCACAGCTATTCGGACGTCCCCGCAGGCTTTGCCATGCTTGCGACTACGCTCGAAGAAGACTCAAACCTGCGGGACAATTTTTTCCGCAATTTGGTGTTCCTGCAATATGCGGGAGCCAGCCTACCAATCGAATTGTGGCAGCGATGGCAGGAGTTGTCGGTTCAGGCGACAGGTCTTCGAACCCCGTTCCTGACCGGCTATGGCTGTACCGAAACCGGTCCATCAATCACGCAGCTCTATTGGCCTGTCGAGGGTAGCGGATATCTCGGCGTTCCGGTTCCGGGGGTTGAGATGAAGCTAATTCCCGTTGACGACACGCGATATGAAGTGCGCGCTCGCGGGGGGAATGTAACCCCGGGCTATCTTGGCAACGATGCGCTTTATGCAGAAACGATTGACGACGACGGCTTCTATTGCACCGGCGATGCCGCGACTTTTGTGGACCCCCAAAACCCCTCTGCAGGCTTCCGCTTCGCTAGCCGGGTCGCTGAGGATTTCAAATTGCTAACCGGCACATTTGTCGCAGTCGGTTCCATTCGGGCCAAAGCGGTCGGCGCAATGATGCCGCTGGTCAGCGACATGGTGATTACCGGCCAAGACAAATCTTTTGTGGGCGCCTTGATATGGCCCGACATTGGTGCCTGTCGCAAGTTCATCGGCAAAGGGGCAGATGCTCTCACCGATCAACAAGTGACAGCTCACCCCGATATACGGATGGCAATTGCCGATAAGTTGAAGAGTTTCAATTCCTCCAACACGGCATCTTCAATGCAAATCGTCCGCGCAATTTTACTGGATGAGCCGCCCTCTGCCGAAGAAAATGAGATCACCGACAAGGGTTATATCAACCAACGCCGCGTGCTGGAGCTCCGGGCGGGCCTTGTCGATAAGATATATGCTGAACCAATAGCAGCGGAAGTGATCGCCCCCGCCTAGCGGCGGTTTTAACGTGGGCGATCACTCAAATTATATCATGCGCCGCCATATTGCTTGAGCTTGAGCCGGCCTAGCTGATTCATATGCACTTCATCCGGACCATCCGCCATCCGCAGAAACCGGCTGACAAGAAAAGTCTCGGCGATCGGCGTGTCATCGCAAAAGCCCATTGCTCCATGCACTTGCATAGCCCTGTCCGCCACGGTTTGAGCCATTTTCGGCGCGACAATCTTGATCGCCGCGATCAGGTCCAAAGCTTTCTTATTGCCATATCTGTCCATGGCATCGGCAGCCTTCAACGTCAGCAGACGCGCCTGCTCAATCTCGATAAAGCTGCGCGCTATATCCTGCCTGATGCTACCTTGAGCAGAAAGTTTTCTACCAAAAGCGACGCGATTTTCAGCGCGCATACACATTAGTTCGAAGGCGCGCTGCGCCTGCCCTACTGAGCGCATGCAGTGATGAATTCGGCCTGGTCCGAGGCGACCTTGCGCGATCTCAAAACCCCGCCCTTCACCCAAAATCATATTGCTCACAGGAACCCGTACATTGTCCAGCAGAACTTCGGATTCCCCCCCCGGTGAATGCCAATTGTTAAAAGTACGTAGATTGCGAACAATCGACACACCCGGAGTATTTCGCGGCACGATAATGGTCGATTGTTGCACATGGCGTTCCGCGTCAGGATTGGTTTTTCCCATTACCAGCAGTAGCTCGCATTCCGGCTCCATTATACCGGAAATCCACCATTTTCGGCCATTAATGACATATTCGTCGCCATCGCGCACGATGGAAGTTTCGACATTAGTCGCATCTGATGAAGCCACGTCGGGTTCTGTCATTACAAAGGCGGAGCGAATGCGCCCTTCAAGCAAGGGCGCCAACCAATCACTCTTTTGCTGCTCCGTTCCGAACTTCGCCAATACTTCCATATTGCCAGTATCGGGAGCCGAACAATTGAATATTTCCGGTGCCCATGGCACGCGGCCCATAACCTCAGCCAGAGGTGCATATTCAAGATTGGTCAGGCCAGGACTAATTTCTCCATATTCTACCGGTAGAAACAAATTCCACAGGCCCAGCGCCCTCGCCTTTTCTTTCAATGCGCCAAGGCCGGGCCAAACCTTCCAACGATTGACCTCCTCCGAGGTCCACATCCGAAACTCCTGCTCAATCGGATAAACATGCTCATCCATAAAGGTTTCGAGCGTCGCAATGAGCGCCTGTACCTTTTCGCTATACTCAAAGTCCATGTGACCGAATTCCTTCTAATTACGGAGTGATGGGCACTCCGACTGATAACGCCGAAGCCAACTGATGCTGACTCACTGTTGTATGCTTTGTGATAGAAAATTGGGCCATCCCAAAGCGCTTGACATTCCCTTTCCACAAAAGGATAACGCTATGCAAGAATTTACTACAACACTGCTGAGTGCATTCACCCAGTGAAGCTTCCAGCATCGAGAATTCAGATGAAAATAATCACACACTGTCGTTCCCATCGCGGCAACCGGGAAAAAACACGTTTGTCAGGCTCGGCAACCCTAAAAGCCAGGCTTCGCGATCTATCAATGGCATTTCAAATGGATCTGTAGTGCTTGTTTCTGACTGACTCAGGAATACGCCAACAACGTCCTACACTCTTTTTCTATAGGAATATCATTATGAGCAACTCCGCCTTAAACATCACATCCCCTTGGATGAGTGAAGATGCTGTCATGTTGCAAGACAGCGTCCGTAAGGTGTTGGAAAAAGAGTTTTATCCGCACAGAGAACAGTGGGAAGATGACGGAATTGTCAATCGCGAAGCATGGTTAAAGGCGGGTGAGTTCGGCCTACTTTGCCCTAGTATTCCCGAAGAATTTGGCGGCGGCGGTGGCAGTAAAGCCCATGATGCGGTGCTCGCACAAGAAGTTGAACGGGCTGGCTTGGGCGGAGGCTTTGGTATTGGTATCGGTACACATTGCATGGTAGCCCACTATATTCTTGACTATGCATCCGATGAGCGCCGGAATGAATGGTTGCCCAAAATGGCAAGCGGAGAACTGATCGGCGCAGTCGCGATGACAGAGCCAGGAACTGGTTCGGATTTGCAGGCAATTAAAACCAAAGCGGATAAAGTACCCGGCGGATATAGGATCAACGGCCAGAAGATTTTTATCTCCAACGGCCAGAATGCCGATCTAATCATCACTGTTTGTCGCACGGGTGAGACGGGATCAAAGGGGATATCCCTGCTCGTGGTAGAAGCCGGTGCAGAGGGCTTTAAGCGCGGACGCAACCTTAAAAAGATCGGCCTTCCTGCTCAGGATACATCGGAATTATTCTTCGATGATGTCTTTGTTCCGGACGAAAATCTTCTGGGCGGTCAGGAAGGTGGCGGATTCTACCAACTTATGAATCAGTTAATGTGGGAACGCATGCTGACTACACTAGGCGCTGTTGTCAGCATGGAGCTGGCGGTTCAATATACCGTTGAATATGTTAAATCCCGCACGGTCTTTGGCAAGGCAGTAATGGATTATCAGAATACGCAGTTCAAACTAGCTGAATGCAAGACGCAGGCGCATATTGCACGCGTTTTTGTGGATCAACTGATGCTGAAATTGCTGGATGGTACACTCGATAACACATCCTCGGCTATGGGCAAATGGTGGGCTACCGACACCCAGTTCAAGGTTCTCGACGAATGCCTCCAACTGCATGGCGGCTATGGTTATATGACCGAATATCCAATCGCGCGGCTGTGGCGCGATGCCCGCGTACTTCGGATATGGGCAGGCACCAACGAGATCATGAAGGTGATTGTCGCGCGCGACCTTTAAATCTTCAGACCATGTCGGCCGGGCTATTACCCACTAGATAGATTACACTATTCATTGGGACTTTCCCGAAGAAAGTGGACGCCCGGCCACCCGCATCAGAATGTCTGGCACGGCACCGCATACAAAATTGCGTATCGTATCAATATTCTTGACACATGGTTCATTTTTGACAATGTTCCATGGCCAAGCCCGCATCAAGATTCAGACATTCTAGTCGTGTCACAAACTTGGGCGGGATTCATCGATCACCGGCATAGTGGCGGCAACTTTGTAAAACTGGGAGCATCCAGATTGCGACATATACAAGTTTGACTGCCTCATAAACAATCGGCCCACCGCCTTTTACGGTTTGCAATAACGATATAGATACAGAAGGAGAAATTCTATGAATGGAGTGTTATCAGGAATCAAAGTGATCGAGGTAGCGATCTATGCGTTTGTGCCTGCTGCTGGAGCCGTGCTTTCGGATATGGGAGCCGACGTATTGAAAATTGAACACCCTGAAAACCCCGACCCCATGCGAAACCTTTCTAGCTATGGCATTAACAAGCCGGGAACCGATGGCCCCAGCGTTTTGTGGCAGGTGATGAACCGCGGCAAGCGCAGTGTCGGCATTGATATCCGCAACCCCGAAGGACTAAAGGTACTCATGTCGCTGGTCGACGAGGCCGATATATTCCTTACGAACTTTATGCAGCCCGCACGAGCCAAGCTGGGTATAGATGCAAAAGATATTCTCGCGCGCAATCCCCGAATTATTTACGGCCGCGGAACTGGCCATGGTCCGGTCGGGCCTGATGCAAATAGGCCCGGTTTTGATGCACTATCCTATTGGGCAAGATCAGGCGCTGCTGTTGCTGGAATGTCGAATGAAAACCGCTACCCAGCGCTTATGCCCGGGCCAGCCTTTGGCGATATTCAAGGCGGGATGAATCTTGCTGGTGGAATCATGGCCGGTCTTTACCAGCGCGAGCGCACAGGCAAAGGCTGCGTGGTCGACGTGTCCCTGTTAGGTTCGGGCATGTGGGCAATGGCGGCATCGACAGCCGGTGCCTATTCGCGCGGTACCGACAATATCGAACAGCTTGATCGCACCCGTGCTCCTAATCCGATCGCCAATATCTACCGCTCTTCTGATGATCGCTATTTCATTGTAGGCGCTTTGGAGGGGGATCGTTTTTGGCCGAGCATCTGCAAAATAGTCAACCGGCCCGACTTGGTTGAGGATTCGCGTTTCGCAACCTCGGCTGACCGTACAACCAATAGCGAGGAATGCGTTGCGATACTCGAAAGTGCCTTCGAAACAATGACTCTAGAGCAAATCGCCGAGGCTCTTGAGGCAGCAGAATGTCCTTGGGCGGCGATAAACCCACCCATTCATCCCGTCGAAGATGAGCAAGCAAACGCCAATAATTATATTCAAATGGTAGAATGTGGCGACGAAGGCTCGCTGCCAATCGTCACCGCACCGATTCAGATTGATGAACAAGCTGCCGTTCTGACGCCCGCGCCTGGGCATTGCGAACATACTGACGAAATACTAATGAGCAGCGGACTTACAATGGACGAATTGCTCGAGCTAAAACTCTCTGGCGCCATTTTCTGAACGGCTCCGGCGCTTTTTGGTTATAGCGTAACTCGGTCCCAAAAACATCAAATCGGCCATCTCTGCTGTTCGAACCTGCTCGTTGCAGGACAGCATTGATGGCCGAATTTTGAAAACTTCCTCACAAACCTAAAGCACAAGAGCTCTGTCAGTTCACTGCGGCTTATTGTGCGGAGCCACCTTTCCGTTTCGCCGTTCCGATTGCTTTTTGGGTCACTTCCTCGCGGAATTGCTCAAATATCGTACGCTTTCCCAGAAAATCCGTAAAATAGACGTTGATTTCTTCATAGCCTTTGCCATCGGTAAGGCCGGCCGCACTGCTCAAAACCGCCAAGACCTTTTTCTCAAAAAACGTCTCATCCGAAATATCCGTCCTGCTCCATTCCAGCGAGATCGTAAATTTCAGACGTATAATCTGCTCCACCAAATCATCGGCGGTTATACCTTCCCGCAGATATCCGTGTTGCTGCAATCTCATGGCCCAAGGGCGCAGAGTCAGGATTACATTATATCCAACGGAATCGCGCAGATATTCATCGACCGTCAGTGAAAAATAGATGTTAGTGACCGTTTTGACATATTCTTTCATACCCAGCATTGTTGCATGGGCGATAATCAGTCGTTCAAGCACACCTTCCAAACTGCGGCGTGGATATTTAAGAGGGTGTTTCGTCGCAAAGGATTCGAACTGGTGACGAATAGCCACTGCGATCAACCGTTCCTTGCTTCCAAACGCTTTGTAAATCGTGTGCGGTGCTACCTCGGCACGTTTGCATAACTCGCGCATACGAAATTTCTCAAAGCCCTCATCGGCAATAAGTTTTTGAGTTTCTTCGAGGATACGCAATCGCCGTTCAAAAATGCGGCGGCTGCCGTAAACAAGATTATCGGCAAGGCCAAATTCTGAAAAATCCATATTTTAACCCCGTGAGCGGAGCCAAATATCCTATGGCAGAAAGATTAAAAAGTCCAGTCCAGCTAGGTAATCGCGCTACGCAATCAGCAGTGGCGGACAGTCATCCCGCGCTTAAAATCATCCCAGCATTGACCGGATTGTTACCATTGACCACAAGGACATTCTTTGCGCTCTCAACCTGCCGTGTGCCCGCCGTGCCGCGCAGCTGACGAACAGCTTCAAGAACATGACCAAACCCTTGCACGCGGCCCTCGCCAATATTGCCGCCATGCGTACTCATGGGAATTCGTCCCAGAAAGGAAAGTTTGCCCGTTTCGGCATTCCAGCTATCTTCGAGAAAGCCACTCGCCTCGCCTCGCACATCAAATGCCGCCTCGATCCATTCTAGTGCCAGACTGGAAAAGCCATCATAAATATTCACAACATCCATATCTTCAATCGTCAAACCGCTTTTATTCCAAAGGCGCTCTACGAGCACGCGGTATGAAGCATAGCTATCAAAGGCCCGGAAAAAGAAATCGGTCCCCCCGGTTATTGCATTGGATGATGCTTCTACAACGGCAGGGCGGTTGGGCAAATCTGCCGCACGCTCTGCAGTCGTGATAACGACCGCCATCGCCCCATCAATCGGCATATCCATATCCAACGCGCTCAGCGGCGGTGCAATTTGCGGCGCGGCGAGATAATCTTCCATAGAAAGCGGCGCATCGTGAAAAACTGCGTCTGGATTTTCCAATGCCCAGTTTCGGTTATTCACAACAATTTTGCCAAGATCCTCCCGCGTCGTACCATATTCATGGGCATGGCGCTGCATTGCCGCGAACATACCATTAGGCACACCAACAGGTTCGACCAGTGGCATAGTCATCGCTGGATCAAATGCCCCGCGCGGCGCGCGGCGCAACGGATCTTTTCGCGCCGCTCCGGAAACCATATCCCAGCGAAACTTAGCATGATAGCAAACTGCGTAATCGCAAGCTCCAGCAGCAACCGCGAGTATCCCTTCTGTCACGGTATTAGCCGAGGGAGGTGACGAGCAATTAGACCAAACTATGTTTTTCAGCCCGAGACTTTCGACCACATAACCAGGCCAAACCGTAGGCAAGTCGGTACTGTATATGCCGGAAACACCGTCAATTTTGTCGCGTGGCACTCCTGAATCGATAATTGCGTTCCGAACCGCGTCAAGCGCAAGCCCGCCAACTGAACGACCGCCATCGCGTGATAGCGTTGACGAACCGATGCCGACGATCGCAACCTTTTCTCCCCGCCCAGTCATTTTTCTTCTCCAGCGGAAAAAACGGGAAGGCTTATGCCTCCTTGTTCCCTAAAACCAAGCGTGAGCTTTGCCCCAATCTCAACATTATCGAACGACATTCCTTCGACAGGCGCAACCACGAAAAGTTCTTTCTGCTCTACCAGCTCAGCCCAGCCGACCACTTCAGGCGGCTGTTTCGGAGCGGTAGGCTGGATAAGATAGCTAAAAAGAGTTGCCTGCCCACTAGGACTTTCATGACCGATATCATCAGACCAGCAAGCTGGACAGCACGCGCGGGGTGGATGAATCCAAGTCTCACATTCTCTGCAACGGCACAAGATGAGCTTAGCTTCACGTAACCCCTCCCAATATGCCACAGTATCATGATCCATGCGGGTCGGCCAAGTTACGGTCATCTGCTGCTCCATACCAATCTATTTACTCCGGCTATACTCTCCGGAAGGTTTTGCTGGTGCAACCACCATTCCTAAAAATAACAACAGCCCGAGCCTGAATGGTCGGAGCTACCGCCCCAGCGGGATGTCCTATTCCCAAAATATATGGCGGGGACAGTAAAACCGCCCCCGCCAAGTTTAATCAGAAATTAAATCCGACCGATACGCCATAGCTGACTGGCTTCGAATAAGAAGTAAAGTCGCCAACATTAGCTTCACGGGGATAAACCAACCTGCGTTCGTCAGTCAGGTTTTCACCCCAGACTGTAAATTTGAGGTTATCGTCAACGTTCCAAGTCAATGAAGCATTCACAACCACAAAGGAAGGCTGCTTCAAACGGTTATTCACGTGCCAGAAGAATGAGTCGCTATAAGATGCCGTAGCATTGGCAACAAGCGAGCCCTCAGGAAGCTCGTGAGTGAAGGTACCTGAAACAAAGCCCGTAAATTCTGGCGTCCGGATCAGCTCGTTTCCGGTCGCGCTTGGATTAGGATCAACCATATTGCCGCCGACAGGATTGCCCGCCAAATCCAGTCTTGGTGTCCACTTGGTCGCAAATGGGAAATCCGTATATTCGCTGTGAGTCCATGACGCACCGCTGCTGAAACTGAAGAAGTCACTGACTTTCATAGAAAGCGACGCTTCCAGTCCATATATTTCGGCTTTAGCAGCGTTATACAGAATTTGCTGATTCGCCACACCAAGCGCATTCGTGCCGAGTGCGTTCACCTGAATATTCTTATAATCCGTATAATAGCCGGCCAACGAAATGACGGTTCGGCCAGCATTATATTTATAGCCTGCCTCATATGAGGTTACCTTTTCAGGCTCAACCGGAGTACCTTCAAACGGACAGGTTGCACCGACTACCGGGCAATCGCCGAAATTACCGCCATCAAACAAGCCGCTCTTAAAACCTTCGCTATACGCGACATAGACACTCGAGGAGTTTGTCACGTCATAACGCAGCGATGCCTGCGGCGTAAAATCACTGAAACGCTTCGACGCATCAACAACCTGAGGGCCGCCATTACCAAAGAAAGTCTGCACCTTCTTCTTTTCGGTACTGTAACGTCCGCCTGCGGTAAAATGCAGACGATCAGTAATATCGACGGTACCCTCGATAAATGCCGCAAAAGCATCTGCTTGAGCAAAAACATCCGGTGGAAAAACAACGACCCCGAACGAACTGATATCCGCGTCAGTATGAGATTTTTCGCTCAGATAGAATAGCCCGCCCGTGAAGGTCACTGGTCCAAGACTTGGACTAGTATAGATTAATTCTTGCGACCAAGTCTTCGTTGTCTGCGGATCACCTTCAAAAGTCTGTAAAGGAACTTCTGTACCATCAAGATCCGTCAGGAAAGGAAATGATGTCTTAGCAAAGGCCGAAACCGACGAAAGATTACCCCAGCTTCCCTTCAAGTCTATGTTCAAACTGGCAGTTGTCAGGGTCAGCTTGTTGTAAGGCTGATCATTCAGCGAGACTTTGCGCTTCTCGGTCAGGCCAAGTGTTGCAGCCTGACTGGTTGGAAATACCGAATTGCCATTGATCGGCACATAAGAATAGGCGGTGTTATCTTCTTGACTTACATGTCCAGCCGACAGGATGAAGCGTAAATTGTCGCTCGGTTCAAACATCAGTCGCCCACGAATACCACGCGATTTTGTAACAGAGGCATCTTCGCCGTTAAAAACGTTGACAGCATAACCATCGTTCGAGCGGTTATATGCAGACACGTTAAACGCAACCGTATCACCCAGCACGATATTGGCAAACCCATTGGCCCGCACTTCTTTAAATCGGCCGTAACCAAACTCAGCACTTACGCTATCTTCGGCTAGCGAAGGGACTTTCGTAGAGACCACGATGGCGCCGCCCGTGGCGTTACGCCCATAGAGCGTTCCTTGCGGACCTTTCAGGACTTCAATCTGGGAAACGCTATTGAAATCGAACAGCGCCGCACCCTGACTAGCCATGTAAACGCCATCAACATAAACGGCGACATTCGGATCAGCACCCGTGCCCGTAACCGATGTACCAACGCCACGGATAGTCGGCTGCACAAATGTACCTTGCTGCGAGATGTTTAACCCAGGAGTTAGTAACTGCAGGTCACGCGTACCGCTAACACCTGCGGACTCAAGCTGCTCTCCGGTCACGACCGAAATCGAGCCTGCAACATCCACATAACGCGATTCGCGGCGTTGAGCGGTAACGACGATTTCGCCCGTATCCGTCACCAACGCATTGTCTGGTACATTTGAACCTTCCTGCGCCAATGCAGGCGTTGCAAGCGCGGTTCCTGCTAGCAAGTAGGGCAGCAGTTTAATAATTTTCATTTTATTTTCTCCCTTAACGGCCAGCTGGCATGCTAGCTCTCCGACGAATAACGATACTGCATCTAACTCAAATTTGCACAATGCACTACGGAAAAATGCCTTGTGTAGCAGAATTCTCTAAGCGTGATAATTTTGCTACACTTATTGAACTTTGGAATCATGATAAATTTTCGATAATTACCTTGCAAAACAATGTTATAACGCTGGATCTATGCCCGTAGCGGGAGTCTAATCCTGATCCAGGAAGTCCTAAGACATCAACGCTGGCAGAGAATGGTACATTTTATTTCATCGGGCTGGGCTTCAAAAAAGCATCTAGTCCTTGCCCCTCAATATAATCCAATCGGCTTGCAGGGGATTAAATTTCAGGCTTGCCAGGCGATGTTGCCACCGATCAACGTCAGACTCACCGCACCAAGCTTATTGGTGTCTTCGGGCCAGCTGTAGAGGATCAGGTCAGCTGGCGCCCCTACTGCCAAGCGTGTATTTTGGTAAAGAGCCAATGCCGCCCTGCGATCGACTGCCTCACCCGCACCAATGACTGTGCCATTACGTGTCCGGCGGTCGAGCGCTGCGCGCAAGCCGATCCACGGATTAATGTCGCCATAAGGCGCATCCGATCCACCCAGCACACGCACGCCGCCGCGTAATAAAGAACCTAGGCGATAAAGATCATTCAGCTCAAACTCGTCGATTTGTGCTCGATAGCGATCCCCGCGATCGTGGATAAAATTAGGTTGGGTGACCACTATTAGTCCCGCAGAAGCAATGTCGCCGATCATGCTTTCGGGAATGATACTACCATGCTCGATCCGGTCGCCAGATCGCGCGCCACCTGACTGTTGCAATGCTTCAAGATAAAACAGCAACTCGCCAAGCGTTGCACAATGCGCGGCCACGTTGCGGTTTAACTTTCGAACGGCGCCGATGCGCAATACAGTCTGATCGATGGGCGGTAGATCATTTTCGTCGAGTATCAATTTGACCGGGCCGACTGAATAAAACTCTCCAGCGGGTAATTCTTCGGAGCCCATGATAACCAGCCTTTGGGGCATAGCACCAGCGAGCAGCTTCGCCTCGACAGTTCCATTTGACGCGCTGGCATCGGTCACGCCAGTGACACCCCATCGTGCCAGTTTTTTGCCTAAAGCACTCAGCGAAGGCGGTGATCCCCCGATCCGTTCCCGCAGCCATTTATCGCCGCGCCAGATGCGACCAGTCGGTAGCCCGTCAGCGTCGCGTTCGACACAAGAGGGCAAGCTTTGCTCACCTAGCCTCGCAATGGCAGCGCTGTTAAGAAGCCAATAAGCTCCTGTGCGATCCTGTATCCGTAAAGGAGGCTGCGGCAGCCATTTGTCGAGCAAATTTCGATCGGGCAATCCAGCGGCACGCTCATCATAACCAAAAGCGCGTATCCATCCGTCTGGTGCGCCAGTGCCGGCGCGGAGCTGCGCCATCACAGCCTCTTCTGTGCGACAATCGGTCAGGTCAACCGACTCCATCCGTGCTGCCGTCGCTAGCAGGTGGCAATGATGGTCATGCAAACCTGAACCCAGTGTTTGTTGTTGCGCATCATATTCGGCTCCGACCCCATCTAGCGCTGGACCAATGGCCGCAATTATACCATCACGGATACCGACCGAGATAAGATTTCCGGTCGTATCGCAGGCATTGCGAATGATCAAATCAAACGATGTTTTCATGCAATCGCCTTGGCAAAACTCGCTGCCGTGCGCGCGAGCGAGATATCAAGAAGCCCTACTTTTCCGGCTTCCAAGGCTTCGAGTGCCCGCGTTGCTGCCATTATCCCAGTTAACGGGTCGGCGAGTGCATCGCCGATAAACTGCGGGTTATCGTGATCCCAGCGAAGCAGCCCGCCCGCTGCCGCACAATCATCGCCAAACCCAACACGCATTGCCGCGTCATCATGCCAGCCATGAGCGGTAATTGCGATCCAAAGCAGGTCGGGGTTTCTGATAAAAACTTCCTTCTCATCAAGACCCAACCGCGCCAGAGCATGTGGCCTGGCCGATGTAATTATCGCCCGCGCATTTTCAATCATGGGTAGCAACTCAGCGGCGTTGAGTACCACATTCTTCCGTTCTTTTCTGCCGTTAAGACGTGCGTCGAGTTTGGGAGTATGCTGCGGTGTCGGATCAGGACGGGCAGGGCTCTCGATCTTTATGACTTTGTGTCCGGCTTCTGCGAGCAGGCCGCCACAATATGGCCCAGCCCAAAGCGCGGACATATCTAGGATAGTAGCGTTTTTGGTACCGCCATCGGTCAGACAGGGAGGTGCAAGCACTGCCGCTTCGTTTATGAGTGCTACTGGTAAGTGCAGCTCTACCGCAGCAGCTACCAAGTCTTGCGCTGTTCGCTTCGTCGCCGCCGATATTAGCGATTCCCAAGGTTCATCATCATGCGTCGTGCCCAGCCATGCAGGCAATAGGTCGATGTCATCGCGGCGTGCAAGTGAAACTGCTATCCAAGTATCGCTGGTCTGGATCAGACGGCAATGACCGTTCGGCGACATTAGTCCGGGCGGCATCAAATCCAATTCGTTTCCCCGCGCCAGCGCTTGAGCTGCGTTAAAACAAACTCGCCCGTGCGATAGTTTGACCAGCCGATCGCCCGCCTTTGCAACGGCTTCGAGTAACGCTTTCACGGTTTCCCCTTGATTGCATGCACAAGCCCCCAGTCGAGCGCCTGCGCCGCGCTTATACGTTTGCCCGACAGCAGCATCCACATCGTGCGATGCCGCCCGATCGCGCGTGCAACCGTTGCGGTGCCGCCTGCTCCGGGGATTAGCCCCATGCTTAGTTCGGGCAGTTGAAACCACGCGGCCGGGGCGGCAATGCGGTGATGTGCCGCCGCCGCAATCTCGATCCCTGACCCGACGCACGCCCCATGTAGCATTACGGTCGCACGCTCACCCAGAGCGTCAAGTGCAATTGCACAGCTGTGCAAACTGCGCGCGACATGCGCCTCAGCGAGATCACGTGCTGTTCCAAATTCGGGAAGGGAGCCTCCGGTGGAAAAGCATTTACCTGCACCTTCAAGGGTTACGTCCGGCTTGCTTGGATCGTCGAGAATATTGGCAAGGGCCTCATATAGCGCATCCCGCATGGTCGCCGACATTTCGTTGCGATTTTCATGATCGTTGAGTTTCAACGTGATTTTATCCGTTTCACGATGAACGACCACAGGATCTGTAGGGACTGCTGACAGTTTGCTGTGCTTGGATGCTGCCATCCAATTACTGAATTCACCGCCGCCCAATAACGCGGAATAGGCAAAAGACTCGACTGTGATGGCATCCGATAAGGTTAGCCCGGACGATAATCGTAAAACTTGCGCCCCAATGGTCGCCGCGATGGGGTTCGCGTCTACCGAGCCAGTAAGTCGCTGGACCGTGTCATCAAACTGTGTCGGATCGAGCGATACCCAAGGTTTTGGCGCTGCTTTGAAAGTAGTTAGTAGAACGTCAAATTCTTGATCGGAAACCGTCGGCAGATCACCTTCTCGATCAATTCCGATAACGACCGCTTGAATCGGGGAAGCAGGTCTATGCCAGCTCGCCGCTTCGACAACCAAAACAGGTTTCCCGCCCAAGGCGGAAAAGCGATCGCTCCCCAGATAGTCGGTCCCTTGCATGGTCGAATGCTAGTCCTGTTCAGCTGCGTTTACCAGCTCAGATTTCTAAACTACGCAGCAGTTTGCCGGAGGAGCAAGCCACGCGACTAGCCTTAGCGATTTAGATAGATATGCGAACTCATCTACTTTAAAAAATCATATTGCTGGCGAAACAGCCCTAGCTACCTAGCGCATCCTTATGGCGAACGCGTATGCTCTTTTTATCAATCTTGCCAGTCGCGGTCATTGGCACATCTTCAAAAAAGATACGATCGGGCATCCACCATTTCGGAACATGCTGTTCAAGATAGGAACGAACTATGTCCTCGCTTACTTCGCTACCTGCATGGCATTCGATCAGCATGATTGGCCGTTCTTCCCATTTCGGGTGAAAGATACCTGCTACGGCTGCGACGCGTACACCTGGACAGCCAGCCGCGATATTTTCAAGGTCAATAGAACTTATCCATTCACCACCGGATTTTATCACATCCTTTTTACGATCCGTAATTCGCATAAAACCAAGCTCGTCAATCGTCGAGATGTCACCCGTGTCAAACCAGCCATCAGCATCCAATGCGCTTTCATCAGAGCGGTAATAGCGTTCCAAAACCCACGGCCCGCGAACAAGTAGTGCGCCCGACGCCTCTCCATCATGCGGAAGTGGATGACCATCATCATCAACAATTTTCATTTCCATACCGAACATCATCCGGCCCTGCCGCGTCCAGATATGATCCAGCTCAGCTTCGCGGCCTCTTTCCGCCAGTGCGGGAGTTGAAGTCGCAACCACGCCTAGCGGAGATGTTTCGGTCATGCCCCATATTTGCTGCACAGATACGCCGCGCCGATCAAAATCGACAGCCATCTCACGCGGAACCGCAGAACCGCCGATAATCACACGCTTCAACGTTTCAGGATTTTGGCCCGTTCGCTCTATATAATCAAGATACATCGTCCAGATTGTTGGTACACCGCCAGAGAAGGTTACACCCTCTGCGGAGATCAATTCCTGCAAACTTGCGCCGTCGAACTTGTCACAAGGAAAAACGAATTTAACGCCGGCCATACAACCCGCAAACGGCAGGCCCCAAGCGGTAGCATGATAGAGCGACTGACACGGCATCACGACGTCAAATGCCGAGAAGCCTAACGCTCCGTCAAGTGCCGCAGCAAATCCGTGCAGCACGACAGACCGGTGCGAGTATAATACGCCCTTTGGATCGCCGGTCGTACCCGAAGTATAGCAAAGGAAGGCACCTGCATTTTCATCAAGCATGGGCCAATCAAAGACTTCAGGACATGGCGCGATCAACGTCTCATAACCATCATATTTGCCATCCGAACGCGCCGTATCCGTTAAGGTTATTACCTTCTCAACCGTTTCCAATCGATCCGCAATGCGCTCGTAAATTTCGACCATATTGCGATCGAGAAGCAAGACACGGCTTCCCGCGTGATTGATCGTATAAACAAGATGGTCGTCAGGAAGGCGTGGATTGGCCGTATGCAAAACGACCCCTAGACCAGGACCTGCGAAGAATAGTTCGAAATGGCGATGATTATTCCATGCCAAAGTGCTGACCCTATCTCCGGCGTTCAAACCAAGCGATTGGAGCATATGCGCGGCCTGAGCAGCCCGTTTGAATGTCGCAGCATAATTGCTTCGCCGCATCGGCTCATCAACATTTTTGGAAATGATTTCCTGCGTCGCGTGTGCGCTGGCTGCGAAACGAAGTATGTCGATGATCGACAAAGGCCGATCCTGCATCAATCCTGGTAACATCTATTTATCCTTCAGCTTGTGACGGCATTCAGAAAGGGAATAACAAGTTCGACAAAGCGTTCTCGTTTTTCAATTTGCGTCCAATGGCCGCAATTGCCAAAAACATGCAACTCACTGTTCGGAATTAGTGCGTTAAACTTATAGGATTGCTCAACCGGCACGATCACATCTTCGCGCCCATGGACGATTAACGTGGGATGCTGCATTGCCTGCAATGCAGCAGGCTCGGTACAAAGACGTTCAAGCTTTTCCTGACGCGGTTCTGGGAAAAGCCGGGAATAATTCTCCTGAGCATCTGGCCTTATACTTGCTTCATACCGAGATCGTACGATTTCTTCTTTCACCAGCGCCGGATCGTGCGCAAAGGTATTCATCAAATCACGCATTGCTTCGATCGAAGGCTCATAACCCCAAACCTCATCAAGTCCCTTTGTCAGCTTGAACGGTAGACCGGCTGCGCCCATTAACACAATACCGGCGACCCGTTCAGGATGGCGCGTTGCCATCGCAAGCGTCAATGCGCCGCCATAAGAATTGCCGATAAAATGAGATCGCTCTATTCCCAACGCATCCATAAACCCGCGGATATGATCTACCCAAACATCAATGGTAAAATCATCAATCTCATCCGGGCAATCCGTATATCCAAACCCGACCATATCCGGCGCATAACAGGTAAAATGCTCGGAAAATTCAGGGATTACGCCGCGCCAATTGGCATAAGCCGTAACGCCTGGCCCGGAACCGTGGATGAGGATCAGCGGATCCCCCTGCCCCTGACGAATATAATTGGTGCCAATGCCGTTGGCGAATATTCTTTCACCGATTTCCGGATTTTCGGTCATTTCTTTATCTCTCCTGACAGCGTACAGCTGGCTTCTTCTCAGTATTAAACGGATTAAAATATTAATCCGTCCTCTGGTGGACATTCTACAATCTCATAGGATGGTGCTCTAAATTAGCAATTCACACGGAATAGACATCAAGAGGACAAGGAATATTGTCGTTCATTACAAGAATGCGTCGACTTGCAATCTTCAAGCCTTGATCGCCAAGTTTAAGAATATGCTCTTGAGTCCCAAAAAAATTATATGTCTGGTCAAGGCGATAGCTGAAAGAATTCCAACTTGAATTCACGACAACACTGCCATCATCATTCTGGCTTATATTACCAATATTGACTGTATGAGCAGTCCGGGGCAGTGGCCGAGATGCAAGTGACTGGTCAGTCCGAATCCTAAAAATACGATCCTCTAGTCCGGCCCGGCTTTCATAATAGATCAGAGATATCTGACTCTGGGGATCGCTCGTTAGACTACCATCCTCAAGATAGCAGGGTAGCCAATATTCCGCATCCGGAAGATAAAGTTCAAGCCATTCATCCCATGCCCGTGTATCTAGTAACCAACCTTCTCGAGCGACCAAACGAGACGCTTCGACGAACAATGCATCAGTCAATGAACGTCTCCTCTTTACTGCTATCTTCCATTCCGGCAAGCATAAGTTCTTGCCAGTAATGATGTTGATTCAAATATATTGCTTCATCTTGAAGTTGCGTACCAGTATACTTGGGAGCTATTCCTAGTTTAGTCGCACGTTCATCACCTCCATCAACAATGTTGAGCGAACCACGCGATACATCGCTCCACTCCACGTTCGTCGCATGGAAACCACGTTGGCTGGAATTGAATGCCGCGACATCATCAGGCGTTGCCATACCGGTTGCGTTGAAGAAATCTTCATACTGCCGTATCCGGTTGGCCCGTTCGGACGGAGTATCGCTTTTCGGCGCGAAGCACATAGTTCTAATTTCGGTTTTCTCGACTGAAATCGGCCGCACTATTCTGATCTGGCTGCTCATCTGGTCCATCAAAAAAACATTCGGATAAAGACACAGGTTGCGCCAACAATTGATCATCCACCACGAAGCATCTTCGCCGCACCTTTCTGACAACTCGTCCTGATGCAACCAAGTGGCCCGAATTTCCGGATTAGGGGACTGGTTCCAAAGCACCACATGACCATTCTCAAGAGCATAAAAACCGCCGGGATATTTTGAAAAATTCTCAACATCCATTGGCTTTACACGCGCATTTTCTCCGTCGATCAATACTCGGTTTTTTGTGGTTGCGACATAGTTTCCGTGGATAGAGTTCACATGATATCCATCAACCCCATTTTCCGTCTGCAATTTCCAGTTGCCGTCAAACGTATAGGTTTGCGGCCCAGGAACAATCTCAAGCTCACCATTTGGGTCCTGATCAACAATCAGGTCGATGAATTTCTTTGCTTCGCCAAGAAATTCACTCAAGCTTTTGACGTCTGGAGAAAGGCTTCCCCAGATGAACCCACGATAGCTTTCCAAATGCGGAAGCTGAACGAGGTCCAGCTCTGCCTTAAGAAAACCGGGACCATATCCAGCAGTCGGAGAATTCCCGAAAGACAGCAATTTACCAGAGGAATTAAATGTCCACGAATGGAACGGGCAAGTCATGCGCCGCGCATTACCGCATTTTTCGGTTTGCAACTGGGCTCCACGGTGCGAACAACTATTCAGCACACCTGCAAGCTTGCCCTCGTCATCACGAGAAATAATAACAGGCTGACGCCCCATATAGGTCGTGAAGAAATCATGATTTTCCGGAATCTGCGCCTCATGGCCAAGGAATATCCAGTTTCCTTCAAAAATATGCTTCATCTCAAGATCAAATAGCTCTTCATCGATAAAGGCAGATCTCTTGACGCGAAAAAGTCCACTTTCCTTGTCTTCGTGAAGCATCCCAATGATGCTGTCTTTAGTTATGGTCATTTCTTTTCTCTCAAATCCAAACTGGAAGGAAACCTAACAAATTTTCATATTCAAATTCCGCGCGCCGGAAGACTCCTGCAATTTCCCTAATCTTTCCTATTCTGGCGAATAACGCGCTGCGGCCTCATCGAAAGACGGTCCGCGGCTGGCCCGCATTTTAGGCAGCCAGTAAGGAAGCTTTGTCATCATTCCGCCATCAACCGTCAGCGTTTGCCCCGTAATCATCGCGGACATTTCCGATGCAAAAAATACGATGGCATTAGCTAGATCCTCAGGCTCCGCCAAACGAGGAAGGGGTGTTTCCGTTGCAAAAAGTTCGAACATTTCCTTGCCCATGGTTTTACGACCACGCTCGGTCAGAACAGCGCCGGGAATGACAGCATTGCATCTGACATTGTCACGCCCATAGGTTGCAGCGATCTCTTTGGTTAGCTGATTTACGCCGGCCTTTGCGGCACCATATGCAGTGAGATCCATAGTCGCTTCGAGCGAAGCCAATGACGAGACATTGACAATGCTTCCACCGCCGCCCGAAATCATGATGGGCAGGGAGTATTTCGCCATCAACATTGTCGATGTGAGATGTCCGGCAATCGTGGTGTTCCAGTGATTAACATCCATTTCGACGACTTCAAAATCTGGCGCAATCGTGCGCGGAATACCCGCACTATTGACCACGATATCTATTCCACCAAATTGATCGGCCACATTTTTCGAAAGCGCCGCAATATCAGCCTCCTTCAAAATGTCAGTCCGCGCAAATAGCATGTCTTTCCCAGCGCCTGATAACTCGGCCGCGAGTGAAGCACCCTTTTCTTCATCGACATCAGCAATTGTGACGCGCGCGCCCAGATCGGCGAGTTTACGCACAGTTTGCTCGCCAATACCGCTGGCACCGCCTGTAACGATTGCCGATTTACCAGAAAGATCGATCATTTTAAGCGCCTCAAAGCTCTACGTCGAGACCAACGCCAGTTGCCTCCGGCCCGTGTCCGAATACATCAAGATGGTGATAAGATTGCTGCGACTCTGGCTTACACCCGCCCCAGCCCAATTCCATCAGCCAACCAGAAGGTGTCTGTGAATAAAAGGTAAGAGCCTTATCATTTGCGTGCTTACCCAGTTGCAGCGCTACCGGAATTTCACGCTTCCGAACAACATCATGCGACGCACCAAGATCATCCAGATGTGTGTATTCCAGCATCATGTGATTTAACATCTTGCCGTCAGAGGGGACGCCGAACGCGATAGAATGCTGACGGTCGTTACAGTGCATAAAAATCGGCTTAATCACCCCATTAGGCGTACCGAGATGATATTCTATCGAACCAGAGAGGCCCAACATCCGGTAAAATTCGTAGCTCGCCGCCAAATCAGTTGCAGCGATCAGGCAATGCCCAAGCCCCGCATTATTGGTAACAAAACGCCCATGCATGCGCCGACCCGGATGAAATGGCAGATGCAAATCAACCCTCGGACCATAAAAAATTTCAACTGGCGTTCCAGCCGGATCCTTTAGCTTCAAATGACCCAGAACGCGACGCTCTTCATTTTCTTCTATTGTGCCGACACGATATTCAACGCCATTTTCTTTAAGCAAAGCTTCCATCTCATGAAGCTCCGGCTCACCAGCAACCCGCCATCCCATATATGCCAGATCGTCAGAAGCGCCTGTATGCATAACAAAGCGGTGATGCCAATTATCCATTCTCAGATAAAAACGATCCCCTTCATTTTCATCATAAACTTCCAATCCGATGCATTCAGATGCATAATTTTTCCAGGCCTCGGGATCCGAAACCGTCAACCCTATATATCCCAGCTCAGTCACAGCAACCATGGCTACACCTCTCGACCAAAAAAATAACTCTTCAACGACAGAGCTCTATTGTAGCTACGATCTAGCATGTCAGCATGTTAAAGGTCAAACGGTAATTTGGTGATAATTAGCATGTCGATTAAGCACATGCTCGCGCGTTTACCCGCGCGTTGATTGCATCAACGCGTCGTTATATTTTATCGCTGAGATTGTCGTGTGGTTAAGGATAAACCAGCTTGGGTTTGCCATTGACATGGTCGTGCATTAGGCGAGAAGCTGCCTTCTTGTCCCCTGCGATGATCTTTTCGGCAATCTGGCTGCGCTGTTCATTCAATTTTTCTGCTGCTGAAAAAGCAAGCTCATGGATACCTTGCCAAAGGTAAAAGCTGGCCAAATTACGAAGGCCGCTAAACTGCCCGTCCAGTAAGGGAGATTTTGCCATCGCCCAGATCTGATCATGGAACCTATCAATGTAACTAATATACGCCGCCCGTTCGCCAACATTATGAAGTCCAGCAGTCGGAGGAGGCTGTATCGCGGCTAATTGCGCTTCCTCTGCTTCGGTTTTACGCTCCACCGCAAGCTCCACGGCTACAGCCTCTATGGCGCTGTGCACACGAAAGAAATCCAGCATTTCCTCTTGCGAGGGCTCAACAACCCGGCATCCGACTTGCGGTAGCACTTCCACATAACCGCATGCACGCAGATGCCCAAGGGCAGAGCTTACCGGTTGACGGCTGACGTTAAATGTATCCGCAAGTTTTTTGAAGGAAAGGCTTTCTCCGGTTTTATAATATCCAAGGATCATACGCCGTTCTAGTTCGGCGGCGATCTCTCCAGCCTTGCCCGTGGGGGCGTTCATCGCCTTACGACTCATCATCCGTTTCTGTCTTTCGGAATCTTGAATCAATAGCCGAAGTGCTTCATCCATGGCTGTTCATTTTCCCTCTAGATTGCCGGAATCAACCTATCTAGCGGTATAGCCTACAAGTGCAAGGCTTTACAATAATATGTCCGATTACTGCCGTCCGCAGAACTGTAAACCTCCGTCGCAGGGAATTGTTACACCATTCACAAACCCCATTTCGTCGGATTACTTAACTGTTGTTAATAATGGAAAACATCTACTGTCCGCCTACTAACTTCGCTTGTTCCAACTCATAGTCTGCATATGAATCCTTAAAGCTAGCGACGTTGAGAAGCACGCTAGCGAGAATTTTCTCCTGTCCCGGTAAATAGATATCTGACCGAACCCAACAGCTCTCCGTCCTGCGACTGCCTGAAAGCGCAACAAGTGTCCGTTCGACCTCATATTCAGTATCCGCCATCAATGGACCATTGAGCACCCGTATCTCTTGATCGACGAACAGGTCGATCGTATTTTTCTGAGGTAGCCATGGATCTTCCGACGCGCGATGATGGGCCAGCACACTAATCATTTCCACAGGCAGAATAGGCCCACCCCACGGGGTCTTCGCTCCTTCACCATAATAACTTGAAACTTCTGTTATATTTGCGTTTTTTTCCCGCAGCGTAAACGGATAGAGGTCACCCATAGGGTCGTCGAAACTGATGCGCGCCGCAAATCGCTGCCGTATTGAGCCCGGTTCCACATGACCAAAGATCACACGGTGGGGGTCTGGTGCGTTTAGCCTGTCGAGTTTGACCTGAAGTGCGCTGTCCGGTGCGTCCATACCAATCGAAGCCGTGCCGCGCAGAACTTCACTACCATCGCGTTTTGTCATCCAGATCGGCAGTTGTTGCTCTTCTCCAGTCGGGGCACCTATAAAGGCCATTACCTCTTCGCCATCAAGAACCGCCCCTTTATAACTGACCGAAAGGCATCCTTCGGCTAACCAACGGTCGCCCCAAATCTCTGTACAGAGGGGGATAAATTGACTGAAATGCGTCGGACCTTCGATAGGCGCAGCATCGAACCCCATTTTACGTGCAGTCTCATCGTCATGGACGGAGGCATGGCCGCCATAGGTCTGGGCCTGAAGGAGGTTACGTGGGCTCCGCCAAGGGCCATGGAGACGATCAGAACCACGTTCGATTGCGGTGGCGAATGCTCGTGTCATACTGTCATACCTTCATCTGTTTTTGATTTTTCTGCACCAGGTCCGGTCTGAAGATTATGCATAATAGGCTGAAGCGCTGCCGCTTCGACCTTTTCAATCGACTTGTCCTTGACATAGCCATAGCCAGCTATGCCCTCTGGAACGCTCGCAGCAGCAACAGCTTTCAGGTAATTTTTGGCATTAAGTTGCGCGCAAATTTCGTTGATATTTTGCTCATAATCACGCGCCATAGCGCGCTCCTTGCGCCTCTCAGCCTGATAACCGAATGGGTCCAGGGTGCTACCACGCAATTTCTTGAACTTTGTCAATATACGCAAAGCAAACATCATCCATGGACCAAAGCTCCGCTTACGCGGAAGTCCGTTAGATGGGTCACGCTTAGCCAAAAGCGGCGGCGCCATATTGAATTCAATCTTGTAATCACCTTCAAAGACCTCCGATATTCGTTTCTCAAAACGACCATCAGTATAGAGGCGCGCAACTTCATATTCGTCCTTATAGGCAAGCAGCTTATAGAAATTCCACGCGACTGCGCGGGTCAATTCTCCTGGCTCGGTAGCTAGCGTCATTTCGGCCGCACGGGCACGGTCCGTAAGTGTTCGATAACGATCGGCATAGGCCGCATCCTGATAGGCGACCAATTCCTCCGTGCGCTGTGAAATCAACCCATCAATATCCTCGACAGCTTCTTTCCTAGATACCTTCTTTCCGCCAAGTGCAGTTTTGATAGTTCCCATGTCATGCGCGGCCAGCCGTCCCCATTCAAACGCTGCCATACTGTTTTTAACGGCGACGCCGTTCAACTCAATCGCCCGTTGAAGCGCGTCGCGGCTTAATGGAATACGTCCACGCTGCCACGCAAAACCTAGCAGGAAAAGGTTACTCGCGATGGAATCTCCCATTAACCGCGTGGCAATATGTGTTGCATGCAAGAATTCGCTATCTGGCCGGGTACGCTTGACAATAGAACGCCGGTCCGGGGACGCCGAAAGATCGATGCTACCGTCTGTAACAAATGCCGCAGTAGGTGTTACATCATCATTTACGACACCTGTGGTGCGTTCCGCCGACAAGCGTGAGAGAATCGTGTCACTTCCCGCCACGACGAGATCACACGCCAGCAACAGATCCGTCGCGCCGACGCCGATACGCCCCGAACCAAGGCGCCGCTTTTCGTCCGCCAAGCGGATGTGACTGGATACACTCCCATTCTTTTGCGCAAGCCCCGTATTATCCAGAACGGTAACGAATTTCCCTTCAAGATGCGCAGCCATACCGATCAATGCGCCAACAGTAACGACCCCGGTACCGCCAATACCGGTAACAAGGATATTAAAGGTCCCGTTAATCGGAGCTATGTCTGGTTCAGGAACGATTTGCGATGGCGCTTCGCCCGGTGACATCGCCACATTTAGCCGAACATTACCGCCCTTAACTGTTACAAAACTGGGACAAAACCCTTCAAGGCAGCTATAATCTTTGTTACAATCCGACTGATCAATCTGTCGTTTGCGACCGAATTCGGTTTCGAGTGGCTTAACCGCAATACAATTTGATTTAACAGAGCAATCGCCACACCCTTCGCAGACCAGATCGTTGATAAATAGCCGCTTTGGTGGATCAGGATATTGCTTGCGTTTGCGTCTGCGCCGTTTTTCGGCTGCGCAGGTCTGATCATAGATGATGACGGAAAGTCCTTTTACCTCCCGCAATTGCCTTTGCACTGCGTCAAGTTCTAGCCGGTGGTGGATCGTTGATCCTGCAGGGAACGCAGAGGTCCCGCCATATTTTTCCGGCTCATCCGATACAATAGCTATGCGCGCAGCCCCTTCCGCCGCAACCTGCTGCGCAATCATGGGCACATTAATCGGCCCGTCATGTGACTGTCCGCCCGTCATCGCCACTGCATCATTATAGAGTATCTTGTAGGTTATGTTTGAGCCTGCAGCAGAAGCTGCGCGAATTGCCATAAGCCCCGAATGAAAATAGGTCCCGTCACCCATATTCTGGAATATATGATCCTCAGTCGTAAAGGGCGCTTGCCCTATCCACGACGCACCTTCGCCGCCCATCTGGGTGATGAAAGACGTGTTACGATCAGGCATTGAATATGCCATCCCGTGACAACCGATCCCCGCCATTGCTCGGCTTCCTTCTGGAACCTTGGTAGACGTATTATGCGGGCAACCAGAACAGAAAAACGGAACACGGTCGAGCTTACCAGAAAATGCATCAAGCACAGCCGTCGAGTTAATCTCAACGAGCTTTTCCTGTAACGGGGCAATGTTCACACCAGCAGAATCGAGACAATGCACCAACGCTGCGGCGACCTTTCCCGGATCCAGTTCCCCCGAACTCGGCAACAGCACCGTGCCATCCAGACCTTTTTTGCCCATCAACTTGTGACCATCGCGATTGACCAAAAGCGAAGCGATCTGCGTCTCGACGAAGGCATCCTTTTCCTCAATCACCATCACATGGCGCGTGTCGCCCAAGAATTTTAGCAATCCGAGCGGCTCCAACGGCCAGGACATACCAATCTTATATATCGCGATGCCCATATCTTGCGCCGCCTGCATATCGATGCCTAGATCGGCAAGCGCATCGATCAAATCACCATGCGCCTTTCCTGTTGTGATCACCGCTAGCTGCGTATGCGGACTATCTAATATTGTTTTATCGACGGGATTACGCCGGGCAAACGCCTGAATCGCTTCCATTCGCGGGCCATGCAGGCGTTTCTCCATATCGTTTGGCGTATCGGGCCAACGAATGCCAAAGCCTCCAGCCGGAATAGTAAAATCAGTTGGAATGGAGGAATTTGAATCAATCGCACCGATGTCGACAACTGCGCTGCTTTCAACGATTTCAGTCGTAGCCTTTAGCGCGACCCAACAACCCGAAAAGCGCGAGAGTGCAAAACCATGAAGGCCAAATGATATTAGCTCCTCCACATTTGCCGGATTTAACAGCGGCATATGCGCAGCAGCAGCCATTTGGTCACTTTGATGCGGAAGCGTTGATGATTTACAGGCGTGATCATCACCCATCACCGCCAAAACACCGCCATATTCCGATGTACCCGCGGCGTTGGCATGTTTGAACACATCCATCGTCCGGTCAACCCCCGGCCCTTTCCCGTACCAGATCCCAAAAACCCCCTGCTTCGTCGCCTTGGGCGAAAGTGCGACCTGTTGCGTGCCCCAAAGAGATGTAGCCGCTATATCCTCATTAATCCCCGGCAGAAAATGGATGTCTTGCGCTGCCAAGTGTTTTTCCGCTTTTTCGAGAGCATCATCGTAATTACCCAGCGGCGAGCCACGATAGCCCGAGATGAATCCAGCAGTATCAAGCTCGGCAGCGCGATCCCGCTCGCGCTGTAACATAGGAAGGCGCACCAACGCTTGAATCCCCGACATATAAACCAGGCCACTGGTATCAGTATATTTCGCATCGAGAGTGACTTCACGCAACATCTTAAATTCCCAAGCTTTGTAGCTTTGTATTAGGCAGGAAGCCCATCAACAAAGCGCAAAGCCGATTATATTTACAGTTAAGGTGACAGTGGTGTTCACGCGCATAACCATTCAGGTCGAGTGTCAATGAAGGTACGATCAACTTCGTCCAAGCGGTTGAACAAGCTCATCGCACGGGGAAGCTCCCATAGGCGGAAGTAACGTGCAGCAGCGCGTTTTCCATCGTAGAAATCACCTGATTTCCCGTCGCAGGCAATTATCTGTTCCAGCCAGATCCAGCTGATAACCATATGGCCAAACACGTCCAAGAACGGAGCGGCGTTGGCAAGTACTGCCTGCCTATCGTCATGCACGCCCATGCGCTCAACAAGAATAACCACAGCGCCGAGTATCTCCTCGACCAGTGCTGCGTGCTGCGATGGTTCACCGCCAATTTCGGCCCCACGTTGGCAACTTTTCCTGATTCGACTCGCTAGTATTTTCAGTGCGCGGCCATTTTGCATCGATACCTTACGCCCCAGTAAATCGAGCGCCTGAATACCATTTGTACCCTCGTGGATCGCATTAAGCCGATTATCACGATAGAATTGCTCGACCGGAAAATCCCGGGTGTAGCCATATCCTCCATAGACTTGGATCGCGAGGCGATTGGCCTCAAGGCAATATTCCGATGGCCACGCCTTCGCGACCGGCGTCAATATGTCCAACAGAAGCGTTATTTCTTCGCGCTCCGTACCACTACTGCATCGCATTTCATCAACCAATTTGGCGCAGTAAAGATTAAGCGCCAGCGCCCCCTCAACATAGGATTTCTGAACCAGAAGCATTCTACGAACATCGGAGTGCTCAATTATAGCCACCGGACTTGTTTCGCCCGCTGTACGACCCTGAATACGTGTGTTGGCATAATCTACCGAATGTAGAAATCCGGTGTAGCCGATCGTAGCCGCGCTCATCCCAACGCCTATGCGGGCCTCGTTCATCATATGGAACATCAACGACAGACCGGAACCTTCTGCTCCAACCATATAACCGATAGCTCCGCCTTCGCCGTCAGGTTTATACTTGGCTTCACCAAAGTTAAGCGCAGCATTGACCGTACCGCGCTGGCCCATCTTATGGTTTAATCCAGCAACAATAACGTCATTGTGAACAACCGACCCTTCTTCCAACTCTACATCGCGCGGCACAATAAAGAGCGATAGCCCCTTAACCCCAGCGGGCGCTCCTTCGGTGCGAGCCAATACCAGATGGGTGATAGACCGCGACAACCCATGGTCTGCCCCTGAAATCCACATTTTATTTCCGAACAAACGATACCGGTTTCCATCAAGAACCGCACGCGTCCGGATATCCCCTAACGAAGACCCCGCTTGTGGCTCTGACAGGCACATTGTGCCAAAATCGACGCCGGCCAATAAAGGCTTCGCATATTTTGCCACCTGATCTTCGGAACCGTGCTCAAACAATAAGTTAGCAGCCGCCGCAGATAATAATGCATATCCCGAAATTGCCGGACTGGCTGCTTGGAGCCATGCAAAAGCAGCGCGATCAACAACGAAAGGCAATTGCATCCCGCCGCGCTCCACCGTCTGCGAAGCAGATAGCAAACCCGATTCTGCAAAAGCTGCAAGCGCGGCACCAATTTCGTTTGGAAGAGCAACTTCACCGCCCGGCATCAATACCGGTTCTATTTGGTCAGCCACACGATTGGCTGATTGAAAATGATCAGTCGCGATCGCTTCGGCAAGGTCAATTGTCGCCTGAATTGTTTCCTTGTCATGCTCGCTGTACAACTGGTTTTCGAGCAAGTCATCGACCTGCAGCCATTCAAACAGGATGAAATCCATATCGCGGCGTGACAAAATCTGGGACATAAGTGCCTAATTCTCTTTATTTTTAACGCCTCAAAATGGCTGTTGATTATTTTTGGGTCGGGGAAACAACCAAGGTTGAATATGCGACCTTGTAAAATACTGCATATCCAACGGCAGCAAGAGTGGATGCGACCCGTGAAATCATTGACTAACGAATAACATGTTAGTATTCAAGTATGGTTATTCAGGCAGGGCACGAGCCTAACCCGCTGTGCGATTTTCTTATCCCACAGTTCTGCAAAGTTAATCAGGAGTGATGAATGAATTTGGGAATAGAAGGACGTCGCGCTATTGTATGTGGGGCAAGCAGAGGCCTCGGCCGCGCCGTAGCAGAATCCTTGGCCGAAGCCGGTGTGAATCTTGTCCTTAATGCGCGTGGCTTGGAAGGTATCGAGCAAGCAGCCGACGAAATCCGAAAAAAGCATGGCGTCAAAGTAGATACCTTAGCTGGCGACCTAACCACCGAAGAAGGTTGCAACAGAATGGCTGATGCCTTCCCTTCGATCGACATTCTAATCAATAATGCCGGTGGCCCACCTGCAGGGGATTGGCGCAGTTTCGAACGCGAGGATTGGCGCACTGCTGCTGATCGCAATATGATCGGTCCTATATTCCTGATCCGAAATTATCTGGACGGCATGGTCGACCAAGGTTTCGGACGCATCGTCAACATCACATCAATCGTCGTTAAACAACCCAAGGCGGTTCTAAGTCTTTCCGTTGCTGCGCGGCTCGGCCTTACCGGCGCTGTCAAAGCCATTGCGCCTTCGGTTGCGTGCAATAATGTAACAATTAACAACCTTCTCCCCGAATTATTCGATACCGACCGGCTACGTCAAAACCTGACGACAATTGGTAAGAAAAACGGACGGACATTAGAAGAAGAGATGGCAGAGCATTTGAAGAACTCGCCAGCCAAGCGCTTAGGCCGACCTGAAGAGTTGGGCGCGACATGCGCTTTCCTGTGCAGCGAACATGCTGGATTTATAACCGGTCAATCGATTCTGTTGGATGGAGGCTTTTATCCGGGCCTGTTTTAATAATCATAAACATCGTTGACGCGATCACCGGTCACGCTGCAAATAAAGAAATTAAGCAGTGGCCTGAACCAATATTCCAGCGAGCCGAACCAAGCTTAAGAGTATGTAAAGTTGACGCGATTGCACTTTGAGTCCGAACATGAAGGTTTCCGGGAAATAGTGAACAGATTCTTCATCAACGAATGTTTGCCCCATTATGAGGGATAAGAAACGCAGGGATATTCGGGCGAGCAAAGAAAAATTGAATAGTGTTCGAACTTGGCCTGAAGTTAGCGGGTCAGTAATATCCCGAAAGCAGTTTCTAGCGCGCTCCACTAACCCCGCCGGATTTCTCTAACAGGGCTTTAAAGTCACTTTTTGATTGGTGCCAAGGCGCAGTTCATACCACGACAAGCATGGCTAATTTTGTTCTCGGTATTCTCGGTTCGGTTGCTGAATTTGAAACCGATATCCGCAAAGAGCGGCAACGTGATAGTATCGAAAAGGCAAAACTACGCGGTGTTTACAAAGGGCGCCCAGCTTCTATTGATGCCGACAAGGTACGAGAATTAGGGACGGCGGGTATGGGCGGCGCTGAAATTGCTAAACAGGGGGGTATAGGACGTGCAAGTGTCTATCGATTGCGGGCCTAAAAATCAGGAAAGTCCAATGTCCGCTGAGGGCGCAGAAGGAGACATTATAGACAGAAGAACTGTCGTTCAGCTTCCGCACCATTTTCGGACATTCGATACCACCTGATGTAGCAGGCAGCAAAGCTGGCGCTTATATTACCAGCTTTATTGAGGACTGTCAGCCGGCCCTCTTTTTTAGTGGCATCTGAAACGTGAATTTGGTTTCTGCTTTTTTGGAGGTGACGATCATTCGTCCTCCATGCGCTTTGGCAATTTCATCAACTATAAATAGCCCGAGCCCGAGCCCTTGGTTACTATTCAATGCCTTACCCCTAGCGAACGGTTCGAAGAGCTTTCCAATCGCGTTAGCCGGAATTGGTTCGCCGCCATTGGTCACAGATATAATGAGTTCTTTCGGTGTCTTGTGGGCGGCAAGAACAATCGATTGATCTGGCGCGCCATGTCGGACCGCGTTTGCCAGCAGATTTGACACGAGTTGTGCGATCCGGTCAGGATCGCAATCCACGGGATCGCCAACATCGAGTTGAATGATAATTTCTCGGTCGTCAGCTACCACGAGAATTTCAGTTACAACCTGTTCGATAACTGGACGCAGATCTTGGTTTTTTTTGTAGTTCAAGGCAAAGCCACCGCCGAGCTTTCCTCTGGCAAGGTCCAGAACATCGTCAATCAGCTTGTTTGCTCGCTTCAAACTCGCGTCCATCTCGTGGACGATCATTTGGTCGCGGGCGTCCAGATGCCCGCTGTTTGTTAGCATACGCGTACCGGCGGCCACTGCGGCAAGTGGGTTGCGTAAGTCGTGACCCAGCACAGCGACAAATTGATCACGTATCTCGATTGCCTTTCGCTCTACCAGGGCACGCTGCTCCGCTTTGACCTTTGCTTCAATCAGCGACCGCTCGAACGTCAAGCGATCTGCTGCCTTGAACAGCGTCAGCCTAGTAAAAAGAAGTTCTCCCGTCTTCGCGCGACATTCTGCTGCATTGGCAATCACTGGGATTTTGGTCTGTTCCGTGTCCAGTAAGTCCAAGGCAATTTCACCAACGCTGCCATGCATAAGCAAGATGGGAGCGAGATGGGTTTCATAAGCTATTTTTCCTCCAAAACTGAGGATGTCATGAATGGGGCGGTCAACTAAGGCAGTGGGCGGATGTTGTAACCAATCAGCTAAGGTCCGATTGACCTTCACAATATGACCGTCGGATGAAAGCGATAAATAGCCGCATGGAGCGTTATCGTACAGATCCGCTAGGTCTTCTATATTGTTATGTTCAGACAAAAGCGCGGATCGCTTCGATTACTTTTGCCGGAGCGCTGAGGTTGGGGCAGTGGCCTGTCGCATCAAGCAATACATATTCGCTGTTCGGCACGTGCGCGTGGACATATTCACCCACATATTCAGGTGCGATAATGTCATTCTTACATTGCATCACCAATGTGCGTGCCGAAATTTTGGGTAAATCAGCGCGGTTGTCTGAAAAGAACGTAGCGCGCGCAAATTCTCGAGCGATAGCGGGATCGGTAGCGCAAAAGGACTTTGTCAGTGCCTCACCCAGTTCCGGCTTTTCCGGATTGCCCATGATGGCGGGCCCCATAGCCGCTGACCAACCAAGGTGGTTCTCGGCAAGAAAGTCGAGCAACTCTTCAATCTGCGCTTCTGAAAATCCTCCATCGTAGTTGTTATCGTCAATGTAGCGAGGTGAAGGACCGACCATGACCAGACTCGAAAACATTTCAGGCGCCTGAATCGATGCCAGTGCGCCGATTATCGAACTGACGGAATGACCCACGAAAACAGCGCCATGAAGGCCTAACTCCTGGCCTATTTCAACGACATCGCTGGCATAACCGTCTAGACTGGCGTACTTTTGGTCATCGTAGGACGTCAAGTCCGATGCTCCGGCCCCTACATGGTCAAATAATATAACGCGAAAATCACTTTCGAACGCGCGAGCGACTTCTGTCCACATATGCTGATCGCAGCCAAAACCATGAGCGAATATCATAGCCTGATCGCCTTGACCTGAAACAACCACATTATTACGCTTCAAAGGCATACTCTAACCTTCCATTCATTCGCGTCGGCATCAACTGGATAGCTATTGCGATGATGTCGTCAAAATCTTCAAAAACCATAGACCGATTTGTAATATTTACTTTGATCGGATACTTCAATGTTCACAGGTAGATCAATTTGTTTCCGAACGTAAAGCGTTAATCTAGGTCTATATTCCCTGTTTGAAATCTCTACGAACAATGCCGGTGATATCAGACAAGGAAGACTATGACGGCTGGTTGTCTGGAGCAAATCCGGAGATGTTCGCGAAGCCATACCCGTCACAGTTGATGCAGGTAGTCTCAATTGAATTATGGCTACAGAGCACCTTTGATTTATCAAACTATTTCAATGTGTTAGAAAAATGGTGCCGCTTAGAGGACTCGAACCTCTGACCCCATCATTACGAATGATGTGCTCTACCACCTGAGCTAAAGCGGCGTATAATTGGAAGGCCGGACTTTTGTCTCGCAAACCAGTCTACGGACGCGCCTTTAACAGTCGGCCTGCCCGGTGACAAGCCTGACAATGGCATTGGCTACGTTTTGCAGTTCTTTTAACAAATAACCGCATGAGAAATGTTCGAAAAATTTACCATATATTTACCATGGTGGCCCCAAAACAGTCTGGAAACGATTTGAACTGGTAGGATCAGACATGGAAAATCTTCGTAATTCGGATGAAAACGGCGGTATGGGCAATGGCCACGACCCCGATTACATCGCCTATGAAGAAGAGGTTGTAACAAGCGAAGCGCCGCCTGCCATCGGTCAGGACGAGCGACGCATGCATGTGCGGGCGTATAATTTCTGGGCTGGACTGTTAGGTGATCGGCAATTCCCAAGTGTGGAAGACCTGAACCCCGAAACAGATGATGACTTTGGTCCGAATAGTGTTTTGCTTGATTTTACCACCGGTGTGGAAAATCCATCAATCCAGTTTCTCGGAAAATCTCTTCGTCAAGAATGTGAATTAGATGACAGCATTACGACGATTGATCAGGTTCCCGCACGCTCTCTATTGTCACGAATTACTGATCACTATCTTCAAATAATTGCCAATCAGGCACCAATCGGCTTTGAGGCCGAATTTGTAAACCAGCGCGGAATTACGATCATGTATCGCGGCATATTGCTGCCTTTTTCAACCGATGATGATACTATTGACTTCATCTATGGCGTGATCAATTGGAAAGAAGTTGTCGAAGACGATTATGCTCAAGAACTTCAAAATCAAGTGGCCGAAGCCATGCGATCCGCTCCTGCGAAAACCGAGACCGGGCCTATCTGGGCTGACGGCCCAACATCCAATCGGTTAGAATTGACCGCTGCAGACGCAAAGGCAGCATCGGACGCGCTGATCGGCGGCATCCACATTGATCTTGATGATATCAGCGATCAGCCAGGTGAAGACGGCAGTCTTGCTGACTGGCTTGTCGCAGCACGCAGCTGCGCTGATAATGCGGCGCATAGCGAACAACGTAGCCGTGCCACGCTCTATAACGCCCTGGGCCAAGCCTATGATTTCTATCTGATGACACAAGAGCATCCGCAAGACTACGCGGCATTGCTCGAAGATTCCGGACTAAAAGCGCAGGCCCGTGCACCGATGACTCCCATTGTTAAATTAGTCTTTGGTGCCCATTATGATAAAACCAGGCTGACAGAATATGCCGCCGCGTTACGCTTTGCGGCACAAGCTGGCATCGCCAAGGGGTTATTTGCAGTCTATCTCGAAAATCAGGGTGGTGGCCTGAAAGCCATCGTCTATGCAGAAAGAGATGCACGCAAGCCCAAGCCCAAATTATCTGGTCGTGTTGAACAGAATGAGTCCCTATTGGAGCGGCTGCGTAATGCGCCAAGCCGCCATTTAAACGATATTGATGCGGGTGACGCAGAATTTGTTGTCCTCGTGGCCCGGCGGGATGATCACGGAAAGCTATCCATTGTTGGGCCCGTCTTGGGTGATCAGAAATTGACTGACAAAGTGCTGAAACAAACGAACATATAGCAACCGCCTTGGATGACATTGATTTCAAATGTAACTTTTATATCACGCTTATCTTATAATTGTTCATCCGCATCGCAATTGCTTGCTCTACGCTATTGAGCATCACCGATTATCGGCCCATAAGATTCCCAAACTGCCGGTGCCGCTGACCGGACCGATATATTTGGGGGAACCATGACTGGTAGCCGCGACACGAAATTAGTAAAAACAACCGCATCGATTGCTGATAAGAAGCTTGAGACAGCGCTGATCGCGGCTTTTCAGGGAAGCGCGTTACCAGGCGAAAATATTGATTTTGACGACAAGGCTTGCGAAGAAGCTGTCCGCTTCGCACTTGAGTGCGGACTTTACCGGACTGCCTGCGAAGCAACATTGTTGCTTGAAAGTGTTGTTAGTCCCAAAGGCCGAAGACATTTACGCCTTGCGATAATTAATGACGATATGCCGTTTCTGGTGGATTCCGTCTGTGCGACCATAGCCGGCTTTGGTCTGAACATACAGCGGCTCATCCACCCTGTCATTGGCGTTAAAAGGGATAATGATGGTAAGCTCGTAGCGATTCACAATGACCCTGCCAGAGGTGAAAAATGCGAATCAATCATCTATGTTGAGATAGAACGGGCTGACGCCAAACTACGTAGGACTTTGGAAAAGTCGCTCCACAAAAACCTCAACGACGTCGGCGCCGCTGTCGGTGATTGGCTTAAATTACAGGTTGCATTAAGCGAGGATGCAGACAACCTGCCAGAGGGAGAAGGAACCGCTCTGTTACGGTGGTTTCTAGATAGAAACTTTACTTTATTGGCTCACGAAACCGTCGATGAGCAAGGTGTACGAACGCATCAGCTAGGTACTTCGCGTATAGGGGAAAGGCCGACTCTTTCCTCCGAAAGTCAAAAACGCGCTTTCGATTGGTTCAGAGCCGGTGGTCAAGCACCTCTGATTATCAAATCCAATCAGATATCAACAGTCCACAGACATGTGTTGATGGATATAATTGTCGTCCCGGTACGCGATAAAGACATACTTGTTGGCTTGTCTTTAACAGCAGGCCTTTGGACGAGCGCTGCACTGGCCACCTCTCCAGAAAAAGTCCCTCTCCTTCGCACACAAATGACGAGGCTGTTTGACAAATTTGAATTTACCGCCACTGGCCATGCGGGAAAATCCCTCACCCACGCGCTCACTGCCCTACCCCACGATATTTTGATCACATTTCAGCAGGAAGACCTTGAGAAACTAGCTCTAATTTCCATGTCTCTGATTGATCGTCCACGACCAAAATTACACAGTGTGATGTCACCACTGAATCGACATCTCTTCGCATTTATTTGGCTGCCGCGCGAACAATTATCGACCACACGGCGCGAAAATATTGAATCACTGCTGACCGATGCCACCGGTGCCACGATTTTAAGCTGGTCTAACACATTGGATGAGGGCGGCATATCCTCGCTCCGCTACATATTGGAAATGGGCGCGAATAGCAAAATCCCCAACCCCGATACCCTCAACCAGCAGTTGGAAACTATGATCCGCGGCTGGCGCCCCAAAGTAGAGGCCTATCTCGGCGAATTTGTCCCTGAGAACCGCGCTGCTGTGCTAGCCCAACGCTATGCCGATTGCTTCCCAGGCACCTATCAATCAACTTACGGCGCGATGGAAGCCTCCCGCGATATTATGCGGCTCTTTCAATTAGAACGTGGCGGGCAAAAATCGACGCGGCTCTATCGCTTAGATAGTGACGAAGACCATTTGCTGAGACTGAAAATCTATCATCTTGGCGGCGCTTTGCCGTTATCCGATGCCGTTCCAACCCTCGAAAATTTCGGTTTTTCTGTTCTAGAAGAGATGCCAACCCCCCTCGATGAAGGACGCCTCGGTTATATCCATGATTTCAAATTGGTGCTGCGCAATCCAGATGCCCGTGACGATTTAATTGCCCGTGCGTCTGAAATACAAAATGCCATTACCGATGTTTTGGAGGGCGTGGCGGAAAATGATAGCTTTAACCAGCTAATCACGGCCACGGGAATAAGCGCCCAATCGACGGTGTGGATCCGGTCATGGTTCCGCTATTTGCGCCAAACGGGTTTAAGTTATGGATTGATCACCGTTGTCGAAGCACTGGTAGAAGCAGCCGATGTGACGCGGG
Organism: Parasphingorhabdus sp.; assembly: GCF_036963805.1. Taxonomy (GTDB): domain Bacteria; phylum Pseudomonadota; class Alphaproteobacteria; order Sphingomonadales; family Sphingomonadaceae; genus Parasphingorhabdus. Next base: position 216,189 of record NZ_JBALUN010000002.1, on the reverse strand, counting down.
CGCTGGTGCGGCTGTTCGCAACCTTGCATGACCCAAATTTTGTCGGCGATCGCGACACAAACATATCAGATGCGGCCAAGGACATTGAAGGCGGATTAGCTAAAGTTGATGCGATTGATGACGACCGAATTTTACGGCTATTCCGGGCAGTTATAGACTCTATTTTGCGAACAAACGCCTTCGCGCCGCAATCCAGCGAAGCGCTCGCATTCAAAATTGAGGGCGCAAAAATTCCCGACTTACCCGCTCCGGTGCCGTGGCGCGAAATATTCGTTTATAGCCCCCGGGTCGAAGGCATTCATTTGCGCGCTGGCCCAGTCGCGAGAGGCGGGCTTCGTTGGTCGGATCGGCGCGATGACTTTCGCACGGAAATCCTAGGGCTAATGAAAGCCCAGCGGGTTAAAAATGCTGTCATTGTCCCGACAGGTGCAAAGGGCGGATTTTATGCCAAAAAATTGCCTGCGGGAGATGACCGCGATGCATTTATCGCAGAAGGCATCGCCTCGTATAAAATATTCATTCGCACTTTGTTATCGATAACCGACAACATCAAAGATGATGAAGTGATACCGCCTGAACAAGTCATTCGACTGGACGATAATGATCCTTACTTCGTCGTTGCGGCCGACAAAGGTACTGCCAGCTTCTCTGACATTGCCAATGCCATTGCGATCGAAAACGACTTTTGGTTAGGCGATGCTTTCGCAAGTGGCGGCAGTAATGGATATGACCACAAGGCGATGGGGATTACCGCACGCGGTGCATGGATTTCGGTACAGCGCCATTTTGCAGAAATGGGTGTTGACGTTCAGGAGGAGCCCATCTCAGTGGTCGGGGTTGGCGATATGTCGGGCGATGTGTTTGGAAACGGCATGCTTTTATCCAAGACCCTTCGCGTTGTGGCCGCTTTTGATCATCGCCATATTTTTGTCGACCCCAATCCTGATCCGGCGACAAGTTGGAATGAGCGCAAGCGCCTGTTCGATCTGCCTCGCTCCAGTTGGGAAGATTATGACAAAAGCCTGATTTCAAAGGGTGGTGGAGTATTCTCACGTCAATCCAAAACGTTGAAAATAAACAAGGAAATTGCAGCTCTTTTAGGTCTTTCTGGTGAAAAAGAAGTAACGCCTTCACGCCTCATGTCAGCCATTTTAACCAGTAAAGCCGACCTTTTGTGGTTTGGCGGCATCGGGACTTATATCAAGGCACCGAGCGAAAACCATATCGAAGTAGGTGATCCGTCCAACGACAAAATCCGCGTTGATGCAAAACAATTGCAAGTTAAAGTCATCGGCGAAGGTGCTAACCTGGGTGTCACACAGGCTGGACGCATTTATTTTTCCGCACAAGGCGGCCGGATAAACACCGATTTTATCGACAATAGTGCCGGTGTCGATTGCTCCGATAATGAAGTGAATATAAAGATCGCCCTCAATGCCGCGATGAAAAATGGCAAGCTCAAGTTTGCGGCTAGGAACAAGCTACTTGAAACGATGACAGAGGACGTCGGAACGCTGGTTCTTGAGGACAACCGCCTTCAGGCACTAGGCCTGTCTATTGCGGAAATAGGCGGCAAGAAGACATTGCCTTCCTATATCCGATTGATAGAATTTTTCGAGGAGCAGGGAAATCTCGACCGTGCTGTAGAAGGTCTAGCTGCCAATGAAGACCTAATCCGCCGTGGACAAGAAGGTCAAGGCCTGTTCCGGCCAGAACTTGCGGTGCTTATTTCCACGGCAAAACTTGCATTGCAAGCAGCGATAGAAAATAGCAATTTAGGTAATGATCCCGGACTGAATGTGGAATTGCTCAACGCTTTCCCGAGCGAAATGCAAGCAAAGCACAAAGATGCAATCCTTAACCATCAATTACGCAAAGAAATTATAGCAACAAAATTGGCAAACCGGATGATCAACCGGCTCGGCCTTATCGACCCATTTGAACTGGCTGAGGAAGAAGGACGCTCGCTCGGTGAAGTTGCAGCTGCTTTCGTCATGGCGGAGCGCCTATTTCATGCCGACAAGCTATGGGCATCACTCGAAGATGCCCGAATAACCGAGAATGTCCGTTTATTGCTCTTTGACCAGTTCGCTTATGTACTCCGCTCACATATGGCGGACCTCATGCGCATTGGTCTATCTGATGACCTTATTGATGACGCAGTACAAATGCTCGCGCCGGGTGTAACGGAACTGAACGACACGGTGGACGACCTAATTACTGCACAGGGTAAGTTAGAATCTACCAAGCAGATTAAGCTATTGATTGAAGCCGGTGCAACTAATGAAATCGCTCAAAAAATGGCTAACATCTATAAAAATGACGGAGCGGCTGGAATTGCATTTCTCGCCAAAAAAAGAGATATTGATGCCGTTGATGTCGCGGCCGCATTCACCAAATTGGGTAGTTTGTTAGGGCTCGACTGGGCCCAGATGACCGCTACGCGGATCAATCCGTCAGACCCTTGGGACCGTTTACTCGTTGCCGGACTAGCTCGCGATTTTCAGCAAATGCGGCTGAATTTCTTAGGCCGTGCCCGCGACAACAATATGGATCAATTCCTTGAAGGCTGGGTAGATAAAAATGCGGGACGCGTAGCGCAATTCCGGCATATTGTTGATCGCGCCCAACTATCGCTAAGACCGTCTATTGCAATGCTGGCACAAATTGCAGGTCAAGCTAGGATCCTGCTCACCCGCTAAGCTATATCCAATCGCCTAAAATGTGAAGCACAACGCCGACTAGGCCGCCGACCACCGTACCGTTTACACGGATATATTGCAGGTCTCGCCCGACAGCATTCTCCACACGATCCGTAATCGTTTGCGCGTCCCAGCCGCGGATGGTTTCCGATACGAGTTTGACGATATTATCGCCATAGCTGGCCACAACACCAACCACCGCCCGGCGACCGAACCGATTGAGTTGACGGTTGAGCAACGGATCCTGTTGTAGGCTGTTACCCAATTGCATGAGAGCATCTCCAAAATGCCCGGCCATTGCCGCTTCAGGGTCACGGGAAGCTTTCAGGAGCGATTTACGACCGGTTTCCCACATGCCATCGATCCAGTTAGCAATAGCCGGGTTTTCTATGATCTCGAGCTTCCACTCATTCACCCGTTGCCGCAATTCCGGGTCACTTTTCAGCTCCTGGGCCAATTGTACCATAGCTTCTTCGGTTTTAGCCCTCACCGGATGCTCTGGATCCGAAGCCATATCAGCAAGAAGCTTATAGAGCCCATCGACCACTTCATTAGCCAACCGGTCATCCAAACCTGTCCAGCGCATGACTGTATTCGCTCGATCGTGGACGATAGCGCGAATGACATATTCATTGGCATCAAGCGTGCGGTAAGCCCATTTAATAGTAGAATCAATCAACGGTCCGTGCCGGTTTTCGGCCATCACGGCTTCCAGAATTTGCCCGATTGGCGTCGCCAGATCCAGTTCTCTGGCCTGTGCCTTGACGGCACCCTTAAACATGCTGCCTAGTCGGTCTTGATCTAGTGAACCAATAATATCGCCAATCACACGCGACGCGCCCATACGCAGACGTCCCTGCCCGCCTGTGGGTGACTTTAAAAACTTTCCAACGCCACCTGCCAAATCGATCCCGTGCATCCGCTGCGCAACAATCCGTGAAACCAGAAAATTATTCTTGAGGAAATTGGCCAGCGTATCGCCAATCCGATCTTTATTCCGCGGAATAATCGCTGTGTGCGGTATAGGTAAGCCCATGGGGTGGCGAAACAAAGCCGTAACCGCAAACCAATCCGCTAGTCCACCAACCATCGCCGCCTCTGCAAAAGCACGCACGAAGCCCAGAGCAGGATGCACTTCCTCATAGGATTTAGTAGTGAAATAAATCACCGCCATCAACACAAGCAAGCCGGTGGCAATAATTTTCATATCGCGACCAGCACTATTCCTATCCAAGCCGATTCCGGAAGAACCATTTGCCCGATGCACAGTTTTGGAAGAAAGCGGCTTCACTCGGCTGGCTGAACCTTTATCTTATCATCCCCATCATCGCCGGGATTATAGGTCAACAGTGTCTTGCGCAACCATGGGCCTAAGCGTCGTTCAAACCCATCAGCAAGACTGAAACCTGCCGGGACAATCACTAACGTAAGAAGAGTGGATACGATCAACCCGCCGATCACAACAGTGCCCATCGGCGCACGCCATGCACCGTCCCCAGACAGCGACAAGGCTGTTGGAACCATACCCGCAGTCATCGCGACAGTGGTCATGACGATAGGTTGCGCACGCTTATGACCGGCATCCATAATTGCTTCATATTTTGGGACGCCCTTCTGCATTTCCTCAATCGCAAAGTCGATCAACAGGATCGAGTTCTTACTGACAATGCCAAGTAGCATTAAGACGCCAATCAAAACCGGCATCGATAATGGCTGGCCTACAATCCAGACTAGCAAAATACCACCTAGCGGAGCCAATGCCAACGATCCCATATTTACCAGCGGCGACATCACACGCTTATAGAGCAGCACAAGTGTGGCAAATACCAGCAAGATACCTGAAATCAGAGCTATAATAAAATTGAGGAACAGTTCTTGCTGCCACTCATCTTCCCCGAAGGGTGCATTGGACACGCCAGCCGGTAAGTTTTTCAGGATTGGCAGATTGTTGATTGCGGTCATCGCCTCGCCCTTAACGACATCAGGAGCGAGATCGGCACCTACGAAGGTTCGGCGATTTTGATTATAGCGCTGAATGGTCGTTGGTCCGGAACCAAAACTGACTTTAGCTACCCGATTCAAAGGGACAGTACCGCCATTTGCGGTTTGAATAGGCAGGTTCTCAATCGTCGTCAGATCCGTGCGCGATTCTTCGGGTAACATCACACGAATAGGAATCTGGCGATCTGAGAGTGAGAATTTAGCCGCATTCTGATCGATCTCGCCTAATGTCGCGATACGAATCGTCTGGCTAAGGGCAGCAGTTGTAACCCCCAATTTAGACGCCAAATCAGCATATGGTGTAATCAGTATTTCAGGGCGCCTAAGATCGGCATCAATTCTAGGGGCAACAAGCAGTTTGATGCCCTTCATTTGCTCGACGAGTTGGTAGGCTGTTTCATCTAGTAATTTAGGGTCTGAACCGGTCAGCATAATCGAAATATCACGTCCGGTCCCACCGCCGCCGCTTTGTGATTGGAAAGAGATGCGCGCGTCCGGTATTTTTTGCAGGAGCGGAACCATACTACGTTCAAATTCTATGGATGTTTTGTCACGTTCTGTTTTGTAGTTCACAAAGACGGTTGCATTTGTTTCCCGCACGCGGGTCAATGCGCGCTCCACTTCCGGTTGCTGGTACATAAGTTCGGAAACCTGATCAGCGATTTTTTCGGTTTGCTGCAATGTGGTACCTGGTACAACTTCGATCTGCACCCGACTGGAATCTTCATTAATCGTGGGCTGAAACTGGGCTGGCGTGATCACAAACAAAACCACTGTCAATCCGAATGCGAAAAGCCCTACACCCATGAGCCAAATTCTGTGATCCAAAAACTTAGCGATAAAGCGACGGCCAAGACCGCCGCCTTCAGCATATTTTCGCGCAGCGCTTTGGTCGAGACACCACCCAAGCAAACGCATATAACGATCCATCCACACGCCCTCACCATGTTCGGTATGGCCCTTGGATTTCAGGAAATAAGCAGCAATCATCGGTGTAATCATACGAGCGACAGCCAAACTCATTAAAACGGAAATCACCACTGTGATCCCAAAATTTTTAAAAAACTGGCCCGAAACGCCGGGCATCAGGCCAACAGGCAGGAAAACCGCGACAATACAGAAAGACGTCGCAACAACGGCCAATCCGATTTCATCAGCAGCATCAATAGATGCTTGATACGCGGATTTTCCCATACGCATATGCCGCACAATATTCTCAATCTCCACGATCGCATCATCGACTAAAACACCCGCAACGAGGCCGAGCGCAAGGAGCGAGAGGAAGTTAAGATTAAATCCCAGCAAATCCATGAACCAGAAAGTGGGTATAGCTGACAAAGGGATTGCGATCGCGGAAATAACCGTTGCGCGCCAATCACGTAAAAATAGGAAAACGACAACAACAGCCAAAAGCGCGCCTTCTACCATGGCTGCCATTGAGCTTTTATACTGAGTTTTCGTATAGTCCACACTGCTACCAAGGCGAATAAATTCAACTCCGGGGTTTTCTTCTACAATAGTGTCCATAAGCTCCATAGCATTGTCATAAACAGTCACATCGGATGCACCGCGTGCTCGCGACATAGAAAAATTCACGACCTCCACGCCCTTAACTTTGCTAATGGAACTGCGCTCGCCAAAAGAGTCATTCACATCAGCGACGTCGCCTAATTTGACCGTTTGACCATTGCCCAAAGAAATTTGCGTTTGAGAAAGGGTATAAGCATCAGCGGCATTCCCTAAGACACGCACAGATTGCCGGGTACCGCCAACTTCAGCGCGGCCACCAGCCGCGTTAACATTTACCTGTCGCAAGACATTGTTGATCTGATTGGCAGTTACGCCCAGCGCTTGCATGCGAGCCGGTTTCAGGATCACCCGAATTTCACGGTCTACGCCACCAAAACGTTCGACCTCAGCCATCCCCTCTACCTTAAGCAATGTTTTAGCTACCGTATCGTCAACAAACCAGCTGAGCTGTTCGACGGTCATATCATCGGCTTTGACTGCGAAATATGCTATCGGCCCACCAACGACATCTTCCTTGGTGACTTGAGGCTCCAATATGCCATCTGGCAAAGACCCGCGCGCCTGATCAACAGCATTTTTTACTTCATTTACCGCCTCGTTTACATCAGTCCCAATTTCAAATTCGACGAAGGTACGGCTACTACCTTCGCTCGCGGTAGAACTGATATTCTTAACACCACTAATGCTGCGCACGGACGACTCTATCCGCTGCGTGATTTGATTTTCAATCTCAGTTGGTGCTGCCCCCGGCTGCGAAATAGTAACGCTGACAGCGGGAAATTCGACATCTGGATTATTGACCACGTCCATCCGGTTGAAGCTCAACAAACCGGCCAGCAACAACGCGATAAAAAATACGAGCGGGACAACAGGATTGCGGGTCGACCAAGCAGAGATATTGCGAAGATTCATGATTTATTCTTTCACGCAGCCTTGTCTTTTTCGACGATAGGCTTGACCGTTTGACCAGGATTCAAGAAACCAGCGGCTCTCAATACGACACGCTCGGCTCCACTCAAACCAGATGTAATGGACAGTCCGGCAGCAGAAACAGATCCAACTGTAACATCGCGGCGAATGACCTTATTGTCTTTATCAATGATATAAACGAAGCTGCCCTTGCTATCATTTTGTACTGCAGATTCGGGCAAAACAGCGGCCTGTGAGCTACCACTTTTTATTCGTGTACTGGCAAATCCACCAGGACGAAGCGCACGATCATAGCTTAGTGCTATTTTCGCCATGCCTTGCCGCGATTGCGCATCTATTGTTGGAGAGATTTGCCAGATTTGACCTTTCAGCACCTTATTTGTTCCGACAGGAATCACCTCTGTACTGACACCGACTGAAATATTAGCAAGATCGCTCTCGCTAAGCTGCGCCTGCAGTTCCATTTCGCCGTTTTGCGCCAGGCGGAACAAAGTCCCGCTGCCCGGACTAACAGTTTGCCCCACTTCGATATTACGTTCGAGAACAAAGCCGCCTTTTGGTGCAACGATGTCCAAAAAATTGTTGCGGGCACGGGTTTCGCCAAGCTGTGCCTGAGCTACCCTAAGCTGCGCTGCGCTAGAATCACGTGTTGCGCTCAGCCTGTCGATATCAGCCTTTGAGATAAACCCGCGCTCGACCAGCTTTGTCGCGCGATCAAGATTCGCTTGCGCTAAGTTCAGATCAGCTCTGGCTGATGCGACCGATGCATCGAGACGCGCCACTTGTTGATTTTGAACAGAGCGATCGATGCTCGCCATGATCTGTCCGGGCTTTACCCAGTCGCCCGCATCAACATATACCTGCGTTACACGCCCGCCATCACCAACAACGCCAACAGGAATTTCACGCCGGGCCGCCAAGGTGCCCGTCGCGTTGATCGTGCGTACGACATCATGTTTGCCTGGAATCATTACAGTGACAGTCGGCGCCTGACTGTCACTGGCAGCATCTGCCGCAGCGCCGTCACCGCTACCCGCGAAATACTGATAGGCAACAATTGCAAGAATGATTGCCACCGCAATAGCAGCTACAATCATTAGCCTTCGTTTACTGCGCCCCTGATCATCACCATCATCCAATATCGCGACGCCAACCTCTTTCTCAGAAATTTTCGATTCATAGTTCATTATCAATACTCTTCAGCCGGGGGTCTTGTGTTGCTTTTGCGCTGCAATAAACAAAAAGAATTACCAATAATAGGGAGAAAACTGCAATTCCTATATCTAGTGTATTATATCAATAAATCAGCCGGGACAAGCCCCGAACACCGGATCTTGGAAAACTCAAAGTCCAAAGCCCCGTAACAGCGTCAGATAGGGAATATTTTTTACAAAAGAAAGGCTGCCCCAATTTTGACCAGCCTTTCTAAAAACAGTATAATGCATGAATTATAAACCGGTTAACGTACCCGTCCGCGCTGGATTAGATTTAGGATCAACAATAACACGACGGCGCCAACAAAAGCAGTGATTAAACCCATAATCGAAAAGCTTTGAATGCTACCGCTAAAACCAAAATATTGACCGACAAAATTACCGATAACCGAACCGACTATGCCGACCACGATATTCCAAAAAATGCCCATGGATGCATCTCTTCCCATGACCATACTTGCCAACCAACCAGCAATACCGCCTACTATTAATGCTATAATAATACCCATATCTTCCTCCTGACTATTTGCGGGATAGCTTTTCTTTCCCTGCCAAGACAATTCTATACAAAAGATCGGCAGAAGCCAGCCGATAAAAAAAGAGCTCCGGGAATCTCTTCCCGGAGCCTTGATATTTTACGCAGGATCTTTGTCTCTAATATTTCTGCTGACGCTCGTAAAGATCCCGATAGTGCTGGATCCGGGTGACACGCAAACCCGGCATACCGGAACGATCAACCGCACGCTGCCAAGATGCGAATTCCTCTAGCGACAAACTATAACGATCGCAGACCTCATCGACCGTCAAAAGTCCGCCATTTACTGCAGAAACAACTTCTGCCTTACGCCGGACCACCCAACGGGTTGTACCCGGAGCCGGCAAATCTGCTATCGTCAATGGTTCCCCCAATGGGCCAACCACTTGTGCCGGTTTTATTATTTGGTTCTCGATCATACTACCCTCAAAAATACGCCTTGCGGCATTTCACTATCGCCGAATGTTTTTACATTTGTAGACATAGAGTTTTGCAAACTACTAAATCACCAAGGTAAACAACCCATTCATACTTACTCTTCATCCACCCCACCGGATGAACTTCCACGCAATAAATCCGGCCAAAAATGACCATTTTCGAATATGCGCTCGCTCTTCGCAAACGAGCTTCCTGGTCGAAGCTCCCCTGCAAAAAACTTGATCCGATCTTCCACTAATCCCCGGCTCGCATGAGCTGGTTTTACAACCGACCCATTCCGACATGCGATATAGGCACGAGCCGAAGGAGAAAGAGACTGACGCGCGATCGCATGCGCAATAAGCACATCATGTGCGCTGGCTGCATTTACATCCGCGTCCGCACTGGTCTTTGCCAGTCTCTTATGTGGGAAGTTCATTTCCATAAGCAGTTATCTAGCAGCGAAGGTATAAACTAATGTAAAGACCGTGTTCACGCGCTCTTAGGACTAGTTAAGCAATCCTTCCTTCCAATTGGCCTTTTCGTCCCAATATGAACCAATGACGGGCGTGACCCGACTATCTGGCCGCTAATTCCGGCAATACTGGCGCTTCGCACGCTTCATCGTTAAGGGATGTGGATCATGACAGATCGAATCAATAGTGAATTTCAGCTCGGCGAAGATATGACCAGCAAGCGCATCGTGGTTGCGATGTCCGGCGGCGTCGATTCGAGCGTTGTAGCCGCCCTCGCCGCTCGGACGGGCGCCGAGACCATCGGCATTACCTTGCAGCTCTATGACCATGGCGAAGCTGTAGGCCGCGCTGGTAGTTGCTGCGCTGGTCAAGACATTCGCGATGCCCGCGCCGTTTCCGAAAAACTTGGCATCGCCCATTATGTTTTCGATCACGCAAGCCGGTTTCAGGAATCGGTCATGAATGTGTTCGCCGATGAATATATGGCCGGGCGCACCCCCATTCCTTGCGTCCAGTGCAATATGGGTGTGAAATTTACCGACCTGTTAAACCTGTCCCGCGAACTGGGTGCCGATTGCCTAGCCACTGGCCATTATGTCCGGCGCGTCTTGGGCGAGCATGGTTCAGAATTGCACCGTGCGATGGATCCGGCACGCGACCAGAGCTATTTTCTATTCGCGACGACACAAGACCAGCTCGACTATTTGCGCTTTCCACTGGGTGACATGCCCAAAAGCCAAGTCCGCGAAATAGCCGAAGAAATGGGCCTCGCCGTCGCTTTCAAACCCGATAGTCAGGATATCTGCTTCGTCCCCGATGGTGATTATGCCAAAGTTGTTCGTAAGCTGCGCCCCGATGCCGATGATGATGGCGAGATTGTACATATAGATGGTACTGTCATGGGTCGGCACAAAGGTCTGATCCATTATACCGTTGGCCAGCGCAAGGGACTGGAAATCGGCGGACAAGCCGAACCACTTTATGTCATTCGCATCGATCCCGAAACCAAGCGCGTCTTTGTTGGCCCCAAACAGGCACTAGCGGTCGCGTCTGCAACGCTGCGCGATATCAACTGGATTGGCGGAGATTTCGAAGGACCAATGCAGGTCAAAGTTCGCTCCATGGCACAGCCTACCCACGCGCGGTTGGAAGGAAGCACACTTCGTTTTCACAACCCGGAATATGGCGTATCCCCAGGACAGGCTGCGGTATTCTATAATAAAGACCGTGTACTGGGCGGCGGTTGGATCGAAGAAACCAGTGCGGTTTCACAAGAATGGCTGACGGCGGCTCTGGCCTGAATATAGCCGAAGCCACCGATTTAGTCGGCTTCGGCCTCGGTCAGCATCACACAGCCCCAGCCTTCGCGAAATTCGGCGGTCGCGCTAGCAATGAGCGGGACAGAGGCGGTTACACGCCGCTTTTCCGCATCCAAAGACAGGCTAACGATTTCCATACCGGGCTCAAAATCCTTTTCACAATCGGTCAAATCCCGCCCCCCAACATAATGACAGGGGCAAGCAACGCGCGCGCCATAGGCGGTACCGAGGCCAAGCTGCCCTTTGATAGAGCTATAATTATACGCAAAGACCGCGGCCAATATCAGCACGAATAAACCGAGCATATATAAAGCCAATCGACCTTTGCTCAGGTGTGCCTTGGACAAGTTTTCGGGATTGCTATTTACGGGTGCCATGGCTGCATCTATTGGTGCAACCCATGCCCATGCACAAGATTAAAATTGCCACCCTGTCCGCGCTCGCGCTCTTGCTTTCAAGCTGTGGAGCCACTGACAAACCGGCAGGCCCACCGCCCAAAACCGCCGAAGAGCTGGCCTATATATCGGATGACAGCCCGATTAGTAAGGCGCGGCTCGATGCCCTCATTTCTCCCTTGTTCGAAAATCCTGAAATGGCAGAAACCCGTGCATTACTGATCATGTATCGTGGCGAAATTATCGCCGAACGCTATGGCGAAGGCTATGATCAAGATACTAGATTCATTAGCTGGTCGATGGCCAAATCCTTTACCGGCACACTTATCGGTTTTCTGGTCGCCGACGGCCGACTTGTGCTGGACGACCCTGCCCCCGTTCCCGCTTGGCAACGCCCGGGTGATCCGCGCGGTCATATCACATTGCGTCAACTGCTCCAGATGTCCTCTGGCCTTGATCATACCGAAAATGCCGAAGAAAATGGTAAAACAATTTACGAAGCCGATACCCAGCAGATGCTGTTTCTTGAGGGTTCCGGCGATATGGCGGGCTATGCAGAGGCCCGTCCAATGGAAGCCGAACCTGGTGAGAAATTTGAATATAGCACCGCGACCAGCATCATTTTGGCTGATATTATCACACGGACTTTGACCAACAGCACCGACCCCAAGGCACGCCGCGATAGCGCGATGCGCTTCATTCGCGGTCGATTGCTCGAACCACTGGGTATGGACAGCACCTATTTCGAATTTGATGCCAATGGCACGTTCATCGGTGGTAGCCTGATCCATGCCACCGCCCGCGACTATGCTAAATTCGGAGAGTTTTTACGCAACAATGGCACCAGAAAAGGCGCGCAGCATCTGCCGGTCAGCTGGGTCAAGTTCATGCGTACATCGTCTGCCAATGATCCGGCCTATGGCGGTCATATCTGGCTGAACAAGAAACGTCCCGAAGGCCGAAATCCCATATTATTCCCCGACATGGCACCGGACTCGGTTTTCGCCGCCCTTGGTCATTTGGGTCAACAGATTGTGGTATCACCGGAACAGAAGCTAACGGTTGTCCGGTTGGGCAAGACGCAGGATGATGTGAACCGGCCGATGAGCGACCAGATTGGCAGGATTGTTTCTGCCTTTCCGATTGGTGGCTGACTTTTCGACAATCATTGAAATTTTACATTCTTCACACCAAGGAACCCACAATTTCTGCCGATTTCCTAAAAACCGCTATTTGAGAAATTTGGTCAACCATCGTCTTTTTCGCTGACATATTTGACATTATCAGCCAGGCACAATTGCCCCGCTACTTATCATAACTGAGATAGAACGGGCGTAAAATATCATAACGGCGCTTTTGTAGAAAAGCCCCTTTTTACAAAGATTATCCGCTGCGTACTATATTAGAAAAGCCGGAACGTCCCTTCGACCACGGTCACACATTTTCCGCCCAGCCATGCTGAGTCCCCGTCAAGTCGGCAGTGCAAATAGCCACCGCGACTGCTGGCTTGATAGGCGGTGAAATTATCCCGCCCGAGTTGCTTTGCCCAATAAGGCGTCAGCACCGCATGGGCCGACCCCGTCACGCTATCCTCATCAACGCCGCCGCCGGGCACGAAAACGCGGCTCAGCACATCAGTGTCTGTACCAGAGGCCGTACAGATAAATTGCTCGTTCCCCAACGCGGCCAATGCTTTTAAATTCGGTTTAAGTGCCATAACCTCCTCCGCGGTTGCATAGCGGATCACATTATAGCGCCCCGCATGAAACTGCGTCTCGACCGGACTACCGCCGACCAAGGCGACAATATCCGGCAGCTCTTTTGGCGCAGGCGAATAGGCGGGCAATGCCAGCGCATAGCCCGCCCCGTCACGAACCATGGTCAGCACACCGGCTTTGCGGGTGCGAAACTTCACCTGATCTTTATCCGGATTTTGCGACAAGATGATGTGGCCGCTGGCCAAGGTTGCATGGCCGCATAATGCAATTTCTATAGCCGGTGTGAACCAGCGTAACTCATAATCCGCCTCGCCGGTATCATCGGGCAGATAAAAGGCAGTTTCGGCGAAATTATTTTCTTCGCCAATGGCCTGTAACACATCATCATCCAGCCAGTTGTCCAATGGCATTACCGCAGCCTGATTGCCGGTAAATGGCCGATCCGCAAAGGCATCGACATGAAAATAGGGCAAAGATCGTGTTTTCTGCGTCATGGATAAAGCATTCCTTCATTCCAATTATCACCGTCACGGACAAATATCCGCCGTTCGTGCAAACGATGTTCGCGGTCTTGCCAAAATTCAAAACGCTGCGGCGTCAGGCAATAGCCGGACCAATAAGGTGGACGCGGCACATCCCTGCCATCAAAACGCGCGCGCACTTCCTCAAACCGCGATTCAAAAGTGGCGCGGCTATCCAGTGGCCGCGATTGATCGGAAGCCCAGGCACCCAATTGGGAATCCCGGCTGCGCGTCGCAAAATAAGCATCTGCAACATTGTCGGGCACGGTTGAAAGACTCCCCTCAATACGGATTTGACGGCGCAGGCTTTTCCAGTGAAATAATATCGCCGCCTTGTGGTTGGACGCAATGTCGGATGCCTTACGGCTTTCCTTATTTGTATAGAATATAAAGCCATCGGGACCGTGCCCTTTTAACAATACCATCCGCGCCGAAGGCTGGCCGTCAGCATCTGCCGTCGCGATTGTCATGGCATTGCCGTCATTAAGCTCTGTTTCGCGCGCTTTGGCAAACCAGCTATCGAAGGTCGAAAAAGGATCTTTTGTCATAGACGATCATCTACCAGCATGACCGGCGGCAGGAAAGACCGGTATTAAATTTATTCCAGATCCTATTTTTCGGTAACCGCACGTTGCCCTTGTCGTTTGGAAATGGCGTAATATTATGTATGCTTAAATGCGGGGGTATATGTGGACAAAAATAAAGCGGCTACGGACACAGAAGCCGAAAAGACAGTCATCACTTTTTCTCCCGGCCTTGCCGGTTTTCTGGCAGAAAATGATATTTCTATCGGTTTCACCTCTTATCAAACCGGGCGGCTGTATCTCGTAGGCCGCGGGACTGATGGCAAACTGGCCATTCATGAAGCCATATATCCGCAAGCAATGGGCGTTATAGCCAATGAAAATCGCATCTATCTGAGCAGTTTGACACAAGTCGTACGGATGGAAAATGTTCTGGCGCCAGGGCAACTTGCCAATTGCGTGCATGACAAAGTCTATGTTCCACGCAATATGCAGACGACGGGCAATATCGACATTCACGAGCTTGGGTTACGCAAGGATGGCCAGATTATCTGCGTCAACACACGGTATAATTGCCTGAGTATATCAAGCCTTACCCATAGTTTTAAGCCGATCTGGAAACCCGACTTTATTTCCGAGGTGATAGCCGAAGATCGCTGTCACCTAAACGGGCTTGCTATGGTCGAAGGGCAGCCCAAATATGTCAGTGCCGTGGGACAGTCTGACGTCAAAGACGGCTGGCGTAACTGCCGCAAAAACGGCGGCGTTATAATTGACGTCGAAAATGATACGATATTGACCGAGGGACTGTCGATGCCACACAGTCCCCGATGGTACGCGGATCGTTTGTGGCTGTTAAATTCCGGTACTGGTGAGCTCGGCTGGCTGACTCCGGACAATCATTGGTTCAAACCAGTTGCCTTTTTTCCCGGATTTTTAAGGGGCCTAGCATTTCACAACGACCACGGCTTTGTCACGCTTTCCAAACCGCGCCATGGACATTTTGAAGGCCTAACGCTGGATGAGCGATTGAAGGAAAAGAAGGCAGAACAATGGTGCGGCGTGCAGATATTATCGCTCGCAACCGGCGAAATCGTCCAATGGCTACGTCTCGAAGGCGCCATTACTGAGTTATTCGATATCTGCATCCTGCCAGGTGTAAAAAATCCAATCACTTTGGGTCCGCAATCGACAGAAATCAGGGACTTTATTACCATTGAGCGGCCAGATTGGTAGAACAGGCTTCCGATTCTACCTGTCCTTCCCGCATTGAAATAATCGTGCTGATCATTTTATAGAATGAAAGTTTCTGACATTATCCCTTCAATAACCATCAGGATGACCGTTCCAATAGCAGGACCAACAGCTTGGACGGGAAGATGGAAGCAGTGCGTAGCGCCGATAAAATTGAAATATCGCCGCTTGGTAACAGAAAACACGAGCGGGCCGTTGTTGAGGGCGAAATATTGGTCCGGCAATCTAATTCCCAGCTTTTTCCGGCAGCATTATCGGACCTGTCCGTCTCCGGATTTAAGATGAAAAGCTATACCCATCTCGATGAACAGAAACCCGTCTATATCCGGCTACCGGGAATTCAAACGCTCACTGCAACAATCAAATGGACCGGTTTTCAGGAATATGGCTGCGCCTTTTCCCAAGATCTACATCCGGCTGTGTTGACGCATCTCCTCGCGAAATTACGCGAACATGGTTGAATAAGTGGCGGATCAATCCGCCGAAACAGCCTTATTCCGCTTCGCCGCTATTTTCATATTTTAATTCCAGATACCGGCCGCGGATCGAAAGATTATCGATATCGCCCTTGGCAATTTGCCGTGTAACTCCTGAAATTTCTTTTTCAATTAACGACAAGCCGCGGATTAACTGTTCATCCGGCGACTTGCCCGTATCATTGGTTTTTCCGCGCATCGGCACGGGAATGGCACGGTAGCCGGAAATGAGTTCCGGCAGATGTTCACCCATTAGCTTGCGAACCTCATAGGCCGCTGGCTCTGCTTCATTCAGCTTTTGCAATTGCGGGGACAGCATATCAAGCTGCACGCCGATATCGTTGATAATCTTGATCGCTGGCGGGGGCAGCGCCGGACGCTGTGCCTCCAGCCATATCTCCGTCTTGCCCGCCAAGGTTTTCAGGTCGGATTGCACAAGTGTTTCCGGTGTCGGGATTTTCATTTGGGGGAATTTCATCGCCGCCCAGATACCGCCCGCAATCAGGCCCGCCGAAATCATCACGCCCCAAAAACCAATGCCGTTTAATATGCCCCCGAGAATACCCGCGCCCACCAGCACGCCGAGCGTAACCACCACGGCCCGTCCTAGCTTTTTACGAAAATAACCACGCTTCAGGCCCTTGGACCGCTCACCGATGGATTCTGCAAATTTATAGCTACGAAGATAGTTCGCGGCATTGTCATAAACCTGCTGATTGCTTTCGCTCATGCGTGTTATTCCTCAAGCGCGCTTAGCGGGTTTTCCGATGGTGCTTCCAGCGCGGCTTTATCCTGCCCTTCGGCCCTTGCGATATAGCCTTTTGATTTTTCAATCTCGCCGGACAGGCTGTTGACGGTGGTTTTCATATTTTCCAGCGCCTTGACCTTGAACGTGTCGATATTGTCCATCGTGTCATAGATATTCTGGAACGCCCGTTGCAGCGTTTCGAGCGGGATAGTCGCTGATGCGGCTTGCTCGTGAATCGCAGCGGTCTGGTTTTTCAGCATGTCGCCGGTGCTGTCGATAATCCCTGCTGTGGTAGTATTCAGCGCAGTGACCTGATCGAGCACGAGCTTTTGGTTGGTAAGTGCCTGTGCCACAGTGACGCCGGTGCGCAGCGCACTGACCGTTGTTGTGCTGGCACGGTCCACGCCTTTGACCAGCTCCACATTATTTTTCTTCACCAGATCGAGCGCGAGATAGCCTTGTACGGTCACCGCCATTTGGGTGAGCAAATCCTGTGTCCGCTGGCGCACATAGAAAAGCGCGCTTTCCCTTATCGCCTTGGCCTTGGCTGGGTCAGTCGCATCCAGTTCCGCCGCTTTATCTTCCAGCCGCTGGTCCATGACCTTGGAGACATGGATCATCTGTTCCAGCCGGCCCATGGCGGCCCACAGGTTTTTACGCTCCACATCAATGGCCGCATTGTCCATCAAAAGTTCGTCTTTACCGCCCTGCAAGCGCGTCAATATGGACGAGATATGCCCCTGCGCGCTTTTATAGCCGTCGAAATAGTTGCGGAGTTTCGAACCGAAGGGAATAATCCCGAATAGCTTGCGCGGGGCCAGCAGATTGCCGCGTTTGCCGGGATCAAGATCTTCTACGGTCCGGCGCAGTTCAGAAAGATCGGCTCCGATGCCCGATTCTTCATCCATCGACCGGATCGGGCGATCGAGAAAGCGGTTAGACTGTCCTGCCGCGTCCGCAATTTCCTTGCGACCCATATTGGTAATCTGATCAACTTTTTTGCCAAATTCCGGGCTATTTTCGTCCTGCGCCACCAGATCGTCGATAAAGCTATCGACTTTCTCTTCGAGCTTTGACTTAATCTCATCGCCCACCGGTACAAGCCCGGCCGCCTTTGTTGGAGACACAGCCACAACCGGTTCCGGCGGGGTCAGCGTCAATTCTTCGGTTGCGGTAATCGTTTCGGTCGCCATTGGCTCAGTCTCCATATCGCTGTCAGTGGTACAGCCTTCTGCTAATAAATGGATGCAAATGCAGCACTTTTCAAGCGTTTCCGCAGCTGTATTATAAAAATAATACAGCTATTGCAAATATGGGTATAACGCGCACTGTATTTTAATAGGCTCTCTACTCTTTCAACGCGGTTTCAACACTGGGCGTTATGCGTTCCACAATCACATCAATCCCCTTGGCATTGGGATGAATACCGTCCGGTAAGATCAGCTCGGACCGCCCGACAACCCCGTCCATGAAGAAAGGATAGAGACCAATATCATATTTTTTGGCGAGCGCCGGATAGATGACATTAAACTGCCCTCCGAATTCCTTGCCTAAATTAGGCGGAGCCAACATGCCGGTCAACATTACCGCTATGTCACGGTCTGCCAGTTTTTTGACCATAGCCTCCATGTTGGCCTGTGTTTCCGATGGCTTTAACCCACGGAGCAGATCATTGCCGCCCAGCCCCAATATGACCAGATCGGGCTTTCTCGGCAAGCTATCGAGCACAAAGTCCATCCGCCGGAGACCGGCCGCCGTTGTATCGCCAGAAACACCGGCGTTGTGAACTTTTACATCCTGTCCGGCATCATTTAACGCTTTTTGTAAATCCGGTACGAAGCCATCACTCGGTGCCAAACCATAGCCTGCATATAAGCTATCGCCAAACGCGAGGATGAGTGTTTTGGCTTCTGCAGCCGGTTGAACGGCGTTCTCTTGGGCTGCTCCTTCCTGCGGGACGGCGGCGCTATTTTGCTCTGCGGCCGGACCACATGCGATCACAAGTTGAAGAATTGCAATACAAAACCCATATGACAATAACCTGCCCAACATTGGATATACCTTCCCATCATGTCTCAAAAATCCGCCGCAGCCGCTGATGCTGCACAACCTAATTCCCATATTGCCATTGATGCACAAAATGTCACCCTGTCTTTAGGGGAAGGCGATGCGCGGGTTGATATTCTGGGCGGAATTAACCTGTCGATCAAGACCGGCACCACAGTTGCCCTGCTCGGCCCGTCCGGTTCGGGAAAATCCTCGCTCATGGCGATATTATCCGGCCTTGAGCGGGCGAGCGGTGGAACAGTGAATATTGCGGGTGCTGATTTTGGAACGATGAACGAGGACCAGCTTGCCATTGCGCGACGCGGACGGGTTGGAATTGTTCTGCAAGCCTTTCACTTGCTGCCGACAATGACCGCGCTGGAAAATGTCGCTGTGCCCTTGGAACTGAATGGTCAGCCTGATCCCTTTGCCATAGCGGCGAGCGAACTAGAAGCGGTCGGCCTTGGCGACCGGCTCGGCCATTATCCCACCCAGTTATCGGGCGGTGAGCAACAGCGTGTGGCCATTGCCCGCGCCATGGCTTCGCGCCCTTCTATTATCTTTGCTGATGAACCGACCGGCAATCTGGACGGGACAACAGGCGAGAAAATTATCGAACTATTATTTGATCGTCAGAAAGCCAGCAAAGCTACTTTATTGATGATCACCCATGACCCCGATCTCGCAAAACGCTGTGACCGGATTATCGAATTGCGGGACGGCATGATTGAGAAAGACAGCGCTGCGTGAGTGCTAATCTATCCAAAGCATGGACCATCGCGCGACGTGATTTGCGGGGCCGGTTTGTTGGCCTGCGCCTTTTAATAATCTGCCTATTTCTGGGCGTTGCAACATTGGCAGCCATAGGTAGCCTAACCAGTGCGATCACGGATGAGCTGGCCAATCGCGGACAGTCTATATTAGGCGGCGATCTCGAAATTTCTGTAGCACAGCGCGAAATTTCATCCGCCGAGCGCGCAACGCTCACCGCAGCGGGCACGGTTTCCGAAACCCTGCGCATGCAGGCTATGGCGCGGGTACCGGATGGCAGCGATACGCAATTAGTGGAATTAAAAGGCGTGGATGCTCCTTATCCGCTTTATGGTGATTTCACTTTGGCAGACGGCACAATCGCACCGCCGCTTAGTGATAAGCAAATTTATGTCACCCCTGCCCTGATCCAGCGCATGTCGCTAAAAACCGGTGACACGCTGCTATTTGGGGAAGCAGCCTTCACTATCGCAGGCATAATCGGTGACGAACCGGACCGGCTGAGCGAAGGCCTGTCCCTCGGGCCAGTAGCGATTACATCTATAGGCGGATTACGTTCGACCAATTTGGTCCAGCCGGGCAGCCTGTTCGAAAGCAAATATCGCCTGAAACTTCCGGCCAGTATCGACCCTGCCGAATTGGGTGACAGACTGGAAGCGCAATATAAAAATGCGGCATGGGAAGTAAAAACCCGTGACAATGGCGCGCCTAGTACCCGGCGTTTCATCGTTCGCATGGGGCAGTTTCTAACGCTTGTTGGCCTTACGTCGCTCGTCATCGCGGGCATTGGCGTTGGCAACGGGGTGGCGTCCTATTTACGTGGAAAACAAGGCGCGATTGCGACGCTCAAAATATTGGGCGCGGATAGCGGGATGATTTTTAGCATCTATATGCTCCAGATATTGGCCGTCTCTTTGGTCGCTATATTTGCTGGCCTCATTGTCGGGGCCATTGCACCGCTTGTGATCATAGAGGTGGCGGGCGATATCTTACCGATTAAGCCGGAATTTGCCCTATATCCGTTGCCACTGATTGTCAGCGCTGCTTATGGTTTGCTCATCGCCTTGATCTTTGCCCTGCCTCCATTGTCGCGGGCCAAGCTGATTCCGGCGGCGGGATTATTTCGCGGTGACAGCCGGTCATGGCGTCTGATCGACCGACCGACATGGATTGCCGTCGGGTTCTCTATCGCCGCCATTGTGGCTCTGGCAGTTGGTAGCACCGACGAACCGGCTTTTTCCATGTGGTTCATCGTCGCGGCGCTGGGTATATTATTATTGCTCAGCCTGCTGGGCATAGCAATACGCTGGCTCGCCAGCAAAGCGCCGCGTCCCAAACAGCCCTTATTCCGGCTGGCGTTGACCAACCTACATCGCCCCGGCGCACAGACCGGGCAGTTAGTAGTGGCATTGGGGCTAGGCCTGACTTTATTTGCCACGCTGGCCGCGATCCAGACCAGTTTGACGAATGAAATCCGGTTGAGCATTCCCCAAGAAGCGCCCAATTTCTTTGTCCTCGATATACCCGTAGAGCGCGCCGAGGAATTTAAAGCCACCGTCCAAGCCACCGCCAGCGATGCCGAAATAAACATCGTACCAACGCTGCGCGGGATCATCACCGAATATGGCGGGCAGATTGTTTCCGAGCTGGAAGAAATTCCCGAAGGTGCGTGGGTATTACGCGGAGATCGCGGGCTTACTTATAGTGCCGACATACCGGAAGGCAGTGAAATAGAATCAGGCAAGTGGTGGCCGGCGGATTATAATGGCCCACCACTCATATCGGTCGATTCAGAACAGGCCGCAGCATTGGGCCTGAAAGTCGGAGACAGCCTGACCGTCAGCCTATTAGGTGTGGAAATCAAATCGACTGTTGCATCGCTTCGGACCGTCAACTGGCGGAATTTCGGCTTTAACTATGTGCTGGTTTTCCCGCCTAATGTGCTGGCCGGAACGCCGCATAATGTTGCGGCGACCATACAAATGGATTCAGCCGGAGAAGACGGATTGCTCGGCAGTCTACCACGGAACTTCCCTTCCATCTCGATGATAAAGGTCAAAGAAATCGCATCTCAAATCGGTACGATATTGGACCAGATGGCAACCGCCATCGGTGCTGCCGCCTCGATTGCGATATTCTCCGGCATTGCTGTCTTGATCGGGGCCATTGCCGCTTCCCGCCAATCACGAGTTTATGACAGCGTGATATTAAAGCTATTGGGCGCAACGCGGTTCCAGATATTGTCGGCACAGGCCATTGAATATGCAGCCCTCGCCCTTTTACTCTCCGCCGTAGCATTGGGCCTTGGCCTACTGGGCGGATGGTTTGTCATTACTCAGATTTTTGAATTTACCTGGCAACCCGATTGGGGCGTGGTTTTGATGACGCTGGGGCTTGGGGCCGTCGTGACACTAGGTATCGGTCTATTAGGATCGATCCCCGTCCTGTCCGCTAAACCTGCGCAGGCGCTTAGGGAGCTATAGCGTCATCCTTGCCGAGGTGTAGCGCCACCGGGGCCGAAATAATCAACTGTGTCAGGTGATAAATAAGCAGCGGCAGCAATATCAGACCCGCTCTATCTGGCGGAAATAATATGGCCGCCAAAGGCGCGCCAATGGCAATGCTTTTTTGCGCGCCAGAGAATAGCAGCGTCTTACGGTCGCCCCGCACCAGTTGCAGCCATCCCCCCAGCATCCATGCTCCGCCAAAACCAATAGCCAATAATACGGCCAGCGCGGCTGCCATCACGGCAAATTGTCCCGCTTCGATTTGAAACCATGTCCCAGCGATAATGGCACCGGAAAAAGAAATATAAACCACCATCGCGATCACGATCTTGTCCATCCAGCCGATCAGGCCATTGTTTTTCATCACCCACGGGCGCGTCCAACGCTGAATCAACTGGCCCATAACAAAGGGTAGCAATAATATTGCCAATATCCGCACGAACGCATCTGTGGTGATCGACACACCCGCCGCGCTGGCCAGCAACGCGAACATCAAGGGGGCAATGAACACGCCCGACAGATTTAGAAATGCCGATGCTACGACAGACCCAGCAACATTGCCGCGTGCGATTGCGCAATAGGATGTCGCCGATTGCACTGTCGATGGCAGTACGCCCAGAAACAGAAAGCCAAGCGCAAGATCATGTGGCAGGAAATTATCCGTCACTTTGGACAGCGCCAGCCCGGCAATCAACATTACACCAAATACAAAAGCAAAAATCGCGCCTTGTAGGCGGATATTTTTGAATCCGGCGACAACCTCGGCGCGCTCCAGCCTGATACCGTGCAGTAGAAAGATCAGAAAAATACCGGCGGAGGAAACAATACTGCCAATACCGCTTAAGTTTGTGCTGAGCGGCAATGACAACGCGATAATAACAGCTACAGACAAAAGCCATATGAAACGATCAGACGCAATCTGTCGTAAAACTTGAAAAAATGATGTCATCGCGGTGCCCTAGCCGATTTGGCGGTAATTACTAATAGCAGAATTGATGTTTTATCACCCCGTAAGCGACATTTATAAAGCCGCGAGAAAACCCTGCTAACCCTTCCCTAACGACCTGATCAATTGAAGGATTTTCGGTACAAACCAATTTCAGATCAACGCCAACCGTAAAAAGACGCATTTTCTAATGTTGCGGCGCAGCAGTAAACAGGTTAAGGGCGCACGCATTATAAGGTCCGGCACAAGTGCCCCCCTTTCCTCTCTATACGGCAGAATCTAATATGTCTCTTCGCAATATTGCAATAATCGCGCACGTTGATCACGGTAAAACAACCCTTGTGGACCAGCTTTTCCGCCAGTCCGGTACATTCCGAGACAATGAACGAGTCGAAGAACGCGCGATGGACAGCAATGATCTGGAAAAAGAACGCGGCATTACGATTCTCGCAAAATGTACCAGTGTCGAATGGAAAGGCACACGGATCAATATTGTCGATACACCGGGCCACGCCGACTTTGGCGGCGAAGTAGAACGCATCCTGTCCATGGTCGACGGCGTTATCTTGCTAGTCGACAGCGCTGAAGGCGCTATGCCACAGACGAAATTCGTCACCGGCAAGGCGCTTGCTCTCGGCTTGAAGCCAATTGTTGTTGTGAACAAGATTGACCGTCCTGATGGCCGCGCGGAAGAAGTCCTCGACGAAGTGTTCGACCTCTTCGTCAATCTCGACGCCAATGACGAGCAACTTGATTTCCCGACACTCTATGCGAGTGGTCGTAATGGCTATGCCGGCGAGACACCAGATGTACGCGAAGGCGATCTATCTGCTTTGTTCGACAAAATTATTGAACATGTGCCAGAGCCTGACGTTGATCCGGATGCTGAATTTAAATTTCTTGTCACGCTGCTTGACCGCGACAATTTCGTTGGCCGTATTTTGACCGGCAAGGTTGAAAGCGGAAAAATCGATATCAACATGCCGATCCACGCGATTGATATGGATGGTAAGGTTGTTGAAACTGGCCGTGCGACAAAGATCATGGCGTTTAACGGTCTTGAACGCGTTCCCGTTGAAAGTGCCAAGGCGGGTGATATTATCTCCCTTGCAGGCCTGACAAAGGCAACCGTTTCCAACACCATATGTGATGTTTCTGTTTCAGAACCTATTGCTGCACAACCTATTGATCCACCAACCTTGTCCATGCGCTTTGCCGTCAATGACAGCCCCGTTGCTGGCCGTGAAGGCGACAAGGTTACCAGCCGTGTGATCCGCGACCGACTTGCACGCGAAGCAGAATCGAATGTTGCGATCAAAGTGACCGAAAGCGAAGATAAAGACAGCTTTGAAGTCGCTGGCCGCGGCGAATTGCAATTGGGCGTCCTCATCGAAACGATGCGCCGCGAAGGTTTCGAACTCGGCATTTCCCGCCCGCGCGTTTTATACCGCGAAGAAAATGGCAAGCGCCAGGAACCTTATGAAACGGTCGTCATCGACGTGGATGATGAATATGCCAGCACGGTTGTTTCCAAAATGCAGCGCCGCAAAGCAGAATTGACAGAACAGCGCCCTTCTGGTGCAGGCAAGACCCGTCTGACCTTCTCTGCACCTTCACGCGGATTAATCGGCTATCATGGCGAGTTTCTATCTGACACGCGCGGTACCGGCCTGATGAACCGCCTGTTCGAGAAATATGGCGAATATAAAGGCGTTATCGAAGGCCGTCCGGTTGGCGTGCTGGTGTCCAATGGAACCGGCAACACCGCAGCTTATGCTCTGAATATGCTCGAAGAACGCGGCGTACTGTTTATCGGCGCGCAGACACCGGTTTACGAGGGCATGATCATTGGTGAAAATGCCAAGCCAGGCGATCTCGACGTCAATCCGATGAAGTCAAAGGCTCTGACCAACTTCCGGGTTTCGGGCAAGGAAGATGCCATCCGCCTGACCACACCGAAGGTTATGACGCTGGAACAGGCCATTGCCTATATCGACAATGATGAACTGGTCGAAGTCACACCGAAGAACATCCGCCTGCGCAAACGCTATCTCGATCCCAATGATCGCAAGAAAGCGTCACGTCAGGCATCGGCGGCATAAAAAAAGGCGGCTGTTAAGGCCGCCTTTTTTATTGTTTGGACGCTACAGCTGGAAACGCAGCGCGAGCGTAGCCGACCCTGCCCCGCTTACCTAGCATATGATCCAGCCCTCGGTTAAACCTGATATGAGGCGAGCATTGTGCGGATTGCCGTCACGATTTCCGTCGATTTGCTATAAAGCATTGTGCCGGCAACAGCTTGAAATAGGCGCTTGATTTTCATTTTGAGCGGCTTAGGCTCTGGAAACTAATAGCATAGAGGGGAAGACCGATGGAATGGATGTTAATGCCGCTAAAACGTTATGCGGATTTTAGCGGGCGATCGCGCCGCAAAGAATATTGGATGTTCGTGCTTTTCAATATTATTGTGATGTTTGGCTTAGCCATTATCGGCGGTGTTCTAGGCGGTTTTACGCCCGATGAAGCCGGTGCAGCGTCCCTTGGCGGCGGTTTAATGTTCGGATTGCTTGGTATCTATTCCTTGGCGATCCTCGTCCCCGCTCTAGCCGTGCAAGTAAGGCGCTTTCATGATCAAGACAAATCCGGCTGGTTCGTTCTGCTAAGCTTCGTTCCTTATATTGGCGGGCTAATCGTTCTCGTGTTCATGTGCCTAGATGGCAACAAGGGCGAAAATCGCTTTGGACCCGATCCGAAAATGAGCGACAATGTTGGTGATGTCTTCAACTGAATGCAACCGCATATCCAATATAGCAAATGGTAGAACTTGATTTTCGATAGGGTTGTGGCAAAGCGCCGCAACCCTTTTTTGGAAAGAATGATATTATGACCGACACCCCGATTGAACCGGAAAAAGAAGCCCCGGCAGAATCCAAATCCGGCACGGACACGCCGCCTGATCATCTCGCGATTCATCCGCGCAGCAAATATTATGGCGGAGAACTGTTGGAACGCGGCATCGGCATTAACTTTCGCGGGGAACGTAAGCATAATATCGAAGAATATTGCATTTCAGAAGGTTGGGTCAAAGTGCAGGTTGGTAAAACCATGGACCGCAAGGGCAACCCGTTGCTGATCAAGCTTAATGGGGATGTCGAAGCCTGGTTTGAAGACCTTGGTGATGATGCACCAACGATCAAAAAAGACGCTTAGATAAGAAAAGCGCATAGGGACATACGGTAGCATATGACACCTCGGCACATCCAATATTTCATTATACTGGTGTATTTCACGTTGGGTGAAGGAAAATGAAAGCGTCTAAACTAGCTGAAAAACATGAGACCGGAGACAATGATTAATGGCATTAATATTACTTGATAAAGCCGAAGGCGTTGCGACCATTACGCTGAACCGGCCAGAGGCAATGAATGCCTTGTCTCATGGTTTGCGCTCCGAATTATATGATGCTTGTAAGGATGTTGAGGCCGATAGCGATATCCGTGCCTTGATCGTTACCGGAGCAGGTGACCGCGCCTTTACCGCTGGCCTTGATCTCAAGGAATTAGGGTCATCAGGCCTTGGCGCCGCGACTGAGCAAAATCCGGCAAGTAATCCGTGCAACGCACTAGAGAGCTTAAAAATTCCAGTTATCGGCGCGATTAATGGCGTGGCCATAACCGGCGGTTTTGAATTGGCCTTGGCCTGCGATGTACGTATCGCGTCTAGCAATGCGCGCTTTGCCGATACACATGCCCGTGTCGGTATCATTCCGGGATGGGGCCTGTCGCAGAAACTCTCCCGTTACATCGGATTGTCCCGCGCCTGCGAATTGAGCTTTACCGGCCAGTTTCTCGATGCCGATACCGCTTGCACTTGGGGGCTAGTCAATCATGTCTATGCTCCCGATGCATTATTGCCCGCAGCAAAGGCACTCGCGGCGGATATGGCGACAATTGATCCTGAATTTCTTTCCACTTATAAGAAGCTTATTCGCGATGGCTATGATCGTAACTTCAAAGATGCGCTGGCTTTGGAACAGCAAATTACCACCTCTTATAATGACGGTGTGAGTGCCGAAGAAGTTGAGCAGCGGCGGCTTGCCGTTATCGAACGGGGGCGCAGCTTGAAAGGCTAGTCCCTGTCCCCTGCCTCAACGCACGATAAAGTCCATTATCTGTGCGCGTACCAGCTTCGCTTCTCTGATCGGTAACAGCATCCATACATGCTGCATCTGTTCACCAAAAGTGAAAGCAATATCAACGCCCGCTATTTCGGCCTTTTCTTTCAACCGCAGGGCATCTGAATATAACAGGTCGTTGCAGCCCGAAAATACCGCAATAGGCGGCAGGTTTTCGATTGAAGAGAATAGAGGGCTGGCAGGGAAGGCCGCCGGGTCACGCCCCTCACCAGCCCAGAATTGGCCTGCCGTCCGGGCGCCTTGCACAGATAATAGGACATCATGCTTTTCAAGCTCCTCCTGCAACGGATCACTGGCCGTCGCATCCAGCCAAGGGGAGAGCAGGATGATTTTTCCGGGCAGCGGCTTGCCTTGATCGCGCAGCATCTGCGCGAGCCCAAGGCTATATCCACCACCAGCGCTATCGCCCATTACCGTGATATTTTCGGCGCCATATTTGGCGGCCGCCCGTTCATAGGCTTCCATCACTATCGGGTAGCTTTGGGACCAGTCATGCTCTGGTGCCAGCGGATAAAGCGGGACAGTGGCGCTACCGCCCGTTGCCTTAATCAATTTCTTGATCATCGCCCAATGTACAACCACCATATTAAAAGCATAGCCGCCGCCGTGCAGATAAAAAATATGGTGCTTGCTGGGCGTCTGCTTCGGCGTAATCTCATAGACCTTGTGGCCATTGATCCGGCCTTCGCTGATCACGCTATGCTTTTTAAACCATCGGCCCGGAACAGCAGGTCCATTTCTCCGGTCCCGCGCAATCAAGCGCATCCCGCTATCATAATCTGCCAGACGTTCCCGGACCTTCAGGAACCGCAGCACAAAATTGATAAATCGCGCCCGCTTACTAATCCGCAAAGACATTTCCCCTTATTCTCGTTATTCGCCCCTATGCGGCCACTTTCCGCACAAAAACCATTCCTGCCGAATATCCTGCGCCAAAGGAACAGATAAGTCCAATATCGCCGCCTGACAGGTCCTCGCTATGTTTGTGGAATGCAATAATCGAACCCGCCGATGACGTATTGGCATAGGTATCGAGCACGGTCGGACTTGTGTCCTCATTCGCCTGATAGAGCCGAAGCCTTCTGATGCCGGTGCTTTCGATACCCAGTTTTTCGGACTACTCGACAATCATTTTCCCGTCCATGGGTACAACCTTTGCGTGACCTATACTGTCACCGGGAGTGAACAGCCCAGTAGCCAAAATTATCGAGACATGGCCATGTTTCATCGAAATTAATCTCCTAAACTCGCGGCGAATAGGCGTTTTGTAAACACGGCCATAAAAGTCCGCTTCGGAACTGGCAAGTGATCCACTGCCGGATTGCCAATCGCGGACAGCTTGCTATTTGTCAGGCATGACCGAGACAGATCACATTAGATTGCATGAAAGCTGGAAAGCGCCACTCGCCCCCGAATTTTCCAGTGATTATATGGCGAACCTGCGGGCTTTTCTGATCAAAGAGAAACAAGCAGGCAACGAGATTTACCCTGAAAGTCACGAATATTTTCGCGCCCTTGACCTGACCCCGCTGGATAAGGTCCGCGTCGTAATTTTGGGGCAAGACCCTTATCATGGGCCGGGGCAAGCACATGGGCTGTGTTTCAGCGTGCGGCTCGGCGTTCGTCCCCCACCCTCGCTGGTTAATATCTATAAAGAATTGGAAAGCGATATCGGTCTGCCGCGCCCTGCGCATGGCTTTCTCGAACCTTGGACGAAACAGGGCATATTGCTGCTGAATAGCGTGCTGACAGTTCGCAAAGCCGAAGCGGCCTCCCATCGCGGAAAAGGGTGGGAACAGTTTACGGACGCGGTCATTCGCCTGATCGCCGCTAAGGAGGAACCCGTCGTCTTTCTTCTGTGGGGCGCTTATGCGCAAAAAAAAGCGGGCTTTGTGCAGAGCGTAGAGCAAGGTGGCAGACATCTCGTGTTGAAAGCGCCGCATCCCTCTCCCCTGTCCGCCTATAACGGCTTTTTCGGCTGTGAGCATTTCAGCAAAACCAATGCGTTTTTGAGGGAACAAGGCCTGACGGCGATTGACTGGTCATTACCCCCTGCTTGACTTATGATCTGCATGGGAGCGAAAAAAGCGGTCGTTGAAGACGCCTAACCCGCATTTTCTATTCCGCCACTCCAGATTCCAATATCACGCGCCACTTATTCTAGGTATTTCCTTCATCAGCCAATGCCCCGATCAATGATAGTATCTAATATTACATATCAGAACCCATGTAGGACAGACAAAAAAGGGCGGAAGCGCCGTAGCACTCCCGCCCTTTTAAAATTCTAGCCGGTTGGCTTAAGCTTGCTGAAGATTTACAGCTGCTTTTTTGCCATTGTTGCCGGTTTCAACGTCGTAGCTCAAACGCTGTTCTTTTTCGAGAGTCTGCATGCCAGCAGCCTGTACGGCCGTGATGTGCACGAAGCTGTCGTCGCCGCCATCTTCAGGAGCGATAAAGCCATAGCCTTTGTCTGCGTTGAAAAATTTTACTGTGCCTGTAGGCATATTCTTATTCCTATTCATAACTTAATTATGTCTGATCTCGCGAATGTGCGAGGCCAGACGGGGTCGCCAACGTCGAGAAAAAGGAAAAAAGAGTATGGGGCTTTTTGAAGAGCCGCTAAACAAGAATTTCGTCGTACGCGATTATTAGCTGAGGCCGCCATAGCAGTCTATTAGCCATATAGCAAACTGCTTGGCAGAACAGATCGGGCGACTTGTGCCATAAGAGCGCTAAAAGCTGATTAATACCTAGATTTACGCGGGTTGCATTGGCAACCAACCATCCCCTCCTTACCTGCTCTTTCCTTCAATTCCTATACCGTGTATTGATTTCCGCTATGAAACAGACTGCTAGAATCACCGCCAGAAAAATTGCTCCGTTTTCTATTCCCATCCTCGCCATGGCGCTAACTTCTTGCGAGCCGGGGCCTGCGCCCACTGCTCCCGATCCTTCACCGCAGGACGTATTTTTCGAACGCCTGTCTTTGCTCTGCGGCAAGGCCTATTCCGGGCAGCTTGTTTCCGACCAAAAAGCCGATGTGGAAATGACCGGCAAACCGATGATCATGCATGTCGCCCATTGTGACCATAGTCAGATACAGATTCCCTTCCATATCGGTGGCACGGACAACACGTGGGACCGCTCGCGTACATGGACCATTAGCCGCGCCGATGACGGATTGCGATTAAAACATCGCCATCGTCATGAAGACGGGACGTTGGATGCGGTCACCAATTATGGCGGCGATACCGCCAATGAGGGAACGAACGAGCGCCAGGAATTTCCTGTCGATCCGGAATCCATCGGCTTTTTCAAAACAGCGGGTCTCGACCAATCCGCAACCAATATCTGGGCCTTAGAAATAAGCCCTCCCGGCGGCAAGCAAGCCCGCTTTGCCTATGAGCTGCGCCGTCCCGGCACAGCCGATGGGCGATTTTTCCGCGTGGAGTTTGATCTTTCCAAAACAGTAGATGCCCCGCCACCGCCTTGGGGCGATTAAACCCAATCACCCCTTGACGGGCACACTTGTCCTTGCGAACAGTCCGGCCATGTTTCCAGAGCTCTTCGTCAGCACCGTCATGGTCCTCCTAACCGTCCTGATCCACGGTACCGGCATTTTCACGCTGGGCCGGTTGCTGCAGATCGAAGCGCGGGAAGAAGCGCAGGATCATATCCATCCGATGTCCCTGCGCGGGATTGCCGTGACCTTGGGCCTCGTTTTGGGGTTATTCATTTTGCATGGCATTGAAATATGGATCTATGCCTTTGTCTTTCTGTTGCTCGAAGCTTTGCCTACCCTGCCCGATGCGATTTATTTTTCGACCATCACCTATGCGACCACCGGCTATGATGACGATGGCTTTGCCGAAACATGGCGTATGGTGGCGGCGATTGAGGGCGTGAATGGTGTCATACTTCTGGGTTGGTCGACCGCTTTCTTTGTCACTGTGGTTGCCCGAATGGGTCGCCGCCGATGAACCCATCTCCCCAAGACTCCCTCATGCGCCGGCTATTCCGCTTGCTCCTTGCCATCGCCTATTTCATCGCGGGCATTGCCCATATCAAAAGCCCCGGCGGGTTCCTCGCCATCACGCCGAACTGGGTGCCGTTTCCCGAACAGGTGATCTTCCTAACCGGTGTGGCAGAAATTGCCGGTGCGATCGGCCTGCTGATCCCGCCCAAGCTGGTCCCGCATATCCGCTATGCCGCCGGCATTGGACTGGCGCTTTATGCGCTTTGCGTATTTCCGGCCAATATCAACCATGCCATCCATAATATCGCGATCGGAGGCCAGACTGCGAGCTGGGCCTATCACGGTCCGCGCCTGTTGTTTCAGCCGGTGTTTATCTGGTGGGCGCTGATCGCTGGCGGGGTTATCAACTGGCCGTTTCGCCGCCGAACATAGCCCTTTTGAACTTTGTCTTCCGAATATGCTATACTCTGTTGAGGAGGGCAGTTTTGGAAGGAAAAATATATGGAACGCCACGGAGATGAAGTCTCGGTCACAGAAGAAGAAGCCGGCAGCAAGGCCAGCCCGCAAGGGGTACGCTGGGTCTTGGCGGTTTCCTTGGTTGCCGCGTTAATTGCCATGACGATCGTCTGGATCATCCCTGCCCTGAGCTGAGGGCGAACAAGAAACGGTATCGGTCCGGCACAACACCGGACCGATACCGGTTTATCTTTATCGCGCGCTCTCTTGCCCGCGCACCAATATACCGAGCACGACCGCGACCAGCAACAAGGCCGGTACATCGCCCAGCATATGCCCCATATGTTCCGGATTTTCCAGCGATTGGACCGCCATGATCGCGGCATGGACCACACTCGACCAGATGGTGAACCAGATAAGCGAGAGATTCGCCGCCGGATTTT
The DNA here is from genome assembly GCF_036963805.1 of Parasphingorhabdus sp. Classification (GTDB taxonomy): domain Bacteria; phylum Pseudomonadota; class Alphaproteobacteria; order Sphingomonadales; family Sphingomonadaceae; genus Parasphingorhabdus. Next base: position 184,089 of record NZ_JBALUN010000002.1, on the reverse strand, counting down.
TCGCCGCGCGGATCAGGAATATGCCCAAAGTCGCATAAACCCCAACGATCATCATATAATATTGCGAAGCCACCGGTGCGCCTTCATGCCATTTCCAGCCGGACGGCCAGACTAGAGCCAGCGGATAAATCAGACAAAAAATTACGCCGAACAGCACCAAAGCTGCCTTTAAATAGTTAAAGCGTCCTGTCATATATGCCTCCCTCAAGGCGACCCGGGAGGGAATTTACTCCTAATCCCGACCGAAAGCAAATCGGCGGGCGGCGACAGAGGACGGCTGGCGAGATCGTCATTTTCTTGCTTGACCTTCCGGGACATGCGTTCATAATTGCCGCCAAACCAACAAATCAAGATGGAAGAGGCGGAATAGATGATTGGCATGGACAGCGCGGGCGAGGAAGATTGCCCCTTCGCCTTCAACTTTGACGAAAAGACATTCAAGGTCGGCGACTCCGTTTCCTACCGCGTGACCAATATGGATGACTTTCCTTTTGTCGGTACATTGCTCGAAGTGCATGAAGATTATGTCATCATCAGTGCCGATGAAAATGATCCCACCAGCCGGATGAAAGGCACAAGAGAAAGCCGCCCGATCGTGGATGAAAGCGAGATTTAGCGGCCGCAACGGGCGTCTTGGGGCTCCATGAAATTCACACCGAACGGCCATTTTATTTCCCGTGACCTCCCTGCCCCGCGTCCGCATCATCCTTCTGCGGGGTGACGCTTTTGAGCTGCGCCAAAGCCGATAAAAGCGCGCTATTCCGAGAGTTTCCGGCTATCCTAACAACAAGCCCGGCACGCAGCGCGGGGCGGTAGCGGCCCGACCTTATGCGCTGGAACAGCCATTCGAGTGTGACCTTTGCGCTACCGCCAATGCCAGCCCTGATATTGGACATCGCCGGCACGCCCGATGATGCAGGAGAACCGGCGGTTCCGGCTAGCAACGTGGCGCCGATAAGGGGCGCAGGGTTTGGGACATGGGGGATCATCGCGGCGATTAAGCCATATTTGGGGTGATGTAGGAAAGGTTTTTTTAGGTGGAGCTGTTTCACAAGATCATCATGTGAGCAATCTCTAGAAAATCATGCGGGCACAGCATAAGCGAACGCATCAACCTGTACGTTCGATATACACCACAAACTTCCTATCGCACCCAAGCCCTGATAACAGCGATTAATGCGACAATTGTTGTTACTTTCAACATCAAGCGCAGCGATTCATTCGCGGGAACGAATATAATCATCAATATCGCAACTATAATCCAAATTGGTCCAAATAGCCTTATATTTCGATCCATAATATTCGTGCTTTCACTTGATTATTATGCTTAAATATCATTTAATTGAAAATAGCGAGCGATTTTATAGGCACTCATCATTTACTAAAGAGATAATTGATGCGCCGCACTCTCCCGACGGTTGGGAAGGATAATTCCAGCCATCTGCCAAGCCAATTCCCAAGCGAGTTTTTAAAATCGCTCATAACTCTCATCATCCCCCTCCCTCGTCATCCTGAAACAAGTTCAGGATGACGAATACAGGTAGGTGTCGCCCGCTACCCAAGCAGCTACCGCCCGTACCTAATTACTCCCCCTCAACCACCAAACTGACAATCTCCGGAAAATCATCGCTCATAACATTGCCTTCATTGTCATATTGCTTGCCTAGTTTCACGACGATGGTGGCGGTACGTCCGATAAATTCGGGGGGCATTGCTTGATCGCTGAACCAGTCGGAGCACAGGTCGACGCTGCATAGGGCGCTCATCATATCCCCTGCCTCGCTATCCGGCTGGGCGAACGGGCTGTAGTCGAGATAGCAGTTATCGCCGCATTCAAAACCGGCGATGGTGACTCGCTGGCTCTGTCCTCCTTTGGTGTGATCTACGGCGGGCTTGCTGGCATCTGTGACGGTATCAGCGGTTTCGGTGTCGGCGCTATCGACGTCGGGCTCTGCGGCGGGGGCTTCGCTGGCGGCACAGGCACTTAGCGCCACTATGGCAATAGCGGTCAGGGGCATTTTGATGAAGGAACGCATATATATAATCTCCGATAATGACGCGCGTTACCCTGAACTTTTTTGCCCATCCCGTCCAGCAATGCGCCGAACCGTTTTTATTTATCGCCAATCTGTTGTGACGCGGGAACCATCTCGCCGCTCGCGCATTTATTCATTGTGCAGGCAATATCGCAGGCACATCCCCCAACGGGCCGGCAATCCGGCTCAACAGAAGGACGAAGAATATGGGCGAACTTGTAGATAAAGTGAAAGGCAATGTGAACGAAGCCGTTGGCAAAGCCAAACAACATAGCAATGATCCCGAAACCCGCGCAAAAGGCAAAGCGCAAGAAATCAAGGGCAAGGGTCAACAAGTCAAAGGCGCAGTGAAGGGCGCTTTGGGCGACGATATCTAACATTCTTTAAACCCTGTTACATCCCAATTACCACCTTACCTCGGTGCTGTTATCTCTCCCCCACCCTCCCGATTGCAGCATCGAAGGAAAAGCCGTCCCTCACGGGGCGGCTTTTTTTGGTTTGGTTTGGGGGTTCGGGAGCGGGTTGGAATGAAGTCCCTGTCAAAATAGGAGCTTCATCCCAAACATTCGTCATGCCGAACTTGTTTCAGCATCCATTGCACGCCCATTACCGTCCCATGGAACAGGATAACTGCACGACAATATGGATAGATCCTGAAACAAGTTCAGGATGACGATTAGTTTTTAGGGTGACGGTTACTGTAAGAAGGAATACCGGTTCCAGCGTCCGCAGCAAAAACGCCCGCGCTTACGAACAAGCCTCAACATAGGCGAGCACCGGCATGGTTCCCACGTGGATCACGCTGACCTTGCCATCGCTACCGATTTCAATGCGCAGCGCGGCGTCCCCGCTGTCGGCATTGGGCGCGGTCAGATATTTGGCCGGAGCATCCTCATATTTATGCGGTGTCTCGGGAAAGGGGAAATATTTCTTGGCCGCAGCTTCGCTGGCACCGGGACCAATGCCTTGGGCTAGCTTGACCGGCGAGCGATCGCCAATCGAGATGCGCTGCACTGCGCCGCCTTCGACAATCGCATAGGCGCCGGCATAATCAGGCGAAGACATAATAATACACTCGTCCGACGCCTGCGCCCCACGCGCGCTCCAATTGCTAGTGGCAGGAACCGGCTCACCAATGCGCAAATCACCGAGACCGGTGAGCGACAGGATATTTGTCGATTGTGTTGGAACGGGCGCGGTCTGTTCCGGCACAGATGCTTCGGGCGCGGGCGGTGCGGCAGACGACAGATCATCCGCCACCGGATCGGCATCAGGCGCCGACTGCGATGAACAAGCCGCCAGTAACGCGAACGGCACAAGGGACAGGATATGCTTCATATTTTGGCTACTCGCTTGAGGGGGAATGGTTGCCTGTATAGGGCCATTCGGAGGCTTGATTGTGAGGAGTGAGGGATAGCATATTGTCAGATGTGCACTGTCACCGTAATTCTAATTCTATTTGATCCAGCCATGGCTACGCGCGTAAGATTGCGAATAACAGACCGTATAAGGTGCATTGGTCCTGCCGTAATATTTTACGCAGTGTTCTGTTTTGCGCTGCTCTTTTTGGCGGTCATGGTAAGTCTGCCAAGCTCGTTCTACGGTCTGCATGTCCATGGACTTTTGGTTGATACTTACCCAATATTCACGGTCGGATTTGACGATACGATCTCTAATGATGCAGGCTTCGTCGTCGCCTAGCCGGCAGGCCTTATCAAAATTTTCAATCGTAACATCCACATTCTGCGGGCCGCCTTCGGCTTTCCCGCTCATGTCAGCGCTGATGAAGCAGGATTCCACCATGTCGAGTTTACACCCGAGCAGGTAATATTTGCGCGCCAAAGCGGGGTTTTTGGGCGTGCCCTTGATAACGCCGGCATAGCGCATGGCCGCGCCCTGACAATGAAGCCCCCGATTCAAAGCACATCCCTTCCCGAAAACGCGCAGAATGCGCGCGTTGAGATTCGGTGTCGGGGCATTCGCCGTCGGGGACTGGATGATAATGGCACCCGAAAGGCGCGCTTCTTCACAACCGTCCGACGACCCGGCCAGACATGCCTTTTCAAAATAGCCGAAGGCACGCGACTGGTTTTTGGCGGTGCCATATCCATTCACATTCATCACCCCGAGCGAGAAACAACTGTCAACGTCATTCAGGGTGCAGCCCTTGACGAAATAACTCATCGCCTTGGCATAATTTCTTTCCGCTGTAGGAACGAAGGAAGAATGTTGTCCGCCAGCCATGCCGCATGATGGTCCGTTTCCAAGATCGCAGGCTTTCCCAAAATAGATCTTTCTATCGCGATTTGCGTTGCTTTTGCTGATCACGGCGTTGCCGCCTTGCTTGTGAATCGCGTCGAGGTAGAGGCCGTAAAAATGGCAAGCCGCCGCGGAACCAGAAGCGCATTCGCGATTATAGCGCGGCGCGGCGTTGGCATCATACAGCGTCTTTGCGGTTACGGTTGCCGCAGACGAAGCATTGCTGCTTTGAGCCGATGCGGGCACACCAAGCAGAGCCAAAAGTGCAAAGGCCAGTAACAAACTGACAATCGCGGCCGCCGATGCCGGATTTTTGTCCAGATCGGAATCACGGAAATGGTTAAATGTCATGATAGTTTAGCCCCCCAATAATATGCTGAAATTACGGTGACAGTGCACTTAATTCCCTTGGCTCATTCAAATGTTACACTGTCGACACAATTCTTCATGCTATTCCGTCATGCTGAAGCTGTTTCAGCATCCATCGCGCATCTCTGTTCAGCCTATGCGATCGAATAGATGGATCCTGAAACGAGTTCAGGATGACGAGATTGTAGAAGCCCCGCCCTATTCCGCAGGCTCAACCTTCTCTGCCACCTCATCCTCCGGCAAATACAACCGGTCGCCCTTGTCCTTATAGACTTTCGCCATTTCGCGCATACCTTCTTCGGCAGCCGCTTTACTCGCCGCTGCGGTTTCCGCGCCCAGTTTTTCGCTGGCGATAAAGCCTTCGGCGCTCTGGTTCTGCTTGCTGGCAAAGTCGCGGACTTCTTGGCTGATCTTCATCGAACAGAATTTAGGCCCACACATGGAACAGAAATGCGCGGTCTTTGCGCCCTCTGCGGGAAGCGTCTGGTCGTGATATTGCATCGCCGTATCGGGGTCGAGGCTGAGGTTGAACTGGTCGCGCCAGCGGAACTCGAACCGCGCTTTCGACAGCGCATCATCGCGGACCTGTGCCGCCGGATGGCCCTTCGCCAAATCAGCCGCATGGGCGGCCAGCTTATAGGTGACAACGCCGACTTTCACATCGTCGCGGTCGGGCAGGCCCAGATGCTCTTTGGGCGTGACATAGCAAAGCATCGCGGTGCCATACCAACCGATTTGCGCCGCACCAATGCCGCTGGTAATATGGTCATAGCCGGGCGCGATGTCGGTGGTTAGCGGTCCAAGCGTATAGAAAGGTGCCTCGCCGCAAACTTCAAGCTGCTTTTCCATATTTTCTTTAATCTTGTGCATCGGCACATGGCCGGGCCCTTCGATCATTACCTGCACATCGGATTTCCATGCGCGGTGGGTCAGTTCGCCCAGCGTATAAAGCTCGGAGAATTGTGCTTCGTCATTGGCATCGGCAATCGAACCGGGGCGCAGGCCATCGCCCAAGCTATACGCAATGTCATAGGCCTTCATGATTTCCGTAATGTCGTCGAAATGCTCGTAGAGGAAGCTTTCCTTATGATGGGCAAGGCACCATTTCGCCATGATCGACCCGCCGCGCGAGACGATACCGGTAACGCGCTTGGCCGCCATCGGAACATAGGGCAGACGCACGCCAGCATGGATGGTGAAATAATCGACGCCCTGCTCGGCTTGCTCGATCAATGTATCACGGAAAATTTCCCACGTCAGGTCTTCGGCCACGCCGCCGACTTTTTCCAGCGCCTGATAGATAGGCACTGTCCCGATGGGCACAGGCGCGTTACGGATGATCCATTCGCGTGTGTCGTGGATGTTGCGGCCGGTGGACAGATCCATCACGGTATCGCCGCCCCAGCGGATCGACCAGACCATCTTGTCGACCTCTGCCGCCACATCGGATGCGACCGCGCTGTTACCGATATTGGCGTTCACCTTCACGAGGAAGTTGCGGCCAATCGCCATAGGTTCGGATTCAGGGTGGTTAATGTTGTTCGGAATGATCGCCCTGCCCCGTGCAATTTCATCGCGGACAAATTCAGGTGTGACATAATCGGGGATCGACGCACCAAAGCTTTCGCCATCGCGCTTATATTCTTTCAGACGCTCCCGCCCGAGATTTTCACGCTCTGCGACATATTCCATTTCGGGGGTGATGATACCTTGACGGGCGTAATGCATCTGGCTGACATTCATGCCCGGCTTCGCGCGCAGCACTTTGCGGCGAACATTCGGGAAAGGTGCCACGCCGCCGCTACGGTCGGGGCCAAGCTGGCCATTATCTTCGGGTTTAATCTCCCGCTGGGTGACTTCCTCGACATCACCGCGCGCGCGGATCCACGGGCTGCGTAGCTCGTTGAGGCCGGTGGAAATGTCGATCAGGACATCGGGATCGGTATAAGGACCGGATGTGTCATAAACCCGCACCGGAGCCTCGCCGCCTTCTAACTGGATTTCGCGCATCGCAACGCGAATGCCGGAGCCGCTATGCGCCGCTACGTGTATCTTTTTGGAACCGCTAATCGGGCCAGTGGTGACGCCAATTTCGGTTTTTGCGGGTAGGTCGGCCATATTCTTTACTCCAGCTAGCAGAGTGAAGAGGCGGGATTTTTGTCTAAAACCGCTCCCTCCCTCCGCCCGGGTTAACGGGATCAGGTTCAACGGGTCGCGGTTTATTCCGCTCTCAACCTGCTTTTGCGCACAGGCTCCCCGGGGATGAGTCGCAAGTTAGTGGCCCGATGGCATAAGGTCCAGCGAAGAATATATATGGTTGCGATAGATAAGGCGGAAAATTACCAGCCGGGCACGAAATATTTCGGCGGAACCGCACAGCCCCAGTAAAAACCCTGCCCGAAATCCGCACCCAAGAGCCGCGCCTGTGCCAGATGATGGGTGGTTTCAATTCCCTCGATCACTGATCGCGCCTTACGACCGCGACAAAATTCCAGCATCGAGGACAGCAGAGAAATAGGAATATCGCCATCATAACAGGCGTTGAATATCGTCTTGTCGATCTTCAGCTCGTCAAACGGAATTTTCGCAATCCGCTCCAGATTGGCAAGGCCGGTGCCATAATCATCAATCGAAATGCTCAGGCCATGACCGCGCAACATGTGGCATACAGCCGCCAGCCGATCGACATCGACGACGCGGGCTTCTTCGGTAATTTCCAGCATCAAGGCATTGGGCGGCACGTCGGCATGTTTCAGCCGGCTGATCACCGCATCGACAAACCGGCGATAGGTCATCAAAATCGCGCTGCAATTAAAGGAAACCGGAACCGGCTTACCGCGCTTGGCCAAAGCGGTGGCGAGCCGGATGGATTCATCCACCACCACCAATGTCGCCTCAACCTCCACCGCAATATCAACCAGATCGGAAAAGATGATCCCCGGATTAAGCGCCCGCCGCGTCTTCACACGGGTTAGCGCCTCATAGCCCACGATCTTGTCATTCTTCAAAGACTGTTTGGACTGAAACTCCACCGAGAGATTGGGAAGCAAACGATCCGTTTCCACCAGCGCGCAGACATAATCGAGATCGTTGACCGCATGGCCGCTGACGTCTGCCATCCGTTCGATAAGATTGCATAAGGTCGGCACTGTATAGGGTTTTTGCAGCCGCTGCACGACGCTGGCAGCATTAAAAGCCAACTCGTCATCCCCGCTATCTTTCGGGTTGGGTGTCAATATCACCGGCAGCGAGGATCGCAATCCGGCAAACCGGTCGAGCAGACCCCGGCCATTTTCGCGCATGCTTTTGGGGTCAATGATCAGCGCATCCGGCCCAAAGACCATACTGGCATCTTCATCCAATTTGGAAAATACGCAGGCGACCGAAATATCATGCGCTTCCAGATCGTCCTGTAATGACCGGGAAAGCGCGTTTTCTTCTTCGACAATAATGACTTTGGCACTGGACATGATTTTTCTCAATAGATTGCGTTTCGCCGCCAGCACAAGGCCGGGCGAAACTATGAAATCAGAAAGGGGGAAAGCGACACGATCAGGTTTTTCAATCTGTCGCATCACCCCCGTCACATATTATAATTGGGACCGCGATCGCGATATTTCTGCAAATGGGTAATGCGCAGGCCCGTCATACCGGAACGATGAATCGCCTGCTGCCAGGAGATAAGTTCCTCCAGCGACAATTGATAGCGTTCACACGCTTCATCACTGGTCAACAGCCCGCCATTTACCGCAGCCACGACCTCTGCCTTGCGGCGGATAACCCAGCGGGTTGTGTCCGCAGGCGGTAAGTCATGCTCAGCGAGCGCTTCCCCAAGCGGCCCGATAACTCTGTTTGCTCTTGGTATTGTTACATGTTTCATATGGAACCTCAATTCTGCCTTTCGGCGTTACCCTGTTCCTATGCCCGTCCATGAAAATGCGCCGAGAATGTTAAGCGCGACTAAATTTTTGTAGTTAACAACTTATGACACGTGCGGTTGGTCGCAATTGTCGCGCGACGGAATTATTGGGTAGAGAATTGAGGAATATTTGCGTGAGGGGACCGGGACAATTGGCGTCTGGAAATGGAGGCCGGTTGTCTGAAATTCCTGAAACGGAGGTTGGCTTTTACCATGTTAGTGGACTATTAGAATAATACGTGAAGATAGCAGCAACATGGCCATCCCGCGCTAAAAAAAGGAACAATAATGATACCCTTCGTCACCTTAATGGACAAACGCGGTAATGAAATCTCGGTCAATCCGGAAATCGTTCAATTTGTGCGCTTGGTCGACAATTTAGATGACGAATGTCTGATCGTGTTTGGCAAGGATCAACTGCTACGCGTTCGTGGTTCTTTGGAAGAAGTGACCGACATATTGCGGGACGGATAACGGCGGTAAAAGCTGCAAACTTCACGAACTTCTATAGATTTGGCTGGTGTCCGCTTTTTGCGGCGTTTGCCGACGAACAATGGACATATTTCTTCTCCTAAAAAGCCGCCGTAATTTTTGCTAATTAGGATAACCTATCGCGCCAAACACGGCAGCAATGGTCATAATTAATGACGTCAACCGCTCCTAAAAAGAGCGCATTGCCTTTCATCATGTTGGGCAACGAGAAAAAGCTGATAGCTTCTTATTGCCTGCTAGAGACATATGCGTACGAGTTACGGGCGCGTGAAAGCGGCACAACCGATTGATGTTTCCAGATACGGAGAGGTTTCCGGGTAGATTATTGCAATGCTTCGGGCTCCCGCGTCAGCCCCCGTATGTTGCAGCGCGTAGCCGCTGCCTTCAAGACCTTGAATGACCTGCCAGCCTAAACAGAAAGGGATGCCATCTTCCTCAATATTGACCAGTTTGATCATTTCTCGCTGAAGTTGGAGGGACATATCCATCCCTCTCATAACATACGCCATGAAGGTCGCGTAATCTCGTGCACTGGTTGCTTCATCCGGCAGGGCTTTTTCATGCGTATGAAGTGCTAGATTAATGACATGGGTTACACCCAGTGCTTTGATGTCCGCTAATTGTTGTTCGGTCGGTTGGCCAGAGGTCGTCGTTCGATCGTCAAGCCGAAGCCAAGCAAATACGTCGGTGGGGTCACTCACGGGCAAATTCCTCTATGAGAAAAAGTAAGAATAAGACAAAATGTCCTACCGCTTAGGCAAGCGCCAATCTTATCATATTTCCCGATATTGAACCAATCATGTTTCGCTCCATGAAGCGCTATGCTGCACCTTTGGTTAAGCGGCTCCCCCGGTCTCACTTGTCGTCATCAGCTGGAGCATTTTTTCAATCTGCGGTGATTGATCGAGGATATCTTGAAGCGAATAGCGTTGGAAAACGCCCAGAAATGCCGCCAGCGCCTCATTGATAACACCCTGCAGACCGCATCCTCCGCCTATCCGGCAAGAGCCGCAGTCGACAAGCTGGAAGTCTTTTTCCATCTTGCGCAGAACATCACCAATGTTGATCTCGGCCGCCGGCTGCGATAGCCGGATACCGCCATAGCGTCCGCGCGCACTGATCAAATAGCCCTCTTTTCCAAGCTCATGGACGACCTTCATCAAATGGTTGTGCGAGATGCCATAAGCTTCGGAAATGTTTCTGATAGAACAAATCCGGTCATTTTGTTTGCCGAGATAGAGCAGCACTCTCAAGGCATAATCGGCGTGGCGGGTCAGCTGCATGGGGCGGATATCCTGAAAACTGTCTCAATCATATATTCTTATTGCATCATTAATTGATCGCCTATAGATGTATCACAAATACATTGATGAAGCGAATGTCCAAGGCCACCACAGTTTTTAAATATCAGCCACGATTGAAAGGTGAATTATATGAGCAAACCATTGAGCGCAGAAACCATCGCACTTGTTAAAGCAACTGCGCCCGCGTTGCAGCAGCACGGTGTCGCCATCACAACACGCATGTATGAACGGCTGTTCGTAAACGAAGACGTAAAGGCGCTTTTTGATCAGGCCGCGCAGGAAAGTGGTGAGCAGCCCAAACGCCTTGCAGCGGCGATCTTGGCTTATGCCCAGAATATCGACAAGCTCGAAGCGCTCGGCGGTCCGGTTGAGCGCATTGTCACCCGCCATGTTGAAACAGGTGTAAAGCGCGAGCATTATCCTTATGTTGCCGAAGCTCTTCTACCTGCCATCCGCGACGTATTGAAAGAAGCGGCAACCGACGAAATTCTCGCCGCATGGGGCGAAGCTTACTGGTTCCTCGCGGATATTCTCATCGGCAAAGAAGAAGAGGCATATGCTCAATAAGCACGCCAGAATCCCGCCAAAGTAAATGCAAGTAGCAAATCTGCAAAAGCCATCCTGCCTCTGAAATGTTCAAGGCAGCATGGCTTTTTGCATTTTGACTATGAGGCTCTGATCAAGGCCCAATAATGATCAAGGCCTATCCGCTAAAGCTAAATATCTTTTCCAACCCTTTGCGATTTTTAATAATATCGCTCAACGCGAACCGGTCCAGATGGGACAGAAATAGTTCGAGTGCATCGGACAATATATGCACCAACCCGCATGCCGGTGTAATCACGCAGCTATTGGCAGCGCCCGTCTGACATTCAACAAATTTGCTGGTTTCCTCCATCAATCGCACCACATGGCCGACGTTGATGTCCTCTGGTGCCGACGATAGCGATAGGCCGCCGCCCCTGCCCCGCTGGCTATCGATCAGTCCCGCTGCGGCAAGCCGTTGGGCCACCTTCATCAGATGGTTTTTGGAAATACCATAAGCCGTGGCAATATCATCAATGGTCTGATTGCCCTCGTTAATCGCCAAAAACATCAACATGCGCAGGGCGTAATCGGTCTGTGTGGTTAATCTCATATAAGATGCATATTATATATTGCTTTAGCCTTCAAGTGATGTATAAGAGGCATATTAAATACATCATATAAGAGTCGAGATCATGGCCCACCCGGATTCCATCGCTGCAAGAGAAGAAAAAGCCCACCATGCTGCGGCGCTTGGCATTACCGAAGAACGTATCACCGAGATGGTCGATAATTTCTATGGCCGGATCCGGAAAGACGCACTTTTGGGGCCTATTTTTAGCAGCAAAATATCCAACTGGCCTGTCCATCTGGCACGGATGGTCGATTTCTGGACTTCGATTGCGATTGAATCCGGCCGTTTCCGCGGCAATCCGATGATCAAACATATCGCTATACCGGACATCGAGAAACGTCATTTTGACCATTGGCTGACGCTGTTCGAACAGACGTTGGAAGAAATCATGCCGCAAGCCAGTGCGCGCCAATTCCTTCTGGAACGGGCACAACGGATTGCAGAAAGTCTTACCATAGGGATTTCCATCCATCGCGACGGGCTTCCCAAGCCCCCGCGCAAAAAGGAGATGAATAATGTTTCTAGATGAAACGAACATGGCTGTTCAGAGCGGAAATTTGAGGATAGCCACAGGAAAAATTGGAGTATCTCTATGAAACGGTCGCTCCCTGATAGCGTCAGCAAATATTCTGAAACACCTGTCTTTACCGAAACCACTGTTCCGGAAAAGCTGACGAATCTGCACACGACAAAGGCCGGAACATGGGGCCGGATTTGCGTGTTGGAGGGGCAGTTACAATATATAATCCCCGGCCCATCACCGCACTCCGCCCTGCTCAAAGCGGGAGAATTTGACATTGTCAGCCCCGAAGAACCGCATCATGTAAAAATATCGGGACCCGTGCGCTTCAAGGTCGAGTTTTACAAATAATCAGCCTGTTTAGTGGTAGCGAGGATCAGGTTACGCGATCCACAGCCGTAAAATATAGGCGACGACACCCAGAACCGTGACGCTCATCGCCCAGATCGCGGCCATCCACGCCAGCCGTTTCCATAACGGCGCGTCATCGACAGTTTGTTCGTCGGTACGCGTCATCAGTGGTAGCCGTCCGTACCGACCTTACCGCGAAACACCCAATAAGCCCATCCAGTATAGATGAGGATGAGCGGTACTATCAGCACGACACCGACCAGCATAAAAATCTGACTGCTTTCGGGAACCGCTGCATCCCAGATCGTAATCTGGTTCGGCACGATAAAGGGGAACATCGAAACGCCGAGCCCGGCCATGCCAAGGAAAAATAGGCCGAGCGAAATCAGAAATGGAGCGGCTTCCTGTTTCTTATATAGTCCGCGAAACAGAAAATAGGTCAGGATCAGCACCAGCAACGGAACCTGAGCGGCGAATAATATATTCGGCATTTCAAACCAGCGCGTCCAATATTGGCCGTCGAGGAACGGCGTATAGAGGCTGACCGCCGCCATAAGTGCCAGCGTTGCGATCGCAGCGGGCTTAGCGAGCCGGTACGCTATGTCCTGCGCGCTATGTTCGGTTTTCCAGATCAACCATGTCGCGCCTAGCAAGGCATAGCCCGCAACCGTTCCCGCTCCGGTGAGCAAAGTATAGGGTGTGAACCAGTCAAACCAGCTCCCCGCGTAAGCGCGGTCGGCGACTTCCACGCCTTGCAGCAGCGCGCCCAATATCATGCCTTGCGAAAAGGCCGCAGCAAAAGAACCCCCGGTAAAGGCGAAATCCCAAAAGGCGCGATGGCCGGGATCACGCCAGCGAAATTCAAAAGCCACCCCGCGAAAGACAAGGCCCAACAGCATGATGATGATGAGCGGATAGGTCGCGGGCAATATGATCGCATAAGCCAATGGGAAAGCCGCGAGCAGACCGCCGCCTCCCAGCACCAGCCATGTTTCATTGCCGTCCCATACGGGTGCAATGCTGTTCATCGCCTGATCGCGTTCCTCTCCGACCTTAAAGGCAGGGAATAATATGCCAATGCCCAGATCAAACCCGTCCATCACCACATAGGCAAAGACAGCAAAAGCAATGATGAAGGCCCAGATGACGGTTAAATCCATAGCATCTACTCCGTTGGCTTCTGTTGAGGGGTAAATGGTCCATAGGCACGCGCTTCATTTTGGGCAGGCCCCGGTGTGATACCGGCGGACCGAACGGGTCCAGTCTCGGTCGATTTAACGCCCTTCTCACCCACATGAGGTGCCTGGCGCATCAAGCGCATGATATACCAGGTGCCGACCCCGAAGACGAAGAAATAAACCACGATAAAAGCGATGAGCGATACCGCGACGGCGGGTGCCGCCAGTGGAGAGGCGCTATCGGCAGTGCGCAGCAAACCATAGATGGTAAAGGGTTGCCGCCCGACTTCGGTGGTAATCCATCCCGCGATTACCGCGATAAAGCCCGCTGGCCCCATTACTATCGCCGCGCGGTGGAGCAAGGGCCAGTCATATAGCTTTTTACGAAACCTCGCGAACAGGCTCCACAGCCCGATACCCAGCATTGCAAAACCAATGCCGACCATGATCCGGAACGACCAGAACACAATGCCGACCGGCGGCTGGTCTGCTTCGGGAATAGTATCAAGCCCATCAAGTGGCGCATTGAGATCATGCTTGAGGATCAGTGACGAAGCCTTTGGAATCTCGATCTTATAATCCACGCGCTTCTCTGCGCTGTTCGGAATACCAAAGAGGATAAGCGGCGCGCCATCGGGGTGGCTGTCATAATGGCCTTCCATCGCCATGACTTTGGCCGGTTGATGCTCGAGCGTGTTCAGCCCGTGCAAGTCGCCCGCAAAAATTTGCACCGGCGCGACGAGTGCAGCCATCCACATTGCCATCGAAAACATTTTGCGGGCATGGGCGTTGGTCTTGTCTTTGAGCAAATGCCATGCACCGACACCGCCGACGACAAAGGCAGTCGTCAGATAAGTGGCCATCAGCGTGTGAAACAGGCGGTAAGGAAAGCTCGGGTTGAATATGATCGTCCACCAGCTGTCACCCGGCACAAATTGGCCATTGGCCGCAATTTCATGCCCGACCGGTGTCTGCATCCAGCTGTTCACGCTCAAAATCCAGAAGGCGGAGATGAACGTGCCAAGCGCCACCATCAAGGTCGCGGTGAAATGCAGTTTCTTGCCAACCTTGTTCATCCCGAACAACATGACGCCCAGAAAACCGGCCTCTAGAAAAAAGGCCGTGAGCACTTCATAGGCCATAAGCGGCCCGATAACCGGCCCGGCCTTGTCCGAGAAAACAGCCCAATTGGTCCCGAACTGATAAGACATAACAATGCCGGACACGACGCCCATGGCAAAGGTCACGGCAAATATTTTGATCCAATATTTGAACAGGTCCATATACACTTGCTGACCGGTTTTAAGCCATAGCCCCTCTAGCACCGCCAGATAGCTGGCCAGACCAATGGAGAAGGCCGGAAAGATAAAATGGAAACTGATCGTAAACGCGAATTGGATACGCGCTAATAATATGGCATCAAACTGCTCAAACATCGTCAATTGCCCCTTTGGGGATGGATCGAATTTCAAATGCGTTGGCAGCTAGTTAGTCCCTAAGCGGTTCTTTTACAACAGAGCTGCACTTGATAAGAAGCGGATTGAAGTTGCATCGCACACAACTGGAAAAAGGAATAATTATGAAACTTCTTAAAGCGGCGCTTCTTTTCAGCGGACTGGCAATGGCTCATCCCGCATTAGCGCAGATGGAAGGGTTTAAGACCGGTCCTGTATTTGATGATTTTGGTCCGACAGCCGAAGTGCAGACCGATGCTCCGCTTCCCGCAGACAGCCAGTTTAACATCGCCTTTGATGTGGCAAAAGCAGCCGATCCCGGCAAACTTAATCGCACCATTGAAAGCGCCGCGCGGTTTATCAACCTGCATGTAGCAGCGGGCGTAGCTCCCGAAAATATCAAGATTGCTATTGTTGTCCATGGCGGCGCGTCGGTCGATCTCACCCATCAGCTGTTTTATGCTGCCCATAATGACGGCGCGGCCAATGGCAGCGCCGATGCGATTGCGCTCTTACAAAAACATGGCGTTGAATTTCATATGTGCGGGCAAAGTGCCGCAGCGCATAAAATTACCAATGCCGATCTTTTGCCCGGTGTGAAAATGCAATTATCGGCAATGACCGCTCATGTGTTATTGCAACAAAAAGGATATACGCTGAACCCGTTTTAGGCCAGATATAACGCGTTTAGGCGGCGAGCTGTTCTTCATCCGCCATAGCCTTGCGCTTGCGCAGGATTTTCATTGTGAGCAATCCGGCTGGTACAGCCAGCGCGACGATGCCGAAGACGATCCAGAACACATCACCAAGACCGCCATAGCCTTTGATAAGCTGGCTCAAAGGTTCCCAGCAAAAACGGATCGCGACCACCCACAAAAGTGCGGCAAGATACAGGGCGACCTTATTTTCCAACACGATCCCCAGTCCGGCCAACCCCCCGCTATCAACGCCGGATTTTCCACCAGAGGCGGTATGGAAACGCTCCAGTTCCGCTTCGGCTTCTTTTTGGCCGGATTGGGCCTGATCCAATTCGCGGCGCAGACGAACCAGTTCGCGTGCATTGCTGGCATATTCGCCCGCTTGCGCTTTGGATGCCGCGGTCAACTCGCCAAGCTCGGCTTCCATTGCTGCGCGTTTGGCGCGTTCGCGGGCCAATTGCTGGCTAGTGTCCGGGGTCGCGCTTTCAATCAGGCGGTCGATGACGCTACCCGCGAGAGGATCGGCTGGATAGCGGCTCAGCCAAGCTTTCCAGTCATCGCTGCTGCCCTTTTCCCGAAGCCGCGCATATTCGGCAAGGCCGGGGCGATCCAAAAGCTCGCCAATGCGGTTGAGGATATTGAGCCAGACGAGATTATCTGTGCCCTCTGCGCCTTCCTCCAATATTTCCGCCTGAACCGACCGGAATTCCAAAGGAAGCTGACAAGCGCGCAGTTGAACCGCAATTAATCCGCTGCGTTCTTTGCCGGTGCGCGCTTCATTACGAACCCAGTCGGACTCAACCGACTCTTCGGTCCACAGCACCAGCAGAGCTTTGGCTGCCGCTATCTCGCGTTCAATTTCCCGGTCAAAAGAGGAACCGGCACCAATGCCGGCATCAAACCAGACGCTGACCTTCAGCGCCTCCAGATGGTCTCGAATGGCAGTACAGCGGGCCCGGTCATTGCGCGAGTAGCTGATGAAAATGTCTGCCATATCCGTCCCTTATCCCATTTTTATAAGCCGCTTTATAGTCTGACAATGATTGCAGAACAAGGCCGGAGCAACACATGCATCAAAAATGTGACGGGGACTAGTCATGTAAAATCACAGGCCCACAGCGCCCTTCTCCTTGACCTGTTTTCAATCTTCTCTATTTTAGAACAAATCATGAACATTATCGATTCGAACATATTGGAGAAATTTGGCGCGGAAAAGTCGCGCATGTTGGCCAATGGGACGGCCAAGCATTTCACTTTCGGTGATACAGCCATTGATGCCGCGCTATGCGGAGAGACATATAATCCCGGCCTGCCACTGGCGCAGCTTCATGAAATCCATACGGCCGAACCTGAAGACAGCAGCAGCGCCGCCGCGCTAACCCTGCTCTTGGCCGCGCGCGCGCGAATGGCAGCAGACACGCCGGAGCAGCCCATTGCATGGGTGCGGGATTGTGGGGAGGCGCGGCGACAGGGACGGCTTTACCCGCCCGGTCTGGTCGAATTGGGGATTAATCCCGATCATATATTATACATTGATGCCGCCGATAGCATCGCTGTGCTGCGCGCCGCCGCTGATGCGGTACGCTGCGCGCCCATAGGGGCAGTGATTGTCGAACTGGCGGGTAAGAACCCCAAAGGGCTTGACCTAACCGCGACGCGGCGCCTGTCGCTGTCTGCAAAAAAATCCGGCGTGACGGCCTTCATGCTCCGCAGCAAGGCCGCCCCTATGCCCAGCGCCGCCTATAGCCGCTGGCAGGTCGCCGCCGCTCCGTCAAAAGCGCTTGCGGCCAATGCGGTCGGCCATCCTGTTTTTGACATTATATTAATGCGCCATCGCGGCGGATTGGATGGCCTGAACGCCCGTTTGGAGTGGAACCGTGAAACAAGAAGCTTTCAGGAAGCGCCGGATACTAGCGTTGTTCCTGCCCTATCTGGAATCAGAACGGATCGCGAAAAAATACGCGCACGCGCCTGACGCGCCGCTGACCGCGCCTTTTGCCCTGATCGAAAAGGTAAAGGGGGCGATGGTGTTAATGGCGGTGGACCGGGAGGCGGCGCATCTGGGCCTTGGTCCCGGCATGAAGCTGGCCGATGCACGGGCACGCGTGCCTGATCTGAAGGTTTTCGATCATGATATGCTGGCCGATGCTGCTTTGCTCAACCAATTGGCCGATGCCTGTTTGCGCTACACCCCGATGGTGTCGGCCTGCCCGCCCAACACATTGCTCCTCGACATTAGCGGCTGCACCCATTTCTTCGCTTCTGAAAACGCACTAGCCGAAGATGCAGAAGACCGGTTTGATCAAACTGGATATAGCCTGTCATGGGCTTTGGCCGGAACGCCCGACGCAGCCATCGCGCTGGCCCATCATGGCTTACGGGAAGGCGCGGAGGCGCAGCTACCTATCTCTGCCCTTGCGATGGATGACAAAACCCACCGCGCGCTGGAACGGGCGGGGCTTTATCATATCGGTGATCTGGCCGAACGGCCACGCGCTGCTCTGGTCACGCGGTTCGGATTGTTGCTGGCCGTGCGGCTCGACCGGATCATGGGGGTGGAAGACCGCCCGATCGACCCGATCCGCAAGCTCGCCAATGTCACCACCGAACGCCGTTTTGCCGAACCGCTCACCCATATTGATTTCGCCATAAGCTGTCTGGAAGAGCTTTTTGTCGAAGCGGCCCGCCAACTTGAAGAACGCGGCCAAGGCGCACGCATGATCCGCATGATGCTGTTCCGCTGTGACGGAAATATAGCGCGGCTGGCGATCGAAACCGCGCCCGCGACCCGTGATGCCGCTTTGTTCAAACGTCTGCTCAAGGAACGGATAGAGGCGCTGAATGATCCGCTGAACCCCGGCTTTGGTTATGATCTGATCCGACTATCCATTGTCGCCACGGATGCTTTGGAGATCGAACAATATCGACTGGAAGGCGGGGAAGACAAGCAGGGCAATCAGGCCGCATTGGTCAGCCAGCTCAGTGTTCGGCTCGGACGCGCACAGGTGCAGCATTTCATGCCCGCGGACAGCCATATTCCCGAACAGGGCCTGCTCGCCCTACCCGCTTTGGATAGCGGCCCGCCCAAGGCGTGGGACATGCCCAAGGCGGGAGAGCCGCCGATGCGGCCCTTGCATATGTTTGATCCGCCGCAACACATAAAGGTGCTCGCCGAAGTGCCCGATGGCCCGCCCTATCGCTTTACATGGCGGCGCAAAACCCACCGGGTCAGCCGCTATGAAGGGCCGGAACGCATCGCATCGGAATGGTGGCAAAGGCGCGATGGCCAACAGGCCGGAAAAGGCGGACTGACCCGTGACTATTACCGCGTCGAGGATATTCGCGGGCGGCGATACTGGCTGTTCCGGCACGGCCTTTATGGAATGGAAAAAACCAATCCGGACTGGTATATCCACGGCCTGTTCGCGTGACTGGCCCGTCCAAACCACTCTTTGCCGAGCTTTGTGCCGCCAGCCATTATAGTTTCTTGCGCGGGGCCTCCTCGCCTGCCGCTATGGTTACACAGGCAATGCTGCTTGATATGACCGGCATGGGGATTGCCGACAGGAACAGCGTCGCCGGCGTCGTCCGCGCCCATGCGGCCCTGCGAACGGCTTATCAAGAAGCTGCGGAGGAAGGCCTCACCCTACCTGATTTCAAACTAATCGTCGGTGCGCGGCTGGTCTTTGCCGATGAAACACCGGATATCATCGCTTATCCGATGACCCGCACCGGCTGGGGTCGGCTGACACGGCTGCTCTCCACCGGCAATTTACGCGCCGAAAAAGGCGACTGTTTTTTATATGAAGCGGACCTGTTTGAGTGGGTGGGTGAGATGGCGCTCATAGCCTTCCCCAAACAGGTAAAACCGGATGATCCGGAAGCAAAAGATTTCTGGTCGCACCTGCGCGCGCGCATCCCGCACCTGTGGATCGGGGCGACCATGCCGCGCGCGGGATGCGACAAGCGCCGGTTAAGCGAGCTGCAAGCACTTTCGCAAGCCACCGGCATCCCGTTGCTCGCCACCAATGACCCGCTTTATGCAACGCCGCAACAACGCCCGCTCCATGACATTATCACCTGCATCGCGGAAAAAACAACCATCGTCAAAGCGGGCCGCCTGCTCACCGCCAATGCCGAACGGCACCTGAAAAGCCCGCAAGAAATGGCGAGACTCTTTGCCGACTGTCCGAAAGCGATAACTGAAACCCAAAAACTACTGGAATGCATTAATTTCACACTGGATGAGCTCAGCTATCATTATCCCGATGAGCCGGTACCCAAGGGCTGGACGCCGCAGGACTGGCTGGAACATCTCAGCTGGAGCGCAGCGCAGGAACAACATCCTGACGGCATTCCAGACATGCTCCGGTCAAAGGTCGAAGAGGAACTGCGCCTGATCGAGAAGATGGAATATGCCCCCTATTTCCTGACTGTGCACGACATTGTGAAATATGCGCGGTCCCAAGGCATATTATGTCAGGGCCGCGGGTCTGCGGCCAATAGCGCTGTCTGTTTCCTGCTCGGCGTCACCTCGGTTGATCCGATGAAACATGATCTGCTGTTTTCACGCTTCATATCGGAGGAACGCAAGGAACCGCCCGATATTGATGTCGATTTTGAACATGAGCGCCGCGAAGAGGTGATCCAATATATTTACAACCGCTATGGCCGCCACCGCGCCGGTATTGCCGCGACGGTCATCCACTACCGCTCCCGCAGCGCGATCCGCGAAGTGGGCAAGGCATTGGGCCTGTCCGAAGATATAACCGCGCGGCTGTCGAGTACCGTGTGGGGCAGCTATTCCAGCAAGACCCCCGATAGCCGGTTCAAGGAAACCGGCCTCGATCCCGATAGTCCTGACATCATGCGGCTCGGCGACCTTGTCCGTGACATCCTGCAATTCCCTCGGCATTTGTCCCAGCATGTCGGCGGTTTTGTCCTTACTCAGGACCGGCTTGATGAAACCGTACCTATCCATAATGCCGCAATGGAGGACCGCACGTTTATCGAGTGGGACAAGGATGATATTGATGCTCTCGGCCTGATGAAGGTCGATATATTGGCACTCGGCATGTTGAGTTGTATCCGCAAATCCTTTGACCTGATGCGCGATCACGGCCTTGGCGATTATGCGCTCGCCACCGTACCGTCAGAAGATTCTGCAACCTATGATATGCTGTGCAAGGGCGATAGCATCGGTGTGTTTCAGGTCGAAAGCCGCGCGCAGATCAACATGTTGCCGCGCCTGCGTCCGCGCAAATTTTATGATCTGGTTATTCAGGTGGCCATTGTCCGGCCCGGCCCGATTGAGGGCGATATGGTCCATCCCTATTTGCGCCGGCGATCGGGCGTCGAACCGATTACGCTTCCCTCTCCCCAGCCGCCGCATGATCCTGATGAACTGCAATCGGTGCTCGGCAAGACCTGCGGCATCCCCCTGTTTCAGGAACAGGCGATGAAGCTGGCGATTGTTGCAGCGGATTTTTCTCCCATTGATGCGAACAAGCTGCGCCGCGCCATGGCGACTTTTCGCAATGTCGGGACGATCCACCATTTTGAACAGAAGATGGTCGAAGGCATGGTGGCCCGCGGCTATGAACGCGAATTTGCCGAGCGCTGCTATAAACAGATACAGGGATTTGGCAGCTATGGTTTCCCCGAAAGCCATGCCCAGTCCTTCGCCATATTGGTGTACATCAGCTCATGGATTAAATGCCATCATCCGGCGGTCTTTGCCGCCGCCTTACTCAATTCCCAGCCGATGGGATTTTATGCCCCCGCCCAGATTGTCCGCGATGCCCGTGAACATGGGGTGGAAGTAAGCGGTGTCGATATCAATCACAGTGAATGGGATAATAGTCTGGAGGATGTGGCAAGCGGCGATCATCCACACGCCCTGCGCATTGGTTTGCGCCAAATTGATGGCTTCCGTGAAGAGTGGGCAGAGTTCATGGCTGCAGCCCGCCCCTTCCGGTCCATTGAGCAACTGGCCCATCAGGCCAATCTCCCTGCCCGCGCCTTGCGCTTGCTTGCCGATGCCGATGCCTGCCGTTCCATCGGCCTCGACCGGCGGCAGGCGCTTTGGGAGGTGCGGCGCACGCCGTCTAATGTCCTGCCCTTGTTCGAAGCCGCACAGGCCAGAGAGCAAGCCGAGGAAGAAGACGCCCACCTGCCCATCATGACCCCAAGCGAACATGTCGTCACCGATTATCAGAGCATCAGACTATCCCTCAAAGGCCATCCAATGGAATTTCTGCGCGACCGGTTCCGGGCCATGAACGTGCTGAGCTGCGCCGATATAGCCAAAGCCAAAAACGGAAGTTTCGCCCGCGTGGCTGGCGTCGTCCTGATCCGCCAGCGGCCCGGCAAGGGCAATGCGATTTTCATCACACTGGAGGATGAGACCGGCATATCCAACCTGTTGCTATGGGCCAGCCGGTTTGAAGCCATGCGCCGACCGGTCATGGCGGCGCGGCTGATGCTGGCCTCTGGCGCAATCCAGCATAGTAAGGAAGGCGTGACCCATTTGATGGTCAGCCGGGTCGAGGATTGCACCCATATGCTCGATAATATCGCCATTCGCGAAGAGACACCCATAGACCTAGCCTATGGTGATGAAGTCCGTCGCCCCAAATATGAAAAAGAGGACCGGCAAGCAGAACGCCATGAACCGGGAACCGGAGAGGCACCGGTTAAATATCCGCCTATTAAATTTAACCGGGGCGGCCATCCGCGCAATGTCAGGATATTGCCAAAATCGCGTGATTTCCATTAAGCGAAAACAGTAAAATGAGCGGCAAAAAACCGCTGTCGTACTCGTTAAATACCAAAGCGCTAAATACGCGAATCCGATAAGCTGCCTCTAACCTCAGATGAATTTCCGTTGCTTTTCAATTGGCCGCAAGGCTTATTCCGCTTGCCGCTTAATTCTGGAATGTTGCCCAATAACCTCCATCTTTTAATCAGGCAGGGGGTTAATAATGGAGTTGAGTAAGATGAAAAAACTACCCATGATTATAACTGCCTTTGGTGCTGCAACGTTAATTGCAGCCCCTAGTTTTGCACAGGATGCAAGTCCTGAAGAAGAAGCAACAGAAACGGCGCCCGCCCCAGAAGCAGCGCCTGCGACTATCGATACTGATGGCGATGGCACCATGGATGCCTGGGACCAACGCGGCGATGGTAAACCGGATAGCTGGGATACCGATGCCGATGGTGCACCCGATGCTTTTGACCAGGATGGTGACGGCGCGCCCGATCCCAAATAAGTAATGCATGAACGGCCTATCCAGCCGTAGCTGTACCTAGGGGTCCGGCTAACGTGCGCGGCCAACCTGAGCCCCCTTTCCCTTAACTGCTCGGTTGGCCGCCACCTATTTCTCACAAAGGAAGATAGCTCATGAAAAATCTATTCAAACCAGCATTGGTTTTGACACCCGCGATATTTGCCCTCGCCGCTTGCGATACTCCGCCAGCGGAAGACCCAACCGCCGATACCATGGAAACGGAAGGCGAACTGGTTGAAAATCCGCTTGAAACTGGACCAATGGATGAAGCTTTGCCAACTGAAGGCGGCCTTGAAGGCGGAGCAATTTCCTCCGATGAAATCGGACCGGAAACCGACAAAGCTCGCCCGCCAACCGGCGAAAAAAGCATGATGGACGAAAATAACGAAACGCCCGATGCAACCGGAAATGAAACAACGTCGGAATAAGCCTGACAATCAAGCTCCGTGGGCGTCCTTTCACGTCACTTGCTTTGGCCTATTCCTCAAAAATGAAACGATAATTCTGCATAAAAAATCTGATGGGAACCTAAAACGCGTTGATAAGTTATTACTATATCAACAACGGTTACGGAGAGACTCTATGTTACGATATGCGATCATATTTCTTGTTATTGCGATAATCGCTGCCGCACTCGGCTTAGGCGGAGTTGCCGGTTTTGCTATGTATTTGGCCTATGGTGCCGCAGTTATTTTTGTAATTTTGCTCGTTCTGCATCTGGTTGGCGTTAACACCAGAGTTTAGCCATACGGGTATGAAAGCAGATATCTAAACCAATAAGCCACAAAAACGGCCCGGGATTTGATCCCCGGGCCGCTTTTCATTTCGTCTGTAATCTAACGATTAGCCAAACTGGTTCATCGTATTGTCGCCGCCGCCAGCTTTCAAGGCTGCGTCGCCAGCAAAATATTCTTTATGGTCATCACCAATGTCGGAACCAGCCATATTCTGGTGCTTTACGCAGGCAATGCCTTGGCGAATTTCCTGACGCTGGACGTTGAGAACATAACCCAACATGCCTTGTTCACCGAAATATTCCTTGGCAAGATTATCGGTCGATAGAGCCGCCGTGTGATAGGTTGGCAACGTGATCAGGTGGTGGAAGATACCAGCCCGTTTCGCGCCATCAGCCTGAAACGTCCGGATACGTTCATCCGCATCAACCGCCAATTCAGTCGCATCATATTCCACGCTCATTAGGCCTGCACGGTCATAAGCAGAAACGTCTTTGCCTTCTGCTGCCCACGCATCATAAACCTGCTGACGGAAGTTCAGCGTCCAGTTGAATGACGGCGAGTTGTTATAAACCAGCTTCGCATTCGGCATGACTTCACGGATCCGGTCAACCATGCTGGCGATTTGCTCAACATGTGGTTTTTCGGTTTCGATCCACAAAAGATCGGCGCCATGTTGCAAGGATGTAATGCAATCGAGAACACAGCGATCTTCACCGGTTCCTGCGCGGAACTGGAAGAGATTGCTTGGCAGACGTTTGGGACGCATCATTTTGCCATCGCGGTTCAATATGACATCGCCATTGCGCGCTGTTGCCGGATCAATTTCTTCGCAATCCAGAAAGCTGTTATATTTGTCACCAAGATCACCCGGCTCATTGCTCACCGCAATCTGCTTGGTGAGGCCAGCGCCCAAAGAGTCGGTACGAGTAACAATGATGCCGTCTTCAACGCCCAGTTCCAGAAACGCATAACGACATGCGCGAACCTTCGCGAGGAAGTCTTCATGCGGCACGGTAACTTTGCCATCCTGGTGACCACATTGCTTTTCGTCAGAAACCTGGTTTTCGATTTGCAGGGCGCAGGCACCCGCTTCGATCATCTTCTTGGCGAGCAAATAAGTTGCTTCTGCATTACCAAAGCCAGCGTCGATATCAGCGATAATCGGAACAACATGGGTCTGGTGATTTTCAACTTCATTCATCAACCGCTTTTCAGTGACCATGTCACCAGCTTCGCGGGCCGCATCAATATCGCGGAATAAGCCGCCTAGTTCACGGGCATCGGCCTGACGCAAGAACGTATATAGTTCTTCGATCAGCGCGGGCACGGATGTTTTTTCATGCATGGACTGATCCGGCAATGGACCGAAGTCAGAACGCAGAGCAGCAACCATCCAGCCTGACAGATAGAGATAACGGCGTTTCGTGCTACCGAAATGCTTTTTGATCGAGATCATCTTCTGCTGGCCGATAAATCCGTGCCAGCAACCCAAAGACTGCGTGTAGTTGGCTGAATCAGCATCATAAGCAGCCATATCTTCGCGCATGATAGCAGCGGTATATTTGGCAATTTCAAGGCCGGTATGGAAACGGTTTTGCAAACGCATCCGGGCAACGGCTTCGGCGTCAATGCCGTCCCATGTTCCGTTTTGCTTTTGGATCAGCGCGTTCGTCTGATTGATATGATCTTGATATGACATTGTCATGTTCCTTTAATTTGTCTGTATTTAGGCTTGTTTCAGCGAATCAACTTTGAAACTCATGCCCTTGCATAGGCCGCAAACGGCCCCGACCGAAGCGCTGCGAAGTTTAACTGTAACGCTTTACAAATATTTCGTGTATAGTTGTAAGGATATGACAAACAATGAGAGTCGCCAGATGCTAAAGTTCCGAAATGTCGAGTGAACGCCCCGTATATATGGGGCCCCGCCTCAAAAGGCTGCGCCGCGACCTTGGCCTGACGCAGGCAGATATGGCGGCTGATCTCGAAATATCGGCCTCTTATGTCGCCCTTCTAGAGCGCAATCAGCGGCCTTTTACAGCCGATATGCTGCTGCGTCTCGCGCGCACCTATAAAATTGATATGGCCGAACTGGCCGGTGATGGCGGCGAAGAATATACTGCGCGGTTAGAATCAGTGCTGAAAGATCCGATGTTTGCGGATATCGACTTTCCACAATTCGACACAGCGGATGTAGCAACCAGCTATCCTGGCTTTACCGAGGCGATGCTGCGCCTCTACACCGCCTATCGCGAGGAACAATTGGCGCTGGCCGACAAAGATACCGGCCAGCACGGAGACACGGGCAGCGGCAATCCCGACGCCGCCGATCCGGTCGCACAGGCCCGCCGGTTTCTCGCCGCGCGCCGCAATAGCTTTTCCAATATTGATGATGCTGCAGAGCGCCTCGCTGAAACGATCAAGGGCCAACAAAGCATGATCGCGCATTTACAAGACAAGCACGGCCTGCAGGTCCGCCGCCTGCCTTCTGACGTGATGATGGGCGCGACCCGCCGGCTCGACCGCCACCGCCGCCAGATATTGCTGGACGACCAGTTGGACCATGCTAGTCAAATGTTCCAATTGGCACTGCAACTTTCCTATCTGGAACTGAATGACGAAATTAATGCAGTGCTGAAAGACGGCAGCTTCACCACCGAAAGCGGCGAACGGCTGACCCGCCGTGCCCTCACCAGCTATGCAGCAGCGGCCTTGCTCATGCCCTATTCGGCTTTCGCAAAAGCCGTGGAAACGCGCCATTATGATGTCGAAGCACTGTCGCGCCAGTTCGGCACCAGTTTCGAACAAACCGCCCACCGCCTCACCACGCTTCAAAAAGCGGGGCAAGAACGGGTGCCGTTTTTCTTCATTCGCGTGGACCCGGCAGGCAATGTTTCCAAACGGCTCGACGGCGCTGGATTTCCCTTTGCGCGTCATGGCGGTGCCTGTCCCTTATGGTCGGTACATCAAGCTTTCCGGACGCCGCGCGAAGTTATCACCCAATGGCTGGAATTACCGGATGGAGAGCGCTTCTTCTCCATCGCCCGAACCGTGACGGCAGGGGGCGGAGAATTCGGCACACAGCGTGTCGAGCGCGCGATTGCTCTGGGCTGCGCAGAGGAACATGCCGCTCGCCTGATCTACACACGCGAGCGGCCGGATATTAGCCCCGAAAAAGCCACACCCATAGGTGTCACCTGCCGCCTATGCCACCGCACTGACTGCAGAGCGCGATCCGCGCCGCCTATAGGCCGCCAGATATTATCGGACGATAATCGCCAATCCAATACGCCCTTTGGATTTTCGCATAGCTGAGCGGCTGGATTAATCCGCGAACGGATCCGTAACCAAAATCGTATCTTCGCGTTCAGGGCTGGTTGACACCAACGCCACGGGGCATTGGATCAGCTCTTCTACGCGTTTGATATATTTGATCGCCTGAGCAGGAAGATCGGCCCAACTGCGCGCGCCTGCGGTCGATTCGCTCCAACCGGGCATGCTTTCATATATCGGCTTCACCGCTTCCTGATCCTGATGATGCGGCGGCAGATAATCATAGGTCACGCCGTTCAGGTCATAGCCGACACAGATTTTCAGTTCTTCAAAGCCATCGAGTACATCCAGCTTGGTCAGTGCAATTCCAGCAACACCGGATACCGCCAAGGCCTGACGCACCAGCACGGCATCAAACCAACCGCAACGCCGTTGCCGACCGGTCACAGTGCCAAATTCATGGCCGCGTTCGCCCAGACGCTGACCGACTTCATCGCTCAGCTCGGTCGGAAACGGCCCCGAACCCACGCGTGTCGTATAGGCTTTGACAATCCCCAAAACATAACCGGTCCCAGAAGGACCGATGCCGGAACCACCGGCGGCTGTTCCCGAAATAGTGTTGGAACTGGTCACAAACGGATAGGTGCCGTGATCGACATCAAGCAACACGCCCTGCGCGCCTTCGAACAGGATACGGTCACCCCGCTTGCGCGCTTCGTTTAAACGCTTCCACACAGGCTGCGCATATTGCAGGACAGAATCCGCAATCTCGCGCAGGTCCGCAAGCAAACGCTCCCGATCGACCGGCGCTTCACCGAAACCGGCGCGCAGCGCATCATGGTGTGCGCATAGCCGGTCCAATTGTGGTCCCAGATCATCGAGATGGGCCAAATCACAAACCCGGATGGCGCGGCGGCCTACTTTATCTTCATAAGCAGGACCGATGCCACGCCGGGTCGTGCCAATCTTGCCCTCGCCGCTGGCATCTTCACGCAGCGCGTCAAGGTCGCGGTGAATAGGCAAAATCAATGGGCATGTTTCGGCAATGCCAAAATTATCCGCATTGATGGTGACGCCTTGCTTGCTCAGCTTTGCAATTTCTTCGCGCAGATGCCAAGGATCAAGCACAACGCCATTGCCGATGATCGACAATGCGCCGCGCACAATACCGGAAGGCAGCAAGGACAGCTTATAAACCTCCCCATCAACAACCAATGTATGACCGGCATTATGACCACCCTGAAAACGGACGACGACATCGGCGCGTTCCGACAGCCAATCGACAATTTTGCCTTTACCTTCATCGCCCCACTGGGCACCGATCACAGTTACATTGGCCAAGGTTTCGCCTTTCAAATAGTCTATTATCAAACGAGCACTGCCTAGTCGCGCAAACAGGATTCGTCCAGCGATACAATTTGCGACAATTTCTCCCCTTGTGAGATGCGTTTTCCGATCATAATCTGCGGTCACAAATGACAGATTTGAAGGAGCCGATATGCGCAAATATCTAGTCTTTTCGGCCGCTAGTATAGCGCTCGCGTCAATGATTTCGGTCGCAGCACAGGCCCGGCTGGATCGCAGTTGCCGACAAGAAATCGTCTCCATGTGCGGCATGAACCGCGACGCCATCCGCGCCTGTATTAAAGAGAAGCGGGACCAACTGTCAGATAATTGCACAACGCAGTTACGCGAAAATATCAGAGAACGGGCTGGTCGCAACCAGGCCAAAGAAGACACCATATCCGATGTTGCCGCCAATGGAGAGCTTATATCTTATGGCGCAGACCCGCTTCAAAAACTGCGTTTCTATCGTGCAGCAAAAGCAGATGCACCGCTGATCATTTTCATCCATGGCGGCGGCTGGAAAAGGGGCGATATGGACAATGCAACCGGTTCAGATAAAGTCTCACATTATCTGTCCGAAGGCTTTGCTTTTGCTACCATAAATTACAGGCTGGTTCCGCAATCCACGGTGGAAGATCAGGCCGCCGATATTGCCGCTGCTACCGCTGCCTTGCAAGATAGGATGCAAAAACTGGGTAGTGGTCCCAGACATATCTTTCTAATGGGCCATAGTGCCGGTGCACATCTCGCGGCATTGACCGCAACGGACCTATCCTATTTCCGCAAAGCAGGCGTAAATCCGGCAGCATTGCGCGGAGTTATATTGCTTGATGGCGCAGCCTATGACGTGCCGACGCAATTGGTCACAGGCAACCGGATCATGCAAAGCACCTATAAGCAAGCTTTCGGCAGCGACGCTCAACGGCAAAAATCATTGTCACCGACCTATCATGCGGCAACGCCCAATGCGGCCGCCTTCATGATCCTGCATATTGATCGTAAGGATGCGAAACAACAGTCTGACAAACTAGCAGAAAATCTCTTAAAAAACGGCACGTCAGTAGCTGTTCGGGCCATATCGGGGAAAGGCATGACTGGCCATAGGGAGATAAACCACAATCTGGGCAAGGCCGACTATCCGGCCACGACCATTGTCGATTCTTGGCTGGCGGAGCAACTCCGCTAATATCTAGAGCCGCTAATATTTAAAGCGGCTTGGCTTCACCATCGGCCCAGATATGGGAGCAACCCAGCGCCTTCGCATCATCCTTTTTGGATAAGGCGGCAACGGTCCGCCATCCGTCCGCGCGCAATTTCTCACCCGCTTCGGTTGCGGAATCCATTGGCAAGAAAACCGTAGGCTTTGGCTTTGCGCCCAATCCGGCTTGTATTAGCGGACTGGGATAGAGCGAAAATCCGACGGCTGTTTCCGGGACATCATGGGAGGATGCAATCTCGTAACTTCCGCCACGACCCAAGGCCCCGATAAAACCATCTGCATAAAGCGTGAAACCTAACCAGCTTTGATATTCAAAGCCATGGCGTTCGGTCGGATCAAGAGTCAAATTGGCCTGACCGTTAATGCTTTCAGCGATCTTGGCGATGCCGTCGAGACGGGAGGTCAACAAATTCTCGCTGTCAAATTCCCGCAACCGCTTCATGGCTTCGTCAAACGGACCGGTTGCTTCAATGAGCGGCAGATATCCGGTTGCGCCCATGGCTGCCAATCCGCCAGCGTCCTTCATGTCCAGCTCGTTACGGACTTCCGCAATCTGGGCTTCATTCAGCGGCAATGGCCCTGCTGCCAAAATGTTGATCAAGTCCGGCAATGTGAAATCGACGGTAATACCAGTCACACCCGCCCTGCCCAATGCTTCTATCGCGACCGCCACAATCTCACTCGCCGCCGCAACACTGTCGGTGCCGATCAACTCTGCGCCAATTTGCAAGCGGCTGCGTTCGGGATGCAATTGGCCGGAACGCAATTTCAAAACCTGCCCCGAATAGCTGAGGCGCAAAGGCCGCGTGGCTTCCGACAGGCTAGTGGAGGCGATCCGTCCGATTTGCATGGTAACATCGGGGCGCAGCGCCAATGTCCGTTGTGAAATCGGATCGACAAAGCGCATTAAATCGCTTTTTGCCGATCCGTTCATCCGGCCGGTGACGACATCTTCATATTCAACCAAAGGCGGTGACACCCGCGCATAACCATGGCTAGCGAGCGTATCGAGTACGTCGCGCTCCAGCCGTGACCCCGCCTCGGCATAAGGCGGCAAGGAATCATGAAAGCCTTCAGGCAGCAAGTTGGACAGCTTTTGCATAGACTTTCGCCTCCCTTAGACTTTCGCCTCAATAGCCTAAGCACGCGCTGAGGCCACCGCTTTTTTGGTCGTCGTTTAGAAGCGCAGAGCTTTCACGGTTTTCACGCCTTCAAGCTTACACACGTCCCATAATACAGGTTCTTCGACCGGCGAATCGATCGAGAGCAGCAATACAGCCTCTCCGCCCGGTGCATCGGCGCGGCGGCCAAGATGGAACGTCCCGATATTAACGCCAGCTTCACCCAATGTAGAACCGACACGGCCGATAAATCCAGGCTGATCCTGATTGACGATATAAAGCATGTCGCCTTCGAGATCGGCCTCAACCTTGATACCGAACATTTCCACCAGACGCGGACCGGAAGAACCGAACAACGTACCGGCTACGGATTTCTCCCCTTCGTCGGTAGTCACGGATACGCGGACCAATGTGTGATAATCGCCTTCGCGGTCATGGCGTATTTCACGGACATCAAGACCGCGTTCTTTTGCCAGATAAGGCGCGTTCACCATGTTCACGGTATCGCTATAAACACCCATTAATCCGGCCAGCACAGCAGCGGTAATCGGTTTAGGATCAAGCTCTGCCGCAGCGCCTTCAACCTCTACCGCAACGCCCTTAATTTCGTCGCCGGCAAGCTGACCCACCAAAGAACCAAGCTGCGTCGCCAACGCCATATAGGGGCGCAGTTTCGGTGCTTGCTCTGCCGACAGGCTCGGCATGTTCAGCGCGTTGCTGACGCCGCCGTTGACAAGATAATCGGCCATTTGCTCGGCCACCTGAATGGCAACATTAACCTGTGCTTCGCCAGTTGAAGCGCCCAGATGCGGGGTGCAGATCAGGTTGGGCGTTCCGAAAAGCGCATTTTCCTTGGCTGGTTCTTGCGCATAAACATCAAGAGCTGCGCCTGCCACTTGACCGGATTCCAAAGCCTCTTTCAAAGCGACTTCGTCAATTAATCCGCCGCGTGCACAGTTGATGATTCGCACGCCGGGTTTGGTTTTCGCGATCGCTTCTGCCGATAAGATATTGCGTGTCTGATCGGTCAGCGGCGTATGCATGGTGATGAAATCAGCGCGTTCGAGCAGCTCGTCCAGTGTCACTTTTTCCACGCCCATTTCAATCGCGCGCTCAGCGGTCAGGAACGGGTCATAAGCGACAACCTTCATCCGCAAGCCAATCGCGCGTTCGGCCACAATCGAACCAATATTACCCGCACCAATTAAACCCAGTGTCTTGCTGGTCAGCTCGACGCCCATGAATTTGGATTTTTCCCATTTGCCGGCCTGTGTGGAGGCATCGGCAGAAGGAAGCTGACGGGCTAGCGCGAACATTAGCGCAATGGCGTGTTCTGCGGTTGTAATGCTGTTACCAAACGGGGTATTCATGACCACTACGCCTTTGGCAGAAGCAGCCGGAATATCGACATTATCCACACCGATACCGGCGCGGCCAACGACTTTCAAATTGGTTGCGGCCGCCAATATTTCAGGGGTAACCGTGGTCGATGAACGGATCGCAAGGCCGTCATATTCACCGATAATTTTCATCAATTCTTCGGGTGTCTGTCCAGTGATTTCGTCCACTTCGACACCGCGCTCGCGGAAAATTTCGGCGGCTTTAGGGTCCATTTTGTCGGAAATTAATACTTTTGGCATTTTCAATATCCTTATTGAGCATGTTTCCCCGCCTCAGCGAGGAACAATCTCCCGATATTCGATTTTCATGATGCGGGAGATGCGCCCCTGCCGCAGCAGGGGCGTAACTGTTTAAATCTCGGCTTTAACCTGCGCAAAAGCCCATTCAATCCAGGGCAGCAGGCGGCGAACATCTTCTTCTTCTACGGTCGAACCGCACCAGATCCGCAAAGATGGCGGAGCATCGCGATAGCCGTTGAAATCATAAGCAACGTCCATCTTTTCGAGCATGCCAGCAATTTTCTTGGGCACGGAAGCCTGTTGCTCTGCATCAAGGCCTTCATACCAATCGCCCTGAAACATCATGCAGACGCCGGTATTGGTCCATTTTGCAGGATCGCCAACCATATTGCGCATCCAAGGCGTCGCTTCAATCCAGTCATGGACGATCTTGGCATTACGGTCTGCCCGTGCGAGCAACTCTTTCGAGCCGCCAATGGATTTTGCCCATTCGAGCGCCGCGATATAATCTTCCGTTGCCAGCAACGACGGCGTGTTGATCGTCGCACCTTCGAAAATCGCTAGGTTGAGTTTATCACCCTTTTTCACGCGGAATATCTTAGGCAGCGGCCAGCTGGGGCTATAGCTTTCGATCCGTTCGACAGCGCGCGGGCTGAGGATCAGCATGCCGTGAGCAGCTTCCGATCCCATGACTTTCTGCCAGCTAAATGTTGTCGCGTCGAGCTTTGACCAATCCATTGCCTGCGCAAATACAGCGCTAGTCGCATCGTTGATGGTCACGCCATCGCGGTCAGCGGCAATCCAGTCGGTATTAGGAATTCTTGCGCCTGATGTCGTGCCGTTCCAGGTAAAGACAATATCATCACCCTTATCGATCTGTGTCAGATCAGGAATTTCGCCATAATCGGCTTCAAGAACGGACAAATTTGCAGGCTTAAGCTGCTTTACAGCATCCTGAATCCAGACATTACCGAAGCTTTCCCAAGCAGCAACGGTAACCGGACGGGCGCCAAGCATATTCCACATGGCCAATTCAACCGCGCCGGTATCGGAGCCGGGAACAATACCAATTAAATAATCATCGGGGATACCGAGCAGCTCACGACTAAGGTCAATAGCATATTTCAGCCGTGCCTTACCCGTAGCAGAACGGTGGGAGCGGCCCATGGCCACAGTATTGATTTTATCGAGAGACCAGCCAGGAAATTTGGCTGTTGGGCCCGAAGAAAAATTCGGGCAATTAGGACGCAACGTAGGTTGCGGAACAGTAGTATCAGTCATGTACGCTTCTCCTTACAGAGAGCTCGCGCGGCGTTGGGACCGCGTGGCCCGGCGCCGCAATGTATGTTGGAACGCACCAAGTCAAGCGCCAAATATATTGGTCTCCCAAAAAACAAAAAGGACCCGCTAGTTTTTGAAAAAACATGATAAACAGCTTGTCGCAAAGATTGTCCAACCTGACGCAAAAAAGGCTATTGTCTATATTCTTCAGGTGAAATTTAGGAAAACTCTGTCAAGCGCATGCTATGAATTTATTAATTGAAAAAACACCACTCGTGCGAAATTTCATCCTGCTAGGCATCTTGTCACTGGCGCTCAGCGCATGCGGCATCTCCGGCGGGAAGCGACCGTCAACTGGTAGCGGGAAAATTGACCCTAGCCCCAATGCCAAACAATGTTTTAGCGAGATGCGCCGCGCCGGTGTCGAGTTTTCCCCCTTACCCAATCAGAATTTCAGCGGCGGATGTAACCAGATAGATGCAATTAAAATGTTGGATGTGGGTCGCGGCACCGATGTAACAAATCTTGGTCCGGTAAAATGCGCCTTAGCGAATAAATTTGCGGCATGGACCGAATATGCCGTCAAACGGGCCGCACGCCAATATTTGAGAAGCGAATTGGTGCGGATCGAGACGATGGGCAGCTATAGCTGTCGCAACATTGCAGGTTCCGGGCGTCTGTCCGAACATAGTCGAGCCAATGCCATCGATGTATCCGGCTTTGTCTTGGCCGATGGTCGGCACATCTCGGTGACAAAAAACTGGAATAGCGGGCGACAAGAAATGCAGTTTTTACGCGCCATTCATCAAAGCGCCTGTCGGAGATTCGGCACGGTTTTAGGTCCAGACTATAATGCCGATCACTACAACCATTTCCATTTTGACATGAGTGGCAACGGCTATTGTCGCTGAACGAAACATACGAAATATTAGGGTCACATCGTTAAGTGCATTGGCAAGTCACATTCCTGTGCTCTAGGATAAACATATGACAAATAAAGATTTACATGATGGCCGCTTCTACCCTGCGAAACAGGAAGCTGATTTTGCCAAGAAGCAAGCTCTCAGCACACCGCAAACCGAAGACCCTGCTTATACCCTCGCATTTCAGGATAAAGAATTCCTGCTCCGCGAAGAATTGCGCCCGGTCCGGTTTCAACTCGAACTTCTCAAACCGGAAATGCTGCTCGACGAGGCCGGCATTGGTTCGACATTGGTAATGTATGGCTCAGCGCGCATACCAGAGCCTAGCAAGGCTGATGCACTGATTGCGGCGGCAACTGATGACGCTTCTTTAAAGACAGCCCAGCGGCTGAAAGAAAAATCAAAATATTATGACGAGGCTCGAAGATTGGGATATCTCGCCAGCGCCTGCGGAATCGCAGAAAATGGAAAGCGGGACTTTGTCGTTTGCTCCGGCGGCGGTCCTTCAATTATGGAAGCGGCCAATCGCGGAGCCAGCGATGCAGGCAAGGAATCAATCGGCCTCAACATCGTATTGCCGCATGAACAAGCGCCCAATGAATATGTGACGCCATCGCTGAGCTTTCAGTTTCATTATTTCGCGCTGCGCAAGATGCACTTCCTACTCCGCGCGCGCGCTGTTGCCGTTTTCCCCGGTGGATTCGGAACATTTGATGAATTTTTTGAACTGATAACGCTGGTTCAGACCGGCAAGATGGAGCCATTACCGATCATATTATTCGGCAAGGACTTCTGGAACCGCGTAATTAATTTTGAGGCCTTAGCGGAAGAAGGCACCATCAGCGCCAAGGATCTCGATCTATTCCAGTTTGTCGAGACCGCCGACGAAGCCTGGAAGATTATCCAGGACTTCTACGGCCTTGACTGCGGCTAACCGATAATCAGTTTATTCTGAATCGGCGGCTTTATCTGCTTCTACTGTTTCGTCCGCAACCTGTTCGGCTGCTGCATCTGCTTCAGCTTCGGCAGGTGCTTCGCCCTCAACAGCTTCGGCTGCTGCCGGCTCTGGCACGGCGGGGAGCGGCAGGTTTGAACCCTGCGTGTTCAAATAAGCGATCAAATTCGCGCGGTCTTCTGGTTTGCCCAGACCGGCGAAGGTCATTTTTGTGCCAGACGCATATTTACGCGGGCTGGTCAGCCATGCGTCCATTCCCGCCCAGTCCCAGTTTCCCGGAACAGCTTTTAGTGCGTCGGAATAAGCGAAACCGGCGACATGGCCATGCGGTTTGCCCAAGGCTCCCCATAAGTTCGGACCAATACCGTTGGCACCGCCCTGATTAACCGTATGGCAGGCGGCACATTTGCCAAATATTTTTTCGCCAGCCGCGACATCAGCGCTTGCGAGCAATGTTTCGAGCGCCGGACCACTGTCCGCACCTTCGGAGGATTCAACACCCTCAATAACAAATCCCATCGTCTCAGGGCGTTCATGTTTATCAGCGTGGAAATATTTTCCACTGATGATCGAAAAGCCGAGTGCCGCGATGCCGCCAGCCAGAACCCAGCCAGCAATGGTGTTGTTATTGTCCATCTTGTCTTAAATCCCCAAATTACGGGCAGGAACAGCCTGCCGGAACTTTGGAGCTTTCTCTAATAAGGGTCCCCGTTCAAAGCAAGGCCTCAATTGACTGTGGGGCAGTAATATTATTGCCGTTATTTTGCGATATACGATCAGGTCTTGCACAGCCGCCGTTTGTGCGGCAATCGCGGCCATCAAAGGGCGGGCGCATAAAGTAAGGATTCGACAACATCATGGACAGCTTTCCGCGAAACGCCATGGGAATGGTAAAAAAAATGGCGGAAACCGCCGCTGAAGCCCCCGCTCAGGCGATAGCGTTTCAGGGCGCACCCGGCGCCAATTCCCATATCGCAGCCTTGGAATATGCACCATATTGTCTGCCCTTGCCCTGTTTCTCTTTCGAAGATGCGCTTGATGCAGTAAAGCAAGGCACGGCGGGATCGGCTATCATCCCTATCGAAAACAGCCTGCATGGGCGGGTTGCCGATATTCATTTCCTGCTACCCGAATCGGGCCTGCATATTGTTGCCGAGCATTTCATGCGAATCCGCCATTGCCTGATGGCTAAAACTGCCGACGCAGAAATTAAAACAGCAATGAGCCATCCCCAAGCGCTGGGCCAGTGCCGCCATTATCTGCGGGCTAATGATATTATTCCGGTTGCCTATGCCGACACAGCCGCAGCAGCAGCCTATGTCGCACAGCATGATGACCCCCATGCGGCGGCCATCGCACCACAGCTGGCCGCAGAAATTTACGGGCTGCAACCGGTCGCCAATGCGATTGAGGATGCAGATCATAATATGACGCGTTTCGTCCTGCTCGCACCCGAAGCGACGATACCGGATGCCAATGGCGCTGATGAGTTTTGCGCCATGACCACCTTGATCTTTGAAGTGAAAAACGTCCCTGCAGCGCTTTACAAGGCGATGGGCGGCTTCGCGACCAACGGCGTCAATATGACCAAATTGGAAAGCTATCAGGAAGGCAGTAGCTTTTCAGCTTCTAAATTCTATGCTGATATCGAAGGCGCACCGGGTGATCCGGCGGTGGACCGGGCGTTGGAAGAATTACGCTTTCACTGCAACGATGTCCGCCTGCTCGGCACCTATAAGCAAGCAAGGCCGCGCACGGTCGGCGCGCAATAAAATTACGCAGCCGTGATCGCAAGATCGTCTTGCATCAAATCAGCCCTCGGGCTTTCCAAAGGTCGGGATTTTCCTCCAAGGCATCGTCACGATCGCTCAACAGTATGAGTTTCGAATAGGCGGTATTCTGGGACAGATGGACCTGTCCTGAGAGCTCATCAAGAAAATGCGACCGTTTCAGCGCATCCATGACGGGCCCCTTCACTTCCGAAAGGTGCAGACTGATATTCGCATCATGCAGACGGTGATTAACCGCTTCGATGCTTTCCAGCGCGGACGCATCAATAGCATTGACGGCGGAACACATTAAGATAACGTGCCGGACAGACTGCTGTTCCGCAACCTGTTCGAGCACAAATTCTTCTAGCCAGCGAGCGTTCAAATAGGTCAGACTCTCGTCAATCCGGATGGTCAGGATACGCGGATCGGTAAACACCTTATGCCGATGAATATTACGAAAATGCTCCGTCTCTGGCACACGTCCGACAATGGCGGCGTGTGGCCGTGAACTACGCCACAGAAACAAAGCGAGGCTGAGACCAACGCCGGAAATAACGCCCGGTTCCACGCCCGCCAGCGACGTGATAGCAATGGTTGCCGCCATCGCCGCGAAATCCGGCTTGGAATAGCGCCATATCTCGCGCGGTGTTTTTAGATCGACTAGACTGAGCACGGCCACAATGATCGTCGCGGCCAAGGTCGCAATGGGAAGCGATGCTAGCAACGGCGTCAAAAACAGCGCCGCTATCGCAATGCCAACGGCGGTGAACGCGCCTGCGGCAGGGGTTTCCGCGCCCGCGTCAAAATTCACCACCGAACGCGCAAATCCGCCGGTAACGGGATATCCGCCTGAGAAAGCAGCGGCAAGGTTGGAAGCACCCAGCCCGATAAGCTCTTGATCGGGATCGATCCGCTGGCGTCTCTTCGCCGCCAATGTCTGCCCCACTGAAACCGATTCAACAAAACCGATAATGCTAAGGAGCAACGCGGGTACGGCCAATGTCTGCCATAGTTCCAAATCGATGAGCGGTACCGAAAAAGGTGGCAGGCTCTGCGGAATGGAGCCGACCGTTTTGACGCCTTTGGCTTCCAAACCCAGCATGATGGTGGCAATGGTGGACACGGCAACCGCCCCAATGGGACCGGCCTTGGCGATTAACTCCGCTGGGCGCGCCGGTAATCCGAAACGCACCAAAAGTGGTTTTAAACCCTTGCGGACCCAGAATAGAAAAGCGGTGGCTGTGACGCCAATAATCAGGGTCGGCATATTAATAGTGTCGATGGTCGCAAGCAGGCTGGTGATAAGCTCCGGCATAGCCGCACCGCTGGCCTTTATACCAAATATAGACTTTAACTGGCTGGTGGCGATGATGATCCCGCTGGCCGTTATGAAGCCTGACACCACGGGATGAGACAGCAGATTGGCGAGAAAACCGAGCCGCAAAACGCCCATTAACAAAAGGAATAGCCCCGATAATAGTGCCAAGATCAACGCCGCGGAAATAAATTCGGCGCTGCCCGGAGCCGCGATCGCACTGGCGGCCGTCAGGGTCATAAGCGATACCACGGCGACTGGTCCTACAGCCAAGGTCCGACTTGTGCCGAATACCGCATAAGCAATAAGCGGCAGGATAGAGGCATATAACCCAATTTCCGGCGGCAAGCCTGCAAGCATCGCATAGGCAAGACTTTGCGGAATGAGCATGATCGTAACGATGATCGCCGCGACACCATCATTGGTTAGCGTCTTGCTGTTATATTCGCGGCCCCATTCCAATATAGGGAAATAGCGGGAAATTTTCATAGCCGGTTTAATCCGCACCGATCAGGTGGGGCTTCACCATCCATTCCCGCCCTTTTAGCATACCATGCCAATAGACGGGCGGAAGAATCGTGTCTTTCAATAACCAAGACAGGCGCGATGGCTTGGTTCCGTCAATCAACCACGTCGGAAAGCTTGGAAGAAGCTTCCCGCCATAGCCAAATTCAGCCAGCACGACTTTGCCGCGCTCGACCGTGAGCGGGCAACTGCCATAGCCATCGTAATCCGCAACCGGCGACTTACCCTCCAGTGCCGCAAGCGCATTCACAGCCACAATCGGCGCCTGTTTGCGGACCGCAGCCATTGTCTTGGCATTGGGCGCACTGCACGCATCGCCGAGCGAGAATATATTTTCATATTTCACATGCTGCAAGGTCGCTGGGTCAACGTCAACAAAGCCGTTTTCTGCTGCCAAAGGACTAGTGCTTACGAAATCAGGCGCGCTCTGCGGCGGCACGACATGGATCATGTCAAATTCGACCTCGACCCGTTTTGTGCTGTCGCCATCTTTTTGCTCAAAAGTCGCAACCTTACGCTCCCCGTCAACCGCGACGAGATTGGAAGTAAAATTGAGATGTGCATTATAGCGCTCAATATATTGCATCAGTGCGGGCATATATTCGCTTACGCCGAATAATACCGCGCCATTATTATGGAATTGCACATCGATATTATTCAACACCCCTGCTCTTTCCCATTTGGTGCACGAAAGATACATGGCTTTTTGCGGCGCACCGGCACATTTTATCGGCATGGGTGGCTGTGTGAACAGCGCTCTTCCGCTAGTCATCTCGTTGACAAGGCGGCAAGTATAAGGCGCAAAATCATAGCTATAATTGGACGTCACACCATTTTTTCCCAATGCTTCGGGAAGGCCGTCGATCGCGGACCAGTTCAGCTTGATTCCCGGGCAGACAATCAGCACATCATAGGTAATTTCTTGCCCGTCTGACGTTAGGATCGAGTTGCTTTCCGGATTAAAAGAGGAAACTGATGACTGTATCCATAGCGCACCGTGCGGGATAAGGTCTTTTTCCTTGCGCCGCGTCACTTCGGGAGAAAATATGCCGCCGCCGACCATTGTCCAACCTGGTTGATAATAATGGTTATCGGAAGGATCAACAATCGCGAGCGAGATATTCCTGTTCCGCTTCAACATACTCGCGGCAGTGGCAATTCCTGCGGAACCGCCGCCAACCACAACGATATTATAACGGCTGCTGGCAGAAGACGGGATGTCTTCAGTATGAATTTGCGGAAACACGCTGATAGTTTCACTTAATTTTGTGATCTTGGGCGAGTCAGTCATGGAACGTCCTTCCTGTCCGTGATTTGCCGGTCTATGTCGTTAAACGGTGGAACATCATTCCGGCCAACATAGCTATGATGAAGGCGAAGGCAGGTAGCGGGTTAATCGCCAAATCAGCAAATGCCGGACCGGGACAAAGCCCGCTTATCCCCCAACCAATGCCAAATATGACAGCACCGCCAGCCAGCTTCGCATCAATGCGGCTGGTACCCGGCAAGGAAAAATGAGCATCGGCAAAGGGCTTATCCAGTCTGCGCTGTATGATCCACGCTATTGCCATAGGGATGATCGCACCGCCCATGACAAAGGCTAATGTCGGATCCCAATAGCCAAACATATCCAAAAACCCGCGCACACGCTGAGGGTCAGCCATTCCAGACAGAGCGAGCCCCGCGCCGAATAAGGCACCGGCGAACAGGGCAACAAGGCCGCGTATCATAACAAACCTCCGACGCGCATTAACGCTACAGTGACAATGCCACTCGATATGAAAATTGCAGTTGCGATTAACGAGCGCGGCGACAATCTGGACATGCCGCAAACGCCGTGTCCACTGGTACAACCGGAACCAAGACGTGTTCCATAACCGACCAGAAGTCCGCCAATGGCAAGAGGTAGCAGCGTGGACGGGAAGTTTGTTTCAACACCTCCGACAATCACTGCCATAATGGCTGCGCCGAGCGGCAGACCGATGACAAATGCAACAGCCACCCCGCGCGGAGCGCCGCCATCAGCTATGCCCGTGGCACGCGCCGCCAATCCGCTAACACCGGCAATCCGGCCAAGCCCGAGCAGCATGATCGCAGCTGCTACACCGATCATCAAGCCGCCGATCAAACCTTCGACCGGCATAGCGTCCGGAAATGCTTGCAACATCACACTGCATTCAACGGCAGTTTGAGATATTGTACGCCATTTTCTTCTGCCGGTGGCAAATGCCCTGCCCGCATATTGATTTGAACCGATGGGAGAATGAGGCGCGGCATATCCAATGTCTTGTCGCGTGCTTCCCGCATGGTGACAAATTCATCTTCCGTAATTCCGTCATGCGCGTGAAT
This sequence comes from Parasphingorhabdus sp., assembly GCF_036963805.1. Lineage (GTDB taxonomy): Bacteria > Pseudomonadota > Alphaproteobacteria > Sphingomonadales > Sphingomonadaceae > Parasphingorhabdus. Next base: position 142,604 of record NZ_JBALUN010000002.1, on the reverse strand, counting down.
ATTATGCTTTCGCTCCGCCTCGACCGTCGTTTCCCAGATATATTTATCGCGACCTTCAGGCAAATAGTCGTGGCACATGAACAGGCGGGTCGTTGCCGGAAGTTCCAAAATCCGTCGCAGTGAACGGAATAGCTGGCGGGCATCGCCGCCGGGAAAGTCCGCCCGTGCGGAGCCATAGTCCGGCATGAACATCGTATCACCGACAAACACTGCATCGCCCACCACATAAGCGAGACATGCAGGCGTATGGCCGGGGACGTGCATGACCGTCACATCAATATTACCAATTTTAAAGGTATCGCCGTCAGCAAATAAATGATCAAAATCCGATCCATCCCGCTGAAATTCAGGTCCGACATGGAATAATTCTCCGAACACATTTTGCACGGTGACTATATGCTCACCAATGGCGATCTTACCGCCCAGCTTTTCTTGCAAATAGGGCGCCGCTGACAGGTGATCTGCATGGGCATGGGTCTCCAGCAGCCATTCGACTTCCAGATCATGGTCCTGAACATAAGCAATCACAGCATCCGCCGAATCATAAGTCGTGCGCCCCGATGCAGGATCAAAATTACAAACACTGTCCACAATGGCCGCGCTTTTAGTCTCTGGATCGCGCACAACATAAGTGACGGTAAATGTATCTTTATCAAAGAAAGCCTTGATAACGGGGCTCTTACGCTGTGCGTCAGCAACTTGAGCTGCTGCATGCATCAGTACCGAATCGGTCATAGAAAATTCCTCATCTTCATATTTACAATAATTATGTAATACACTATATGTGTTGCGTCAATGTCGTTACAATGCCAATTTCGGTTAGGAGACATGTTTAATGTTAGACGATGCGCCGATAAAATCAGGGATGTTACGGATAGGCGACCATGCACCGGATTTTGAGGCACGCACGACGCAAGGCCCGATCAAACTGTCAGGTTATCGCGGAAAGTGGTTGATCTTCTTTTCCCATCCCGCTGATTTCACACCGGTATGCACAACCGAATTTGTCGCTTTGGCGCGCAAAGCAGACGCGTTCGAGAAAATGGACTGCGCCCTGCTCGGCTTGTCCGTAGACAGTCTTTATGCGCATTTTGCATGGATCCGCGCCATCCAGACGCAGCTCAACGTCCAGATTAGCTTTCCGGTCGTTGAGGATCCCAGCATGGCAGTGGGAAAAGCCTTTGGCATGATCGACGAAGATGCGGTCAATTCTACCGCTATGCGAACCTGCTATTTCATTGATCCCGAGGGAATTATCCGGGCCACCACCTGCTATCCCCATAATGTCGGGCGTTCGGTGGACGAAATGATCCGCCTTCTTGCGGCCCTGCAAACGGTCGATACCGGCAAAGCATTCGCACCGGAAGGCTGGCAGCCAGGGGATAGCCTTCTGGCCCCCTCACCCAGTGCGGCGTTGGGCGTCGAAGCTGGAGAAGACTGGTTCTGCAAACAGATTGATCCCACATGACCGCATTTTTTGAAAGCCGCGAACTCGCGGATAGCGCTGCCGACAAACTGAAAGTCTATGCGCAGCCACAACGGCTGATGATATTATCATTCCTGCTTTGCGGAGAAAGCGTTGTCAGTGATATTGATGAAGCGACAGGCATTGGACAACCGGCGCTCAGCCAGCAATTAGCGGCCCTCAGGCGCGCCGATATTGTAAAAACCCGCCGCGACGGGAAGCAAATCTGGTATGATCTGGCCGATGATGCGGCACGGCTATGCGTCAAGTCAATGGAGGCGCTGTTGAAGGATGTGCCTGACTCGGAGCAGCTTCTTGCCGTTGCGGCGCCTACCCCATCAGCTACGACAAGAAAACCTGTGCCTGTTGGCGCTGCCGGATTTGCGAAAATTCTCTAACAGGCGATTCCGCTATCAGCGCGCGTAGTGATCACCAGCCGCCATGCCTGTCCTTATGCTTCTTGCAGTAGTAATATATGCCGAAACTAATCGCCGCGACCATCACTATAATCAACCCATAAGCAATTTGTAATCTGACCGGCATATTAATGTCTCTCGGCTTCTGCCTCTTCGGCGAATTCGTTTGTTATATCGGCATCGAGTTGATCGAGTGGGTCGAGATGGCCAGCTTCCCGCTTTTCAGCATTTATAGCTTCCAGTCCCCATGCCTTTGCTGCCGCCGCCGCTATTTTTCGGCGGCTTTCTAACGGATCATTGGTGGCAAGATCGAGCTGGAGTGCTTCTTGAGCGCGGCAAATTTCTGACTTCAGGTGCATATTCTGCTATTTTCCGCGACCGGTTTTCATATGCTCCAGCCCGCGAACAACGCCGGATTTTTCAGATGGATTTGACGCATTTTTCTTTACTTTTTCCGCTTTTGGTTTGCGGACTTCACGGTTGGATTTCTTTTGTGATTTCGCCATATTTAATGCCTTTGTAGGGTAAGCCTGCATCACATCGGTCGTACGGAATAGGGATGAAAAGAGGTGCCCAAGAGATGTCATCTATCCTCAGATGATCACACGGCAACTCCATAAAGCAGATGCGGCAGGCCTTTCGCATCGCTCACACCGGTCTGTCGAGGCTCCGGACATAGCGATTGCTTTTCCTGCCTCAGGAACGCCAATCAAACGAATTTTGATCGGGAAGAGACACCGTCAGACAGAATTACGGTCAAAAACCCGCAACGACGTGATATAGATATAGGGATGGATCAAGGCTAATATAAGGCGGCCCCACGATTCAATTACAAGTAAATCGCAGAAATCGAACGCCCTTCACATATTTACGTTTCCGATGATTTGCATGCACCGCGATACCAATACATCTGGCCATAAGCCATTTTTAGAACAAATTGGTCGGCAGCCATGCGTTCAAATTGCGTGTTAAAGGCAGCAAGCGCAGGTTTGATTTTTATTTCGTCGCCCTTAATGACGTAGCTTCCCGTCTCATCTATCTCGGTTGACGGGTTAGTCTGATATAATAATGTTCCGTCTTTCGAGAAAATATAGTTGATCATTTCGACGGATTTTTCTTCTCCTGCGGTAAAGTGGGAATAGCACCATTGCCCTTCCAGAAAGGCGGGTGCCACCCCGGCAACCTGCGCCGCATCAGAAGTTACCGTTGCCGAAGTTGATCCTTCGCCATCTGCTTGACCGCAGGCAGAAAGGAACAAGGGCAATAATATCAGAGCGCGGAATTTCATGTCTATTTCCTGATGATTTAAAGTTATAATTGAAAACTTATGTGCCGGATGCGTTTTCAACACCGACGGTCAGTTCGCGCATAGGGCCTTTGTCGGTGATCGTAACCACGATCATTCCATGACCGTTGCCGCGAAACATCGGCTTGCCCGGCTTCGGCTTATCCGAGCCAAACGGCTCATATCCTGCCGCAACCATATGTTCGCTAAAGCTCGTTTCCAGCTCGGCAGCATTCATATCGGTTTCACCCCGCAGCACATAAGTCTCCGCTACCGGAGAGATTTTCTGGCTCTGCGTCGGTTTGAAATCAACGGGCAGCCATATGTCTTTAGGCACCCAATCCATATCCTTGGATAAAAATGCTGGCGGTGAATCGGGTGCATTAGACGACGCCTGTTTCGTCACATCACTCGCAACTGGCTCGGACTGAGAACCATTATCGCTGCATGCGGACACCATGGATATCGCCGCCAATCCCATGAAAGCTACATTACACTTGTGCATCTATTCTCTCCGTCTCGTAGATTCAAAAACCAAGTTTAATGGACAACATGGCAGGCGTTCATCATTTCTTTTAGTAAAATCATGGTTGCCTTTAAAGCCGGGCAAAAGCCTCTGAAGACCTTACAACATTTAGTCGCCAGATTTGCTAATTGCCTCTAAAGCGGCGATATCGATCCTATCCAGTGCGGCGCGCAGCGCTTCGATAGAATTGGCATGGCCATCTGCCTCAACATTGAAACGATCGCCCACAATCATTCCATAGCGACCATCTTTGCTTGCACTGTCAAAGCGAATGTTTGCCAGTCGACCATCTATTTTTCCGGTCTTCTCTATAACGCTGCCATTCTGGCTCTCAGATTCAATGTTTAATGCATTTCCCAAAGAGGCAAGGCTTCCTGCAACACCCAAATCAGTGATCGTCAAGTCGATTACATATTCGCCTTCACCATAGCTTGCCGAGGCGCTTGATGCCCCGACGCCGCCAATGGAGGTTCCGCTGGTTTTCAAATTCGACTGCACAAGCCCGCCCGGCAATGCACTCGGCAGCATTGTGGCGAGTTGTTTGGCAGGCACTGCGGTTGCTCTTCCGCTTTGCGCTCTTTCATTGGCGGCGGCCATTTTTTTGCCCGCGTCTTCCAGCTTGCCTAAATCTAACGATCCCATACCAGGAACGCTGACGGTGCCGGACAAATTACCGTCACTAACGTCCGGTACAGCGCTGGAAAATAGCATGAGCGGCGCAAGCACCAGACTGAAAATCATCCCCGCTATCGCGCCGACCACGACCACTGCCACCGTGTAAATAATCGCCTTGTCTTCTGGGGCTTTCATCATCACGGGAATGCCCAGATAGATCAAATAGAGCCCATAAAGACCAAGGATGGTAAGCATGCTTAGACCGGGAATAAGCTGAAAAATCCCGGCGACCCATGCCGCTGTCGCGCTATAGGCTGCCAATTTAAAGGCGTTGTTGCGATTTGCAGTTCCGCCAAAGCGAGGCGCTAGAAAATCAATCACCAATGCCATCAGGAAAACGCCAATCAGTGTGAATATATAACTGACCACGGCAGACGACAGGGCAGAAAGAAAAGACGGGCGGTGCGTAATTCCCAGAAAGCTAGTGCCAAAAACGACCGCGTGAATAAATGCGGAAACCGGCCCGATTGCAGCCAGCGGAAGAACATGGGATTTATAAATAGTCCCGATGCTTGCCAGTTCACCTTCAATAACCGGCCATTCCTCACGGGGGTTCAATAAAATCGACTTGGTCCGTTGTAGTAAGGCTGCCCCTGTCTGCTGCTCATTCATCTCGTATTCTCCCCGAATATTGCGTAATTACCTATAAAAACGCAAAATAATTCTAAGACCCGCACCCGATGTATAAAATAATTTCGAGGCCGTATTGGATAAAACAGCCAATACCGATAGCGATCTCCATACGCTCATAGGGAACGATCAAATCACATTTTCAGTCTTGCTCATACGCATATGCGACATGATGCACCCAGTACGATAAGTCATCGTAACTGGGTATTAGATGTTCTATACATAGAATCGGTAAAATAGCGGTGGAAACCCGACATTTAGAAACGATGTTTAATCGCGCCCAACTTGTATTTCATTCACGGGCGGCGAATTTTGCCAGCCACCACCAAGCGCTTTGAACAGACTGATTTGCGCAGCCAGACGATTAGCTCCGGCGGCGGCAGCAGCAGCCCGCGATTGCGCTCTTTCTTTTTCAGAATCAAGCAACTGGAACAAGCTATCTGCCCCATAATCATAGCGCAAACGGGAGATATGGGCCGCGCTTTCGCTTGCCGATACAGCCTTGTCGAGAGAGCGTTCGCGCCCGATAGCCCCGGTCAGGCGCGCCAATGCTTGTTCGGTTTCCTGAAGCGCATTCAAAATGGTTTTATCGAACTGCGCCAATGATCCGTCAGCAACAGCTTCGGATTGTTTTACCTTTGACCGGGCCGCGTTATTGAACGGGAAATTCCAGCTGATAAGCGGCCCGATGGAATAGCCAAAGGAATCACCTTTAGGCACATCACCGATGCCGGTCGCACCCAGAGATACGCCGCCAAGCAAAGAGATGGAGGGATATAGCTGCGCTGTGGCGACACCTATGCGGGCGACATCTGCCGCCAGTTGACGTTCGGCCTGACGAACATCAGGACGTCGGGCCAATAAATCGCGTCCGTTGCCGACCGGAATGGCGGCTTCGATTTCTGGCAACTCGCCGCAAGCAGCCGCTTCAGCATCGGCATTGGCGGGAGGATCACCGGTTAATACAGCCAGCGCATATAAAGCCGCGCGGCGTTCCGCTTCAAATTCCGGCACTTGCGCGCGCGTTTGTTCCAACAATAGAATCGCGCGGTCGACATCGCGGCGATTGGCACGTCCGCCCGATAAAAGACGCTCCGTCAGATCCAGTGTTTTTTGCTGCAACTGGGTGGTATCTGTGGCAACCTGCGCTTGAACGGCGAACGAACAGACCAGCGTATATGCACGCGCTGTCTCGGCCGCCACCGAGACACGCGCAGCATCAAGCGTCGCTTGTGCTGCCTGTGAATCAGCATTTGCGGCCTCAATTGACCGGCTCACGCCGCCAAACAGGTCGACTTCATAAGATGCGTCAAACCCGACCGAAAAATAGTCCAGCGTGACCGGACTGGTCCCGCCTGTTGGAGAACCGGAAGCACTCGAACTGCTCGTTGTCCGCTGCCGGACGCCAGACGCGCTGGCGGTCGTCACCGGCAAACGCCCTGCCCCGGCTTCCGCAAGCAATGCGCGCGATCTTTGCAAATTGGCCGCTGCGATGCGCAAATCAGTGTTGTTGCGCAGTGCCTTTTCGACCAACCTGTCGAGCGTGGGATCCGCAAATAGCTGCCACCATTTTGCAGGCAATTCAGCCATGACAATATTGGAGTTAGCGTCGGTTTCGATTAGCGTCGTAGAGCCATCCGGCAATGCTGCCGGCGGGCGGTAATCCGGTCCGACTGTACAGGCAGAAAGCCCGATAACGGAAAGCGCTACACCTAGTTTTTTTATCATTGGTCGGACTCCGCAGCGATTTCCATCGGATGGCCAGCTTCTACTTTTGTGCGGCGAATTCTGTCACCCAGCTTACGCGCAATGACGTAAAAACTAGGAGTGAACAATAGACCGAATATTGTCACGCCGATCATACCGAAAAATACTGCCACACCCAAAGCTTGCCGCATTTCCGATCCGGGCCCGGAACCAATAACCAACGGCAACACGCCCAAGATAAATGCAAAGGACGTCATTAAAATCGGACGCAAGCGCTGTGCCGCAGCATGGCGAGCTGCCTCCAGCAATTCCATCCCCGCCTCTTCATTTTGCTTTGCGAATTCAACGATCAGGATAGCATTTTTGGCAGCAAGACCGATTAAAACAACCAGACCGATCTGGGTAAGGATATTATTATCCATTCCCATCAAATTCACCCCTAAGATGGCCGCCAATAGACACATCGGGACGATCATAATGACGGCAAGCGGCAGGACGAGGCTTTCATATTGCGCCGCCAATAGCAGGAATATGAAAATTACGGCCAACCCGAAAATCAGCGATGCTGTATTGCCCGCCTGCTTCTGCTGGTAAGCCAGTTCTGTCCATTCATAGCTAAAACCCTGCGGCATGATTTCTGCAGCTAGATTTTCCATTGTTACAAGCGATTGTCCGCTGGAAAAACCACTGACCGTATCCCCCTGAAGCTCTGCCGAAGGATAAAGATTATAACGCACCACGCGGTAAGCGCCGCTATCATTCTTAAGCGTCATGATCGCATCGAGCGGTACCATTTTACCGGTAGCAGAGCGTGTTTTCAACCTGCCAACGTCACTAACTTGGTCGCGGTGAGCCGCGTCAGCCTGCGCGGTCACGCGGAATGTGCGCCCAAGATAATTAAAGTCGTTGATAAACGTCGAACCAAGATAGGTGCCCAATGTCGAGAATATATTCTCAACCGGGACACCAAGCTGTTCCGCCCGCTCACGGTCAATATCGGCAAATAGACGGGGAGTATTGGTGTTGAACGTTGTAAAGACAGAAGTCAGGCCTTTTTCCTGATTAGCCGCCATCATCATCTTCATGCTCACATCTTGGAGCGCGCCTAATCCCGCGCCGCTGCGATCTTCGATAATCATTTTCCAGCCACCTCCGGTACCAATTCCTCGAACGGGCGGAGGCGGAATGACGAGAATATTACCTGCCGTGATAGACGACAACGCACCGCGTAATTCATTGGCAACGGTATTGGCATCTGCCCTGTCACTATGTGGCTTCAACGGAATGAACATGGTCGCAGCATTGGGCGCGATGGTGAACGTTGCTCCATCAAGCCCTGCGAACGCGACAGTTGCCTTGACCGCTTTGTTATCTAGCACCATTTTCTGCGCTTCCAGTACGACCTCGTCCGTGCGTTGCAAAGACGCGCCGGGCGGCATTTGCACAATACCAATCAGATAGCCCTGATCCTGTGCCGGGATAAATCCAGTTGGCGTTTCTGAAAACCGCCACGCTGTCAGACCAATAAGCACCGCATAAATAATAGAGACCATAAGCAACATGCGCACTGCACGCGCTGTGAGCCTGCCATAACGTTCTGACAATTTGTCAAATCCGCTGTTAAAGCCTCGAGCGAAGCGCGATGGCATACCACGCCATCCGTCCTGCGGTTCGGCTTCCTCTTTAGGTTTCAATAGAAGCGCGGCAATCGCGGGAGACAGCGTTAGAGATACGAAAGCAGAAATAACTGTCGCGCTTACGATGGTCAGCGCAAATTGCTGGTAAAATTGGCCGGAAAGTCCCGGAATAAAGGCGGTCGGGATGAAAACACCGGCCAGTACCAAAGCAATGGCAATGAGAGCTCCCGACACTTCATGCATGGTTTCATGCGCCGCTTCTAGAGGACTCAAACCCTGTTCGTGCATCAACCGTTCGATATTTTCGACGACCACAATCGCATCGTCAACGACGATGCCGATAGCCAATACCATGCCGAATAATGATAGATTGTTCAGAGAAAAACCGAAGGCAGCGAGCATCGCAAATGACCCGACCAGCGATACCGGAATTGCGATAATGGGAATAATTGCTGCGCGCCAGCTCTGTAAAAAAACGAGCACGACAATTGCGACCAATATTATCGCCTCGATCAATGTATCCTGCACCGCCTCTATCGACGCCTCGATATATTCCGTCGGGTTATACGGAATTTCATAGGCCATTCCCGGCGGAAAGCTTTTGGACGCCTCATCCAATTCAGCCTTTACCGCCTCGGCCGTTGTTAAGGCGTTGGAGCCGGGTAACTGCGTTATCCCTATCGCAACCGTAGGTTTGCCTTTCAGATAGGCGTTGATGCTATAATCCTGCGCTCCCAATTCAATCCGCGCGACATCGCTTAGCCGTGTAAGCCGCCCCTGGTCATCACGCTTGACAACAATCGCACCAAATTGCTCCGGAGAGGTAAGCCGGCCTTCTGTCTGGATGCTCAACTGAAATGCGGTGCCGCCTTCGTTAAATGGCGGTTGACCTATCGACCCAGCCGAAACCTGTGCATTTTGCGCACGGATCGAACTGGTAATTTCATCCACGGTCAAATTGCGTTCGGAAGCCCGGTCGGGATCGATCCAAACCCGCATGTTATAATCACGCCCGCCAAGTTGCCGGACGCCGCCTATGCCGGGGATACGCAAGAGACGGTCAATGACTTGCAACTTCACATAGTTGGCAACATATTGCTGTGACAGCGAACCATCGCTGGAAAAAAAGGTTGAGACTAGCAGAATATCCGGTGAATTTTTGCGCACGGTAACACCAATTTGCCGGACCTCGGTCGGCAATCTCGGCTCTGCGGTAGAAACCCTGTTCTGGACCAGAACTTGCGCTTGATCCACGTCTACCCCTTGCGCAAAAGTAACCGTAATAGAGAGATTGCCGTCACCCGTTGAAGATGAGGACATGTAAATCATATCCTCAACACCGTTGATGGACTCTTCCAGCGGAGCGGCAACCGTTTCGGATAGGGTCTCCGCGGTGGCACCGGGGAAACTAGCGCTAACAACTACCGTCGGCGGTGCGATTTCCGGATATTGTGCGACCGGCAAGGACGGATAAGCTACAATCCCGAATATAACGATCAGGATCGAAAGTACGGCGGCGAATATCGGGCGATCAATAAAAAAATGGGAAAATTTCATATATTATCTCGCCGGAGCGGCATCAGTGGGCGACGGCGCTTTGACGGGAATGGATACAGGCGCAGTATTTCCAGACCTCGGCTTTAATTGGGTCAACTTCGCTTTTACCGCCGTACCTGGCCGCAATCCGCTCAACCCGTCCAATATTATTTTTTCGGTCGGTGCTATCCCTTCACGAATAACCCGTAAACCTTCGACCAGCGGCCCAGTCTCTACAATGCGCTGAGCGACTTTGCCATCCTTACCAATCACATAAAGCAGCTTGCGTGTCTGGTCAGTGATAATGGACTCGTCGGGAACCAGCAGCGCTTTGTAAGTGCCTGAACCGAGCAAACGAGCACGCCCGAACATTCCTGGCACTAGAAAGCCATCCGGATTTGAAACTTCCGCATGAGCGCGAATGGTCCCTGATTCCGGATCAATGGCATTATCGACAAAGGTCATGCGCCCTCGCCACTTGTAGCCGCTGTCATCTGCCAGCTGAATTTCAACGGGGTTGTGCGCATAGCGCGAAGAGCGCCGCTCACCCCTTTGATCTTGCCGAATATATTTCAGATAAAAGCTTTCTGCACCATCAAAGCTAAAATATATCGGGTTCACTGTCCCGACACGGGTTAAAAGCGTTTGCCCTGCGATTACAGTATCGCCCAATGCCACCCGTTTGTCCGAAATTCGCCCAGTGATCGGTGAACGAACGGTCGTATAGGAAAGTTGCAATTTTGCTTCATTTAGCCGCGCGACCGCTCCGGCACGCTGCGCCGCTGCACTACGATAGGCGGCCTGTTTCTGCTCATATTCTTCTTTGCTTACAGCTTCGAAGCCGAGCAATTCGCGGGCACGGTCCATTTCTGTGCGGGCATTGGACACGGTCGCTTCGTTTTGCGTGATCTGCGCCTGTGCCTCTGCAACCGCATTGCGGAAACTCCGCTGGTCAATCACGAACAGCACCTGCCCCTTTTTGACCTCCAGGCCTTCACGAAACGTAATACGCTCAATCGTGCCGGACACACGCGGCATAATTTCAACGTCTTGCATCGCTTCAAAACGACCGATAAATTCATCCCAATCAACAATCTCGCGCTGTAACGGCACAGCCACCGAAACACCTTTGAGCGGCGGAGCCGGAGGCGCTGTTTCCCCGCAGCCGACTGCGAGAAATAACGACATAAGCCCCAGCATGGCTTTAATAGACCTGATAAGCTTATCGGGGTTTGTAGGAATCATGGGGGAGGATCCAATGGGTTATTATGTGATCTTGGGAATTTTGTTTGACATTAGCTAACTTTGTTCATGCTGCAATGCAACATAGATATTATTTGTTCTCCGTAGAAAAATATTTAATGCCAAAATCATCGGCCTACGGACACTTTGTCCAAGCGGATGCGCACTTATTGGACCAACGATTAGTTGTGCAATGATGGCTTTACGGGTTTGGGAGGCGGTAGATCGGACAGGTCGAGCCAGTCTTTTGCGGCTGGCTTTTTTGCCGACTGCCCATAATAGCTGTCAAGCGCGGCAAATGGTATCCGAAATGGTACTCCCCAATCGCTGTTCCACATTGCGACCACTCCGGTGCGGGCTGCGGGATCAAATATAATCGTCGCACGATAACCATCCACCGCACCGCTATGTCCGATTAATCGCCGACCATTATAGGTAAAATTGCGCCAACCAAGGCCATAGCTTGGCTCCACCAGAGCGCGGGCGAGATCACCGCTATACACCCGCTTGGTTTTGATCAACGGAGCATGAACGAGTGCCAGCATCTCACCCGACAGAACGTCTTTATTCGCGCCCATCTGCGCTCGAAGCCAGCGTGCCATATCTACGATATTGCTGCTAACACCAGCCGCCGCCGGCAGACGCCAATAGGATTCCGATAGGGTGCGCACTTCATCACCGCGGTGTGGTCGCGCCCAGCTATCCGCGCCGGTGAGGCCCACCATGCCAAATTGCGCACTCTTCATACCAAGCGGTTCAAATAATTGCTTTTCAACAGCAGCGGCATATAAACTACCAGCGGCCTGCCCCAAAATCTCGCTGGCCGCATCAAAAGCAATATTCTGATAGCTATGGCAGGTACCAGGCACGCATTGCAGCGGCGCAGTTCCTAGCTGGGCGCGCAGCAGGCCGGGGCTTTCTCCGTCCTCCAGTTTGCGATCATAAGCATTTTTGGTGAGACCAGTCTGGTGCGATAAAAGCTGCGCCAGCGTAATTCGTGACATAGCATCTCCGGGAAGCACCAGTGAGGTTTTCCAATGGTTCAACGTGGCGTCGAGATTAAGCTTGCCTTCTTTTGACAATTTTGCCGCGAGCGAGCCCGCGGCGCCCTTCGATACCGAAGCCCAGCGGAAAACCGTCTGCGGCACTACCTGTTCGCCGGTGCTTTTATCGGTCACGCCATAGGTGTGCACAAAGCGAATTTCATCATCCTCGATGATTGCAACGGCCAGCCCGGCCATTTCCGGACGTGCGGCGAGCGCTGCCATATGCTCATCAAGGATCATATAATTAATCTTACCGTGCCAGTCACCGGGCTCCGTTGGCAACCGCTCCTGAACCACGGCTTCCGCACTTTCAGCCAGCGGAAGTCCGGGCTGTTCCTGAACCAATGCGCGATAACCATTCCAGCCGACGAGCGATAAGGCCGCCAGCCCGAACAACGGTACCAAAAATTTTCCCATTAACCTGCCCCATGTTGGCGCCCATACATTAAGTCAAAGCCCGGCGGTTAAAGCGGTCCATCTGGACTGACAGAAGGGCAACGTAGAGCAATCCAGACAGACAAGGCAAGAGTGATTGTGGCGCCGATGTTGCACCTCCACTACAACATCTATATAATAATGTGAATCACTTGCATTAGCATAGAATGGCTGTAACAGACCTCCCTGCGATGCGAATGATTCGCATAAGCTGCTATTAAGGGGGCAAAAGTGGTTAAAAAACATGTTTGGCGTGCATTACAATCCGTGGCTGTCGCGGCATTGCTGACGTCGGCGGGCGCCGTCGCTGCCCCTGCCGTAGCGACTATTCCGGTCGAATTAAGTGTGGCTGGGATGTTCGCGCAGGCTGACTGGATTGTAAAGATAGTCATCATCGGTCTGATCATCGCCTCGCTGGTCAGTTGGACGATATTCATTGCCAAGATTTCAGAGCTGCACAAAACAATGGCAGCTGAACGGATCATCCATGATGAGGTCGTCAAGATTCGTTCTCTGGAAGATGCTGGAAACGACCCGGTTCTGGCGAAAACTGCGCTGGTGAAAGAGGCTTCTGCCGAACTCACGCTTTCTGCCGATGCCCTGCATGATGGCGACGGTATCAAAGAACGCATCGTTTCCCGCTTTGAAAGATATGAAGCCGCTCTGTCGCGCAAAATGACGCGCGGTATCAATATATTAGCAACCATCGGCGCAACGGCTCCCTTTGTCGGGCTGTTCGGAACGGTTTGGGGTATCATGAACAGTTTCATCGGTATCGCGGAGAAACAGACGACCAATCTCGCCGTTGTGGCCCCCGGCATCGCAGAGGCGTTGCTTGCCACGGCACTGGGCCTCGTCGCAGCCATTCCCGCTGTCGTCATGTATAACCATTTTTCGCGGCAGATTTCAGCTTATCGCGCGCTTGTTTCCGATACAGCGGCAGCCATTTTGCGGCTGGTGTCGCGGGATCTCAGCCGCGGCACTGTGAAGATCGAAAAGGATTGATAATATGTCGATCCGGCTTTCCGACAATAGTGATGATCTGCCCGTTAATCATGAAATTAACGTTACGCCCTTCATCGATGTGATGTTGGTATTGCTAATCATTTTCATGGTGGCGGCGCCGCTAGCGACGGTGGATGTGAAGGTGGACCTTCCGGTTTCCACCGCAGCAGCCGCGCCCAAACCTGAAAAACCTGTTTTTCTATCCATTCAGGCTGATGGTAATATTCTTGTAAACGAAACCCCTGTATCGCAAGCCGGTTTAGGCTCCGCGATCGAAGCAGCCACCCAATCCGACAGAGAGCAGCGCATCTTTTTGCGGGCCGACAAAACTATTACCTATGACACCATTATGGGCGCGATGAATTCGCTACGTTCTGCCGGTTATTTACATGTTGCGCTTGTTGGCGCGGAATCCGGTACGTCAAAGTGACTGCGGCCTTGCTCAAATCTGATGAAAAGCGGCGCTGGATGTCGGCCGGAGCGGTTGCTGTGGCAGCCCATGCCTTATTGGGCGTCGCGGCCATAGCTTGGAAGGCACCCCACGTCCCGCCAGTACCGGAGCCGGTTGTCCTCATAGAGCTTCCCCCCGCGGCGGCGGCGAGCGAAGCCATGTCCGAGCCCGTCCCTGCATCGCGGCCGGATGTCCTCCCGCCATCACAACCCTTGCCCTTTGATGTGCCGCCCGTGCGTGCGCCGCTGCCCAAAGAGGCGATCATATTGCCGCCAGAATCAAAACGTGTGCCTACCCCGGTAATGGCGGACGCCTCGACCAATAGCCCCCCGATTGCAGCGCCAGCGCCCACACGGACAGAAGCACCTGCGACTGCTTCGTCCAGAACAGCGCCCAGTAATAGTGCCGGTAACAGCGCCAAAGCGAAAAAGGAAAAGGCAAACTATTACGCAATGGTGAGTTCGCACCTGAACCAGCGGAAAAAATATCCGACCGAAGCGCGCAAAGCCCGCGAACAAGGCATCGTCAAAGTCCGGTTCACGGTCGATCGCACTGGCAATATTTCAAACGTGTCCATCACCGGATCCAGCGGACACGCCATTCTTGACCAAGCCACTTTGGCGCTGATGCAACGCGTCGCGCCTTTGCCGGCCATGCCCCCATCCATGGAGCAAGACAAAGTAACGATCTCGCTACCCATTGATTATTCTCTTAGAACTCATTGAAAAAGAAGGAAATTTCATGATGAAAAAAAATACGCCTCAAATGCAAAGACCAGCCAGCCTGCGCGCCTCCAGCTTTGGTAAACGCAGCGCGGTTTTTGCATTGGGTCTGACCACCGCACTTTCCACTGCACCGGCATATGCACAAGATGCAGAGCCTGACGAAGTAGAACTGGAAATATTGCAGATCGAAGATACTGCCGCTGACGTTAATCCCTATACGCAGAAAGGCGCGCCTTATAAGGCCCGCATCTCTGGCGACCTGCGGCGTGTAAAACCATTGTCGGAAACCCCGGCAACAATCACCGTCCTCACAGAAACGCAGATAGAAGAACAAGGCGCGACCGATCTGCGCGATCTGCTGGATAACCAACCTGGCGTGACCGTCGGGACAGGCGAAAACGGTAACGCATTCGGCGACCGTTATATCATCCGCGGCCATGAAGCGCGCAGCGATGTTTTTGTCGACGGCCTGCGTGATCCCGGTATGACAACGCGTGAAACCTTTGCGGTTGAACAGATTGAAATTACCAAAGGGCCAAGCTCGTCCTTTGCTGGCCGCGGCTCCACTGGCGGTGCGGTAAATTCGATCACCAAACAGGCAAGTACCGACTATAATTTCAACCGTATTGATGCAGGTATTGGTACCGACAATCTCTACCGCGTTACGCTTGATAGCAACTGGGCGCTCAGCGACGACATCGCGCTTCGCGCAAACCTGCTTTACAGCAATGAGGAAGTGCCTAACCGCAACTTCTCCGACCGTGAACGTTATGGCGCGGCAATTTCCGGTAGCTTCCGTTTGAATGACACATTCCGCGTCTTGCTCGATTATTATCACCTGAACGCCAATGATACTCCGGACTTGGGTAGCTATGTTCCGGCTCCAACCGGCACCGGACCAGACGACGTGACTGTTCACGGTCCCTGGAATCAGTCATTCAACTATGCCCAATCGGAAGATTTCCTGGATTCGGAAGTGGATACATTTACCGGACGAATCTTCATCACACCATTTGACGGTTTCTCGATTGTCAACTCAACGCGTTATGGCAAAACTTCAAACGGCTATGTTGTAACCGGCCTGCGTGGCGGCGCTTATCAACCTGCGACAGATGATTATGCCCCGCTGACGCTCAGCGACCATCAAGGTAATCAGGATGTTGAATATTTCGTCAATCAGTTCAATATCTTTGGTGAGTTTAACACCGGGTCAATTGGCCACAGCATTGTTGCGGGTGTGGAATATTCGAATTTGAAAGTCGCGAACGGCACCTATAACTTTACGGCCAATGGTGCGACCAATTGTATCACAGCGGGCAGAGGCGGCCTACGCCCGGGATATTGCATTACCGATGAAAATCGTAATCTGAACGTAGATGATGTTCATAATATTCTACAACGTGATATTACTGATGGTGGGATCGATAGCAATTGGAAGGTTGAAACGATGTCCGTCTATTTGATGGATACGGTCGACATCAACCCTTGGCTTTCTGTTCACGGCGGTATTCGCGTCGATGCGTTCGATTACAGCAACACAGTGGATAGCCGCGGTTCGATAGATAACTATCGCTATAAAGATACCTTGTGGAATGGCCATGCCGGTATTGGTGTCAAACCGATGGAAGAAGTCTATGTCTATTTCAACTGGGGTTCTGCCAAGAATGTAAACGGCGGCGAATCTGATCTGGGTGGCAATTGCGGCTATGGCGGTATCTGTGTTGATGAGGGCACAGGTATCGGGGACGGACGACCAGAAAGCTCGACCAGCTATGAATTTGGTATGAAAGCCGATTTGTTTGACGACCGGCTCTTGCTCACCGCAGCTGCCTTCCAGATCACCAAGAGCGATGTTTTTGAATCGGCTGGTGATGACTATACCGCTGGTGGCAGCCTGAATACTGGCGAAAACCGCGTTCGTGGTATCGAGCTTGGTCTGGTTGGCAATATTACGCCGAAACTTTCCGGTCAGGCATCGGTTACCTTCATGGATTCGGAAATCAGAGATTCTAACGATGCTTCCAAAATCGGTCGCCGATTGAGCAACTTCTCTAATACACAGGCCTCTGCTCAGCTACGCTATCAAGCGACAGAGGCATTCGCCTTTGGTGGTACCGCCACTTATAAAGGAAAGATGTTCACTGGCCAACCAGACGATGCTGCCGGTTATAATTCGACGCTGGAAGTCTACACTTACCGCGTTCCGGATTATTGGACCTTTGATGCCTTTGCGAGTTACAAAGTGAACGAGCATCTTGCTGCACGGGTCAACCTGACCAACGTAACCAACGAGGATTATTATCTCGCCGGTTATCGCAGCGGTCACTTCCTGTACAAAGGTGATGAACGCCGCGCGACGCTAACGCTGACCGGACGTTTCTGATACGAACAAAGGGAGCGGCGATTCGTCGCTCCCTTTTGCTAACTTAACCAACGGCTGATCCCATGCTTACCATCATCGAAAATATTTTAGATGACGAACAGGTTCTGAATTTCAGACAAAAGCTTGAATCTGCCGAATGGGCTGACGGTGCGGATTCAGCAGGCACCCGCTCGGTCAAGGTGAAGCAGAATTTGCAGCTTAGTCGGCAGAATGCCGTTGCTATCGAACTGGGCAATATTATTTTGCGCAAATTGGGAAATGATCCCCTATTTATCTCTGCTTCTTTAGCCGAGAAAATCTGGCCGCCTATTTTTAATCTTTATCAAAATGGCGGCCATTATGGCACGCATAGCGACGCCGCTTTGATGCGCCTTCCCGAAGCGGATATGACAATCCGCAGCGATCTCTCTGCAACTATATTTCTTTCCGATCCGGATGAATATGACGGCGGGGAACTGGTGATAGAGGAACATTATGGGGCGCAGCCGGTCAAATTGGCAGCCGGAGATATGGTCCTATATCCCTCGTCCAGCCTGCATCAGGTAACGCCGGTCACGCACGGCAAGCGCATTTGCGCGATTACCTGGATGCAAAGTGCGGTTGCAGACGCATCTGCGCGGGAAATGCTCTTTGATCTGGACCAGTCGATACAGGCGCTTACCCCTGACCGGCCCCATGATGATCCCGATATTGACCGCTTAATTCATGTCTATCACAATCTGCTACGGCGCTGGGCCACGGTATGAGCCGTTATGCGGTGAAGGCGCTGTTGTGGACCATTCTGTCCATCCCCGCTATCCTCATGCTCTGGTCGTTCTCGCAAGGCAAAGTTTTGACAATGGATTTGCTGCACCCCAGCGGGGAAATGTCGGTCCGCTTGATGATCCTCGCAATGCTGCCCGGACCTTTGTCTGAATTTTTTAGTCTCAACCGTTTTTTTCGGGCGTGGCTAGCGATCCGACGCAATCTGGGCGTCGCGGCATTTGCATATGCATTGCTCCATCTGGTTTTTTACGTGATCGATATGAACAGCGTAGCAGCGATGCTCGATGAATTGGGCATAGCCAGTATTTGGACGGGATGGCTCGCGCTCGCTCTTATGATCCCGCCCGCTGCAATAAGTTTTAACCTTGCTATGCGGAGGCTCGGGAAGAACTGGAAGAAGGTGCAACGCCTCGTATATTTAGCGCTAATTATCGGGTTGGTTCACTGGATTTTACTCGATTGGGACTGGCGGCCAGCAATAGTTCATCTGTCCCCCCTTATCGTCGCTTGGATTTTGCGCAATCTGAGCCGCAGACGGCGACATAAAATGCAACGGAGTATGACATGAAAAAAAATTCTCGGAAATATGTGGCCGCTGCCGCCGCGTTGGCTACGCTAATGGTAGCGCAACCCGCTTATGCAGATGGCGACATAAAATGTAACGCAGGCCCAACCAAGAATTGGAAGCCCATCGCGAAGTTGAAAAAGCAAGCTTGGATGGAAGGCTGGGAATTGCTCAAAGTACAGGTCGAAGGCGATTGTTATGAAGTCTATGCCCGTACCGAAAGCGGACAAGCGATTGAGGCATTTTTTCACCCTGTCACGCTCAAAAAACTGGTCGTTTATCGGCGCGGAAGCGAAATCTATCGCGCACCGGGTTTCTCCAATTGAGGTAATTTTAGCGCCGGATTTTGGGCCATATCATCTCCTGCGAACTCTATGCCGAATACTTCGGGTTACGCGCCTTTTGGTTTTTTGGGTCTCAACCGGCCAGCGCGCCACTCTTTTGGGGTGACTTTTTGTAAAAATTCTGGGATGAATGCGCAGACCTCGCGCCACATGGCTAACTAAATTACATATCATCACAAAAACAATACAAAGGATTCTCTACTATCATGGCTGAAGCTTATATTATCGACGCATGTCGCACCCCTCGCGGCATTGGCAAAGCTGGCAAGGGCGCGCTTGCAAGCCAGCACCCCCAGCATCTGGCAGCCACGGTCTTGAAAGCGATTGCCGATCGCAACAGTCTCAACACCGCCGATGTCGATGATGTAATCTGGTCTACGAGCACCCAAAAGGGCATGCAGGGAGGCGATCTGGGCCGGATGGCAGCGCTTGATGCCGGCTATGATATTCGCACCAGCGGCACCACACTTGATCGGTTTTGCGGTGGCGGAATTACTTCGGTCAGTTTTGCTGCAGCGCAAATCATGTCAGGCATGGAAGACTTGATTGTCGCCGGCGGGACCGAGATGATGTCACTGACGATCAGCATGATGCAGGACGAGACGGCAGCCGGCATAGCACAGCTTGGCATGGGCTCAGGCAATCAGCGGCTCCAGCAAATTCATCCCCAATCACATCAAGGTGTGTGCGGCGATGCCATTGCTTCCATGGACGGCATCAGCCGCGAAGACCTCGATGCATTGGCTCTGGAAAGCCAGAAACGCGCTGCCATAGCTATCGAGGAAGGCCGGTTCGACAAAAGTCTGATTCCTGTTGTGGATGAAAACGGCAACGTGATTCTGGATCATGAAGAATTTCCGCGGCCGCAGACCACGACGGAAAGCTTGGCCGGCCTGAAACCTTCGTTTGAAGCGATGGCCGATATGCCACTCGATGGAAAAGGCACCACATTCCGCGGCCTGATCAACCAGAAATATCCTGATCTGGAGATCAAACCGGTCCATCATGCAGGCAATTCGTCCGGTGTGGTTGATGGCGCAGCGGCAATCTTACTGGCATCGAAAGATTATGCCGACAAGCACGGTCTGAAACCCCGCGCGCGCATTGTCGCGACGGCCAATATGGGCGACGATCCAACATTGATGCTGAACGCGCCGGTTCCGGCTGCACTGAAAGTTCTGGCGAAAGCAGGATTGACCAAAGACGATATCGATCTTTGGGAGATCAATGAAGCATTTGCGGTTGTCGCAGAAAAATTCATCCGCGACCTCGATTTGCCACGCGACAAAGTCAATGTGAATGGCGGATCGATTGCGCTTGGTCATCCGATTGGCGCAACCGGTGCTATCCTGATCGGTACGGTCCTTGATGAGCTGGAACGGCGGGACCTGAAACGCGGACTAGTAACGATGTGTGCCGCTGGCGGCATGGCTCCGGCTATCATCATCGAGCGTGTCTAGTCGCTTAGCCGCTTTCTGAGGATATTTTTCTGGATTTTCCCCGACGCTGTTCGGGGAAAATTATCCACCAGAGCCAGATGTTCTTCAATCTCTCAGAAAGACAGGCTGTGCGGGTGGCACCGCCCTCACCTATCCCTTCATCATGCTCTTCGCACTTGCAGCGAAGCGGTGCAGGTCGGCCGGACCTAATGTTGCCGATAAAAAATCTAGTGCCGGATATCTGCGCCGCCGCGAGCCAGCAGTTGCGGGACGTCGGTCATTGAACGCAGCACGTCATTGAGATGGGTACAACCCACCGTCCCGCGCAATTGCTCAAGCACCGTTTCCCGCAGATCGCCGAGTTTCACACCGATCATCTTCGACGCATTGGGGGAAGCTGCTGGACATTCCCTGTAGGGAAGGATGCGCGGATCGACATCGATCGATAATAGTTCCAAGCTCTTTAGATCAGCGGTTGCCCGTACCCGATATTCATGCACCGCAATTCGCCCGCCCCCGGGGGCATTGGCGCTATCCTGAAAGCCGATGTCGATCTGTACAACATCATCCACCCAGATATCAATCCGTCGCGCCCGTCGCATTGCGCAGCCCTTCTGGTCGGCCAGTGGATGCCAGCCTTCCGGATCATCTGGATGGACCAGCGAAGGCACAGCGGCCATCGACTGTATATCGTTTCGCGGCGATCCGTCAGCTTTGAGCGAAGAGGCACCGGGTGCAAAGCCCGCGCAGACCCCCTCCATATTACCACCTTTACCAATATGCTTTGGCTTACCATTTTTGGCTATTAGCGCGTCCCAATCATCCACCCACAACCGCCAGGCCCAGCCAGCAACCAGACTTGCCCCAGCGAAATCATCGAATAACTGGAACAACGGTGTTCCTGCCTTACGGTCGACCGCCAACACCTCGGCCAATATGCTCCGCGATTGGCTTCCCGCACGGCAACCGATCAGCATGTTGATATTCTCCCGGTGAGGTTCCACTTCCACAGCCAGAATCTCTCGCATTGGAGAGGATAACATGCGGAATTGATCCAACGCCAACTTCCGTCCCGGTGCGCCGTCCAGCGGCGTCAGATAGTCGCGTCCGGTACCGGTCATCGCCATCGGCCGGCCATAGCCCTCCGGCCAAATCGTATCGATAGTCGTCGTCCGGCGGATCGATCCGGCCGGACGGAGGGGAGAATATCCGGAAGGATCTGAGGGGGCCTTGGTCATGGCTGGATAGAGGTTTTTCACAATTTAAGCTTAAGTAATATGAGCTGCAATAGAAAGAGCTTTCATTGCGGTGGTTGCGGAAAGTTCAACAAAATACAGAAGCGTGTGATAATTTACCGACCAAGAATTGAGTGTCCGTTAAACACACAAAAGCGGAATCGGCTTTTACTGCAAATTAGATTTTTATTTCAATCGGCAAACTTGGTTCAATCTGCGGTCAGGGGCTTTTACTAATGGATCCTAATCTTTGCATTTTGGCGGCCAGTGCGTTGGGGTAGAAAAACTATCAGCGCCACTATGCTACCTACGATCAGGAAAAGCGACGCAAGCGGACGGCTAAAGAAAAGCCCTCCCTGATCCAACGGCTTGTCGAGAAAATCACCAACCGTCGCTCCCAATGGGCGCGTCAGAATGAAAGCGCCCCAAAACAGAGCGACATGGCTGATTGACGTTCGGAAATATAACAGCGCAAACACCGCCAAGATGGAACCGAATATAGTTGTCCCCAAGCAGTTGGCCGTGGCTGACCCTGCGGCGCGCTGGACCGCCGCGTCGCGCGAACGGGCTTTCTTCCCTACAGCATCAACTATCTGATCAATCTTGATCATTCGGTTATCATGGACGTGGGGGCGACTACATTGATCCGTCAAGCGGAAGTCACAGCGCAGCGGCGGATGATCGACAGGACTGAGGAACGGTTCGGTATTTTACCCGGACGTCTCGCTGGTGACACCGGCTATGGATCGGCAGACAATCTCGCCTCGTTGGTCGAGAAGGGCATCGCGCCGCATGTTCCGGTGTTCGACCATTCCATCTGGTAACAGCGTTTTAGGCCATCGAGATAAATGGGTATTATGCCCCCCTATCGCCGCTGCCAAATGGTCTCTGGTCACCGGGACTTCAATGAGAAGTGAGCTAACCCTTTAACAACTACGCATTAAATGTGCACACGGTGGCGTGTGCCACGACACATTGAGAAATAAGGAAAAAAATGGTGCCCGAAGGCGGATTCGAACCACCGACACAGCGATTTTCAGTCGCTTGCTCTACCAACTGAGCTATTCGGGCATCGGGCGGGGTGAATGTTCCCACCGATTTAGAAGCGCCGCTATAGGCGGCGGTTGCATAGCTTGTCCAGCCTAAAAATAGCCGTTTTTTTAGGCTGGGTCAGGACTCACCGTCGCGGCCAGATTCTCCGGCAAAATGATCAGCCAACTGGTCCGGCGAAACGGGTCGTCCAGGAACCTTATAGCCTTCTCCCAACCATTGCAGCAAATCACGGTCTTTGCAGCCTGCGCTGCAAAAAGGCGTATATTCGGGCGACTTTGGTTTGCGACAGACCGGACATGTTGAGGTTTTGGATTTTTGCATAACGAGCCTCTATCCGATCAAGCCGGGGAACAGGCCTGTGAGAAGAATAATTGTGATGACCGCTGGGCAGAGCCAACGAACGAGAAACAACCAAGTACGGTGTATGCCGCCACTTAGCCCATTTTCGCTATCGATCAATTGCCGGTCTGCCACCCACCCGACAAACACCGCAACTAACAAAGCCGAAATAGGCAATAGGATTTTGGCCGTTAGTTCATCAATAATACCAAAAACCGGCTGTCCCGAGAAAATCATAAAATCCAGTGGTTTAAAATCGATCTGACTATTAAAAGAAAAACTTGCCCAGCCACCGATAAGAAAAGCTGCGCCGCCGAGCACGATCGCTACCAACCAGCGCGGTTTGTTGAATCTTGTAATGGCCCAACTGACCGATGCTTCCAACAACGCCACAGAGCTGGTCAGCGCTGCAAAAAACACCATTATAAAAAAGAGCAAACCGATAATTGATCCGCCGGGCATAGACTGGAAAGCAACCGGTAGGCTGACGAAAAGCAAACCCAAACCGCCCTGCACTTGTTCTTTCCCGTCAAGTATGGCCTGTAAGCTTGCAGGCGCCAGTGTAGCAAAAATTATCGGAAATATTGCAAGTCCTGCAATAATCGCAACGGACGTATCCGCCGCTGCAATTTGCACCGATGTTTTTGCAAGGTTTACGTCTTTCGAAGCATATGCTCCGTAGGTAATCATCAAGGCAGAACCCAAGGAAAGAGAGAAAAGCGCCTGACCAAGAGCGGAAAGCTGCACCGAAGGGTCGAGTAAGCGAGCAGGTTGAAAATCAAACAGAAAAGCCAGGGCCGCACCAAATGCGCCGTTAAATGCACCATAGACCGTTATACCGATGATAAGCAGGAAGAAGATCGGCATCAACCAAACCGCGACTTTTTCGATACCACCCGTCACACCCCGAGCCACAGCAAGTACCGTTAGAGCCATGAATATCCCGTGCATCATCAGCATCTGCGTGCTGTCACCATGAAGTGCCGGCAAAATTGCTTGCACCTGATCGACCGAATAGGTCGTAAGCGCTCCACTGTGAAGCGTATTGCCGCCAATCGCACTGATCGTATCTCCAAAGAAGATGCCGATAAAATGGACAATCCATCCAGCAAGCACGCTATAATATGTCAGGATCAAAAAGGCACCGACCATCCCGATCCCGGCCGCCACTGACCACCAACCGGATGCGCGGGATTCCTCTGCAACTTTTTTAAAGCTTTCAATTGCAGATGATTGGCCATGCCGGCCGACCAGCGTCTCGGATAAGAGAATAGGCAAGCCGATAAGACATACACAAAATATATAGAAAATAACAAAAGCACCGCCGCCATTGGCACCCGCCTCGGCAGGAAATCGCACGAGGTTGCCCAAACCGACGGCAGACCCGACTGCTGCTAGAACAAATGCTGTCCGAGAGGACCAACCTTCGCCTGTTTCTATTGCTGGTCCTGCCATGTCTCATTCTCCCCAAAATATGATATGCGCTGTCCCAGCGGCTTGGCTGCTCTTATTCCTAGCCTTTCGCTAACATCGGGCCAAGCGGTTTTCCGGCAAAAATATGGACATGGAGATGCGGCACTTCCTGATGCCCGTCCTGACCGATATTGGCTAGCAGCCGATAACCAGGTTCAACCATGCCCGCTTCACGCGCGACATGACCAACACCGCGAACAAAACCGGCAATATCAGACTCACTGGCACGCGCAGAAAAATCATCCCAGCTGACATATTTCCCTTTGGGAATAACCAATATATGTTGAGGAGCCTGCGGATTAATATCATAAAAGGCGAGGACGTGTTCGTCCTCGTAAACCGTCTTATTAGGAATTTCTCCGCGCAGGATTTTAGCGAAAATATTATCATCATCATAAGGTTGGGTCGCATCAATCGCCATGGTTCAGTCCTTTCTCGCAGCTTTTTCGGTAATTCCGGAAAGACCTTCGCGACGCGCAAGTTCGGCCAGCACATCATCAATGGATAAGCCCATGTCGGCCAACAGGACCATCAGGTGAAACAAGACGTCGGCGGCCTCTCCGGTCATGCCGACCTTATCATCCTGTACAGCAGCGATAACCGCTTCAATCGCTTCCTCTCCCAGCTTTTCTGCCATTTTCGAGCGTCCCTTGGCACGCAGGCTTGCAACATAGCTGTCTGTGGGATCGGCATCGCGCCGTTTGAGGATGGTCGCTTCCAGATTTTGTAAGATATTAGTCATGGCTATCCGTTTGCGCGAGCAACGGGATAAACGTCAAGCCTTTGCAGCGCATAGGACTCGATTATCCAAAAGAAAGGGCCGTCTAATCCCCCGATGACGACCCTTCCATGGTGCAGCAAGATCATAGATCCGCGCGCCATATGGTGACGAACTATTAAAGTCCGTTGCGTTTCTTACGTGCAGCATAGCGGCCAGTAACCAACCCGGCAACACCCAAGGCTAACATGAGCATGTTGGATGGTTCTGGAACCGGGGTCCCGCCCGAAGAAGATCCGCCTGTTGAAGTACTTGTTGAAGTCGTGCCACCGGAACCGGTAGATGTGCTTGTTGTTCCGCCATAGCTGGATGACCCCCAACCGGAACTACCCCAACCAGATGATCCACCACCAGACGAACCCCAGCCGCCGCCTGTACTTCCACCGGAAGAATACCATGTGGCCTGTGCAGGGCTGGCAGCAACAACCGCTAATGCAGCGGCGGCGGTTAAAATCGCAAGTCTTGTCAGTGTCATACGTGCCTCTTTGTGATGTAGCAGAAAATTGGAAATTCTTAATGGTTGTTTAGAAGCAATTTTCCTGCCAACACTTTCCTATCCGCAGTATCAAACGACCTTAATGGTTAACGGATTTTCGATATTACGAAAACTGTAAGTTAAACCGACATTAACCTTGATGCTAATCGTTTCATTATGGGACAGGCGATTATAGCGACAAGGTATTGCGCGTCCTAGCCGAGCAATCGCCAAAAGCGGTTTTGCGCCAGTATACGCTGAACCGATGCAGAGCGAATTTCAAGGATAGTTTAGAAAATATTAATAGATTAACAGCATAAATATTATGCTAAAAATAGATCGTTAATGCCATATTTCGTTAAATCATCTTACCTTGGAATCTTTTGAGATAAACTCCTAAGACAAACCGCGTGCGGGGAGTCCAGCAGCGCGAAGCGCGGCATGGGCTTCAGCGATGCTATATTGACCAAAATGGAAAATCGAAGCGGCAAGGACAGCATTGGCTCCACCCTTGGTTACCCCTTCGACCAGATGATCCAGATTTCCGACACCGCCGCTGGCGACAACCGGAATCGACACCGCATCGGCAATTGCCCGGGTCAGAGACAGGTCATAACCATCACGCGTACCATCGCGGTCCATTGAGGTGACGAGCAGCTCCCCTGCCCCCAATTCGGCCATGCGCACGGCATGTTCCAAAGCATCAATCCCGGTCGGCGTTCTGCCGCCATGGGTAAAGATTTCCCAGCGCCCTTCTTCAACCCGCCGCGCATCGATGGAGGCAACCATGCACTGGCTGCCAAAGCGTCCCGCAATATCGCTGACCACCTCGGGACGAGAGACAGCCGCGCTGTTGACCGCAACCTTGTCGGCACCGGCCATCAGTAGCGCCCTTGCGTCATCCGCCGTTCGTACACCGCCGCCAACCGTGACCGGCATGAAGCAAACTTCCGCCGTCCGCCGCACCACGTCAATAATCGTATCGCGATTTTCATGGCTCGCACCAATGTCGAGAAAGCAGAGTTCATCAGCGCCAGCCGCATCATAGGCGCGCGCCTGCTCCACCGGATCTCCGGCATCCTGCAGGTCGACAAAATTGACGCCCTTGACCACGCGGCCATCGGCAACGTCGAGACAGGGTATAACGCGGATACGGACGGTCATGTCTATCGGTTCGCCATCGCAATGGCCGTCGCCAGATCAAGCCGTCCGTCATAGAGCGCCCTGCCGGTAATCACGCCTTCAATGCCGTCCTGCGTAAACTGGCTGAGCATATGTATATCATCCAGACCTTTGACCCCGCCGCTGGCGATGACGGGAATATCAACCGCGCGGGCCAGATCGACCGTCGCCTCAATATTGCATCCGGTTAGCATCCCGTCCCGGCCCACATCCGTGAACAGCAAAGACGCCACACCCGCATCCTCAAAGCGCCGCGCCATATCAATCACGCTGACCTCCGACACATCGGCCCAGCCTTCGGTCGCGACCATACCGTCGCGTGCATCAACCGCGACAACAATGCCGCCTTCATAGACTTTCGCCATGTCGCGTACAAATTCGGGGTCTTTCAAAGCCGCTGTGCCAATCACCAGCCGCGCCACGCCCAATTCGAACCAGCGCTCCACCGTATCCCGGTTTCTGATGCCGCCGCCCAGTTGCACATAGCCCGGGAAGCTCGCGACAATCGCCTCTACCGCCTCGGCATTGCGCGGCGATCCGGCAAAAGCACCATCCAGATCGACGACATGGATATGCTCTGCGCCAGCCTTAGCAAACAGGCCTGCTTGTTCCGCAGGATTATCGCCATAGACGGTGGCGCGGTCCATATCGCCTTCGGCCAAACGAACAACTTCGCCTGATTTCAGGTCAATGGCAGGAAATACGATCATGGTTTCCACTCCAAAAAGCGTTTCAGGAAAGCAAGCCCATAGGACTGGCTTTTCTCAGGATGAAATTGCACGCCGACAATATTGTCGCGGCCAATGGCAGAGACGAGCTTCATACCGTGATGGGTTGTTGCGAAAATATCATCCGCATTCACCGCATCGAAATGATAGCCATGAAGATAATAAGCCTCTCCGGCCTCCAGCAGGTCATGGCCCACGGTCGGTGTCACATCATTCCAGCCCATATGCGGAATTTTAATATCCGCTGATGACGGCTCGATTGCATGGACAGTACCGCTAATCCAGCCCAGCCCCTGATGCTCGCCAAATTCTATGCCTTTGTCGGCGAGCAATTGCATGCCGACACAGATACCAAGAAATGGCACGGCGTCCTGCCGCACCCGTTGCTCCATCGCGGCGATCATCCCGTCAATGCCCACCAAGGCATCGCGGCATGCGCCAAAGGCGCCTACGCCCGGCAGCACAATGCGGTCGGCAGTCGCGACAAAATCCGGGTCGGCGGTCACCACGACGCCCGTTGCTCCGGCAGCGATCAGGGCATTATGCACACTGTGCAAATTGCCTGCGCCATAGTCGATCAGCGCGATAGTTTCAGCCACCAAGCTGCCCTTTGGTCGAAGGAATCGCATCACCCTTGCGCGGGTCGCGCTCAACTGCCAGCCGCATCGCACGGGCAAAGCCTTTAAATATGCTCTCCGCAATATGGTGGTTATTCTCGCCATATAGCAGTTCGATATGCAGCGTTATTCCCGCAGCATCGGCAACGCTGTGGAACCAGTGCTTGAACAGCTCCGTGTCCATCTCGCCCAGTCGTTCCTGTGTAAACTCTGCCTTCCACACCAACCACGGGCGACCGGAAATATCCAGCGCCGTGCGGGTCAGCGTCTCGTCCATTGGTGAATACGTGCTGCCATAGCGCACGATCCCCGCCTTTTCGCCCAGCGCCTGACTGATCGCCTGCCCAAGAGCAATGGCGCTGTCTTCGGTCGTGTGATGCTGATCGACGTGGAGATCGCCTTTAATTTTGAGCGTCAGATCAATCAGCGAATGGCGCGAAAACTGCTCGATCATATGGTCCAGGAAACCAATGCCCGTCGATATGTCATATTGTCCGGTTCCGTCGAGGTTCAACTCGACAAAAATCTCGGTTTCATTGGTGTTTCGCTCTATGGTCGCTGTTCTCATAGGCCTGCCTATAATGGCTGGATTTTATCAGGCAAGAATTTCGCAACAAAACCCCCAAATATTGACAAGAATATCACGCTTGAGGAAAATTGTTCAAATCCACTTGACCCTGCCCCATGTTCGCGCCACCAAGTGGGAATGAACGATAGTGCCCCCGATAGTCTGATTCCTTACGATGAAATCGTACAAGAGGCCCTGCGTGCCGTTGTTGGCCGGGTGCTGGGTGAAGTGAAGGCCAATGGCCTTCCCGGAGAACATCATTTCTACATCACGTTTAAAACCCGCGCACCCGGCGTGGATATTCCTGATCACCTGATTGCAAAATTTCCTGACGAGATGACAATTGTGCTGCAAAACCGCTATTGGGACCTCTCGGTCAGCGAAGATCGGTTTGAAGTGGGACTTAGCTTTAACCAGATTAGCTCAATGCTCCATATTCCCTTTGCGGCGATCACCTCTTTCGTTGATCCATCGGTGGATTTCGCTCTGCAATTTCAGGTCGATGAAGTCGAAGGCGACCTCGACGCGCACGAACCGGCGCAAAATGACGGTGATCAGGAAGCGTCTGAAACCGTTGATGATGGCTCCAATGTGGTCACAGTGGACTTCGGCAAAAAGAAGTAGAGATAGACGTCATTCCCGCGAAAGCCGGAGTTTCCTAAAAATCATTCTTCATCATCCTGAACTTGCTTCGGGGTTTATCCCCTCTTGGTCGCACTCAAGATCCGGAATCAAGTTCAGGATGACGAGTTAAGCGGTTGGTGTTAAACCATTCCGATGACCAACACCCGCACAGAAACTGACAGCCTCGGCCCCATAGAAGTTCCCGCCGATGCTTATTGGGGGGCACAGACACAGCGCAGTATAGGAAATTTTCCATTCCCCCGCCATGAACGCATGCCGATCCGCCTGATTCATGCGTTGACAACGGTCAAACAGGCCGCCGCGCGAGTAAATGGTATCCACGGGCTTAACCCCGAAATTGCCGGTGCAATTATCAACGCCGCCGAAGAAGTGCGTTCAGGCGCATTTGATGCGCAATTCCCTCTGACCATCTGGCAGACCGGTTCAGGCACCCAGTCCAACATGAACGTCAACGAAGTGATCGCAGGCATCGCCAATGAAAGCCTGACCGGAACCCGGGGCGGCAAAGTACCTGTCCATCCCAATGACGATGTCAATCGCGGGCAATCATCCAATGATAGCTTCCCCACTGCGATGCACGTAGCATCTGCCTTAGCGTTAGAGGTCGAACTTTTCCCCGCGCTGGAACAATTACACGACGCACTCGCTGAAAAAGCACAGCAATGGAAAGCCATTGTTAAAATTGGCCGCACCCATCTGCAAGATGCTACTCCGTTGACTTTAGGGCAGGAATTTTCCGGCTATGCCGCGCAGTTACTTGCAGCACGTGACCGGATAGAGGCCGTATTGCCGCGCCTGTACCAATTGGCCCAAGGCGGGACGGCAGTGGGCACAGGCCTCAACGCTCCGGAGAATTTCGGAGAGCATATGGCGCGTGAGATAGCCAAGATTACTGGACTAAATTTCACCTCTGCACCCAATAAATTTGCCGAATTGGCCGCGCATGACACAATGGTCGAGCTATCCGGCGCACTCAGCACGCTTGCCGTTTCGCTGACCAAAATCGCAAATGACATTCGTCTACTTGGCTCCGGCCCGCGATCCGGCCTTGGTGAACTTGACCTGCCGGCGAACGAACCAGGCAGTTCCATCATGCCAGGGAAAGTGAACCCAACCCAATGCGAGATGCTAACTATGGTTGCGGCACAAATGATCGGAAATGCGCAGGCCGTGACAGTCGGCGGAATGCAGGGACATCTGGAACTCAATGTTTTCAAGCCGATGATCGCAGCGAATGTGCTTCGATCCATCGAGATCGCATCTATCGGAATGTCGAGCTTTGCCACTCGCTGTGTGGAGGGATTGGAGGCTAATGAAACGCGGATCGCGCAACTGGTAGAGAATTCCCTCATGCTCGTGACCGCGCTTGCCCCGGTGATCGGTTATGACAATGCAGCGAAAATCGCAAAATATGCCCATCAGAAGGGAACCACATTGCGCGCTGCGGCGTTAGAGCTAGGTCTGGTTGATGCAGAAGCCTATGATGCTCATGTTAAACCGGAAAAAATGGTATAAGTCGGCGTAATATTGTAACGTAATTACGGATGGCCCACAGCGGAGAATATATGGACGATCCAATTGATGAATCACTAAACGCTATAGATATTCTAACGCGCCAACTTTTGAACATGTGGGAACAGGCCGTTTCCTTGCTCCCTAGCTTGGTTATCGCCTTGGTTGTTCTGATCATTACATGGATCATGGCCCGTTTTGCGGCCCGGATTGCCGACAAACTGACCGACAAGACCAATATGCGCGCATCGCTTCAGGAATTGGTGGAAACTATCGTCCGACTGGCGATCTGGATTGTCGGCCTCATGGCCACTCTAACGATATTACTGCCGGGACTGACGCCGGCCAGCATGATCGCAGGCCTTGGCTTTGGCGCAGTGGCAATCGGCTTTGCGTTTCAGGATATTTTTGAAAATTTCATGGCCGGCATTCTCATCATGATCCGCGAGAAAATGCGGATTGGCGATTACATTGAATGTGAAGGCGTAGAGGGTGTGGTCGAAAGCATCGCACTGCGAGAAACGCATGTTCGCCGGAATAATATGGAACTGACTATCATTCCCAATTCGATATTGTTCAAAAATCCGGTTAAGATACTGACTGACCAAGAAAAACGTCGTCACGAAATCATTGCGGGCGTTTCCTATGATACAGATTTG
Source organism: Parasphingorhabdus sp. (assembly GCF_036963805.1). GTDB lineage: Bacteria > Pseudomonadota > Alphaproteobacteria > Sphingomonadales > Sphingomonadaceae > Parasphingorhabdus. Next base: position 111,063 of record NZ_JBALUN010000002.1, on the reverse strand, counting down.
GAAATCGCACGGGATGTTATCCTGAAAGCGGTGCAATCCTCTGATCTGGTCGATCCAGAGGAACGGATTGATGTCTTTGCCTGCGAATTTAATTCCAGCTCGGTCGATTTCAAAGTCCGCTGGTGGTCGGGATCAAAACCACGGGACATGCATGAAAGCCGCGATAGCGTTATTCGCGCAATCAAACGTGCGCTAGACGAAGCCGGTATCGAAATCCCATTCCCTTATGTTACGCATACATTTAAAGAGCCCATTCAGCTCGCTGGAAAGGAATAAACCTGTGTCACTCATTCGCAATGTCTTTACCGCTTTTGTTGGTAATTCCGCCCGAAAGCACGGCAAAGGCAACGGCCTGATGGGATTTGGTGTCGGCGTATTGGCAGCCCGTGTAGCCACTAGATCGGTACCCGGCGCGCTGCTTGTTGGCGGAGCGATGGTCGCTAAAGCTCTTTATAACCGGTCAAAGGAGAAGGAAGAACTGCTTCCAACGTCCGACCGTGTGATCGATATTGAAGCCAAGCCGGTTTCGGACGACAAGAAACAGGGTTAGCGCGCTGCGTATCCGACATCCTAAACCCGCCCGTCGCTCGACAAAAGCGCCGCAATCGGTTTCGTGCCCTTGCGGCCGGCCAGAACGATCATCAAAATCGTCGTAAATGGTACGGCCAATATAGCGCCTGGGATGCCCCATAATGTGCTCCAGACCGATAACGACACCAGCACAACCATCGGGCTGAGATTAACCGATTTGCTGAGCATGCGGGGCTCGACAACATTGCCAATAATGACCTGCGCTGCCGTCATGAGCCCGGTCGCGATTAACGGCACGGTCAAAGTGCCAAACTGTGCCACCGCGAACAGGGCAGGAAAAGCCACTCCAACAATCGAACCGATATAGGGTATATAATTTAGCAGACCGATAATAATGGCCCACAACGCTGCATATTCAACGCCTAGAGACACCATGATAATCCAGCAAATTACCCCCAAAATAATGTTGATCAACGTCTTGGTCGCCAGATAACTGCCAATATCGTGGTTGATCCGCGTAATCATGTTCAGCGTATTTTTTGCCTCTGTATCACCGCCGAATGCCCGCCGCACCTTGTCGGGAAAGCCGGTAATCTCGCTCAACATAAACGAAGCATAGAGGATAGTGATGAAAAGGAACCCGCCAAAGCTGGTCAAAGAGGATAATATAGCTTGTGCCAAAGCCGCGATGTCCACTTCTGTCAGCAGCCTATTCGCAAATTGGCTCACTCCATTGGCAATGGCTTCACTACCGCGGTCGAACATCATTGCGGGTGATGACATCATATCGCTCAGATTTGGTTTCAACGCATCTGCATTGGACGACACTGCAAACCATGTGCTAAAAAGATTCTCCAAATTACTCTGATAACGCGGCAAAGAAGGCACCAGAGTCTGTAGGCTGGCAACCAGCATCCGGATCATAGCAAATAGCATGAGGATAACGGCAATTAGCGCCAACGTAGCACGTAACCATAAGGGCGAACGGCCAAGGCCGGGAATCCGCGCGACGGTAGCACTCGCCGCATAGAGTATCTGAAGCAGGATGATCGCTGTCACAATCGGTAGTATAATCGCCTTACCGACATAGAATAGCCAGCCGACCATGATCGTGATGCTTACTGAGAAGAAAATTGTACTGACGCGGCCTTGTAACATTATCTGTAATCATCACCCTGTTTAGTGGCGCGTAGCACCAGAACCGCGTGATAAACGTAAAATATAGCCCTGTCATCTCATCAATGCCGTGCGTTGTGCGGAAAGATGGACGTCCTAACGACTAGCATCTTGACGGCACGCCCTCTTCTCGGCCAATAGCCGCTATGGCCGACAATATCTCCTCGCTTCCTCATGATGAACTCAGCCGCCGCGGGCTCCTGTTTGTCCTTTCCTCACCCTCCGGCGCAGGTAAATCGACCTTGGCGCGTATGCTGCTGGAAGCAGATGGTCAGATCGCGATGTCAGTATCGGTCACGACCCGTCAGCAACGACCGGGCGAAGAGCATGGCAAAGACTATTATTTCGTCAGCGGTGATGAATTTGAAGAAATGGTCGCGGATCATGCGTTTCTTGAATATGCCACCGTCTTCGGCAATCGTTATGCTACCCCTGCTGCTCCGGTGCAAAAAAACCTTGAAAATGGTCAAGATATTTTATTCGACATCGACTGGCAGGGCACGCAGCAACTCTATCAACGTGGCGGCGAAGATGTTGTCCGTATCTTCATCCTGCCACCATCACTCGCTGAATTGCGCGATCGCCTTGAGGCAAGAGCGACCGACAGCAACGAAATTATTGACAGCCGTATGCAACGTGCTGCAAGCGAGATCAGCCATTGGGATGGCTATGACTATGTCCTGATCAATGATGATCTCGACGCTTGTTTTGCCAAGGTAAAAAATATCCTCGCGACGGAACGCATGCGCCGGTCGCGACAAACAGGCCTAATCGGTTTCGTACGCGATTTGGTAGCGCAAGGGCGGCAATAGAATAAAAATATTGAAGCTGATGTAATAAGGGATCGCCAACAAAGTCCAAATGAGAGGGTGTAACGCAACCTATACCATAGCGCATTAAGACCTATGGCCTTAGCGATTTAACCTCCGCTCCGTCCTTTGTTGCGCCCTGCTTTGCACAGGGGTTCAAAAACCTCTTGCAAAAAGAACATAACTAGAACATAGTGCCGCACTATGACCCGCTGGACTCTCCTCTTCATCTTCGGCAAAGCACGCATATGAGCCTTACCCATATTAAAGTGAAAGGCGCCCGGGAGCATAATCTCAAGGGCGTCGATATCGACCTTCCCCGCGACAAGTTGATCGTCATTACCGGCCTTTCCGGCAGCGGGAAGTCGAGCCTTGCGTTTGACACCATCTATGCGGAGGGTCAGCGGCGCTATGTGGAATCGCTGTCCGCTTATGCGCGCCAGTTTCTGGAGATGATGCAAAAGCCGGATGTCGAGCATATTGAAGGCCTGTCCCCTGCTATCTCGATCGAGCAGAAGACGACCTCGCGCAATCCCCGTTCGACTGTTGCGACCGTCACCGAGATTTACGATTATATGCGGCTATTATGGGCGCGCGCCGGTGTGCCTTATTCCCCCGCGACCGGAGAGCCAATTACCGCGCAAACGGTGAGCCAGATGGTTGACCGGGTGATGGCACTGCCAGAGAAAACCCGCTTTTATCTGCTCGCGCCGGTCGTGCGCGGGCGCAAGGGTGAATATCGCAAAGAGTTGCTGGAGTGGCAGAAAGCGGGCTTTACCCGCGTGCGTGTAGATGGCGAATTTTACGATATTGAGGAAACGCCAAAGCTCGACAAAAAGCTGAAACATGACATCGAGGTCGTCGTCGACCGGCTGGTTGTGCGCGGTCAGACCGATAATAAAGAGGGCATGGAAACACGGCTGGCGGATAGTTTTGAAACCGCCTTGCGGCTGTCTGACGGGCTTGCCTTTGTCGATCTGGCGGAGGGTGTTGTGCCGGGCCGTGAGGAAGCGGCAACTGGCACCAAGATGAAGGGCACCGGCCTGCCCGATAACCGGATTGTTTTTTCCGAACGCTTTGCCTGTCCGGTCAGCGGCTTTACGATTGAAGAAATCGCACCGCGGCTCTTTTCGTTTAACGCGCCGCAAGGGGCCTGCCCCGCCTGTGATGGTTTGGGCGAAAAGCTGCATTTCGATACGCAATTGGTCGTACCCAATCCGGCGCTGTCGATAAAAAAAGGTGCGGTCGTGCCTTGGGCCAAATCCAATCCGCCAAGCCCCTATTATATGCAGGTGCTCGGCAGTCTCGCGAAGCATTTTGAATTTTCGTTGGATACCCCGTGGCAGGATTTGAGCGAACATCACCGCGATGTCGTCCTCAACGGCACGCAGGGATTGCCGGTAACCTTGCGCTTTCAGGACGGGCGTAAAAGCTATGAGGTCAAAAAGCCATTTGAAGGCGTGGTCGGCAATCTCAGCCGCCGCATGCTACAAACCGAAAGCGCATGGATGCGCGAGGAACTGGCCAAGTTTCAGGCCGCAGCACCCTGCGAAGTCTGTAACGGCGCGCGGCTCAAGCCCGAGGCGCTGGCGGTGAAAATTGCGGGCGAAGATATCAGCATCTCGACCCGGCGCAGTGTCGGTGACGCGCTGGCCTTTTTCAACGGCCTCGCGGATCATCTCGACAAGACACAAAAGCAGATTGCCGAACCCATCCTGAAAGAAATTATCGAACGGCTTGGGTTTTTGAACAATGTCGGGCTCGATTATCTCAATCTCGACCGGACCAGCGGCACTTTATCTGGCGGAGAGAGCCAGCGCATCCGTCTTGCGAGCCAAATAGGTTCAGGATTAAGCGGCGTTTTATACGTATTGGATGAACCGAGCATCGGCCTCCACCAACGCGATAATGACCGGCTGCTAACCACGCTCAAGCGTCTGCGTGACTTGGGCAACACCGTGATTGTCGTCGAACATGATGAAGATGCTATACGTACGGCGGATTATATCGTTGATATGGGTCCGGGTGCCGGTGTGCATGGCGGGGAAGTTGTCGCCGAGGGCACGCTCAAGCAGATTTTGAAATCCAAGAAATCCCTCACCGCAGCGTACCTAAACGGTTCACGAGAAATTGAAGTTCCGGCCAAGCGCCGCAAGGGTAATGGCAAGAAGCTGACCGTGCACGGCGCGACGGCGAATAACCTGCAAAATGTCACGGCGTCGATCCCGCTGGGCACATTTACTTGCATTACCGGCCTGTCGGGCTCCGGCAAGTCGTCACTGGTCATCGACACGCTTTATGCTGCTGCGGCACGAACATTAAACGGCGCGCGGGTGATTGCGGGTAAGCATGACAAGATTACCGGGCTGCAATATTGCGATAAGGTGATCGACATCGACCAGTCGCCCATTGGCCGCACACCACGGTCCAATCCGGCGACCTATACCGGCGCTTTCACCAATATCCGCGACTGGTTTGCCGGCCTGCCCGAAGCGGCGGCGCGCGGCTATAAGCCGGGGCGGTTCAGTTTCAACGTCAAGGGCGGGCGCTGCGAAGTGTGCCGCGGCGACGGCCTGATCAAGATCGAGATGCACTTCCTGCCCGATGTTTACGTCACCTGCGAGGAATGCGGCGGCAAACGCTATAATCGCGAAACGCTGGAAGTGAAGTTCAAGGGCAAATCCATTGCCGACATACTCGACATGACGGTTGAGGACGCAGTGAGCTTCTTCAAGGCCGTGCCGCCGATCCGCGATAAGATGGCGATGCTCTATGAAGTGGGCCTCGGCTATGTCAAAGTTGGTCAGCAGGCGACGACCTTGTCAGGCGGTGAGGCACAGCGGGTGAAGCTCGCAAAGGAACTCTCCAAACGCTCCACCGGACAGACACTCTATATTCTCGACGAGCCGACGACGGGCCTCCATTTTGAGGATGTCCGCAAGCTCCTGCAAGTGCTCCACCAGCTGGTCGAGCAAGGCAATAGCATCGTGGTGATCGAACATAATCTCGATGTCATCAAGACCGCCGACTATATACTCGACCTCGGCCCCGAAGGCGGGGTACGCGGCGGCGAGATTGTTGCACAGGGTACACCGGAAGAAGTGGCCAAGGTGAAGGGCAGCTTTACCGGTAGCTATCTGAAGGACATGTTCGCGAAATAGGCGCCCTGCCCCCTAGCCCTTCGTCATCCTGAACTTGCTTCAGGATCTCCTCATGGCTCGGCGGCTCCCGAGATCCTGAAGCAAGTTCAGGATGACGAGTATCGCGAGAACCCCACTTGACACATCCCCCTGCCCACCCGCACATTCGGCCCCATGAAACTCAGCGCCCATTTCTACCTCAGCGAATTCACCCAGTCACAGACGGCCACGCGGCTGATGCTTGATAACACACCCGGACGCGCCGAGATCGCGGCGCTGAAATTGCTCTGCGAAAAAGTGCTGGAACCGGTGCGGGAAAATTATGGACGCCCGGTCATCATCTCCTCTGGCTATCGTTCGCCTGCGGTAAACCGCGCGTTGTATGGCTCCCGCGATAGCCAGCACGGCAAAGGCGAAGCGGCGGATTTTGAGATTGCGGGGATTTCCAACCTGCGCATCTGCCAATGGATGGAGCGGAGCTTAAATTATGACCAGCTGATCCTCGAATTTTACGAGCCCGGTGTCGCGGCAAGCGGTTGGGTCCATGTGTCCTACCGCGAACCTTTTCGTAACGAAGAACGCACCGCCCGACGCGTATTACGCAGCGGCCGTCGGAGCACGGAATATGTCGAAGGAATAGTCGGCTAACGCCGATCCTGCGCGCTTTTCAAGAGCAATGCCTCAAGATGCGGTTTTCAGCACCTTCGTCTGCCACAAAATAAAGATCGGCGAGATTAATTCAAGCACCATACCGCCCATTTGCCATGGTTCCGGTTCACCCACGTTAAAGTAGGAAACGACCCGTGCCAGGCCACCAATAAACACCGCAACTATCGCCAGACGAAAGACCAGCGCGCGACCCAATATATCTCCTGCAGAATAGAATAGCATTAACCCGATGCCGATATACACGCCCGAGAGATAGCGAAACTGATTATCCATTGCGGTTGTGATAGGCTCCCCAACCATTAACTGCGCTGCGCCAAAAGCCATGCCGGTGACACCAAAATAAAGCGGAATAACGGCGAACAAAATGGTCGCGATAGGGAATAAAGTCATAATGGTTCTTCCTGCTGCGATGCAATATAAGTTGCAATAGCCGATGGGCTTAACGGCTTGGAGCCGGATGGCAAGGGTCCGGGCCAATACGGCCAATCATATCCAGTGAGCCGATACCATATGACCCGCGACGGAAGCCATCAATGTCAAAAGCGTGAAGGAAGATTATTTATCAATGCATTTTACGGGTAGAATTTCTTTAGCTTATCGGCCTATTCATCGGGAGATAGCTTGATTTCTCTCACGCCCTTCAATGCGCAGAGGATGCAGCATCGGCGGCGTTCATTGATATGCCTTGTGGCTTGCCCATCAGAAATGCCAAGGGAACGCAAAGAGCAGTCAAAATGGTCATTAGCCAAAAATCGTCAATATAGGCAATAAACAACGCTTGCCGGTTCACCTCCTGGTCAATCATTAGCATGGCTTGCTCCCCATAGGTTCCAAAACGTTCCAATGTAGCAGGGTTGATCGGGGACAATTGGGCCGCAGTAATCTGTCCTGCGATATCAGCGTGGCTAGTTTGCCTATTCGTTCCCAAAATCCCGACAAATACCGCAATGCCCACGGAAGCGCCCAATGTCCGGCCCAAGTTCATCAAACTTGCAGCATCTGTCCGTAATTTTTGGTCAATCGTGTTAAATGCAAGCACGTTCATAGAGACAAATACACTGCCTAATCCCAGTCCTTGTAAAAAACCGCTAAGAATGATCGGAGATCTTTCCATCTCGAGGCTCCATCCAGACATCATCCATGTAGAATAGGACGCAATCGCCAGTCCGACGGCAACGATAAAGCGGGAATCTACGATTCCATTCAGTCGGGCGGCAAGTGCCATACTCAAAAATACACCTATGCCTCTAGGCGCAAGCAGGATGCCGGCGTCTGTCGGCGTATAGCCATAGATATTTTGCAACATTGGCGGTTGCAAAGCCATTGTCGAAAACATGACGACACCAGTTGCCGTCATGAGCGACATAGCTGTGATCAAATTTTTATCGATGAACAATGCACGGGAAAGAAACGGATTTTTGGAGGTAGCGATATGAATAATAAACATCCAGAGCGCGCCGATAGCAAAGCCACATTCGATGATAATCTCCCAGCTTTCAAACCAGTCCTCATGATTGCCACGATCCAGCATGAGTTGCAGAGATACAATGAAAATTGCGAACAGGGTAAAGCCGAATATATCGAATTGCCGCCGGTTCACTGGACGTGAAGGTAATAGAAACCAGATCAGCGCTAACGCAATTGCTCCGATCGGTAGATTGATCAGGAATATCCATTCCCAACTATAATTTTCCGTCAGGTAACCACCGATCATCGGCCCCGATATCGGAGCTACCATTATTCCCATGCCCCAAACAGCCATTGCGCGTGCGTGAAATTTGGGTGGATTGATGTCGAGCATTATCGTTTGTGAAAGCGGCATGATAAACGCGCCCGACATACCCTGCAAAACCCGATAAAATACCAGTTGTTCGAGATTGGAAGCGGTTGCGCAAAGCACAGAAGATGCGATAAATCCAAAGACTGAAAACAAAAACAACCTCCGGGAACCGATGCGATCAGACAGCCAACCTGTTATCGGAATAGCGACAGCCGCAGCTAGAATATAACTGGTAAGCACCCAGGTCACCGTATCCAGCGACGCCCCCAAGCCCGATTGAATATGGGGCAATGCAACATTGGCAATAGTTGAATCCAAAACTTGCATAACGTTAGCCAACATCACTGCAATGGTCAGCAATAGCTTGTTATCGACCCGGATTGCTGGTTCGTCGGGGTTGATAGCTAATGTTGCCATGATGCTATTTGGATTTGCTTTGTACGTTGACCGTCACGTCTGCAGAAATTCCAGCAATGAGCTGTTTTGGCGATTGGTCGGTAATCTTGATCCGAACTGGAACACGCTGTGTCACCTTCACCCAATTGCCGTTGGCATTTTGGGCGGGAAGCACCGAGAATTGTGATCCAGTGCCCGCACCTATGCTTTCCACGCGGCCTTTTAGAACGAGCGTCGGATAGGCATCAAAGTGAATTTCCGCTTTCTGGCCCACCACCATTTTCGCGAGATCTGTTTCCTTGAAATTGGCCTCAACCCAACTATTTTTGTTATCCACCAGTGAAACAGCCGGCAAGCCAGATACCATCATCTGGCCAGTTTGCAATCTTGATGATTGGGCGATTCTTCCAGATATAGGTGCGCGAATATTGGTGCGAGAGAGATTAAGCAACGCTTGTTCTTTGGCGACTTTTGCTTTCGCGACATCTGGATTTAGCCCGGGCACGGCTATTCCACTCGCAAGCCTTGATTTCGCGGAGACTACATGTGCCTTCGCCACCTGCAATTTTGCTCTTGCCTGTTCGACTTCGTGCCTTGCCGCGTCAAAATCTGCCTTCGTTGTAAAGCCGCGATCCATCAGTGTTTCTTGTCGTTGATAGCTGGCCAGAGCCAATGCGATGTCTGATTTGGCTGCGGCGATATCGACACCACTGACCTGATAATCGGTTTGCATGTTCTGAAACTCAACCTGGGCGGCAGCTATTTCAGCATCTGCTTGAGAGACGGCGAGAGAAAATGGCTCTGGATCGATCCGAAAGAGCAGATCACCCATTTTTACCTGTTGATTTTCTTGAACGGCGACTTCGATGATGCGTCCGCCTACCTCAGGTGAGATTGAGACAATATCTTGTTTTACATAAGCATTATCGGTCGAAACATAGCGTCCGCTTGATATATAATAATATGCTCCTAGGGCGATGAGTACCACGGGTACAGATAACATCCCGAACCATTTTAATATGTGCTTTGGCCCTGATTTGCGGGTAGGTTTATCGGTTTCCACGGATAGTTCTTCAAACTCCATATTATCATTAAATGGTCCGCTATCAGCCATTGGTCCCGCGCCTTTCATTTTGTTCGGCAGCATCCAGAGCACTTAAATTGGCGTAAATCTGATCCAGCAGGTTTTGAAGCAGCTCCTGATCGGGCTTATCAATCCCCCTTATTGCTTCTTGCAACAATGCCTCACCCATAGGTCGCAATCTGTTTATCAGCGGCGTCGCTTCGTCCGTCAAATAGAGTTGCCACGCCCGGCGATCTTGCGGATCGGGTCGCCGCTCGATTAACCCTCCCGATTGCAGCCGGTCAATCATCCGGCACAATGTCATCGCGTCGAGTTCCAACATTTCTGCGAGTTCGCTTTGTTTCGCTCCCTGATGGCGGTTCAGCATGGTCAAAACACGCCATTGCGGACGTGTGATGCCGATTTCTTTAGCGCGTTGATCGAACGTTCGCCGGATGAGGCGAGTAATATCGCTGATTACAAAACCCAAATTGTCACTCATGACGGCATAACTAATAACATATTTTATTATATGCAATGCTTAGTTGAATGCCGGTAGTATCGTGCCGCACGGCACTCTCCGGTTTTGGGTCATTTTCATATCATTCAGCTTATATGAACGCAAAAAAGAACAATGAAGTTTGGTGCGCTAGCCATCCTGAGCGCTAATCGCTGGCTTATTCTTCTGTGAGCAATGGCTTTGCGCCGTCACCCAGCACAACGAACGCCGCCCAATAATAAGGATGAGAGGTACGTGGATCATTCATCAGTTTTTCTTGAGCTAATCGTAAAGATGATGCCAGCGGCATTCCATTTTCGGCACCGAACATGCCGCCGATCAAGCGCTGAGTTGCATCGAAATCATCCGGCACCGGCCAATGGCTTGCTACAACGGATCTTGCGCCCGCGCCAACAAATGCTCTTACTAGACCATCCAGGGCGTAGTTGCCGCCGGTTGCCACTCCGGCCTCCCGCGAAGCACCGACGCTAGCCATCCCTGCGGTATCGCATGCTGACAAAATCACGACATCGGCATCAAGCTGTAAATCAAAAATCTCCTGAAAGCTCAGCAGGCCGTCAGAAGCTTCGCCGCCGAATGACGTTACCAAAGCAGGCCGTGCCATACATTGCGGCTTAGGTGCCGTCACCAAACCGTGGGTGGCAAAATGGATGATGCGATATTCGTTGAGGTCATCTTGTGCCAACAACGCGCTGTCCGAAAAGTCAGCGCCTGTGATGACGTTTGACTTTGACGAGCCAATAATATTGCGTGCGAGATTCAGCTCGGATGACGAAATGGGATTACCCCACGTTTCTGTGCCCCATTGGCACTGATCGTCTTGCGTTGCCGCATATTGAAGGCTCGCATCAGGAACGGCATTTTCACCTAGACCGAGATATCTGAACTTCCCGGTTGATGGAGCAATCGCACGAACTTCTGCGAAGGATCGCGGCGATACGGCAATCGACATATCCCGACCTTTCCCGAACCATTGGATACCGGTAAAATCAAATAGATCGGAATCAATGTCCTGAGTGCGCTCAACATAGGCATCAACGCTCGCCTGATCCTCGACCAATAAATAGGGTGGAAGTTGCAGCAGTGGTCCGTCTGGTTCGTAGATAAGGTGAGTGACGTAGGATAGCTGCTCCTCAACCGGGCCCAATAGCGAAAGATAGAGCAATCGCGCCAATTCGACGTTGAAGGGATAGGTCGCAGTCGCACCATATTCTATGCGAACGATGGAATCGCGCAGATCATTCACGGTTTGCTGCAGGGCTTGCAAGCTATCCGGCACTTTGAAACTGCGCACATCTTCAGGCGTGACGAGGATACTATAGATGGCATCCCCGACGATATTCACCTTATAATAGGCCTCGCCGGTCCTTAAGAGCGCTTGCATTTCGCCAAGTTGCATAACCTGCGGGACTAACACACGGTAACGCGGAAATTGACTCAATTGAGATTGCAATTGCGTTTGCTCCAGCGCCAAAGAGGTTAACGCATCACGTGCATAGCCCAGATCCCGTAGCTCATTGGCATTCGGGAAAGCTTTTGATGAAAGCTGCGCAATTTGACTTGTCGTTCTCGCAATCTCTCGCATGCGTGAAACGGCCAAACGGAACAGAGCTGACGCCTCATCGTCGCCTTCTGAAAGCTCTCGTGCCAAGGCCGCCTGCGTTTGCGCAACGCCCGGTCTTTGAAGCGCCTGAGAGGCAAGGAACATAGCCGCTGATGGCGCAGCATCATTCTCAGGTAAGGCGATCAAAAGCTCAAAATAAGGGCCGAGAAGGTCCCGCATAACGACAGCCGCACCGGGAACCGAGCTGCTGTCCTCCACCACGGTGGCATACAGCGCCAATGCAGCATCAACCGAGCCACTACGCCCCAAAAATCCGGCTAGTCGTGCCTTTGCTGCAAGCAATGCTGGCGACTGTGGGTATGCAGTTTCAACAATCGCGATGGCTTGGGAAAAATGGCTTTTGGCAGCATCGAGATTACCTGCAAATTCGGCCGTCAATGCGAGTTCTGATCGAATATCGGAACGTAACCAGGCTGTAGAGGTGACCCGGCCGTCCCTTACGCTTTCTATCGTTTGCAATGCCGTATTTTGCGCATCTGCGGCCGCTTCAAAATCTTTATTGATGCGCAGGGCGACACCGCGCAAGTGGCTTGCCTGACCATCCAATATCTGACCGCGTTCGAAATCGCTTAATCCACTGTCAAAACCACCGACCCGTCTCAGGTTTTCATTCTCGCGATTAATTTGGACGGATAGTTCCGATGTAATTTCACCGGATGAAACGACATTGCCATCGACGCCTTCGGATATCCTGACCACCGGTCGTTCCAATAAACCGATAGCATCATCGGCCTTTTGCTGATTGAGCAGGTGAATCGTGCGAAAATTACGGATCAGTCTTTGGGTTACACCGTCGCGCGCTGCAACTGCAGTATCCGCACGGTCAAACAAAGCCTGGGCACTGGCAAAATTACCGAGATTGGATTGCTGCAAACCCTGATTAGCTAGAAATTCAGCGGTACGGCCTGTACTGCCGCTGTCTCGTGCGACCAGAGTTTCAAAAAATTCCGCTGCCTCTGCATAGCTGCCGCTGTGATTGCGCGAATAAGCCTCGGTACGTGCGCCCTCGATATCCAAAGAACCGGCTTGAATCCGGGCAAAAGCTACAGGATCACTAACCGATGTCGTGGCAACTTCAACTGCCCCTTCAACCGGCTGGTCAGAGACAAGTGCTGCCAGCCCCAGTCGCAACGCGGAATCATATCCGGCAAGACCCTGCGCAATATAGGTGGTACTACCGCGTTCGGTTGAATAGATGCGATGATCTATCCGTGTCTCGCTGTTGGTGCAGATTGTAGAAGAGACAGTTCCCAGATGTTCAATAGTGGCTTCGCCCTCTTTCCGGCAAGCCAGATGATCTAATTCTTCAAAGCCAACTAAAGCAACAGGATCAGTGGCGATATCACGAAGAGCCAGAAACGTTCCGACGCTGGTCGCGGCATCGCGGCAAACGATCCGATAGCCTCGGTCGAACATTCCGGCCAATTCCGGGAGATTGGGCGCATTCTGGGCGGTGCATAACACGCCCCTGCTTCCGATCCGGAAGCTATCTTGAACGGATAGCGGCAAATCGCGCGCCATGACAGGTTGAGAGAGAAGCGCAGCCGCTGAAATACTGCAAAGCAATGCGGCCATATATCTATTATTGAGTCTGATCATTGACCGCCCACCATGTTAATATCATCCGATGGCGGAGCCGCAGTGGCACCCATCAAATTTGGATTTCCGCCGCTGGTGACCGGTTCCGAAATGGCCCCTGCGCCACTCATTGGACGCGTGTTGATTATCGATACCGTTCGAGAAATCGGACTTTTGCTAGTTGCCTTTTCTTCGGCTTCCTCCTGCTCTTCCTCGGTCAATTCTTCATCGGAGGCTTCCTCAGTGGCTTGCGGCTGCTCTTGCACGGTATCGCGCACATTAGTTGCGATGGGTACTTCGTCTCTGCTGACGGTCACACAAGCCGATGCGGTCAGTGCACAACCGTTGATGCTTGATCCAGCCGTGAAGCCCGCGCTTGGCGCAGCCGGAAAGATAGAATCGCGAACATTGCCATTCACGATTTTCGTATCATCGGTATTCAAGGTTGCACCATATATAACCATATCCAGATCATTCACGCCTGTTGGAATAATCTCAACCTGATCGGTTTCGGCATAGAAACCATATGCTATGCCGCCACTTCCTACATTTTGGATGAGCAGACTGTCCTCCGCCGCAAATGTTAAGCGTGCAGCCTGAATGGAGCCGTCGGGATTAGCTGTAGGAGTGGCTCTCGCCAATAAAGCGTCGCGGCCAACGAAAAAGCGATCAACTGACAATTGGTCGAGCAAAGCCGAGCTACCCACATGGATGTTCCGCGCCGAGAGATATAGCCTACCGCCGGGTGAATTACCTTCTAAAAGTATACCGCCGGTGTCGCTGGCGACCGCAATAGTGTCACCAGTTAGGGACAACAGATTGTCCACTGCCATATTGGTCATGTTAAGATTGCCCGAAACCCGGATGTTATCCAGAGTAGATATTTGCAATGAACCGTCCGGACCAACGAGATTGGAGCCTGTAGCGCGAGACCCTGTAAGATTCAGGTCACCAATGATAATCCCGCCAGTGCCATTTGAGTTTATACTAATCAGATTGGCGCGCAAGCGGCCTGCTTCAGCATTGCTCAAGGCATAACCGAGTGGGCCGGAAGCGACATCGCCAATCGACGTGCCACTGCTCCCACTGCTGGCCAAGGCCAATTCACGGGTATTTTCATCACCCAATCCGCCACTTACCCCGATGTCGATATCGCTGGATACCACGGAAATTCGTGGTGCGGTTATGATACCACCAAAGTCTGCCAAACCAGCAGCGTCAGCCCTAAATAAAGTGGAAAGACCGATGCTCCCCAAACTCACAAAATCGCCTGCCGTCGCTGCAACAAAATTACCACCTGTAACCGTATTGTTGATGGTAATCGAATCACTGGTTGGGGCCGGATTTAGAGCGAATAAAGGTGTAGGATCCCCTCCAGTGCCAAATAATGACTGCATGCTGGCATTGGCGAGATATATGAAATTATCAGAACCTGCAGTGGTGCTAATATTATTGGCCGTAATCGCTGTTCCCGCCAGCATGACGACGTCGGTCGCACTCGCGACATTTGCCGTCATTATCGCAGATGGTGTCATTAGCCCGATTGCAGCTGTACTAGTGGTCAAATCGCCTGTTGTGATGCCCGTTGCTGCGTCAATGGCGATCGCCAAAACACCATTATTTGATACGCCCTGTACCGTTATATTACCGTAAGTTCCGCTGCCCAAAGCCTGAGACTCAAAAGCACCGCCGGTCACAATCATGCCAGTGCCCAAAATCGATTGATCTGAATCCAGTTTGATGTTGCCTGCACTGGTCAGATTGCCGACCTGTAAATTATCGCCCGCGACAATATTAATCAAACCACCGCTGGCGACATTTCCAAAATCAATGCCGCCCATGGTAGAGGCCATAAAGTCAGCGCCAATATTGATATTGCCGCCCGAGATCGCTCCTGTTTGCGAAACAACCTGTCCTGATGTTGCTGCCGTAACCTGAGCCAGCGTAATAGCGCCCAAAGCATTGACCGCGACATTTCCTCCCGAGTTAATATCACCGGCAGTCAGCGCTCCGTTATTAGCCGCCAAAGTCGCACCAAGGTCTGTGTTAACAGCAAGAACGGTCAGATCCCCGTTCGTCGAACTGGCCTGTACCGTTCCAACTGCGGCCACATTTCCCAATAGAACATCGGAGCTTGCCGAAACAATCAATCCAGCTCCGCTGTCTATATCACCGGTCGCCAAACTTCCTGTGGCATTGAGCACGATAGCGCCCACGCTAGTCAAATTTCCGGTCTCCGCGTTCCCGGTTACCGCGATATCAATCACGCCGCCACTTGCTATGTCACCAAAGCTGATGTCGCCGATGACGGCGGCAGAAAAACCAGCCGCAGCGTTAATATTGGTGCTTAGGATAATATCGCCCGCTGACCCCAATAGGGTTGTACCGGTCACCGTCAGCAGCCCGCGATTGAGCGGCGGGATTCCATCACTGCTAACCACAAAGGTTCCGCTAGTATCAAGATCAAGATTGCCGCCGATGTTAATTGCACCGCTATCGGTCAGGACAGCTATATTGCTATCGGTCAGCAACGTCAGACCATTTGTGACATTTAACGTGCCATCGACAGCCGATATAAAATTGGGCAGCCCGCTTACACTGACCAGATCGCTAGCAATAAACGCGTCATAAGCCGCGATAGTGGCCGAACCTTGACTGATATTAATCGTGCCAAGGCCGGTCGTACTGGAACCAGCAGCCGCACCGCTTCCGGCAATGGCACTGGACGAAATAGAGATATTGCCAGCATTTAGTGAACCCTGTTCCGTGCGGTTCACACGATTAGTCACCGATATTACAGCGTCAGAGCCGGTGGCATTGCCGCCGTCCCCTTGCGCTGCCCCTGATCCGCCAAACCCGCCAGCGGAAGTGGCAACATAGTCCACATCACCGACTATAATCGCTGATCCTTGAGACAAAAGCGTCAGGCTGCTCGCCAAGGCTTCGCCGCCATCGCCGCCATCGCCATTTGTCGGACCCGCCCCGCCAATACCGCCATTACCCGCTACAGCGTCAGCAGCAATAGACACATCGCCGAATGATGCTGAGCCCAATGTGGTCGGTGTATCGGTAGAACTTATTAAACCTAAAGTTACCGAAGCGGCCTGCGCCGCGCCGCCGATACCGCCATTGCCGCCTAAGCCATCGAAACTCCTGCCACCCACGCCGCCATCGCCGCCCATACCCCCAGATGAGGAGACAACGATGATCAGATTACCAAGTGAAACAACACCATTTCCGGCTGACCCGACAATAGTAATACCGCCATTTTGCGAGACATTTCCGCCGCCGCCGCCATTTGTTGCCGAAAGGGCATCGATGCCCTCCATACCAGCGCCACCGTTGCCGCCCTGCGCAAAACTAACAATGGTAGTATCACCGAAACTGATGTTGCTCAAACCGGCTGCAGCCGAATTGCTGGTCTGAATATTTGCGGTTGCTCCCACAACATTCCCACCATTGGAACCTGCACCGCCGTCACCGCCATCCGCGTTGAGTGCAATATTCAATAAATTGCCAGATATGACGCCGTCACCGCCGCCCGCTGCTGTAATATTGACAGCACCGCCGGTCGCGTTTCCGCCAATCCCATTTTCATTGGATGTTCCGCCGACTGCAGTACTAATAAGATTTGTATCGCCAATGATATTGATTAAACCTGCGCGACCAACAGAAACTCCTATAGATCCGCCTATCGCATTGCCCGCTGCTCCGGCGGCCTCTCCTCCCACTCCATCAGCAGCCAAGGTCATAGCCCCACTGATATTTATAAAATTATTGACACCGCCAGCGCTGATTAAATCGATGCGACCACCAGTCCCAACGCCACCAATGGGGCCACTAGCACCGCCGCCGCGACCACTGATGCCACCACCACCATTTCCGCTTGCGACAAGATTCAACGGACCGCTGACTATAATATTAGCATTATCACCATTTGTTATGAGCTGGATTATTCCGCCATTGGCATCGCCGGCGATCTCATTGGCTGTTCCACCGATTGCTGATGCGCTGCCAGATAGGTCATTAAAGTTAATCCCTGTACCTGTACCAGAGATGACACTAATGGTGCCACCGCTTGCGGTCCCCCCAACTTGGTTGGAATTGCCTCCATTCTCGGCAAAGGCGTTGATAGTTGTTGTACCGAGATCAATCAGGTTATTGGCACCCCCACTGCCAGAGATCGTGACCGATCCGCCGACAATATTCCCACCATTTATACTTGGTCCAGAATATGTTGAATCATGACCTTCTGCGCCAATTGACGTCACCGAACCGACTAGAAAGCTTGCATTGCCGCCGTTAGCACTGAGTGAGATAGTTCCACCAACGCCATCTCCTGCATCATCGGCCCCCTCTTGAAATCCGCCATAGCCATTGGCAGCCAGCGACAATTGAGTGGTCACATTTATCGTGCTATTCGCCTCCACCTGGGCCAAAATAGTCCCACCGGTTCCGTTGCCGGTGCCTCCCCCGCCTGAAAAATTATCTCCACCAAAACCGGTTGCAGTAAGGGTGACGTCGCCCATCAAATTCAGTTCACCACCGGCGTCTGCCGATATAGTTGTGGTTCCGCCGAAGCCATTACCAGTTCCAGCCCCGCTTTCGTCCGCCCCCCCAATTCCGTCGGTAGAAACAAAGCTTGTGCCCGCAATCGTCAAGGTACCGCCAGTGGCTGATATGCTTGCATTGCCTCCGGTACCGTCATTTGTTCCGCCTCCGCCAATGCCATTGGCACTGAGATTAGCTTCGGCATTCACCGTCAAATTGCCGCCATCGGTTGCAAGCCAAACAGAACCACCGGTTGCTGCGCCTAATCCAACGCCGTCCGAATTGAGATCGACTGGTCCCGCTATTATTATATCTCCGGGACCGGATATTATCGCGCTAACACCGCCCAGCGTGTTGCCGTGGAAACCCGGAGCCGCAAAACCACCATTGGCAGTTGTTCCCAATTGAACATTGGTTCCTGCCGTAATCAGGCCGGTAGCGTCAGAGGTTGTGATAGTTACTATGGCGCCTATCGTGTCACCAGCTTGGCCAATACCGAAATTATTGCCGCCGAGCACATTTGCCCCAGCAAAAAAGGAACCTGCAAAATTAAATGCTGTTCCCACCCCTGCGGTGATGTCGATAGTACCGCCGGTTGCCGCACCCCCATCTCCCGTAACCACAGTACCGCTATAGGCATCTACGAACATCGTTGTGGTTCCTGCAATATCGATTAAATTATTGCCCCCACCTGCACCGCTAAAAAAGATGTTACCGCCTTGAGCGTCAGCGTTTATTCCATTGTCACCGTTAAAGGCGCCTGTCGCAACGCCCCAAGCGTCAACGCGGAGATTCCCGCCGACCAGAACGGATGAATTACCGCCATTGGCATGCAGTTGCACGGTACCGGCCGTGCCGTCGCCGCCATCGATACCTTCGGAGCCAAAAGCCCCACCATATCCGTCAACAATAATGTCCAAATTTCCTGCGATATCGACCATAGCGCCGCTTTCCGCGCCAATTTCTATCGCTCCGCCAAAGCCATCGCCAATCTTGCCAATTCCACTGAAATTATCGCCCCCGATGCCAACTGCATCGAGTGTGACATTGCCATTTATTACTATGACTCCACCATCTGCGACCAGGCCAATTATTCCGCCGGTTGCATCTTCACCGTCGAGTACGCCTTGGACATTGGCGCGTAATAACATATTACCATCTACGGTGATCGAATTGCCCGCTCCGTTGACCATCACATTAACAAGATCGGGTGCCTGCAAGATCACATCGGACGCGAATGACATCGCCCCCGCATTGGCCGTCGCCGTAATATTATGAGAGGCCTTTCCGGTAACGCTTGATGTAAAATTATTATTCTCAATCTCTATTGACGCATCAGTCCCATTGACCGGCATCCCCGCGATCATATTTTCAACAATATTATGGCCTGCGGATAATATCACAGCATTGCCGACCACATCAGCAGCGCCAGCAATATCAAAGCCGATATCGCCACCATTTTGGATAGCGATACTAATCGCGTTATTCTTGGGCACCGCAACTGCATAGATGCGGTGATTGTCGCCTGTGCCAATACTTGCAGGACCTGTGGTTACCCCATCATGACGCACAGCGACCCCGCTTGGTATATCGCCGTTCGTTCCAATGGTGACGTTAATGTCAAACAAGCCTTGATTGAAAGTAATAGTTGCCTGTTCCGCCGCAATATAGGCTGCGGAGCCGTTGACCTCTACATCACCTGATTGCGTCACAATGGGTGCGAGCAGGCCAATGTAACTATTTTCAGGGGTCAACGTGACGGATGCACCAGCATCTATCTCCGCAAATGTACCGCTCACTGCCTGCGCAAAACCGGTCGTTCCACTGCCATCGATAAAGAAACCTTCTCCGTCGACAATGGGGTCAGCGGTCGTCAGAAATAAGCCACCGACATCGATGATGGCGGTGCTACCCAAAACGATACCGCCGGGGGCATAAAACCAAACACTTCCGCCTGGCACAAATTCACCGCTATCTATTGCTAACCGACTGATGATATTACCATTTAAAATAATCGGCCGCGTATTATCGACGGGAACGATACGGTTCAGTACGGTGAAATCTGAAGTACCCTCGATATCGTTTTGGTAAACTGCGGTTAAACCAGCGGGTAGAAAATCGATATCCGCTCCGTTTACAGCCGTGTCGTCAGGCAACCAGTCAATCACCACTTGGTCCGTGAAAACCGTTATCGTATCAGAAATTTCGTCTGAACTGATATTAGCACTTCCTGACTGGACTGTCCCCAAACCTTGAAAACCCATTTGCGCATGGGCGGCTGGGGATGTACCAAAGAAAAGACCGAGGGCAAGCGCTGCTCCCGACCCCAATGGCCGATGACGCAGAGAATTTAATAGTCTTGTTTTGACAGTCATCTAGCGTTTTCCCCATGGGAGTAACTTGGTTGTGAAAGAGATTAAAAAGCGGACATCGCCCTTGCGGGTTTGCAACCCGGCTGCCCGAGTAGGTACTGCAACGGTCAGGTCCAATCGTGCACGGTCGGAAAAACTGCTGCGTAAACCGCCACCGACCGACAATAAGCGCTGCGGATCGAGATTTCCGGGACGATCCTTGTTCCAAACCCAAGCTGCATCAACAAACCCAAAGGGCTGGATCGAGACGTTCGACATTTTCGGCGGACTAATACGCGGTCCTCTTGCTTCGAATTGGAAGCCCACGCCATCATCACCGATAATCACACCCGGCTCATAGCCGCGCCCGATCGTGTAATTGCCCGCAGAATATTCTTCAAAACTAAACAGCGGATCAAACGCATATTGCGCTTTAGGTTTGATGAAAAAGGACAGCTCGGGCGAAACAACATATTCTGCCGAAACCGAAGCCCGGATTGTCGTCGCGGTGGGATCTCCATCACTGCGGCTCGGCAATGTAACTCCGGCCGGACAAAGGGGATTGCAGCCTTTACTTGCCCCCAATAGGTTCAGACCACGCCGCAATTCCAAGCTACCGGTCATCCGCCAGCGCGGCGCCCCTTTTTTGGGACTATCAACTGCATCAGCAGTAATCCGCGCATAAGCAACACGCAATCGATCTTCGCTTAATGGCGTGATGAAGTCGACTTTCTGGTTCACATAATCAAAACCGCCTGCAGCTGTGATATTGCGGGTCTGACTGCGAATGAGCGGGTAGCTCGCTTCTATTGACGCCAATAAGGTACGGGCCGTTAAATCAGGCGTATTCCCCCCGCCAAAGTCACCTAAATCAGGTTTGGTCCAAGCATAGGTGAAGCGGCCATCGAACCGCAAACCTTCGCTACCAACGCGGAAGCTGTGGCCTGCTTGCAAAATTTGCTGCTCACGAAATTCCGATGTCGAGTAAAATGAAATGCTGGTGCTATCGCCCATACCGGTAAGGCCATGAAATTGTGCGCGGATCTGACCACCCCAAATACCTGTATCTTTAGCTGCCAGATTTTGGATATTGAAATCAACATCAAACGGCGTCCGGGTTACCGTAACATCGCCAATAAGTTCACCAGGCCCCGTTCCCGCAGGTCGCAAAGACAACCGGACGTCGTAACCGGGAAGATCGCGGGCTAGAAGAAGATAGCGTTCTGCATTGTTGCGGTCAAAAATCTCATCATTTTCAAGCTTTGCTAGGTAGCTGCCGATCAGCTTTTCCGCGCGGCCCGCTTGCCCGCGCACACGGATATTGGTAATGCGGGCGTAGAGCACCTCAAATTTCACATGACCGTCTTCTATCCGTTGCGCCGGCACTTCGACAGCTGCCAAATAACCTTTGTTTCTTAATAAGGTAGCGGCCGCATCACGAATTTCACAGACTCGCTTGATCGGCTGTGACTTACCCAAATAGGGTTCATACGATTGCCGAATTTCAGCTTCGGTGATACCCTTCAGGTTATTGAAAAAGACATCATCAATATCGACCCGAATTTCGTCATATTCTGGCTTATCAAGCGGACAGGGAGATCTTTCGACGCTGTCTTCTATGGTCAGACGAGTGCGATCCTTTTCAATCGACGGAACCGCCGGATCTATCTCGTCTCTTGTTGGTGGAGTAATCTGCTGTGCATAAACATTGGTCGCGCTAAGAATTGTCAGCACGTTAACCGCGCCGGCAAGCCGTACTATTTTCATTTTCACTAAATATTATCCCCGGGTCGCGCGCCCCCTGCGCACCATTAGACCTACAGTAATCGAGACATTTTACAAATTTAAAGCAGATTATTTTTCTGATAAAAGTCCCATTGGCCCATAGTTAAATTCGTCATACTGAGAGCGATCTTCCCCTTGGAGACATCATATGGTGAGACTAGCCCGCCTGAATTTTCGCAGCAGTCTCTTCTATCGTTCCCGAAACAAGCAGCGGAGATCCTCCGACCATACCGACATTAGTCTGGCCATTTTCACCGGTGCGTAACCACGCGATATTTTCAACAACCACCAAATAATTGCCGCCGCGCGATTCGAGTAAAACGAATTTCATATTATGTCTCCTGACACGTACTCGTCTACGTGGTGGAACTCTTTTTTTGATTAACGTCCGCTTACGAAATGGAACGGCTATCAACTTCAGAATCCGTGGCGGTGCGGCACCGCCACCCCCGCTACTTTCTGCCAAACAAGCGGTACAGCGCCATTTTGATAGCATACGATTCTGGATCATGATGTGACAACGATCACCGGTCGCGAAAATTTAGTCCGGTGCTTGTAAGAAGGTCAAGGATAAAGCCTGCAGATCAAACAAAAAATGGGAGACGATCCCCAAACGAATTCGGGTTTCGGCTCCCACTGCGCCTGATTGGGATGCTGTCCTCTTGCGATTTCAGCGTCCGCTTTTCCGGCGTCCGGCTTCCAGACTGCTATCGTTAATGGTTTTAGGTTTTCCACATCATTACTTGCGCAATCATGTTTCGGTTTTAAACCCGATATTAATCCAGTCACCCGATGATTTTACTCCATCTGGTCCGCTCGGGCTTAGGCCTTTGTTTCACAGGTTTTTCCAATCATCTGTCAAAAGATCATTTCATTTTTCTTGCGAAGAACAAAAAGCTCGTTTCAACTATCTTTTGGTCATAGATCGCCCCAACGGGTCATTGCTGACTGGTCGCCGGTTGGATCGAATTCCATCCGATAAAGCTTATATGCCACGAGTTTACGAGTCGCTCCAAATATCAAAGGAGGACTTATCCACAGTTCCCAATTGTTCTTGTGGAAAACTAGTTTTCAAACTGTGGACAAATTCGAAAAATGGAAATCGCTATCCTGTGAAGACAGCACAAATATATCTGAACTATGTTCCCCAATATTAAACGGGGTCGGATTCCGGAATAATCCATTGGTCCGGCCTTTCCGATAGGGGGATATATGGAAAGTACCGGACCTTAGGAACAGTCCCGGCGCTTGTTCGGGAGGAGGGCGAAGCAGCCGGGACTGAAGGTGTATAAAAATTAAACCTGAACGGTAGATAGCAAAATAATGCTGCTGGCGGTCAGGGAGGCTATTATATTGAAAAGCGTTTTCATGGATTTTTCCTTATTTAAAACGCCAACCAAACATCTCTTTTCCTGTCTAACTGATAAGGGTCAAATGACGCCAAACAGAGTAAGTTGCAATTGAAAACGGGAGTCAATAGGGTGCATATTTTGCAACTAACGCTTTTAAAAAATGCCCTTTAACAGCTTCTTGCCCTTATCCAGCGGGTTTTTACGGAAGTTGGTTTCCTCGATCCCAATATAGGAGAAAATACCGTCCATAGCCTGCTCGGTTACACTGTCGGTCAATCCATCACGTGACAAATCTAGTCCACCCAATGAACCCAAAGCAGAAAGTGAGCCAAGGCTTTCCACCTGTCTATAAGCTCCGACGTCGCCTAGGGCTTTCTCTACCAAAGGACGAATTTTCAAGGCCAGCTCTTCACCGGAAGTCTTCCGCAAATAGTCGGTTCCGCCCGTGCCGCCGCCGGTGACAATACCCACGCCGTCGGTCAACGTCAGATTGTCAATTGCAGACCGGAATACCGGCTTGGCTTCAAGCGCCGCCTTGCCAGCCGCAGCATTCAGGCTTTTCGTAATATCCTTGGTTAGGCCAGCCTTGCTGGTGAAGCGTAATATCTTGGTCGCTTTCTTCAATGGACCGGGAAGCAAAACCCGGACCGCTTTATCTGCATAAAATGCACCCGGCTGTGACAATTTATCAAGCGCCCCATCCGATGCATTGCTCAGCAGGCTTTTGACACCCGTGCTTTGCGCCTGTACCGGCACAGATAATATAGGAGACATGGATAATGGCATAGCCAGCAAGGCAGCTGCTGCACTTAGCTTCAGTTTCTTTGTGACGTTCCGCATTATCCCACTCCTGCTATGTTATGTCAGATAAGCATAGCACAACAATTTGGCGGCAAGCTGAACAGATTCTCCGAATTGTGTAAACATCTGTAACCAGAGCAGCTGAGGTACCCAGTAATCATAGTAGAGCGTATGCTTCGGAGCACTAACCTATATTCACAGCTCAATCGCTGCCTCGGGCGTGGAGGCATTCACAGCCCCGCCATCCACAATCAATGTTGTACCAACAACATAGTCGCCTGCACTGCTTGCCAAATAAATAGCGGCGGCGGCCATATCTTCTGGCTTGCCGATCCGTTTCGCAGGAATGCTTTTTTCAACCGTATCTTCATAATCCCGTGCTGATGTATTCATGTTGGAAGAAAAATGACCGGGTGCGATGCCAGACATGATAATGTCTTCTGCGACCAGTTTGGACGCCATTTTTCGCGTGAGATGGATGACTGCAGCTTTCGACGCTTGATAGCTATAAGTCTCCCACGGATTGACCTTCATACCATCAACAGAGGCAATATTGATAACTTTTGTTGGCTGCTCAAAACTGGCCGCCGCTTTCAATTGGGGATGAAGCGCCTGTGTCAAGAAGAACAGGCCTTTGACGTTAGTATCCATAACCTTATCCCAGCCGACCTCTGGAAAGCTGAGATATTCTGCCCCCCAAGCCACACCTGCATTGTTAACCAATATGTCGAGCTTACCTTCATGCTTAGCGAGCTCTGCAGCCAAAGCTTTGCAGCCCTCAACCGTACTCACATCTCCGGGCAAAGAAATACAATTATCGCCCATTTCAGCCGCTGCGTCTGCACAGGCATCAGCTTTCCGGCCCGAGATATAGACCTTCGCTCCTTGGGCCAGAAAACCCTCTGCAATCATCCGTCCGATGCCGCTGTGACCGCCGGTAACCAGAGCTACGCGGCCCTCGAGTGAAAATAGCTTGTTAAAATCCATTATAATATCCTTTTAGTATCCGTGCATTTCGGCAACGAGATTGGTGTGGTAATTTGCATCACCCATAAATTCAGCCAGCGCTCGGTCGCGTTTCATATAAAGGCCGATATCATATTCATCCGTCATCCCGACACCACCGTGCATTTGCACGCCCTCCCTGACGGAAAGGGTAGTCGCTTTGCCCGTCTTCGCTTTGGCCACAGACACCATCAATTCCGCCGCTGACGAGCCTTCATCCAACATTTGCTGTACCTTCAGGACCGTTGCACGCGCAATCTCCATTTCACTGTAAAGATGCGCCGCACGGTGCTGCAACGCCTGAAACGATCCAATAATCGCATCAAATTGTTTGCGGCTTTTAATATAATCGAGAGTGATATCCATAGCACCAGTACCGACACCAAGCGTTTCTGCAGCAGCGCCAGTCCGACCGGCGTTGAGCATCCGCTGAAGGACTGTGCCGCCTTCATCGACTTCGCCAATCACCGCATCTGCATCGACGACGACCCCGTCAAATTCGATATGAGCCGCCATAGAGCTATCGACCAAACGAACGCTATCTCTCGACATGCCATTCGCCTTCGTGTCCACGGCAAAGAGGGTCAAGCCTTTGTCGTCACCCGCGCTACCACTTGTTCGTGCCGCCACGATCAATGTATCCGCCGAACCGCCCTGCACGACAAATTTCTTTTTTCCATCCAGTTTAAAGCCATTACCTTCACGTGTAGCCGCCATAGAAATTTGATCCGGACGATGTTTCACACTTTCATCAATGGCGAGAGCCAGCACGCTATCGCCTGACAATATACCTGGAAAATATTTATCACGCAGCGCTTTTCCGCCTGCGTTAAGGGCTTCCACCCCAGCAACAGCCGTGGTCAAAAATGGCGACGGTGTCAGATTGCGACCGATTTCTTCCAGCACTACTCCTGCTTCAACATGGCCAAGCCCCAGACCACCTTCTTCTTCAGACACCAATATGCCCGTAAAACCCATTTCCGAAAATTGCTTCCACAGTGCGTGTGAGAAACCATCTTTGCAGTTCTTATCACGAAATTCGCGAAAATGGGCAATATTGCCCTCGCCTTTCATGAAATCTGCTGCACTGTCCTGCAACATTTTCTGATCATCATTCAAATAAAGCGGCATCGCTTTTATCCTTTTTTCGTATAATTATGTGAGCACAGCCCACTAACTCGGGCATTCCCATTATGAGTTTGGCCCATTATGCGTTTGGCAGTTGCAATATCTGCTTGGACACTACGTTCAGCATCACCTCACTAGTGCCGCCTTCAATGCTATTAGCTTTCGTCCGCAACCAGCCGCGAGCAGTTAGACCCCCATTGGATGCATCGCTTTCCCATTCCAGCACTTCGCTACCACCAGCGGACATGATCAATTCATGACGCCGCTTATTAATTTCGGTACCGGCATATTTCATCATATTCGGTTGTGCCGGGTGGCAAAGATTAGCTTTAAACGTATCGCCAAAACGTTCCGCCATTGCACGGAATGCAAGCACATCAATGTCCATATCTGCCATTTGTGCACGCAGCATCGGATCATCCAATCGTCCCATTTCGTCACGGCCATATTGATCTGCGAATTTCGCGCCCAGTGATGTCGCCCCTGAGGAACCGTCGCCAGAAATCATGCTCCGCTCATGCCCCAGCAGATATTTGGCAACATCCCAACCGCGATTCACTTCACCCACAACAGATGACACGCCATCACCATAGGATTTAGGGACTTCCACATCCGCAAAAAAAGTCTCGCAAAAAGCGGATTGCCCGGAAATCAGGACAATCGGCTTTGTGTCTACCCCCTTGCTCATCATGTCGAAAAGCATGAAGCTAATGCCTTTATGCTTGGATGATTTATCCGTGCGGGTCAGGCAGAAAATCCAGTCGGCCTTGTCAGCATAGCTGGTCCATATCTTCTGACCGTTGATTAGATAATGGTCCCCCTTGTCCTCCGCCGAGGTTTGCAATGAAGCGAGATCCGAACCGGAACCGGGTTCTGAATAACCCTGACACCAGCGTACTTCGCCGCGTGCGATGGGCGGAAGAAAATGCAATTTCTGTTCTTCTGTACCAAAGTGCAACAACGCAGGGCCAAGCATCCAGATGCCAAAGCTCGCCAAAGGTGGACGAATTTTCAGACGTCCCATTTCCTGAAGCAATATCTTGTTTTCTGCGGCAGATAGCCCACCCCCGCCATATTCTTTGGGCCAGTCAGGGACGGTCCAGCCTTTCGCCGCCATTTTGTCCATCCACTCTTTTTGACCAGGCTTGAAGGTGGGGTTCTTCCCCCCCCAGCAAATGTCGCTTTCATCCACAACTGGTTGACGCATTTCTGATGGGCAATTGACTTCCAGCCAAGCGATCGTTTCGCTGCGGAAACTTTCGAGATCGGACATAAGATATTGTTCCTTTAATTGCGTGATTAACTCCTGACTATCATAAGTGAGGCATTAGGTTCAATGATCCGCATGCTCGAAGGACATAAAAAATTAAGGGAATGGAGACACCGCTAGGATTCCGTAAGGGCAAGCTAATCAATTCGCAGAGGCGGTTGACGGCCAATTCGCGCTAGGCCTATGTTCCAAAGAAAATCAGGCCGCAAACTAGGAATCCAAAGGATGCAATTTAGAGACAAGACCGTTTTAATGACGGGCGGCTCATCAGATATTTATCGAGGCACAGTTGATCTATTTTTGCGCGAAGACGTACAGGTTGTCATGGGCACCCAAGCAGGCTCACACCCTAAAATACCGGGGCTATTAGATGCGCTTTTACCGGCCCTTATGAAGTGAGCGCGCTTGCAGACCCATTACCGACCAAAACCAAGCTGCTTTATGGTTTCGGCTCGATAGCATATGGCATCAAGGATAGCGGCTTCGCCACCTTCTTGCTATTTTACTATAATCAGGTTGTTGGCATGCGGGCTGATCTGGTCAGCCTTGCTATCGCGCTCGCTCTGTTTGTAGACGCATTTATCGATCCATTAATCGGGCAATGGACTGATAGAACGCGAACGCAGATCGGTCGCAGGCACCCTTGGCTTTATGCTTCCGCCATACCGATTTGTGTTTCTTGGTTGCTGCTCTGGCATCCACCACAAGCAAGTGAGATGATGCAATTTTTCTATCTCTTGAGTCTCGCCATAATGGTCCGAATTTCACTGTCTCTCAACGAAGTCCCGGGATTGGCCCTGCTCCCCGAATTAACCAAAGACTATGATGATCGCACCAGTATATTGCGATATCGTTTCCTATTCGGTTGGGGCGGCGGTTTGACAATGATGGCCCTTGCCTACGCTGTCTTCCTGGCCCCTACTGATGCTTATCCGAATGGATTACTGAACCCGGAAGGATATTCGACTTACGCCATTATCGGCGCGTTTATAATGGCTTTTGCGGTATTAATTGCGGCACGCAGCACACATACTCGTATTGTCAAAGCCTATCGGGAAACGAAGCATTTGCCCGCTGCCTCTGAATCGCTGATGCATATTTTTGCTACATTTCGTTTTCGTCCTTTCATGCTGCTGATGCTGGCCGGAACATTCGCATTTGCTAATCAGGGTTTGGTTTTCGCGCTAACGCCTTATCTACTGACCCATATATGGCTATTTGAACAGACCCAGCTTTTCATTTACGCGATCTCGATATTTGCCGGGGTCATCCTAACCTTTTTGTTGATCAATGGTATTTCCCGACGTTTCGGAAAATCAAAAACGGCTGCGGTTCTCACCTTGGTAAGCATGGTTCTTTCTACGCTGCCCTATTGGTTGCGCATGATCGGGATGTTCCCATCACCGGGGTCGCCCGTTCTGCTTCCGCTCATTCTGGTGTTCATTATATTCGCGACAGCTGCTGCAGTTGGCGTGATGATTTGCACCATGTCAATGATGGCCGACGTCACTGATGCCTATGAATATGAAACCAAGAAAAAATCAGAAGGCGTCTTCTCTTCCGGCATGTGGTTCATGCAAAAGGCTGTGGGTGGGCTAGGTATATTATTCGCCGGCATTATCATTTCTATCATCCAGCTACCCGACAAAGCGCCTCCAGGCAGCGTCGACATTGTCGTAGTCGATAATTTGGCCCTGATTTTTGCATCGATGACCGTGATCATCGGATTGATTGGCGCATGGGCCTACACCTTGTTTCCGCTCAGTCAGCAAGACCATATCGAACGCATCGCTAAACTTGCCAGTGCTCAAGGAGTGGTAAAGACGCGTTAGCTCTGATAAGTTAATTGCATAGTTAAATCGAGAATCTTCCAACAAAGGATATTATCATGGATTTTGATCTTACCGAAAAACAGGAATATTGGCGCAATCAGGTGCGCGAGCATATCGAGAATCATGTCCGTCCTCGCGTGGCAGATTACAAAGCCGAAGACGAATCCGGGGATCGCTGGAAAGTCCTGCAAGTTGTTGAAGAAGAAAAAGCCAAGGCGAAAGAAAAAGGTATCTGGAACCTTTTCATGCCACCTGCAAACCCCAATCTGACTCATATTGACGATGTCTTTCAGTTTGAAGGTCCCGGCCTGACCAACCTTGAATATGCCCTATGTGCCGAAGAAATGGGCCGGGTTGGCTTTGCGTCTGAAGTATTTAACTGCTCCGCACCTGACACTGGCAATATGGAAGTCTTCCACCGCTATGGTACGCTGGAACAGAAAGAGCAGTATCTCCGTCCATTGATGAACGGTGAAATTCGCTCCGCATTCTTGATGACCGAACCAGCGGTTGCGTCTTCCGATGCTACAAATATCGAAACGGCTATCGTTCGCGACGGGGACGAATATGTCATTAATGGCCGCAAATGGTGGTCTTCTGGCCTCGGTGATCCCCGCTGCAAAATTGCTATTGTAATGGGCAAAACAACATTTGAGGGTAGCCGTTACACGCAGCAATCTCAGATCCTGATGCCAACCGATGCGCCTGGCGTGAACATAATCCGCCATCTTCCTGTCTTCGGTTATGACGATGCCCCGCATGGTCATATGGAAGTTGAGATGAAAGATGTGCGCGTTCCTGCGTCTAATATCCTGTTGGGTGAAGGGCGCGGCTTCGAAATCGCTCAGGGTCGCCTTGGACCTGGCCGGATTCATCACTGCATGCGGACCATCGGAGTTGCGGAAGAAGCGCTCGAAAAAATGGTTAAACGCCTGCAATCGCGAATTGCTTTCGGCAAACGCATTTCCGAACATAGCGTTTGGGACGAACGTGTAGCCCGCGCCCGTATCGATATCGATATGAGCAGGTTGCTCTGCCTGAAAGCCGCAGACATGATGGACAAAGTCGGCAATAAATATGCCAAGGCTGAAATTGCCATGATCAAGGTTCAGGCACCAACCATGGCGCTAAAGATTATCGACGACGCCATCCAAGCCCATGGCGGAGCTGGGGTGACCACCGATTTCGGTCTTGCTCAATCCTATGCACAGCAACGCACCTTGCGTTTGGCTGATGGCCCCGACGAGGTGCACAATCGCACCATCGCCAAAATGGAATATGGCAAATATGCTGAAACCGCGGACGGTAGCAAAATGAAGGAAGAATTTTCTTCAGGTGACCTTGCTGTTACGCGATAAGAGGGGATCGGATTCATGAAAGCAGCCGTCCTGGTTGAAGCGGGTAAACCGCTTGAAATCGAAGATGTAGCCATCTCGAAGCCGGGACCGCATGAAGTGTTAATCCGGACGGCGGCCTGCGGGCTATGCCATTCGGATTTACATTTTATTGAGGGCAGCTACCCGCAACCCTTACCCGCGATTCCGGGACACGAAGCGGCAGGCATAGTTGAGGCAATTGGCAGCGAAGTTCGCACTGTTGCCGTCGGCGATGCAATCGTTTCTTGCCTGTCGGCCTTTTGTGGCCACTGCGAATATTGCGTATCGGGCCGAATGTCCTTGTGCCTTGGCGCCGATACACAGCGTGTGGAAGGCGACGCCCCTCGCCTTTCCCGCCCGGACGGGACGCCCATCGGGCAAATGCTCAACTTGTCTGCCTTTGCCGAACAAATGCTGATTCATGAACATGCTTGCGTGCGCATTGACCCTGAAATGCCCCTCGATCGCGCGGCCGTTATTGGCTGTGCAGTTACCACCGGGGCAGGAACAATCTTTAACGCTTGCAAAGTGACTCCGGGCGAAACAGTCGCAGTGATCGGTTGCGGCGGTGTCGGATTGGCAACAATAAATGCCGCTAAAATTGCTGGAGCAGGCCGCATAATTGCCGCTGATCCGGTTCCCGAAAAGCGGGCGCTAGCCTTAAAGCTTGGTGCAACCGATGTCATTGATGCGATGGCTGATGATGCGGCTGCACAAATCATAGAAATGACGAAAGGCGGCGTTGACCATGCGATCGAAGCTGTCGGTCGTCCGGCGTCTGGCGCTCTAGCCGTCGGGTCGCTTAAGCGCGGCGGTACTGCGACAATATTAGGTATGATGCCTCTCGATCATCAGGTCGGCCTCAGCGCAATGGACTTGCTGTCGGGCAAGAAATTGCAAGGGGCGATCATGGGGAACAACCGCTTCCCGGTCGATATTCCGCGCCTTGTAGATTTCTACATGCGTGGACTGCTCGATTTGGATAGTATTGTTGCCGAAACAATTCCGCTCGAACAGATTAACGACGGTTTTGAGAAAATGAAGAGAGGTGATGCAGCACGTTCCGTCATCACATTTACATAAATTAAATAAAGGATTTCCATGAACCCGCAAGAAGACATGACTGGTACGATCGCAATTCCAGAAAAAGACAAGCTGGATGACGCAAGCCTTACCAAATGGATGGAAGCCAATGTTGAAGGCTTCACCGGACCGATGAGTATTACAAAGTTCAAAGGCGGGCAATCAAATCCGACCTATAAGATTGAGACTCCCGGCACGGACTATGTTTTGCGCAAAAAACCGTTCGGGAAACTATTGCCCTCGGCGCACGCAGTCGATCGCGAATTTCGGGTGATAGCGGGCCTTGATCCAACCGATTTCCCTGTCGCAAAGCCTTATGGCTTATGTGAAGATGATAATGTCATCGGTACGATGTTTTATATCATGGGCATGGCTGACGGCCGGACGTTTTGGGACGGCTCTTTACCGGGCATGAAACCAGATGAACGCCGTGCAATTTATTACGAGATGATTGATACACTCGCGCTGCTTCACAGCTATGATCCTGCAAAATTAGGTTTGGAAAAGCACGGAAAACCAGGGAATTATTGCGAACGGCAAATTTCACGCTGGACGCAGCAATATAGATTATCAGAGCTGGAAACAATTCCAGAAATGGACCAGTTGATCGAATGGCTGACCGAGACAATCCCCGAACAGAAAAATTTCGGAATTGTCCACGGGGATTACCGGCTCGACAATATGATTTTTGCGCATGACGAACCGAAAGTCATTGCAGTGCTGGATTGGGAACTCTCGACGCTGGGTGATCCCATAGCGGATTTTGCTTATTGGCTTATGGCCTATGAGATGGAGCCAGAAGGCCGCAGCGGCCTGAAAGGCGTTGATCTCGAAGCTCTTGGCATTCCAACAAGGGAAGAAGCCATAGCGCGCTATTGTGAAAAATCTGGTATAGAAGAGCTTCCGCCAATGGATTGGTATCTTGCCTATAATCTGTTCCGGATTGCCGCAATTTTGCAAGGCATCCAAAAGCGTGTAGTTGATGGTACAGCAAATAGCGCGGCGGCGGCAGAAATGTCGGACCGAGTGACCCCGCTAGCCCAGGCAGGGTGGGAAGCGGCAAAGCGCGCCGGTGCGTAAATAAGGGCGCATAAATCAGACTGATAGGAGCATGAGCATGGCGGACCTCAAGGATAAAGTAGCCATTATTACCGGGGCGGGCAGCGGCATTGGCCGGGCATCGGCGCTGCTATTTGCAGAACATGGCGCAAAGGTTATTGCCAGCGACCTTACCGATGAAGTGGAAGAAACAGCCAAAGGGTCTGACGGCAATATCATCGCAATCAAAGCAGATGCCGGATCTGAAGGCGATGTGGAGATGCTTGTCGAAGCAGCCGAACAAAGATTTGGTGATCTGCACGTCTTTTTCGCCAATGCCGGCATTGGCGGCGGGTTTGAAGGTATTTTCGATAGCAGTGTTGCCGAGTGGCAAGAGGTTCTGCGCGTCAATCTGATCGGACCATTTCTGGCCGCAAAATATGCAGGCAAAGTGATTGCGGAAAGCGGGCATGGCGGATCGATTATCTGCACGGCTAGCGTGGCGGGCATAAGATCGGGTGCTGGCGGACCAGCTTATTCTGCATCAAAAGCGGGCGTCATTAATCTTGTTAAAGTCGCCGCCCAGCAATTTGCGACATCCAACGTCCGTTGCAATGCCATTTGCCCCGGTATTACCGAAACCGGCATGACCCAGTTCATCTATGATAAAGCGCGCGAGAAAGGCAAAGAGGACCGGCTTGGTTATCTTAACCCGCTACGCCGCGGTGCCAGTCCGCTTGAAATGGCAGAAGTCGCTCTGTTCCTTGCCTCTGACCGGTCGTCCTATGTCAATGGACAAGCCATCGCCGTTGACGGAGGACTAAGCGCTTCGCACCCTGTCACTCGTCAAGAATTTGGACGGACTGCCGTTTAGCGTCTAGTTCGCGAAAGCGAGATCGCCGCGCCCCAATTGTACAAAATCAACACGCCCGTCGGTCGAGCCGCATAGGAATGACTGTTCTTCGCTGCCGGACAATTCGCCCTCTACACGCCAACCTGCCCCATCACGGGCAACAGATTCTATACCGGACACGCGGGCATCATTGCCTGCCTGCCGTTCAGCGGCATTGGAACAAATGTTAATGGCTGTATCCATCGAACCCGTGCTGCTGTGACTGTCACTGCGGCTGTCAGAACGCCGGTCGTCATAACGCCGATTATCATTAGGCCGGTCATTGCGATAGTCGCGATCATCAGAGCGGTTATTTTTAGAAGCAGCATTGGCAATAGCGGCAATACCGCCGATAATCAGGATCCCGGCAAGCACGTCAACGCCATCAATCCCGCTGTGGTGCCGTCGATGGCCCCGTCCGTATCCATATCCGCTATACCCACGATAGCCGCGCGAACTGCGCCAACCTTCAGCTTTGTCGCTATTGGCGCTCCAATTGAGACTAGTCGTGTCTAACAGGCTTGCAGAGGTGGCGGCGGGGATCGCCGCAGGAGCAACCGGTGCCGCCATTGCGGGCGTCAAACCGGAAAAAGCCAATGCTGTCGACGCAGCGATGGCTGAAAATTGCTTTTGAAAACGCATAAATAATACCCCTGCTTTCACCAGATCATGTACCCCAGAATCCGATCATATACCACATATTAGCTGGTCCAGCCTGTCACCAGGCTGAACCATTATCTTATATTATGTAAACTTAACGCCGGTAGTTCAGGTTCTTCAGTTGCACATCGGCGACCTGGCGCCCCTCGACATAACAAGTAAACTTGCCTTGGTCATATCCACGCCGTGAGCCACGGTACCCGTCCCGAACCACAACCTTACCCTTGATTTTATACCCGCTGCGGGTGCGTTTAATATCGCCAACCTGGGTCACATCAGCCCGGCCATAACGGCTGGCCTTGCGTTCCGTCGCCCGAACACATTGGTTCACAGCCTGTTGCGAGTTGATCCTATATCCATAACGATTATCATTGGTACGGTAATTACGGTCATTATGGCTTCGGTAATTACGATCATTACGATAGCTGTCATTATAGGCATATTTGTCTTTTTTGCCCGAGCTAGCAATTGCTGCGATCGCGCCGATAATGGCGACCCCTGCGATAACTTCGCCTGTGCTGATACCGCCACGGTCATTATCTCTCGCCATTGCCGGTGTTGCAGAAACGGCCATCGCAGTTGCGGCAGCGGTTCCGATCATTGCTGTTTTAAGAGTGTTCATCTCCACTTTCCTTTCAAACTACCCGAGAACCATTTTCCGAGCTTGTGAACCTCTTCTAGACGAGACTCGTTGAGTGGAGACTGAACCCCTTTGTCAGGAGTTATTCATATTAGTCGATAGTTTTATGAATATTCTTAATGGCGGTTTTGCAACGATCCGTGGCGAAATTCACACCGAACCCCTCATTTCATTTCCCGGCACACCTCAGAAATCCGGCAATAGCTTCTATCGACTGTGACCTTCCGCAGTGCCCCCGCAAATGATCAAATATTATAAAGTCATAATATCATTTTCCGGTCATGTAGGACAGCCCGCTAAACCCCGCCGTCCACAAAAAAAGGCCGGGGTGTTTCCACCGCCGGCCATAAAGTTGTTGTTCTCAGGAGGAACAAATTGAGGTGCCGACCGGATTCTTGGGAGAGGATGGCCGGCACCAAACTGATGAATTGCTATTCTATATGTCGTATGCCCGTTCGCCATGTTCACCGAGGTCGAGGCCTTCGCGCTCAACTTCTTCGGTGACCCGCAAACCGGTGACCAATTTAGCAATTGTAATCGCAATGGCTGTACCGATGACGGCCCATATAATGGTGACCGCAACACCCTGGATCTGGATCCAGACCTGTGCACCCATGGCGGTAGAACCATCGCCAGGTCCGCCAAATAGTGGCTGATAGACAATGCCGGTGCCGATCGCGCCGACCATGCCGCCGATGCCGTGGATACCGAACGCATCCAAGGAGTCATCATAGCCAAGCTTTGGTTTCAGGAAGGACACTGCATAGTAGCAAACGATCGCGGCAACTGCGCCAAGGATGATCGCACCAAATGGTCCGCTGTTACCAGCTGCGGGGGTTACCGCAACCAGACCGGCAATCACACCGGAGCAGAAGCCAAGAGCTGAACCTTTATGACCGCTCATTTTCTCAGCCAGCATCCAGAATAGGCCGCCCGCTGCAGTCGCTACGAAAGTGTTGATCATTGCTAGGCCTGCTGAACCATCTGCTTCCAAAGCGGAACCAGCGTTAAAGCCGAACCAACCAACCCAGAGCAGGCCGGTACCAACCATGGTCAAGGTCATGCTGTGTGGAGCCATTTTTTCCTTAGGAAATCCGATACGTTTGCCCAGGATAAGCGCCGCAACCAAAGCTGATACACCAGCGTTAATGTGAACAACTGTACCACCAGCAAAATCAAGCGCGCCCATTTCAAAGAGCAATCCGCCGCCTGCCCACACCATATGGGCGATCGGGAAGTAAACAATTGTCAGCCAAATTGCGCCAAACACCATGACAGCGGAGAATTTCATCCGCTCGACTACGCTGCCTAAAACAAGGGCCAAGGTAATCGCTGCAAAAGTCATCTGGAAAGAAATAAACACATATTCAGAGATGACTTCATCGGTGAATGTTGCCGCCGTGCTGGACGGGTCAACACCAGCCAGGAAGAATTTACCCCAACTGATAAAGGAGTTTCCTTCAGGACCGAAAGCCAGTCCGTAGCCATACATGACCCAGATGAGCATCGCCAGACAAGCAGCAGCGCCGATTTGTGTCATTGTCGAAAGCATATTTTTTGAACGCGTCAGGCCACCATAAAATAGCGCCAGACCCGGAAGGATCATGAGTAAAACGAGGATTGTCGCGGTCATCATCCAAGCATTATTGCCGGGATTAGGAACAGCCACGGCCGCTTCGGCCGCCTCCTGAGCGAATGCAGGAACAGCGCTGCCTACAGCAGCTAGCGTCCCCATTATTTTTGTCGTTATTTTCATATGAAATAAACTTCCCTGTCTGTTGATCAGATTAAATCGCGGTATCGCCGGATTCACCGGTGCGAATACGAACGGCATTTTCCAGGCCCATGACAAATATCTTGCCATCACCAATGGATTCCGTGCCTGCCGCAGTCTGTATTGCTTCAACCACTTGAGCAGCCAAGTCGCTGCTACATGCGATTTCCAATTTTACTTTTGGAACCATGTTGGTTGTATATTCGGCGCCGCGATATACTTCTGTCTGGCCTTTTTGACGCCCAAAGCCTTTTACCTCCGACACTGTCATGCCGGCGACGCCAACTTCCGTCAGCGCGTCACGCACATCGTCAAGTTTAAATGGTTTTATTATGGCAATGATAAATTTCATTATGCCCCCTATTTGTTTGTTGCGAAGATCAACGTCGCAAAGGGCATGCCAGAATCACAAGCAACTGTATTTAAAGGATAACTTGAATCTCAAATTCTAAAGAAAGTGTAAACTTTGGGCAGAGCGGCCTAGTTGCCTAAATTTTGGGCAGCACTTTTTTGCATTCGTGCAATAATATCGGGAATGATTGCCGCGGTTTCCCGGCGGCCTATTTCGATCAATTCATCGGCTTTAGTGAAATTCTGCATATCAATATGCCCGACCGGCGGGGACAGCGCGAAATCAGGCGGATCAAGTGCCAGAGAATAGCGCCCCAGGTTACGCAGCGAAAGGCCTATCGAGGCTTTCACAATGGCGATGCTATTGGGATATTTACCGCCTACATGGCCGATTCCGGCCATTTCAGAACGGTGCACAAAATCATCCTGCAAATTAACCGACAGACATAGAGCATCGGGTGCCATTTGCCGTGCAGGGGAAACCGGCACCGGCAGCGCCGCGCCGCCGTCGACCAACAAACGGCCCTCATATTCCACCGGCATGAATATTCCCGGCAAGGACATGGATGCCCGAATAGCGGGCACCAACTTCCCGCTGGTCATGACAATCGTATCGCCAGTCCTGAGATCAGCCGCTACGGCGGCCACAGGGATAGCAAGATCCGAAAAATTCAGATCACCCAGTTGTTTGTCCAGCTCTTTTTCAATCGTCCGGCCGCCCATAACCGCGCCGCGCTTGAAATGCGGGTCCATGAAACGCAGCAATGTCCGCAAACTAGCGGTGCGGGCAGTTTCTTCGAGATAGTCGAGTTTCCCCGCCGCAAAGCTTGCGCCGGCAATTGCGCCAATAGACGTCCCTGAAATTGCGACAATTTCTATGGGAGAATCCTCCAAGGCACGCAAAACACCTATATGGGTCCAGCCTAAACCGGCTCCTCCACCCAGAGCCAAGGATAGTTTCACAACAATATGCTCATAAGGAAACATCCTCCGCCAAAATAGCTTTCGCGTCGTCTACGTCTTCGGCCAGCACCATAACCCGCGCAGGCATAGCGATTCCGGCCCCCTCCACGATATTGACACCGCTATCGAAACAGACCGCGCCAATACCGGCCGCTTCCAACCGGCCGCGAATAATTTCCGCTTCATAGCCATGCATGTGGCGGGACAGTTCAACCAGACTCATATCGTTTAACCTTTGCCATCAAAATAGCGATCAGTCGCGCGGGTTGGCAGACCATCTATACTCTTTACGCGACTAACGGTTTTTTCCACCCAGTTTTCTGGATCGGCCTGCCGATGATATTTGACCAGCGTTTCCCGTTCGGCCTTTAGCTCCATTTGCGGAACGCCCCAGCCGCAACTGGTTTGAACACTATCCACGGCAATGTCGAATATCTGACGGGTTCCGGGCAGTATCTCGAAATGCGCGGCCAGCTCGTCCCAAGCATCATCCTGAGGCAATACGGGCTTCCCCGTGCCATAAAGCCGCATGATTAGCGCGGGATTAGCAAAATTATTGAACATGATCGTCACCCTACCATCAGCGATCAGGTGCGCATGGGTTTCATTGCCGGAACCACCAAGGTCCAGATAAGCCACACGGTTGGGGCCCAGCACGCGAAACGCATCATAGCCTTTAGGCGACAAATTAATCCGGGCATCCGGTGCAGCCGTTGCGACAAAAAACATCGGCTGTTTTTCGATAAACGCCGTGTGGTTATCATTTAATGCATCGAAAAAGTCAGCCATGATCCAGTTTCCTGCTCAATAGAATGGCCCTCCTAACAGAGATTTCCAGATCAGAACAGCAAACCAATGTATCAAAACCACCGGCCAAAGCGACTGCGACTTTATCCTGATATGCGATAATATTATCCCCAGCATCAGGGTGACAAACCAGAAACTCGGGTACAGAAAAATATCTGCCCACGGCGGTCCCAAGATTAGCGCTTGTAACGGATAGTAGATGACGAACAAAATCGTCGACAACCATGCCCCCCAGCGCGGCGAAAGCTGAATCAGCCACGACAACAGGACGCCGCGAAAGACAAGCTCTGCGAGCAACGCCGGTACAAAAAACAAGAATATGGCGACCATCAACAACGCCGGAACATCCGCCACCGGACTCCACACGAGCCACTGCGCCAATATACCAACCAGCACGGACACGGCCAATACGGGAACAGCAAGACGCAAAGCGGCGATCCATTGCTGCGGATCAGGCCATGTTTTTAACGCCGCATATGTCTGCCGAAATGCTATATGCACCGGATCTGCTCTACCAATGCGCGCCTTCCTCTATCGCGGCCTGTTCCTCGGGACGGGTTTCACGACCCAGCACTGCATTGCGATGCGGGAAACGTCCATATTCAGCGATAATATCGCGATGCGCCTTGGCAAATTTAATGTTATTTTCGAAGCCCAAAGCCGTGAAGAGGCCCAAAGACCGTGTCTGGTCTTCCATATCTTCGCTGTGCATGAAGGGCATATACATAAACACCCGCTGTTGCTCCGTAAGCTTGTCGTCAAATTCACGGTCGATAGCTTTTTTGGCGATCTGTAGTGCCAGATGGTCTGTCGCGAAGGCTTCTGCTGTGTCCCGAAACATATTGCGCGGGAATTGATCAAACAGGATTATCGCGGCCAGCACCATTTCGGGATTATCCAGAAAATCATCTGCGACTTTTGATTTCTGTTCTTCCCAAAGCTCCTGAAAACGCTCGATAACCGTCTCGTCAACAGTGTTTTTAGACCCGAACCAGTCATCTGGCCCTAACTCATCGAACCAAAAATGGACGACCTCTGCTGTCCAATTTTCAGTCATTAGGCAGCTGTCCCACCAACCGTAATCCCGTCAACGAGCAACGTTGGCTGTCCCACACCGGCTGGCACTGACTGCCCGCCTTTGCCGCACACGCCGATGCCTTCATCCAGCGCCATGTCGTTTCCGATACCGGTCACTTTCGTCAGCACGGTCGGGCCGTCACCGATCAAAGTCGCTCCCTTAATGGGCGCGCCAAGCTTTCCGTTCTCGATCTTATAAGCTTCAGTGCAGGAAAAAACGAACTTGCCGGACACAATGTCCACCTGACCGCCGCCAAAGCTTTTCGCATAAATGCCGTTTTTCACGCGGCTCATCAGTTCCGCGGGATCATCATTACCGCCCCGCATAAAGGTGTTGGTCATCCGCGGCATCGGGGCATGGGCATAGCTTTCGCGTCGTCCGTTGCCAGTTGCAGGCACACCCATCAGACGCGCGTTTAGGCGGTCCTGCATATAGCATTTCAAAATGCCATCCTCGATCAGAACATTTTCCTGCGTCGGTGTGCCTTCATCATCGATGCTCAGCGATCCGCGCCGTTCACTAATGGAACCGTCATCGACAACCGTGACACCGGGGGCAGCGACGCGTTCGCCGATCCGGCCGGAAAAGGCGCTGGTGCCTTTACGGTTGAAATCGCCTTCCAGCCCGTGGCCGATGGCTTCGTGCAAAATTATGCCGGGCCAGCCGGGGCCAAGCAATATCGTCTGCTCTCCGGCAGGTGCAGCGACGCTTTCCAAGTTTACCAGCGCCTGATGAAGCGCTTCGTCGATCGCACGGTTCCAGCGGGCTTTTTCAAATAGCTGATCGTATAAATAGCGGCCACCCATGCCAAAGCTACCGGTTTCGCGGCGGCCATTTTGTTCGGCAACGATGGACACATTAAGCCGGACCAAAGGCCGCACATCGGTTGCGACAAAACCGTCGGGACGGACAATCTCGACCACACTCCAACTGCCGGACAAGCCCACGGACACCTGCGCAACGCGCGGATCACGGGCACGGGCGGCGGCGTCAATTTCTTGACACAAGGCGACTTTTTTCGCGAAAGGAATGGTTTCCAGCGGATTGGCTTCGCCATAAAGATGCTGGTTTGAGCCGCGCGGTGGCGGCGCTGCTTCCCCCTTGGCAGGGTCGAGCAATTGCAGCGTTTGTGCGGCGCGCTTTATCGCCGCTTCGCTAATTTCGTTACTATGGGAAAAACCGGTCATTTCACCGGAAACACCGCGCAGGCCAAAACCACTATCCGTACTATAATCGGCTGTTTTCAAACGACCGTCATCGAATCCGAAGCTCTCTACCGCGCTATATTGCAGATAAAGCTCTCCATCATCACATGCAGAAAGACTGTTGGATACTAGCGCCTTGGCCCGTTCAGGGTCCAATCCATCTTGGCGATATAGAAACGAGCGGGGGTCAATATTTTTCATCATGTCGTTTATATAGAAACGAAAACGGGGCTGCGCACCCCCTTAAGTCAGATTATTCGCTTTCAGCGACTTGTGCCGAAACATCGGCAGGTCCGCCCATCAGGACAAAACGCCGGTCGCAATAGCCGCAATCAACATAGCCTTTTTCGTCAATTTCCAGCCATACCCGCGGATGGCCAAGCGCGGCGCCACCCGGAATGTCGGATGCGCCATCACAGGCATTGCGTTTTTTTGATGTTCTTACGATTTCAGCTGTGTCGTTCATGCCGCGGAATTAGCAACAGTCGCGGGTCAGTGCAATATATTACGCGCGAATATTACAATGCACCAATTCAACCAAAACGATCATAGATAATCAACCGTCATAGTGAATGTTCCCGAATACTGCCCAGCCTGTTGATTACCGTTAACATTTAAGCGGCCTCCAACGGTCAGCTGATATATACCAAGCGTGCCCAGAAAGCCGCGAACAAAAGTGTTAAAATTACGATTACCGTTGCCGATTGCCATCCGGTCAATATTCATAGTATGTGTGCCGTTAGTGTGCCTGACCGTCATGGTTCCCGGAATGGATATTTCAACAATCTGGTTCGGCCCGCCATAGATAATGAAGGTACCACGACCTGCTCCACCAGAAGCTAGCGTCACACCACCTGTCCTCGTCCGGTTACCGTTACGTGTGTCGATGGTGACTGACCCCGGTGTCGCCGACGGGATGATATTACCAAATTCCAAAAGCGCAGTATTCACCACTGAGAGCGGTCCAATAGTCACAGCTCTACCGTTAGCAGTGGCGGTTTGCGCGAAAACGGCTGGCGCGCTTGTCATCCCTATAAGCAACGCCAACAGGCAGCCGATCAGCCGCGGAATCATCTGGTCTCTGGTCATCATATTTTACTCTTTACCCACATAAAGTATAAATAATGCCGCTGCACGGTGGCTAATCCCCATTAAACCGCCGGCTTAAACATTCGGTCACTGATATTCTGTCGTCTCGTCTTTTGGTCCACGCTGCCCTCACTAGCGGCAACACCACAAAAAAATGTTTAACATCACGGCTAAAATTCCGTTAACAGCCGCTTCATTCTAAATTATCAGCTGCGCAAAGCCTTTGATTGTAAGAGATAAGATGGTTATGCGGTTGTAATGACTGAAGCAGCTA
This sequence comes from Parasphingorhabdus sp., assembly GCF_036963805.1. Classification (GTDB taxonomy): domain Bacteria; phylum Pseudomonadota; class Alphaproteobacteria; order Sphingomonadales; family Sphingomonadaceae; genus Parasphingorhabdus. The sequence goes on along the minus strand of NZ_JBALUN010000002.1, from coordinate 68,472 downwards.
TTTCCATCGACCATCTTTCAAAAACCTACGCTGGCGGCAAAAAAGCGCTGGATGACGTTACTTTCGACGTGAAGCGTGGCGAGATATTCGGCCTGCTTGGCCCTAATGGTGCAGGCAAATCCACCCTAATCAATATATTGTCCGGCATGGTCAGTAAAACAGGCGGTTCGGCGACTATCTGGGGCTTTGACATTGATGTAGATCACCGCAATGCAAAAGCATCCATCGGCATTGTCCCGCAGGAAATCATGTTTGACCCATTCTTCACACCTGCAGAATCACTGGAAGTGGTGGCAGGCCTCTATGGTATTAAAAAATCAGAACGGCGGACGATGGAATTGCTCCGCGCGGTGCACTTGGAAGACAAGGCCGATGCCTATTCGCGGACATTGTCGGGCGGAATGAAGCGGCGTTTGCTGGTTGCCAAGGCGATGGTCCATTCCCCGCCGATATTGGTACTGGATGAACCTACAGCAGGCGTCGATATTGAATTGCGACAACAGCTTTGGGAATATGTCGAACAGCTCAACAAATCAGGGATCACAATAGTCCTGACCACCCACTATCTGGAAGAGGCAGAAAATCTCTGTGACCGGATTGCGATTATCAATCATGGCAAGCTCATCGCGCTGAAAACTACACCGGAACTGGTCGGCATGGCACGTGAAAAGCTGGTAGAACTGACACTGGACCGGGATATTTCGGAAGACTCGGATGCTGTCACCTTTGCGGACGATCTATTTCTGAAGGCCGACATTATCGGCCCGCGCACGATTGCCGTGACCTATAATAAAGATCGCACCAATGCAGGGGGGGTGATGGAAGCTATACAAAAACGCGGATATCAAATTGTGGACGTGACGACGCGGGAAGCCGATCTGGAAGACGTGTTCCTCAATCTCACCCGCAAAGCAGCGTGAGCCATTTCGACGTCATCATCGTCGGCTCCGGCGCGGCGGGGCTAAGCGCAGCAATCACACTGGCGCGGACGCACAAGGTGCTGGTACTCGCCAAAGGCGATTTGGCCGGAGGCTCCACGACCTGGGCGCAGGGCGGCATTGCCGCTGTGCTCGACGCGGGCGATACGTTTGAAAACCATATTGAAGACACAATGGTTGCAGGCGCAGGCCTGAACCGCCGGGAGACTGTCGAATTTGTTGTCGAAAATGCCCCCGCCGCGATCCAGCGACTGGAAGAAATGGGCGTGCCGTTTAACAAGGAAGCCGAAGTACTCCATCTCACCCGCGAAGGCGGCCATAGCCATAGACGGATCGTCCATGTCGATGATGCCACCGGTTGGGCAGTGCAAGAAGCACTGCAGAACACGGCAGCTGCCCATCCCAATATCACGCTTCAGCCGCATATGGTGGCGATTGATCTGATTGCAGACCGGCATGCCGTAACACCGACTGGCGCGAAAAATGTCTGGGGTGTTTATGCGCTCAACAATAGCACGGGACATGTCGAAACCCTGACATCACGGGCCACAATCATGGCCAGCGGCGGGGCTGGCCGGACCTATTTATTTTCCACCGCGCCGCGCGGAGCAACCGGGGACGGTATAGCCATGGCCTGGCGTGCTGGCGCGCGGGTTTCCAATATGGAAATGATGCAGTTTCACCCGACCTGCCTCTATAATCTCGAAGTCAAAAATTTCCTGATCACCGAAGCGGTGCGCGGCGAAGGCGGTCATTTGAAATTGCCGCCCCCGGAAAAAGGCGGTGGGCCAGATGGCGGCGAGCGGTTCATGCGGCGCTTTGACCCGGAACGCATGGAACTGGCCCCGCGCGATATTGTAGCCCGCGCCAATGATCATGAGATCAAGCGCCTCGGCCTTGACTATGTTCATCTCGATATCTCTCACCGTGACCCGGAATTTGTGAAGGGCCATTTCCCGAACATCTATGAAAAGCTGCTCGGCCTTGGCATCGACATGACCAAGGAACCGATACCGGTGGTCCCGGCGCAGCATTATACCTGCGGCGGCATATTGATTGATCTTCATGGCCGCACTGACCTGCCCGGCCTCTATGCCGCTGGTGAGGCCAGCGAAAGCGGCCTGCATGGCGCAAACCGCCTTGCCTCTAACAGCCTACTCGAATGCTTTGTATTTGGCGATGCCGCTGCGCGCGATATCGCGGCGCATTGGGATGAGATGCCCGAACCGCCAGCAATCCGCCCATGGGATGAAAGCCGCGTCACCGATAGTGACGAAGAAGTAGTGATCAAACAAACCTGGACAGAGATCCGGCGCTTTATGTGGAATTATGTCGGCATCGTCCGCACCACCAAACGCCTGGAACGTGCCCAACATCGCATCGATCTGCTGCGCGGAGAGGTTCAGGAATATTACGGTAACTTCCGGGTAACGCAGGATTTGATCGAATTACGCAACCTGATCGAGGTGGCTGATCTGATTGTGAAATCCGCACTCGCCCGCAAAGAAAGCCGGGGGCTTCATTATATTACCGACTATCCCGACCGATTACCGGCGGCGGTTGACACGGTGTTGGTACCTTAACTCCGCCTTTTAATGCTCGTCGATCTACAACTGGGTTTAATATTAGCATATGGATTACGCGCAACGCGGATAAATACGGATTTGCATGCTGGTTACAAATTCCCATACTGGCTTTTGTGTTAATGTTGGGGCCTTTTGGTCTGACCCTCTATTTGCTGCTACGGTTTACACGGCACAATAGAGTTGCGGATGATGTAGTCCCTCAATAAGGCACGGATGTTGAATTAGCAGCACATGGTTCCAATCTTAAGAGAGATAAGGAATTGAAAAAGGGTAAGTAATGGCAGATCCGTATCAAGCATTAGGCGTGACCAAAGGCGCCAGCGAAAAGGAAATTAAAAGCGCCTATCGCACGCTTGCCAAAGAGCTGCATCCTGATCGCAACAAGGATAATCCCAAAGCGACCGAGCGGTTCTCTGACGTAACAAAGGCTTATGACCTGTTGCTCGATAAAGATAAGCGCGCGCAATATGATCGTGGTGAAATTGATTCCGAGGGGAATCCTGCGGGATATGGCTTTGGCGGCGGTCAGAGCGGCGGCTATTCGCGCGGCGGCGGCGGTCAACAATTTGGCAATAGCAGTTCCGATTTTGGTGATATATTTGACGGACTATTTGGCGGTGGCGGCGGGGCCAGTTCCAGTCCCTTTGGCTCTCGCCAACGTAGCGCCCCTCCTCCCAAGGGAGCCAATGTGTCCTATCGGTTGAAAGTTGAGTTTACCGCTGCGGCAACGCTTGAGAAACAGCGGATAACTTTGGAAGATGGCAAGACCATTGACCTCAGCTTGCCGAAAGGCGTCGAAGAAGGCACACAAATGCGGCTTGGCGGCAAAGGCCGTCAGGGGCCCGGCGGCAATGGCGATGCGATTGTAACCATTCACATAGGCAGCCATCCCTTTTACGAGCGCGATGGCGACAATGTGACACTGGAACTACCGATCAGCCTGAAAGAAGCGGTTGAAGGAGCCAAAGTCAAGGTACCGACCGTTGACGGGCCGGTGATGCTGTCCATTCCCGCTGGTTCTGATTCTGGCAAAACTTTACGGCTCAAAAACAAAGGTTTCCACAAGAAATCTGGCGAACGCGGCGATCAGCTGGTAACGTTAATGATTAGCTTGCCAAAGGATGACGAGAAGCTGACGGAATTTGTCAAAAGCTGGGACAATGAAGAAAATCCACGCGCTGCGATGGGCGTGTAATTTTGGTAATTCAGTCTCATGTCTGATATTTCCCCCCTTTCTCCCGAAGCGCGGCGCGAGAAAAGGGCTAAGCCGGGGAGGCAGGCCGAGCAAGCCGACGAAACACTGGCGACAAAACATTTCCCGCGACAAATTATGTCAGTGGTCGAGCGCACGGCGGTTGGTGTCTACACCGATGGCTTCACGTTTGCGGGAAATTTCGCCTACCTCGCTTTACTGGCTGTATTCTCATTCTTCATCGTCGCTGCGGCCATTGCGGGCAGCTTTGGCCAGACCGCCATCGGGACGGATTTCATCGAGGCGTTTCTCAGGACCGTTCCGCCATCGGTTGCCAATGCACTACACGACCCGATTAGCGATGCGATGAGCGCCAGAACGGGGCCTCTCCTATGGTTCAGCGCCGCCGTCGGCCTTTGGACCACCGCCAGCCTGATCGAAACAATCCGGGGGATTTTGCACCGAGCCTATGGTGTAGAAGCGCAGCGCGCCTTTTGGGAATATCGCCTGAGTTCCATCGGCCTCATCATTCTGTCGGTATTTTTCGCGATGTTCGCCCTCAGTACCCAGTTTCTTTTGGTAGGAGCTGGCGAATTTCTGGGCATTTTCTTTCCGAATCTCGTTGGAAGTGCAGCCTGGCTCTCACTCTCGAGTGCATTGCCTTTCTTAATGTTGTTCATGACACTTTACCTGTTATTCCGTTTGCTCACACCGCGCCAATATCGCCCCCGTATCTATCCCAAATGGCCGGGCGCGGTATTCATTAGCGGATGGTGGCTGCTCATCACAGGCTTGCTCCCGCTCTTTTTAAAATATGCAGCCAATTATCAGCTTACCTACGGCAGCCTTGCCGGAGTGATGATCACGCTTATCTTTTTCTATCTAATCGGCCTCGGCATGGTTATCGGGTCCGAACTTAACGCCGCCCTTGCCGACCGTCCGCAGCGCAAAGAGCCTTATTGATGCATAATTGATAATGATTTTCTGGAGTATCCGCGACATGGGCGCTATTGACGACAAAATTTACAACATAAAAGGGACCGGCAATGAATGAACTGATGAAAGGCAAACGCGGCCTGATCATGGGCCTTGCCAATAATAAATCACTGGCTTGGGGCATTGCAAAGCAACTTTCCGAAGCGGGTGCGGAGCTGGCTTTCTCTTATCAGGGCGATGCTTTGGCAAAACGAGTCAAGCCACTTGCTGCCGAATTAGGCTCCGATTTCCTGATTGATTGCGATGTCTCTGACATGGGCGCACTGGACGCTGCATTTGAACAATTGCAGTCCCGCTGGGAAACACTGGATTTTGTCATCCATGCCATCGGCTATTCTGACAAGACCGAATTGCGCGGAAAATATGTCGATACCAGCCTCGACAATTTTCTGATGACGATGAATATTTCAGCTTATAGCCTGGTTGCAGTAACGCAGCGTGCCGCCAAGATGATGCCCAATGGCGGTAGTATCGTTACCCTCACCTATTATGGCGCAGAGAAAGTCATTCCCCATTATAATGTTATGGGTGTGGCCAAAGCTGCTCTCGAAGCATCGGTTAAATATCTCGCCAACGATCTTGGCCCCGACAAAATCCGGGTCAATGCAATTTCTGCAGGACCTATCAAGACCTTGGCAGCTAGCGGCATTGGCGATTTCCGCTACATCCTGAAATGGAATGAATATAATTCGCCTATGCGCCGCAATGTGACGATTGAAGATGTCGGTGGGGCGGGCCTGTATTTCTGTTCCGACCTATCCTCCGGCGTCACCGGCGAAACCCATCATGTTGACGGCGGTTATCATGTCGTCGGTATGAAGCAGGAAGATGCGCCCGATATTGCGCTGGATTGATGATATTAGGTTTGCATATTGCTGGCAGTCTATTTCAAGATCCAAACAAAATCAGCGGCCATGCAAGGTTTTTTGTAGATGACCCGTTCGGAAATAGAGTAGAGATCATCGGCGGGGAGAATTCAGCTTGAGCTTCAACACATTTGGCCGCGTTTTTCGCTTTTCCACTTGGGGAGAAAGCCACGGACCTGCGCTTGGCGCAGTAGTGGACGGCTGTCCTCCGGGCTTAGAGATTAGTGAAACGGACATTCAGCCATTTCTGGACTCCCGCCGCCCCGGCCAGTCGAAATATACGACGCAGCGTCAAGAGCCTGATCAGGTCAAAATATTATCCGGTGTGTTTGACGGGAAAACAACCGGCACGCCGATTTCGCTGATGATCGAAAATGTCGATCAACGGTCCAAAGATTATAGCGAAGTCGCCAAAGCCTATCGCCCCGGCCATGCCGACTATGCCTATGACGCCAAATACGGCTTTCGCGATTATCGCGGCGGCGGCCGGTCCAGCGCCCGCGAAACCGCAGCACGGGTTGCGGCTGGTGCGGTTGCCCGGTTGGTTATACCGGAAGTTTCGATCTGGGCGTGGGTCGCTGAAATTGGCGGCGATGCGATTGACGCTGCGAATTTTGATGCCAATGAAATTGGCAATAATCCGTTTTTTTGCCCTGATGCAGTCGCGGCCAAACGCTGGGAAGCCTTGGTCGACGATGCCCGCAAGTCTGGTAGCAGCCTAGGCGCTATCATAGCCTGTGAGGCAACCGGCGTTCCGGCCGGATGGGGTGCACCTGTCTATGCCAAGCTCGATAGCGAGATTGCATCCGCGATGATGACTATCAATGCGACCAAGGGCGTCGAAATTGGCGATGGTTTTGCCGCAGCACGTCTGCGCGGTGAAGATAATGCCGACGCCATGCGGCCGGGCAACGGGGGACCGCGCTTTGAGTCCAATCATGCAGGCGGCACGGCGGGCGGAATTTCCACCGGCCAACCGGTTTTCTGCCGCGTCGCGTTCAAGCCGACGAGTTCAATTTTGACACCCGTGGATACCGTAACGCGCGATGGCGAGGCGACCGAAATAATTACAAAAGGCCGCCACGACCCCTGTGTCGGCATTCGCGGCGTACCCGTAGTAGAAGCCATGATGGCCTTGGTTCTCGCAGATCAAAAACTGCTGCACCGGGCGCAATGCGGGTGAGTATAGCGTAAATGATCGACCTCATTCTTCATGTCCTGGATGGCTATATTCAAGAGTATAAAGCCATCATCGGGCTTGTTATTTTAGGGTTTTTATTTGCTGGTTTCATCATGGAACGCTTCCCTGCGGCGGTGGTAGCGGTTCTTGGAGCCTGCACATTCCTCTTTCTGGGCATTATTGATTCTGACGGATTATTTTCCGTCTTTTCCAACACGGCCCCCATTACTATCGCTGCCATGTTTATCTTGTCCGGCGCGCTTTTGAGAACCGGTACTATTGATGCGATTGCCGGATTCATCATAGAACGTGCCAAAAAGCGGCCCAAACTGGCTGTAGCAGAAATGTTTCTGGGTGCCTTTTTCGCCTCCGCGTTTATGAACAACACACCTGTTGTGATCGTGCTGATCCCGATCATCATTCGCCTGTCTCGTGCTACCGGCATATCTTCCAAAAAACTGCTCATTCCACTGAGCTTCATTTGTATATTGGGCGGAACAACCACTTTGATCGGTACATCTACGAACCTGATCGTTGATGCTGTCGCCCAAGACGCTGGCATGGCCGGTTTCGGAATTTTTGAAATCACACCCTTTGGCTTGGTCGCGGCTGTTTCCGGTACAATCATGATGGTATTGTTCAGCAGCTGGCTGTTGCCCGACGGCCAGGCCGGCGGAGAATTTTCCAGCAGCGATGAAAGTGACTTTCTAACCGAACTTACCGTACGCAATAAATCGTCGGCTATCGGCAAAAAGCTCGCGGAAGTACCGGTGATCCGCCGGACCAGCGTAAATGTATCGGCTGTAAAACGGCTCAGCAGCTATATTCGTCACGATTTGGAATATCATGAACTGCGCGCCGGAGATCGCATCGTTGTCCGCTTAGATCTGGCAGAACTCATATCCTTACGATCTTCGGAGGATTTCAAAATTGGTATTGTCCGGTCTGGCGATGTGGGACCATTGGGCGAAGAACTTGTCGAAGCAACAGTTGCCCCGGGGCACCCCAGCATCGGTAGCCGATTATTTGATATTCCGTTTCTCGGCCAGCTTAACGTCCGCATATTAGGCATGACACGCTATCGCAATTTGCCGCGATCTGACCTGACCAATGCCCGCATTCACGTTGCCGATCGCTTACTCGTCACAGGGTCAAGCAAAGACATTCAAAGGATGTACGAGAACCCGAATCTGTTTGGCGTAGGCCAAACGAAGATACGGGCTTTTCGGCGGGACCGCGCGCCCATAGCCATTGGTGCTCTGGTAGCCGTGGTTGTCCTCGCGGCGCTTAACATAATCCCTTTAGCGGTTGCAGCAATATTGGCTGTCGGCGCGATCCTGCTTGCACGTTGCATTGATGCGGAGGAAGCTTGGGGCTCCCTTGACGGCAATGTGCTTGTACTGATTTTCGGAATGTTGGCAGTCGGTCTGGGCCTTCAGCAAGCTGGCAGCGTTGATCTGATAGTTGCAGAGCTGACGCCCTGGTTGCGCGCTATGCCTCCTTGGACGCTTGTTTTCGCGGTATATGTGTTTTCCGTGATTATGACCGAGATTGTCACGAACAACGCGGTAGCCATCATCGTCACGCCTATCGTCATCGCGCTGGGCAACGACCTCGGTGTAGACCCGCGGCCATTAGTCATCGCCGTCATGTTTGCAGCCTCTGCCAGCTTTGCAACGCCCATCGGCTATCAAACCAATACGCTTGTCTATGCGGCGGGCAATTACCGGTTCACTGATTTCTTCAAGGCAGGCATCCCGCTAACCTTCGGTGTAGGACTTTCGACCTGTATGGCGATAAGTTTCTGGATGTAACGCAATATATGTTGCTTTATTGGCGCTTGCCGAACCACAGTGAGGACGATAGGTTTCAGGACTGATAAAAGGGTTCGTTAAACAGCCCCAATAGCGGGGAATATGTGATGTTGTCGTTTTGGTTCAAAATACCGCTTTGGCAGCGAGTCATTGCTGCACTGATACTCGGTATAATCACCGGCCTTGCTTGGGGACCGGAATCAGAATCGATCAAATGGATCGGTGATTTTTTTATCAAGTCGATCAAGATGCTCGTCGTTCCCTTGATCTTCTTCTCGCTTGTGGCTGGCGTCGCGGCCCTTGGCGACCTTAAAAAACTGGGGAGTGTCGGCGGCCGCGCGATGATCTTGTTCATTATAACGGGCCAAATCGCCGCATGGCTGGGCCTTGCCTTGGGCACTTTGGTACAACCCGGCAAAGGTGTAAACACCGACGCCATTCAAAAAGGTACGACGCCAGTACCCAATGACACAAGCGCTGTGGATATGATCCTGTCGATTGTCCCCGACAGTCCGGTGCAAGTCATGGCGGATGTCCGCGTATTGCCATTGATAGTATTTGCCTTGCTCATCGGTATCGGCATTTTAATGGCCAAGGAAGAGGGCAAACCGCTGGCCAAGATATTCGATAGCGGCGCGATTGTGATGCAGAAAGTCACCATGATCGTTATGGAATTGACCCCGTTCGGAGTCTTTGCCCTGATGGCATGGGTCGCCGGCGTTCTGGGCGTAGAGGCGCTGCAATCTCTGGCATGGCTTGTCGCCCTCAACTATATTGGCTGCTTGCTGATCATCTTCGTGATGTATAGCGCGATGATCAAATTTCTCGCAAAACTGCCTGTTATCGATTTTTTCCGCGGCATTATTGATGCGATGGCCGTCAGTTATTCAACTGCTTCCTCCAATGCCACCCTGCCCGTCACCCTGCGCTGTGTGCAGCGCAATCTGGGCGTTTCGCAAAGTGTGTCGAGTTTCGTTGTGTCACTTGGCGCGACCATCAACATGAATGGTACAGCGATGTATCTCGGCTTAGCGACCTTGTTCGGCGCACAGATATTCGGCGTGGACCTGAGCTGGGGCGACTATGTTCTGATTGCGATCACTTCAACACTAGGGGCCATCGGTGCAGCGGGCATACCCGGTGCTGGCCTCATCATGATGGCGCTGGTGTTTGGTAGCGTCGGTGTTCCGCTTGAAACCATCGCTTTCGTTGCCGGTGTTGACCGGATCATGGACATGATGCGCACCACTACCAATGTATCCGGTGATGCTGCTGTTGCTGTTACCGTTGCTGTAATGACCGGCGAAATTGACATCGAGGAAATGATTTCAGCGGATGATGTGTAGGGTTTTATTGGCGCATGCAGCTTAGACGCTGCAATCCAGTATCAATGGGCCTCATCCCAGGATTTGCCCGTTCCTATATCTACATCCAGCGGCACTGACAGTTTAATCGCTGGCTCGGCTGCGCCAGCCATCACTTTACGGATAACCTCGGATGCCGCATCCACATTGGTTTCGGGCAATTCGAACACCAGTTCATCGTGGACCTGCATAATCATTTTAACATCGCCCAGCCCAGCTTCCATCAAAGCCGGGACCATCCGGGCCATAGCGCGTTTGATAATGTCCGCACTAGTGCCCTGAATCGGAGCATTAATGGCCGCGCGTTCACTGCCCTGACGTTCCGACTGGTTGGAAGATTTGAGCCGCTCAAAATGGGTTTTCCGACCAAATAAAGTCTCTGTATAACCGCATTCACGCGCGCTTTGCAGCGTCTCGGAAATATAGCGATTGATGCCGGGGAAACGTTCAAAATATTTGTCGATCATCTGCTGGGCCTCATCAGCATCGACCTCCAGCCGTTTAGCGAGACCCCAGCGGGAAATACCATAGAGAATCGCGAAATTAATCGTCTTTGCCCGTCCACGCGTGTCGCGGTCGACAGTGCCGAATAATTCCTGCGCGGTGCGGTTATGAATATCTTCCCCCGCCGCAAAAGCCGCCTTCAACGTATCGACATCGGCGATATGCGCTGCAAGCCGCAATTCGATCTGGCTGTAATCGGCAGCAAGAATGACATTGCCCGGCGCGGCAACAAAGGCCTGACGGATTTGCCGCCCGATTTCGGTACGGATCGGGATATTTTGCAAATTGGGCTCGGTCGAGGACAACCGCCCGGTCTGCGCACCGCTTAAGCTATAAGAGGTATGCACCCTACCCGTCTTGGAGTTAATCTGCTCCTGCAGTGCATCGGTATAGGTAGATTTAAGTTTGGACAACTGCCGCCAATCAACGATTTTTTGCGCAATCGGCTCACCAGTCCCCGCCAAGCGTTCAAGCACAGTGACATCCGTAGAATACTGCCCGCTTTTGCCCTTTTTTCCGCCCTTTAGGCCAAGTTTTCCAAAAAGAATCTCACCCAATTGCTTCGGGCTACCAATAGAAAAAGGCTCACCAGCCAGTTCGTGTATTTCCTTCTCCAAGACCGCCATATTTTCGGCGAAAATTTGCGATAATCGGGCGAGTTCCTCACGGTTAACCAGCACGCCGGTTTCTTCCATCTTAGCGATTACTGGCACAAGCGGCCGGTCAACCATCTCATAGACCCGCGTCGCCTGTTCCGGCACCATACGCAGACGTAATATCTCCCACAATCGAAGCGTAACGTCGGCATCTTCGGCGGCATATTCGGTCGCCTTGTCCAGCGGCACTTCAGCGAATGTAATCGCTTTCTTTCCCGTGCCGGTGAGCGATTTAAAACTGATACATTCATGGCCGAGATGAAGCTTGCTCAATTCATCCATGCCGTGACCGTGCAGGCCTGCATCCAGATCAAAGCTCATCACCAGCGTGTCATCAAACGGCGTGATTTTCAGATCATGCTGGGCAAGCACAGTCATATCATATTTAAGGTTTTGACCGATTTTCAGAATCGCATCATCTTCGAGCAAAGGTTTTAATCGCGCCAAGGCTTCTTCGGTCGGGATTTGTTTCGGCGATTCCGCAAACATATCCCCGCTACCGTGGCCAAGCGGGATATAACAGGCTTCATTGGGGCCGGTTGCCAAACAGACACCGACAACACGTGCGGTGACGCTTTCTAGGCTATCAGTCTCGACATCGACGGCAAGCACGCCCTTCGTCCGGGCGCGAGCAATCCATTTGTCCAGCATCTCCAGATCCTGCACACATTCATACAGGCTCCGGTCAATCGCAGGCGCGTCGATCGCTTTTGCCGCCGTGGCGGGGGCATTACCACCAATTCCGCCATCAATATCGGGATTTTGTGGCTCCGCCTGACCGCCACCAAGCTTCTTGAGCAGTGAGTTAAACCCGTGATGGGTAAGAAACTCCCTTAACGGACCGTCTGGAATATCTTTTAGCAAGAAACTGTCGAGCGTATCGGGCAACGGGCAATCATCTTTCAACGTCACCAAAACACGCGAAAGCCGTGCCTGTTCGATATTTTCGAGAATATTATCTCTCATCTTGGACTTTTTCATGTCCGGTGCAGCGGCAAGCACCGCTTCGATATCACCATATTCGTTAATCAGCTTGGACGCGGTTTTTGGACCAATACCGGGAACACCGGGAATATTATCAGCGCTATCCCCCATAAGACCCAGGACATCGCCGAGTTTTTCCGGACCCACGCCAAATTTTTCTTCAACCGCCGCTTTGCCCATGCGCACATTTTTCATCGTATCGAGCATATCGACCCGGCTGTCCTCAAAGGGTTCGATCAGCTGCATCAGATCTTTGTCGGACGAAACAATCGTGACTTTCCAGCCTTCCGCCACGGCCGCCTTTGTATAGCTGGCGATCATATCGTCCGCCTCGACATTTTCTTCCTCGATCATCGGGAACGAAAAAGCGCGCGTTGCATCACGGATCATCGGGAATTGCGGACGCAAATCTTCGGGAGCCTCGGGACGGTGCGCCTTATATTCGCTGTACAGCTCGTTACGAAAACTTTGCGATGATTTGTCGAGCACCACTGCCATATGGGTTGGCCCGTCGGCCTTGTGCAGCTCGTCGGCGAGCTTCCAAAGCATCGTCGTATAGCCATAGACAGCACCCACCGGTTCCCCGTGAATATTGGTCAGCGGTGGGAGGCGATGATACGCCCTGAAAATATATGCTGAACCGTCAATCAGATAAAGATGATTTTGCTTGGAACTGCTATCGTCGGAGGCCGCGGGGCCGGAAGAATCTGCATCTGTCATAGTGACTAGCACTAGCAGCGGGAAGACTATCCGTCATCGCTAATTTACACGGCAGATATCGAAATTACTCGGGAGCAAAATCAGGCACGCATCCGAACCGGAGCCGGTCGATTGCCCGCCTCATAAAAGGGCCGAGGCTTCTCTCGCATATCCGTTGTATAAAGCACACATTGGTTGCGTCCACGCCGTTTTGCCTCAAACAAGGCGCTATCCGCGTTGCGCATCGGGAAGGCGCGCTCTTCATTCGGTGATGCACTCGTCAAACCGATGCTGACGGTAATCCGGTGTGACGCACCTTTTTGCGGTTCGAACAGCGTATTTTCGATCTCATGACGGATCATCTCGCCAATAATCTCACCTTCAGCCTCACAAGTATTGGGGAGCAAAACACCAAATTCTTCGCCACCAATCCGCCCGACCAAATCACCCCGGCGCAGCATACGTTTGAATACGGATGAGAGTAGCATCAATGCCTCGTCTCCTACCAAATGACCGTAGCCATCATTGATATTCTTGAAATGATCTGCATCCACAATCATCAAAACATTACTGCTGGATTCCTTGCGCCGTTCGTCGAACAGTTTGATGAAATGATCTCGATTGGCAAGACCGGTTAGCCCGTCAATATTCGCACGGTGCTGCAATTTTTGATTTATAATTTGCAACTCTTCCTGAGTCTCTTTCAATTGGTCTGCGGTATCGATTAATTGCTTGCGCTGTTTGATAAAATAGAGATTGGCAGGAATACAAATGACCCATGGCACAATGAAGGCGATAGTCATAACATTCCAAAAATGGTCATCGACGCCGAAGAAGGTCAGATACATCAGCGCAGAAATGCCAAAAGCTGACAAAACCTCTGTTGCCGACATCATTCCTGTCTGACGCACGATAGATAATTTGGTAATCGCTTCGTTCATAGGAGGATTATAAAATCAATAGATTGCGAGCTTGTGCAGTTTCATGGTTAAGGGAATTTTGAAAAAATATAGTATTATCAGTGCGATTTGACAGAAATCTGGTTAACAAGCTGCCGTCCGTTTACCTTATTTGGTAATAGTCTCCAAAGTGCATCTTTATTATCGCGCAAGATCGCTTTCGCAAATTCCGTCAACGCCCAGATCCCGGCAATAGGGCGCAGAACGAGGAACATAGTTATCCTAGCCCACATCATCTGCATTTTGCGGCACCATATTGTTTCACTATGCTGGGTAAGTTTCTTCTTTTTGACTTAATGTGGTAGCCTGAGCCTCAATCCTTCTCTAACATTTCCAAGGACTCATCATGGCCATAGCCCTTTCCCAAATTTTTAAATCTTCTACCGATCAGGCTTTTAGGGGACTCACCAATATTTTGGAAAAGGCGAAGGACCATGCAGAAACAACCGGCACTCCCGAAGAAGCCTTTCTAAACAACCGCCTGTTCCCGGATATGCACGATATGAAATGGCAAGTGCAGATGATCACGGAATTTGCGGTGCGCGGTGCCGCGCGAATGACCGGTATCGCGCCGGATGACTTACCAAATTTACCGATGGAGGGCGACAGTTTCGATGCCCTAATCGCGCGCATTGACGATTGCGCGAAGACGTTTGCCAAAGCCGATAATGATCTGATCGACAGCAATAAAGACTTACAAATTTCGATGCCGATCGGGCCGGGCAAGACGATGGATATTAGCGGGCAAAACTATGTGTTAAATTTCTTTCTTCCCAACCTGTTTTTCCATGTCACGACAGCATATAATTTGCTGCGCATGCAGGGCGTCGCGGTCGGTAAGAAAGATTATATGGGAATGTGAACAGTCACCAAATCCGGGGCCCTGCTTCAGGGCTCCGCAGGTGCGCCGAATAGATCATGTGCATCGGCATCTTCGATCACTGCGTTGATAATATCGCCCACTGCAACATCGGCACCAACATTCCGCAAAAATACGTTGCCATCAATTTCGGGTGCATCAGCCTGTGACCTTGCTGTCGCGCCAATGTCGCCATCTTCATCAGGCTCACCGATTTCGTCAATAATAACCGGAAGCGTGCGGCCAACTTTGGCTTGCAATCGCGCGGCACTAATCGCCGCCGTTTTTTCCATCAGACGCTGATAGCGTTCTTCTTTGATTTCCTCTGGTACCGCACCGTCCAAAGCGTTGGCAGCGGCACCCTCTACCGGTTCGAAACGGAACGCACCGACGCGGTCAAGCTGCGCTTCTTCGAGCCAATCGAGTAGATATTGAAAATCTTCTTCTGTTTCGCCGGGAAAACCGACCACGAAGGTCGAACGGATTGTCAGGTCGGGACAGATATCGCGCCAGCTTTTCACCCGCTGCAAAACCTTGGCTTCATTGGCTGGCCGCTTCATGCGTTTGAGCACATTCGGCGCAGCATGCTGAAACGGAATATCGAGATAAGGTGTAATCTTGCCCTCCGCCATAAGCGGGATGACCTTATCAACATGAGGATAGGGATAGACGTAATGGAGACGGGTCCAGACACCGAGTTCGCCCAACGCTTCCGCAAGATCGGTCATATGGGCACGGACTTCCCGGCCCTGCCCTATCGGTCCGTTCCATATCTGTGACTGATGCTTGATGTCCACACCATAAGCCGAAGTATCCTGACTGATGATGAGCAGTTCCTTAGTGCCATTAGCAACCAGCTTCTCTGCCTCGCGCAGAATTGCATCGGGCCGCCGCGACACCAGATCACCGCGCAGGCTTGGGATGATACAAAATGAACAACGGTGGTTACAGCCTTCGGAAATCTTCAAATAGCTATAATGGCGCGGGGTGAGTTTTAGTCCCGCATCTGGCACCAGATCAACAAACGCGCCGCGCGCTGCAGGAGCAGCCTCATGGACCGCGCTCACCACATCTGCATATTGATGCGCCCCGGTTACGGCTAATACGCCGGGGAAACGGGCCCGGATAGCTTCGGCTTCATTACCCATACAGCCAGTGACAATCACACGGCCATTTTCGGCCATTGCTTCACCGATGGCTTCGAGTGATTCTTCCTTGGCGCTGTCTAGGAAGCCGCAGGTATTAACCAGCACGACATCTGCACCGGCATAATCCGCTGACATTTGATATCCATCGGAACGCAATTGCGTCAAAATGCGTTCGCTATCGACGAGCGCCTTTGGGCATCCCAAGGACACCATGCCGACTTTGGGCGGAGAAGATATTATTGTTGCCATATTGGCAGCGCCTTTACGCGCTATTTTCAGGGGAGTCACGCCATGTTTGGCAGACATGGCTGATCAGTCGGCGCAACATCTGGTTTTTCCATCCATATAAGTGTAAAATCAATCTGTTCGCACATCTGGGAGGATAATATGGATTTACTAGAGATAAACTGGCTCGCCATCATATTGGCAGCCGCATGCGGCTTTTTGGTGGGCGGCATTTGGTATGGCCCCATCATGGGAAAGAAATGGATGGGCGCCGTCGGCCTGACCGAAAAAGATATAAAAGGCGGCAATATGGGTTTAATCTATGGCGGAGCCTTTGCTTTCAGCCTGATCTCTTCGGCTATGCTCGCCCATATGTTCTTCCGGCTCGGTCAGCCGCCCGTTCATGTGAAGATGATGATATCCACCGGAATTGCCTTGGGCTTTATTATACCCGCCATCGGCACCAATTACCTATTCTCGCAAAAGAACAAGACCCTGTTCTTCATCGACGCGGCATATTGGCTGTTATTTTATGCAGCAATGGGGGCTGTGCACGCGCTATTGATCTAGTCTAGCGAGCACCATAGAATTAGCTGGCGTTATCGTCGCTTTTTCCGGCACCGTTGCCCGGTATTATCTCAACTATAATATCACCGGCTTCAAGTGTCTTGGCTTCTTCCTCCCAAAAACCGAATACAGCATTTCCACGATAGATCCTGACGCCTAATCCTTCATTGACGACGTCGTTCAACGACATTCCGACTTCCTCGTCACCAATAGTTCGCTGCGTTAATTTTACCCGTCCCGTAGCCGATGCGAGATCACTAAGGTAATCGGAAATTTTGGCGCCTTCACAGCTTCCGGCCAACAATAAGCCAGCGAAGCTCACCGGATTAATAACAGTCGTCGCGCCCGCTTGCCGAGCGAGCATTTCATTGTCGGAAGCCTTAACCGATACGCTAATCGGCAAATGATAGGCAAGATGCCGCGCTGTCAGCACAATCAATATGCTCGTATCATCACGCCCTGCCGATACGATCATCGATCGGGCGCGGGAAATTTTAACGTTCATCAACACGCCGTCCCGCGTGGCATCCCCGTTAATGACTGCACATCCCATTTTTTCAGCCGCTGCCAAAGCCTCGTCAAATGGGTCCACCACGACAATTTTCTCGGGATTGGTCCCGCGTGCGATTAATTCCTGCACGGCTTCCTTACCGCTGGTTCCAAAACCTGCGATCACGATATGATCGTGCAAATTTCTCTGGATGATTTTCATGCGCCAATTGTCCCAGGTTCTTTTGAATACAAAATTATAAGCTGTGCCAACAAATATAAGCACAACGAAGATACGAATGGGAGTCACAACCAGAGCGTCGAACATCCGTGCCCGCTCGGTCACTGGCGCAATATCCCCGTATCCGGTCGTCGTAATAGAAATCATCGTAAAATAAATGACATCAAGAAAGCTCACATCACCGTCATAGTTATCCTGCAAGCCAGTCCGGTCAAACCAGTGCACGGCGACCGCAGCGGCAATCAAAGCCAATACGAAGAACACCCGCCAAGTGATGTCTAGCCAGATCGGCATGCTCGATTGCCGTCGTAGCGTCACATAATCCGAAATATTGCGGTTGTTGCGCTGTGCCATCAGGCGATCAGACCCGCTTTGGCAGATGGGATGCTGGGTTTACCGGTTTACGGTCTTTGCGGATTTCAAAATGCAATTGTGGTTCCTGTACATAGCCGCTGTCGCCAGCCACACCAATGATATCACCCGCCGTGACCTTTTGTCCACGCGTAACATCCAATTTGTCTGCATGGCCATAAGCAGTGACCCAGCCTTCGCCATGATTGAGCAGGATCAAGCCGCCGAAAACCCCGATTTCATCGCCGCTATAAGCGACCACGCCGTCGGCCGACGCGCGGATGGGGGTACCCTTCGCGACAGCTATGTTCAGTCCGTCATTGACCTTTCCCCCACCTTTGCTGCCAAAGCTGGAAAGCAGTTTGCCATCGATCGGCCAAACAAACTGACCTGAAAAACCCACAGGCGGCGCGGCTGCGACCGGTATTTTGGTCGATGTAACGGCCTTGCGCCAGTCAGACACTGGCGCGCCACTATTCGCAAGCGCAGGTTCACTGCCCGTAACGATGTCATCAATATCGACATCAAAGGCGGCTGCGCGCTGTTCGATTGTCATGTTGCTAGATTCAGCGAGTAATGCTGCCGGTAATAGTAGCTTTTGCCCGACCCTCAAAACAAACGGGTCTTCCAAACCATTAAACGCAATAACGTCACGCCATGACACGCGATATGCGCGGGCAATAGCAATGCCGGTTTCACCGCTACCGACCTTGTGATAGCGGCCTCCCGTTATTTTAAGCCGCTGGCCGGGTTGAATAACATAGGGCGCTGTGAGGTGGTTAGTCGCCGCAATAATCTGTGAGCTTGCCCCGGTACGATTGGCAATACCGCGAAGCGTATCACCGGATTGCACAACATATGTACTGTTATTAATCGTTACCGCATTGGGTGTGACCGGCCGTTCAACCCATGTGGCCAGAGGAACATCACCGGGTTTTTGACCAAATATAGAATTGTCGGTTTCAAGTTTGGGCGACGCACTATTTACCGCCTCATTTTGCGGCCAACTATAATCTCTACCGGGCGGAATACAGGCCGACAGGCAAAGCACCAGACAGAATATGGCAATCTTACGCATGATCAGGCCCCGTTTACTCGCTCTCACCCCAATGAGAGGGCCTTATCTAGCAGCAATTCTTGAGGTTGCCAGCCCTGCGTCGCCGCAACGGATGTAAAACATTCAACATGAAAAGGAGCACCGTCGGTATCAGTCACCCCTTCATAGGAAGAATAAACCTAATCTAATTGTTATAAAGCTTGTTCAGACTATCCATCGACTCATAATGGGTGAGATCGAGATGCAGCGGGGTGATCGAGACATAGCCGTCGGCAATGGCTTCCAGATCGGTGCTGTGGGCCGGGGTCTCAACCATGGGCCCAAGTCCGAACCAATGATATTCAAAGCCGCGCGGGTCGCGATTGCTGACAATCTGGAGCCGACCATAATCTCGGATGCCTTGTGATACCACGCGGACGCCCTTGACTTCGCTCGCCGGCAACGCCGGAAAATTGATATTGACCAAAGTCCGGTGATCCATGCTTTGCTTGATCAGTGGGCGGAGCACGCGTTCGCCCCATAGCGAAGCCGCTTCAAACGACACTTCATCACCCAAATCACCGCGCGCATAGCTCTGACTGAGCGCAATCGACGGGATACCGGCCAGCGCGCCTTCCATGGCGGCGGATACAGTTCCCGAATAGGTTACATCTTCACCCAGATTGGCTCCGCGATTGACACCGGACAGGATCAGGTCGGGAGGACCGTCTTTCATGATCTTCGCGACGGCCATCATCACGCTGTCGGTAGGCGTACCATCAACAGAATATTGCTGATCCCCGCGCTTGTGGACGCGCAACGGGCGGGTGAGCGTCAGTGAATGGCCAGCACCCGAATTTTCATCCGACGGCGCGACAATCCAGATATCGTTGGAAAAATGCTGCGCAATGTCGAGCAGTATTTTCATGCCCGGGGCGTCAAATCCATCATCATTGGTCAGCAATATACGCATCAGTTTGCAGGCTCCAGTTTTTCAATCCCACCCATATAAGACTTTAACGCTTCCGGAATTATGACAGAACCATCTTCTTGCTGATAATTTTCAAGCACAGCAACCAAAGTTCGCCCAACCGCGAGGCCAGAGCCGTTGAGCGTATGGACAAATTGTGTCCCCTTGGTCTCGCCTTCAGGGCGGAAACGGGCATTCATCCGCCGCGCCTGATAATCGCCGCAGTTTGAAATACTCGAAATCTCGCGATAAGCATCCTGACCCGGCAGCCAAACTTCCAAATCATAGGTCTTACGCGCAGTCGCACCCATATCCCCGGTACAGAGCAGCATTTTACGATAGGGCAGTTCAAGCGCTTTAAGGATTGATTCCGCCGCCTCCGTCATCCGCAGATGTTCCGCATCGCTCTTATCAGGATGGACAATCGCGACCATCTCTACTTTTTCAAACTGATGCTGGCGGATCAGGCCCTTGGTATCCTTGCCCGCTGAACCAGCCTCGCTGCGGAAACACTGCGTCAGCGCCGTCAGCCGAATCGGTAGCTGCGCTCCATCCAATATCTGTCCGCTCACGCTGTTGGTCAGGCTGACCTCCGCGGTCGGGATGAGCCAGCGGCCATCGGTGGTCTGGAACAGGTCTTCTGAAAATTTGGGGAGCTGCCCCGTCCCGAACACGGCCTCATCGCGTACCAGCAAAGGCGGCGCGCATTCTTGAAAGCCGTTTTCTACTGTCTGCTGGTCCAGCATGAATTGACCGATAGCGCGTTGCAGCCGCGCCATTTGACCGCGCAGAAACGCAAAGCGCGCACCGGACATTTCAGCAGCCGTTTCAAAATCCAGCCCTAGCGGCGGGCCGATATCGCTATGCTCCAGCGGTTTAAAGTCAAAGCTGCGCGGCGTGCCAAAGCGTTCCAGCTCAACATTATCCTCTTCATCCGCGCCTTGCGGAACATCTGCATCAGGAATATTGGGTAGCGCGGCCAGAGCATCGCGTAATTTTCCTGAAACTTCACGCTCCCGCTCTTCCATCGCTGGCAAACTACTCTTCAGTTCCGACACTTCGGCCATTAACGCCTGTGCTGTTTCTTCATCGCCCTGCCCCTTGGCTTTGCCAATGGCTTTGGACGCTTCGTTACGGCGGGCCTGTCCTTCTTGAAGCTTGGTCGCGATATTGCGATTCTCTTCATCCAGCGCCAATATTGTTGCAGCAACCGGCTCCACACCGCGACGCGCCAGAGCGGCATCGAAATCGGCCGCGTTTTCTCTGATATATTTTAGATCATGCATGGGACAAGCCTATGCCTAGACACAGCGTGCGGTTCAAGTGCCGAGCTTCAACGACGCAACAAAAAAAGCGGCGGGATCGCTCCAGCCGCTTCTTGATTTCTATCCTGCCCGTTGCCGTTTACGCGGCCAAAGCCTTTTTCGCTTTACGGCTGCGCGCGAACAAAGCTGCTGCCGCTGCGCCAAAGAGCAGAACTACTGGCGGGGCTGGAACCGGCGTGCCTCCGTTAGAACCGCCGTTTGACCCGCCACTGCTTGAACTGGAACTGGAGCTGCTTGAAGAACTGGAACTGGACGTACTGTTACCGCCAAAGCTTGAAGAAGTGCCGCTTGCGCCAGAGGAGGTCGAACCTGACGACCCGCTGCTACCCGAAGAACCAGAACTTCCGTTGGAACCACCACTACTGGACGAACTGGAACCGCTCGAAGAAGAGCTTGAACTGCTTGATGAGCCACCGGAAGACCCGCTGCTTCCAGATGATCCGCTACTTCCGGACGATCCAGAACCGCCTGAAGAAGTACTGTGCCCCCCGGAACTGTGGCCTCCAGAGCTATGCCCACCCGAACTATGGCCACCGGAGCTATGACCGCCGGTCGACGTGCCGCCTGAACTGGAAGAGCTAGAAGAACTGCTAGATGAGGAGCTGGAGCTGCTTGATGAACTGGACGAACTGCCACCAGTGGATGTGCTCACGCCGCCAGTGGAGGTGCTCACACCACCTGTCGATGTACTCACGCCGCCTGTTGAAGTGCTTACCCCGCCGGTCGACGTGGAGACGCCGCCAGTGGAAGTACTAATGCCACCCGAAGACGTGCTAGTCGAACCACCGGTCGAGGTGCTTGAAAACCCTCCGGTAGAGCTACTGGTCGAACCGCCGCTAGTGGAGCTACCACCTGACGATGTACTGGTTGAGCCACCGCTACTAGTCGAAGAAATGACGACAGAACCGCCGCCTGATCCGCCACCGCCAAAAAATCCGCCGAAAAATCCGCCACCGAAACCACCGCCGCCATAGCCGCCGCTACCACCAATCACGACAGGAATAGAACCCCCGCCGCTTTCAAGCACGGGAATTTCCGGCAATGGGGCAGGATAATATGCTGGGGCCGGAAGGGGAATGGGCTGTGCCTGTGTGATAGTGACCACGCTTGGCGCGCATGCCGTAACCGTCTTCGTCACTGTCCGCCGGATGCGTTTCACTTTGCGGGCCGGTGCGCCACGTTTTATAACGCGTCCGCGGATCTTTTTCTTGTCGATTTTTTTGACATAGGGAGCTGCTGGCGCTTCAGAGACATGCACCGCGCCGCCGCCAATTAACGCTCCGCCACATGTGCAAGCGCATAATTTTGCTAAAGCCATTCTTACCGACATATTATATTCTCTCTTCCGGTTTGGGCCCCACAGGTTGGCTTGCGTATATGTGCCAACAGACTCTTAGGGATTCCGACTGCCACCAAAAGCGCAGAATGAGACGGTAACTACAATTGCGTTAACCTTGTTTTGGGAAGAAAAACCGCAAATATACCTATCAACCCTTCTCCAATGAGAGTTAATGTCCCGAATTGACACCGTTTCCAGTCCAGATCTTTAACAAAGTACTAAAATACGCGACGCAAACAAATATGACCTGAGGTGCTGAATGCTTGAAATTTCACGATATAAATGGTGATTCTGTCGAATCGAAACCAACATTGCCCTTAAACAGCGCTATTCCTTCACCCCCTTGCACATTGCATCTTGTCTAAGACCGAGGCCGAGTTTATAGGGCCGCTGTTAGCGTTCCTTTACTGACCCGAATCTAGGGTTGGGGGACAGATGTTGGAGAGTATAATTGGCATCCTCAGCGAAAAATTCATCCTCATCAAGTAGCTCAACAGGCGATATCATTCTGGAAGAAGGTTATCGCCCTAGTGCCGACGAAGAATTTATGAACGAACGGCAGCTTGCCTATTTCAAACGTGCTTTGGAACAGTGGAAACAGGATATTATTGAGGAATCCAAGGAAACACTGGCCCATTTGCAAGATGGACCGATCCAGGAAGCCGATCCGAACGACCGCGCATCAAGCGAGAGCGATTGGGGTCTGGAACTGCGGACACGCGACCGGCAACGCAAGCTGACATCAAAGATAGATGCGGCCCTGCATCGAATCGAAGAGGGGGAATATGGATATTGCCAAGTTACTGGTGAGCCTATTTCGTTGGAGCGTCTGGAAGCCCGCCCAATCGCAACTATGAGTGTCGAGGCTCAGGAAGCCCATGAACGCAAAGAAAAAATCTCGCGCGATCAATAGCTTACGCTGACCTAAAGACCTAATAATCGCAGCTTGAAATCATAGACATCAGCCTTAGCGTTATACACGCGGGTCAAACGCTTATCCGCGACTGTTTAATTCCGTTATTTTTCGGGATCGCGGAGCAAAAAAACTCACGACGATATTAACCAATTTTCCATCTTTTCCGGGCAATTATCCGCGCCAAGCAACATTAATTTACATTTAGAGCGCGGGATGCACATGAGAGAACCTTATGACGAGAATTTGGGAAAAAATGGTCAAACCAGCGGCCTGCCCAAACGCGAACTCGACCGCGATAGCCTATTCCTAAAAGCAACATTGCGCTTTGTTGACGGCGACGATTGCGGCGAAGTACGCATTCGCAATTTATCAGCCGGCGGTTTGATGGCAGAAGCTCCAGTCATCGCAAAGCGCGGTGATAAAGTACAGTTGGAACTGCGCAATATTGGCCGTGTAAGCGGCTATGTCGCCTGGGTTGCGCAAGGTCGGCTTGGCATTGCTTTTGATCATGCAATTGACCCCAAACTGGCACGGAAGCCTGTGGGACAGAGTAAAACCGAATTGCCTCGCTATCTAAAAACCCATGGACAAATCAGCAAACCGCTACGTCATGGTCAGCGCCCGCGCTAAACGCCACTAACAAATTTGCTTGATTATTTTCCCGCGTCTGCCGTAAGGCCTTTTAATCATCTGATTAAATTAGGAGTAGGGTATGGCTGGACCGTTAGCAGGAATTAACATCGTCGAATTTGCAGGCATTGGTCCTGGCCCGTTTTGCGGTATGATGCTGGCGGATCAAGGCGCAACAGTAACCGTTCTCCACCGCCCCGGCGGCGCACCTGATGGCCGCCTCGCCCTCTCCCGATCACGCAAACTGGTTGAAATTGACCTCAAATCCGAAGCCGGAATTGAAAAGGCACGTGATCTGGTTAAACAGGCAGATGGACTGATCGAGGGCTTTCGTCCCGGCGTGATGGAACGGCTCGGCCTCGGCCCCGATATTCTTCTAAAAGACAATCCCAAGCTGGTATATGGCAGGATGACTGGTTGGGGCCAATATGGACCTCTTGCCCATGCCGCTGGCCATGATATTAATTATATTTCGATCTCCGGCGCACTCCACGCTTTCGGCCGAGCGGGCGAAAAGCCGACCCCCCCGATTAATATGGTTGGTGATTTCGGCGGCGGCGGAATGATGCTGGCATTCGGTATGGTATCTGCATTGCTTCACGCCAAAACCGGCGGTGAGGGTCAAATTGTGGATTGTGCGATGACCGACGGATCGGCAGCATTAATGGCGATGGTTTTCGACTTTAACAATATCGGACAATGGCAAGACGAGCGCGGTGTCAACATGCTTGATACCGGGGCGCATTTCTATGACAGCTACAAAACGTCGGACGGAAAATATATCTCAATCGGGTCGATTGAGCCACAATTTTACGCACAATTACGTCAAGTTGCCGGGTTGGAGGAAGATGCCGATTTCGATGCACAAATGGACCCGAAATCATGGGGACCGCTAAAAGAAAAACTGACGAGCTTGTTCCTGTCAAAAACCCGCGAACAATGGTGCAGCCTAATGGAAGGAACCGATATCTGCTTTGCCCCGGTCCTATCATTGGCCGAAGCAAAGCTGCATCCCCATAATGTCGAACGGGAGACATTTGTCGATGTCGGCGGTCACATGCAGCCTGCGCCAGCACCCCGTTATTCAGTTACGAAATCAGACAAACCGAAACCGCCCGCTTAACGGGCCAATCTGTTTATCACGGCTTTGGTAAACGTCCGGCCGATGGTGAATTCCGTATCATCTTTGAGCGCAATGAATTTACGCCGCCCCTTACGCTGAACATTTCGAACAAAATCTACGCGAACTGCAGCCGAGCGGTGGATACGGATGAACATCCCTGCAGGCAGGCGGTCCAACAGAGATTGCATGGGTTCGTGCACCAGATAGCTGTGCTTCAGCAAATATATGCGCATATAGTCACGATCGGCAACTATCGCGCTGATATCGGCGCACCTAATCTGAACCGCACCATTGCCATCTTGCACCCACAGCCGATGATCCGCCGTCGGTTGTAGCTCAATCGGAGCTACCCACCTCTTTTGCGCAACCTTTTCAAAGGCCTCTTTGAGTTGCCTTTCTTTGACCGGTTTAAGCAGATAATCAATGGCATTAAGGCGAAAGGCTTCAACGGCATATCTACTATGAGCAGTAGTGAATATAACCTCCGGTGCTTTTTCAAATTGCTTACATTGCTCGGCGACTTTCATGCCCGAAATATCCGGCATATCAATGTCCAGAAAAACTATTTCCGGACAATTTTGGGCAATACAATCTAAGGCTTCCCGGCCACCACTCGCGCTATTAATCTGACCAACATTGTCCATACGGCTGCACAGAGATTCGATCCGAGATCTGGCCAAAGGTTCATCGTCGACTATCAGGATATTCAGCTTCATATCCCCCCTCATCTAACAGAATCGCTGAACATCTGTTTTTCATCGGGAATGATAATCGTCGCAACCACTCTATCGCCTGAGCCATTCCCAATAAACAAAGCAGCCTCTGGACCATAAAATCCCTGTAGACGTTCGCGAATATTAGCCAGTCCGGTCCCGGTTCCGTATGTTTTGGAAGCAACCGCCATCATCCGGCCATCATTGGCGACCACGAGTTTCAGGCGACCTGCTTCTCTCGTCGCGCAGATAGCAATGCAAACCGGCGCGCTAGAACGGGCGACACCATATTTAATTGCGTTTTCAATAAGTGGCTGGACAATTAGGACGGGTATCTTCCATTCACGCACGACGTCATCTTCAATATGCACATCGAACTTCATACGATCGGGGAAGCGCACCTGCTCAATCTCAAGATATCGAACCTGCTGTGCGATTTCTCGCTCTACGGTGATTAAATCACCGCTATCATCTTGCAGAACCCAACGCATATAATCCGCCAAGCTATCCACAAGTTGCCCTGCCTGTTCATTTTTGCTGTCAATGACCAAGCTACTGACCGAATTGAGGGCGTTGAATACAAAATGAGGGTTTAGTTGATAGCGTAAAGCCCGCATTTCGCTTTCCCGGTTCGCGCGTTCCAAATTCTGCCTATGGGTCAATGCGACTTGACTGTTACGACTATTGACCATGGCCAGATAGAGCCCGCCCCAACCAACCAAAATAAGATAATTGACGAAAGCCATATCGGAGAAATGGGACAACGCGGAATTCGGTGAGATCCCATGGGCTATACTGATATAGTCCAGCACCGGCATCGGATAGGCTAAAATCAAATTGGTTAGATAAACCGTTCCGGTGGCCATAAAAATCGTCGGAATCGTTAGTATAAACACCGCGCCCGCAGGGCGTTCGCCTATCACCGCAAGCAACCGGTATAACGCCCAGGTAACCGTAACCGAAATAATCGCCGTTACCAGATAATCCTCTAGTGTGTGGAGGTGATCCGAAGCCCCCCATAAGACAACCCGTAATGAATTGACGACAAAATATCCGGCCCAAACACCGAAAATACTCTTTATCGCTAGATCAATATTGACCGGAAATATCCGGTACCAAAAGGGTGACAGAGCAAAAGAGAAACGATCAGAGGCCAGTATGATTCGCGAATCCATGATATTTATTCCGTTGGAGCGGCCGTTTAACCTCAATCACTATTTTTTACCGCATCGCTTTTTACAAGAATCCGATTAAGACCGCGTTCGGTGCGCCAGTAGGTGGCAAAGCTGGCTAGCCAATGGCTGCCGGAATAATGCGGAGTACTTACCGACTGTTCCCCTGTCTCACCGTGCAATTTTGCAGCGGCCAGCAATGCCGCTTTTCGCTTGTCGCCTTCGGGCAGAGCCGTCGCTATACCTTCCAAAGCCCAGGCGCGCGACAGATTAACGCCGTCTAGATGGACCAATTTCCCATCGGTCGGGTCGTTTACAATGCCCACCGCCAGCCAGTCACTATTGCCGTCTTCTGGGATTTCGGGCAAAAAATGGGTCAGCCAATCGGCAAATTCCGTTTCAGACATTACGCGGCGCATCAGGTCTGCCTCCATCAGACACGGAGAGAGGAAATCTTCACCGGACGGTTCATAGCCTAGCGGACAATTGCGATCATCCCGATGAAAGGCGAGGCTTTTATCAACAATTAGACCCTCCATCTCCTTATCTTTGCTAATCCGGGCCCAATCCAAAAACAGGCCAAAGGCAAAGGCCGATTGATTATGCGTACCCAACCGGATCGGATAAGCGAGCTTTGGAACCCATGCCCTGATTCGATCCACGATAACCGTTTCCAACGGCGTCAGCCGATCCAGCCATATTTTTGCTTGCTGCGCCTTAGCACCCTTACCCGCTGCGATTTCCTTTAATTCCGCCGTCAGTTGCAAAAACCATGCAAGACCATAAGGGCGTTCAAAGGAAGCTCGATCTGCACCATTGAAATAGGCGACTTCCCCGGCGATATTTTCAGCGGTAAAATTATTGGACAGAGCGGCCGCGATCTCGTCTTCCATTTCCGGAACAGAACCTTGCCCCCACAAACGTGTCAGCAACCAATGGCCGTGGACAGAGCTATGCCAATCAAAACAACCGTAAAAAACCGGTGTCAATTGTGCTGGCTCACGCACATCTTCGGCGCTGCTTAAGACGTGACTGATCTTATTAGGATATTGTCGATTGATACAATCCAGCGCGATCCGTGCATAAGCATGTTCCGGTTTGCGCGGGGACTGGCCATTATCGGCGGGATCGGGAGCAACATTTTTGCGCTCGAAATAACCCTGTTCTGACTTTTCCTGTTGCCCATTATCGTCATTGACAGAACAGGCCGAAACCATTGCTGCGGCTAGAATTACGGCATGAAAGCGTTTAAGCATATATCACTCCCTCAATAACTCCCCCCGCTTAGAGAGAATTTGACCAGATAGCAAAACGCTATAGTGCAAATATCCAATAGTCATTTCCCGGTTCCAACTCCGATTCTCATTATTTTAGGACCGACTTATCGCAAGTTCACCAGCAATATTTCTGACCGGCAGCCCCATACGGCATATTACAACGATGACACTCACGGCGAGCATCGGCTTGCTGACAATGTTCATCGTTGATTTTGTCGATCTGCTCTACATCGCCCAATTAGGTGACAACGGCCTGACTGCCGCGATGGGCTTTGCGGCCACCATCCTGTTTTTCGGGACTGCTTTCAATATCGGACTGATGATCGCCGCAAGCGCGCTGGCAGCACGCAAAATCGGTCAAGGTGATTCCGACTATGCACGCCGGTACCTTACCAACATATTGACACTCAGCATGTTGATGATTGTCCCACTGGCAGTCATATTCTTTGTTTTTGCGCCACAAATATTAGAACTTGCGGGGGCAAGCGGAACAGTGAAAACCGCAGCTACCGGTTATATCCGGATCGTCGCTCCATTTATGCCGTTCAGCGTAACTGCCATGGTGTGTTCAGGCTTTTTACGGGCGCATGGTGCCGCGCGGCGTGCAATGAATGTTACGCTGAGCATGGGCATTGCTAATGCAATACTCGATCCGATTTTTATCTTTGGCTTCGATCTCGGTATAAATGGCGCCGCAATGGCCACTGCCTGCGCAGCGATCGTATCCTCAATTCTTGCTGTTTTTCCGATCATCAAATTTTATGGCGGCTTTCATCGGCTCTCTTCCACTCTGTTTCGTGAGGATTTGAAGCCGGTAATGGCAATCCTGTTGCCATCGATTCTGACAAATGTGGCAACGCCCGTTGGCGGCTTTATCACTTATCGTTTTATCGCCAATTATCCCGATGAGGTCATAGCCGGATTTGCGGTCATGGGTCGGCTAGTACCCGTCGCCTTTTGCCTGCTTTTCTCGCTTTCCGGCGCGGTCGGGCCGATTATCGGGCAAAATTTTGGAGCATTGCAATTTGACCGTATTCGCCTGACTATCAAGCAAGCCATAGCCTTTGCGCTCGGTTACACCTTTCTGGTCTGGCCGCTATTGCTTGTTTTAAGTGATCCGATTAGCGACCTGTTCCACTTGCAAGGAGAAGGGCGAGATGTCTTCTGGTTTTTTGCTGCCTATCTGACACCATTATTCTTTTTCAATGGTTTGTTGTTCATTGCCAATGCCGCCTGCAATAATCTGGATCGCCCTGCATGGTCGATGATTACAAACTGGTTGCGCAATACCATTGGGATACTTCCCTTTCTGTGGATTGGCGGTTTGCTTTACGGTCTTAAAGGTATTGTGATCGCTCCGGCAATTGGCGGCGTAATATTTGGGCTGATCGGCTTTGCCATGGCCCGCCATCTGGTAAACATTCAGGAAGCGAATCACATTTCACGCTAATTTAAACACTTTCGCAGATTTTTTGGCGACTTGACTGTAGCTTTTCAACAGGCCCATTTTATTAACTATATCGACACTTTTTTGGTTAAATGACGGAATTGCTGCATTAACCAATTAACGGTCAGCTTTACCATGTCCCATCTTGAAACAGGTTAGTTTTGCTCCGCGATAAACCTGAATAAAGGCTGTATTTCAGTGCTTCCAGCCCGATTGGGTCTATTCAGGTGCTTCAGAAATTACATTGCGTGTTCCTCCTCCCTACGTCCCGCAGCTCGGCGGTGGTGGTTTGGCTGTTGCCGGACCTGCAGGATATCTATTGTCACCGTCTCCCCATCCAGAAGCCGCGCCGATTAATACAGACACACAATATCAGCCAAAAATATCGGAGCAAGATGCAAAGGAACCATGCATTAATGCTGCAAAACAGGCTTCCAATGACAAACCCTCTTGGCACCTGCCACGCTGGCTGATGCTGAATGTTCGGGAACGCATCTTGCTAGGGGTATTACTACTCTGCACGATACTCGTTCCCACAACTCTACCGCAAGCAAGCGTCGATGCGCATCAAATGAGTCTCAGCGATCCAGACCTGCAACCGGTAGAGCGAGCGGAAGAAAATTTCGCTGGTTCCGCATTTTATTTTATCGATCCCGGCTATGCGATCCCACAAAATTACGGCGCACTTGCCATTGATCCTCTCGCGGAACCGGGAGATGGTTCGCTGAACGACAGCGAGAGTGCCCTGACTGCCG
Organism: Parasphingorhabdus sp.; assembly: GCF_036963805.1. Taxonomy (GTDB): domain Bacteria; phylum Pseudomonadota; class Alphaproteobacteria; order Sphingomonadales; family Sphingomonadaceae; genus Parasphingorhabdus. The sequence continues at coordinate 38,151 of NZ_JBALUN010000002.1, read as the reverse complement.
GCAGCGATCACACTGCTTCCGCCCATTTAATCCAGCCCATTTCTTTTAAGGCCTCCGCAGTCGACAACGGACGGGCGCTGCAATGCTTAACCTCTGCTATCTACTACGAAGCAGGGCTAGAGCCTGATGCCGGCCAACGTGCGGTTGCACAGGTCGTGCTGAACCGGGTGCGCCATCCCAGCTATCCACGCACCGTTTGCGGTGTGGTTTTTCAGGGAAGCGAACGGACAACCGGATGCCAGTTTTCATATACATGTGATGGGTCGCTACGCCGCACGCCCTCCAGTTTCCATTGGAAACGGGCCCAGAATGTTGCCGCATTGGCGCTCGCCGGCCGAATCGCATCGCCTGTTGGCACTGCAACCCATTATCACACCACCGAAATCTATCCTTATTGGGCGCCGAGCCTGCGGTTTCTGGGTACAATTGGTGCCCATCGCTTTTACAGCTGGAAGGGCAACGCGGGCAAAGCCAGCGCATTCAACCAAAGCTATCTCGGCAATGAACCCCTTCCTGCACCCAAGCCGCGCAAATATGATATTGCTACGGCATCTTCGCTCGACCCCATTACTCTTGAAAAAGCCTATGAAGCCGGACGACTTAAGGCTCAGGAAGAAGCCCAGAAATCTGAGAAAGCGGCTGCGATCATTGCAGATAATGCCCGTCGGCATAGCTTGCCAGTGCCGGCGATTAACACAAGCGCGCCGAAAAGCTATCAAGCGCCTAGCTACAGCAAAGAAGCGCTCAAAAAAGGTGGCGAGAAAGCCTTTGCGGGTCAAAAATTACCCGATATGAGCCAAATCAAACCCGAATATCGCGACGCCGGTAGCTGGAAAGAAAAGACCGGGAGCTAACGGCCTCAAATAAGGGTTGAGTAGTTTCGCGAGCAACCAAACGGTGCTTTTTCTTGCCATTTGCCTTGAAACGGGCCTAAGGCCACCCGATTTTAAGTGAAAGATATTGGAGTACGCTCATGGCGACGAATTGGACGCCGAACGGTTGGAGAAATTTTGAAGGGCTGCAAATGCCTGATTATCCCGATGCTCAAAAGCTCGCGGATACTGAAGCGCTGCTTGGCACTTATCCACCGCTGGTGTTTGCCGGCGAAGCTCGAAGCCTGAAGCAAGATCTTGCCGAAGTCGCAGAAGGAAAAGCATTTCTGCTGCAAGGCGGCGATTGTGCGGAAAGCTTTGCAGAATTTCATCCTAACAATATTCGCGACACGTTTCGGGTCATTCTACAAATGGCAGTCGTACTCACCTATGCGTCGAAAATGCCAATCGTCAAAGTTGGCCGCATGGCCGGGCAATTTGCCAAGCCACGTTCTGCACCAACAGAAACGCAAGATGGCATTGAAATGCCTAGCTATCGCGGTGACATTATCAACGGCATTGAATTTGAAGAAAACGGCCGTCAGCCGGATCCGGACCGTATGGTTCGTGCGTATAACCAAGCTGCGGCAACGCTTAATCTGCTACGTGCATTTTCAACGGGTGGCTATGCCAACCTGAAAGAAGTCCATGGTTGGACCCATGATTTTATGAGCCGTAGCCCTTGGGCCAAAAAATTCGAAGAAATGGCCGACAGGATTAGCGAAGCGCTTTCCTTCATGGAAGCGTGCGGTATCAACTCTGACACCGCACCACAATTGAAAGCGACCTCTTTCTACACCAGCCACGAAGCCTTGTTGCTCCCTTATGAGGAAGCATTGACGCGGCAGGACAGCCTGACCGGCCAATGGTATGATACAAGTGCTCATTTCCTCTGGATTGGTGATCGGACCCGGTTTGAAGGTTCTTCGCATGTCGAATTTCTTCGCGGCATCGGTAACCCTATCGGCATGAAATGTGGGCCATCCTTGAAAGCGGATGATCTGTTGAAAATGCTCGATACGCTTAACCCAAACCGGGAAGCGGGCCGTATGACACTCATTTCCCGCTTTGGTCATGACAAGGTGGAAAGCGGACTTGCTCCCTTGGTACGCGCCGTCAAACAGGAAGGCCATCCGGTTATCTGGTCATGCGACCCGATGCACGGTAATGTTATCAAAGCGGATAGCGGTTATAAAACCCGGCCCTTTGAACGCATTCTTGCCGAAGTTCGCGGATTCTTTGCTGTCCACCGTGCCGAAGGAACATTTGCGGGCGGCATCCATTGCGAGATGACTGGGCAAAATGTAACTGAATGCACCGGTGGTGCCGTTGCGATTACCGATGCAGCACTAGGCGATCGTTACCATACGCATTGCGATCCTCGTTTAAATGCGGCGCAATCACTGGAACTGGCGTTTCTATTGGCAGAGATGCTCAATCAGGAACTTTCTGAACGCGCTCGCGAAGCAGCCTAAGCAATGGCCGAGAAAATCAAACCGGAACGGATGCGGCCAGAAGATTATGCAGGGGGAAGCTCAACGATGAGTCGCGGCGCGACCTATGTTCGCAAAGAAATTGTCAGCAAGGGTGTCGGCTTCGGCAGCGCCCTTGCCATAGCTATTAGCTTTACGACGCATAAATCGATATTTTGGGCGATAATCCATGGATTTCTTTCATGGCTCTATGTCATTTATTATGCGCTAACTCGCTAAAAGTGTCGAAACATAGAAGGCGGAGCAGTTTGCGTACAGGCGGCCTATTATCGTGACATTTTGAGCCGATGCTATTATTGACATAACAGGTCACTAACGAGCCTGAGGACTGTTATGCGTCGTCTTACCATCCTAATGATCCCAATTGTTGCAATAGCCACTGGTTGCAGTGGCCCAATCGAAACCCGGATTCAAACCCAGGTGGGTGACGCTATTACAGCGCAAAAAATATATAGCTTCGCTGCCCAGCCCGAACAAAATAGCGAAGCTTATATTAAGGCGCGAAAGTTGGTAACCGATGCGCTAACGGCTAGAAGTTTTGCGGTCGCCGACCAGTCCCCGATATTGGTGAATATTGCTCTGGCAAGCCGCCCCGCATCCATTGCATTGTCGGCGGGTGAAGGTAGTGATCTTAGCAAAATCGCAGAACCAAAGGAGCGTAAACCGCTACAATTCTGTGAAGATATAGAGCATCGCCTGACCCTAAATATGGTCAACACTGCTGACGGTTCAAACCTCTATTCCGGCACCGCCGCCGAATATCATTGCAAGGGGACCATCGAACAATCTCTACCGTATCTGATCGACGCCGCTCTATCTGATTTAGGGAATGGAAACCAAGGCAATAATATCAAAACCCACACACGTGGGGGCATCGAATAGGTCCCTTATCAGACCGTTTCTGCCGGATCCGGGGCCAGCGGTAATAATATCGTGAACCGCGCACCTCCCCCCCTAATATTTTCTGAACGGATGGAACCGCCATGGCGCTCTATCACCGCCGCAACAAAGCTAAGCCCCAATCCCGCGCCTTTTACGGCCCCTTTTGAATCACCATCATTACTCGCAAACTGATCAAATAAATGATCCACCATTTCCTCTGCAATTCCATTGCCTTGATCTGTAATAGTCACAGAAACAAAAGGCTGTTTATCCAAATCAATATTGCGCAAAAGGGTGACAATTTCGCTATTATCGGGACTATATTTGATAGCATTATCAATCAGATTGGCGAATGATCGATACAGGCTAGATGGCTCCCCAATGATAAAGGCGCCATCAGATTGATCAATAACCGTGGACTTAATGCCCCGTTGTTTGGCTAGCGGCCACAAGCTGTCATTGGCCTCAATCACCAGATCGGACAGCAATATTTCTTCACCGGAAAAATCGCTCGATTTTATCCGCGCCAATCCAACAAAATTGTCCGCCAGAGCCAAGGTCCGGCGTGCATGACTTTCGATACGCTTATTGGTATCTGTCACATCCTGACTATCAAGAAGGGCCAATATAGCTGCCTGCGGTGATCGCATGTCATGTGACAGCAGTTGAAGCACCTCTTCGCGTTCCTGCGCTGCATTGGCGACCTCGGTGATATCAGCAAGATAATGGATATGACCGCGTAATTCCCCTTCGTCTGTAACGACCCTAGCCCGGCGCATCGCGAAAACCTCATCGTTCAGCGAGGTAAAATCGACATAATCATGCTCTCGCATTTTCTGATCAAGCGCCAGATAGTCTTTCACATCGTTCAAATCATCCGGAGAAACAAAACGGTTCAGCATGTCATCAAGAGCCAGATCCTGTATGCCATCGTCGACACCTGTCTGCGCCAGCTTATTGACGAATTTCACTTTTCCATCGAGATCCGTGATGAACATCGGATCCGGAAGATTGGTCAATGCGTCAGAAATGAACCGGCGTAGATCACGCATATGTTGTATTGCATAGGCCAGTTGTTCTGCTTGTTCCGTGATCAAATCAGCCGGACCAACTTCCCTCCGCAAGACTGGTACATCAAGCGTTTCCGATCGGTAGCTTTTCAGTTCTTCATCCATAAAATCGCTTGTCGCTTGCAACCGCCGCCATCCCCAAATCGGATAGACCAGACCAAGACCAACGAGCGCTGCGCCGGGCGCAAACCAGATTTGGAAGGAAATGAGAGCTGCGCTGGTGACTAATATTGTCACGATCAATCCGACCGAGACGAAAATCGTCGTGCGGGGACGTAGGCGCCAAAAACCGATTAGCAATATCCAAGTCGGTATCAGCGATAATATGATTTGTGTGCTTAAGGAAACAGGCTTGATAAAATTATCGGCCATGATGTCATTCAACATATTGGCCATAATATCGACACCGGCCATGACGCCCCCGTCACCCAATGGCACGGGATGCTGGTCACCCAACCCTTGTGCTGTTGCTCCTACTAATATGATCTTGCCCTTCAAAAAGGCTGCCGGAATTTCCCCGTTCAGGGCCGCAGCATAAGAGATTTGGGAAAAAGCGCCCCGCGCTGCATAGGGCATGAGCAAAGGCTGCTGACAATTTTCCTGACGTCCATAAACAGCAGAATTACTACCATTTGCCGCGCGGTAAGCCTGCTCCATCAAATGCGGCCATGTGCTGTGGCTGCCATCAATAGTCCCCACGAAGCAGAGTGATGTCCGGCGCACTACACCATCGCGGTCAAAAAGCAGATTGACGTGACCCAAAGCGCTTGCGGCCTCTTTAAACAGTGGGATTGGCTCCTTGATGTCAAAATCCGCGCCATTCCTGCCGGGAAAGATAAAGTGGAGCGGCAAGAGCAGATTCTTGTTTTTAGCTGCTGCTTCAGCCAAAGCCATGTCATCCTCTTCAGCGCCAGGCTCGCTCAGCAAGATATCAAAGGCCACTGATTTTGGCTGTGCTTCAGCTAATATATTCAGCAATCCGGCATGAATATCCCGTGGCCACGGCCATTTTCCAAGAACCTCCAAGCTGTCTTCATCAACCGCAACGATTAGTATTTCTGCGGATGCCTCTGGCCGATCATATTCGGACAATCGATCATAAAGTAAATTGTCGAAACCAGACAGGCTATTCCAATAGGTCAATGCCGCAACGATTAGGGACGCCACCAGTGCTACACCGGCCCATTCTATTCCCAGACGTTGGCGTAGTTTCATTGAAGTCGGCTCTCCAAATATGGTCAAAGGCGGCCGAGCATAGCCTTAGCAACCAAATCTTTAGCCAGCCACCGTCAGTTTTTCGAAATCGGTCCATTTCTCGAAAACTTCACTATCGGTCGGGTCTGGTGAATATTGGGATACACCGACACGCCAGTAATATTCACCGTCGGGAAGGTCGGACAGGGTTATGGAATCCTGAGTTAATCCCGCTTCATCAACCATCGGCAAAGCATTTTTATTGCCCCGCACTATCTGAAAACGATAAACGCGCTTTCCCTTACCTGCCCCGGCCCATTTAAACCGATAGCCAAAATCGCCTTCACCAGCGCTGCCGCTCAATGTGCTCAATTGACGCTTGAAAGAATAGGTCGCTGGCATGCCTTCAAAACCATCTTGACCGATAGCAGTTGCTTTCGCAAAGTAGCGGCCATCTTCGATGCTCGGTAAACTAATATTCGCGCTATCACTAAGCTGTTCCGTCACCACATCAACAAAGCCAGCATCTGAAGAAATGATTATACGATAACCGGAAACCGCAGCTCCCGATGCCACGGTAAATCGCAATGTCTCTTCCGATTGGACCTTGGCTGGATCAACCAGTTCAGGGGGCGCTAGCAAATTTGCCGTTGCCAGATCGCCCGTAACCGTTGCCGCCGCGCCAGTGCCTGCCGGAACCGATACCATCTTGGCGCCGTCAATGCTGGCCCCCGCAGCGACATCCACTACACCCTCGACAGTTTCGGAATAAGTAGTTCCTGTCGTTTCATCAACCCGGGTCCGGTAATCTGTGCCCCGGACAGCTGAAACGGCGACCGGTGTCCGGACGCGATACCGGTCATGTTTCTTATCAAAGGGAGTGATTTTGGAACGCATCCGGCCGCCATCAACCGCAAGCTCATAATCCACACTGTCAGTTAGTAGAATATGCCGCAAACGGGTAATACGCATCTTGCTATTGGACGGCATGGAAATACGCGATCCATCCTCCAGTTGAAGCGTCAGGAAACTCCCAGCCGCTGTCGCCAGCCGGCTACCCTCGGCAATTTCCAGACCTTGCACGGGCGTTAGGGTTCGCTGACCAGAAGCGATGGTAATATTACCCCGAAAAGCACTTAAGCTGGCTTCGCTCGGGCGGTATTTCAACAACCGGAATGGAAACACCACCGATTTTCCGACGGGAATGAAACGTGGATTCGCGATGCGATTGAGCCGCTGTACCGCGACATAGTCGGAAGGTTTACGCATATATTTTGCAGCGAGACCAATCAGGGTATCGCCGCGCTTGAAAACGTAGTCCACCCGGGCATTATCCGCCGAAGATTGGGAGAAGGCAGCGTTAGGAAGGACAGCAACAGGTACCAATAAAAGGAATGTTGAAATCCGTAAGCAAGTGAAATATTTCCGCTTCGTGATTCCAAAGTCCATCTTCATATCCCGTTGCTAAGTGTCTCCAATCTGTAGCCATAACCGAAAACTGTGAAAATCCGAAATCCGTTCTCTGGCGTCAGTGATAATTTTGAACGAACACGAGATACATGCATATCAAGTGTGCGAGTCGCAAGGTGCGCGTTGGTGCGCCACACCGTTTCCATGATATACCGGCGCGACAAAGTGCGATCACGGTTACGGAACATCAAATCAATCAATTCAAATTCTTTAGCGGTCAATGCCACTTCATTTTGATTATATCGAACTTTTTGCTCAATCCGATCGAGTATATAATCCCCATATTGCGCGGTTGTCTCCATCGCAGTAGAACCACTACCCCGCCGAAGCAGCGCATTTATCCTTGCAGCGATCACAGCCGGATCTTCCGGTTTCGTGATATAGTCATCGGCCCCCGCATTCAAGGCGTCGCTGATATCTTGCTTAGCGGTTCGGCTCGTCATCATAATGACGGGTGGACGATCATCAACTGCACCATCAATCCATTCGAGGATTTGCATTCCGGTTTTACCTGGCATGTTCCAATCAAGAATGACCAAATCAAAAGTGTCCCGCAGCAAAGCAGTAGTCAAAGCATTGCCGTCAGCAAAACCGACAAACACATGCCCCTGACCTTCTATAATTTTGCCTAAAAAATCGACGATCTCTCGATCATCATCTGCTATCGCAATGCGCATACATGTTCCCCGGTAACGAATAGCAATTCACCAATTGCTGCCGCTTTTTATAAATTTCGAACCCCGGAACTGTTTACCTCTTTGTTTAGGGATTTTACCAGTCCCACAGTATCTAATTTACATACCTTTACATAAACGGCCACAAATTTAGTCGGAAATGCAGGGAAATAATGAATGACTTAAGGAATAAAATCTTCATTTCGAAGTCAGCAGGCAGGGAACTATCATATTAAGCTGACAATATCTGTCCTACTGAATTGCTATATCCCCATTAGTCGGCAGTGCTCTAAATTACGAGTACCCGAGCAAAAACACGCCGCCGCAAATCCGAGCCCTCTAACAGCGGCCCGTTACAGGCAAACAGGCACCTGTAACCGCATTGGCTTTGTCCGACAGCAGAAACCCTATCACGTCCGCTAACGATTTTGTTGATACCCAGTCACTGAACTTCGCATCCGGCATATCTTTTCGGTTCGCCGGTGTATCTATAATAGATGGCATCACGGCATTCACCCGAATGCCATTGTGCAGTTCTTCTTTTGCCAAAGCTTCTGTGAGCCGCATAACGCCAGATTTGCTAGCTGCATAAGCCGCCATTCCGGTATCCGCCCGTACAGCCCCGTTTGCAGCAATATTGACGATCGCGCCGCCGTCTTTTCTCAGATATGGCAATGCAGCAGCACATCCATTCACGGCAGTCTGTACATTCATAGCATACATTCTGTCCCAACTATCCAGACTACCATCGGCTATAGTTTCCCAAATAAAACCTCCGGCGACATTGACCAACCCCGACAAACTACCTGCTTCTAATACGATAGCCTCAAACGCAGTCCTCACAGCATCAGCCCGAGTCAAATCAACGCCCGTTTTCGATAGGCCCTGACCAGCGTCGGCAATCTCGCTCGCCAAATCGACGGCAGCAACACTGTACCCAGCCGCACTCAGTTCCTTAACAACTGCTTGGCCCAATATTCCAGCTGCGCCTGTAACAATGATCATTCCAACGCTCCAATATAGATAAAAAAATCAAGGCCTGCCAATCTCACAAACCTTAGCCTTGCCTGCAGATAACAGGCCGTGCTGAAGTCCTATAAATCAATAGCGATAACTACAACCACAAATGACATGGACAATACGCTATTATCCCGTGCGACCGAGCACAAACGACGATGTCGGGACAGCTTTGGATATTGCATTTAGATAATTTGTTGAAAATTGGTTGGGGTGGCAGGATTCGAACCTGCGCATGGCGGCATCAAAAGCCGCTGCCTTACCACTTGGCGACACCCCAATATTGACCGCTTCATTCGTCAGCGAAGGGGCCTAATATCCAACTTACCTCAAAGGAGCAAGAGGCAGTTACAGCTTATTTTAGAAGAGCCTTTTTACCCAGCCATGCTTATCTTCGGTAAGACCGCGTTGAATATCCACTAACCGCATCCGTAGTTTTTCCGTCAATTGCCCCGGACCACCGCTGCCAATGGTAAATTCTCCGCTTTCCGAACGTACCGTTCCAACAGCAGTCACGACCGCAGCGGTGCCGCACGCAAAGGTTTCTATTAATTTTCCACTTGCCGCATCTTCGCGCCATTGATCGATGGAATAGGGCTCTTCACTAACGGTTAGACCTTCTTCACGGGCTAAAGTTATGATTGATTCCCGTGTGATTCCAGGCAAAATCGTGCCGCCTAACGGCGGAGTGATCAGACGCCCATCATCCATGACAAAGAACAGGTTCATTCCGCCCAGTTCTTCCACCCAGCGCTGCTCTGCGGCATCGAGAAATACTACCTGATCGCAATTCTGTTCAATCGCCTCAGCTTGGGCCACCAGACTGGCGGCATAATTGCCCCCGCATTTCGCAGCACCGGTACCGCCAGGAGCGGCGCGAGAATAATGTTGCGACACCCAGATCGTAATTGCCGATGCTCCAGCCTTGAAATAGGCGCCAACGGGGGATGCTATAACCATGAACAGATATTCTTTTGCGGGACGCACACCCAAGAACACTTCGCTGGCGAACATGAAAGGCCGCAAGTAGATAGACCCGCCTTCGGCAGAAGGAAACCAGTCGCGATCAATCTCGATTAGTGTCTCAACCGATTTCAGAAAAATTTCTTCCGGCAGTTCGGGCATCGCCATCCGCCGGGCTGACGCCTGAAAACGCCGCGCATTTTGTTCGGGACGGAATAAAGCGGTGGTGCCATCGGCAAGCCGGTAGGCTTTCATACCTTCAAATATTTCCTGTGCATAATGCAGCACCGAAGAAGCCGGGTCCATCGGAATGGGGCCGCGTGCCTGAACCTTTGCATCATGCCAGCCCTGCGCTTCATTAAAGCGTATCGACACCATATGATCGGTAAATATATTGCCAAAGCCCGGATTTATTAAGACCTGAGTCCGCTCAGCCTCCGGCACGGGTGCGCTGTGCTTTTCGACCAAGATTTCCAGACTATCATTGTGCGGCATTTTTAGTCACTTTCACGGGGCTTATGGGACGGCTGTGATACCGTTTTCAGTTTAACTTGCAATCACCTAAACTGCATGTCAAGATACGTCAACATGGCTGACATATCCCGCTCATCTGCTTCTTCTGGAGCCTCGCCGCTTTTCCTTCGCGAGGACGAGATCAGGCGTGGGATAGAACTTCTATATTTCGGCTATACTCGTCTTACCAATGCGATAGATCAAGAGCTTGCGAAACAGGGTCTCGGACGGGCGCATCACCGCGCGCTTTATTTCATTGCGCGCCAACCCGATTTGACAGTCGGGGAATTGCTCCGTTTACTCGCAATAACCAAACAATCTTTGGGACGGGTATTAAAGGAATTGCATGATCGCGGTATGGTCGTGACTAAAACTGGTCCGGTGGATCGACGTCAAAAGTTGCTGAGCCTGACAGACAGTGGCGCGGCATTGGAAGCAGAATTATTTGCGCAACTACGAGTGGGCCTATCAACGGCCTATGTGACAGCAGGACAGGAATCCGTGTCGGGTTTTTGGCATGTGCTCGAAGGCCTGATCCCTGAATCAGACCGCCAGATGGTGTTTGACCTCCGCAGCGATAAGGGCTGAGTTTCAAGCGAAGCTTACAACGCTTATGGTGCACCAAGGCTCCAAAGTTCACACAAACCACACCCTATCGCGCGCCGGTGAAAGCAATGTTTGGCAATCCTAACCATATCGATATTCAAAACTGAGAAAGAGCGCTGCAATCCTATCACAGCGCCCTTATTGTAGGAAAGCTTAGGCCTTTGCTTCTTCCGCCATTTCGCGGTTCCGCTCCATCGCAGCCTTCAACACATCATGAAGCAACGCATTTACCCGTCCGTCGGCATCCAGCACGTCAAGGCCTTTGCGCGTGACACCATTGGGGCTTGCCACCTGATCCGCAAGCGGGCCGGGGCTGACGTCAGATGCTGCGGCAAGCGTTGCCGCCCCATCCACCATTGCCACCGCAAGACGCGCAGCCTGTTCCTTGTCCATTCCTAGCCCCGCAGCCGAAACCGCCAACGCATCGATGAACCGAAACACAAAAGCAGGACCAGAGCCCGATAATGCGGTTGCAATATGCATCTGTCCTTCATTCTCTAACCATTCGGGCTTCCCCAAAGGAGAGAATAGCTCGTTCATCTGATTCTTCAAATCAGCATCATCGGTTTCGCTAATCAGGATCATCGGTGACTTGGCAACTGTAACCGCCATATTAGGCATTAACCGGATGACTTCACCGGCCTTCGGGAATGCTTTCCGCAAAATGCCGAGTTCTGTTCCCGCCAATACCGACACGATGCGGCTATTGTCGCTAACTCGCGGTGCAAGCTCCGCCGCCACATCATTTAGCTGATAGGGCTTCATGGCCAACAACACCAGATCAGGCGATGGCCCTTCGGGATAATCGGTTTGGGATTGCAATCCACCGGGAAGCTTGGACACATGTGGCTTAATCACTGTGACCTTGGCAGGGTCCAATCCCTGGTCGAACCATGCTTGGAGAATCGCTCCACCCATATTGCCGCAGCCGACAAACCAGATGCTGTTAAGACTCTCTCCAATCACGCTATATTCTCCATTTTGAGCTTCACCCACATTTCAGGCTTCGCCCTGTGTATCAATCATCGCATGTTCTATGGCATCCTGCGGACTTTTGTCGCTCCACAGAACAAACTGAAACACCGGATAAAAACGTTCCCATTCGTCAATGGCCATATCGACCACGGTCTGTGCCTGATTGAGGCCAAGCATCCCGCTACCACCCAACATGATCGCGTGGCGAAATAATAATATATTATCATTGGACCAGAGATCGAAATGCCCCAGCCAAAGTTGCTCGTTAATCAGCCCGAGCGATTCATATATCGCCATTTTCTTGTCTTCAGGCACACGGATATCGGGCAGCAGCAACAATTGCAGGACATGATCCTCATTGCGCCAAACCGCACGCAATTGATAGCTGGTCCAATTGCCCTTAATCTCTACCGTGATTTCTTCTTCACTGACATGATTGACCGACCAGCCACGGGCTTCAAAAAAAGCAACCAGCATATCAACCGGCGGCGCTTCCTCCTGATCAAGCTCAGACCACATATCGTCAAGCATCACGGTTCCAAATCATTTGCATCATTGGCGCCTGTAGTGGCCCACCCCATCATGCAGGGCAAGGCAACCCTATGCTTTCACAGATATTGTTTGTGGGAAGACTGTGGATAATCGGCCGAAATGTGCACGACCAAAGCGGCCGTCCCGTCATCGCGCGAAAATTAGTTCGCGGATTTTGGCGGGGTCACTTTCTTTGCAGCCGACTTCCGTACAGCAGGCTTTTTCGCCGCTACATTTGCGGTGGTCACCTTACTCGCTAACGGTTTCGTCGCACCGGATTTTTCTAGAGCATCCAAGCGTTTTTTCAGTGAATCCGCTTCGGCGCGAGCCTTTGACGCCATTTCCTTGACCGCTTCAAATTCGTCACGCGAGACAAAATCCATCCCGCCAAACCATTCCTTCGCGCGCTCGCGTGCGCCGGCTTCCGCTTCACGCCCAACACCGGCAACAGTACCTGCAAGCCCGTTCAGGACTTTGGAAATATCGTCGAAAAATCTGTTCTGGCTTTGCATGTCTTTACTCCATACTGGGGATCTGGATGTGGTTATTACAATATTATATTTGGGTACTCGCCGCCGGCACGACAAGAGTTTCGGCACCGGGATTGAGATCAACAATCTGTTTGTTCAATATTCCGGCGAAACATAGCCACGCCAGATAAGGAACCAGCAACCAGGCCGCCGTTTTGCGAATGCGCCCGAAAACCAATGTAGTTACAAAGGCGAGCGCGAAGATTGTGATGAGAAGCCAGAATGCGGCAGATATTTGATGCATGCCAAAAAATAAGGGCGACCAAGCGAGGTTCAGCGCAAATTGGGCCAAAAATAAAATAATAGCGAGACCGCGCAGCGGCGCCCCGCGCGCGTGCAATATCATCGAAAGGGCGATACCCATCATGATATATAAGATCGTCCAGGCAACGCCAAACATCCAGCCCGGTGGCTGTGCATCGGGTTTTACCAGCGTTTGAAACCAACGATTTTCTTCTCCTGAGCCCGCGATTTGGCCAGATAGAAATCCTAATAAGACGACCACCGGAACAACAAATAAAATCCAGCGCAATAATGACATGCGCAATTGGCCTTTGGATGCGATTTGGTTCACGGCACATTCCCTTAACCTAATAGTGCCCGGGGCCCGTCTGCAGACGTTCAGGCGAATCATGCAGCAGAAAACTGATGCAATAACCTCGGTTCTTAAGCAATGTTAAGCCCCTTTGCCAGAGCGTTAGCCATATGATTACGGGACTTACGGTTATGATTCCCGATATGGGTCGTTATCTTCGCCTGATGCTTGGCATTGACCAATTAAACCCCATGTTAGAAACACGGCTTGATAGCGCGCGGAAAATTCGTTGTGCGCACAGCCTCCAACAGGATTGTCGCCCCTAGATCGGGCTGCTAAGGGCATTGCTTATGAGTGAAATTACCAACGATAATGCCTCTGAACTGACGCCTTCAGAGGCTGACAAGCCTTCGGCCAAGAAACTCGGAAATTTGCGGATGGTTTGGGATCGGGCCATTTGCTACCCGAAACAGATTATATTAGCAGGCTTGGCGCTGTTGATCGCAGCAATGGCGACTCTGGCTATTCCTTGGGGCTTTAAGTCGATCGTCGATGAAGGTTTTTCCGCCGAAGGCGGGGATGTAGCGCCTTATTTTCAAACACTTTTGGTTATTGTTGCGATATTGGCAGTTGCGACCGCTTTCCGCTTCTATTTTGTGAGCTGGCTTGGTGAGCGGGTGGTTGCGGATATCCGTCTGGCCGTCCAGCGGAATTTGCTGCGCCTAGCGCCGGGCTTTTTTGAAGAGAACCGGCCATCGGAAATTGCGTCACGGATGACATCCGACACCGCGATTATCGAACAAACCGTGGGAACGACCGTATCGGTCGCCTTGCGCAATATGGTTATCGGAATAGGCGGGATTGCGTTCCTGTTCACCTTAGCGCCGACGTTGACCGCAGGATTATTGCTGGGCATTCCGGTTGTTATCTTGCCGATCGTTTTCATTGGCCGAAAACTTTCAAATGTCTCGCGATCCAGTCAGGACCGCGTCGCCGATGTCGGTGCAATGGTTTCAGAAACATTGGGCGCCATGAAAATTGTCCAGGCTTTTGGTCAGGAATCGCGTGAGGCGGAAAGATTTGGCGGTGCCGTTGAGAGCACATTCGATACAGCAAAACGCCGGATTCGGCTGAGAGCCGCCCTAACCGCTGTCGTCATTGCACTCGTCTTTACGGGCATTACTCTGCTGATGTGGCGTGGAGCCATGGGCGTAGCCGACGGAAGCATTTCCGGAGGTACTATCGCTGCCTTCGTTCTGACCGGCGGACTAGTGGCCGGTGCCTTTGGTGCGCTGACCGAAGTTTATGGCGATTTATTACGGGCCGGCGGTGCAGCAGGACGTTTGGCCGAATTACTATCCGAAGAACCGGGCATTGCCGCGCCGACTTCTCCGATTGCCTTACCCGAACCACCGCGCGGACAGATTTCTTTTGATAATGTGACATTTGCTTACCCCACGCGCCAAGATACGGCAGCGCTCAAAAATTTCTCATTGACGGTATCGCCCGGAGAAACCGTTGCGGTTGTTGGGCCGTCTGGCGCAGGCAAATCAACTTTGTTCCAGCTCGCTCAGCGTTTTTATGACCCACAAGGGGGCACCGTGCGGATAGACGGTGTTGCGCTACCATCTGCTGATCCCGCTGATATTCGCTCTCGCATGGCGCTGGTGCCGCAAGACACAGTGCTTTTCGCTGCCTCTGCACGGGATAATCTGCGCTACGGCAAATGGGAAGCCACAGATGACGAGATTTGGGCCGCAGCGCGCGCAGCCAATGCCGAGAAATTCCTGCTCGAGCTCCCCCAAGGACTGGACAGCTATATGGGTGAAGCAGGCACACGGTTATCGGGTGGCCAGCGCCAGCGGGTCGCGATTGCCCGCGCACTTTTAAGGCACACGCCGATATTATTGCTGGATGAAGCAACATCGGCACTGGATGCTGAAAGCGAAAAACTCGTTCAGGATGCATTAGACCGTCTGATGCGGGACAGAACGACTATTGTCATAGCGCACCGCTTGGCCACCATCAGGTCGGCTGACCGGATCATAGTGATGGATGACGGTCAGATTGTCGAACAAGGCGATCACGACAGCCTGATCACCAAAGGCGGACTTTATGCCAAGCTGGCCGAGTTGCAGTTTAACGGCGGTGAACTGTCCAAGCCAGCCATCGCTCTGTAAAGACGGATGATCCATCCGCCAATAAGCGGGGCTGCGTAAATGCTATGCGTTGAGGTTAGACGCCGAGGAGTAAGATTATATGCTTACCCAAAGCCACCGACAGCAACGATGGGTGCCTGACCGGCTGCCGGTGGGCCAGCCATATTGACCAACCCGCATCGAAACCGATAGATTTCGACCCATTGAATTCACGTTGAATCCATTATCATTTCGTACCGTGAAGCGACAAATTCTCTGACCAAATAGCTTCCGGTGGGCACCACAAATAAAAAGGGCGACGGATCGCTCCATCGCCCTTTTATAAAGACTATCGCAACTACTAGTTCGGCAAACGTGCTGCCTTACCGAAGTTGCCATATTGTTCATTACCAACAAAACCAAATTTGCTGACACCGCTATGCTTAATTTCAGCTAACACACGGTCCACCGTCAGATACGCACTGACAGGATCGGGCTGGAACTGAAGTTCAGGTTCAGGAACCATTGATTTGGTTTGCGCCAAATAGGTTTTTACCTGATTAAGGGTTACCGGCGATTCATTCCAAAGGATCTGGTTGGTAGGCGTGATGCCCAACCGGTTTTTCACAGGATCAATCGGTGGTGGATCTTGGTTCGTTGGATCATCCACAGGCAAGTCCAGTTTCACCGCGTGGGTCTGGACCGGAATTGTAATGATGAACATGATGAGGAGAACGAGCAAGACGTCGATCAACGGCGTCGTGTTCATTTCCATCATCGGCTTACCATCATCGCTGCCGCCGCTCATGGCCATTATTGCGTCTCCTTAAAACTCTAAAAAATATGCCGTATCAGGCTATTCAATTACAACAGGTGTCGACAAGAACCCAACCTTGGCAAAGCCAGCGCGTTGCATGGTATAAATAGCCCCGCCAATGCACCGGTAAGGTGTGTTAATATCGCCGCGGATATGCACTTCAGGCATATCTTCGGGAGTCATATTTTCGACACCACCAAAAGATTCAATTTGATCTTCCAACTGCTTCACAGCTCGCTGCACCAACTCAGTTGAATCAACCGGAGTTGTGTTCCAATAGATCCGGCAATTACCGCCGGGATTAGCACCTGAATAATCAGGATCGCCAGGGTCGCGCCCTGCGGAGTCCGTGGTCGTAACTGCGAGCAGAACATTTTCCGGTTTTGTTGTCGTCACTTCAAACGGCAGAACCGGTAGTTCCAGCTCCACTGTCTGGATCACAACTGGAACAGCGATCAAGAAAATGATCAGCAAAACCAGCATGACGTCCACCAGCGGCGTCGTGTTAATGTCCGATAGAGGAGTATCTATTGCTCCACCGCCGTCCCCAACATTCATCGCCATAAGCTTCAATCCTCTCAAAAATATACTTCATCGAAAAGCAGGTCAAACCTGCTCGTTCGAAAATCAGGAGCGGCCAAAGCCGTTTGCAAGAGCCATTTTCAGAACTCCGGCAAACCGGCTTTGGCTAAAGTCCTATTTCTTTACGGCTGGCTTCGCAGTTGCAGCAGCGGCTGGTTTCGCTGGAGCAGCTTTCATGGCTGATGGGCGAACAGCGCCGTCAGATGAAATATAGCCAAGAACGTCATTTGAAAAGTCGCTCAGATCTTCTGCGATACGTTTGTTGCGGCCCTGCAACCAGTTATAGGCGAGAACGGCAGGAACAGCCACACCAAGACCCAGTGCGGTCATGATCAATGCTTCACCAACCGGACCAGCAACAGCATCGATAGATGCCTGACCAGCGATACCGATTTTGATCAGCGCGCGATAAATACCGATAACCGTACCGAACAGACCGATAAATGGTGATGTTGCGCCAACCGTTGCCAACCATGGGAGACCAGTAGCCAGTTTCGAGTTGATCAATCCTTGCGAACGATTCAGCGAACCGTGGAGCCAATCATGCGCTTCGACAGGGTCTGTCAAACGAGCATGATCTTCTTCAGCTTTGATGCCATCATCGACGATTTGACGGTAAGCACTATTCTTGTCGAGCTTCGCTGCGCCCTCTTTCATGCTGTTTGCTTTCCAGAAAGATGCACGTGCAGTTGCACCCTGCTTCATAACTTTGCTCTGCTCGAACAATTTAGAAAACAGAATGTAAAAGGAAGAAACCGACATAATAGCCAGAATAACAAGAACGCTCCAAGCAATGACGCCACCTTGTTGCATGGATTCCCAAAAACCAAATGCGCTTTGCGGTGCCGTTGATCCAGCAGCAGCTAAAATTTCAATAAACATTATATATTCCCCTCAAGGATAGATTAAATTTCGACAATAGGTTTTGCAGCGGATTGGGCAAAAGTCCGTTCCGCCGCAGATTGATTTATTTAGGTATCTGCCAACGGACCCGACTGGACCAAGAAGCAGCGACCGGATTGCCTGCGTTATCGAGAGCTGGACGGAACCGGGCTCTACGCTGGATGTTCTTACAGGTTGCTTCATCAAGATCGCTGTGGCCGCTAGACCCAGTAACTTGACAATTATCCACCCGGCCATCTGTACCAACCGTAACCCGGAAACTGGTCGTACCTTCGCGTTCCTCACGCAGAGCACGTGATGGATAATCGTTAGCATTTGCCCAGTTGCCTGGATTACCACGAGGCTCAGGGTCCGCCCGCTGCGGCGGAGCCGGTGGGGGCGGCGGTGGCGGTGGCGGTGGTGCAGCAACGACTGGCGCTGGCCTTGGCGGTGCCGTAGGACGCTGCGTTATCACTGGCCGCGGTGCCGCTGGTGGCGCCACGATCGGAGGAGGCGTCACCACTGGTGGCGGTTCAATTGGCTGCTCTGGCGGTGGAGGTGGCTCCTCAATCTCTTCCGGCGGTTCGTCTTCTTGGATATCGATCATATCGAGCTCTGAGGCCACTTTCTTGACCGCATTATAAGCCAGCCCGGTAACCAAAGCATATCCAAACAGCGCGTGAATCAGCACGACAAGAACGATAGAAACTATCTTGCTCGAACTCATAGGTTGTTGGTCAGCATAAGCCATTCAGAAACATAACTCCTTTTCTTCCCTCAGGAATCGCGACCTCGTAAAAGGCCATGTATGACAACTGTTGGAAAGTAACCCACAGCGATCCCTTTGATTCCCCTAACAGCTTTTCGTATCAATGAAAGCTGTCTTAAAAATGTTTTAACGTGGTAGTTCAAGACAGGCAATCGGTTTATGAGTTCAGCATTGATTAAGCTGTCAAAAACGCAAAAGAACACCTATGAACCGGCGCCTAAGATGCCCAAAATTACAGGAAAGTCATGCACAAAATCCCGATCACAATCAGCGCTTTATTCTTTATGATAACAGCAGATTTTCCAGCTTTTTCTCAATCTGATACACCCGCTGATCCATTACAATATGCGGACCTTGCTGACCTAAGTGTTAATGCGCCGGTCATTGCCCACGTTACGGTTAAAAATGCGATCAAAGTCGCCCCCGAAAGGGCTCTGAACGCGCCAGCGGGGACGAGAAGACATTATATTATCGCGACAACGAACGCGTTGATTCGCGGACAAGGCGGGATTCCGGACACGATTCGCTATATTATTGACCTACCTCTTGATGACCGCGGACGCGCGCCTAAGATAAAAAAGAAGTCCTTCATTATCTTCGCCCGCAACCTGACCACGGCCAATGGAGACGTACAACTCGCCGCGCAGGATGCGCAGATTATATGGACTCCGGAAAGGGACCAGCGGGTTCGCTCACTGGTCCGCGAGATTGTTGCGCGCAACGCACCACCTGCGATTACGCGTATAGGGAGTGCCTTTCACGTTTCTGGCACCATTATCGGTGAAGGCGAGACCCAGATTTTCATGGAAACCAAAAGTAACGACCCCGTTTCGATCACAGTGTTGAGCCGCGATGGCCAAAAAAAGGTCTGGGCCGTATCTCTCGGCGAGATTGTTGACGAGGCGGCCCGCGCGCCAATACGAAACAGTTTATTATGGTATCGACTGGCGTGTTTCCTGCCCAAATCGCTGCCGAACGAATCTTTAGCCGGTGTTTCAGGCGAGAATGCGACCCAAGCCCGCCGAGATTATGGTCTGGTGATGCAGGATCTGGGCGATTGTCCTCGCTCCCGTCCGGCAGAATATCGACCAAAATAGGCTATTTCCGTACGAAATTATTCCGATAGCAAGAAAGACAGGCTGGCAATATGATGCCACAGCGCTATTAACTGGGCTCTAACGTCCCATCATATGGCTTATCGCCCGAATTCAAGGCTTCATCATGACAACACCTCTCCGCATCGCTTTGGCTGGCCTCGGAACCGTCGGTTCCGGCGTCATTCGTCTAATCAATGAAAATGGTGCAATGATCGCACAACGCGCGGGGAGGCCTATTTCTATCGTAGCGGTCTCCGCACGGGACCGCGCCCGTGATCGCGGCGTTGATCTCAGCCCGTATAAATGGGTCGATGATATGGGCGACTTTGGTTCCGACCCTGATATTGACTGCGTGGTTGAAATGATTGGCGGCTCTGAAGGCCCTGCTCTCGATCTCGCTCGCACCAGCCTGAAACAAGGCAAGTCATTTGTGACCGCAAACAAAGCCATGGTTGCTCATCACGGTATGGAACTTGCCGATCTAGCGGAGACTAAGGGTGTTGCCTTAAAATATGAAGCAGCTGTCGCTGGCGGCATCCCGGTTATTAAGGGCCTGCGCGATGGAGCCGCAGCCAATCGCATTGAGCGGGTTTATGGCATTCTTAATGGGACATCCAATTATATCCTAACCACGATGGAGAAACACGGCAGCGCTTTTGATGCTGTATTGAAAGATGCACAGGATCTTGGATATGCCGAAGCTGATCCGAGTTTTGATATAGACGGCGTCGATGCAGCTCATAAACTTACGATTTTAGCTGCCTTATCTTTTGGTACGGCGATCGATTTCGAAGGCGTCGAGATTGCCGGTATTCGAAACATCATGGCCGCAGATATCGGACAGGCAAAGGCATTGGGGTATCGCATCCGCCTGCTCGGCATGGCGCGGATTGATGGCGGAAAACTGTTCCAGCGGGTAAATCCTTATCTTGTGCCGGAAAATCATCCGTTGGCGCATATTGATGGATCCACCAATGCAGTGGTCGCCGAGGGCAATTTTTCCGGACGGCTGATGTTCCAAGGTGCTGGTGCTGGCGACGGCCCCACGGCTTCTGCCATAGTGGCTGATCTAATCGACATCGCACGGGGGGATTGCGGTACTGTTTTCTCGATGCCCATCGGTCAAATGGGGAAAAGCGCACGCGCCGAAAGCGGAAATCGCACCGGAAAAAGCTACGTCCGTTTCGTTGTCACTGATAAACCAGGTGTTTTAGCAGAAATCACAGCGGCCATGCGCGATGCACAAGTATCCATAGAAAGCCTTATCCAGACTGAAAAAGCTGAAGAGGGATCAGTATTAATCTCAATGGTAACGCATCAGAGCATGGAGCGTGATGTAGTCCAGAGTCTGGACAAGCTTTCAAACTCCAGCAGCTTGCAAGGCGCGCCTGTTGTCATGCACCTGTTGAGTGATGAGGACTAACAGACGTTTCGGCGCCCTGTTGCTGTTAAGGCGCGAATTATGTCGAGAAGAACCGCCTGCGTCAAGGTTAAAGACAGGGTTACAAGGCTTCTCGACTTTGTCATATTGCTCCTCTATCTAGAGTTTAAGATCTACCCCTAAAAGAAAATCTGCCCCTTAAAGAAGGACTAGACATTCCATGCCTAAATCAAGTGATATACTCGAACGCGTCCTCGTATTGGAAATGGTCCGTGTGACTGAAGCAGCAGCGGTTTCCGCTGCCAAACTCATTGGTCGCGGGGACGAAAAGGCCGCAGATGCTGCCGCCGTCGAAGCGATGCGCGCTGCGTTGAATGAACTTGATATTTGCGGCACGGTGGTAATCGGCGAAGGCGAACGCGACGAAGCACCCATGCTCTATATTGGCGAAAAAGTGGGTCGTGGCTGTGCGGGCGAATCACCTGAGATAGATATTGCGCTCGACCCGCTCGAAGGGACGACCATAACCGCTAAAGCAGGACCTAACGCGTTGGCTGTGCTGGCTATCGCCGAAAAGGGTAACCTGCTCAACGCGCCCGACGTCTATATGGACAAGCTTGCGGTCGGCCCCGGCTATTCGGACAATATTATTGACCTCGACAAATCGGTCACCGAAAATGTCACCGCGGTTGCCAATGAAAAAGGCGTTAAACCGGCCGATATTATCGTCTGTGTCCTTGACCGCCCGCGCCATGAAAAAATCATCGCCGAGCTTCGTGAAATCGGCTGCGGCATCATGCTTATCCCGGATGGCGATGTCGCCGGTGTCATTGCAACGACCGATGAAGAAACCACGGTCGATATGTATATGGGCAGCGGCGGTGCACCGGAAGGCGTGTTGGCAGCAGCCGCGCTGCGCTGTGTGGGCGGACAGTTTAAGGGCCGTTTGACCTTCCGTAATGATGATGAACGCAGCCGTGCCCATAAATGGGGCATTACCGACCTCGATAAAATCTATGATTTGAAAGAACTCGCCAAGGGTGATGTAATTTTTGCCGCAACCGGCGTAACTGACGGCTCCCTTTTAGAAGGTGTCAAGAAACTGCGCAGCGGCGTTATGACGACCGAAAGTGTAGTAATGCGCGCATCATCCGGAACTGTGCGGTGGGTTAAGAGTGAGCATCGCGTCTAAGCGATGAGGCGCGGTGTCCTGAAATTATTCGCGGGTCGTCTGAAACTAACGATATTGGGCCTTCCGCTATTTGCAGCGGCCTGTATTTCACCCGTCGACTATGGCAAAATTCGGCATTCTGATTATGTCGCCAACGGGCGCTGTGACGTAACCGACAACGGTACTCCCACCGGCAGTTTGGATACTACGGATAAGCCATATTTTGTTGTCACCAGCCGACTACCTGATTGTCTCGGAGACGAGCTGAAGCTGCTCAACCATCGCGGCGATAAGGTCCGCTTTGGCCGCTTTGGCGCACCAGAAGACGTACTGGATGAAAAAGGTAAAGTTGATAAACGCCACATTCCCTTTGCCATTTCTAATGAAACACAATGGTGGGCGGACCTGTCCAAAACCATGGCCAAACGCGACGGACGCGTCCTGCTTTATGTACACGGTTACCGCGAGACATTTTTCACCAGCTCTCGTGATGCCGCTCAAATTGCGCGTCTGACTGATTTTTCTGGACCCGTCATCCAATATAGCTGGCCCTCGCAAGGGCAGTTGCTGAAATATACGGTCGATGAAACGAATATGTATTGGGACGAGCGTAATTTCCGCAAATTCCTGACCAAACTAGCGCAACAAACGTGGACCAAGGAAATCGTGCTGGTTTCCCATTCCCTAGGAGCAAGACTGATTTTGCCCGCTGTGGAATTTGTCGATCGCAATAGCAGCAATGCTGATTCAAGTAATATTTCCAATATCATCCTCGCATCGCCTGATGTTGACCGTCAGGATTTTGAGCGAGATATAGCAGAAGAAATACTCTCCGCTCGCCGCGTCAATAATGACCGGCGGATTACTGTTTATGCATCATCCAAAGATTCTGCACTGTCTCTTTCTGACGACGTGCATGGCTATCCCCGGCTTGGATTTCCGCGTTGTTTCGATCCGTTCGAGGCGGCCGAGTTAAAAGCAAAAGGCCTTCCTGAACGCTGTTATGCTGCAAAATCGGAATATGATGTACCGCCCGAAAAAAGCGGTCTAACCATTATCGATACCACCGCCGTAAGCGGGGACCGTGTTGGCCACGGAGACTACTTGCGCAGTGCCATTGCCTGTCAGGATTTTGCCGCCGTGGTAAACGGAGAACGCGGGGCTATGAAAGGACGTGAAGCGACACGCTTATCCTATGTATTTGCACTGGCCGCCCCGCCCAAAGATCAAAAGCTGGACCATGTGGCCATATGCCGACGCGAAGCAAAATGAATGGCCGAACAGACTGACAGTCTTGAAAAACTGCTCAAAAAGATCCGGGCCTGCACTATATGCAGCGATCTGCCGCTTGGCCCCGACCCTTTGGTGCAAGCAGGAACATCCGCGAAAATACTGATTGTCGGACAAGCGCCAGGCCGAAAGACCCACGAACAAGGCCGCCCCTTTGGTGATCAAAGCGGAAAGCGCTTACGCAACTGGCTCGGCGTAACCGAAGACCAATTCTATGACCCGTCGCTTTTCGCGATCATTCCCATGGGTTTTTGTTTTCCAGGGACCGGAAACGGGGGAGACTTGCCGCCCCGCGCGGAATGTGCCCCGCAATGGCGGACACCGCTTCTGGATCAATTACCCAATATTGAGCTCACATTAATCCTTGGCCAATATGCGCTTGGCTGGCATCTCGCAGATGCTCGATCCAAAACGCTGACGGAAACGGTCAAGCGGTGGGAAGAATTTTGGCCGACCGCCCTGCCCCTTCCCCACCCCAGCCCGAGAAATATCCGCTGGCTTAAAGCAAACCCATGGTTCGAGGCTGATGTCATTCCGGTTCTGCAACAGCGCATCGCTAAATTGATCAAAAAATACCCATAGCCAATCCTGCCGCCAATGTCGCACCGATCTCGCCACACTGCACCCTGTCCACTTCACCAATCGTCTTTGGCGCTAATATAGCCTCTTCAGTCTGGGCATGGGTGCAGATTATCGGTGTATCGATGACTTTCTTAAGCCGCCAGCCGGTCGCTATCCGTTCGAGCTGCTCGCGGGCATTTTCACCATCCGATCCTGCGCAAATCATGGCCGCATAAGGCCGCCCTTGGATTTGTCCCAATAACGGATAATAGCAGCGGTCAAAAAAAGCCTTCATAACTCCGGCAAGCGCCGCGAGATTTTCCGGCGCCGCAAAAATATAACCGTCGGCAGCCAAGATATCCGCCGGTTCACAATCTTCTGCGCGCAGCAACCAGGTTTTGGTGTCTTTTTCTTCACGGGCCGCCCGTGCGGCGGCTTCCGCCATTTGCTTTGTGCCACCCGTATAGCTGTAATAGACGATAAGCAGTTTTTTCATGTTCGTGGCTTTAACAGCGATCAAAGCAATTGTCAGCGGACCATGGTTCGCGCATAGCTGCGGGCATGAATGCAGTTCTAAATGTTACCCACTCGCTGTCCGGAAAATCATGGCAATGGCGCAGCACCAGCGCTGACGCCCGCGATCCCGGTTTTCAACCGGATGATCTGGTCACCCAATTATTGCTGGCTCGCGGCGCAACCCGCGAAACGCTGGAAATCAACCGCGATCCCACGATCAGGGGCTTCATGCCTGATCCATCAGTATTTCAGGATATGGATGTGGCGGCAGAAAGGCTGGCCTGCGCCGTCGTAAATAGCGACAAAGTGACTATTTTCGGGGATTATGATGTTGATGGTGCAACCAGCGCTGCCCTTCTCATCCGCGTGCTCCGGGATCTGGGGTTAGAGGCTGGCTTTTATATTCCAGACCGCCTGATGGAAGGCTATGGCCCCTCTGGTGAGGCATTGGTCAAACTGGGTGCGCAAGGATCAGACTTGGTCGTAACCGTGGATTGCGGCGCAATGGCTTTTGATGCGCTAGAAATGGCGCAGGCAGCGGGCGTCGAAGTAATTATTGTCGATCATCATAAATGTGCTGCAGAGCTCCCCAAGGCCAGCGCTATGGTCAATCCCAACCGCCTGGACGAAAGTGATGCGGGGGCCGAACATGGTCATTTGGCGGCTGTCGGCGTCGCATTTTTATTGGCGGCGGCACTGGTCCGCAATCTTCGCGGCAAAGGTTTTTTCAAAGGACGGCCCGAGCCGAAATTACTGGAGCTGCTAGATATCGTCGCGCTTGGTACAGTGGCCGATGTCGCCCAGCTTCGCGGACTAAACCGCGCCTTTGTTGCACAAGGCCTTAAAGTACTCGCCGGACGCCAGAATATAGGCCTAGCCGCCCTGATCGATGCCAGTCGTCTAAAACGCGCACCGATTTGCTCAGATCTCGGTTTTGCCTTGGGCCCGCGCATCAATGCCGGCGGGCGGGTCGGCAAATCTGATTTGGGTGTCCGATTGCTGACAACCCAAGATCCCGAAGAAGCCCAAAAAATATCGGCAGAGCTGAATCATCTAAACGAAGAACGACGGGCAATCGAAGCGCATGTTCTGGAAGAGGCAGAGGCCATGTGCTCCTCGCAACAGAATCAGGCTGTGGTGATCTTATCCTCAAAAGGCTGGCATCCCGGTGTGATCGGTATTGTTGCCGGTCGCATAAAAGAGAAACTGGGCCGCCCTGCGATCATCATCGCCGAAGATGAAGACGGTCTGGGCAAAGGATCGGGACGCTCCATTTCCGGCGTAGATCTGGGCGCAGCCATTATTGCTGCAAAAGACCACGGCTTGCTTATTGCAGGCGGCGGTCATGCCATGGCGGCCGGTGTCACCATCAAGGCCTCTCAAATAGATGCGTTTAGCGAATTTCTTAACGACCGGCTGGCCGACATTGTCGGCACAGCGCAGGAAGGAAAGGCTTTGCTGCTCGACGCGGTATTATCGCCCAAAGGGGTCAATCCGCTCTTCGTAGAGGCTATGGATGGCGCAGGGCCCTATGGCATGGGCTGGCCCGCACCGCGCATCGCCGCCGGGCCGGTTCGGATCGTTAAATGCGATATTGTGGGCAAAGACCATGTCCGAATGATCGTGGCGGGTGATGATGGCGGCTCCATCAAGACCATAGCCTTTCGCGCCGCCGAAAGCGATTTGGGCCAAACCCTGCTCCATGCACCAAAAGGCCGGAAATTATGGATCGCTGGCCGCGCCAAGATTGACGATTGGGGCAGCCGCCCTGCCGCAGAAATCCATCTGGAAGACGCAGCCTGGGCCGATTAATCGGCGGGGTTCAACGCAATAAAAAAAATATCTAATAATAAGGCTGCAAACCGCCATTAAAGGGTTGACCAAAGTCCCTGATACCCCTAATCGCCCAATCTCGCTGGCCAAGCATTGGTGCGGCCCCTTCGTCTAAGGGTTAGGACGCGGCCCTTTCACGGCTGAAATACGGGTTCGAATCCCGTAGGGGTCACCATAATTTTCAATGACTTAGCGTCGTTGAACAAAATTATGTCAAATATACGTCAAATAAGCACTGGTGATATTCAGCGGGCAACTACTGTCGTGCGCGCACTTGCTAGCACACTGCTAATTTTTCGTTCGAGAAGCACCCCTTACCAAGTTCCGTTGCCGTCTCAAAACTGAGCCCTCACATTCTTAGTTCTTAAAAACTAGAAATGTCCTTGCAAAATCGTCAAATCTTCATCTTGCATGGGTTCGCGATGATTAGGTTTTTCATTCCCGATCGCTAAGCCTAATATAGCTAAGCCTAATATATATGTCATTTGCAGATTACGTTGGCTATCAATCAGCGGATCGTGGATTCACTCCCTTAGCTTCTGCCATATTTTTCGCGACTCAATTTAGGATCAGCACGCAGGAGTATTTCGGCAGATTCATGGGAGAACATAGAGCACAACATCCGAGCAGTTGACCTAGCAATGGTTTTTGGATTTTTAAAAACTCGCTTCGCTTCTGCGAATTCCGGCGAAGCCACGGAGTCCGAACAAATTAAATTTTTGGCGCGTTAGATTGTGTTCTGATGGATTGCATGCAACGTCCTATTTCCGTAATTATGGAAATTGGGAACATAAATGGTTCAAAACTCAGACCACCCGAAAATTGATAGAGCATGTCGCGAACTGAAGTTGGCGCTACAAATAGTGCAGGCAATATTTCGCCAAAGCCTCGGACGAATTGTCAGTAGTATAGTCACGACCCACCTCAACTGCAGCAAGATCGCGCGCGAATACCGCTATCATTTTCTCAAGCGGTCCATAATTTCTATCTCCCGCAACCCGAACGTGACTATCATCCTCGTCATTGCGATTTACAGCTCCGCAATAATACTGGGCGAAGGCAGCTATATTTTGGAGCCGAAACTATCGGATGAGACCCTTGGTGATTTAAAAAGCCTAAACTTGGGGATTCTGGGTGTTCAAGCCGCATTGGTGGGGCTCGTTTTTCCTTTCGTAATTGCGTTTGTTGGCCTTCTCAACCAAAGCCGTTCGTCTTTTGCAACTCGGCTCACTATTTTTATCGAATCAACAGACGCGATCTTTGTCGGCCTCAGCTCTATTTTTCTTTGCCTTGTGATTGGAATACAATTGCCATTCACTTCAAAGTTAACCCCCAGCGTGGCTGCACTATTCTCAATTCTTAATTTGGTATGGTTTGCTGCCAACATTGTCGCACTCAGTTATTTCGTCCTCCGGACAATTGCATTTATGCATCCCGCGAGGCGAGCCCCGCTGATGAGAGCCTATGTCACCAATGTCGTCTGGCCACGTGAGCTTACCAAAATCGTCACGAGAAATCGTTGGGATCAAGCAGCAACCTATGAATATCTACCCGAAGTGGATGACAAGAATGATATCTTTGAACCAAGGCGTAGAGCTCGGATTTGGTATGGGCCTGTCGACTACGGCGAACCACAAGTAATGCAACAACTTTGGCGGAAAAAATCTCTTGTCAACGTGCGCATGGCAATTCTTAAACCGATCATTCAGAACTGGATGGATAAGGTCAATCAACTTGATACTGAAACGGAGCCAGACTTCGTCATCGCCGTTGAGCCCGGTCGTGAATATGAAGGCGATGTGGCACTTGCCCGGGCGACTACCAGCCTCGGTATAATCTCGATCTTCGGAATCTGGTGCTCCTTCACTTTCCGCACTATTCCCAAGGACCATGGCGCAGTAACGTCCAGCGCCGATTTACTGCATGAAATGGTTGCAGATTTGATTTCTCTTGTGGACGGGCGCCAAGTAGAAGAATTCTCCACACAACTTAGAGAAGTTATAGATTTTCATTTTTTCCTATACGGGCTTGCGCAATCCCCCGTCGAAGATTTCAACTACGCCTTAATCGGGCCGAATTCAGATTTCTTTGGATCCACCCAAAAGCTTGGCCGCGATTGGGTGACAGCTTATCGTGATCTTGTGGTTCGTGCGGCGGAACGCTTGTTTGATGAACCAGGGTTTTTTGGTCGGCTCGCCCATACGCCGGCGAGTATTATGAGCCGTGCAAGCTCGACTGTTACGCCAAAGGCCCTGCAACCTTTGCTTCTCTTAGCTTATCAGCTTTTTCACCAGCTGATGGAACAAAATATTGGCCAGAGAAGCGCAGTCTCGGCCGCGCGCAGAGAGGAAGCCTCAACTGCTTCAAGCTCCAACCGCGACGAAATCTTAGACGGGGCATGGCGAGATATGGCGGCGGGCTGGGAACGTTTGCTGCAGGAAATTGCCACTAGAAATGAAAAAACCTTTTGGGTTTGGAGCGATTTTCAACGCATCTCAGGAAATGTAGTAGAGCATTTGAGCCTGACGACGGAAATGATTGGTCGCGCGGTCTGGCGGGGCGACGAAATCGCGACGCGCTGGACCAGTGATTTATTGCTACACTGGCGCCATCAGTCGAAGCGAGCTTGGGAATCTCGAGGATCCCATGCGTCTCTTGAAAGCGAGGTATTAACGCTCACGGCATTCGATAAGCCGTGGGACGAAGTTCAGGCACCGCCACTCGGCCTAGAGGAAACGAATCAAGTGCCCGCTCTTGTCTTCGGTGCAATTATACACAACGCATGGCTAGACCATCTTATTACAATAGCAAGCCTATCTATCCATTGGGCCATTTACGGCGCGCCCACGAATACGACGCCGGCACTGGCAGCACGAATGCTGCTTCAGGATCAACCACTTGACCAAGGGGATATTGGGCATCAAGGTCCTCAACCTCTAACCAGTGCAGACGTGCTAATGTCAATTCTCAGAATTACAGGGACAGATGCCCATTTCGAAAACCAAAGTTATTCTGGAGTTTTCGACAATCTACTCGAGAGACTGGGAAGGCTTGGTAGCCGTCCATCGGTGTCGATGCGTATTTACAGTTATGGTGGTGGCCTTTCCTTTGATGCGTTGACCCTTGCGCAGGTCCTAACGATCATGGGAACCATGACAGGCCCTTCGGCTCTGAACGGAAGCCTGCGTCGACAATTAACGCAACGTGACCATGACGCTCATCTTCGCCGAAAGAGATGTCTCAAAGCATTAATTGAGGCAAGTGATGCAATAGACGAACAACAGCACGGCACGCTGCTAGGCGACATCTGTGATCTTGAAACGGTGTCATTCGAGATGCGCCTCGCCGATGCCAGGCAACTATTGGGGAAGGCTTTGGAAGTTCTTTTGGAACACCGTGTGAATGCGATCAAGGAAGCGCAAATTGATCCCGGACGCATCCGAGCGGTTACGCTCGCTGCAGCAGAGGCCGCCTTCAAGCGCACTCGTTTTCCAATAAATTTGTTCGACAAAATCCAGGGCT
Organism: Parasphingorhabdus sp.; assembly: GCF_036963805.1. GTDB lineage: Bacteria > Pseudomonadota > Alphaproteobacteria > Sphingomonadales > Sphingomonadaceae > Parasphingorhabdus. Next base: position 8,267 of record NZ_JBALUN010000002.1, on the reverse strand, counting down.
CGGCTCACGAACTCGAGGCTTTCACTCTACGCGTCGAAGGGCAAGACAAAGGCAGCTATACCGACCCCCCTATGGGGAACATAGTCATCAACGAAGATGACTGGTGGAGCGAAACCATGTCGGAACGGATCGCCAGCATAGTTTGGATGGATTCGGTCAAGAGCGCGGAATTTCAAGCTCTAAATGGACGAAATCCTGAGGACTTTTGGCGTGCTGTCCGTGATGGAAGTGCGCGAATAAAGGAGAATGGCCATGATCCGGTATTGGTCGTTACAAGCACCTCATATCCAAAATGGCTGGATAGTTGGCGCTGGCCTTATGGTGTAGACGATGTTCCAAAGCCAAATGATCTTACGATTACACATTTATCCGATCAGGTAGAGGGTTATGCCTTTTCGATGAATGACATCCCTGTTTTTGAGGCACCGTCCCCCTTGGGGCAGGCATTCCTTTTTCCTAGACAGATGCTCGCTCAATTGCGCTATCATGACTACGGCGATGAAGTTCCCTTAAAACTCGAATTTCTGGAGGACGAAGATGACCCTTTGAAAGGCACGACGGCTGCAACATTCCAGCGGTCCGTAGAACTAGTGAACTTGGAAGCTTTTAGTATTCGCTTTGCCGATAAATTGGAGAAGAACTGAGTCAAAATGTGATATCTTCGTGCTCATGTGACAGTGCAGCATTCTCAAGTTTCTGATATCATTGGTAATTGACCTGCCGACGCTCGCGTCAAGTTACAAGTTACAAGTTATGCGCTAAAGCAGCGTTCTAGGCGGAATACGGAAGGTCAGCTTTTAGTTGGAAAAACTATCGGTTATCACTCACCCCATTCACATCCTTTTTCTACTCATCTGTGATGGATCGGGTCCTACACGAGAAAGACGATGCCAGTAATTCAATCCTTGTCGTCCTCACCCATCACAACCACGTTTGCGAAAAGCGGCATAAGCGCATGGCGCAGTTCCGTATTTGCGCGCATTCGAGCCCGATACCCGTCCGTTTGTGCAGAACAGGGAATATGAACACTACATTCGATGGCTGCCACGAAAGCTCCAGCATCAAGTCCTGTCGGACCAGTCATTAGACAGCGCTTGACTAACGCGCAGACGGCCTCTGCACGCTGTTCTGCAGCGAACGTAGATGCAAGAACCAAACGACCACCAAGCGCCGCATAAAATGAGTCACGCGGCGCATCCGCCACAGCGTAAAAATCAAAGCCCTCCTCGTCCGCCTCGATCCGCACCGCACGTGCGCTCGTAATGCCGTTCTTAAGAGCATCCACCGTTTCGGCACGTGCAAGGACCTGTGCTATCGCGCGATCTCGATTAATGACCTTAGCAAGATCGAGACAGGCGAACGCCCAGTTGTGGACAATGGTCCGATTCGGTTGGGTAGGCCGCGGCAGCTGGAAACCATTGAAAATTGCAGGATCCTGCATAGCCCGAGTCCATAATGCTACGATCGGCGCCTCCAAGGCAGCCATGCGGTCCAGGAGATCTGCATCGTTTAGGCCGGCCTTCTCTGCTATTTGCTCATGCTCCGCGCTGAGTAACAGCACCGGTTCATATGCGTCGGCAAGAGCGAAGCCGTGCCCCTGATTGGAAGCTGCACTTAAAATCTTGTCAAGGCCATCGAGAGCAGCGAGAACTCCTGCCTTGCCCGATACAGCTGGAGCTTGAAGCAAAGCGTGGACGCAATCCGTGGCGTCACTTGAATTAACTCGGCTGGCGCCGATGGCCAGTTGATCGAGGATGGTCTGCAAGCGATGTCGATCGATGTCATCGATTAGAGCCGGATCTAGGAACCTCAGCAAATATAGCAACCGACGATTCTCAGCTCCGGTGTCCAGCGACACCCGCACCATGGTTCGCGCCAGTCTAACGCCCAGTGTATTGCCTGCGTCACGAGTCAATCCGAGGATCTGGTTATGCGACAACAAGTCCAAGGCACTGCGGAGCATTAGCGATCCGTCCTGATCGCCGGGTAGATCGTCAATCATCGTAAGAACGTGTTCTACTACCGTATTTCGGCTCTCTGGTGATAGTTCGGAAATGAAGGGCGAAAGCGCACGCAGCGCTTCGCTAGCGGATAACCAGCCATTCTCAGCCAACCGGACCAGTGCAATCTCAGCTACGCGCTCGGCCACACATGGAGCGAACTCCGGACGTTTTTTACCGACTTCCCCCAGCGCCTTCATTGCGAGGCCCCCAACCCCGACACCTCCGTTCGCGGTCGCAGGCAAATCTTGAGCAATTTGACTCAGCAGGCTCATCAAGACCGAAGCGGCCTCGTAGGACTCGGCTGGCATAACCTTGAGCCAGTCACGTAAAAGCGACACTAGCACTTGATTTCGCTCAATCTGTGCGCCCTCATGTCGATTCGCGATATCTTGCGCGGCTTTCGCGAGATCAGTCGTGACGTATACTGCAATAAAATGGGCGTCCCAATCCATTGCATCAACAGCTCTTTTGCGCCCGCTCTCCAACAGTAACCGTATCCCAAGGAGAAAGTCGACCGTCGATTGCTGAGACCCAAACTCCTTGGCCAGCTCAGTAATAAGCGAGCGACCGAAGGCCGCTTTCGTATCACGACTGAGTGAAGCTGAACCGAGCGCCACTTGTCGACGTAAAACCGCCCAGAACCAGCGATGCGCGTCAGAGAAACGGCCATCGACCATGTTCCCAAGGCCATTGCTTGGAATATGGGCACTGATCAGCTGAGGAGCAAGTAGAACCGAGCCTCGTTCAGTCCCTAGCGCGCCGAAATTACCAGCCGCCATATGAGCCCCTAGAACGTCGTATCCAGCGTTAAGCATTGGCAGCGGATCGTCGTTTTTTCGATGCTCAAGCAATGAATCCAGCATAATGGCGGATACAGCCGGACTATGCGTGATATAGGCTGCAGCAGCGCGTGATTGCATGATGATGGTAGTCATGGATCGCTCAAATAGAGCCCAAGCCGGATTTTGAAGGCAAGGAAGTAACTCTTTCGCCCGGCGATACAGAAGCTCTGCGGATGACCAGTGATCGATGTCGCCAGCAAGGTCGCCAAGATGCTTAAACAAAAGAGGTAGAACCGGACTGTCGTGATATTCTTCGAGCAGACTTTCAAGAACGTCAACATCAGCCTCTCCGTCCTTGAGCTGCATTCGAAGCGCGTTCATTGCGGCAACTATTGAGCGTAGCGATGCAAACTCGGGGCCTTCCTCATCCTCGACGCGCAGTGTCGACAAGTCCCGATTAGACAGCTCGAGAGCGCTTTCTAGTAACCCAACGTTTCCGGGCTCAGTATCGGCCGAACCACTAGACAGACCAGGCGTCTGGTCGCCTTGCCAAACCACCACTTGGATCAAATGCCGCAAATAGCGTGCCAATGGCTCAGTCTGCCCACGCGGTTGATAACCAAGACTCGCCAGCACCGGATCCCCTGCAGAGACGTCCAAACGCCCGATCGTATCGATATCGATCTTGCCATCACCCCAACGCGTAACAACGGCTGAGCACAGCTCGTGCACAAGATCCGCAGACAGAAAGTGTCGCACAACCAACCAAACGGGAGCGTTGCGTTCGAATTCCTCGCCGCGCATATCTAGATTATTCATGGGTAGCTCCTCGTCGCGGAAAAGTTAGAACTCCAGTATCATCCCGCGCACCTTGGCGTATTTCGACACTCGTCAAACGAGCCGCGTTTTTTTCCCAAGGAGATGCCTCTCGTGGAAGTCGATGAATGGTAAAACCAAAGATACGCCCAATCGCATCGTTCGCAGGTTCGAGCATCGCGATGAATCCCCGTGACCGCCAACCCGTGAAATCACGCTCACCCGGCAAAGACCAGCGAGTGTCGGGCTCCTCTTTGCTTGCGCTCCCCCAAACTGACGTCATGGTGCCGACACCAAACTCGGTAGGATTTGGGGGCACGGGGAGGAATACTCCTGAAAGGCCGCCGACTTTTGTTGTCTCGATCTGACGAAAGTTGGAAAGAACGATCGCGGCAAAATGGTGACGCGTGCAATCGGGGCTCCGCGCGGCGTCAACAAACGCGTGGCGGAATTGTTCGTGCCAGCTGTGCACCGTGGTAGTTGGATCCAAATTGGTCCTTGGTTGAGGAGTGCAGGTCGCGACGGAGACGATATCAACATGATCCGGTGGATTGGCTCCGAGGCAAGCAGCATCGCGATTAACTGCGTGTATGGGAGGCTCACGACCCGAATCGGATTCTAAATGGAGTGCATCTGAGCAAATGAGCGGCTGAAGCGTGATCGTCCCAAACTTTTTGTCCGCCGGTTCGAGCGTCACAACCGTGAGAAGGTTGGCTTCGCACATCATCTCTTCGCGGACGTGACTAATCTCAAATTTGGACCGGACCTGCTTGGGGTGGAGGCAAACACGCATCTGAGAATTTGCATCGTTGAGGAAGATGCAGCCGAGATTGAACATTCCATCCTGATCCTGTTCGTCAAGCCAAGTCGAAAAAGGCCCTAGATCCACCTCTGCAAAAGGCAGCAGCGCCTCTAGTTCATCCCTGAGCTTTACCATTTCGTCAAATTTGAACAGGTGACGGCTGGCATCTGCGGCGCTTGCTCGCAGGCCAGTATGGATGCATCCAGAAGGTCCCAAGTATTGGAAAATACTTAGCGTGGCGCACAAGGTTGTGCCGTCGATAAACGCTTCCGGGAAAGTTATTAAATCGAATTGGCGCGGGTCAGCAGGGTGGGAGGAACGATCATATAGATCGACGGTCCTGCGGGAACGCTCAACCAGTGATGTGACAGCCGCGTTGAATATTTCGGCGTGATCAACGGGCCGGTATTTGGCCGGTTCCATGACGCGCACCACAAAGGGACGCTGCCGCCGATCGAACGGCCAACGCAGATGAGCGCCTTGAAAATCCTGGGTAGTTGTCATGAACGCCTGCTCGGATGGAGCGATGAACGCCTATTACATTGCTCATCAGCTTGTTCTCGCAATCCGTTTCTCCCTTGGCAATGCCAATATCCTCAGGACTAACCGGACATGCGTGTTAGCACAACAGTCCCGTTGACGGTCGAAATCAATCGTTCCGCAACCATCTAACGTGTTACCCCGAAGTTGCCACACTTGATCGATACACCAAATAAATGACAGTAAATACCCGTAAATCAGTAAATTAGCTACTGGAAACCTTTGATCAACGATCAGTGCTGCCTCGCGTGCGCAACTAATGTTCGTGGCGATCGAACAATGTCAATTCAACAAGCCGCATCATATCGTTCGGCAATGCGCTGTTCGAGCATATTGGTGTAACCCATTCCGGCCCAGCTGATCCCGCAATTGAAACGGAAGCGGCATTTCATAGGCGATCGCGGCTAGAACAAGCACAGGGATATCTTTCCCAAGCCCACCAAAGGTCAGCACCGGCAGATTCTGATGCTGGCTAAGATAGTTGAACAGTTCGGCGACCACCGCCTGCTCGTCCCCCCATTGATGCTGGTTCCACGATGAGACAGCGCCTGCCGAAACCTCACCGTGATCACCAGCCGTAAATTCTAATACTGCAGCAGCAGATATACGGTGGGCTGCCGTAGCGCGGCGATTGGATTTGCGGTCAAATGCTCGATGATCTCCACACAGCTTTTCGTCCCAGGCAAATTCCGGGTCGACGGCCAGATAGGTATTGGTCACTAACCTAGCCATACATTCTAACGTCCGCTCTTCGGACCAATTCGTTAACCATGCTTGGAGACGTGCCAGTAACTTTTTTACTGTAGACAGATTACACTGGAGCGAAATTACCAAAGGCGAGGAATAACGATTTGAAAGCCCGGCGCGTGTTCGCTACCGGACTTCCAAACCTGTCTTCATGCAGCTCTTTTATGTTCCGGCAATGGAAAAACATCGCCTTGGATTATCTGTTGATGTTGGATTTCGCGCAACTGTTCGCACGCGTTCGCAACGCCATCCGTTCCACTTTTCCAACATTTTCTAGGGGCTTTTTCGCGGTAGGTGAGTTCAAGCTTGCTGTTAAAAGTAAAAACACCTAGATCGAAGTCACTTGGAACAAGCCTGACTTTGGATTTCCTCGAGGAAGCCCAGATCAAGCATGTGTCGATAATATAAATGTTACCTTTTATGCTTGCGACCAAGCTTATAGTTGGCATGTTATTCAATTGTTCATCAAGACTTATCCATAAGATCGGAATACCGTCGTTCAACACTCGCGGCGCGAATTGATGAAGAGTCTCGAGGGTAGGCCGGTGACCGGTGACCACTATTCGTGTCTTCGAAATAAATTCCTCAACCCTACCGGCCTTGCCGCATAGTGCGTGGGCTAACGCACCGACGAAATTACTAACAGCTTTTAGTTGATCGTTATCGTTCATATCAAATACTCCTTTGGGCTGCGGTGGCCGCATGCCATTTTCCACTCTCATCATTGAGAGATACCTTTCCCTCCCATTTCAAAGGCCCTTATCGAGTTAGGTTTATATCGGCGCAGCGCAAAAAAGTTGCTGCCCACATCGCCAGCCTTGGGGATATATGTCTCCAATATTAGATCGTAATATCTCTGCAAAACGCGCTATTATGCTATTTTTGGGAACTTCAGCTCAGCCAAATGCGCTTTGGCAGGAGAATACCCTCTTTAGGCAAAAGCCCGCCGTCGTGTATTTGCATTTAATGGCAAGATGCGGATGTGGCTCAATAACCAACATTTGGTGTCGGCATTTATCCGTAAGTTGTAGCCCCCAACTATGGCTAACCAATATGTCAATTGAGACACAAAACCGTAGCTGGGGACATCGCAGGATCTAAACTGAACTTATGCCGCCTCTGCTTCAGTGCGGCTGATGTTATCAACGAAACAAGCCTGCTCTCCGCGCAAGACCGGTGCAGCTATGGCCGCTGGCCGCTGCCGCAGATATCCTTCAATCAACACAAAGGTGGCTTCCGGAATCCGAAGGCATGGATCGCCCTGAATTCGCCGCCACGCAACAAGAGCAATCGCCGTCAGCAAGGTGTCCAACTCGCAATGCTGGCGTGCAAGGTCCCAGTTCCCGGTTTCAAACGGCAGATCAGGATTGGCCTTGTCGCGGATCAGTGCAACTGGAATACCGATCCTGACAAGCACCTCCGAAAGATGATGCCAGGTTTTGCCAAACCCTTTCATCGCTGCGTTGATATCCAGATGGGCAGGGCGCACCGTCCGCGGCCCAAAAGCCTGGACAAGCTGCGGGGGCAGGGCGAGATCATGCGACATAGCGGCCAGTTCGATAACTTTGGCGTCCATCGCTGAGCCTCCATAGGTGACCAACGTCCGATCGGCAGAGGAGCGCAAATCGTCGAAGGCAGACGTTAGCATTGCCCCTTCATCCTGATGTTCTGTTGTCCAGCTGCGCAAACGCCCAACCGATATCCGGCCGAGTTCATCAATGCTGATATCAAGCAGTGCGATCATATTGAGTTTGCGCGCAGCGATACGCGTCTTCTCACATTTCGGATTAATTTCCTGATAGGCTTCGGTAAGGTAACGGTCGAACACCATTTCAGTGTCGAGAATTGTATATTTTTGCATGGTTTTTCTTTCTCCTGCTGACGTGCAGCAGGTTCTTGTTGTTAAAAAGTAACGGGACGGAGGTCGTCAACACGGCGCCAAGCCTGGAAGGCCGCTACCAAGCTGGCCTGATCCGGATCTTCAGCTAGACAATTGAACACCCAGGACAGCCACAGCGCCTGAGCGTGATCTGCTGCTCGCCGGGATTTTTCCGATGGCCCGGCCATCTCGGACGCCAAAGTTATGCCGAACAGTTCGGCGCTGACCCGGACATATTGATCTTCCGTTCGGTGAACATGGATCTTGCGGTGGAGGCCCAGATTGAAAATCGGAAGAGCTTGAAGAATATCATCAGCAAAGTCGGCTTTGTGTTTTGGCCGGTGAGACCCGCCCGGAGCTTCCAGAATTGCGCAAACGCAGTCGGTTTGTTGGTCCAGCAGCTTCGTCATATCCAACAAAGGAGCGGTTCGATCCTTATCTGGATAGATATGATGATGGCGCGTGAACAACACGTCATCACCAGGCTGCAAGTTGACTTCAAAGGCTCCAAAGGCGCGAACGAAGCGTTCGGTATTGCGGCGGTAGGGATGGTAGATGACGGAGAAGGTAACGATCCTCTCCGAATATATGGGAGGTTTCATAAAAATTGTCCTGAAACGCCAAACGGGCGGTCATCCGAAGATGCCGCCCGTTTGGCTGGTGAATAAAAATGTGGTGCGAAGATTTAGTTGTTATGG
>NZ_JBALUN010000001.1:0-1398514 GCF_036963805.1 Parasphingorhabdus sp. | reverse complement strand
AGCTTCATTTCAAGGAGCCGTTCCTGCACAAATCTTTTTTACGTATATGGATACATATAAAGGACATGTTCGGTAACATATCAAAGCGTGAGCCTTAATACGAAACCTATGGAACGACTTAAATTTACTACGAGTATCTACGCCTTAAAACCGTAGAACCCGGAGCCGCCGCCCACATGTCCCTTCATCTATTATTACAATGTCAAAGAGCCCGTACAAAACAAAGACAACGATTTTTCCCGCTATCACTACCGGGGAGAACCGTTGTATTCAAATTTTGACGACCAACACCGTGGGGCCCATGTGAGCCACGTCGTGCCGGTGAAAACGTCTCTAAGCAGACCAACCGATTCCGTCAACACCCTTTTTTCGTAAATCTGCAAATTAAAAGCCGTAACGCTTAATAGACCATCATCAGATAATTTGATGACTATTCGGAGTTTTAAATTAAGCAGCTATTTGATGCTATCCACTCAGCCGATATTAAAAGGCTATCTACACGCCACTTACTCATCGCTCCTTTTACAAGATATTGGCCTATAATATATGTCTGATCGTTCAGTTCCCCCGAGGCAGGAACCAGCTAGCCGGTCAGTCTTTGCATATCCATAGCTGCGGTGACCAAAAGCCCAACGATAGCCAGTGACCCATTTGCACCCGAGCAAACTAGCCATACTGCGCAAGACGGCGAAGTCGCTCCACTATCCTGCCCTATAAAGACAGACACTATGTGAGCTGGGCGTGCCAAACAAATAAGCTACTGATTTTAAATGATAAAAATGGCGGAGCCGGAGGGATTCGAACCCTCGATAGGTTGCCCTATACACGCTTTCCAAGCGTGCGCGATCGACCACTCTGCCACGGCTCCGCACTGCTAGCCAGAATCATAAGTGGTTCGAAACTCTGACAGCGCCGCTTCCCTAGTGCGCAAAACGCTCTTTCGCAAGGACTTGCTTGCGGTTAGGGTCCCTCTATGAAAAAAAAGATACTGATGGCACCGTTTGCTGCGCTTCTCGCGCTTGCTCCTCTCTCTGCGCAAGAGCCGGAGAAGAAGGAATATCCCAGCCCTAATGCAATTGTTGATGCTGCTCCGGCGGATGACTGGACATCTATAGCGGCCAGTGATTTGCTGGTCATGGATCTGGCGTCAGATGCAAAAGGTGAGGCGCGGCGCGTGATCATCCAGTTGATACCGCCGCCTTTTTCCCAAGGGTGGGTCGGCAATATCCGCAAACTCGCGGCAGCGAAATTCTGGGACGGGACCAGCATTAACCGGGTGCAGGATAATTATGTCGTGCAATGGGGGGATGCCGGTTACGACAATCCGGAATCGGGCGAGACGGAGCAGAAGGCTTTGCCGGACGATTTGGTAGAAGTGCCAGAGAGCGAATATGACGTGCACATGCATATGGAAGAAAAAATCCATCTCTCGCACAATTTGCAACTGGAGAGTCCTGCTGATGCTTATGCCAGTTGGGGATATTTTGACCAAGGATGGCCGATCGCAAGCGACACTGTCTCGAAATGGCCCGTTCACTGCTACGGTGCCGTTGGCGTGGGTCGTAATCTCTCCCCCGATACAGGAAGCGGTGCAGAGCTTTATACCGTCATCGGCCATGCGCCGCGTCATCTGGATCGCAATATTGCAGTGGTCGGACGGATTATCGAGGGGATGGAGCATCTGTCCAGCCTGCCACGCGGAAAGGGTCAATTGGGTTTCTATGCCGATGCCAGTAAGCGGGTACCGATCCAGTCTATTCGTATAGGCAGCAACCTACCACCGGAAGATCAGCCGAAATTTGAATATCTCAGCACCGTCAGCGGTACCTTTTTCGAATATGCCGACGCCCGCGCCAATCGCCGCGATCCGTTTTTTATCAAACCAGCAGGTGGCGCAGATATTTGCAATATTCCGGTGCCCGTACGGCGGGTAATGACAAAGTGAATTTCCCTTTCCTACATGCGGCAAAAATATTAGCGTGGTGCCAAATTCGAAAATGGCGGCCTGCGGCTATAAAAGGGTGTGGTTTGTGTTAACTTTGCCCAAGGGAAAGGATAAGAATATGCGCATAAACGGTATCAGAAACTTTTCATTTCTGGGGGCAGTATTAGCCCTATTATCCACGCCCGCTTATGCGCAAGAAGAAGCGCCTGCCCCGACGCCTGAGCAAATACTTGCCGCAGCCCCGGCTGATCACTGGCTGCCGATTCCGGTGAGCGATCTTATCATCTTTACCCTTCCCGATGGCGCTGATGGACAGAAACGCCAAACGGTGATTCAACTGATCCCTACGGAACTGTCTGGCGCGCATGTGCGCAACGTCCGAAAATTTGCGGCTGCGCGCTGGTGGGATGGCACAAAAATTTATCGCGTTGCCAAAGATTTTGTGACGCAATTTGGCGGCAACCCCGACAATAAGAACCTTCCGAAGAATCTGGAAACCGTGCCGGAAAGCGATTATTTCAACGCGGCTTTGGGGGCAAAGCGCGATACCGATATGGCGGCGCTGGATGCAGCGGTCGAGTATAGCAACACATATCAGGGCACGGAAATCCGGCCGCTGATGAAAATCATCTATGAAACCTATGGCGCAAAAGTTGGCTTTGGCGGCGGATGGCCGATTGGGTCGAAGGATGGCAACGCCTTTCCGCTCACCTGTCGCGGGGCGCTTTCGCCCGCCCATTATGATCCGCCAGATGCGGGCAGCGGCGCGGAAATTTCCATTGTAACGGGCGAAGCAGCGCGCAGTCTCGACATGACGTTCGGCATGGTCGGGCGCGTGATTGACGGGTTAGAGCATGTTACCAACCTGCCGCTCGGCACACACGCGGGTGGCTTTTATGAGGATAAGTCCCAGCATATCCGGATCAGTTCGGTCCGCTTAGCCAGCGAGTTGCCCCTCGCCGAGCAACCGCGCTATGAGTATCTGGCGAGCTACAGCCCTTCGCTGCTACAATATATTGCGGCCCATGGGGGCTATGGCAATATCTGTTCAGTGCCAGTGCCGATTAGGAAAATTACCGAATAATGTAATTTAATTGCGTCACTCGCTCGCGCATGTCATATTTTACTGATATTGTTCTGGAACAAGACTCGAAAAAAGGAACCTCCCCATGCGCGTCGGAACCCCGAAAGAAATCAAAAACCACGAATATCGCGTTGGCCTGACCCCGGAATCAGTGCGGGAATTGTCGGCCCATGGCCATGATATACTGGTCGAAACCGGTGCTGGTCTGGGCATTGGTGCCGGAGACGATGAATATATCGCGGCAGGCGCGACCATTGCCAGCACTGCATCCGAAATATTCGAAAAATGCGATATGGTCGTGAAAGTGAAAGAGCCTCAACCGGCCGAGCGCGCCATGCTGCGCGAAGGACAGATTTTATTCACCTATCTCCACCTCGCCCCCGATCCGGAGCAAACCGCCGATCTGGTCAAATCCAAAGCCATCTGCATAGCTTATGAAACCGTTACCGGGTCTGGCGGTCTGCCCTTGCTCAAACCGATGAGTCAGGTGGCCGGACGCATGTCGATACAGGCTGGTGCGACGGCGCTGGAAAAAGCCCATGGTGGACGCGGTATATTATTAGGCGGTGTTCCGGGCGTTGCCCCCGGTAAAGTGACTATCATCGGCGGCGGCGTGGTCGGCTTTAACGCGGCGCAAATGGCTGCAGGACTGGGCGCCGATGTCACCATATTGGACCGCGATCCCGATGTGCTGGAAAGTTTAGGCAATTATTTTGAAGCACGGGCAAAAACCCGTTTCTCGAACAAGGCCAATCTTGCCGAATGTGTGGCCGAGGCTGATCTGGTCATCGGCGCGGTGCTGATCCCTGGCGCAGAGGCACCCAAGCTGGTGAGCCGTGACATGCTGTCGACCATGCGGCCCGGCTCTGTATTGGCCGATGTCGCGATTGATCAGGGTGGCTGTTTTGAAACGTCGCGGCCCACAACCCACCAAGACCCCACTTATGTGGTCGATGATATTGTCCATTATTGCGTGGCAAATATGCCGGGCGCGGTATCGCGGACATCTACCTATGCACTCAACAACGTCACCCTGCCCCATACGCTGGCCATTGCCGACAAGGGCTGGGAAGCCGCCTTGCGCGATGATGCGCATCTCGCCGAGGGGCTGAACGTGTGGAACGGCCATGTCACCTACCGCGCCGTGGCGGAAGACTTGGGATATGATTATATGCCGGTGTCAGAAATTGTGGGTCTTACCGCTGTCGCATGACCGAAAATGCGCCATCCCCCTTGGAATATAGCGGGCTGTTGGTACGCGATGGTGGCTGTTTTGTCCTGCAATCCGATGATGGTGTGCGCTATCGACTTATATTGTTGCGGACGCCGATTGACGAAGTGGAGAAGCACGTCATCGTCACCGGACAATTAATCGATGACCATCAAATCGAGGCCGATGGCGTGCGGCTATCAGACGGAAACTGACCCGTGAAGCCGCAGGACATGTTTATAGGAGTAGCGCAGGAACAGGATATTCCAGCCCTGCACATGCTGGTAGAAAGCGCCTATCGCGGAGAGAGTGCCACACGTGGATGGACGCATGAAGCCGATCTACTGGGCGGTCAGCGCACCGATCAAGTGGCTTTGCGAGACAATATTCGGGACAAGAACCAGATCATATTGCTCGCCATGGACGGAGAAAAGATTGCCGGCTGTGTCCAGTTAGCGCGGGTCCAAGACGGTCTTGTCTATCTGGGCCTGCTGACTGTTGACCCGCACCGTCAAGCAGGTGGCCTTGGCAAGATGCTGCTGAACGCAGCAGAGCTTTATGGAACCGAAAAATGGCAAACCAAAGCGGTTGAAATGACAGTTATCCGCCAACGCACCGATTTAATCGCTTATTATGAAAGGCGGGGATATGCCCCAACGGGGGAACGGCGTCCGTTCCCTCTTGATAATCCGCGCTATGGCCTGCCCAAGACGCAGGATCTGGAATTTGTGGTTTTACGGAAAGTGCTTACAGCGTAAATCGCTTAAGCCGCCTTGCCTTCCAGAGCTTTCTGCCGGCGGCGTTGGACCGAACTACCCAGCCCCAAAGCCTCACGATATTTCGCTACCGTCCGGCGGGCAATATCAAAGCCTTTATCTTTTAACAACACCACCAACTTATCATCGGACAGGATTTTCTTCGGATCCTCATTATCGATTAGCGACTTGATATGGCTCTTCACCGCTTCTGCCGATGCCGCCTCTCCGCCGGTTGATGATTGGATACCGCTGGTGAAGAAATATTTCAGTTCAAAGGTGCCCCGCGAACAGGATAGATATTTGTTCGATGTCACCCGGCTCACCGTCGATTCGTGCATCTCGATCTTTTCAGCCACATTTTTCAGCGTCAACGGGCGCAAATGGGCGACACCGTCGCGGAAGAAATTCTCCTGCTGCTTCACGATTTCGGTCGCAACCTTGATAATCGTGCGCTGCCGCTGGTCGAGCGCTTTAACCAGCCAACTAGCATCGGCCAAACAGTCACTCAGCCATTCTTTCGATGCCTTATCCTGCGCGCCATCTTTCAGTTCCGCAAAATAGGTACGGTTGACCAGCACCTTGGGCAGCGTTGCGCTGTTAATTTCGATCAGCCATTTACCAGCTCGTTCGGCAATGAATATATCGGGCACCACAACCTGCACATCGCCGCCGCCAATCTTGCAGCCCGGCTTGGGATCATAGGCGCGAATCTCTGATATCATGTCCATCAGGTCTTCATCATCCACGCCGCAGATGCGTTTAAGCTGCGGCAAAGCCCCTTTGGCGAGCAAATCCAGATTATCTATCAGCCGTTCCATCGCCGGATCATAGCGATCCGCTTCCTTCGCCTGAAGCGCTAGACATTCCGCCAAGTCCCGCGCGCCAACGCCAACGGGATCAAGGCTTTGCACTTCCACCAATATCCGCTTTACTTCGTCAAGCTGCACACCCAGCCGATGCGCGAACTCCAGTAGGTCACCTTGCAAATAGCCGCATTCATCAATCTGATCGATAAGATGCTGAGCAATGAACAGGTCCCGACCCGATAATATCGCGCCCGCCTGTTCCATTAGATAATCCGCCAGTGTCGTTTCGGCGACCAGCATATTTTCAAAGTCAGGTGCCTCACCGCCAACAGCGCCGCTACCAGACGAGGACGAACCATTGAGACCGAGCCCACCATCCAAGGCGCCATCACTGTCACTGATACTGTTATTGGTAAACTGGTCGGCATCACCTGCCATATCCAAAGAGGCTTCCGCGTCGGCAGGCCCAGATGATAATATTTCGTCGCTGCCCTGCGTCCCTGGCTCCGGCGAACGGTCAATTTCACCTTCGCCGCCTTCATCCCCTTTTGATTCTGCGCCGAGATCACCCGTTTCTAGCAACGGGTTTTTTTCGATTTCTTCAGCGATATAAGTTTCAAGTTCGAGATTAGACAAAGCCAATAGCTTGATCGCCTGCTGCAATTGCGGCGTCATTATCAGCGATTGGCTTTGCCTTAGGTCGAGACGGGGGCCAAGAGCCATTATTCTGGTTGCCACCTAATCACAGGGAAAATCCCTCGCCCAGATAAAGCCGACGGACATTTTCATCTTTAACCAGCGCCTCCGGGCTACCTGCAAACAAGACTTGGCCATCATAAATGATGCAGGCACGGTCGACAATATCCAGCGTCTCACGAACATTATGGTCAGTAATCAATACGCCAATGCCGCGATTTTTCAATTGCACCACGAGATCGCGAATATCGGAAATGGAAATCGGATCAATCCCTGCAAAAGGCTCGTCCAGTAAGATGATCGACGGGTCGGCCGCCAAAGCGCGGGCGATTTCACAGCGGCGGCGTTCACCGCCCGAGAGCGCCATAGCAGGAGAGCTGCGTAATTTTGTAAGTCCGAATTCGTCGAGTAACCGGTCCAGCGTTTCAGCGCGAACAGCTTTATCACTCTCAACCATTTCCAGAACGGCAAGAATATTTTGCTCTACCGTCATGCCGCGAAAAATTGAGGTTTCTTGCGGTAAATAACCAAGGCCCAAAATCGCGCGGCGATACATGGGAAGCTGTGTAATATCTTCACCATCCAGCATGATGCGTCCGGCATCGGGACGCACAAGCCCCATGACGGAATAGAAACAGGTCGTCTTACCAGCGCCGTTGGGGCCAAGCAGACCGACCACTTCACCGCGTCCCACGGACAACGATACATCCGACAATACGGCGCGTTTGTCATAGCTTTTAGCAATCGACACAACCGCAAGGCCATGTTCCATAGCATCGCTCGCCATGGCGGAACCGGGATCGGCCATGGCTGGCATATCAAGAATCGTTGCGTCGTTCATCTCAGTCCTTTGGCTCTGGGGATATTTGCACCCCATAAGATTGTGCAATGGTTAACAGCATGGCCCAATTTACTCGAAATTGGCAAGCTTTATGCATGATAAGTCGGAAATGCTTGTTTCTAGCGCGATTGTACCGAGATTCGTCGATGATCAACGAGCAAGGCAATCGGACAATCATTGAAAAATCTAATTTATCGCCAAATGGGAGAAAATTAATTGGTGCGTTGGGGGACCGTGAACGTACCCGTGACCCGGCCATTAGAATTTTGACCGCCCGAAGCAGCACCGCCAGCGGAGCGCCCATCTATGGTCGATCGGCCTGACGCCAGATCGATAATCACACGCCCACCTGACAATCTGTTCGTGCCCTGCGTCAATGTTACATTACCAATCAAAGTGATGAGCCGCCGATTAAGGTCATAAATGGCCACATTTCCTTTCGCCGTATCACCGCCTTTACGGATAGTGACGCCGCCAGAGGCATCAATACGGTCAACCTCGATACCGCCGGTATTGCGATAGGCGACGGTCATCCGCGAAGAATTCAACACCAGCCCGGCCTGTTCAACCCGAACCGCACCGGAAAGCACGACACGATCGGCACGGTCTTGCACTTCAATCCGACCGGCATCGAAATTAACCGGGGCGTTGCTGTTGTGGCCGCCAAATACTTGAGCGGGTGCGGGGCCGGCAAATGTCAGCACGGTCGCAGTGGCGATCAGCGCACCAGCGGCGGCTGTAAGGAAAGAACGCTGTTTCATCTATCGCCCTCTTAGTCCGTTTTGCACGATTCGCAACTTTGCGTTGCCATCCAGTGTGACAGTTCGTTCTGTCATATCTGCTTTCAGCCGATCGCTGCGGAATGTCCCAATATTGGTCCGCCCTTCTACAGGGGCATCACTTGTCAATGTCCGCCGCTTCAAATCTACAGTAACGTTGTCGGTGCTCAGCCGATATCCGCCCGCACTTTCCAGCTGCAAAGTGCCAGGAACCTTTACATCTTCATTTTCCATATCATAGCGGCCTTCGTTGGCACGGATTTGCGCCGGACCATCGGCCAATAATATCCGCGCCGAAAGATCCGTTAATTCCACGACGGCTTCGCGTGAACTTTTCTGCACTGCCGAACCCGCTTTGATAGAAAAAGGCCGACCTTCGCTGTCTTCACCGCGATAAAGCGCCTCGGTTACCCGCATCCGTTCCTTTGCAACATCAACCTTATTCTTATCCAGAACAAAGCTGAGTTCGCCGCTCATTGTAAACGGTGCAAGCGCCAGAACAGCAGCCAAGATACCGACGCCCAGTGGCAATATAACCCGCAAAAACCGAACATTGCGGTCATGGCTTCCTCCGGGGGAAGCAAATTGCTGACGCTTGGTCTTGATATGTTCGGTTGTGATAGTCATTTTTCTGTGGACCTGGTGCACCCGTCAAAATTTAGGACTGCTGAACTGGAAACCAATTCAGGCATGGGCGAAAATATCTGTTTCCGGCCAGCCAGCAATGTCAAGCCGCGCACGATGCGGCAAAAAGTCGAAACAAGCCTGCGCCATTGCAGTGCGGCCTTCGCGTTCCAGGCGGACTTCCAACTCGTCTTTCAAACGGTGCAAAAAACGGACATCGGATGCCGCATAATCACGCTGTGCTTCGCTCAGCACCGGGCCGCCCCAATCACTTGATTGTTGTTGTTTGGAAATATCCTGACCGAGCAATTCGCGAACCAGTTCTTTCAGTCCATGGCGGTCGGTATAAGTACGGATCAATCGCGATGCTATTTTTGTACAGAATACCGGCTCTGCCATTACGCCCATATAATATTCGATCGCGGCAAGATCGAAGCGCGCAAAATGGTAAAATTTGGTTCGGGCAGGGTCGGCCAGAACCTGTTTCAAATTCGGTGCAGCATAATCACTGTCGGGATTGAAACGCACCAGATGTTCATCGCCCTGACCGTCGGATATCTGGAGCAAACAGAGCCGGTCGCGCAATGTTTGCAGGCCCATTGTCTCCGTATCGACAGCAACCGGTCCATCCGCCAGCACGCCAGCAGGCAGGTCTTCCTCGTGAAAAAATACGGCCATTAATGATTCGCTCCAAATCTCTGGATTTCAAAATATTTCGGAAATAAGTTCGATTAAGATATAGCATGTGCCGCAGCATGCGATAAACAGCAAGAATTAGATTGCTGTTAAACCACGGATATTGGAGCGGTAAAAAGGGGAAGACCAAGATGACTGATCAATCACCACAGCCAGTTTCGGGCGGTTTTGATATGAATAAGGCTACGATTATATCTTTGCTTTACATTGCCAGTTTCGTTGTTGGCATTACCGGCCTTGTCGGCGTCATTCTTGCTTTTGTTTGGAAGGGTGAGGTGGCTGGCACGTGGGAAGAAAGTCATTTGGAGTTTCATATCAGAACTTTTGTCATCGGTTTGATTGGCAGTGTGATCGGAATTATATTATCGGTTGTGCTCATTGGCATACCGATCCTTATCGCTTTGGCAATTTGGGTTCTGATACGGTCGATTCTTGCACTTTTAAAGGCCCAGAAACACGAACCGATAGCTGACGCAAAAACCTGGCTTGTCTAAATCGTTAGTTCCGCTATATCCCCAATATAGCCAGAAATAACCTTGATGTAGATTTTTATTCGCTTAACTCATGGTTTTTCTATATAGTTACGTCGCGCGATATAGAGATTCGCGTAAGAAAATGCTTGGGCCATCGTCCGCTTCGGCATTGGATTTAGTTTCTAGGGCGAATTGAAAGACGATTCGAGAATGGGTTTTGATAGAAACCGGCGTGGCAGAGGCCGGGACAAGCGTGATAGCTTTGGCGATGAGAATTTTGATGGATATCAAGGCGAAAGCGCCCCTCCGGTAGAGCGATATACACGACCGGATAGCGGATTTGGTGGCGGCGGACAACGCGGCGGCGGCGGTCAAGGCGGCGGAATGCCAGACCAGGTCGTCGGCGAAAGTACCGGCAAGGTAAAATTCTTCAATGCGCAAAAAGGCTTTGGCTTTATCGTGCAAGATACTGGCGGCGAAGATGTCTTCGTACATATCAGTCAAGTTGAACGCGCCGGCTTAAAAGGCCTTGCCGAAGGGCAAGGTTTGCGATTCTCTTTGGTCGACCGTGGCGGAAAAGTCTCGGCATCCGATATTCAAGTTGAAGGCGATTTGATAGAAGTTGCAGAAGCAGCGCCTCGTGAAGAACGCAGCGCCCCACAAACACGCGAGCTAACCGGCGAGAAAGCAACCGGCACTGTTAAATTCTTCAATAGCATGAAAGGCTTTGGCTTCATCCAGCGTGATGACGGCGAGCCTGATGCGTTTGTCCATATCTCGGCGGTAGAACGCGCTGGTATGAGCGGACTGGAAGAAGGCGATAAGCTGGAATTTGAACTGGAAGTTGATAAGCGCGGCAAGACTGCAGCGGTAAATCTGGTTTCAAAATAGACTCTAATCTACAGGCGGCTTGTTTCTGGCTGATATAACAAAATCTAGCGGGCGAAAGTCCGCTATTTTTTTGCCTGTGATATTCGGAATACGAAAAAAGGCCGACGGAAGATATTTCAGCCGGCCTCGATTGTTCAGCGATGCGAAATCAGGCGCTCTCAGTGCTTTCCAGCAGGAACCATGCCCTCTCTTCTGCTTGGTCGGTCCAATCATCCAACATACCGTCGGTCGCATTATCTCCCGCTTCACCGGCCAACTCTTTGGCCGCGCGCAAATTTGCCACCAGCGCCAGATTATCTTTTCGTAACTCTTTCAGCATGTCCTGAGCGGATACGCTGGCTGCGTCATTATCTGCAATAGTCTGGCGTTTTGAAATATCGCCAATAGACGTCAAAGTCCCTTGCCCGTTTTTGCGCACACGCTCCGCGATTGCATCAGTCGTAAGCAATATTTGCGCTGCCTGTTCATCAAACATCAAATGATAGTTGCGGAAATGCGGGCCCGACACGTGCCAGTGGAAATTTTTCGTTTTCAAATAGAGCGCAAAACTGTCCGCCAGCACACCATTTAACGAATCGGCCAGAGCTTTTCGTGCGTTGTCGCCAGTTGTCATGTTTATCTCCATCTTGTTAAGTTGATGAAAAATAAGATAGGGTGCTGAGTCAGATTCGGCCAATGCAAAACATCAATGTTAGTGACCTATTTTCTCGATGTTTACTTAGCAATAAAATCGATTTTATATCTTAGAAGATACCCCACGCACTCAATGCCAATATCGTGCCAATGATTAAGAATAAAACGCCCCCTGTGTAGCGGAGGGCCTTCATCGGTAGCATCTGCACCAGCTTTTCTTGAAAGATTACAGCCGGGATACAAGCCAGCATGATGCCAATCCAGCCGCCACTCGCCGCAAAAGCCCACGCGTCTGTCCGCGCAGACGTTGCCGCCAATATAAACTGCCCCTTATCTCCAAATTGCAGGATGAAAATTCCAAGAAATGACGTCCAAAACGGTCCTAACGTCCATTTTTCTAGTAAATCAACCGACCGACGCCACGCGACCATACCAACGCCGGCGAACAGCAAGGACAAAGCATAAAATAGCTGTAACGGATCCTCGCTAATCCATTGATTCACCATGGATCCGCCAATTGCCGAAATCAGGCAGTTCAGTAAGGTCGCTAGCCCTAAGCCCCAGATAATCGGCGCGGCGCGGCCATAGCGAATGACAAGTACTGCACATAATATCTGTGGTCGGTCGCCGATTTCCGCTATTAGTAGAGCAAATAACGAGGTGAGGAATGCATCCACGAGATCGCCCGTTAAGGCTGACCGCCCAGCCGCAATGCTACACTGGCCATTAGCGATTCGGCCATAGCGCTATCAATCGGTCCGCATTGCAAAGCATCTCGCATCGCCCCAAGATATGATTCTGCCACAACCACACCGCTCCCGCTTTGCAGCGCCTGCTGAAGGGCGGATTCAAACGCACAACTGAGGTCATGTACGGCTGACAAATGATGCTGGGCGGCCTTTTGACGGATTTGATCCAGATGCATCAAAAATTGCACTGGATGCTTTTCAATCAAGGAGGATGGTATGCCCTCCAGCAAAGCCAGCATTTCTGCTAAAATAAATAGATTCCGATCATGATCCATACAGATTGCCTCATTAACCAGCACATCATGCAAAAATATGGTTAAATCCTAGTAAACGAGAGCCAAATCGTTTCAAAAATGGAGCAGAACCGCTTTTTCTTGACAATCACCGCCAGCTTTAGCATTAGCGCGCTCAATTACAGCAGATTGCACCGGACCTTTCGGCCAAGCTGCTTTTTCAGAAAATTGCTTTTAAGGAATGCGCTATGGCGAAACCAGCCAATGTAAAAATCAAACTCGTCAGCACCGCGGATACCGGCTTTTTCTACGTAACCCGTAAAAATCCGCGCAATCTCACCGAAAAAATGGTGCAGCGTAAATATGATCCTGTCGTGCGCAAGCATGTCGAGTTCAAAGAAGCGAAAATTAAGTAAACCGCTTTTTGCCGAAAATCTAAAGAAGCGACGAGCGATTAGCGGTGCAGTACGCTCTGTACCGATTCGATAAATTTCGCCATCGATATCGGCTTTGAAACATAGGCTTCTGCGCCTGCGCTTAAAATCCGGTCTTCATCACCCTTACCTGCATAGGCTGTCACCGCCATGATCGGGATGGTTTTAAGCTGAACGTCCTTTTTAATCTGCTCGATAAGCTCCAGCCCACTAATATGGGGCAGCTGGATATCCATGATAACGAGATTGGGTACGAAACTACGTGCTTTATCGAGCACTTCTCGTCCATCTTTCACTGGTTCCACAACAAATCCATGCGCGCGCAACAAATCACAGAACAGTTTCAGGTTCAGCTCATTATCCTCAACCACTAAAACTCTTTTTGCCACCGTGCGACTTGCCCCTTCCAAACGCCTTGTGAACCCTTTAGGCGAAAGCCCAAATGGAAACAAACAGCAATATCTCAGCAGAAATCGAAATATTGGCCCTTCAGGCTCTCGGCTGGGTCTTGCAGGACGAAGATCGTGCCCAGCGCTTGCTGGCATTGACCGGACTAGACCCCGCCGATTTACGCTCTGGCCTCGAAGATCCGGCCGTTTTATCCTCGCTATTAGGTTTCCTTGCGAATCATGAGCCAGATCTGGTCGCTTGCGCTGAAGCGATCGGCGTTCCACCCGAAAAACTGGCCGCCGCTGCCCATTATCTGAATAATCCGGGAGATTTCACATGAATCAGAAGCCACTTCTGATCAGCGATTGCGATGAAGTTTTGCTGCATATGGTTGTGCCGTTCCGCGAATGGTTGGATAGTGAAAAGCATATTCATTTTGACCTAGAATCCGGCGATTTTGTCGATGCGCTGCGGCACAAGCATGATGGCACTTTGGTCCCGCGCGAAGATATCTGGGTAATGCTCAAAGATTTTTTTGACACGGAAATGCACCGGCAAGGCGCAATTGATAACGCGGTAGAGGCGATAAACAAGCTAGCAGAAATAGCAGATGTCGTGATTCTCACCAATTTGTTAGACGATCGCCGTAAGGCGCGGGCAGAACAATTGCGGGCCGTCGGCATTGATTTTCCGGTCTATTGCAATCAAGGCGGCAAAGGTGAGCGCTTGGCTAAAATTGTTGCCGATCACAACCCCAGCGTAACCGTTTTCGTCGATGATCTGGGACACCAACATGGCAGCGTTGCCAAACATACCCCGGATGTCTGGCGGCTCCATATGGTTGGAGAGCCCCTTTTGGCCCAGCATATTAAACCCACTCCGGCAGCTCATGACAGAATAGACCTTTGGTCCGATGCGCTTGTGTGGATCACTGACAAGTTTATATCTGGAAAGCCCGCTCCGGCAATAGATTCGTTATCAGAAAAACTTGACCGGTTCACCAAGACATGATTGATTCAAAACTATGACAGATAATATCGAAAAAGCGTTGAACGCCAAAGGCATAGAACTGCCCAAAGCCGCAGCGCCAGTCGCGTCCTATGTTCCGGCGGTCGAGATTAACGGACTTCTCCATATTAGCGGCCAAGTATCAATGGCTGACGGGAAGCTTATTGCTGGCCGGCTCGGTGATAACATGACCCTTGAAGAGGGGCAGCAAGCGGCCAAAGCCTGTGCCCTGATGATTGCGGCCCAGATAAAACAGGCCGCGGGTTCGCTCGACCGGGTAGACCGGATCGTCAAATTGGGTGTTTTCGTCAATAGCACCCCCGATTATACCGATCATCCCAAAGTGGCCAATGGCTGCTCGGACATGATGGAAGTGATTTTCGGTGCGGCAGGAAAACATGCCCGTAGTGCTGTGGGCGTTGCAGCGCTTCCGCTTGGCGTCGCGGTAGAGGTAGATGCTATTGTCGCTATCAAGCCAGCTTGATTCGCTGCTAGCACCGGCTCCTGAGCCGGCGCGGGTCGCCTTTCTGAAAGGCCAACCTTATGCCCATCGCGGACTGCACGGTGCTTCAGAAAACGGAACGGTATTGGAAAATAGTCCCGCCGCTTTTGAAGCGGCGATAAAACTGGGCCATGGCATTGAATGCGATGTTCAGGCAGCCGAAGACGGCACCGCCTTTGTTTTCCACGATTTTGAGCTTGATCGGTTAACGACACAGCAGGGTAATATCGCCCATTTGCGCGCCAGCGATATTGACCAGATAGACCTTAAAGACGGGAATGGCAAAATTCCAAGGCTGCGCGCGACATTGGCCCAAGTCGCTGGACAAGTGCCGATATTAATCGAGGTTAAATCCCATAATATGCGCGTTGGACCACTATGCCTGTCAGTACGCCGGGCGTTAGAGGGCTATACCGGCAAAGCGGCTGTCATGTCTTTTAATCCCTTGGTCGGCGCCTGGTTCCGCAAAAACGCGAACCATATTGTGCGCGGATTAGTGGTAACCGAAGAAGGCAGCAAAAATCTTAGAGGACGGCTCGCACGGCATCGGAACTTATGGGCGGCAAAGCCTGATTTTCTGGCTTATGATATTCGTGATTTTCCATCCAAATTTGCTGCCTCAAACCGGGCAAGGGGCTTGCCAATAGTCACATGGACCGTCCGCACCGCCGCGCAAGAAAAAATAGCAGCGGTTCATGCTGACGAACCGGTTTATGAGATGCCTCAGTCCTGATAGGATCACGACACATGTCTCAGCCCCCGCCACCACCAGCAGACAGTCTGACGGGCATTATCGCCCGGGTAGCGGATGATATTGCCAGCTTATCGCCTACCCAATGGGATGCTTGTGCCGGGTCGGCCAACCCGTTTGTCTCACATGCTTTCCTATCTGCGATGGAGGAATCTGGGAGTGTCGGGCCGGGTACGGGATGGAAATCTCTCCCGATCATTATCGAAGATGAAGACGGCCAAATTGCCGCTTGCCTACCCAGTTATCTCAAATCCCACAGCCAGGGCGAGTATATTTTTGACCAACAATGGGCCCATGCTTTTGAAAGTGCGGGTGGCCAATATTATCCGAAAATCCAGATTGCCGCACCATTCTCACCAGTACCGGGTCCGCGGCTGTTACTGCAGGATGAAACATTTGCGGTACCGATATTACGCGCTGCCGAACAGCTCGCGGCCAATAATGGCATCTCTTCAGTACATGCTACTTTTGTGGAGGAAAATCAGCTCCATCACTTCCGAGACGCCGGGTGGATGATCCGTTCAGACAGCCAGTTTCACTGGCGAAATGATAATTATGCCGATTTCGACGACTTTCTGGCCGCGCTTTCATCCCGTAAACGGAAAGCCATAAAGCGTGAACGCAAAAAGGCGCAAGAAGCAGTGGAAATCATCCATGTCTCCGGCGATCAGATCACTGCTGAGCATTGGGACTATTTTTGGGAATTTTATCAGGACACGGGTGCCCGCAAATGGGGCACTCCCTATTTGACCCGCGCAGCATTTAATCTGCTGCACGAGAAAATGGGCGAAAAACTATTACTGATTTTAGCGTTGGACGATGACATACCGATTGCGGGCGCGCTCAACATTATCGGGGAAGACACTCTCTACGGCCGTTATTGGGGCTGTACCCGCGATGTGCCATTTCTGCATTTCGAGATTTGTTATTATCAGGCGATTGATGCGGCCATCACGCGCGGACTGAAATATGTGGAAGCGGGTGCGCAGGGGAGCCATAAGCTAGCGCGTGGCTATCAACCCGTGCCGACATGGTCGGCGCATTATATTGTCGATCCAGGATTTCGAACGGCCATAGCCGACTATCTGGATCGGGAGCGGCGAGCAGTTGCCGCTGATATCGAATTTCTTGCCGAAATGGGTCCGTTTAAGAAATCCTGTTAGTTTTTTAAGCGGCGCGGCGTGCGGTTGCCTGCAGCCAGCTGCGCGCTTCGCGCTGCGCTTCGGCAATTTCTCGAGCAGTCATTTCCAGTGAAATTTCGGCGCGACAAGTTTTGCTCTCATCATGACCGGATAGTGATGCCAGATTAAACCATTTATGTGCTTCGATTAGATCAACATCAATACCGTCTGAACCGGTCGAGTAAATTACGCCCAAGTCAAAATAAGCATTACTACTACCGTTTGCTGCTTCTGCAAGTCGGCTTTCAATCAAGAAAGCTGCGCTTTTCATGCTGTTGCCCATAGTCTTCAAGTCCCTGTTTTGTTGTACCAAATTTGGCGACAATCGGACTTTCGCAGAAATTTAATAAAAAAATGGTTAACAAGTCCGACGGAAACTGGACAAATGATCCTTCAAAACGTCGAAAAACCGATATTTTACATAATTTTTCAAGGTTAATGAAACCCGCGCGGTCCCTAAGCTACAGCGATATTATCGATCAATCTGGTGCTACCAATATGGGCTGCGGCCAATAATCGCGCCGGATTGGCAAAAACCGTCATATTTTCCAGCGTATCGGCATTCCTCAGTTCCAAATAATCAACTTTATGAAAACCCGATACCAGCAATTTTGCCTTTGCGGCGTCAAGAATGGCAGCGATATCACCGCCATTGCCGATTGCGCCAGCCGCCGCCTGCATGGTTTCAGGCAATGCAACTGCCTGCCCACGCTGCTGCGGCGTCAAATAAGCGTTGCGAGAGGATAGCGCCAAGCCATCCGTATCTCGCACAGTCGGAACACCAATAATATCATGCGTAAAATCAAGGTCCCGGGCCATCCGCCGGATCACCGCCAGTTGCTGATAATCTTTCTCACCAAAAAAAGCGGCCTCGGGCCGTACCTGATTGAACAATTTTGCAACTACCGTTGCCACACCGTCAAAATGTCCGGGCCGTGATCCACCGCATAGCCCTGCGCTGACCCCGCTCACACTCACATTAGTGGCAAAACCTTCAGGATAGATCTGATCAACTGTCGGTGCCCAGAGCAGGTCTACTCCGGCGGCTTCCAAAAGCGCCGCATCTTCGGCTTCCTTGCGAGGATAAGCATCAAGATCTTCGCCTGCGCCAAATTGTGTCGGATTAACAAAGATCGACACTATAACAGCATCGCAGCGTGACATTGCGGTCTCCACCAAATGCATATGGCCTGCGTGCAAGGCACCCATGGTCGGAACCAATCCTAGGATATTCTTTGTTTGCCGTACATTTTTCAGGGCGTCGCGAAGCGGCCCGAACTCTCTTATAATTTGCATGCAACCTCATATAATCAATAAATTTGCGCAGTCATGCAATGACCGCACACTTCACAACTTTACTCAATAGTCTTTAGAAACCCGTACGTTCGCACTCTGCCGACCGATCGTGGATATGCTCGACAATATTGATAGCCAACGGGTTATCTGGAATTCCAGCGTTGTTGCGCTATAACCTTTGCCATCCGTGATCAATTCGACATAAGCGCGACGGGTAATGTATTTTCCGGCAGCAATGGACGTGCCCTGACCGCTATCTATGTCGGACGGCAAGATACGTAAACGGTCGAGCCCAACAGCTTTCCTAAGCTGATTGATCGGATCAAGTCCGCCTCCACTATTGAGCGATGCGACGGCGGCAGCCAGCTGCACAGCCTCTGGCGCAGAAAGGTCAGAAATGGATGCGCCAAATAATATGCGGGACAATAGCTCATCCTGAGGCAGTGCTGGAACACTATTAAACGCAATTTCAGGGCTATTGCCGGAGCCCGTCACATTGATTGTGGCATTAAGTCCGGTCAAAGCTGCTTCTGCTTCAATATCCAGCACCGGATTTGGTGGCCGATTCCCAGTGAAACGAATATTCCCACGTTGAAGCTGAAAACGGCGCCCTGCAAAAGTATAATTTCCGCGAATGAGGTCCGCACTGCCGATCATCGCGAAATTATCAACCGGGCCAGTCACCTTGAAATTCGCGCGCCATTCGCTGTCTAGGCCAAGCCCCTCGACTTGCAAGCGATTGGGGGCATCAGCATTGAGCGCAAAACGCCATGGACGGTCGCGCACGGCGCGGGGACGTTCATCAGCCCGGCGGTTTATCTCACGCACTTTAATCTGCGGCAGCGCGACCGTTTCGCTTGCATTACCAAATTGAAAAAAGCTGCGGTTCAGCGTCACGTCGCCGGATATCAGGCCTCCATCTACAGAACTGCGAATCTGGATCGGCCCCGTCACAGTCGCAGAAAAATCATCGCGGGCAATAAGCCGGGCATTTTGGGCAGTGAGATCAAGTATGATACCAATACCTTCTCCAGGACCGACCGCGAAATTGAAATTGCCGCTGCCGCTTATTGATCCACCACCCCGCGTAGTGCCGGTAATATTGGGCATCACGAGCCGCGAACCATCAAACCGGCCTTGTGCTTTAATATCAGAGATGACCGTGCCGGTTAGTCCACTTTCTAACCGTGCGTTGCTGGTGCGCAACAGTCCGCTGATCTGCGGATTCGCGAGTGTTCCGCTAACATCAGCGCTCACCGCGAGCGGGCCGGTCAAATCGAAAGTCTCAACCCCGGTGAGCCGCCACAGGGCATCAGCCGCGCCGTTAAACCGCGCCTGAGCGAATAGTGGACTGCGAAGCAATTCATCTTTCCAGTTGCCGCCGCCTAAACCGGTGATCCGACCCTGAAAACGACCGATCGTCTTCGCTTGCGACTTTATAATTCCGCGCGCGGCGGCATTGCGGTTCGAGATGGCGATATTTAAACCCACGTCAACCGGTACGGATGTCAGTATCAGTCCAGAGCGTGTAAGCCCCTTAATGTTCAGCTTTGCTTCACCGACTGGCATTTGCGACCGCGTCTGGGTCAATTTAACGGTACCGTTAACCTGTCCGCCCAAACCAAGGTCATTGGCCACGATGTCCACTAACGCCAGTGGAATTTTCGATAACGTCAGATCAAGTCGTGATGTTCCGCTCGCCCATTGGCCGGAAAAACGGGCTGAGCCGCTGCCATAGCTCAACGTCGTCGAAGATGCAGCCCAGCCGCCATCGACCCGGCGCAGCTCTAAGGGGCGTGCCAGTTGCAGCCTACGGCCTTCGAACAGGCCGCTGCCGGTCATCATATAGCGATCAGGCGTTATTTCGGCTTTCGCCTGAAAATTAAACGTACTGCCGCGCGTCCCTGCGACAGAAAAGGTGGCGGTGCCCGTACCATTGGTCAGCTTGGCATTACCAGCGATCCGGCCAATCATGAGCTTCCCTCTGCTAATCCCTTGCGCACGTAAAGTTGCGGTTACATCGGACCGGCCTTCGATCAGAACGATATCCGCTTCCAAAACACCGATCCGAATAAGTATCGGCTGCGGGCCTTCAAAGCGCGCATTTTCAGCCTTCAGATTCGTGCGGATAAGCTGTCGGTTTGCGCTGGGCACGAACAAAACATTGCCGTTTACTCCGCCGCCGCTAATCACCAAATTACCAGCAAGGCCATCGCTAGTCGGGGTGATTGTCCCTGTAGCCAAAGTGTCAGATACCAAAAGCCGGTCAATCCGCACCCGTGCTTCTTGCCCTGCCACCGTGATAATTACACCATCGCCGCTAAACGGCCCCAAGGTCGAACCGCCTTTCGCCGTAAAGTTAAACCCGTTTGTGGCCGGGTCAAGATCCAGTTGCACCGCAGTCACGCCAGCCGCAGGTAGTGGACTTTCAAGCAAAATTGCGATTTTTGGCCGGGCGAGCGGCCCATCAAGCGCCAAATTAAACCGGCCATATCGGTCATGCTGTCCGCGTCCTTTAAATTGAAATATGGTCGCAGTTTGCTGCACACCATCGCCCGAAAGACTGAGCTTTGGTGCCTGAATATTCAAATTAGGGAAGCGCAACTTCTTGTCATCACCCAGTAAAATTCCGGTCTTCACTACCGGTAATCCGCCGCCTAATTCGCGAAGGAATCCATTATCAAATCGCCGCGATCTGGCCACAACATCGCCAGTCAACTTTATCCCTCCTGCACCCGGAGCCAATTCAAGCGTGGCGGTTATGTCTGCCAGGCCAACGCCTTGCACCGCAAATCCTGCGGCCTGCGCATCTATATCGATCTGATATACGCCGGTTGCCAATTGTACTTTAATATCCGCAGTTGCCCTGACCGTGTTCGTTGTAATAACGGCATTCTCTCCGGCAATTCTGCCGTCTTCCAAGCGCAAAAAAGCTTTTCCCTTGAAGCCGGACAAAAGTTGTTTGAGCAAATCGCCTTTACCAATTAGCGAACTAACTGCCAAATCTACCGGAATATCAAATCCCTTTGAATCGCGCTGTCCTTCTCCCGACGCTTTGACATTGCTGAGCAAAGTTTTGTCAAAAGCCAATTGCGGCGCGGTCAGCAAATATTGATAACGCAGCTCGGCAAATTTGCCATTGAGCAGCGCTTTTAGTTCCAGATCCTGCGCTTTCATATTAGCGACCAATGCTCCGGGATTGCGCATATCAAGTTCGACACGTAGCGCATCCAGTGCATTGCGGGCAAGATCGATACCGCCTTTCACGGTTAAAATCGCAGCATTAGATCGCGCCGCCAAGTCAATCGCAACGAGCCGGTTTTCTATAGAAGCATTTCCATTTACGGCGAGATTAGGCGCGGTCAGCTTTTGTCCAATTCCCCGCGGCATTAACGCCGGTGATATGCTGCCATCAAATCCGAACAGCCCCTTACGCGCATCCAATTTGATTTGGGCAAGTTGCTCGTCGTCACTTTTCACCGAAAGCTCGCCAATCCATTTGGCCCAATCCCCCTTACCGGAAATTGTCATATTATAATCTTGCTTAACCCCCAGATAAGCAGATATCGCTCCACCGGCCGGTGCCGTGATATCTGCATTCAGGTCGAGTTTTCCTCGCTCTGGTTCAGCGTTCAGCATCACGTTGATCTTGTCGCCGCTCCGGGTCGTCGCAGCATCCAGCACGACCATGGCGCGCCCGGACCGGATATCAATGGCGCCAGACAAATCAGCGCGCTGTTCTTCGCCTGTAATGACTTTGCCCAAGGCCAGATTATCGGCTCGAAATGCGCCCAGATAAATATCAAAGTCGGGCAGCAACGGCTTATCTTCTTGCGTATCTATCAGTTTAGGCAAACGGTCCAAACGCGCCTTAGCAACCACCGCATTTGAAATATTCAGTTCGTTAAAAATCCACGCCAGCGGATTCCAATCAATCGCGACGCTCCCCGCTTGAAAAAAGACACCTGTGGGATCCGCGATCTCGAGATCTACAATCTCCATCTCGTTATATATCGATCCATTAATCCCACCGATACCGATACGCAGGCCATCGTCGCGCTCTAGCCCCTCAACCTTATCGATTAGGAATACATGTCCGCTATCACTATCCAGCCAATAAGCTGCTGCGGCTAGCGCAGTAACGACAACCAACAAGACCACAGCCAATAAAACCATGATCGCGCGCGGGATCAGGCGGCGGTGCTTGACCTCCACCAATTCCGGTATGTCTGGTACAGGCTGTTCTTCTACCATCAAAATGCCTGACCAAGCGATACATAGACGGCAATCGGGGAATCGCCCGGCTGCGGATTAATCGGCGTACCAACATCAACACGAATAGGGCCAAAATCGCTATAATAGCGCATGCCCAAACCGGTGCCGAAACGCAGGCCGGTAAAATCCGGTAGTGAATTCACGTAAACATTACCGGCGTCAATAAACGGCACCACGCCGAAATTGCCCCCGAACGCATCTAGCCGGACCCGCGCTTCAAGTGAAAATTCAACCAGCGAACGGCCGCCTGCAGGATCATTATTCACGTCGCGCGGACCAATACGCTGAAAGCCGAACCCGCGAACAGAACCGCCGCCGCCGGAATAGAGACGCCGTGATGGCGCAATCCGGTTACTACCGGCGCCGACGATGGATCCAAACCGTGCCCGTCCCGCTATGACAATTTTATCGGACACGGGATAATAGGCGCTGCCATCAAGCTGACTGCGCGCGTAATAGAAGCTGCCGGACTGTAGCGATGCCTCGGGCGATAGTCTTGCACTGAGGCGAAACCCGGTAGTCGGGTCCAACAGATTATCACTTCCATCATAAGCCAATGTCACGGGCAATGCTCCGATGAAGAAGATATCCCTCGAGGTTGTCTGGTTATTGCCGTTAATATCCAGTTCCTGCGATGCGAGCAGTTCAATCCCGGCTGACCAGTTCCATTTCTTCTGGAAAATGAGATTACTTTGCCGCGCCAGACTAGCGGAGACAGCAAATGTTCGTGCTTCATATGCCGAATTAGTAATGTTGCTGAGCGCCACTTGACCGTTCAGCACATTATCCCGCCGCCGATAATTGTTGCGCCGGAAAGTTACGCTACCCGATTGTTCCTGTGTTGCCAAAACCCCTGTCAGCCTGATCAACCCCTCTGGTGGGAAGAAGTTACGATGTTCCCAGCTGACCGCGGAACGCAATCCCTCCCCCGTCCCATAGCCAAGCTCACCGGATATTGTTCGCAACGGTGCAGGCGTGATATTAGCAGCAAGGTTTACGACACCCGGCTCATCCCCAGACGCAATCGGCTTCAGAGTCACGGTAGATATCAGTCCGGTCGCGATCAGGGCTCGACGAAGATCTTCAACGTCGGACTGCTTATAAAGGTCACCTTCATCAAAGCGCGCTATCAATGCGGTGTGGTCAGGCCCGAAAAGCTCGGTATTTTGCATCAGTATCGAACCAAAGACATATTTGCTGCCGGGCGTAACAACGATGTCCAAATCGCCCGCGCGCTCTGCATGGTCAATGACTAGCTCAGGCTCTCCAGTTTCGGCGAAGGCATAACCAGTTTCCGCCATTTCTTGGTCAAGGTTGGCGCGCGCAACGACAATCGCATCACTGTTGATAATGCCGCCCGATTGTAGTCCAAATGCCTTGCGGAATAATTGGGGATCGTCGCCTTCGGCGCTATCAATGCCATCCAACGTAATTTCATCAAGTTTATATTGCGGACCAGCAGTCACTGCTATTGTAACCGCAACATCGGTGCCCTTCCCGGCTGCAAAGCGGCTACGAACAATCGCATCATAATAGCCTTCAATACGTAATAACCGCTCAACCAGTTCACGGTCCGTTTCCGCACGTCGCTTGATTTGCGCAAAATTGGCTTCTGTCCCCTTATACTCCTTCAGGGCGGATAATGTTTGAAAGCGTTCATTGAACATCGCATCTAAATTATCTGGCAGGCCGGAAAAGCGGATTTCATAGTCCCGTTCCGTTAGCCCGTCGGCCGGTTGATAATTAGCAGAAGCTGGTTGTTCCGGCTCCAAACTGCTATCATTCGGTACCATTTCGAGATCGACTATTTCGTTATCAATGGGAGCAATCTCTCCGTCATCCGAAAGGCGTCGATCCATTTCGAGATCGCGACTGGTTTCCTCAACTTCTTGCTGTGTTTCAGAAATATCGGCAGCTTGCGCATCAAGATTGGGCCAATCCACACCAAAATCAGAGAATTCCGTTAATGGCTTGTCGGGGTCGAGCAGTTCCAAATCTGGCTCATTACCCACATCTTCGCTCTCAATTTCACTATTTTGCGATGCAGCGGGCGGCGAAATAATGAAGGATGAGGCCGCAAGGACTACCCCTACCGGCAACGTGAAATAGCGAATGCGAAACGCGGACAGACCCATGCTGTTTCTTTAACCGCTGGTTCTGCCGGAAGCTAATGAAATAGAGTCGTTTCTGACAGGTGCATTAATTAGCCAGACAGTCTGTCATTATGTATCAAGACATTCCGCACAAACTGTTGGCGCGCAATCCGCATACAGCCCGCACCCATATCGCCTATCTTAATCACTCGTTAACTAAGTTTGCGCATATTTTGTCGGATGATACGGACGGGCCGATCTAACCGGGTTTACAAAAAGTGGGAATGTGAAATTATGTCGAAAATTGGCGCCATATTGATCGAAGCAGTGATCGTGGTTGGCATATTGGCTGCTGGAGTGACTGCGGCACAAGCCGCGCCTGCCGCCCCGCTACAACCAGCTGTTCAGGCGGATGATCCGCAGGCTAATGTGAAAATAGAGAGCAAAGTTCTGGTGGAACGCACCGAACAGGACACGGCTGGTCAAACTGTCGTTAAACTTTACACGCCAAGCGATGTCAAAGTCACTCCCGGCGACAAGCTGATTTTCGTGAATAGCTATCGCAATACGGGCAGCACATCAGTAACCGGTTTCGTCGTTAACAATCCTGTCCATACAGCGGTCACCTTTATAAACGTCAGCGAAGATTGGGCCTTGATTTCCGTCGATGGGGGGCAGAATTTCGGTAAACTAACTGATCTATCCGTTACGGAAGCAGCGGATGAAAACGCAGAATTAAAAAGCACCATTATCACCCGCGCTGCGCAGCCCAGCGACGTCACCCATATCCGTTGGACCTTTGCCAAGGCTATTGCAGCCGGTGCATCTGGTGAGTTGCGCTTTAGCGCCGTTGTTAAATAGAGTTAAGGGTCAACTCGAACCTTACCTTAACTGATCAAGCGTCCGCATTGCCAGTCAACTGTATCCGCCCCAATCAACCAGGCAAGCCGAGCCAGCTCAGCGTCAAGCTTGTCCGTGCGATCACCGTTCCATTTCACATAGGATTCTGGCCAAATCTGGATCACTTTCAGTATTCCCGCCTTTCGGTCTGCCTTCAATTCAATACGGCCGACAAATCGATCTCGCTCCAGCAGTGGATAGACATAATAGCCCCAACGCCGCTGGGCGGCAGGGACAAAAATCTCGATACGGTAGTCAAAACCAAATAGCCGCGCGAGCCGGGTGCGATCCCGCACCGCCGGGTCAAAAGGGCTCAATATTCGTAACCGTGATGTTGGTGCTCCAGCCTCTGCTAACAGCGCCTCGATATCTGGCGCAGCAACCATACTAACCCAGTCACCAGTCATAGTTTCTATTTCAACTGGTACCAAGTAATCTACCGCCTTGCCTGCCCATGATTTAACCTCCGCTGCATCGAGCGCGGCCCAAAACCTCTGAATCTCTCCTAATGTAGCACAACCGAGTCGATCCAGCGCGGCCTTGCACAACCAGTCCATCTGATATTCGTCACTATGTGCGATGTCCCGATAAACGGCCGGAACCACCCGTTCGCTCAAATCGTAATATTTTATGAAATTCTCGCGATGCGACGTTGCGAGTTCCCCGGCATACCATAGCTGATCCAAAACTCGTTTATGCGGTGGGCGGGCCCACATTTCCTTCTTGCCTATAATCTTCGTATCAAACGCATGTGTCGATAACGGCCCTTCCGTGAAAATACGCGCCCTAATCGCCGCAATGCTCGCCGCATCCATGGCTTTATGCCTACCTCCGCGTGCTCCAAGCCGGCGAAACTGGCGCTGCCAAACCGGGTAATATTCCATCGGTAGTATGGATGCGTCATGGGTAAAATGTTCGAACACGGACCGGTCTTTCCTCAGCAGCTTGTTCAGCATCGGTTCCCGATAATTCTGGTTGCGGCTCCACAAAATATGGTGATGGGCGCGGGTAACATTGCGGATCGTGTCGAGCTGGACAAATCCCAAATTTTTTATGGTCTGCAATAGGTCTAGCGGTCCGGTCGGTGTGCGTGACAAGCCTTGCCGATTAAGCCATAATCGGCGCGCATCACGGTTTTTGATTTTCAGAGTCATCGAAACATCAAACCATTGTCGGTTCAACATGCGCGACTTGTCGACCGCGGCGGGTAGCCAATATACAACCGACAACAATCAGCACCGTGCCCAAAATTGTTGGCAAAGTGACGGGTTCCGAAAAGAACACCCACCCAAAAATCGCGGCCCAGATAAAGGTGCTATATTCCAGATTAATCAGAACCTGTGCCTGTGCCCGGGCATAACCCCAGGCCATGAACAACGCCGAGATAATCGAAAGTAAGGCTGCCGCCAAAATTTCCGGTGCATATTGTATTTTGGGAAGTACCGCCCAAAATGGCGCAACCAATAGATAGCTGACACCCATTATGAGATTTTGAAAAAAACTAATTTCTATGGGATCGGCAAGCAAGGCCTGGCTGCGTTGGATAACGAGATTGGCGGCATAAAGCAGCGCTGACAATAGGATCGCACCAAAGCCCAGCAGTTCGTCAGTAGTATAATCACCGCTTATTCTGCCCCAGCCAATAACCACAACTCCCGCTAGTCCAAGGATGGAAGCAAAGATCGCGTTGCGGTGAACAGTCTCCCCTAAGAAAACCACCGCCAGATAAAGGGCTATAATCGGTGCAATGAAAGAAATTGCGATAGCTTCGGCTATCGGCACACGAACCAACGCCCAAAAGAATAAGAAAGCCATGAAAACCGTAATAGCGCCCCGTTGAAGATGGATGATAAGCGTCGGTCTCGCCGGCATTTTGGGGCGACGCGCGAAATAGAGCATAGCGACCAATAACAGTGCCAATAATACCCGCCAAAATATCGCATTATAAGCCCCCATCGCCATGCCGAGACTTTTCATCGTTACGTCCATTAGGCAGAAAAAAGCCAGCCCAGACAGCACTGAACCTATCGGGAGGAATGGGGTGCCTTGCACGGACTTAGTTATTTTCGGGCCGTTAGAAATCATGATAAAATTCCGTGAGCCCTAAACCTGTGGAAGGGCATGTTTCAAATGATTTCGATTAAATCGATATCGACTCCAGCACGTTACGCAACAGGGTGGGCAAAGGTGTAGGCCGTCTGCTCTGCCGGTCGACATAGACATGCGTAAAACTCCCCGCTGCCGATGCGGTTTTTTCCTCGCCCCGAAACAAGCCGACACCATAAGTAACGCTGGTACGGCCTAATTTTTCAACTCTTATACGTACCTCGACGAGATCGGGAAAAGCAATTGGAGCAAAATATTCACATCTTGTCTTCACCACCAAACCAATCACGTCGCTTTTTTTAATATCAAGCGCACCCTGCTCGATCAGATAGCGGTTTACCGCAGAATCAAACCAGAAATAATAGACCGCATTATTGACATGGCCATAAGGATCATTGTCATTCCAACGTGTGGTGATCGCGGAACCAGCACGATAGTCGTTCCATAAAGGCGGCTGCGTCCGGGCATTACCAGGCATTGACGTAAATCCTTTTTGCATCAGCGAGGTTCAACTCTCTTGGATTATTTACCAACAAACGGGTTTGCAACATCGCCGCCTCTGCCAGTTCGTCAACCGCGTCCTCGCCAATACCCAAGTCACGCAGGCGCCGCGGTGCTTTGACTGTCACCGCCAGATTCTCCAGACAATCTATTAATTCTTGCGCCCGAGCTTCGGCGCTATTGGGACCGGTTTTGGGTATATTCAGCGCATCTGCTAGCTCAGCATAATGCACCGCCGCAGCGCTGAGATTAAATCGCATAATATGCGGCATGACCAGCGCATTGGAAAGACCATGAGGAATATGATAAATTCCCCCTAATGGATAGGCGAGAGCGTGGATCGCCGCCACCGGCGAATTTGCAAATGCCTGTCCCGCCAGCATAGACCCGCGCAACATAGCCTCGCGCGCAGCCAAATTACCGCCGTCAAAACAGACCGTTTCGATATGGGCTGTCAGCAATTTCAGCGCTTCAATCGCTAACATGTCGGATGTCGGGTTTTTGGCATTGCGGCCAGTATAGGCCTCTATCGCATGAACCATCGCATCAATACCTGTCGCTGCAGTCACATCGGTAGGAAGGCCGAGAGTTAGTAAAGGATCAAGAATCGCGACATCTGCAAATAAATGCGGGGAAACAATACCCGCCTTCGTCGTTTCACCCGTGGTCAGGATTGAAACTGCTGTTACTTCCGAACCGGTGCCCGATGTTGTTGGAATCAATATGGTCGGTAGGCCTTTACGGGCCAATTGGCCCACGCCGTAAATCTCAGAAAGCGGTTGCGCGCCGTCCACCGCCAGCGCAGCTACAACCTTGGCTGTATCTAAAGAGCTACCGCCGCCAAGGCCGATGATAATATCGACCCTAGCCGCCTTTGCCACTGCAATGGCTTGCTGGATTACCACTTCAGGAGGGTCGGCAACCACTGCGTCGAAAATCCGAGCAGTTATTCCAGCGGCGGCAAGCGCCTCTTCCACCGGAGCGATAAGACCGGCGCTAACAATGCCTTTATCGGTGACAATAAGTGGCCGGTTAGTATTTAACGCAGCAACTTGTTCGGGCAGTATCGAGATACATCCCTCGCCAAAATGGAGGATGGGGACGGTTTGAAAACTATAATTTTTCATAGACTAGTTTTTGCACCGATCCTTTAGCCGCGCAACCAGCATCAATTAAAAGCCCAAAAAAGGGGGCCGGAAATACCGGCCCCCTTTTCAGTGGTGACGAAATGCCCCAAATTTTCTGCTTTGTTTAAAATTTCCCGCGAAGAGTCACACCAAACATACGTGGTTCCTGAATAAAGGCCGACCGTGAACCAGAGCGTAGCACCGTGTTGAAGGTTACGCCCCGCGTAATTTCATTGGTCAGGTTGGTAACCCAGGCTTCAATACCCCATGCGCCATCAATATCACCGATACCGGCACGCATATTGATCTTGATATTACCATCCTGAACATCGAACGGAACCAATGGAGCTGCGTCAACCGCAGCCTGAACACTTCCAGCAGCTGCAATTTGCTGAGCCGAAGGAACTTCCGTGGCTTGCGTTGACGTCCGGCGATCACTTTCCATCCGCAACTGGCCATTGACGAAAAATTTCAGATTTTCTCCAATATTGCGATCATAGGTCGCACCCATGATAGCCACCCATTTCGGAGCGTTAGTCAGCGAATTTCCGCATAGGCTTACCACATTTGCAACATTTGTTTGCGTACCAGCACAATTATTGGGATATCTGGCATCCGTATAGGTCAGGCCGCCATTGAACGTTAGATTATCACTGGGACGCGCTACCATCTCAATTTCTAAACCAGTCGATTTTGCAACGGGAACGTTAAACGTCTGGAACTGCGCACCAGTGAATTCAAGTACCTGAAAGTTAGAGAACTCCTCATGAAATCCAGCAACGTTCAGGGTCACCGCATTATCCAGAAATTTCGCTTTTAAGCCAACTTCATAAGCATCCACTTCTTCAGAAGCAAAGCGTGGATCAGCGCCGCCTGCAGCCGCTGTGGAATCAAGGTTAAAGCCACCCGATTTATAACCATGCGTAAAGCTGCCATAGACGGTGACCGGTGCAGCGAATTCATAGCTCACTTTACCGGTGTAGATTAGCTCTTCGTCATTAAACTTGCTGACGAACGGACGCGGCAACGGGAATGCAATAGCATCCGTACCAATAGCCGGCGCCACAAAAGCAAAGCAACCGAGGCCGAGTACAGTCGGGATAAGAGTTGCGCTTGGTACAATATTTCCTGCCGCAAACTGCCCCAAAGTCGCTGGGCAAACATTGTTGGTGATAGCTGGCTGGGTGAATGACCCATCCTTACTTTCATCCGAATAGCGCAAGCCGACTGTCAACTTAAGACCATCGGCGACTTCCAGTGTGTTATGCGTGAAAATCGACCAGCTTTTACTGCTCTGTGTATAAGCATTGGTCGTACGCACCGTCGCGGGGTCAACACCCGTCAAATTCTGTAGTGGTGTTGCGCCCAAGAATGTTGCACCACCAGCATACAAAGCGTCTGCCGGATTCAGTGTAGCTCCGCCTGAACTTGCAGCCAGCAGAGCGCCCACTAAACGATCATAATCCTGACCCAGACCAAAATTAACGGTCTGATTAATGCTTTCATCGGAATAATAGCCACCAACTAGCCAATCCAGAGCACCATCAAACGCTTCACCCTGAACGCGCAGTTCGTGCGTCATCGTGTCGATGGCGGTGCCACCGCCCGGCAAAACGTTGAAAACGTCCAAACCCGAGAAATCTGAATCATAGGCTTCTTCTGCCCGATATTCGCGGTATGAACCGATATAAATAATGTCGGCATTGTCGCCGAGTGGAAATTCGATTTCGCCGGTCACACCCCATTGATCACTGGACGGATCTGCCCGTTGATCGGATGTTGCGATGCGATTATCCACCGCGCGCTGCGCAGCTACCGTATCAAATGCAGAAATTGCAACGTGCGGAGCCGACATTCCGCCCCGCGCGCCTAAGCCGACGGCGCCGAAAAGGCCCGCCGTTTCCACACCAGATTGCTGAACCTCAATCGCCGCACAGCAGCTGGCATTACTCTTAGAATAGTCGACAATCAAACGGGCCTGAACTCCCCCGTCACTCTCATAAGCCAACTGCCCGCGAACAAGATATTGATCGACATTATTGGAATCGCCCACCTTGTCGCCGTTGCGGTCGATAATATTCACATAGCCATCACGCTTACGATAAGCACCGGTTACGCGCAGTGCCAGCGCGTCTTCAATAATTGGAGCATTGATTGCACCTTGAACACTCATATGGTCAAAATTGCCATAAGTAGCATTCACAAAACCACCAAATTCATTCAGATCCGGGCTTGTATTGGTGATATTCAATGCACCAGCAGACGTATTCCGTCCGAACAAAGTCCCTTGTGGACCGCGTAGAACTTCGACGCGTTCGACGTCGACAAATTCGCCAAGAGCAACACCGGGGCGTGATTGATAGGCACCATCGACGAAAATACCGACGGCAGATTCAAATCCGATGTTATTGGACGTCGTGCCAACACCCCTGATTCGCAAAACGACCGTACCTGATGCGGTTTGAGCATTAGAGGTCGAAAAGCTAGGAGAAACGCTGCCAATATTTTGAACGTTTACAACACCTTGCTGTTCCAACTGAGCCGAACTTACCGCGGTCACTGCTAAAGGAATATCTTGGACATCTTGCGCACGCCGGGTAGCCGTAACGATAATGATGCTGTCATCAATGTCTTCGGTGCCAGTATCTTGCGCAAAAGCAGGTGCTGTCATCGCACTGGTACATAACGCAGCCATAAGGACGCGATTCAAATTCTTCATAACATTCTCTCCCGTTTACTTTTACCGTCGCTTGTCATTTGCCCCTGAAAAACGGGGAAGGGTTATGATCTTTTAACGATGGTTAGGCGCACAGGTTCGGTTAATCGGCCAATTAGATCAAGGAGATATTCACATCAATGTTAATAAAAAGGATAGCCGTTGCAAAAAAGAGACACTTTGGAAGGCTAGATTGGTAGCGGGCTTGATTCATTCGGACTGGTCGGTTCCACTGATGTCGCTGTCGCGGGCAGCTCGACATTTTTCCATTTTGTCCGAGCCAACTGGATAAAAATATAGCTTTCTGTCCCAAATATGAAAAAATAACCCGCTTGGCGTTGAAAGCCTTCGCCGCTAGAGAAGCCACAACAGTAAAAATAAGGACACCACATGCCTCAACTTATCCTTCTCCGTCATGGCCAGTCACAATGGAATCTGGAAAACCGCTTCACGGGTTGGTGGGATGTTGATGTGACCGAAAAAGGCATTGAAGAAGCGCGCGAAGCAGGGCGTCTGATGAAAGCTAAGGGCATTGACGCGGATCTCTGCTTCACCAGCTTGCAAACGCGTGCGATCAAAACGCTCAACCTGGCACTAGAAGAAATGGACCGGTTGTGGTTGCCGGTGGAAAAAAATTACCGGCTGAACGAACGCCACTATGGCGGGCTAACTGGTCTCAATAAACAGGAGACCCGCGAAAAACATGGCGATGATCAAGTGCATATCTGGCGCCGCAGCTTTGATACCCCGCCGCCGCCCATGGCAGCGGACAGCAAATATCAGATGTCGTCCGATCCACGCTATGCTGGCATAGAAGTACCAGCGACAGAGAGTTTGAAAGACACTATTGCCCGCGTTCTACCTTATTGGAAGACCAGAATCGCTCCAGAACTGAAATCGGGCAAACGGGTGTTAATCTCTGCTCATGGCAACAGTCTTCGCGCCCTAGTCAAGCATCTATCGGGTATCTCCAATGATGAAATTACTGGGCTGGAAATTCCGACCGGTCAACCGATCATCTATAATCTTGATGATGATCTCAATGAAGTCGAGCGCTATTATCTGTCAGAGCGATAGTAGAGAAACTGTCTAAGTACCGGTAGTTTTTGATCGGTACATCGCTTCATCCACTCGCGACATTAGCGCAAGAACCGTATCTTTCGGCCCTATAAAACTGTAACCAATCGCAGCGCCTAGTTTCAGTTTCTGGCCATTATATTCCAGATTAGCCAATTTGATGCGCCGTATCAGAGACAGGATTTTCTGTTCGACTTCATCACCGTCAAGATTATCCAGTAACAACGCAAATTCATCACCACCAATCCGCGCTACCAAGTCACTGGCGCGGACATTACCCTTCAAAATCTCGGCAAAACGGATCAACAAGCGATCCCCGGCACCATGGCCATAACGATCATTAACAGACTTTAAATTGTCGACGTCAAGAAAGAGCAGGGCCGTATTGTCACCATAGCGCTGACAACGTACGATCCGCTTTTCTAAGCTTTCGATAAAAAACCGGCGATTAGACAATCCCGTAAGAATATCATGATTTGCCCGCTGCTCCATTTCAGCCAGCGCCTCCTTTAATTGCAAATTTTCTGACTGGAGTGCCGCACAACTGGTACATCCTCCTCTGATTTCTTTTCTGCTGATGACTTCGCTCGTCAACCTGTTATCCTAGATAGGGAAATATTTTTAACTAAGTATTTGCGATTTATTATTCTTTAGTTTGTTATTACCTATTTAGTCAACAACCTTGGTCAATATTTACTGGCCAAGCTCCGATAACGTCCCGTTACATTCAGAAAAAAGCATCGATCTCCATTGCTGCATTGCCTGGACGACATTTCACAGCTAAACGACTTTGCTTCCGCGACACTATTCAGGTGCAGACATGACCGAAGTAACTCCGAAAATTGGAGCACAAACGCCTCCACAAATTGGAATAATCATGGGCAG
Source organism: Parasphingorhabdus sp. (assembly GCF_036963805.1). Taxonomy (GTDB): domain Bacteria; phylum Pseudomonadota; class Alphaproteobacteria; order Sphingomonadales; family Sphingomonadaceae; genus Parasphingorhabdus. Next base: position 1,364,854 of record NZ_JBALUN010000001.1, on the reverse strand, counting down.
TCAATCCGACTGGACCACGATGCGCCTTGCGGCAGAAATCCTTGAACAACTTGATGTTGCCCATGAAGTCAAAATCATTTCCGCCCACCGGACACCGGATCGGCTCTATGATTATGCCAAGGCGGCAACCTCTCGGAATTTAAAAGTAATAATTGCCGGCGCGGGTGGCGCGGCGCATTTGCCTGGCATGGTTGCCGCCATGACGCGGGTTCCGGTTTTGGGAGTCCCCATCCAATCCCGCACGTTAAACGGGGTCGATAGTCTGTTGTCGATCGCGCAGATGCCAGCGGGAATTCCAGTGGGTACTTTGGCAATTGGCGATGCAGGCGCAAAAAATGCTGCTTTGCTGGCCGCAGCCATTTTGGCCAATGAAGATGATTCACTTGCCGGTCGACTGGATGCATGGCGCACCGCCCAAAGCGCGGCTGTCGCTGAACAGCCGGAGTAATTGGCCCCGATGAAACCGCTTCCTCCTGGTTCAACTATCGGCATATTAGGTGGCGGTCAATTAGGCCGTATGCTGGCGGTCGCGGCGGCGCAGCTTGGATATCGCTGTCATATCTATGCGCCGGATAAATTCAGCGTGGCTGCCGAGGTGGCCGTAGAATTCACCTACGCGCCGTATGACGATATCGAAGCGCTGGGAAGATTTGCCGATGCCTGCGACGTCATCACCTTTGAATTTGAAAATGTGCCCGTTGCACCGTTGGCCGCCATCGCAGGTCGCTCAGCGCTCCACCCGCCCATTGGCGCGCTAGACATCGCGCAAAACAGGGTCGCTGAAAAAAACTTTGCCCGCGCTCAAGGCGGCACGACGGCCCCTTTCGCAGAGGTCATCGACATGGCCTCGTTAAACACGGCCATTAAAGAGGTCGGCTGTCCTGCCATATTGAAAACCATCCGCATGGGCTATGATGGCAAGGGTCAAGCGCGGATCAAACAAGACGACAATCTCGCAGACCATTGGGATGCGGTCGGACATCAACCTTGTGTGGCAGAAGGCTTTGTTACATTCACGCAGGAATTTTCAGTCATTCTGGTGCGCGGCCAAGACGGAGCGATCCGTTATTGGGATACACCGCATAATATCCACGAAGATGGCATATTGGCGAAATCGTTAATCCCCGCCCCTGCCAATATTCTGAAACAGGAAGAGGCCGCCCGCGCCCTCGCCGCCAAAATGGCACAGGCAATGAACTATGTCGGTGTACTGACCTGTGAATTTTTCGCCACAAACAATGGCCCCATATTTAACGAAATGGCTCCGCGCGTCCATAATAGCGGGCACTGGACAATCGAAGGTGCTGTCACCAGCCAGTTTGATAACCATATCCGGGCAATATGCAGATTGCCGCTCGGTGATACAGGATTGGCTGCCAAAAAGATTGAAATGACCAATATTATTGGCGGCAATGCTGATGAATGGCAGGCCCTGCTTTTGGACTCCGCAAATCGCCTCCATCTCTACGGAAAAGGCGAAAGCCGGCCGGGCCGTAAAATGGGCCATGTCACGAAATTATTTTTATGATTTGCACATGATTTGATCTGGGCTAGGCGCAACTTATGAACCATCCCGAAATAATTTTAATCCTTGCGCGTGCCAATAATGGCGTGATTGGCAAGGATGGCATGTTACCTTGGCATTTGCCCGCTGACCTGCGCCATTTTAAATCACTGACACAAGGAAAGCCCATGATCATGGGGCGCAAGACTTTTGACAGCCTGCCCAGCCTTTTGACGGGCCGCCGGCACATCGTGCTGACCCGCGACCAAAGTTGGGAAGGCGATGGCGCGGAAATTGCTAACAGTTTCGAGGAAGCCCTTAAAATAGCCAATGCCCCACATATCGCGGTCATTGGCGGTGCTGAAATTTACCGGTTGTTCCTGCCCAAAGCGGATAGAATTGCACTAACCGAAGTGCATATTGACGCCGAAGGTGACACGGCTATGGAGGCATTTGATCCCGAAATCTGGCAAGAAGCCGAACGGGAAGACCACGAAGCTAAAGACGGCAAACCAAGCTTTTCCTTTGTCACTTTAAAGCGGCAGTCCGGATAAAGAAACTTTCTTTGGCTATGCTCACCTTGGTGGTTCTTGCAGCTATTGGCTTTTTCACACTAGCGCCCAGCATTTTGAAAAACAGACGAACCTGATTGACGGTAAACCGCTGCCCAAAATTACGGCTAAGATACAAAAACTGCACGACAGCTTGATGATTTTCGATCTCCGTAGCGGCACATTATTATGGAAACGGAAGACGAGATTCGTGCCGTGATGAGCCTTAATGCGCTGCGTGTTATCAAGGCAGTGATGATGGCTTTGAAAGATTTGCCCAAACAAAATGTTGAACAAAAAACCGAAACTCGCCAATAGCCCAAATATTATGCGGTTAAGCGGTAAAAATAACATTCCAGAAAGTTTACGTGGTGCAATTATTGCGCTCGGCAATTTTGATGGCTTTCACAAGGGCCATCAGGCCGTGGCCCAAGAAGCGATCGATTGGGCAAAGTCCGAAGGCCGGCCCGCAATTATAGCAACTTTTGATCCGCACCCCGTCCGCCATTTTCGGCCCGATGCCCCTCCCTTTCGCCTCACCAATTTGGATCAGCGAGAACGTTTGTTTACCGCTGCGGGGGCAGATGCCATGCTGGTATTTGAATTTGGGGCAGAACTCGCCGGAACCACGGCGGAGGACTTCGTCCAAAAACTGCTCGTGGAACGCTATGGCGCAGCGGGTATCGTCACGGGAGACGATTTCACCTTTGGCAAAGATCGCACCGGCAATGTTGCTGTGATGAAGAAACTCGGTGCGCCGCTGGGCCTATCTACCAAAACGGTCGGGCCAGTCAGCGACGGCGGAGAAATTATATCCTCCAGCCGCATCCGTGATGCGTTAATCGCCGGTGACTGCGAAACGGCAACCGAACTGCTGACCCGTCCATTCGCTATTGAAGGCCCAGTCATTCATGGCGACAAAAATGGCCGTAAGCTGGGTTTTCCTACTGCCAATATTGATGTCGGCCAATATCTGCGCCCCAAATATGGCATTTACGCAGTCAAAGGTCGTATGCCCGACGGACGGGTCGTCAATGGCGCGGCCAATCTCGGCATCCGCCCGACTTTTGACCCGCCTAAAGAATTGCTCGAGCCCAATTTCTTTGATTTTTCCGAAGATCTTTACGGGCAGATCATCGAAGTCGAACTGCATCATTTCCTGCGCGGCGAAGAGAAATATGACGATCTCGATGCGTTGATGGAACAGATTAAGAAAGATTGCGACAAGGCGCGAGAGCTGCTCGGTTAAAACGCCAAATCCATTAGATACTGAATGTCATCGGGTTGATCCGAACGGGAACGCAGATCAGCTTTGGGCGATCCACAAATAAGCACGCCATGTACCGGTAAAAACCATGCTTGCGTCCCCGCTCTACCTCGCCTAATCCCCCGCAATCATGACCGATAAAACACCAGATTATAAAGATACGGTTTTCTTGCCGAAAACCGACTTCCCGATGAAAGCCGGCCTTGCGAACAAGGAACCGGGAATTTTGGAGCGTTGGCAGAATATCCGGCTTTATGAAAAGTTGCGAAAGTCCCGTGCAGGGCAGGAAAAGTTCATTTTTCACGATGGGCCACCTTATGCCAATGGAAACATTCACATAGGGCATAGTCTTAACAAGACGTTGAAAGATCTCGTCGTAAGGTCTCAAAATCTGCTCGGCAAGGACGCGCCGTTTGTTCCCGGGTGGGATTGCCATGGCCTGCCGATTGAATGGAAAATCGAGGAACAATATCGCAAGAAAAAGCTGAACAAGGACGAGGTTCCGGCCAGTGAATTCCGCGCCGAATGCCGGACTTATGCCGACAATTGGGTCAATGTGCAGCGCGAGGAATTCAAGCGGCTCGGCGTCCTGGCGCAGTGGGACAAGCCCTATCTGACGATGGATTATGACGCCGAAGCGGCGATTGTCACCGAACTTCTAAAGTTCGCCGAAGCCGGACAACTCTATCGCGGCGCCAAGCCGGTGATGTGGTCGCCGGTCGAGAAAACCGCGCTGGCCGAGGCCGAAGTGGAATATGAGGATATTGTCTCGACACAGATTGATGTGGCGTTCGAGATTGTGGAGGCGCCGAATGCGCCGGAGCTGGTTGGCGCTCATGCGGTGATCTGGACGACGACGCCTTGGACGATTCCGGTTAATCAGGCTTTGGCTTATGGGGCTGATGTTGAATACGATGTTGTGGAGCTACAAGGTGGTCATTTTGCTCGTGACATAGTTCCATCAATGAATATGCCCGAGGACAAGGCTTCTCCAACTTGGAAAGTGCTCAAAAACAAAACATTGCTAATTGCTTCTAAGCTTCGTGGTCAGTTTTTTGATCGCTTAGATCTAGCCGTTTCCAAGGAATTAGGTCGAGAAGTCAGCTTGGCTACTCAAATCAAAAAAGTTTATGCATTGAAAGGCTCCGAACTCGCCGGAGCCACCGCCAAACACCCGATGGCTGACAAGTTCCCGGACAGTGAATTCTACACCAAGCCCCGGCCCTTCCTTGACGGCTCAAGCTTCGTTACCACCGATGCGGGTACCGGCCTTGTCCACATGGCACCCGACCACGGCGAAGATGATTTCGACCTGTGCAAGAAAAACGGTATTAATCCGGTATTTGCCGTCGATGCGGACGGTGTCTATCGCGACGATTGGGCTTGGCTGCCACGCGGCGATGAGCGCGCGGGCGGTGTGATCAACAAGAAATTTGTCAGCAGCGCTGGCCCGATCTGCGAAGATCTGCGCGAAGCAGGTGCTCTGCTTTCGGCCAACGATGATTTTCAGCATAGCTATCCGCATAGCTGGCGCTCCAAAGCAAAAATCATCTATCGCTGCACGCCGCAATGGTTTGTACCGATGGATACAGACATGGCAGCAGCTGGCGGTAAAACGCTCCGCGAAACGGCTTTGCATGAAATTCGTGACGAAGTCCGCTTCGTACCGGAGCGCGGAAGACGCCGTCTGGAATCGATGGTCGAAGGCCGCCCCGACTGGGTGCTGTCCCGCCAACGCGCTTGGGGCGTGCCAATTGCGCTCTATGTCGATCGCAAGAGCGGTGAGTATCTCAACGATCCGGCGGTCAACGCGCGGATCATCGCCGCCTTCAAGACCGGCGGCGCGGATGCGTGGTTCAACGCCGATCATCAGGATTTTCTCGGCAGCGACCATGTACTCGATGATTATGAAGTGATCACCGATATTCTCGATGTCTGGTTCGACAGCGGCTGCACCCACGCATTCGTGCTGGAAAGCGGCAAATGGCCGGACCATGTGCGGACGGATGGCAAAAAACCTGCCGACCTCTATCTCGAAGGTAGCGACCAGCATCGCGGCTGGTTCCAGTCGAGCCTGCTCGAATCCTGCGGCACCAGAGGCCACGCACCTTATAAAGCCGTGCTCACCCACGGCATGACGCTCGACAAAAACGGCAAGAAAATGTCGAAATCGCTCGGCAACACGCTTGATCCGAAAAAGATCATCGATGTGCAAGGCGCGGATATCCTGCGGCTGTGGGCCGCCAGCGTCGATTTCACCGAAGATCACCGGATTGGTGACGAAATCCTGAAAGGGGTTTCGGACAGCTACCGCAAATTGCGCAACACATTCCGTTATATGCTCGGCGGACTTTCCGATTTTCAGGATAGCGACCGCGTTGCCGTGGCTGATATGCCGGAACTGGAGCGCTATATTCTGCACCGTCTGGCAGAGGTGGATGCGGAGCTGAAACAGCATGTGAATGATTTTGCGTTCGGCCCTTATATGCGGGCGCTGAACGCTTTTGCTCAAGAAGACCTGAGCGCGTTTTTCTTCGATATCCGTAAAGATTGCCTCTATTGCGATGCCCCGGATGATCCCAAGCGCATGGCATATCGGACGGTCATGGACATTTTGTTCCATGCCCTCACCCGCTATATCGCGCCGGTGTTGGTCTTTACGGCCGAGGAAATCTGGCAGAGCCGGTTCCCGGATGAAAATGACAGCATCCATTTGAAACTATGGCCAGAAGTCGACAGCGCTTGGACAGATGCTGAACTAGCCGGGAAGTGGGAAAATATTCGCACCGCACGGATTAATGTCACCGAAGCCATTGAACCACTGCGCCGTGAAAAAACCATCCGTTCCAGTCTGGAAGCAGAAGTCACCTATCCTATGGGCGATCTCCCCATGGATAGCAGCGAATTTGCCGAATTATGCATTGTGGCGGATATAAAAGACGGTAGCGAAATCACCGTTACCAAAACAGACAATCACAAATGTGGGCGCTGCTGGCGTCTGCTGCCTGAAGTCGAAGAAGACGGCGCGCTGTGTGATCGCTGTGACAAGGTTTTGAACGCATGACCAACCCAAAATTCGTCATCCTGAACTTGTTTCAGGATCTCATTCAAGTTGCGCCGAAGATCCTGAAACAAGTTCAGGATGACGCAGGCTATTTTGGAATCAATGCATGACCGACACTATTAAGAAAAACCGGATTACCGGCCTGTGCGTCGCCGTCCTGATATTCTTTGTTGATCAGTTCACCAAATATATGGTGATGCATCCATTGGACCTAAAAGCGAAGGGCCAGATCGAATTGCTACCCTTTTTCAACCTGACTTGGGCAGAAAATTACGGGGTTTCCATGGGATTTCTTACCGCGTCGAGTGATTTTCAGCGCTGGGCGCTGGTCGCACTGACCGGATTAATCGGCGTAGCGGTTTTGGTCTGGATGTGGCGGGAAAAAGCGAAATGGGATATTATCGCATTGTCGCTCGTCCTTGGCGGTGCGATGGGCAATATATTGGATCGGGCCCGCCTCGGCTATGTCGCGGATTTTGCCGATCTGCATATCGGTGATTTCCGCCCGTTTCTTATTTTTAACGTGGCCGATGCGTGCATTTCTATCGGAGTCGTAATCCTGCTTGCGCGCGCGCTGTTATTGCGCGAGAAGCCGAAACAAGATTAAGAGGTGTTCAGCTTGATGACAGTTGACCCATGGCAAAGAGCCGGTCAAACGCTCATCAAGACAATTGAGGGAAGTGAATATGCGTAAATCAATCATAGCTATCAGCCTGGTTTCGTTAGTCGGACTGTCTGCTTGCGGATCAAGCGGCCTACTTAACCGCGACCGTCCTGACGAATTTGCAGTATCGCGTCAGGCACCATTGGTGATCCCGCCCGATTTCGCGCTTACTCCTCCACAGCCCGGTCAACCTCGCCCCCAAACCGGCGGTGTTCAGCAGCAGACTTTGGAAGCCATGTTTGGCGGTGTACAAGCCCGCAGCATTACCGAAAGCGCAATTGTCGGCCAAGCCGGTGATGCCGATGCCGGCATTCGTTCTTCCGTCGGAGATGCAGATACATTTACGGTCGATAAAGGCAGTGTGACCCGCGACATTATCGCCGCACCCGAAGGCGATGGTCAACACGCACAGGCTGCTACTCCAGAATAGATAAAGCTTTTGTTTGAGGCTTAAGCTCCGCTGGTTCTGCTGGCGCTGTATCTCTGTGGTCGCAATATTTTTGCACAATCAGGGCTTTTCAAACGGGCTCACGGCACCGCGCTGATAAATACAGCCGGCAACGCTTGAAGGCGCCACCGGCTGCAAATGTCCGGGTGAAGCATAGAGAGCCTCACCCGCTTTTTTTGTTTGCGTTTAGAACGCCATAGAGAAGGTACCGCTAAATGTGCGCGGTGCACCGATATTTACGAATGGTACGCTGCTCGATTCCAAGCTACCACCGAAACCGCCAACATAAAGTTCGTCGAATAGGTTATAAACGTTGAACTGAAAGTAAGTTTTGTCGTTAAGGCCAATCCATTCCAGGTTCACACGGGCATCAAGATTGACCAATGTGTAGGACGGAGCCGTGCTGCCAAAAACCTGATTTCCGCCACTAACGACCGGCAAATTCGTGTCATTAATGTAACGCTTTCCTGTCCATTTGGCCTGTGCCCCAAAATCAACCGGTCCGATTGAATATTGAGCCCGTCCACCAAAGCTTGCTACTGGCGCCCCCGATTCCCTTTTGCCTGCGGTTTCTGCAAAGACGGGCACTCCACCCACCGTATCAACCACGACATCGTCTTTAATTTCCGATTCGTTCAGCGAACCAAAGACATAAAGCGACAGATTGTCCGTTGCAGCGTAAGATACACTGGCATCCAGACCATATTTGTCAACTTGACCCAGGTTCCGGAATATAGACTCTTCCAGTACCGGATCATAAGCGCTGGCGAGGCGATTATTATATTTGGTAAACCATCCAGTGATCTGGGCTTGGACCCGGCTGGATTTATACCGCAAACTCAGATCGAATGAGTCTGTTGTTTCGGGAACCGGCTCTACACCAGCTGTATTGTCCGCAAAAAACAACGAGTCATAAAGCGGGTCGGTCGCAGGAACGGAAAGACCTTTCGCATAATTTGCTGCCAAGCTGATTGCCGGAGAAATATCATAAACAAATCCGACATTCGGTAATATCTTATTGTAGTTATAAGTGCGAGCCTGCGGCAAGGCAAAACCCGGATTGGCAGCCGCATAAGCCGCATTCTGCTCATCATCGCGTCCCAAACAATCGACAAAGCCCGAAGCGCTGGTGGTGAAACAGAACTGATTTAGCTCACGTTTGAAAAATGGTGCACGAACGCCGAGATTGACTGTTAGTGCATCATTGAAGAACTGACCGCGATATTCACCCGAAATCTGATGCAAAGTAGCATAAGAAAGACGGTTGCGCTTATTGATCTCGGTTCCGGTGATGTCGAACAATGGATCATCAATCGGATAAACGTCTTGCGCAAAACCATTTGGATTTAACAATCCAATTTGGCCAGTTTGACGGTGGCGCGCACGGTCATAGGTATAGGCCAGACGAACCGAGTTGCTTTCATCCAAATCATAGCGCAGCGATGAAATTACGCCAATTCTGCGGGTTTTAGTCTGGCTCGGCTGGTGAATTTCAACTTCGTCAAGCAGATCACCGTCGCCATTAAGATCAATGCCAGTATATGGACGGCCTCCAATATATCCCAAAAAGCCATTCCGGGCATATTCATATCCGCGCGTTGTTCCGCCGCCATTGGCTTTGACAACCTGATAGCTTGGATCAACCGAAAGCACCAAACCGTCCATCAAGGTGAACTTGGAAGCACCGCGGATATTGCCCGTGTCAGATGGATTGAAGCGATAATCAAATGCACTGCCGCAACGGTTGGATGTGTCTGCAACACCAGGGGTTGCTACAGCAACCGAACAGCCGAGCGAATAAAAGCGATCATCCTTGGTCTGCGGAAATCCACTAGGGACGGCACGGTCATCGCGCAGGGCAACGGAACCGAAAAAATTATTACGGTTGATGTTATAATGACCGGCTAAAGATACGAAGTCGCCATTGTCGCCAATGGGTTGGTAGAGACGCGCGTTATATTGCTGTTTATCAATCTTGCCGATGCCGTAAATATTGTCATTGTCCGACTTTTCAAAAGCGAGAAATGCCTTTGTTCCAAATGAGGTTATTTCACCGGTGTCAACCGAAGCAAAAATCCGCATGAAACCATATTCGCCAACTGAACCAGAAAAACGCACACCAAAATCATCAAAAGGCTTGCGGGTAAGATAGTTGATGGTGCCGCCGGTTGACGATGCTGTCGGGCTATCCACATCCGTCGTGCCAAGGTTCACATTGACCTGATCAATCAACTCAGGCGAAAGCTGCTGGTTGGAATAAATCGCATAGCCACCGGAATCATTCAAAGGAACGCCGTCAAACGTCAGGCTTACCCGGTCTCCGCCGAACCCACGGATAGAAATTGTACCACCGGCAGACCCATAAGGATCGTTATTCTGGAAACTAACACCTGGAATGATGTTAATAGTATCAAGAATTGTTTGTCCCGCGCCAGAGCGAGAAATAATGTCCTGCGTCAGAACCTGTTTAGCTTTTGAGCTGTCAGGAATTTCCACGCCCGCAACATCGGATGAGCGCTGGCCAATTAGGGGGCGTCTGTGACGCGCTAGGTTGAGAATCATGTCGGTTATGTGACAGTGATTTGAACGATATTTTACAACAGAGCAAACCGGCCCAGAAACTGCGCAATCGTGCGCTTTATCAGGTGTTGCTGCATTGCAACATAATCATGCTATTCGTGATATGTTTGAAGATCTGTGACGATTTTAGATCGCGGCGAGAGCCAAGGTCATCTGCAGCGCGTGCGTGCCTTGGCTCCCTTAACTGCGGGTAACAGAGCCGTTTAACTGAGCGATAAAATCTTAATGCCGGAAATGACGCATGCCGGTAAATAGCATCGCCAGGCCAGCTTCGTCCGCAGCCGCAATAACCTCGTCATCACGAATCGAGCCGCCGGGCTGAATAACCGCCGTTGCCCCCGCTTCCACAGCTGCCATCAAGCCGTCGGCAAACGGGAAGAACGCATCGGAAGCGACCGCTGAACCAATTGTCCGTGCTTCACTCCAGCCGGCTTTCTCAGCCGCATCCTTGGCTTTCCAAGCGGCAATGCGTGCCGATTCCAACCGATTCATTTGCCCTGCACCAACACCAGCGGTGGAGCCGCCTTTGGCATAAACAATCGCGTTAGATTTCACATGCTTCGCGACGGTCCAGGCAAATAGACAATCGGCCATTTCCTGCTCAGTCGGTTCGCGCTTTGTGACGCATTTCAGATCGCTCTGCACAATTTGGCCATTGTCGCGCGATTGGAGCAAATAACCACCAGCAATTGATTTCACGCCCATGCCGGTCCGTGCCGGATCGGGCAGATGGCCGGTCAACAAGAGACGCAGGTTTTTCTTCTTCGCAAAAATCGCCCGCGCATCGGCATCGGCATCGGGTGCGCATACAACTTCAGTGAAAATGCCCGTCATCGCTTCGGCCGCCGCTCCGTCAAGAGGCCGGTTCACCGCGATGATCCCGCCAAAGGCAGATACGCTGTCGCAAGCAAGCGCTTCTTTATAGGCTTCCAATATGCTGTCACCGCTGGCTACGCCGCAAGGATTGGCATGTTTGACGATAACCACGGTGGGCGGCCCATCGCGAAACTCGCTCACCAATTCCAACGCCGCGTCGGCGTCATTATAATTATTATAGCTCAGCGCCTTACCCTGAAGCTGCTGGGCCTGTGCAATGCCTTTGGTCGACGGACCATCTGGCAAATAGAGAGCCGCGCTTTGATGCGGGTTTTCGCCATAACGTAGCTCCGTCGGCTGGCTCATGGTGAGAGGCAGCGTCGGTGGGAACATCTGGCCCTGATCGGAAAAACCAAACCACTGCGCAATCATACCGTCGTAAGCGGCCGTAGCAGCAAATGCCTTCGCTGCCATTTTCTTACGAAAATCTATGCTGGTGGCACCGTTACTTTCTTTCAATTCCACGAGCAGTGTATCGTAATCGGAAGGATCAGTGACAATAGTCACGAAATCATGGTTTTTGGCCGCACTACGCACCATGCTGGGGCCGCCGATATCAATATTTTCGATAATCTCGTCGCGTTCTGCACCTTTGGCGACCGTCTGCGCAAACGGGTAGAGATTGACGATGACCAGATCGATACCGGCAATGTCATGCTCCTTCATAGACGCGACATGCCCCGCATCATCGCGCCGCGCCAGTAAGCCGCCGTGCACTTTGGGGTGCAGCGTTTTCACGCGGCCATCCATCATTTCCGGAAAATCGGTCACGTCGGAAATATCGGCAACATCCAAACCAGCATCGCGCAACGCCTTGGCTGTGCCACCGGTCGAGATCAAAGCAACGCCCATGGCGGAAAGTTCTTTACCCAACTCAGCCAGACCGCTTTTGTCAGACACTGAAAGCAACGCCCTTTTAATTGTAATATTTTCCGTCATGATACTCGTTTTATCCCATATGTTTGAGTAGCCAACCGGTCGCACCACCGCCGCTACCCACTTTATCCGTTATCACCATCTGCATCACAGGATGGGGAATGCCCATGCCATCGACCCAGACGCTATCTTCCAAAATAACCTGTCCGCTAGTAGCGCGGAATTGCCATAAATTACCGTCTTTGAGACGTAGCAAGACACCCTTACCTTCCGATATTAAATCGCTTTCGATATCGGGCCCCAAATGAAAGCGCAGCGCATATTCGACGTCTTTTTTCTTCCGACGAAGCTTTCTGCCCTGAGGGATCAACATATCCTCCCCGCGCAATTCCAGCCCGTCGGAGCGCAGCAATAATAGCCGCTTATGGACCAAACCGAAACGCCGGACATAGCCGTCATGGCTCGCCTCCAAACGGGTGGCATTTTCGACATCACGGCGGAATAGCTCCACCTCGCTAACCCCGCGACCAAGTTTGCCATCGGGCAGGATAGAAGTGCTGTTGCTATTATCGATGCAAAGTGTGCTGTGCGCCGCTGTTGATCGTAGCCCACGTGCTAGAGATGCAGGAATAGTCCCACCAACCAGCCCCGCACCGCCGCAATTTGCAATGATCCGACTATCGCCGTTAGAAAATTCAAACGCCAATGTCGACGCACAACCGGCGACTGCCATCCTCGCAATCGGGGGCGGGGCAGCATCGAGAATGAGCACCGAACGTCCAGAAGACACGCGTTGATAACCCCAGTCACGCGCTTGCCGTAAGGGGCGGGCACGAACACCGCTGGCTTCGATTACCTGCTCAACCTGCTCGGCAGAAGTCGCGCCGCCGCCCTGCCAATTGCCCATGCTGCCATCAAAATGGGTTAAGCCGGTCAAAGGCGGCACCGCCAACGCAAGGGCATTTTCAAGAAACTCGGGTATATCTTCGTCGCGCGCCAAATAGACTTGTTTGAGCATCGACAGCAGGATCACAGCATCCATCTGGTTAAGCGGCGAACGCGATACAGACCCGCCATCGGCAAAGAAAAATTCGCCCATCGCCTTTTCAAGGCCGGCCTCTCCGACAATCTGCCGCACGCGGCCCTCAGGAATTAACAAAGACGCCGCCACAACCCCGCTCCAGGCGACCAACCGGCCAAGACTGGAAGTGGCTTTGTCGGCCGTCCGATCAAGATGCCTTGCAGTGCGCGCAATATTGTTCAAAACCTTGGAACGGTAAATCAGATCTCTGGAAGATAATATAAGCGGGGCATGGCTGGCCCAAATGAGGAGGCGCCAGCCGCAATTATCGGGGCGCCATGCAGGTTGCCGGATTTTCTTGCCATTGGCATCCAGCCATTCTTCCATGAGTTTCTCAGCCACCGGCATGGCCTGATCGCGGGATGCTGCTGTATCCAGATCACGTAACCACTGAAAACGATGGACGTAATCTTCGAAGGCTGGCGGGAGCTTCAGTTCCGCAAAATCAATATCTACAAGTTTCTTTTTGAGACCGCGGAACAGGAAATGACCCGCGCGAACCGCTGTTCCCTGAACCCTATCACCCTCAACCGGATCAACAGGTACGGCGAGCAAACGGAGAGGCAATTTACCCGACAAGCGCAACCGGTGTAAAGGCATCCGCCAGGTCATCCGGTAATAGAGCAAGGCGGTTTGTTCCGCCAGTGATTGGCCGCGATGGCTGTCGGAACGAATAGTCAGGCTGCGTCCGTCTGGCGCCTGACTTTCTTCCCCGCTATAGCGTTCCAACCCGCTACCGGGATCATCGGCAGGATCGATTTGGTCAGGCCGTTCCGCGCTCATTCACCCCTCAAGCCGCTAATATTAGCGGCATAGTGATCAGGTCCGCCCCGGAATGTCGCCGTTCCAGCCACTAAAGTATCTGCGCCCGCTGCAATGGCTTTGGGCGCCGTCTTGAGATCTATTCCGCCATCTACTTCCAAACGGATATCCTTGCCGGTCGCGTCAATCCGCTTACGGATTTCCTCCACCTTGCGAAGCTGCGTATCAATGAAGCTCTGCCCGCCAAAACCGGGATTGACGCTCATCACCAATATGAGATCAAGATCATCAATGAGATAGTCCAGCACATCCAAAGGCGTTGCAGGATTTAAAACCAGTCCAGCCTGTTTGCCGAGCGATTTAATCGTCTGTACCGTCCGATGTGGATGTGGGCCGGCTTCCGGATGGAAGGAAATAATATCCGCGCCAGCTTCCGCAAAATCTTCCAGAAACTGGTCGACCGGTGAAATCATCAAATGGACATCAAACGGCTTCGCACTATGAGGGCGCAGCGCTTTGACAACGGCAGGCCCGATTGTGATATTGGGCACAAAATGGCCGTCCATGACATCGACATGCACCCAGTCACAGCCAGCAGCATCAATTGCACGAACCTCCTCACCCAAACGCGCAAAGTCAGCAGAAAGAATGGAGGGGGCGATACGGATCGGACTAGACATGGGGGTTCCTTTGATAGTCAGCGTCTAGGGATTTTACATCTGCCCTGCAAGGCACGATTCGGCGCGAGTCGCAATGGCCTGTGGACAATTTGGGGACAGGCTGAAATTTACAGCCTTATTCACCCTTTCGTTGCAATCGTGCGATGAAGAATCCGTCGAGATATCCTTTATCGGCTAGCATATTGGGAAGCGTACGAACGCAGCCATTTTCCAACGGAGCAATGTCGCCAGGAAGCGCATCATGCTCCACGGGAGCAATTTCATATTCGCTATGGCTTTCCAGAAACTGTTCTATCTGTTCTTCACCCTCTTCAGGCTCCAGCGAACAAACTGCATATACTAATATTCCGCCCGGCTTAACCCATCCAGCAGCCCGGTCGAGCAGCGCCTTTTGCACTTCCGCCCGTTCCGAAATTTGGCGCGACCCGATACAATGTAGAACATCGGGATGACGGCGGAAAATGCCGGTCGCGCTACACGGCGCATCGAGCAAAATAGCGTCAGCAGGTCCCGATGGCTCCCATTTCATCAGGTCCGCAATTACAATATCCGCATCCAGCTTGGTACGGGCCAGATTATCCTTAAACCGCTCCATGCGTTTTTCACTATTATCGACAGATATGATTTTCCAACCAGCGGCAGCCAATTGCATGGTTTTCCCGCCCGGTGCGGCGCATAGGTCGAGTACGGTTTTCCCATTTCCTTCGCCTAGCAATCGCGCAGGCAAAGAAGCTGCAAGATCTTGAACCCAAAATGCTCCATCCGCAAAGCCGGGTAATTCAGTAACCGGAACGCCCTGCTCCATTCTTATATGTTTGGGGGCAAGCTTCTCGCCCTCTAGCTCTCCTGCATCATCCGTTTTGAAACTCAGATCAAGCGGCGGGGATTTGGCCCATGCTTGTCCGGCTGCGTTTGCAACGCCCTCTCCCCAGTTATGGGTCCAGCGATCAAGCGTTTCACCGGGAATTTCAGGATAGGCGGGTAACGCCAATTCACCTGATTCCAGACCGCGCATTACGGTCGAAAACACGCCATGAACCAGCCGTCTTGGTCCGCCATGGACCAGCGGCAACGCGGTCGCAATCGCCGCATGTTGTGGTGTTTCCAGAATCAGCACTTGCACCAGCGCAATGCGCAGCGCCATCCGCGCCTTCGAATCATCAGGAAGGCGCTTCTTGGTCGCGCTGTCGATCATCGTATCGAGCGCCGTCATCCAGCGAAGCGCATTCGCCGCGATATTATGGGCCAGTGAGCGGTCAGACGGATTGGCCAATTTGGCAGTGGCTATAGGAAGAGCCTGATCCAGTGTTTCGCCGCGCCGGCACACCGCATCGAGCATACGTATAGCGGCAGTCCGCGCAGGCAGGCCGGGAATTTTGGAAAAGTTTTCTGTATTCATGATATTGCGTTCCGCACTTGATGCGACACCCGGACTGGATCACGCGAAACCTTCCATAGACGCCCTAGGCTGCGGATCAAGTACGGAACAGTTTAGGCTCAACGCTCTCTTGTGGGATTCAGCGCGCTACGCCGCCTTTTTAATCGGCCCATATCGCCAATTTCATCGGGCGAGGTGGACCAACGATCCGACCCGCCGCCCTGTGCCATATCTTGCAGAGCTGCAATACGGTCTTCGGTAGCGGGATGAGTAGAGAACATCTGTTTCACACCGGCAGGAACGATATATAACTGGGCGGCAGCTGGATTGCGTTGCGCTACCGGATTGGGGATGCGCTGTGCTTGCCCGGAAATCTTGTGAAGTGCGGAGGCCAGCGCAAGCGGTTTCCCGCTAATTTCTGCTGCCGCACGATCCGCGCCAAATTCACGGGTTCGGCTAATCGCCATTTGTACAATCATCGCGGCAAAGGGCGCGATGATCACCGCCATGATACCGGCAATGCCGCGATTATCGCGAAAGAACAGGCCGAAATTGGCTAGCATCGACACCGCGCCGGCAATTGTCGCCACCATGGTCATGATCAAAGTGTCACGGTTTTTCACATGGCCAAGCTCATGAGCCATCACCCCTTCAATCTCGTCATAACTCAACATGTTAAGCAAACCCGTCGTCGCCGCGACTGCCGAATGTTCTGGATCACGGCCCGTGGCAAAGGCATTAGGCTGCGGCTGATCAACAACATAGACCTTCGGCATGGGCAACCCGGCGCGTTGCGCGAGTCTCTGCACCATCCCATAAAATTCGGGATGGCTAGCTGCATCAACCTCAACGGCTTTATGCATTTTCAGTACGATCTTATCCGCGTTCCAATAGGTGAACAGGTTCATCCCTGCCGCGACCAATAGCGCCAAAATCGCTCCGCGCGGCCCACCGAGTGAAAAGCCCATGACCATGAACAAGGCCGTCAGCGCCGCCAATAGCATTGTTGTTTTCAGAAAATTCATCGGCTCACTCACTTGATTATGAACAATATACGGTGAATATAGTGATTCAGGCGCGCTGTTTCAAACCTGCGGAGTATAGAAAAATGACGCAAAACGATAGAAAAGCGGGTGAACGCCCTGCCCATGCTAAACCGCCTGCCCATCTTTCTAAAAGCCCGCCCATTCCAAAACCTGACCCACTTGAAAAAGCCGACGAGATTTTGGAAAGAAACGGACCGACCCGCTATGGCGATTGGGAACATAAAGGGCTGGCGATCGATTTCTGAGACGTAGTCAAGACCGCGATCCGATCGGAAGCCAATCGCAAGTTTTTGTTTCCGGTGCTTTTATTCAAACGTGGTTTAGGTTAGCAGTCCATCTGGGACAGCCGCGTAAAAGACTCTGCCCCGGATTTGAAATTTGGGTATCAAAATAGGGGGTAGCAGAGCCAGTGACCGACAGCCAAGCGCATCATATCGTCTTTGCCAATGAAAAGGGCGGAACGGGCAAGTCCACCACCGCCGTTCATATTGCTGTGGCCCTTGCCTATCAGGGGCACAAAGTTGCGGTCATCGATCTCGACCCGCGCCAACGGACGCTTTACCGCTATCTCGAAAACCGCCACGCGACGATGGGGCGGCTCGATATCGATATTCCCCAGCCCCATTTTGAAGTGTTCGAACATGACAATCTCGCCCGGTTGGAACAATTGATCGAGCGTATGAGCCACGGTGTCGATTATCTGCTTTACGATACACCGGGCCGTGATGACAAATTTGCCCGTTTTGTAGCAACACGGGCCAATACATTGGTGACGCCGATAAATGACAGTTTTGTCGACTTTGATCTCATCGGACAAGTCGATCCCGAAACGTACAAAGTCCGCAAGCTCAGCTTCTATGCCGAATTAATATGGGAAGCGCGCAAGGCGCGGGCAAAGGCGGACGGGACAACCATAGACTGGGTTGTGCTGCGCAACCGGACCCAGCACATCGAAGCACATAATATGAAACGGATCGTCTCCGCGCTGACCGAGCTATCGCAGCGTGTCGGGTTTCGGGTAATTCCGGGGCTTAGTGAGCGGGTTATTTACCGAGAACTTTTCCCCGCCGGTCTCACCATGCTCGATAAAGGGCAGCTTGGCCGCCTTGCCACCAGTCATATAGCGGCGCGGCAAGAATTACGCGAATTGATCAAACACCTCGCCTTGCCGCAACCGGAAGGCGAGCGACCGGATTTTGGCAAACCCAAACTGGTTGCATAAACCATGACATTCATGCTGATTCTCAGCATCACGGTTATCGCCATCCTGATCCTTTCGGGCCGCGCTAAAAACATGCGCCCGAATGACTGGCTGGCGCTTGCTATTGCCCTTCTCGGCGTTAATTTTCTCCGCGGTGGAAATTTGATCTTTGGCAGCGGACTTATTGCCGGCGCCGCAGCGTGGAGCGGGTTTAAACTGTTTGGGGATCGTAAAACCACCACTGCGGAAAAAGGCAAGCCGCGTAACCTTGAACTGGATCAAGCACGTTCGTTATTGGGCGTGAGCGAAGGGGCAAACGCAGCGAAAATCAAATCAGCCTGGCGATCCCGCCTAAGCGAACATCACCCCGACCGGGGCGGCGATGAAGAGCTCGCCCGCCAAATAAACCGGGCCCGAGACATTTTGCTGGAGGAAATGGAGGCGATTCGTCACAAATAATGCGTAAATCTGGCGCAATACGGGGCTAGTATTTATAAATTAGGCTTTCTATTGTCGTGTCGTTACCCGGATCCAGAATAAGATCATCTCCCCGAAGGAAAACACCCCATGACCTCATTACAATCCCATGAATTTCATTCCACCAGCCTGCGCGAATATGATATTCGCGGGATTATTGGAGAAACGCTCGGCAATGATGATGCTTATGCCATTGGTCGCGGATTTGGCACGCTAATCGCGCGGGCAGGGGGAACGGCAGTCGTGACCGGCTATGATGGCCGGATCAGTTCCCCGGGGCTTGAAGATGCGCTGATCGAGGGACTGAACGACGCGGGGGTGAACGCTATTTCCATTGGCATGGGCCCGACACCCATGCTCTATTATGCCGAATGTGTCTTAGAGCAGGTGCAAGGCGGCATCGAGATAACCGGCAGCCATAATCCCGCCAATTATAATGGCTTCAAAATGGTATTTCAGGGACGTCCGTTTTTTGGAGCGGATATTCAAAAGCTCGGTGTGATGGCGGCCAGCGGTGATTGGGATACGCCGGAGGATGACGCCACGGGAAGCATAGAACGTATTGATATCATAGATGAATATGTCGCGCGGCTAACCAAGAATTTTACCGGAAAAGCGATGAAAATCGGCTGGGATGCAGGCAATGGTGCCGCCGGACCCGTCATCGAAAAGCTCACCGCCAACCTGCCGGGTGAGCATCATCTTCTTTTCACCGATGTCGACGGCAATTTCCCCAATCATCATCCCGATCCTACCGAGGAAAAGAATCTGGCGGATCTCAAAGCGCTTGTTGCAGACAAGAAGCTCGATTTCGGAGTGGCGTTTGATGGCGACGGCGACCGCATCGGCGCGATTGACGGCGAAGGCCGTGTCATCTGGGGTGATCAGCTTCTGCAAATCTACGCCGAAGACGTGCTGAAATCTGAACCCGGCGCGACGATTATCGCAGATGTAAAGGCATCACAGGCCCTTTATGACCGGATCGCCGCACTTGGCGGGAAACCGCTTATGTGGAAAACAGGCCATAGCTTGATCAAATCCAAAATGAAGGAAGTTTCCTCACCGCTGGCAGGCGAAATGAGCGGCCATATATTTTTCAAACATGATTATTACGGCTTTGATGATGCCCCCTATGCTGCGATTCGCCTGATTCAAGCCGCCACCAATATCGGCAAAAGCGTGACCCAGCTGCGCAGCGATATGGTCGAGATGATCAACACTCCCGAAATGCGTTTTCAAGTCGATGAAAGCCGTAAATTCGCCGTTATAGACGAGATACTCGAACGGCTTGCCGCCAGCGGAGCCGATGTGAATAATACCGACGGCGCGCGTGTGAATACCGACGATGGCTGGTGGCTCCTGCGGGCGAGCAATACACAGGATGTGCTGGTAGCGCGCGCGGAAGCGAAATCCGAAGAAGGATTGGGGCGATTAATGGCACAAATTGATGAGCAGTTGAAATTATCGGGATTGGAACGCGGCGAGACTGTCGGGCATTAACCGCTACAGCCGGCGCTTTTTGCACATAGTTGATGTTGAAACCTGATAATTTTGAGTGGTAAGATGAATGATCTGTTTTCCGATAGCTCCGTGCGGGAGCAGAAGCTTTCGCGAGCTGATATAGACGGATTAGCCTCAAATTCTTCGCCAGCCCATTTGATCGACTGCGATCTGGAAGACGTTAATCTTGCCGATCTCGATCTCACAGGATGGGAATTTGAGCGATGTAATTTGCGTCGGGCCGACTTTTCCGGGACCAACCTCGAAGGCACGATATGGCGATCTTGCCGGGGTGCTTTCGCGACATTTGTTGATGCCGATTTGACCGAGGCATTGTTTGAATCAAGCGACTTTAATAACGCCATATTGCGGCGGTCAACGCTCGTTTCTGCCTCATTCCGAAGCTGCAAGCTAACCGGCGCTGACCTATCAGAAACCAGAGCAATGGGCGCAACTTTTGATGAAACCCTCCTCATCAACGCAAAAATACCCGGCTATAGTTTCCATAAACAAACCCTCCGCAAAATCGATTTCAGCAATGCCGACCTGCATAAGTCCGATTTCCGCGCAGCCATTTTTGAAGATTGTAGCCTGCGCGATGCGAATATGGGCGGATCACGCTTTGTGGGGGCAGACCTTCGCGGGGCGGACCTTGGCGGCCTGAGACTGGTCGACGCTGCTTTATTCCGCGGCGCAACGATTTCCAGAGAGCAAGCCACGCAATTGCTGAGTGAGCTTGGTCTCAACGTCCTGTAAACGCACGCGCTATTTTCACTTCGGCTTTGACTTGGCATTAGCAGCCCGGGCTCTGACCTGGCGCGCGCGTTCCGTCTTGTTCATTTCCGCGAAAATCCGCCAAACTGCGATAAACAAGGCGGCCAGAAGCGGGCCGATAACAATGCCGTTGAAGCCGAATAGCTCCAGCCCACCAAGGGTGGAGATTAAAACGACATAATCCGGCATCCGCGTATCCCGGCCGACCAGCGTCGGGCGGACCAGATTGTCAATCATGGAGATAATGAATATTCCAGCCAGAATCAGCACGATTCCTTGCCAAACTGATCCGGTGACTAACAGATATATCCCGACCGGCAGCCAGACGAAGCCAGTGCCAATCGCAGGAATAAGCGAGAAAATAGCCATGGATACTGCCCAAAGCAACGCCCCGCGAATATCCAGTGCCCAGAAAATCAAACCGCCGACAGCCCCCTGAAGCAGCGCGATGACAAAGCTGCCTTTAATTGTCGCAATGATGACGATAAAAAATTTATCGATGAGGATACGGCTTTTGCTTTGCGACAAGGGGACAACATTTTCAATCTGCGCCGCCAGATCACGTCCATCCCGTAACAGGAAAAACGTCAGATAGAGCATGACCCCCAGCGCAAGCATGAAACGAAACGCCCCTTGGCCCACGCTAAAAGCTTGGCCGATCAGAAATTCTAAAGTGTTGCCCACCGCCTCTTCAATCCGGGGGCGCACCGTGGTCAGGTCACCATATCCCCAAGCGGCAAGTTGGTTTTGCACCCACGATGGCAAACTATTTTGAAAAGAAACAAAAACCCCGCCAAAATCAAATTCCCCTGCCTGAATGCTGACATAGGCGTTGGTCGCCTCTTGCACCAAAGCCATACCGAGCAATATTGCGGGCACGATGACTAGCAGGATGACAAGGATCAACGTCAAAAAAGCGGCAAGATTGACCCGGGGCGACAGCCAGATTGACATTTTCTGATAGACCGGCTGAAATAGAACCGCGACCACAACGCCCCAAACAATCGCACCAAAAAAAGGCTCGATCAGCAGCGCAAATGCCAGTGAGATGATCACTAGCAGCGCCAGCACGAAAAGCCGTTCTATTCCAAATTGAGGGCGCTCTGATTCATCCATATATTTTCAACCGCATTAGCATGGGAACTCTGTTCTTTCTTAACGGCTGGAATGAAACGGGCAATGGAATTTGTATCTTATAAAAGAGCAATGCGCAGCAATTGGATTAGTGGCAGAGCCGAAAAAATAGCCTAGACTAATCTTGTGAAACAACCAAAGCTTCCTGACCCTCTCGCTCAATGGTTTGCCGCACGCGGATGGCGCGTGAGGCGACATCAGATGGAAATGTTGCAGGCCGCAAGGGCAGGGCGGCATGCCTTGCTCACCGCACCGACCGGGGCAGGCAAAACGCTGGCGGGTTTTCTGCCGACGCTGGTGGATTTAATCGAGAATCCCGCTTTTAAAGGCCTCCATACGCTTTATATCTCTCCTCTCAAGGCCTTAGCGGTCGACGTGCAGCGCAATTTATTGACCCCGATCGAGGAAATGAACTTGCCGGTCACAGTAGAAACCCGCAGCGGCGATACCCCGGCCAATCGCAAGGCTCGCCAGCGCGTCAAACCGCCGCAAATCTTACTCACCACGCCGGAATCGCTCAGTCTTCTGCTCAGTAAGGAAGAAAGCTTCACGTTATTTGCCGGTTTAAAACATGTAATCATTGATGAAGTCCATGCCTTTGCAAGCGGCAAACGCGGTGACCTTTTGTCACTGTCTCTGGCCCGATTACAAAAGATAGCACCGGATATGCGCCGCGCCGCCTTATCAGCGACCGTCGCTGAACCCGATGATTTCCGCGCATGGCTTGCGCCTTATGGTGATATTGACACTGTCACGCACGTGCTGGGCGAAGAGGGTGCACCAGCAGATGTGTCAATCATGATCCCTGAAACGCCCGCAGGTGACAAAATCCGTGTGCCATGGGCCGGTCATGCCGGAGTCTATGCCATACCGCAGGTGATGGAACAGATTAAAGCCAACCGCATGACGCTGATCTTTACCAATACGCGTTTTCTGGCCGAGTTCATCTTTCAGAAATTATGGGACATTAACGAAGAAACGCTGCCCATCGGCGTCCATCATGGCAGCCTGTCGAAAGAAGCACGGCGTAAGGTTGAAAATGCGATGGCATCGGGCAAGATGCGCGCTTTGGTCTGTACCGCATCGCTCGACCTCGGAGTGGATTGGGGCGATATTGACTGCGTAATCCAGATGGGTGCGCCAAAGGGCAGTTCACGGTTGCTCCAGCGCATTGGCCGCGCCAATCACCGGCTGGATGTCTCGTCCAAGGCGTTACTGGTTCCCGGAAACCGGTTCGAATATCTGGAAGCACAGGCCGCGTTAGATGCCGTCAATGAAGGCAAGCGTGACGGTGAGCCATTTCGCCCCGGCGGTCTGGATGTCCTCGCACAGCATATCATGGCCTGTGCTTGCGCCGCGCCGTTTCAGGAAGATGATTTGCTCGACGAGTTGCAATCTTCTCTGCCTTATAGCGCGCTCGACAAGGACACATTTAATCGCGTGCTCGGCTTTACCCAAGATGGCGGCTATGCCTTGAAAGCCTATGATAAAT
Organism: Parasphingorhabdus sp.; assembly: GCF_036963805.1. Lineage (GTDB taxonomy): Bacteria > Pseudomonadota > Alphaproteobacteria > Sphingomonadales > Sphingomonadaceae > Parasphingorhabdus. The sequence continues at coordinate 1,341,499 of NZ_JBALUN010000001.1, read as the reverse complement.
TCAAACGGCTTCGGCGTGACGCCAAGGGAGTTTGGCATCTTGTCCACCCGCGCTTTGCGACACAGCATCGGTTAAATGCCGGCATCATAGTCGATTCAGCGATGATGACCGTCCGGTTCAAAAACGGGCGAAATCTGGGCAAGGTCGAAGAAAGCTTTGCCGCCATGCTGAGCCCCGGTGATACATTTTTCTTTGCCGGTATGAGTCTCGAACTCGTCAAGCTGGACACATCCGACGTTGTCGTGCGCGCCACCAAGAAGGCAGCGATGATCCCGAGCTATACCGGCCTGCGCCTGCCGCTCACGACGCATTTATCTGATCGGGTGCGCGACCTTTTAACCGATCGCGCCGGTTGGGCGCGCTTCCCCGATGACGTGCGTGAGTGGCTGGAAATGCAGGACCATCGTTCGCGCTTACCAGAATCGGGCGAGCTGCTCGTGGAAACATTCCCGCATCAGGGGATGCACTATATGGTGGCCTATAGTTTTGAAGGCTGGAACGCGCATCAATCACTCGGCATGCTGCTGACGCGGCGTATGGAGAGTAGGGGGCTGAAACCCGTCGGCTTTGTCGCCAATGACTATGCGCTGGCCTGCTGGAGCGTGGAACCGGTCAGCGATCCCGCATCCCTTTTTAGCGCCGATATATTGGAAGATGAGTTTTTTGACTGGGTCGAGGGAAGCTATTTGCTGAAACGCGCTTTCCGCGAAGTGGCAGTGATCAGCGGACTAGTGGACCGTCAACATCCCGGCAAACGCAAGACCGGCAAGCAAGTGACCTTCTCCACCGATCTGATTTTCGATGTTTTGCGCAAATATGAACCGGATCATCTGCTGATGCAGGCCGCGTGGGCCGACGCACGGGCGCGGATGACCGATGTTGCGCGGCTGGGCGATCTGCTCGACCGCGCTGCCGGATCAATGGTGCATGTCGACCTGGACCGCGTCAGTCCGCTGGCGGTTCCGGTTCTGGTCATGATTGGCCGCGAACATGTGGCGCAAGGGGCCACGGACGATGCGTTATTAATCGAGGCGGAAAGCCTGATCGAGGAAGCGATGCGCGGCGATTAGGGCGGCTCCCAGCAAACGCAATATGAGCATATTTTTGGTGATTGGGTCGTTTGGTGGTATCATGACGTGAAAAATATAAACGGAGAGTCTGATGCCGATTTTTTCTTTGAGTTTGTTGCCAGCTATCGCAGCATCGGTGCTCCCCTTTGCTTATCCGGTCCCGATGGGGCAATCAATTGAGCCAGGAATCTTGACCAAACCAGATAGCGAAATCGTCGCTATAGATGAAGATCGCGCCCAGCGCATGACGGTTCCCGTGAGTATCAAAGGTCTGGGTCCGTTTTCCTTTGTAATTGATACTGGGGCTGAACGGACCGTTCTCTCACGTGACATTGCCACAAAGCTGGCGCTGGATGCCGAAGAACCCGCGCAATTGATGAGCATCGCCGGCAGCAGCATGGTCGATATGGTCTTTGTGCCGCGATTAACTTTGGGCACAAAAAGCTACGACAGCCTGATCTCACCCGTTTTGCTGGGGCACCATATCGGTGCTGACGGAATATTGGGTCTCGACGGCCTTCAAGATCAACGCATATTATTCGATTTTGTCGCCAACCAAATATCCATTGAGGATACCGCTGATCCTCGCCCTATGGTCACTGCGCGTGAAATTGTGGTGACGGCGAAACGGCGCTCGGGGCAACTGATTTTTACCGAAGCGACCATTTCCGGGGTCAGAGTGAATGTCATCATCGACACAGGGGCGCAAATTTCAATCGCCAACCCCGTCCTGCAAAAACGCCTGATTCAACGCGCCAAAGAGCTTGGTGAAGAAAATAGCCTGATTGCGGTGACCGGAGAACGGCTGGGCGTCACATTTGGTGAGGCCCGCGATTTCCGGATCGGCCGCGCGCAATTTGCCACTTTACCCATAGCCTTTGCCGATGCCCCGCCGTTTAAACGCTTGGGTATGGGCAAAAAGCCCGCGCTTTTACTGGGGATGGATGTACTGCGTAAATTTGATCAGGTTGCAATCGACTTTAAAGAGAGAAAAATCCATTTTCTGCTGCCGAAAGATGCAAAACATCGTTACGAACCGCCGAAGTTCACCCGGGTCAAATCATAGACATATTCGCCGCTTCTAGCGCGAATACCGGCTCCAGATCATCCGTTTTCCACTGTGGAAATTTTGTCATCGTAGTACTGAAGAGTGCCGAACCCAAATGCCCATCCAACCATTTATGGAGCATCTGCAATGGCTGAATATCAAACCAGTCGCGGTCATTATTGGCAAATTGGCGAACAAACGGGAAAATCGCATGGTCCGCCAAACGTGGCTGTTTTCCAAGCAACTGTCCGTTGTCAGCGATCCGCTTGTCCAGTTTCAACAAAAAATCCAGACCCGCACTGCGATGCGCGATCGGATCGACGTCATCATAGCGCGTCGGATATTTATAGCGGTCGAGATTATCCTTAAAATCGCTATCGGCTTCTGCGATCAGCTCGGCGCTAGCTTCCTGCTCTTCCAGCCAGCCGCAAGGATCAGCGCGCTCCAGCGCCCAGTGCATGATCGCGAGACTTTCATCAATGACGGTTCCGTCATCCAGCACCAATACCGGCACGGTCGCCTTGGGTGAAGCTGCGATCATCTCTTCCGGCTTGTCGCGCAGCACAACCTCGCGCAAGCGCACGGGTGTTTCGCTGATCAATAGCGCCATGCGCGCGCGCATTGCATAAGGGCAGCGCCGAAAACTATAGAAGACGGGCAGCATGATCATGGGCTACCGAGATGCTGGCGGCCTTCTTGCGCGGCTTTGTCCACTTGCCGCTGACGCTCCCGATAGCGTTCCCGCTGCTCTTCGGACCGTGTATCGTAACAATGCGGGCAGGCTTCACCGGGAATATATTGGTTAGACGCGCGTTCTTCGGCATTCAATGGCATCCGGCAAGCATGACATTGATCATAATCGCTCTCTTTCAAGCCATGGCCGACCGCAACCCGCTGGTCGAAAAGAAAGCAATCGCCGTTCCAACTGCTATTTTCCTCTGGCACATTTTCCAGATATTTGAGGATACCGCCTTTCAGATGGTGCACATCGTCAAAGCCTTGTGCTTTCACATAGGCCGTGGCCTTTTCGCATCTGATACCACCGGTACAGAACATCGCGATTTTAGGTGATTTCTCTGATTTCGCGCGCAATTCGGTAGCGAAATCATCAAACCATGTCGGAAAATCCCGAAATGTCTCTGTGTCCGGATTAATCGCACCTTCAAAACTGCCAATCGCCACTTCATAGGCATTGCGCGTATCGATAACGATCGTATCGGGGTCCGCAATCATGGCGTTCCAATCCAAGGGATCGACATAATCGCCCTTGGCCCGCGCCGCATCAATGCCGTCCACGCCCATGGTCACAATTTCTTTTTTCAAACGCACCTTCATGCGCAAAAAGGGCATGTCATCGGCGGCTGAATATTTGACTTCCAGTCCGGTAAATTGGGGAAGATTTTTCAGGAAGGCGATAGTAGCATCTATACCCTTATCTTCGCCTGCAATCGTGCCGTTAATGCCTTCCGCCGCGAGCAAGATCGTGCCTTTTAGCCCATTGGCTTCACAGGCAGCCAAGATTTCTGGCTTTAACGCCGCCGGATCATCGACCACAGCAAAATGATAGAGCGCAGCGACTTTATAGGGTGAATTTGTTTCCGTCATAGCGCGCATATAGTCGTGCATGGAATGAAATTCCAACCCTTCCGGCTTGCATAGGCCCACCGATCATCGCATAGCGGGAGCATGGTTCCCCTTTCGTTCGCCCATCACCGGTTTTATGTGGTCGCCCCAGCCGCGCTCTATTGGCCAGCGCAAAAGGCTTTGCTTGTGGCCGACTTGCATCTTGAAAAAGCAAGCTTTTACGCCCGTCAGGGACAGATGTTACCTCCCTATGACAGCCGCGCGACGCTTGATGAACTGGCCGAACTTATCGCGAAATCGAAAGCAGAAAAAATCTTTTGTCTGGGCGATAATTATCACGATGATGAGGGTGAGGCGCGGTTGGAGAAAAATGCCGCCGATCGGCTGAAAAAACTGACAAAAGATACACGGTGGATATGGATAAGCGGCAATCATGACCGGGATGTCAGCGGTATATGGGGCGGCGAAGTCATGGCTGGATGGATGGGCGAGGGCATTGCCCTGCGCCACCAAGCAACAGCAAATACCAAATTGCCCGAAATTTCGGGTCATTTTCATCCCAAGCTACGCGTGCCCGTTCGCGGAAGGCATGTTTCGCGGCGCTGTTTTGTCAGAGGTGAAAAACATCTCATCATGCCCGCCTTTGGCGCCTTAACCGGCGGACTTGCGGCTAATCACCCCGCGATAGAACAAGCCGTTGCTGGTCCGGCAGAAGCCGTCATCCCGCTCAAAGAAAAGCTCGTGCGTTTCGATCTGGGCTTTACAACATCACCTCCAAAATCGTCCGGAGATTTGATGAAAAAATCGCAACTCGCATTACCGCTAGCCATAGCCGATAATTGACTGCTAACAGCTTCGCAATGTCTCTATTCGAACCATTTCAACAGCAGCTGGACGCCCTTGACCGGGCGGGCCGTAAGCGTGCTCTTATCATTCCGCCGGGCAAGGATTTTGCATCCAACGATTATCTCGGGCTAGCGCGCAGCACATTTCTTAGCGAGACCGCCCACGCCGCACTCGACAGCGGGATCCCGCATGGCTCTGGCGGATCACGGCTATTGGGCGGCAATCACGTAGAGCATGAGGCGCTAGAGGCTTTTACCGCAAAGCATTATGGCGCAGAAGCCGCTTTATTTTTTAGCACGGGCTATGCTGCTAATCTGGCTCTATTCTCGACATTGCCGCAAACCGGTGATCTGGTTCTCTATGATGCATTAATTCATGCCAGTAGCCATGATGGTATGAAATTGGGCCGAGCCGAAACGCAAAGCTTCCGCCATAATGATCTGGAAGACTTAGCGGGGCAGATCGCCGCCTATCGTGAAAGAGGCGGGACCGGAACAGTCTGGATTGCCGTGGAAAGCCTATATAGCATGGACGGTGATCAGGCCCCGTTGCTTGATATTGCCCAAATAGCGGAACGCCATGATGCGGTGATGATCATTGATGAAGCCCATGCCGTAGGCGTGTTTGGCGAGCGCGGTGTGGGCTTATCCGGTGTGCTCAAAAATCAGGATAATATGATCGTCCTGCGCACATGCGGCAAGGCTTTAGGCGTCGAGGGCGGACTGATCACCATGCCCGATGTCCTGCGCAATTTTTTCATCAACCGGGCCCGCGCCTTCATTTTCTCGACCGCCCCTAGTCCGCTCACCGCCCATATGGTGCATCAGGCAATTGCATATGTTGCGGATAATCCATCACTACAAAGGCAATTGCAGGACCATATCCAGGTAGCGGAGCAACAGTTGGGGCCATTATGCCCCGCATCCCGGTCCGGTAGCCAGATTTTCCCCGTAATTCTCGGAGAAGACAGGTTGGCCGTGCAAGTCGCCACCAATTTACAACAAGTGGGTTTTGACGTCCGCGCAATCAGACCGCCGACCGTGGCTGCCGGCACCGCGCGGCTACGACTGTCGCTAACGTTAAATGTGTCGCAGGAAGATATTATATTGCTTGCGGAGGCTTTGAACGAAGCGCGCCGCGTTGAGCATGCAGCGTGAATCAGCGTTACGTTATTACCGGAACCGACACCGATATTGGCAAAACGGTCTTTGCGGCTGCCCTGACCGCAGCGCTGGATGCCTATTACTGGAAACCGGTACAAGCTGGTCTCGAGGGCGAAACAGATAGTCAGGCGGTCTTAAGGTTGAGCGGGGTCGGAGCCGATAAAGTCCTTCCGGAAAAATTTCGGCTTAACACGCCAGCCTCTCCCCATTTTGCGGCCGCCAAAGATGGCGTCACCATAGCCGCAGGCGATTTAGCCGTTCCGCAAGTCGAGGGGCATTTAGTAATCGAAGGGGCAGGCGGCGCATTAGTTCCGATTAATGACGAATTGCTGTTTGCCGATCTGTTTGCGCTTTGGAAATTACCGGTCATCATCGTTGCATCGACCAAGCTGGGCACGATTAATCACAGCCTGATGACCATAGAAGCGCTGCGTAGCCGCGGCGTTCCGGTATTTGGCATGGCCTTCATAGGGGGTGAAATTGCAGATAGTCAGGATACGATCTGCCGCATCGGTGGTGTTCCGCAATTGGGCCGTTTACCGATCATAGATAACCTGTCCGCCCAAACGCTTTCAACAGCTTTTCGCGCGCATTTCACCATATCGGATTTCGGCATATGACCACGAAAATCTGGCATCCCTTTACGCAACACGGCCTTGGCGAACCCATTCCCCAAATCGCGAAAGCCGAGGGCGCCCTATTATATACAGAGGCTGGCCGCGAAATAATCGATGCTATTTCCAGTTGGTGGGTGCAGACCCATGGCCATTGCAATCCCAAAATTGTTGCTGCGATACAGGAGCAAAGCGCCCGGCTGGATCAGATCATCTTTGCCGGATGGACGCATGAGCCAGCGCAGCAGCTAGCCGAGGGCCTATCGGAGTTTCTGCCTAGCGGACTGGATCATATATTCTTTTCCGATAGCGGATCGACGGCCGTGGAAGTCGCTCTCAAAATGGCACTGGGTTTTTGGCATAACGAGGGCCATTCCCGAAATCGCATATTGGTGATGGATCATAGCTATCATGGCGACACTATTGGCGCGATGTCGATTGGTGCCCGCGGCGTGTTTAACAACGCCTATGCCCCGCTGCTTTTTGATGTGGGTTCCATTCCCTTTCCCGAGCAAGGGTCGGAGCAAGCCACGCTAGACGCCCTGACTGTCTTTTGCGCAGATCCAGACGATCCGCCAGCCGCGCTTATCGTTGAGCCGCTAATCCTTGGGGCAGGGGGCATGAAGGTCTATTCCCCCGATATTCTGGCCGAGATGCACCGAATCTGCGCGCAGCATGATGTCCTATTCATAGCTGATGAAGTCATGACCGGTTGGGGGCGCACCGGAACGGTCTTTGCCAGCGAGCAAGCCGGGATCACGCCCGATATCATGTGCATGGCAAAGGGATTGACCGGCGGCGTCATCCCCTTGGCAGTTACGGCCGCGAGCGCGCCGATATATGATGCGCATTTTTCGCAAGATCGCGCCAAAACCTTTTTTCACTCCAGTAGCTTCACCGCGAATCCCATTGCCTGCGCCGCAGCCAATGCCAATTTGCAGATTTGGCGCGACGAGCCAGTTCAGCAGCGCATTGATCATATCATCCAATGCCATAGCGACTTTGCCGATCAGCTTCGCCAACAACATAATATATCGGCTGTTCGCCAATGCGGAACAATATTGGCTTTCGAAATAGACGATGCCGGCGGTAACTATATGTCGGCCTTAGGCCCTGAATTGCTTCGTTTTTTTACAGATCATGACGTGCTGTTACGGCCACTCGGAAACGTAGTTTATATAATGCCGCCTTATTGTATCACAGATGATCAACTGTTTTCAGTTTACAAGATTATACAAGAGGCGATCGATCATTTTGCATAAAGCTCAAAAAAACGGCATAGATTACAAATGATTATTGTTGATTCGTTGATGGTGAAAATTGCGCTGATTGGCGTTTTGGGCATTGGCGCACAATGGGTCGCTTGGCGCACCGGTCGTCCGGCCATCGCCCTTATGCTGATTGTCGGGATTATCGCTGGCCCCGTGCTCGGGATTATTGACCCCGAACGAGATTTTGGCGCGCTTCAGGAGCCGATCATTAAACTGGCCGTCGCTGTCATCTTGTTTGAGGGCGGACTAAGCCTCAACTTCCGCGAGCTCCGGCAAGCGGGCGGTGCGGTTATCATGATGGTGCTGATAGCCGGACCGATTGCGTGGATATTGGGAACGGCCGCTGCCCATTATGGTGCGGGCTTGTCGTGGGAAATTTCGGCGCTTTTGGGCGGCATAATGATCGTTACAGGACCAACCGTTATCGGACCGATGCTCCGCACCTTGCGGGTGCCTTCACGGGTCCGCAGCGTCTTGAAATGGGAAGGCATTGTCAATGACCCGATCGGCGCGCTGCTAGCTGTCGGGATTTATGCCTATATTACCTATGAAGGTGCTGACGCCAATATCGCAGTAATTAGCATGGATGTGCTCGCGGCCAGTTTTGTTGCCGGGACATTGGGTGCAGCCTTGGGCTATGCAATTACCTGGTTGTTTCCCAGAGGCCATGTGCCGGAATATCTAAAAGCCCCGTTTCTTTTAATTACCGTGATTGGCGGTTTCGTTGTTGCTGATCTGATCAAGCATGAAACCGGTTTAATCACTGTCACCGTGATGGGTGTAGTTCTGGCCAATCGACAGATTTATTCGAGTCAGGCGCTCCACCGGTTCAAGGAAGATTTGGCGGTCTTGCTGATCTCCGGTGTCTTCATCATATTGTCCGCGACACTGGACTGGGAAACTGTCCAGCAATTCCGGCCGCAATTTGTCATATTCCTCGTCTTATTATTATTCGTCGTCCGGCCCATATCGGTCCTCGTCGCCTTATTGTTCAGCTCCTTGCCGTGGCGAGAGCGCCTGTTCATCGCCTGGATTGCCCCGCGCGGTATTGTGGCCGTAGCGATTACGGGTCTATTTGCTATCCGGCTGGTCGACTATGGTTTCCCCGGTGCAGAAGCATTGGTTCCGCTGAGCTTCGCCGTTGTGATCGCCACAATTTTTGCCCATGGCTTTTCCGCAGCCTGGGTTGCCGAACGCCTTGGCATCAATGAAGGCAAGGGCGAAGGCGTTTTGATTGTAGGGGCGACACGGTGGACGGTGGCCTTGGGTAAAATACTGAAGTCTCTAGACATTAAAGTGTTGATAGCAGACACTAGTCCATTCGCGCTACGCCGGGCTCGCGGCGAGGAGTTAGAGGTACATCAGGGCGATATATTGGACGAAGCCCATAATGATAATATCGAACTGGGCCAGTTCCAACATATGATTGTCGCCACCGATAATGACAGCCAGAACCAACTCATCACCGCCGATCTTGGACCCGAGATGGGCTTTGACCAGATGAGCCGCCTGTCCAATGAAAGTCGCGAACAAAGCAAAAGCAAGATCGGTAACGGACGGATATTATTTGAATCAGGCACGGATTTCAACACATTGCTCGATCGGGAGCGCGATGGATGGCGCTTCAGCAAAACCAAAATTACCGAGAAATTTTCTGCCGAAGAATATCGCAAGAATCTGGAAAAAGACGAAGAACCACTGGTGATATTTAAAGAAGACCGGCGCTTATTATTCTTCTCCACAAAAACGCGGCCAGTGATGGAGAACGGCGATATTGTGATCAGCTTTGTTGCACCCGACACGCCAGAAGAGCGTAAGGCCGACCGTGCCGCGAAAGAAGCCGAAAAAACTGGAGAGCCAAAAAGCGTTAGCTAGGGCCGCGCGCCGAATAAAGCTGTTCCCACTCGGATATGCGTTGCCCCCAGCTTAATCGCAGTTTCATAGTCCCCGGACATGCCCATGCTCAGCTTTTCAAGGCCGTGATCTTTCGCCAGTTTCGCTAGCAACGCAAAATAGGGTGCCGGATGAACATGGGACGGGGGCACACACATCAGCCCCGCCACTTCAATTCCCTCCGCCCGCGCTGATTCCAATAAGCTTAGCAAATCAACGATGGCGCAACCGCCTTTTTGTGATTCCTCGCCAATATTCACCTGAATAAAGCACGCTATCCGCCGATCCAATTTGTCCATGGCTTTCGACAGCGCCTTAACCAGCGAAATGCGGTCGAGCGAATGGATCGCATCAAACAACTCTACCGCCTCTTCCGCCTTATTGGATTGTAACTGGCCAACAAGATGCACTTGGGCATCTGTATATTCTACGCGCAGCGCTGGCCATTTAGTCGCGGCTTCTTGTACCCGGTTTTCGCCGAAAATTCTTTGGCCAGCGTCAAGCAAAGGCCGTACCTCATCCGCTGAGCGGGTTTTCGAGATCGCAATAAGCTGCACATCTGCAGCATTGCGCTGGGCTAGCTTTGCAGCCTTGGCCATTTTATCCTGAACTATGTTCAACATGTCGCTAGATATTGTCATGGGCATCTTTTTCTTAAAATTCTCAATTGGCTAATGCCCGCCTATATGGCAGGCCAGTCTGATGCACCAGTCCTGGTTTTCCGATCTCTACCCGCCCATCTGGCTCATCACCGATGCGCGCAATGACGAAATACTAGAATCATCAATCGCCGCATTACCGCGTGGCAGCGGGATTATTTTCCGTCATTATCACCTGCCACCCAAAGAGCGGCGCAATCGGTTTCAAGCTATCAGAGCCTGCGCAAGACGCTATGGTCATATCCTGTTGCTCGCTGGACCGCCTTCCTTGGCGCGCCGTTGGGGTGCGGATGGCGTACATGGACGGCAGTGGAAGCGGCATCAGACGGCTGGTTTGCTTCATAGTGCGCCGGTTCATGATACCAGAGAAATATGGCTAGCCAATCATCATGGCGCAGATGTGATTTTCCTATCGCCCGCCCACACGACACGGTCCCATCCCGAACAAAAGCCGCTCAACCATATACAATTACGGCGTCTTATAGGGCTATGCAGAAAGCCGGTAATATTGCTCGGCGGCATGGATGCGCAGCGATTTCAAAAATACGAAGATTTAGGAGCTCATGGTTGGGCCGCTATTGATAGCCTAAGCGCGCAATAACAATCAGAAACGGAATTGCGTTCCCACATATACAGCTTGGCTATCCTGACGCGAATCGGTCAATGGCGCCATCCGGTCCCGTTCATTTTTCAAACGAACACCCGCTGTAAAGGCAAGGTTGCGTGTCAACGAATAGCTGCCGCCTACGTCAAGCAAATAGTCTTTTTCACTTGCATCGAGCGCACCCGGTGAAGAACCTATAGGCTCTTTTGCATCAAGGGAGAGACGCGGACTAAACCGGCTCTTCTTGCCAGTAATCTTGTCGCTATCATCCATACCGGCACCAATTTCAGAAAGATCCGGTAGATTATTACCCAATTTCTTCACTGGAATGGCGAAACTCTTTAGACCTTTTGCAGTGCCAAGACTGAAAGACGTCGGTGTTATTTTGGCAGGAGTGAACACGCCTGCACCCGGCGCCGCAGCAAGGACATTCTCACGAATAGAAATTGCTTTGCTGGATGCGTCCTGACGAACCACGACAGTAACCGCACGGTCACCGTTTGTATTACCGCCAGCAGGCGTAAATCTAAATTGGGTTTTACCGCCGAGCTGGGTACGTTTGAAGCTTGCCGCAAGCTCAGGATCAGCGCCAGCAGTTGTAAAAGAGCTTATAGTGTTCAGCGAAGGAATCGAAACTGCGTCAGTTTTCTCTGAAAGAACCCGTGCCAATGCAGGAGTCATGGCAAGACCGGACGCAGCGAGTCCCGCCGCTAACCACCCCAAAATATTGCCATTTTTCTTCATGACGACGCAATTTCCCCTTTGCTCAGCATTATCTATATCAAATTTTTTTCCATGACACGAGTCAACATGCTGATTCTTTCTGATTTTTCTGAACTAGGGCATTTATGTTGCAGATGGGTGACGGTTTCATTTTTCCTCATCAACTCCTTATAAAGACTTCGAGCTTAACCAAGGGTGCTCAACGGATTAGCCAAAATCATCCCATAGTTTCCATTGCAGCCCTTTGCCCGGTCGTTATTCAACTGCTATTCACGCAAGGCTTATCATGAACGAAATGTTGCGCTTTGGCTTGCCCCTTGCGGCAAAGCAATTATAGAGAGCGTTGAAATCAGATTTACCGGCACACGGCACCACCGCAATAGGGGCGCCAAACTGCCAATGAGGAGCTTGTCCATGTCACGCCTTTCTTTATCCACCGCTAAAATGCGTCCTTTGGTATTGGGCCTTTCGGCCGTGGCATTAATAGCTGGCCTATCCGCCTGTGGCAGCAAAGAACGGCCAAAGGCCGATCTCGCCGCTTCGAAAATCACCACCATCGGTGTGAACAGCTATTTGTGGCGCGCGACGCTTGATAGCCTGTCCTTCATGCCGCTCACACAAACCGACAGCAATGGCGGCGTGATCCTGACAGATTGGTATGTGAATCCACAAAACCCTCAAGAGCGGATGAAGCTTAATATTTCGATCCTTGATCAGGATTTGCGTGCGGATGCTCTGCGCGTGGCCGCTTCACGCCAAGTGCTCAATGGCAATACATGGGTTGATGCTCCGGTTAAGGCAGCGACAACGCAAAAGCTTGAACAGATCATCCTCACCAAAGCACGCGATCTGCGGCGCGGTGCAATGACGACTAACTAAACAGGCAATTAAGCGGGCGACCGACTAATTAAACGGCGAACCTGCTTATACAAATAAAATATTATAGGACCAGCATGACCGATCAGCGTTTTAACCCTTTATCGGCGGACAAACGCTGGCAAGCCCGTTGGTCCGAGGCGGGAACCTTCGAAGCGGATGATAATTCGACAAAACCGCGCAGCTTTGTTTTGGAAATGTTTCCCTATCCCTCCGGCCGCATCCATATGGGCCACGTCCGCAACTACACAATGGGCGATGTTTTAGCGCGTTTCCGGCGGATGCAAGGCTTTGAAGTGCTCCACCCCATGGGCTGGGACGCATTTGGCATGCCGGCGGAAAATGCCGCGATGGAAAAGAAAGTCCATCCCGGTGAATGGACACGGGCCAATATCGCTTCCATGCGCGACCAGATAAAACGGTTGGGGTTCGCGCTCGACTGGAGCCGCGAGATCGCGACCTGCGAACCGGACTATTATGGCCAGGAACAAGCCTTGTTCATCGACATGTTCGAAGGCGGCCTTGTCTATCGCAAAGAATCTGCGGTCAACTGGGATCCGGTAGATATGACCGTCCTTGCCAATGAGCAAGTCATCGACGGTAAAGGCTGGCGTTCCGGCGCGCCGGTTGAAAAACGTAAGCTGAGCCAATGGTTTTTGAAGATCACCGATTTTGCTGATGAATTGCTCGACGGGCTGGATGATCTCAAAGGCTGGCCGGAAAAAGTCCGCACGATGCAGGAAAACTGGATCGGGAAATCACAGGGCCTGCAATTTCATTTTGCGCTCGCTGAAAAGCAGCAAGATATTGAAACTATTGAAGTTTTCTCTACCCGCCCGGATACGATTTTCGGTGCAAGTTTTGTCGCTCTAGCGGCTGATCATGCGCTGACGCAGCAATTAGCGCAAGATAATGCCATGCTCGCTACCTTTTGCGAAGAGTGCAAGAAAAGCGGGACGACGGCGGCGGAACTCGAAACGATGGAGAAAAAGGGCTTTGATACCGGCCTGAAAGCCACCCATCCGCTCGATCCTTCTTGGGAATTACCGGTGTTTGTCGCCAATTTCGTGTTGATGGATTATGGAACTGGTGCGGTATTCGGCGTTCCGGCCCATGACCAGCGCGATCTTGATTTCGCTCGCAAATATGCGCTTCCCGTGACCCGCGTGGTGGCAGCCGAAGGCGACGAAGCCGCGCCCATAGAAAATGAAGCCTATACCGGTGCCGGAAAGCTGGTGAACAGCCGGATCTTGGACGGGATGGACATCGAAACCGCCCAAAAAACCGTCATGGGTCAAGCTGAATCCGAAGGTTGGGGCAAGGCCCAGACAACATGGCGGCTGCGCGACTGGGGCGTATCACGCCAGCGCTATTGGGGCACGCCCATCCCGATCATCCATTGTGATGATTGCGGCGCGGTTCCGGTTCCCAAAGATCAATTGCCCGTGACTCTGCCCAACGATGTCAGCTTTGATGTTCCCGGCAATCCGCTGGAACGGCATAAGACGTGGAAACATGTCGATTGCCCGAATTGCGGCAAGGCAGCGCGACGTGAAACCGACACGCTGGACACATTTGTCAATTCAAGCTGGTATTTCCTGCGCTTTGCAAGCCAACCAGATGACCAACCTTTCGACGCCGAAACCGTCAAAAAATGGATGCCTGTATCGCAATATATCGGCGGTATCGAGCATGCCATTTTGCACTTGCTCTATGCCCGGTTCTGGACACGGGCGCTGGCATCGATCGGCAAGCTTGATTTCGCGGAGCCGTTTGAAAGCCTGTTCACGCAGGGTATGGTGACCCACGAGACCTATTTCGAGAAAATCCGCTCCGACGAGACGGGTTCTGACCGGATTGTCTATTATAATCCTGATGAAATTGATCATCGTGAGGGCGGAGTGTTCAAAAAATCCGGCGGTGCGCCCATCGAAATCGGCCGCATCGAGAAAATGTCGAAGTCGAAGAAAAACGTCGTCGATCCTGATCCGATTATCGAACAATATGGCGCAGATGCGGTGCGTTTCTTCATGCTGTCCGATAGCCCGCCCGAACGCGACCTGCCATGGTCCGAAGCCGGAATTGAAGGCAGCTGGCGCTTCGTTCAACGGCTTTGGCGGTTATTTATTTCAGCGACTGGCCAGCCTGATCCGGCAAGCGGTGAAGATAAAGCCCTTAAGCGCAAGTTACATCAAACCATCGCAGGTGTCGCCGAAGATGTGGAAGCGCTGTCGTTCAACAAAGCCGTCGCGAAAATATTTGAATTGATCAATATGATCGAGAAAGCCGCGCCGTCGGTCACCCGTCATGAGGCCATTCGGACGCTTGCCAGAATCGTTGGGCCGATGGTTCCCCATATTGCCGAAGAGGCATGGGCATTGTTTGGCGAGAGTGATTTAATAGCCAATGCGCCATGGCCGGAGTTTGACGAAAAGCTGCTCGTCGAAGATGAAGTTACCATCGCGATTCAAGTACGCGGGAAATTGCGCGACACGATTACCGTGGCCAAGGGCACTGACAAAACGGCGCTAGAGGAACTTGCACTTGCATCCGAGAAGGTGCAGCGTACCATTGATGGTGCAGATATAAAGAAAGTGATCGTGGTGCCCGACCGGCTGGTCAATATCGTGATATGACGAAACTGCTGAGCAACATCAGCTTGCTTGCTGCGGCGAGTATCCTGCTGGCTTCTTGCGGCCTGCAACCACTTTATTCGGGCGGCACCAACGGTGTTGTCGCAAACCAGCTCGGTGATGTTGAAATTGAACCCATAAAGGGCAAGGCGGGTTGGCTGATGCGCAACGCGCTGAGCGACCAACTCTCCACATTCGAAGGCAGTGAGGTCAAATATCGTTTGATTGTTGAGCTGGATGATAAAATCGCCGGCTTTGGTGTCCGCAGCAACGACCGGATTACCCGCGAACGCCGCACTTTGCGTGCACGCTATCAGTTGGTCCGCTTATCCGATAGCGTTGTTGTGCTGGATGCGACTGCCGGGTCAGACGCCGGTATCGATGTCGTATCTTCTGAATATGCCACCGTCGCCGCCGAAGAAACAGCGCTAGAGAATCTGTCCACACGGGTTGCGGACCAGATTGTTAAAAGACTCTCCCTATTTGCACGCGAACAGGCGAGCGGCAGCGGCAATTAATCGGTGCGCTATGAAAGCCCATCCTTGAAAGCAACGTTGTGAAAGTCAAAGACAATGAAATCGTGCACCACTTTCATGCGGCCCCCGATGGTATCAAACTAGCCATTTTATGCGGCCCCAATGCCACGCGCTGTCAGGCTTTGGCAAATGAACTGGCGGCCCCGTTAGCAGCAACGGCAGAACGGGTCGACCTCACCATCGCCGACCTCACCGAAAGCACCGCCCGCCTAAATGACGAAGCTACCTCAGCGTCTCTATTTGGCGACAAACGTTTCATCATGGTGCGCCTCAACAGCGGAGAAGCCGTGCGCGCAACCGCAGCGATTGAAAACCTGCTGGAAAGCGATACGAAAGGCGATCCGGTATTCATTGTCGCAGCGGGCATGGCGGATAAGACCGCCTTGGCCAAAAAAATTGCCGCCGCGCCCGATGCCCTTATCGCTACTTGCTATGAGACATCACAGGGCGACGCTATTCCGGCCATATCAGGCATGGCCCGTGATGAAGGTGTAAAAATCACTCGCGATACCGCCGCAGCTATAGCTGCCTTAACCAGCAACGATCTGGTCCTTGCCAAGCTGGAAGTGGAAAAAATTGCGCTTTATCTGGATGCCACGCCGGATAATCCCCAAGAAGCGGAAGCCGAACTTTTAGCGGTTTTGGGGGCCGAAAATGACGAGGAAGATCTTGGTCTGCTGATCAATGCGGCGGTCAGCGGCGATACCAAAAAGCTCAGTAATGAATTGGCCGCAGTCAGCACCACCGGCTTTAGCGAGGTTGGCTTGGTCCGTTTAATGTTGCGCCACTTAATCAAACTCGCAGAATTGCGAACGAAAGTGGATCAAGGCGGCAATATTGGCAAGCTGGTCAATCATCCCAGCGTCTTCTGGAAAGACCGCGATAATTATTCCCGGCAACTTAACCTTTGGTCTTCTGGTAATATTGGACGATTAATCGAACGCATATTGGCGCTGGAAATAGCCTTAAAAAGCAGCGGCCAACCGGAGCATGTACTGGTCGAGCAGGAATTGCTGACTATCGCGAGAAAAGCCTCTCGTCTGCGTTAAATATCGTCATTCATAGTCGGCGGTAATCGCAATTCTGCCGCGAAACTGCCCGTTGGCATTTCCATTTACCCGAAGTTTTCCGCCAAAGGAAAAACTAAGCCGTCCATCGCGGTCAAGCCGCGCCTGCGGGGGCAAATCCGTGTCGAGCTTCACCAAGTCTGCGGTCGAACCATTGGGTGCGCTTAACGTGATCCGTTCCGGCAATTGGACCCGTACCAGCCGCCCCGGTTCCCCGGTCAGACGTCCCTGTCCATTTAGTGACAGGCCGCCAAGATCGGTTAGACTGCCTGTAATCCGGCGCTGCCCCGTTTTAGGGTCGAGCTCCACCTCTCCGCCCGCCCGATTGAGCAAAGCCAGCCGGGAAAAATCGAGATTGGCGGTGATCTGAATATTCAGCGGTATTTCCACCTGCGAGGTGGGTCCAAGGGATGAAATGCTTCCAATCTGCGCGGCGCATAATCGGCATTGCGCGGCTGCGCCGTCGGGAAGGATGTTCATCCAACCAAGCATCAGCATCAGAACCGCAAAAGCCGGTCTGGATTTTATATCAATCATCACCACGGGTCGATCATATCGAAAGTCGCTGAAAAAATGGTTAACTTTTTATGATGGCGCCCGAGTAGCGCATGAATATCGGGCTTTCCTACATAATTGCAATTATGCTAAATATCGATTTTCTCTTTCTCAGCTTGAAAAATGATATGTGCCTGTTGTGCTTGGCCGAAAATGTTAAACGGCTATTTGCAATTTCAACGTCCCTTTTTAAGAATCGAGGAAAAACCAAGGTTGCTTAATGTGGAGAATAGAATCGAAAACCCATCCGGAAAGCTGCCGGCCGATAATTGATGCGCTTCGTAAACTTCACCCAAGCACTGCTTGACGTCAGCCCCAATTCACCCCATTTTACCGCTATGGAAAAAATCATATTAAGCGCCGAAGAATGGCGCGATAAACTGACCCCCGAACAATATCACGTCCTGCGTGAAGCTGGAACAGAACGCGCCTTTACCGGCAAGCTAAACGCCGAAAAACGCGACGGAGAGTTTTATTGCGCCGGATGCGGGACCAAATTATTCGATGCTACGAAAAAATTTGATAGTGGCTGCGGATGGCCAAGCTTTACCGAACCAGCAGAGGCGGAAGCCGTTACTGAAATCGAAGATATCAGCCTTGGCATGCGCCGTATCGAAGTCCGCTGCAGCAACTGTGACGGGCATTTGGGCCATGTTTTTCCGGATGGGCCAGCAGCAAATGGTTTGCGCTATTGCATGAACAGCGCCGCGCTTGAATTTGAACCGAAAGACGGTTGAAAGATTTCGCTGTCCAATAGCGTTCAGCCTGCAGTAAGGCGGTAACACGCTACAAAACACGCTTAGTAAGCGTATGGTGAATGGGACAATATGGCGCGGGGCAAAAAAGGCAACAAACAACCGGGGCCAGTTCGCAAATGGTTTTTCCGGCTCGTAAAAACGGGATTGGTCGTTGGCCTTCTCGGTATCATTGCGCTTGTCGTTGCTGTCACGGTCATCCGGTCATCCATTCCGGGCTATGAAGACCTGAAATCGTCCCCCAACGGACAGATGATCCGGGTTCTGGATGTCAGCGGAAAAGAATTATTCTCGATGGGCCCCAGCTATGGGCAATGGCTGGAATATGACGCTATTCCGGACGTCATGGTCGACGCAATGGTTGCTGTCGAAGATCGCCGCTTTAGAAGCCATTTGGGCGTTGATCCGATCGGGATCGCACGGTCGCTGCAAGTCCGTCTACAACGGGGCCACTTTGCCCAAGGCGGATCGACCATTACCCAGCAATTGGCGCGGAACATCTTTCTCAACAATAATCGTACGTTTGGCCGGAAAGGCCGCGAGATACTGATCGCCTTGGCGATGGAGAGCAAGTTTTCGAAGGAACAAATACTCTCGCTCTATCTCAACAAAGTTTATTTCGGCGGTGGTGCTTATGGTATCGACGCCGCCTCTCGCCGGTTCTTCGCGCATAGTGCCAAGGATTTAAGCCTCGCCGAGGCCGCGATTATTGCCGGGCTAGTGAAAGCCCCCTCACGCTATTCTCCCACTGCGGACGCCCAGGCCGCGATTGACCGGGCGGGCGTTGTATTGACAGTCATGCAGGACGCGGGTGCCATTACGGCGGCTCAAGCTGCGGAAACAAATCCGACCGCCGTCAAACTGGCCCCCGAACCCCGACAGAATAGTGTGCGCTATTTCACCGATTGGGCACTGCCACAGCTTGATTTGCTAATTGACGAGACGGTGGAGCCGATTGAAGTCTGGACGACGCTAGATCTCGGCATGCAACGCGCGGCGACTACCGCGATCCAAAAAGGAACGCCGGCGGGCGCACAAGGCGCTCTGGTCGCAATGGACCGTGACGGCGCCGTTCGTGCTATGGTCGGAGGTACCGACTATGTCACCTCCAACTACAACCGGGCGACACAGGCCATGCGGCAACCCGGTTCCGCGTGGAAAGTCTTTGTCTATATGGCTGCGCTGGAAGCGGGCTATACACCCGACGATATAGTCACCGATGAACCGATAAAGATCGGCAATTGGACCCCTCGCAACAGCGGTGGCCGCTATGCCGGTGATATGAGCGTACGTAGTGCTTTTGCTTATTCTAAAAACACGGTCGCAGCAGCCATTGGTAATGATATTGGAACGTCGACTATTGCCAATATGGCGCGCCGTTTCGGCATTACCACGCCAATTGATACCAACCCGTCGATGGTCTTGGGGACATCCGACGTTCGGGTGCTCGACATGACACGGGCGTTTGCATCGATCAATGCGAAAGGTATTTCGGTCACACCCTATGCCATTAACAAAGTGGTGACGATGAAGGGAGACGTTCTGTATCAAAGCAAATTTGACGGTAGCCGGGTCTTGGTTGATCCTTGGGTCGCCGCAGGCATTACCGATTTGATGCAGACTGCAGTTAATGCCGGTACCGGTAAAGCCGCCCAAATTGGCCGGCCGGTTGCCGGGAAAACCGGAACCACCAGCAGCAATAAAGATGGCTGGTTTCTGGGCTTTTCAAGCGGGCTCACCACCGGTGTCTGGATGGGACGTGACGATGCGAAGCCTGTTAGTGGATTACAAGGCGGACGCGCGCCGGCCGCTGCTTTCGCTGCCTTTATGAAGGTCGCCGTCGCTAACCGCAAAGTGGAGCAGTTTGAGACTGAACTCGTCCTACCGGACTGGCAGTTGGAACCCGATGAGGACGAGCTTTACGGTGCGCCTGAGGACGGAATTTATGTCGATGAAAATGGCATGCCTATCGAAACCGGTAAGGGTTTGGAATATGATCTGGAAGGGGGGCAGGCGGACGATGGCTCACCACAACTGGATCAGGAATGGATTGATTCCGTATTGGGCCGCGGTGAAAAACCGGCCGCTAAAGCACCGTCACCAAACCAGAACAGGCCGCCGGTAGACAAACCGCAAGTGCCGATAAAACAACCGGCTGCGCCAGTATCCATATTACCAAGAGTAGGCGACGAATAGAAGTTTAGACTTAGTTCGTTGTTAAGCTGTTCGAGCCGGGGCACCAATAAGATGCAGAGCAGATCCATGCTGTTTAAGCCAGCGATCCGCGTCACGCCGTTTTCCTTCAAAAATTTCGTCCAGCAAAGCATAGAAGGCCGGACTATGATTCATATGCCGCAAATGGGCGACTTCATGGGCGACTACTGATCGCCGTACCATGGGCGGGGCCATGATCAGCCGCCAGTTCATCCTTATCGCCTGACGACCGGAACAGCTCCCCCAGCGGCGGCGTGCATCGCCCACCGACAGCGTTGGTAAATCCGATCCCGCCCGTACGCAGTAATAGGCGAGATCATCAACATAAGCATCGCGCGCCTGGGCTTTCATCCAGTCCAAAACCCGGCTTTGTATCCGATCTTCCGGCCCGCCAACGCGAATTTCATCGCCTATTTTTAACGGTTTTCGGCTGAAGTCCCGAGACCAGCTTATAAAATGACTTTCACCTGCAAATGCAATCTCCGCGCCATTGACTATCGGAACTGGCGGTAAGGCCTCCGCAAAGCGATCAACCAGCCAATCCGATTTAGATTGGACGAAACGCAGCGCCTGCGCCGTGCTCACGTGCAGCGGCATCGTAAGCCGGACTTCGCCCTTCACCGTGTCAGCGGAAACAGCAATAGAACGCGCCTGCCTCAATTTGCGAACCCGCAAAAGATAGAAGCGGTCGCCTAGTTCGATTTCCAATTCGTCCCTATGAGTAGGGACGGATGGGGTTCTAGAGCGGTCCATCGAGAATATGCTGCTCAAGCGGCCCAGCCTTCACCTCCGTTATCACTTTTCCACGAATAGAGTTTCCTGTTTCATGGATCGTCTCCCGATCACCCGAAACCAGATAATGCCATTCCGGCAACGGCAAATCCCGTGCCCGCATTTTATAAGCGCAGCTATCAGGAAGCCAAGTAAATTGGTCCAACTTATCACGAGTCAACCGGACACAATCCGGCACAAAATAGCGCCGCCGTCGATAATCGCTACACTGGCCGCTTTGTGTGTCCAAAAGCTTACAGGCAATGTTGGTCATATAGATCTGACCGTCATCCTCGTCTTCGGCCTTCAGCAAACAACATTTGCCGCAACCATCACACAAGGCTTCCCATTGCGCGCGGTCCAACTTTTCGAGCGGCATTTCCCAAAAAGGAATATCTTGGTCTATTTTACCCACTGTTTGATTTCGTCGGCAATCTGCTGCGGCGTCCCGTCATAGGACAACAAGGCAATTGGTTCACCCGTTGGTCCGAACAAATAAGCTTGTCGGCTATGATCCATGAGATATTCGCTTGCGCCGTCATCCTGACGCTTTCCGTAGATGATGAGATATTTCTTCGCGACCTCGGCAATCTCGCTAACACTGCCAGTCAATCCGATTAAGCGGGGATGGAAAGCAGAAACATATTGTTTCAACTGTTCAGGCTGATCGCGTTCAGGGTCTATCGTGATGAAAATCGGCTGAACTTTCTCGACAAGGCTGGGGTCATGTTTCTCGGCGAGCGCTAATCCTTGCATCAATCGCTGGAGATCGACCGGGCACACATCCGGACAATAGCTATATCCAAAATAGATAATCTGGTATTTTCCGGCAAAATCTGTCTCAGATGTTTTGCCCCCATCCTGATTGGTCAAGGTAAAGCTACCGCCAATTTTTGCGCCAGCAAGCGGTGCTTCAGCCTTCCCATTGTCGGAAGCCGCTGGGTTACAGGCAGCAAGAAGCGACATTAAAAGCGCAGCGGAAAAAACAGATAGCAATTTGTTCATCATGCGGCCAGACATGGTCTGCTAGAGATGAATATTCAACAGGTAATTGACGCACTCTATCGTAAAATTTGCGAAGTCGTCAGATATATAAATGGGATCGTTAATCATGCACCGGGGCAGCACTAATTTTTCACCGTTTGGCAGACGGCTCAGTATCCTGCGTTTATTGGCAGCGGTATTTTTCACTTTTTCACTGGTCCTGCCGGGCGTTGCCAATGCACAATTTTCGGACAGCTATAATTTCCTTAAAGCTGTAAAAGACCGGGACGGCGCTGAAGCGACAAAGTTTCTAAATGAACCCGGTACGGTTATCGTCAATACGAAGGATAATTCAACGGGCGAAACCGCACTACATATTGTGGTGGCCCGCCGGGATTCGGCTTGGACTGGTTTTCTGCTGCAAAAGGGTGCCAATCCCAATATTCAGGATAAAAACGGGATCTCTCCGTTGATGGTCGCCGTGCAACTGCGGTTCGTGGAAGGTGCAAGAGTCCTGTTAAACCAAAATGCCGATGCCAATCAGGCGAATAATCAAGGCGAAACAGCTTTGATACGCGCTGTCCAGTTACTCGATATCGAGATGACACGCCTCTTATTGGAAAACGGCGCAGATCCAGACCGGACCGACACTTTGGCCGGCCTTTCCGCCCGTGACTATGCGACGCGTAACCGGCGCGCAGCTGCCATATTGGCGGAAATTCAAAAGGCCGATAAAGAGAAGAAGCCCAAATCTACTGGAAAGTTTTTTGGCCCCGAGGGCTAAACATCACTTCCATGATTTAATAAAAATCCTGTGCTACGGGCTTAATCCAACCATTAACGGCCGATAGGCGCTGCATTGATCGGCGCGCCAGCCGCATTGTTTCGGTTTTCCGGCGCGCTGGAGCTAGCGCATGGGTTGCCGCAGAGCGAACCATTTCTGCATCATAAGCATCAGCGATAATCAGTCCGGCGCGCTCAGGCATAAAGTCCGGCCGGTTCAATGGTGCCACATCAAAATCACTCGGCAATGCCCAGTAGAAACGATCACAATATTCGAGATATTCCGTCCATTTATTGTCACCGAGCAAATCACTGCGGGCAACCTTAATTTCGACGATTACAATCTGCCCCTTTGCATCCACACCCATCAGGTCTGCACGCCTTTTATTGGGCAAACTCACTTCAGATAAGACCATGATATCATGGCGGGCGAAAAGCCGTGCCACACCACGTGCAACAGCAGCAGCCCCGGTCAAAGGCGCGGCGGACTCTGCTATCGAATCAAAACTGGAGATTGAATCAGCAACAGATAGCGGCGAATCGTCAATTTTTATCATCATAGCTAAGAGATAGAACATAAACAGAACAAAATAAAGGCCCCCAATAGGGAGCCTCTAAAAAATATATATTATCAATGTTTATTGATAGAAAACATGATTATCGATTGTTGCCATACGCTGTAACCGCCAACCCGGTGATACATAGCGCGCATGGAAAAACAAAGCACCTTCAACCGGGCTTTTCCAAGCATCGTTCATCGCAATTTTGGAAATTGCCACAGCATTTTGCCAGTGATGGTTCGTTTTATTGATACGCGGCATTTTGCCGCCGCGAATGAAAGAAAATTGTTTGCGCTGATAGACAACTCCGCAAACACTATCGGGAAAGCGTGATGAAGCGGCACGAGCCAGCACAACACGGGCAACGGCAAGTTGGCCAGCCAATCTTTCACCCTTAGATTCAAAATAGACCGTTCCGGCCAGACACTGCATTTCTTCGCTCAAGGATCCATCAACTGACTGTTGACTAACCAGCTCACTCAAAGAGCTGGCATCTTCATCCGCAAAATCAGCTGTCTGCTCTTCATTGGCCAGCTTATCTTCTTTTATCGTCTCTGGAAGAATTTCGGAAACAACTTCCTGCTTCTCTCCGAAAATTATCGGTGCTGCTTCGTCAGCGGATTCCAGCATATCGGGATCAATCATGATCTCCGTTTCCGGCATATCATCACTGGCTTCGAACGCGAATGATACATCGGTCATAGCAAACGCCGCAGCCATAGTAAGGGCAAGCGACATCATGCTCGTTGCTTTAAAAAATTTTCTCATAAACCTATTATTTTATGCGGTGAGTCCAGTACGAGAAAAACCCGCATAAATAAGCAAAAAACCAACCAACAGCTTATTTCTGTTCCCTCCGTCTGCGTGTTTACTCCCTGTCACCAACGACAATCCCGAGGAGCAACCTTCGCATCAAAGTTGATTGGCAAATACGTTGCAGCGCAACAAAGTCAACGCGATCAGGTCATTTGAGCGATGAGCCGTTCCGCATCTGGGATGTCCAGTTCAATTAACCATATATCGGGATCAAAGCCGCTTCTCCGGCTTATATATTCATCTAAATTCTGTTTTTTATCAAAGGTTTGTGGCCATATTTTGTGCCAAGAGGAGGAGCCATCCAGACTTTGCATTTTTTCTAAAAGTCGCGGATCTTTACCTTTTTCCAAGCAGATTATCAGGATTGATCCAGAGATCCGGTCTCCCTTTCGAATCACTGTTCCAAATCCGCCTTCTTGGTTCACTTTGCGCAGCAAAGACTGCACCGTCATCTCGGCTGATAGTCGCGGTTCTATCATGAAGTAGGCTTATATCCTGGTAGCGACGCCAGAGGGATATGAGAACGCATGAATGTTCCAGTACCACGCGCGATTTCCTCTCCATCCTGATCTATCAGACGGGAATCCGCGACAAAAACGCGCCTTTTTCCGCTAACCCACCGACCCTCTGCTGTCACGGTGCTAGATTTTAACGGTCGGGTAAACAGAACGTTGAAAGCAGTGGTCAGCAAAAAACGTTCGGTGACAAGACTGTTAGCTGCGTAAAAGGCGGCATCATCGAGCATTTTAAAATAGCTCGTGCCGTGCACAGCACCGGCCGCATGATAATGGCGCTCATCCACCGCAAAGGTAATGCGTGCAAAACCACGAGCCGTAATTTCAAGATCAGATTGAAATAATTTATTGATCGGCGCTTCTTTATATAGCCGCTCTAACGCCCGAAAATGCTCGAGTGACCCATTTGATTCCTGTTCTGGACCATTGTCTCCAGTCATTATCAAGCTGCTTGCTGATCCCGCTGCCCCATGAGCAACGCGTAAAGAGCATCTTTAGAGGCCGCACCCCGCAATTTTGCGGTCACGGATTCATCACGCAGGAAGCGCGAAACTTCTGCCAAGGCCTTTAGGTGATCAGCGCTGCCTTGTTCGGGTGACAATAAGCAAAATATCAGATCGACATCCTGTCCGTCATGAGCGTCGAATCCAATGGGCTGATCCAAACGAATGAATAAACCCACGGATCGGTCTAACTCTTTCACTCGAGCGTGTGGAATAGCAACCGATCCGCCAAAACCAGTCGAACCGAGTGTTTCTCGATCCTGCAGACGATCCATAACCGTAGTGGCATCCAATCCATAAAATTGATGCGCCTTTTGAGAAAAAGTCGCGAAAATATCACGCTTAGACATGGAGGCTGCGCTCACCATCACGGCGGCGACATCCATATGAACTGACAAATATTTCATTCGATCCTCATAAACCCCACGGTTTGAATTTTGATCAGCAAAGCATCTATTCTGGAAGAATGGCCTTCACGCGATATTTTTGATCACAAAATAGATTCCACCAAAATGATGGGAAATCCGACAAACCGCGGTGATTTAGAAGCAAAATATGGTGCTATTTTTTAGGTTCAACCCAACCGATCGTGCCGTCAGAGCGGTGGTAAACCATATTATGGGACCCAGTTCCAGCATTTTTAAACATGAGCGCGTTGGTGTTTCGCAAATCCATCATCATAACAGCATCAGAAACGGTCGCCTCGGGAATATCGGTGCTCGTTTCAGCAATAATAGGCGGAGCGTCACCCTCGACGTCTGATCCCTCATCCTCCTCAACTATATTAAATACGCGATAAGCAGCATCTTCCTGCTTCGCTGCATATTGTGCCTGGACATGATGATCATTCAGACGGCGCATATAACGGCGCAGCTGCTTTTCAATCTTGTCTGCAGCCTGTTCGAATGCCTGATGGGCATCTGCTGCCCGCGCTTCCGACTTTAACATCAATCCCTGCATAATATGGGATACGATATCGCACTGAAATTGGTTGTGGGGAGCTTTACTAACGGTAGCGTGCGTGGAGATAGCTTTAGGGAAATATTTATCCGCTATTGCTTTCATTCTATCATCGACATGGCTTTGAAGCGCATCGCCAGTATTGACTTGGTGGCCTGAAACACGAATTTCCATATTATTTCTCCATTATTGTTACGCGGAAATTTAGGTAATAACTATTAAATATCGGCCCACAACGGGTCCTTTATATTTTCCATAAAGGCGGCGTGGCGGGTAAGTTCTTCAGCAGTAGCGCTATGGGGGCGCGGCGCGATAAACTGCCGACGCAGCGCTGCCTCTTTCCCCGATATCTGCCGCTGATTAGTTGTAGTTGAAATCTTGTCATCCGCCAGACCGAGGCCGATTTGACGCCCCCCTGTCAGCTCTATGTACAATTGCGTCAGCAACTCCGCATCAAGCAATGCTCCATGTTTGACACGATGGCTGCGATCAATGCCATAACGGCTGCACAGCGCATCCAGCGACAATTTGGCGCCGGGGTGTTTGACCTTCGCGATCGCCAGCGTATCAATCATCCTAAACTGGGAAATCGGTGTTTTACCGCACAACACCAGTTCGGCATTAAGGAATTTAAAATCAAATTGCGCATTATGGGCGACCAAATTGGCATCGCCAAGAAATTCCAGCAGTTCGTCCGCACCATGAGCGAAAAGCATTTTATCGGATAGAAATACATCGGAAAGTCCGTGCACTTCCTCCGCCGCTTTGGGCATCAAGCGTTGGGGATTATAATAGCAATGAAAGCTGGTTCCGGTTTCCACCCGATCAACCATTTCGATACAGCCAATCTCAACCATACGGTCGCCGGTTTGCGGGTCAAAGCCGGTGGTTTCAGTATCAAAAATTATTTCGCGCATAAGATTAATATCGGACTCAAATACCGGTTACGCAAGGGAAGCTTTTAATTTTTCGATAGTATTTTTCACCTCTTGCCGTGTTTCTTCCAATGACTGTGATGTGTTGATGATAAAATCAGCCCGTTTGCGCTTTTCATCGTCCGGCATTTGCAGGGACTTAATCTTTTCAAACTTATTCACCGTCATACTGGGACGCGCCAAAACCCGTTTCTGCTGATCCTGTTCTGATGCCGACGCCACGATGATAAAATCAACACCGTTAGCGCCAGTTTTTTCAAATAACAGCGGGATATCGAACAGAATCATCGGTGCATTCTGGTGCTTTTTCAGAAATTCCCCTCGCATCTTTCCAACCGCTGGATGAATCACTGCCTCTAGCTTCTGTAATGCGTCTGGGTTGCCGAATACTGCGGGACCAAGTATTTGGCGATTCACACCCTTTTTGTCTGTGGTTCCCGGAAATAATGCTTCAATTTCTTCAACAAGCGCACCGCCTGGCCCCTGCAAAACATGGACCGCTGCATCGGCATCGAATACCGGCACCCCCTCATCCACGAACATCTGGGCAACGGTTGACTTCCCCATCCCTATGGAACCTGTCAGGCCTATAATCATTGGCCCCGTCATGCGAGGAGCAGCTTTCTAAGTTCCTCATCATGTTCCAATGGCGGCGCTTGACCAAAGAAAATTTCAAAAGCCACAGCCGCTTGGCCAATCAGCATCGACAATCCGTCAATGGTTTCCATATTGCGCGCCTTCGCCGCAACGAGCAATTTGGTTTTTATCGGCGCGTAGACAAGGTCATAGACAATCGCGTCATCAGGTTGGCTATCGAGATTGATGATTAGTTCATCCTGTCCCTTCATCCCCAGCGCACTAGCATTCACCAGAAGTCTTGCGGGCGGAAGCGCTGAACCATGTTCCAGCGCTTGCCCCTTCAACCCAAAACGAGCGAGCAACGCGGACGCTTTCAGAACATTGCGATTGATGATCGTGACCGACCCGACATTGATACGCGATAAGGCGAACAAGACTGCCTGGGCAGCACCGCCAGCGCCGATGACAATTACCTCTTGGCCGCTTAACGGCACGTCCGCGATAGGGGCAAAAAACCCACCGGCATCCGTGTTAGTCCCAAAAAGTTCCCCATTTTCAGATCTCGCGATTGTATTCATCGCGCCAATAGAAGCGCGTATATCACCGGGATCAGATACATGATCCATTATGGCGAGTTTATGGGGAATCGTCACATTGCAACCCCGCCAATCGGGATCGACGCGACGACTGTCAATATAGTCACCCAGTTGATCCGGTTTCACGTGGAACATTTTATAGTCGGCCTTAATTTTAAGCTTTTTAAGCCAAAAACCATGAATAACGGGCGATTTGCTATGGGCGATTGGGTCACCAATAACCTCAGCATAAGGAAGTTTTCCGGTCATGACGGCATAACGCCTCTGACCCGCAAATAATCAAGCAGATGAAGTAGAGGTAAACCCATGATCGTAAATTGACTCCCGTTAATGTTTGAAAAAAGCTGCGCCCCGCGGCCTTCAATTTCATAGCAGCCCACACAATGGCGGATATCATCCCATTCGGCATCAACATAGCTATCGATATAAGCATCACTTAATGATCGCATTGTTAACGTGGCGATATCGATATGACGCCATATCGGAGACCCTTGGTCCGCAATCACTGCGGCGCTGAACAGCTTATGCTTTTTACCGGATAGTAGCCGCAAATGCGCTTTCGCATCCGCTTGGTCGACCGGTTTGTCGAGCATTGTGCCATCTTCCATAGCCAGAACCTGATCTCCGCCCAGTACGAGTGTAGGACCAATACGCCGGGACAAGCGAACCGCTTTGGCTTCGGCCAATGCATCAGCCAGGTTACGTGCGGTTATCCCCTCCGCCTGTAAACCATCCTTCAATGCCTCTTCATCAACATTAGGCGCCAATGATTCAATCACCACGCCTGCCGCTTCGAGCATTGCCCGCCGTGCTTTGCTTTTCGAAGCCAATATGAGCATCGGCTCGGGCTTGGACTCATCCATCGTCCTTAGCTTTCCTACTATCTGCCATGCCTGTATGACGGTCGTTATAAAAATTGATGATAGCCGCAGCGGATTCTTCAATTGAACGCCGTGTAACGTCAATCATCGGCCAACCATTATCGGCAAACATTCGCCGAGCATATTGGGTTTCAGCTTTGACCTTTTCTTCGTCCACATAATCAGTTTCCGGCGCCTGATTTAGGGATAAAAGCCGATTGCGACGCACCTGCACCAATCGGCTAGCGCCTGCAATCAAGCCAACTACCAACGGATTTTTTAGATGATAAAGCGATTCAGGTGGCGGGGATTCAGGGACAATGGGAATATTTGCCGTCTTATAACCCCGATTAGCTAAATAGATGGACGTCGGTGTTTTGGACGTACGAGAAACGCCAGCGAGAACAATATCCGCTTTTTCCCAATTTTCCCAACCGATACCGTCATCATGGGCGATAGTGAATTGTATCGCCTCGACCCGTTCAAAATAGGCCGCATCCAATATATGTTGGCGACCGGGCCGTGCTTTTGCTTCTTGTCCCAGCATATTGGATAGCGCATCTGTTACTGCATCTAGCGCTGGCACGACCGGCAGCCCCAAATGACGGCATTCACGTTCTAGCCGAGCCCTTATATCACTGTTAACCAAGGTAAATATGACAAGGCCCGGATTATCCGCTACTTCAACCAATATCCGGTTCAAATGGGTTTCCGAACGAACCATGGGCCAGAAATGCTTGATAATCTCGACCCCGTCAAATTGCGCCAGCGCCGCTTTTGCGATATTTTCCAGCGTCTCACCGGTCGAGTCTGATAGCATATGCAAATGGAGTCTGTTCATGCCCGCAACCCTGTGATTTCACTGTGGATAAAGCAAGGGATGAATGCGGGATATTTAGACTTGCTCATTCCATCCCCATCATCCCAATTTCTATCCACAAGCCATCAAGTTTTGATATTTTCATCCACAGATTGTGGATAGTGGGGATGAAATTTGGGAATCGGTAAATTTTTCGTTAACAGCTGTCTGTCAATCTGTTTGTAATCACGGCACAGGCACGTTACCGCCAATATCCACGCTCTATCATCAACAACTAGATTCTATAAATATACTTATATATTATATTGGGTGACCCTTATCTCATGTCTCAAGCTACCGACTCCCAGAAACCTTTACTCCAAACCCTACGCGGCAAAAAACTGGTCCAGCCGCCGATATGGTTGATGCGTCAGGCAGGCCGCTATTTACCAGAATATCGTGAATTACGGGCGAAAAAAGGCGGTTTTTTAGAACTTTGCTATGATAGTGAAGCCGCAGCCGAAGTCACATTACAGCCGATTAAGCGTTTTGGTTTTGATGGAGCGATCCTGTTTTCCGATATTTTGATCGTGCCACATGCCATGGGTCAGAAACTATGGTTTGAGACAGGAGAAGGACCTCGCTTGGCACCAAAGCTCGTCGATGCAGCTTTATCCTCTCTAGAGGCCGTTCCTGAGCATTTTGAGGCTATTTATAAGACTGTTCGTGCAGTTGCTTCGCAGTTGGATGATAAAACAACCTTCATGGGCTTTGCCGGAAGCCCATGGACCGTCGCAACTTATATGGTGCATGGGCAAGGCAGTAAGGATCAGGGCGTGGCTCGTCGCTATGCTTATCAGGATGAATCAGCTTTTTCCGAATTAATCGCAGCTATTATCGAAAATACGGTCGAATATTTGTTGGGACAGATTGCTGCGGGCGTCGATGCGGTGCAGCTTTTCGATAGCTGGGCGGGATCGCTTTCCCCGGCACAATTTGAAAAATGGGTAATTGCCCCAAATGCGGAAATCATATCGCGGTTAAAAGCGGTCCATCCCGATCTGCCGATAATCGGTTTCCCGAAAGGCGCAGGCGCAAAATTGACCGCCTATGCCAATGAAACTGGAGCGGATGCTATTGGTCTGGATGAGACTGTTGATCCACTCTGGGCGCATAAAAATCTGCCGGTTGATCTACCCCTGCAAGGGAATCTTGATCCATTGGCATTGATTTCTGGTGGAGAAGCACTGGAAAAATCGGTGAAACATATTCTTCAGATATTTGAAGACCGCCCGCATATTTTCAATCTGGGTCACGGAATTTTACCGGACACACCCATTGAACATGTTGAAAAGCTGCTTACACTTGTCCGGCAATGAATGAAATTTTGTCCATGCTCTATCTCTGGTTAAAATCAGCTCATGTTATTTTTGTTATCTTCTGGATGGCGGGCTTGTTCATGATGCCGCGTTTCTTTGTCTATCATCAGGAAACGACAGTCGGATCTGAAGAAGATAGCAAATGGATCGAGCGTGAAGCGAAGCTGCGCAAGATTATCTTAAATCCCGCGCTGATCATCACATGGGTACTGGGATTGGCTTTAGCTTATAATATTGGCGCTTTTTCGCAGGGCTGGTTCCATGCTAAATTGCTGATAGTGCTGTTATTATCTGGCTATCATGGCTGGATGATGGGCTACGTTAAAAAACTCGCGCGGGGTGAGCGGACACTGACGGACAAGAAGTTGCGGTTGGTGAATGAAGTGCCTGGCATCGCAGCGGCAGTCATTGTGATCTTGGTGATTGTGAAGCCTTTCTAATCCAGTTTTTCTTTTTGCGTTCGGCGCTTATTGACAGCAACATGGCAAAGGCGTAATTGAGCTTCAAAGCCCGTCCGGGCGATCTCTCATGTGACAGTCAATCGGCGACCATGCCGCACACATGCAGAATAGATTATAAACTCCTAATATTTTTGGATAAACCTCCATGCATTTAAAAGAATTAAAAGAAAAATCGCCCGCAGGTCTCGTCTCTATGGCGGAAGAACTGGGCGTTGAAAGCGCATCTACTTTGCGCAAACAGGACCTGATGTTCGCAATTCTCAAAGAATTAGCGGATCAGGACGAGCAAATCATGGGCGTTGGCACGATTGAAGTGCTGGCTGATGGATTTGGTTTTTTGCGTTCTTCCGAAGCGAATTATCTCGCTGGACCGGACGATATTTATGTTTCCCCTAATCAGGTTCGTAAATATGGTTTGCGTACCGGTGATACGGTTGAGGGCGAAATTCGTGCACCCCGTGATGGCGAGCGTTATTTCGCGCTGACCAAACTTACCGCAATTAATTTTGACGAGCCGGATGCCGTTCGGCACCGGGTGAATTTCGATAACCTCACCCCGTTATATCCCGATGAAAAACTAACTTTGGATAGTCCTGATCCCACGGTGAAAGATAAGTCTGCACGGGTTATCGACATTATTTCGCCGCAAGGTAAAGGCCAGCGTGCTTTGATCGTTGCGCCGCCACGAACCGGTAAAACCGTATTGCTCCAAAATATTGCAAAAGCAATTACCGATAACCATCCGGAAGTTTATTTGATGGTCTTGCTGATCGACGAACGGCCAGAAGAAGTGACCGATATGCAGCGTTCTGTGAAAGGTGAAGTGATCAGCTCCACCTTTGACGAGCCTGCGACACGCCACGTGCAAGTTGCTGAAATGGTTATTGAAAAAGCGAAGCGTCTGGTTGAGCATAAGCATGATGTTGTTATCCTGCTTGACTCGATTACGCGTTTGGGCCGCGCCTATAATACGGTTGTTCCTAGCTCCGGTAAAGTTCTGACCGGCGGTGTGGATGCCAATGCGCTACAACGTCCAAAACGCTTTTTCGGTGCTGCGCGTAATATCGAGGAAGGCGGTTCGCTTTCTATCATTGCCACCGCCCTCATTGATACCGGTAGCCGGATGGATGAGGTTATCTTTGAAGAATTTAAGGGCACCGGTAACTCGGAAATTGTCCTTGATCGCAAAGTGGCCGATAAACGTATCTTCCCGGCGCTTGACGTTGGTAAATCCGGTACGCGTAAGGAAGAATTGCTGGTCGAGGATGACAAGCTCAAGAAAATGTGGGTGCTGCGCCGTATCCTCATGCAAATGGGTACGATCGACGCGATGGAATTCTTGCTCGATAAGATGAAAGATTCGAAAACCAACGATGATTTCTTTGATAGCATGAATCAATAGGTCTATCCTGTCACTGCAATGATTATCGAACAGGCATTGTTGCAGGTAAAGCCGGGGCAATCAGAGTATTTTTCTAAAGCCATGATTGAGGCGAGGCAGCTTATTGCGTTGCAGCCAGGTTTTCTATCGATAGAGGTTCATCCTTCTATCGATGTTCCCGATCAATATCTGTTACTAGTTTCGTGGGCGAATGTGGAATCCCACCGTGATGGTTTTCGCCATTCACCAGAATATAAAAAATGGAGCGTCTTGCTTCACGAATTCTATGATCCTATGCCGACTATTAGTTATTTTGGACCTTCGATTTTATCATGATTGATCTTCTTTTCATTTTATCTGCAGCTGCAACTTCCGGCCTCGGTTCCTTATCGGAAATGTGGGCGGCGATTGCGCATGATTTTTCCAATATCGGATCTCCTGAAGCACTTGCTGCTTTTGGTCAGGTCGTATTGATAGATCTGGTCTTTGCCGCGGATAATGCGATTGTTGTTGGCGCGCTTGCGGGTAGTTTGCCAGCGGATCAGCGCCGTAAAGTGATCATGATCGGTATCAGTGTCGCATTGATTATGCGGATCATATTCGCGCTGGGAGTGAGCTTACTCTTATCGGTTGTCGGGTTGATTTTCGCTGGTGGTTTGCTGCTTTTATGGGTTGCATGGAATTTCTGGCGCGAAATTTTCCACGAAGGGGAATCAGCTGGTTCTCCCGAGATTGAAGGCGATGAGCATAGCGGCATCAAACCACAAAAAAGCTTCTGGGGAGCCGTTTGGGCAGTTACAGCCGCTGATATCTCTATGAGCCTAGACAATGTTCTGGGCGTTGCTGGCGCAGCCCGTGAGCACCCCGGCATATTAATCGTAGGATTGCTATTATCTGTCGCGCTTATGGGTCTCGCAGCCAATGTGATCGCCAAATATATCGAGCGGTATAAGTGGATTGCCTATATTGGTCTGGCGGTTATCGTCTGGGTTGCCGGGCGGATGATTTATGACGGTATTATTGATCCGCAATTGGGGATGATGACGCTTTTTTAGAGTGTTTAGCCTTTCACCTTCTCAAGCATTTTACCCATTTCTTCCCAAACTTTGTTGATGGCTTTAAGTGGGCGGACCATCACTTTAAAATCCTGGATTAGTCCGTCATCATTCCAGGTGATGATATCTACGCCGTTTACTTTAATATCATCCAGTTCCAGCTCGAACTCCAGCATTGCCATATTGGCTTCGTCATCGACAATTTCCCGCACATAACGAAAACTGTCATTACCAAGCACGCTGTCCGCAGCGGTCAAATAGGCCATGACGATCGGTTTGCCTGCTTGGGGTGTATGGACAACTGGGGAGTGGAAGACCGCGTCATCAGCGAGCTGAGCGCTGAGCGCCGCAGGACTTTTATCAATCATTCGGGCGTGCCAGGCTTTTACATTCTTTCGCGCGCTCATTCTAAATGCGCCTTAAAAAATTCTTCTGTGCGGCTGTCTGCCAGGCTTGCGGCGGTTTCATCACGGCGATTTCCGAATTCCGCTGCGAATCCATGATCAAGGCCCTCATAATCATATAATGTGATTTTGGGATGATCATCCAATCCCTCATGCATAGCTGCCTGTGCGTCTGCTGGCACAAATCCGTCTGTGGTGGGTATATGCAACATCATATCATGGGCTATGGCATGGCTCTCGCGCAAAAGACTGTCAATACCGACACCATAATAAGCAACCGAGGCATTTATGTCGGTCCGTGCTGCTGTCATGAACGCAAGTCGTCCGCCCAGACAATAGCCGACACAACCAACTTTGCCGCCGTTTACGCTATTGCGCGCAAAATGGATTGTCGCTTCGATATCGCGAATGCCTTGGTCCTGATCAAATTTATTCATAAGATCGAGTGCAGTCTGAAACTCTTCCGGTACATCCGCATCCAGATCAGTGTCCGCATTGACTCGCCAGAATAAATCAGGTGCGATGGCGAGATAACCCGCCTTGGCCCAATGGTCACATTTCGCCTTTATACCAGCGTTTACGCCGAAAATTTCTTGAATCACAATGATAGCGGCTTTGGCTGGGCCGTTAGGCTTAGCGATATAACAAGGAAATTCAGTATCTCCGCTTAGTGTTTTAACCGGTTTCATTTCGCCCATTTTCTTAGCTCCTTTGCATCATCACTTGATTATTGGTGTACAATATCCCCATATCCTGTCCTGGCAAGGTGGAACATCATCTGTTGCGGTGAGGGGGGAGCTTTTCGCTTCAACCATAAGTTTATAAGGAAGCATATATGAAAGTAACCGTAGAGCTGGATTGCACACCCGAAGAAGCGCGCCGTATGATGGGATTGCCGGATGTTGGGAAACTTAACGAAACTTACGTGAAAGAATTGTCGAAATTCCTTCAGGGCGCGAGCTCGGTCGAGCAATTGCAAAGTTTCACTAAGATTATCGCCCCTATGGGGGAGGCGGGCATTAAAATGTTCTCGTCCTTTGTCAGCGGTGCGATGGGCGCGGCCAGTGGAAAATCATCCGCGGATAAGAAAAAAGATTAGATATCAATTAGATACATCATGTCTACTGCAGATACAATCTTCGCGTTGTCGAGTGGCCAGCCACCGGCAGCGATCGGTATCATCCGTATAAGCGGGGCAAAAGCGTCTGATGCTTTATGTGCTTTAAGTGGATTTGTGCCGGTAGAACGACGCGCCAGTTTGGTGCGACTGACCGATCCTGAAAGTGGTGATGTGCTCGACAATGCGTTGATATTATGGTTTCCGGGTCCGAATAGCGCGAGCGGTGAAGACCTTGCGGAAATCCACTGTCATGGCGGGCGGGCGGTTGTTCGGGCTTTGGAATCGGCGCTGGAGAATATGGATGGTCTGCGCCGCGCAGAGCCGGGCGAGTTTACCCGACGGGCCTTTACACATGGCCGGATGGATTTGGCCGAGGCAGAGGGACTATCCGATCTGCTTTTTGCAGAAACGGAATTGCAGCGCCGTTCGGCGATTAAGGCTGCTGGAGGTGCTTTGTCTCGGAAAGTGGAAGGCTGGCAAAATACGATCCTTGGTCTTTCCGCGATGGTAGAGGCTGAACTGGATTTTTCCGATGAAGACGACGTTACACCTGCACAGTTAGAAGTGGTGCAATCTGCAGTTGGTAAACTGGCATCTGAAATGGTGAATATGCTCGACCGGCCCCGCGCAGAAAAATTACGCGAAGGTGTTCGGGTGGTAATGGGCGGACCACCTAATAGTGGAAAGTCTACTTTGCTCAATGCGCTGGTCGAAAGAGAGGCTGCCATTGTATCAGAAATTGCGGGTACAACACGTGACGTTATTGAAGTGCCGATCGCTATACGCGGCATACCTTTTTTGTTTATCGATACAGCCGGAGTCCGCGACGAAGGGGCGGAGGAAATAGAACGCATCGGGATTGATCGGGCACGTCAACAATTTGAAATGGCCGATTTGATATTGTGGCTTGGCCCGGAGGGCGAGGGACCGCAAAGTTCCGATCTCGTCGAAATAGCGTCGCGTCAGGATCATCCTGAATATCAGCCAAAATCGTCCGGCGTACTGGCGGTCTCTCCACTGGCAGGAACGGGCATGGATCAACTGTCGGCATTGTTAGTGGATAGGGCAAAAGAGATTGTACCATGCGGTGACGAAATTAGTGTCAACAGACGTCAGGCGGATCATTTAACGCGCGCGTATTCTGCGTTTGCCGATATTGCAGGATTAGAAGATTATCTGATAATAGCGGAGCAGTTGCGGATGGCCCGTAAGGCGTTAGACGCGTTAACCGGCAGGGCGAGCACAGAAGATATGCTGGACAGTCTCTTCGGAAAATTCTGCATCGGGAAATAGACTGTTCCACGTGGAACAGTTTTTCTGCGCCGGATCATTTTGACCTGAAACTGAGGTTCCGCTATGGGCCAAGCATGAACAGCAATTTTGATCTTATCGTCGTGGGCGGTGGCCACGCAGGTTGTGAAGCTGCCGCAGTGGCCGCACGCATGGGCGTATCGACGGCCCTGGTCAGTTTTACAAAAGACAGCATCGGCGCGATGTCCTGCAATCCCGCGATTGGCGGGCTGGGGAAGGGCCATCTGGTTCGTGAGGTTGATGCATTTGACGGCTTGATCGGCCGGGCTGCCGATGCGGCTGCCATCCATTATCGGATGCTCAACCTGTCCAAGGGTGCTGCGGTTCAGGGACCAAGAGTTCAGGCGGACCGCAAACTATACAAAGCCGCGATACACCGAATGCTGGAGGCTCAGGAAAACCTAACCATCGTCGAAGGCGAAGTTGGATCTCTGATTTTTGATGGTCAGACGGTTCGGGGCATCAACTTAGCGGATGATAGCCAGATAACGGCATCTGCAGTGATATTGGCGACCGGAACCTTTTTGAACGGAAAATTATTCCGCGGTGAAGAAATAGTAGCGGGAGGGCGGACGGGCGAAGCCAGCGCGGTTACTCTGGGGCAGCAGATCCGCGCTGCGAATCTTCCTATCGCACGGCTTAAGACAGGGACGCCTCCACGTATTGATGGACGCACGATAGATTGGGCAGCGCTGCCAGAGCAACCTTCAGATGATGATGGTTGGACGATGTCACCGCTATCTTCAGGGCGCCAAGTGCCCCAGATATTTTGTGCGGTCAGCCGGACTAACGCCGCTACCCATGACATCATTCGTGATAATCTAGATCGTTCTCCATTATTCAGCGGCGCTATTGGTGCGCAGGGCCCGCGCTATTGTCCTTCGATAGAAGATAAAATACATCGCTTTGCGGATCGGGACTCCCATCAGGTATTTTTAGAACCCGAAGGGCTCTCTACCAACTTGGTTTATCCAAACGGCATCAGCACCTCTCTGCCTGCCGACGTGCAGGAGGCATTTGTCCGATCAATGGACGGGCTTTCCAACGCCGAGATTATCGTACCGGGCTATGCGGTAGAATATGATCATATTGATCCCCGTGCTTTGGACCGTTCATTGAAAGTCCGTGATCTGGAAGGACTCTATTGTGCCGGTCAGATAAATGGCACTACCGGATATGAAGAAGCGGCGGCGCAAGGATTGATCGCCGGTATAGGAGCAGCATGTGCGATACAGGGAAAAGGCCCGCCGGAACTTGATCGCGGAACAAGCTATATTGCAGTAATGATAGACGATCTAGTGTTACAGGGTGTCACCGAACCTTATCGGATGCTTACAGCACGCGCGGAATATCGCCTCCGTCTACGGGCAGATAATGCGACTACCCGTTTAAGTGCTGTAGCGGAAACCATTGGTTGTCTCGGCGAGGAAAGAAAGGCGTGGTTTACTAAACGCAAGTCAGAGCGTGATGAGATCATCGAGCAATTACAGTCCATCCATAGCTGCGAAGCAATTGCGGCCCAAGGAATCGAAGTGCGCCGGGATGGGACTAAACAGTCTTTGTTTGATTGGTTACGTTTTCCGAATATCTCGATCCCGTCATTAGAAGGCTTGGGAATTGCCTGCGCGGAAATAGACGCTGGTCTGTTGGCCGAAGTGGCGGAAGATGCGCGATATGCACCTTACTTACAGCGGCAGGAGGCAGAGCTTAAAGACTTACGGGCGAATGAGCAAATAGGCCTCGATAGTGATTTGGATTATGCCGTAATCGCCGGTCTTTCTAATGAAATGGTCGAACGGTTGAAAAGTGCACGGCCGGAAACATTGGCTGCAGCATCGCGGGTTCGGGGAATTACACCTGCCGCTCTGGCGGCAATATTAGTCCATGCGCGACGACGCGATACCAAGAATTTGGCGGCTTGATAAGTTTATGACAGAAAAAGAAGCGCAGGATTGGTTGCGGACAAATATTGATGTTTCACGTGAAACATGGCAACAGCTAGAAGATTTTTTGGCCTTGTTGGCTGATGAAATGGTCCACCAAAATCTCATTTCAAAATTGAGCGCTGAACATATCTGGGAGCGCCACGTCGTGGATAGCGCGCAACTTCTTCTCTTTGCTCCGAAGGCGGAAGGCAATGAGATATGGATGGACCTCGGTACCGGCGCGGGCTTTCCGGGGATCGTGGTCGCGATATTGAGTGACTATGTTGTGCAAATGGTGGAATCGCGAGGCCGTAGAAGTGCATTCCTGGAAACCGTCGTAAATAAACTGGGTTTAACCGAAAAGGCCATGATTTATGGTGATCGGTTAGAGAATGTAGAAAGCCATGCTGTGGATGTTATAAGTGCGAGAGCATTCGCACCATTACCGAAATTGCTTTCACTTTCGCACCGGTTTTCCACAGAAAAAACCGTTTGGCTCTTACCAAAAGGCAAAAATGCGGTAAGAGAGCTGAAGGGTCTATCCCCAAAGCGGCAAAAAATGTTCCACGTGGAACAGAGTTTGACCGACCCGGAAGCGGGAATTTTGGTAGGAATCGGTTGAAAATATTTTATTATCTCAGCTTAGCGAAGGGTTCAGCGTAAAAATGGTCCGGATGGCGATAGCAAATCAAAAAGGCGGTGTTGGTAAAACTACCACCGCGATTAATATGGCTACTGCGCTTGCTGCAAGTGGCTGGAAGGTTTTGCTGATTGACCTTGATCCCCAAGGAAACGCATCCACCGGGCTTGGCCTCAATCAGGCGGTGCGTGTTCACAGCAGTTATGACTTATTAATTGCGGATGTGCCCTTGGCTCAATGCGTAATACCGACTCGGGTCCCGGGATTGGATATCGTTCCTGCGACGGTCGATTTATCGGGAGCCGAAGTTGAGCTGGTCGGATTGGAAGAACGGACTCATCGGTTAAAAAAAGCCCTCGATGCGGGGGATAACGGGCAATGGGACATTTGTCTGATTGATTGCCCGCCGTCCCTTGGCCTGCTGACGCTAAACGCGATGGTTGCCGTCGAATCCTTGTTGGTTCCGTTGCAATGCGAGTTTTTTGCGTTGGAAGGTCTTAGTCAATTACTACAAACGGTCGAACGAATCCGCGCCCGTTTCAATCGTCAATTATCTGTCATGGGCGTTGTTCTCACCATGTATGATCGTCGTAACAAGCTTACCGAGCAAGTGTCCGACGATGTACGGGCCTGTCTTGGGAATGTCGTATTCGATACGGTTATCCCCCGAAATGTAAGACTTTCTGAGGCCCCAAGTCATGGTTTGCCAGCGTTAATCTACGATCATCGGTGCAGCGGATCGGAAGCCTATATCAATCTGGCCCGTGAATTAATTTCGCGGCTCCCAGAACGGAAGGCGGCTGCGTGATCATGAAGGGAGAGGATACCGCATTGCCGAAAAAGGTTACCATGAAGAAAGCCACTGGATTGGGTAGGGGGCTAAACTCCCTTTTTGGGGACATACAGCGGGAAGAGCCACTGGTTCAGTCCGTTGATTCCGATTTGGATCAGGATGGCCCTGAAAACCGTACAGACGGTCTGCGCTCCATAGCTATATCGGATATTCGTCCCAATCCGGATCAGCCGCGGCAGACTTTTGACACCGATGCGCTTGATGAACTTGCCGACAGTATGAAGCTGCGCGGCGTGATACAGCCCATTGTTGTCCGGCCGCATGGCAAGAATTTTCAAATTGTCGCCGGTGAACGTCGGTGGCGTGCAGCACAGCGGGCGCGGCTCCATCGCATCCCCGCCATTGTCCGTAGCTTGAATGATGCCGAAACGCTCGAGATAGCAATTGTTGAGAATGTTCAGCGCCGTGACCTGAATGCCGTGGAAGAAGCCGAAGCCTATGTGAAGCTGAAAGATGATTTCGGTCATAGCCAAGCAAAATTAGCAGAATTAGTCGGCAAGTCCCGCAGTCATATTGCGAATCTAATGCGTTTATTGGATCTTCCTGAGGCAGTTCGCACGTTGGTCGCAGAAGAAAAGCTAACTATGGGGCATGCCCGTGCGCTGATTAATGCACCAAATTCTCTGGAATTGGCCG
This sequence comes from Parasphingorhabdus sp., assembly GCF_036963805.1. Lineage (GTDB taxonomy): Bacteria > Pseudomonadota > Alphaproteobacteria > Sphingomonadales > Sphingomonadaceae > Parasphingorhabdus. Next base: position 1,300,562 of record NZ_JBALUN010000001.1, on the reverse strand, counting down.
AACAGGTTGTTAAACAGGGGCTCTCAGTTCGCGATACAGAGAAGCTTGTTCGCAAAACGCTCGGCGGTACTGAACGCCGAGGGAAGATTACAACATCCAGCATCAGCGAAAGTGATGCGGACATCAGGGCTGTTGAAAATCATTTGGGTGATCTTCTGGGCCTCAACGTATCAATTCAATCTAAAGGAAATACCGGCGCTGGCGCGATGACGATAAGTTATAGTAATCTAGATCAGCTGGATTTGATATGTCAGCGTTTAACCGGTGAACATATCTAAATTTTTGTTTCGTTTAGCTAATTTAACGGGCTTATCGCGGATCTCAAATCATATAAAATTGAAAAATTATTCTAATGAAACTATTGTTTTTCAGTAGGTTATCTCATTAATATAATTTTAACCATGACTAGCAGCAAAGCTTTATCCTTTCCTATGGATAAGCAATCTCGAATGTTGGCGTATAGCGACGTTTGGCCAGTGGGTTTGGCTAAACGCACCGTGGGCGCCCTTTCGATCTAGTAGTGAAATATAGGGACCAGAAAACTATGTCTAAATATATCAAAGCCGCTTTGGCTTCTTCTGTGCTTGTGGCTTCGGTTATGGGCGCCAATGTTGCCAATGCTGCAACGGCTAATGCTGATGCACGCGCAAATATCCTTCAAGAAATTACGGTAACCAAAGTCGTTGGTACGAATCTGGATTTCGGAACCATCATCACGAACGGATCGGCTGGTAACGTGGTTATCGGTACAAATGGCGTTCGTGGGACATGTACGCTGATCTGTTCGGGAACAACCGATGCCGCTGACTTTAACGTTACAGGTTCGAATTCTGAAGCGGTTACGCTTACCGTGCCTACGACTGTCAGCCTGGCCGGCCCCGGCACTGCAATGGTCGCGACATTGTCTTCCACGTCATTAGCTGCGCTCGATGGCAGCGGTAACGGTGCATTTTCCGTCGGTGGCAGCCTGGCAGTCAATGCTACGCAGGCTGATGGTGCTTATATTGGTACCTTTACGGTGACCGTAGAATATCCTTGAATAAATAACGGCCTTTCCTGACGGGCTGTAAACTTCATCAGTTTCGAAACCCGTCCGCAATATGTGTTGCGGGCGGGTTTTTTGCGCATGACAGATCCAAACGTACTGCAACTCTGGCATTCTGAACAACTTCGTAGCGTGGTTAGCGCTTTGGTAACTCTAATTTGATATTGTCATTATGTGGGGATTGCGCGGGAAACCGTCTGTCCGGATGACCAGTGTTAATACCGGAGATTACAAAAATGACCAGGAGTCTGAAACGACTGAATAAAATAATAGCAGGTTTGGGGGTAGTTTTATCTATATTAATGATCCCGGGACAAGCCGCACAGGCGGCGGGCGACTTATTGGTCGCTCCGACCCGCATCATATTGGATGGGCAACGCGGTACCGAAGTAATTCTAAATAATATTGGCTCAGAAACAGCGACTTACAGAATATCTCTGGAACTTCGTCGAATGACGGCTGAAGGACGTCTGGTAGAGGTCGGGCCTGAAGAAGAAAATGAGCTGGAACAAGCGGCCAAGGAAATGATCCGCTATGCACCGCGCCGTGTGACATTGCCGCCGAATCAGCCGCAAGCGATCCGGCTTGGCGTAAGAGCGCCTCAAGGTTTGGCTGACGGCGAGTATCGGGTACATCTTCTGTTTCGTGCTGTTCCAGAGGCGATATCGGTTACCGAACAGGAGACGCAAAAAGAAGGCTTTTCGATTGCCCTCACTCCGATTTACGGCGTAACCATACCGGTTATTATCCGCCAAGGTAAGTTAAATGCAACGGCAGCCATCGCCAATGCCCGGATGGAGCCAGGCGAGGAAGGCCCAGCCCTTGCTTTTGACCTAAGCCGTACAGGCGATCGCTCCACCTATGGTGAAATCCGTGTTGTGAAGCACGGGCAGGCCGAACCGATTTTAATGGTCCGCGGAATTGCCGTCTATCCCGAAATAGCGAGCCGGAAAGTGTCGCTTCCAGTTCCGCCTGAAATGGTCGCCCAACTAAAAGGGCCGCTTTCGATAGAATATTATGAACCTGAAAATGTGGGCGGAGGACTGATCACAAAAACCGAATTGGTCCTTAGATAATATATTTATCAACGATTTCGACTGACTTCAATCCGTTAAGCAGTCGAAATGGCAATGAGACAGACACTCACCATATATCGTCAGAGGCTAAAGGCGCTGACACTCGCCGCAGGGATCACCATGATTTCTGCGGCTGCGCCGTTTATGGTTCCGAGCGCTCATGCCCAAAGCGCTTGGACGGCGAATGACGATGATGCGCTGCTTTTTGATCTACGATCAGGAAAATATCGTCTTGGTGATGGCATTAGGGGCTATCAAACAGCTAATGGCATTTGTGTCGACTTGGCCGATGTCATCATGGCATTCGACGTACCAATACGGTTAGATAAAAAGTCGCGCCGCGCAACTGGCTGGATATTTGCCGAGCGCGAAACATTGACAATCGAGCGCGATACCAATTCGGTGCAAAAAGTAAGCGGGAAGAGAAAACTGGCACCCGGCGAGATTTACGACACGCCGGAAGGTTGGTGCGTCGACGTTGAAAAGCTGTCGGATTGGCTTGATGTTGATTTAAAACCGGATCTGTCCAATGCACTCTTGGTTGTGGAAACCGATAAAAAATTACCCTTTCAACTGGCGTTGGAGCGCAAAGAACGGGCAGCAAAAATCCGTCCGCGCCAGAAATTTGATCTGGCTAGCCTTCCGCAATCTACGCAGCCGTATAAATTATGGCGTACACCTTCGGTCGATTCTGTGGTTTCAGCCGGCGGGCTTCGTGATAAACGGTCCGGACAGCAATTTGATGTTCGTTACGAGCTATTTGCCTCTGGTGAAGTAGGTAAGGCGTCGTTTGATGCCCGGCTGTCCTCCGATAATAATGGCTTACCCGAAAACCTACGGCTGCGTGCCTATCGCACCGATCCGAAAGCGGAACTATTGGGGCCATTAAAAGCCACGCATTTTGCTATTGGTGATGTTTCTACCTTTTCCACGCCTCTCGTTTCGCAAAGCGCGGCAGGACGAGGCGCCATAATTACCAACCGGCCGGTGGATCGTCCCGATAATTTTGACCGGACTAGTTTTCGCGGGGAATTACCAGAGGGCTGGGACGCGGAGCTTTATCGCAATGGTCAGTTACTAGCTTTTGCGGAAACCAGAACGGATGGCCGCTATGAATTTATCGACGTACCATTGCTCTATGGACAGAACCGTTTCGAGGTGACGCTTTATGGCCCGCAGGGCCAGATAAGAAGAGAGAATGTTTCGGTCCCGGTAGGTTTGGATTCAATTCCACCACGCAAAACCTATTATTGGGCGGGTGCGCAAGAGGCTGGAAAAGATCTCATTAGCTTAAACAGCATAGAAAATTTCCTGCAGGCGGGTTGGCGTGGCGGTTTTGGTGTGGAACGTGGATTGAATACCAAAACATCTGTAGCGGCCTCGCTTTTTAGCCTCCAGATACATGGTCAGCGACGCAACTATGCGGAAGGATCAGTACGCCGAGCCGTTGGACCGGCAATCGTGGAAATGACCGCCTCGTCAGATTTGAAAAATGGGACGGCTGTTCGGGGGCAAGTACTTGGAGAATTAGGCAATAGCTATATTACTGCTGAGACAATCTGGGCACGAGGCGGCTTTCAGTCAGACCGTATTAAACAAAACATGAACGCCAAGCATACGCTATCCGTAGATCATAATTTTACATTGGGAGGGAAGATTGTTCCGTTTCATATCGATGCGCAGTATGAAACACGTACGGATGGCCAGTCATCGCTTGATCTGACTGGCCGGACCTCTTTGAATCTTCGACATTTCTCGTTAACCGGCGAACTGAACTGGGAAAAACAATACAGCAATGCAGGGGATGATTCGGATCGTATTGAAGCCCGGATGCTCGCCAATGGGCGGATTGCGGGTGTGCGATTGCGCGGTGAAGCGACATATCGAGTCGCGCCGGAGAAACGTTTCGAACGGGTTAATTTCACCGGGGAATGGCGCGCTGGTGATCGGGCGGACTGGCGGGCGGAGCTTGGTTATGATGTAGGTATTGATCGCGGCAGGGCAGGAATTGGAATAATTCGCCGCTTCGATAAATTTTCAATGACCGCCAGTGCAGAAGCTGCAACCGATGGTTCGGTGGCAGCGGGATTGAATCTTGCATTCAGTCTGGGGCCGGACCCCCGAAATGGAAAATTCCGATTTTCGAATAACAAGCTTGCCAATAGCGGTCAGGCCCTTGCGATCGTCTATCGTGACAAAAACCGCGATGGTAAGCGGCAGGCGGATGAGTTATTGGTTGAAAATGTTGAGTTGACTGCTGGGCAGTCGATAGCGTTGACGCCGACGGATATCAATGGACGATCAATAATAGATAATCTTGAACCGTTCCGAGCGGTTTTAATAGGCATCGATACCAGCAGTTTACCGGATCCCTACGTGCAGCCCTCACTTCCCGGCGTCGTTATAACGCCGCGACCGGGCGTTGCCGCGATCATTGAATTGCCGTTGGTAAGCGCTGGTGAAGTGGAGGGTAGTTTGATGCGTAAAGGCGGTGCGCCGCTGGCTGGCGTTGGTCTGGAACTGCTGGATATGGAGGGCCGCGTCACCCATGAAACACAAAGCGAGTTCGACGGATTTTTTCTGTTCGAAGGAGTGCCTTATGGTGCCTATGATCTTCGGATCCAGGCCCTGTCCGCGCAAGCCGTGGGGGTATCGGCGATACTGAATATTCGCACGGTTGTGGATGATGATAACCAGATCGCCAAGCTTGGCGTGGTTGTCGCTGCTTCCGATGCTGTAATGGCAAAACTTGGTGATATTCCCACTGGGGTACCTGCAGGACTGCAAGCCCCCTGATCCCGGCTTGTGCGGTTTTGTGGTTATGCTAGAGTTTTCCGCTGCGCGAGCGAATTCGGAAACGGGATCAGAATATGCAAATTATCGCTAACGGGATTAACATTGAAGTCGAAGATCATGGCAAAACCGATGATCCGGCGATACTTCTCATCATGGGATATGGAACGCAGTTGATTGCCTGGCCCATGGATTTTATCAATGGACTGATTGAATCCGGGTTTCGTGTCGTTACATTTGATAATCGCGATGTTGGCCTTTCCTATAGATGTGAGGGGATTTCAGCCCCCGGACCGATACGGCAAGTTATTACCAAACGGTTTTTCCCAAGCCGCAATTTGGCGCCTTATAATCTCAGCGATATGGCGAACGACGCAATTGGCGTGTTGGATGCTCTCGCTATAGAAAATGCGCATATTGTTGGCGCGTCGATGGGCGGCATGATTGGACAATTAGTGGCCGCAGATCATGCCGATCGTGTCCTATCGCTTACGCCGATCATGTCTTCAACCAATGCCCCTGGTTTGCCGAGTGCCGGTCCTGCAGTGCGCAGGGGCCTGATCCAGTCCGCACGCGCCAAAGCAACGACGGTTGAGGAAGCGTTGATCGCAGGCATGGCTTTTTCATCCATCATTGCATCCGAAGAAGGACGGGCACGCGAAGGGGAGCGTAAAGAGATGATGAAAATTGCTCTAGAACGTAGCTTTTATCCTGCTGGCCGGCAGAGGCAAATGGCGGCCATTATTGAAACCGGAAATTTACGACCAAAGGCGCGAACAATATCTGTTCCGACCATGGTTATACACGGAACGGACGATCCGCTTATTCCGCATGCCTGCGGTGAAGATATTGCCGCTAATGTGAATAATGCCCGCCTAGAGCTTGTCGATGGTATGGGGCATGATCTGCCGCCGAGCAAATTACCGCTGATGGTGGAAATGATAGCGGGCCATTGTCGTGCAGCCTGATATAGAGTTATTGCTGATCTAATCGTCCAGCGGCAGGCAATATTCCATGACATAATCGGTCATCATAATATGGCTGGGAGGATGCATCATCATGTCACCATCCACTTGAAAAAATTGGCTATTCTTATGGATGTTTCCATATGCGATAGCGACAGACCGCGCGCGGAACGAGCGAACAAATGGCAGTGATTTGGGATCACGGCCGCGCGTGACTTCCAATATGAATCTGATAAAATTCCAACGGTTGGCGCGGGACAGAGCGATCAGCTGAAAATTATCGCCGCCGAGTCTAGCGTCTGGAGATAGCGACCATGGTCCGGCAAAATATCGCCCCTTGGCAATATAGAAAGCCTCACAGTGGAAATGGCTTTTGGATCCATTAGCGGCGACGACATCCATTGAAAATCGGTGTCGTGGCCAATGGAAGAAGAGTTTTATAAAAGACAAGGCATATGCTGTGCGGCCGATTTTCTTTTTCAACTGCGGGTTATGATTGGCGACTGCAACACCATCCGGACCGGCGCTTAAACAGGCGGCAAAAGCGCCATGGTCACTTGTAACGACCGGTTCTTTAAGCCGCGCATCGGCGCCGGCCAGATAGCCGCGCATGACCTCGCCGGCAAATTGCTCGGGATCGGACGCATAGCCGATCTCGCGGGCGACCAGATTCACTGTGCCAGCGGGAAAAATGCAAACCGGCACTTTTGAACCGTTTTGTTTCATGGCAGCGATGACCAAGCGCAAAGTGCCATCGCCGCCCGAAACGCATATTAAATTGCAGCTTTTTGCGATCACCAAATTGCCGTCGATTTCCGTGGTGCCCATGATGACTTTGGCACCGCAGGCTTTAAAGGCCTGCGCAAGCACGCCCAGTCGCAATTCATGATGGGTGCCGGAAGCCGGATTGTGGATCAGTTGGACAATCATCAAAAGGACATGGCGACAAACTGGTCAATGCGTCAATGGCGAACAGCAAATAGAGTTGTCCATCGTGGTCGATCCATCTTATTGAGCAGGCTATGAACAAAAAAATCACTATTGTCGGTGGGGGTTATGCTGGAACCATGCTAGCTAAAGCGCTGGACGGTTATGCTGATATCACTTTGATCGAAGCGCGAGAAAAATGGGTTCATAATGTGGCGATGATCCGTGCGATGGCGCGGCCGGAGCTTTTGGATGAGATTGTCATCCCTTATAAGAATTTGCTAAAGAACGGGAGGGTCGTGCGTAGCCGTGTGACTGCGATAGACGGCAATATTGCGATGCTGGGCGATGGAACACCGATTGATAGCGACATGATAGTTATTGCCACCGGTTCCACTTATGCCGCACCGTTTAAGATGCAGGGTGAAGATAGCACGCATTTCCTTAGCAAGGCCAAAAAGGTCATAGTCCAAATCGACAAAGCCCAAAACATCGTCATTGTCGGGGCTGGCGCGGTTGGTAGCGAGTTGGCCGGGGAATTGGCTTTTGCACGGCCAGAAAAGCGGATCACGCTCATTTCTCCAGATGATAGCCTTTTCCCATCCTACCCGGCAAAGCTTGGACGTATGATGCAGCGCCAGTTGGGCGATTTGGGTGTGAAGCTGCGGCTGGGGGAGCGGATAAAAAAGCTCAAACGAACGGACGAACCATTTATACCGTCTAAAAATATGATCAAGCTGTCTGATGGATTTCCCATCGATGCCGATCTGGTAATTCCGGTCATTGGGTCAAAGCCGGTAACGGACTTATTGCAGAGTTTGGGCGGTGTCATATTTGACGAGAACGGACGCGCGTGCGTTGATGGCTGGTTCCGGCCCACGGAAAATCCCGATCTGTTTGCCGTTGGTGATATTGCCAGCACCGGTGATACGATGACTATAGTGGGACTGACGCGTCAGGTTAATTGGCTCACGAAAGCCATTAAAGCGAATCTGCGTGGTAAGGCGATGAAGGATATAAGACCCTATAAGCCATGGTCCAAGCCATTGATATTATTGCCCTTGGGACCAGATAAAGGAGCAAGTGCCTTGCCTTTCGGTGTGACCGGGCCGTTGCTAACCTCTGCCATAAAAGGAAAAAAGCTGTTCATTCCGCGTTATCAGCGGGAATTTGGCTGGAAGTCTTAAGTGGTGATAGGTTTAATCACCCTGTTTTGATGGAACGCACTCCGGGCGCGGGCGGAGTTTCTGCACCGCCCGCAAAACATTGTGCAATTGCCATCCAGCGGGTTGCGTTCGGCCCTGTCACTTGCAGATCGGTATCTGCTATATTGCGGGTCTGGGTTACAACCTGACAAAATTCCTCGGCTAGTCCTTCGATCCGTTCCTCTGTGCTCTCATCGCCATACTTCCAGATCGCACCGGAGGGGGCTGTGAGTTTCAGATAGGGTACCGGTTGCGGGGCTTCCTCACGATTGACTTTGAAGGTCCAGCCATAGGTGTTGAGGCCGATCATTACGATATTACGGATGCGATCTTCATTGTGCCGTTTAATCCCGAGGACATCATAAATTGCCTGCGCATGGGACCAGTTTTCCATAAGCCGTGCGGTGATGGAGGAGCGGACACTCATCGACGGTCCTGCCCATTCGACACGCATTGCAGGATCCGCTGCGCCAAATTCCGGAGCTATTTTCTGATAGAAATCACGCCACGTCTTGAGGAGATCCGCTCCAGCCAAATTGTCGAGATAGTTGGCCTCGAAAAAACGCATCGATGTCTGGCCCTTCATTCCGGACATGGCTTCCTTGAAAAAATCGTGAAATTTTGCGGGTTCGGTTAGGGACCAATAGGCCGCCATATTCCAGATATGAAGATGGCGCATAATGGCATTGATTGTCCAGCCCTTGAAGTCGGTTTCCTGCTCCATCTGCTTATCCGAGAGATTTTCAAGCAATGCATAAATGGCTTCGCTTTCGTCAAGAAAGTCCTGTGCTTGGTCGATCATCGGTTCATCATTCCTTGCTTCCAATTTCCGTCAAAATCTTCCAGCGCAGTTAGGCCAGCCATTTCAGCGACTGATAGCGCTCGCTTTACTAGCGCGAAACACAGGTTGCGGCCATGGGATAAAAGGCTTTTCCGATAGGCAAAAAAAGAGCCCCCGCAGGAGCCCTTTCCTTTTAATTTCTCAAACGATTTAGGCCGCTTTGTAGAAAGTCTCACCCGCATCCGCTTTCGCGCGGAAACTCATCGGCGGTTTGAACCGTTCGCCATATTTCTGCGCCAGCATGTCGGCTGTGCGTACAAAATTATCCAGACCGATTGTGTCGATATGGCTCATTGGGCCACCGGTCCATGGCGCAAAACCCCAACCGAATATTGCGCCAAGATCCGCAGATTGCGGATCGGGAACAACGCCTTCATCAAAACATTGAGCTGTGGCGATAAGCTGAATATACATTAGACGCTGTTTGACTTCCTCGACCGTTGGCTGATTTTCAGCAATCGGAAAATGCTCTTTCAGGCCGGGCCATAGCTTTTTCGAACCGTCATCGGCATATTCATAGAAGCCGCCGCCAAAGCGCCGTCCGCGACGGTCGATTTTCTTGACCATCAATTCCATCAGATCCTCTGTTCCGCTGGGCACATAAGCGTCTCCCATTTCTTCCTTGGTCGAGGTCATAATATCATAACCCAGTTGCAGGGTGGTTTCATCGACAATTGCCAATGGACCAATAGGCATGCCCATCGCGACCGCTGCATTTTCGATCAGCACGGGGTTCACACCTTCCGCCACCATCATTGTTGCTTCATTCGCATAAGGCGGGAAGACGCGATTGGTAAAGAAGCCGCGAACATCTTTTACTACAATAGGAGTTTTGCGGATTTTCGCGTTGTAATCCAGCGCGACGGCCAGAGCCTTGTCACCGGTTTTCTCGCCGGGAATAATTTCCAGCAAGGGCATTTTTTCAACCGGTGAGAAAAAGTGCATGCCGATAAATTGTTCCGGCCGCTCGCTATTTTTGGCGAGACCGGTAATCGGCAGGGTCGAAGTATTGGATGCGAAAATTACATCCTTCCCAATGACCGCTTCGGTTTTCTTGATCACATCGGCTTTAACGTCGGGGCGTTCAAACACCGCTTCGATGATCAGGTCGACATTTTTCAGATCATCATAATTATCGGTGGGGGTGATCCGCGCCATGAAAGCATCTGCTTTCTCTTGGGTCATTTTGCCGCGCTTCACGCCTTTATCGACAATTTTCTGGCTATAAGCGATCGCTTTTTGCGCTTCTTCCATATTCCTGTCGAGGACGATGACATTCATGCCGCCCTTTGCCGTGACATGGGTGATACCTGAGCCCATCAGCCCTGCACCCAATACGCCAACGGTTTTGAGTTCGGTTGGTGGAACAGCTTTAGGGCGCATGGCACCTTTGTCGGCCGCCTGCTTATTGATGAACAAAGTGCGGATCATATTTTTAGATTGCGGACCACTAAGCAGCTTGGTGAAATATTTGCTTTCCACGCGCAACGCCGTATCAATCGGCAACATCGAACCTTCGTAAAGGCAGGACAGGATCGCTTTGACCGCTTCATAATTGCCTTTACTCTGTTTTAGAGCCATGGCGGACGAACCGAGGTAAAGCGGAACCGCGCGGGGGTCCATGGAACCAGCACCGCCCGGGAATTTCCAGCCCTTCTTGTCCCAAGGCGCAGATGCTTTCGGATTGGCTTTAACCCATGCTTTGGCTTTGGCGACTACTTTGTCGGCAGGAACAACTTCATCAACAATTTTCTGTGCCAGTGCTGCCTGCGGATTCATTGGCTGACCCATCATGATGGCCATGCCAGCGGCTTGCAATCCTGCAAGACGGGGTAGACGCTGCGTTCCGCCGCCACCGGGCAATAGGCCAACCTGCACTTCGGGTAGACCGAGTTGTAGTTTCGGATTGTCGGCACAAACTCGGTAATGGCAAGCTAGCGCAAGTTCGAGCCCGCCCCCAAGTGCAAGTCCATTTAGCGCGCAAGCGACCGGTTTGGCATGGGCAGTGCCTTTCAACAGCTCTTTGGCGCTATGGCCGCCGGTTTCCATTTTCCGCAAGACGCTGTTCAGCACCCAGGCTTGGTCAAAGATTTCTTTCATCGTTTCGGCTTTAGAAGAACCGAGCATATTTAGGTCGGCACCCGCCAGAAAGCCGGATTTTTTGCCGGATGTGATAACCGCGCTCTTTATGGCATCATTGGAAATCAGATCATCAACAAATTTTGGAAAGTCGGCCATAAGGTCTTCGTTCCAGACGTTCATCGACTGCCCGGGAAGGTCGATGGTAACAAGGGCAATGCCGTCGCTGTCAATATCGACGGTGAGAGTTTTGTAGGTCATAAATTTTGTCCTGCTAAATATGGGATTGGGTGGTTGAGGCTTGCTGCGCTCAGTTCACTCGCTCAATAATAGTGGCAATGCCCATGCCGCCGCCAATGCATAGCGTGGCTAACGCGGTCTGTTTGCCCGAACGTTCCAACTCGTCCAGCACCGTGCCGAGGATCATCGCGCCGGTTGCACCCAATGGGTGGCCCATGGCGATGGCGCCGCCGTTTACATTCATGACACTATGATCAACGTTCATTGCGTCCATGAAGCGCAGTACAACGGCTGCAAATGCCTCGTTCAATTCCCACAGATCAATATCGCTGGCGTTCATTCCCGCCCGCTTGAGCGCTTTTTGTGCGGCAAATTCGGGACCGGTGAGCATGATAGTTGGCTCTGATCCGATTGCAGCCATAGAAATAATTCGCGCACGTGGCTTAAGGCCATATTTCGTCCCTGCTTCCTCATTGCCGACCAATATGGCGGCTGCCCCATCAACGATGCCGGAGCTGTTACCGGCGTGATGGACATGATTCATTTTTTCAATCTCAGGATGTTTTAGAATCGCGACATCGTCAAAGCCGGGCATATGCTCGCCCATCATCTGGAAGGCGGGGTTCAGCGCCCCCAAAGACTGCATATTTGTTTCGGGACGCATGAGTTCGTCATGGTCTAAAATGATTTCGCCAATTACATCCTTGATCGGCAGAACGGATTTTGCGAAACGTTTTTCTTCCCAGCTTTTCGCAGCGCGCTTTTGGCTTTCTACGGCATAGGCATCGACATCATCGCGGCTATATCCATATTTGGTGGCGATCAGATCGGCTGAAATTCCCTGTGGCACGAAATATTCCTGAAAAACGAGAGAGGGATCGGCCATGCCGCCCAATCCGTCGCTGCCCATGGGAATACGGCTCATGGATTCCACGCCGCCGCCAATGGCGAGATCCGCTTCACCGGAGCAGATTTTGCCCGCTGCTATATTGACCGCTTCCAGACCGGAACCGCAGAAACGGTTGACCTGAATTGCGGATGTCGTGTCGGCATAGCCAGCTTTGAGGGCCGCCATGCGGCTAATAACAGCGCCTTGCTCACCCACCGGGGTGACACAGCCATAAGCAATATCTTCGACTTCATGTCCGTCCAGTTCGTTGCGGTCATTCACCGAAGCTAGCACTTGGGATGCCAGATCGAGCGCTGTTATTTCGTGCAAGCTGCCGTCGCTGCGGCCTTTGCCACGCGGGCTGCGTACAGCGTCATAAATATAGGCTTCGGTCATGCGAAATTCCTCAATTAGATTAAGTGTGAACGATTAATTGCATAGTTAATGCTGCACCGCAGCACAGTCAAGCAGTTTACGTAAACGTCAAGAAGGGGGCAGGCGAATCGCCTGCTCCCGTTTCTGCGCTGAACCTAATCTATTCGAGCCTGAGGCTTATTCAAGGATGCTTTGATATTTCTGGCTGAATACATCGCGTCCAACAATATAGCGCATGATTTCGCTGCTTCCGGCGTAAATCCGGCTCATTCGTGCGTCGGTAAAGATGCGGCTAATCTCATATTCCTTCATATAGCCAGCGCCGCCATGCATCTGCAGCCCGAGATCCGCCATTTCCCATTCGATCTCGCTGCCCAACATCTTGCCTTTGGCCGCCATATTGGCGGTAAGGCCGCCTTGATTATGTACATCGACACAATGATCGACATAGACTTGTAGCATGTCAATTTTGGCATCCATTTCAGCCATTTTAAACTGGGTATTCTGCATATCCGACAGTTTCTTGCCAAACACATCACGCTCCATGACAAATTCCCGCGTGACATCAAACGCACGACGAGCGGTCGCGGAATATCCGACCATCGCGATCAGTCGTTCCTCAGCCAGCCCTTCCATCAGATGGATAAAGCCTTTGCCCGGTGTGCCTAACTCGTTTGCTTTGGGAATTTTGACATTATTGAAGAATAGCTCCGCGGTATCTTGGGCGTGCAGACCGATTTTTTCGAGATTTGTTCCCCGTTCAAATCCTTCCATACCGCGTTCGACAATTAACAATACCATGGCATGTTTGTCATCCACACCGGCGATTTTGGCGGCCACAATCACGATATCAGCATTAATGCCGTTTGAGATATAGGTTTTGGACCCGTTTAATTGCCAGTGATCGCCCATATCGGTCGCCGTTGTTTTCATGCCCGATAGATCGCTGCCGGCACCCGGTTCGGTCATCGCTACCGCCAATATCGTTTCCCCGCTGACACATTTGGGCAGCAGGCGTTCACGCTGCTCTTCGTTGCCGATATTTTTAAAATAGGTGCCGACCAGACGGCTGTGGAGCGTATTATACCATTCCCCGCATCCTGCCCGGGCGGTTTCTTCGATGATGATCTGTTCATAGCGGAAATCATCGTCACCCATTCCGCCATATTTTTCATCTGGCCAAATCATCAGGAAGCCCTGATCACCCGCCTTTTTGAAGATTTCGCGATCGACAATGCCTGCTTCACGAAATTCATCCATACGCGGCGCTACCTCATCGGCTAGAAAACGGCGATAGGCGTCGCGAAACATATGCTGTTCTTCGGTAAATTTGCGCATGGGAGGTATCCTTCAAAATTATCTGATAAGCGGAAATATAATTGTTGGCAGCGATATCGAAAATCTCTTAACCGGTCAATTAAAACATAGAGGGAAGCTGCTGCTAAACGCGTGCTATTGAATAGCGCTTGTCAGCATAGTTGATGGTTGCAATTTATAGGAAATAGTTGCTAAGAGCGACAATGACAAAAATTAAAGACAGACCATTTATATTGGGCCTTGGCGGTACAACAAGCCCTAATTCCTCTACCGAACAGGCGTTGGCGATAGCGCTGAAGACTGCCTCGGATGCGGGAGCGGAAACAGCACTTTTCGGGGCCACGGAGCTTTGCGCACTGCCGCATTATCGCTCTGATCCCGTCGGGCTGAATGAGACCGGCAAGGCGCTGGTGGACGCAGTTCGGCGCGCGGACGGCATAATTCTGGCTAGTCCTGGGTATCACGGTACTATCTCAGGTCTGGTAAAAAACGCCGTCGATTATATCGAAGAGACGGCTAGTGACGGGCGGGTATATCTCGACGGTCTACCGGTTGGATTGATTGCAACTGCCTATGGGTGGCAGGCGACTGGTTCGACGCTGGCGGCGATGCGCTCAATCGTGCACGCGCTGCGCGGCTGGCCAACCCCCTTGGGCGTCGGCATCAATTCATCTGGCGGCATTTTTAAAAATGGTATCTGTGCAGATAATGGCGTTAACGACCAGCTTCGTCTTGTTGCCGAACAGGTAATGCGCGGTTCTCACCGCCGCTAGCGGCGGAACCAGCGATTATGCTGGCGGGGCATTTCCGTAAAATTCCCGATACCAGCTGACAAAGCGTTTCAGTCCATCTTCCAGCATGACTTTTGGTTCATAGCCAGTCAGCGCATGTAGCTTGGATATATCGGCATAGGTGGCAGTAACATCACCGGGCTGCATGGGCCGCATGATTTTCTCGGCTTCTATACCAAGTGCTTGCTCCAAGGCCTTGATCATTTCCATCAGACCCACTGGCCGACTGTCACCAATGTTGAGCAGGCGGTGCTCGCCGGATGCCGGAGGATTGTCCAACGAACCCAATATGCCATCGACAATATCGTCAATATAGGTGAAGTCCCGCGCCATTTTTCCTTCGCCATAAACTTCGATGGCTTCGCCAGCGAGTATCTTTTTCGTGAAACCGAAATAGGCCATATCAGGCCGACCCCACGGGCCATAGACAGTAAAAAATCGCAAGCCCGTCTGAGGAAAACCATAAAGTTTGGCGTAGGATGCACTCATCAATTCGCAGGAGCGTTTGGTGGCGGCATAAAGCGATACCGGATCAATGGCGGGTTCTTCCTCAACAAAGCCCGCGCCGCCCATTGGTTTGTCCCCATAGACCGAACTGGAGGAGGCATAAACGAGATGCTGGAAATCTTCGGCATGACGGCTTGCTTCCAGCAGACTCAAATGGCCTTGCAGATTCGACTTTTGATAGGCGAACGGGTTTTCGATGCTATACCGCACCCCGGCCTGGGCGGCGAGATGGATGATGCGTTTTACACCCTTGTCCTGTACCAATTGCCTGACGTTATCGGAATCGGAGACATCCATTTCCTCAAATTGAAATTGAGGCAATATTTCTAAATTTCTAAGTCGTGCGCCTTTTAACTTTGGATCATAATAGTCATTCAGATTATCAATCCCGATGACATGTTCCCCGCGTTCGATAAGCCGCCGGGAAACGGCGTGGCCAATAAATCCCGCAGCGCCGGTCACCAATATCGGATCAACTAAGCTATCATCATCCCGTTGGGTCATTGGTTTCGTCCTTTGTCAGCGGATTTCAGTGAACTACGCGGTAGCAATAAAACATGAATATCTTCAATTATGAAATACGGCCTCAGCTTATTTACCGGTTAAATCCAGAAACATAATCATCAATGTTTTTTAGTGATTTTTTTATAGCCTTTTCGTTGAGAAACGAACCCGTGAAGCTATTTTTGGCCAATGTGATAATAGCCTCTTTATCAAGATTTAATGCTGCCGCCATGGCATCATAATTATCATTCAGATATCCACCAAAATATGCGGGATCATCAGAATTTATGGTTGCGCGTAATCCAAGCTCAAGCATTGCTTTGAGCGGATGACCTTCTAGCTTGTCTACAACACATAGTGAGAGATTGGATAATGGACAGACCGTCAGCGCCATTTGATTTTCACGCAGCCTTTCAATCAAACGGCTATCTTCCAAGGACCGGTTGCCATGATCGATACGATCTACTTTCAGCAGATCAAGCGCCTCCCAAATATATTCCGGCGGACCTTCCTCCCCTGCATGGGCAACGGCTTTCAAGCCCAGGCTTTTCGCCTTGGCAAAGACTTCCGCAAATTTGGACGGTGGATGCCCCAGTTCCGAAGAGTCGAGACCCACAGCAGATATTCTATCGAGATAGGGTGTCGCTTCAGCCAGCGTCGCGAAGGCATCTTCTTCGCTCAGGTGCCGCAGGAAACACATGATGAGCTGCGACGATATATCGAGCTGCGACTGCGCATCATCCATTGCCCGCAATATGCCATCAATGGCCGTCGCAAATGCTATACCACGCCCGGTATGCCCTTGCGGATCGAAAAATATCTCTGCGTGAATTACATTGTCTGCTTGCAGGCGCTGGAAATAGGCCATGGTCAGATCGTAAAAATCCTGCTCGGTGCGCAGGACATTCATTCCCTGATAATAGATATCGAGAAAATCCTGAAGGTTAGAAAAATTATAAGCCGCCCGCACTTCATCCGCTGAAGCAAAGGGAATTTCAATTGCGTTGCGCCGCGCCAAAGCAAACATCATTTCCGGTTCGAGGGAACCCTCGATATGCAAATGCAACTCTGCTTTGGGGATGCCGGCAATAAATTCCCGGCGCTGTTCGGAGGATGAAAAAGTCATGTATCGCTCTTTTTTTCTATAGGAGTGGGTGCGACTTCGTCATTGAAAATAATCGCCGCATCGGATTTATTCTGGCAAATTTCTTCTTTGGTGAGTCCGTTCAGTTCATGTGGAAAGATGAGCCAATCTTCGGTTTCGTGAATGAAGAAATCGGGTTTCAAATCGGTCTGATTACGAGACGGCTTGCTATAGATGGTGGCGACACGCACGTCCTTTGGCATATTATGGCGACATCGCGCACCGAGTTCGGTCAGGAAAGCCTCTATGCTTCGGCCGCTGTCAAATACATCATCGACAATCAACAAGCTATCGTCGGGATTGAGTGTGTCGACTAGATATCCCAGCGCATAAACCCGCACCGACCGTTCCTGTTTATCAATGCCAGAATAAGAGGATGTCCGGATAGCGATATGGTCGGTCTTGACGTCATGAAACTCGAGGATTTCCTGCACGGCAATACCAACTGGTGCGCCGCCCCTCCATATGCCGACAATATGGGTCGGACAAAAGTCACTGCGCAAAATCTGCATGCCAAGGCGAAAGCTGTCCGACAATAAAGCGTCCGCAGTGATATAGCTTTTTTCTATCGTCATGGTGGTCACTATCTCCGGCCTTTAATATCAATGCCAGCATGCCCAAGATTATAAGATATAATCACATTAGCATTATGTAGGGAGATAGGTAGCCGCTGTTGCAAACATGTTAAACCCACTATCTCGGCAAAGCAGGGCGGCAGGCATAAAAACTGCAACCAAATTGTCACCTAAAAGTCATCGACAACGCATATTTTTGGAACAAGTCATCCCTAGGGCACCCTCAAACATAGGGAGCCTTTGAAACATGACTGCACCACGAAATATCCGCCGCCTTGCCGTTTATTCCGCCTTGCTTGCTACGGCAGCTATGCCGGTGTCAGCTTGGGCCGGGACGATTGTCGGAACGATTAGTGATCCCAGCGAAACGCGCGGGCTGCAATCGGCGCAGGTGCGAATTGTTGAACTGGACCGAGTAGCTACGACTGGTCGTGATGGCAGCTATCGTTTTCCGGATGTCCCCGCTGGAGTTTATACGCTTGAAACGCGCTATATCGGGGCGGACACTGTCCAGACCAGCGTCACCGTTACAGAAACCGGTCTGACATCAGCAAATATAATCCTGAAATCGGGCCATAACAGTGAGATTTTGGTGATTGGTCAAGGTGCCAACCAAGCCAGTGCTCTGTCCCGTAAACGTGAAGCGGATGGGGTCTCATCGGTCTTGACCCGTGATGCCATCGGGCAATTTCCGGATCAAAATGTCGCCGAATCGCTTCGCCGTCTGCCGGGCATTAATATTCTCAATGATCAGGGCGAAGGCCGCTTTGTTTCGGTACGCGGCCTTGATCCGAATTTGAATAGTTCGTCCCTCAATGGTGTTCGTATTCCTTCGCCAGAGAGCGATGTCCGTTCGGTGGCATTGGACGTGGTTTCCAGTGACTTGATCGAATCGATTGAAGTCAAGAAGTCACTAACGCCCGATATGGATGCGGATACTATTGGCGCTTCGATCGAGATTAATACGGTTAGCGCCTTTGACCGCAAAAAGGATCTGCTTACCGCGAAAGTGGAAGGCAGCTACAATGACTATGCTGGTTCGGTTTCGCCAAAAGCCAGCGTTGATTTCTCCACAAAGCTAACCGATGATATCGGAATTGCAGGCGGAATTTCTTATTATAAGCGCAAATTCGAGACCGATAATGTTGAAGCTGAAGGCTGGGATATTAATGAGGATGGTGTCGTATATGCCGACGAAGTGCAGTACCGCGACTATGATATAGAGCGCGAACGGATCAGCGCATCGCTCTCTTTCGACTTCCGCGCCAGCGATAGCACAGAGCTATATGCACGCGGTGTCTATAGTCAGTTTGATGATCAGGAATCCCGTCGTCGGACGACGTTTAAGTTGGACGAAGAGGCCAGTAGCGGCGACGCAAATAGTGCATTATTTAATGATGATGATGGCGAAATTGAAATTGAACGCGACGTTAAAGATCGTTTCGAAAGTCAGAAAATCCGGTCGATTGTTGTCGGCGGAAAAACCGAAACCGGGC
Organism: Parasphingorhabdus sp.; assembly: GCF_036963805.1. GTDB lineage: Bacteria > Pseudomonadota > Alphaproteobacteria > Sphingomonadales > Sphingomonadaceae > Parasphingorhabdus. The sequence goes on along the minus strand of NZ_JBALUN010000001.1, from coordinate 1,281,793 downwards.
CTTGGAAAATAGAATATTCCGGTAGCTGGTCAAAATCGAGCGAGTCCGAAAATGGATCGCTTGATCCAACGACATTTTCCAATAAATTCGAGAATGATGGTCTAGGTGTGCTATTTGATTATAGCGACGACCGGACACCGTTTTTTAGCTATCCCAACGGCGCTGCTCTGGCCAATGATGCAAGCAGCTATGAATTGGATGATGTTGAGCTAACCGCTCTTTCAGCCGCACAGGATGAGGAATTTTCGACCCGTCTTGATGTGTCACATGTCTTTGCGATGGATAGCGGCGAATTCACTGTGCAAGGCGGTTTTAAGGGGCGGTGGCGCGAAAAAAGCTACGATAATAATGTTGAGTTCTATGAGGACGGAACCGGAAACTACACGTTGGCCGATGTTCTCGGCGCGCAAACTTATCGCCTAGCTGATCTCGGCCCCGTTTCCAGCCGCAAAGGGCCAACGGAATATTTTCGCGCCAATTTCGCCGATTTCGAGTTGCAGGGAATAGACAGCCAGTTTGATTCTGCCGTTTCCGACTATATCAATCAGGAAGATATATATGCGGGCTATCTGTTGGGTCGTTGGGACAGTGAGAAACTGCGTATCATTGCGGGTGTCCGTTATGAAAGGACCGAGAATAATATCTCGGCCAATACGGTAACCTTGGTTGAGGAAGATGCGACAGTTGATGGTGTCGTGTTCACCGAAGACACGGTTTTGGTGGCACCCAATAATTTTACCCGCAGCTATGATGATTGGTTGCCAAGCCTTAATATCCGGTTTGAGCCGCAACGTAACCTTGTGTTCCGTGCCGCTGGATATCGCAGCGTGGTTCGACCGAATCTATCGGACTTGGCGCCACGTTTTGCAGTGGAACAAAATGACGATGATGAACGCGAAGGCGAATTCGGCAATCCCGACCTGCTTCCTTATGAGGCCTGGAATTTCGATGCTTCGGCAGAATATTATTTCAGTTCCAACGGCGCGATAACGGCCAATGTGTTCTATAAAGACATCAGGAATTTTATCGTTGATAGCTACAGTGAATCTGAGGAAGACATTAATGGCGATCTAATCCCGCTATTTTATCAAGGTATCGCCTATACCGAGGCTGTTATCCCGGTTAACGGCCCGAGCGCAGAAGTATTTGGCTTTGAATTTGGCTTTTCTCAGGCTTTTACTTTCCTGCCAGATCCATTTGATGGCTTGCTGGTCAATTTCAACTATACGTTTACCGATGCATCGGGTTCGGTTTTCACTGACAGCAACAGCCTGGAAACACGGAATATTCCGCTACCTAGTAGCGCGAAACATACAATTAATGCGGTACTTGGCTATGAAAAAGGGCCGTTCGATTTCCGGCTCGCGGGGACGTATCGTGACCGTTATCTTGATGAACTGGGCGGGGACGTGAGTGAAGACCGTTATGTGGATAATCACTTCCAACTGGATGCCAGCGTCAAGTTCAAGCTGACCAAGAATATCCGGCTGTTCGGCGAGTGGGTGAACATCAACAATGCCAAATATTTTGCTTATCAGAATTTCGATACGCGCAAGCGGTTGCTGCAATATGAAGAATATGGCTCGACGTTTAAATTTGGTGCGAAGGTGAATTTCTGATGGGTGCTCCTCTTCGACTTTCGTTGTTGGCCGGGTTGTTTCTAGTCGCGGGTTGCAGTAAACAAGCGGTCCCGCTTCCGGAACTAATTGCGGTCCCTGCGGTGTCCGAAACCGATAGTGTCGGAACGGTAGGTGATGATGCCGCCGATGATCCGGCCATTTGGCGGAACGCGGCAGACCCTTCGCAAAGTCTGGTCATCGGTACGGATAAAAAGGCCGGTATTTATATCTATGATTTGCTAGGCAAGCAAAAATCCTTTCTTGCCGCGGCAGCCGTGAACAATGTTGACCTCAGAACGATAACCAATGCTACCGGTGACATTATTTTGGTGGGGGCAAGTGATCGCAGTGAACGCACGCAACCAAGGCTGGCACTCTACACGCTCGATAGTGTAAATGCTAAGCTCAGCCCGCTCGCTAATATTCCCGTTGGTACGGGAGAGGCTTATGGTTTCTGCATGGGCCTGCTGGGCGGCGATGACTTGCGCGCGTTTATCGTGACCAAAGAGGGCAGCATTATTGATATGTCGGTAACCCTCTCAGACGGCGCGCCATCTATAGAGGTGAACCATACGTATAAGCTGGAAACTCAGACCGAAGGCTGCGTGGTCGATGATCGTACGGGCAAGCTTTATGTGGGCGAAGAAAATGTAGGCATCTGGTCCTTTGACCTGACTCAGAACGATCCGAAATCGACCCGTTTTGCTGTCCTGAAAAAAGGCGAACTGGTTGCAGACGTGGAAGGATTGGCGCTGGCCGCTGAGGGCAATAAGGGCGGCTATTTGCTGGCATCAAGCCAAGGCGATAATAGCTATGCGGTATATGATCTCGAAACGGGAGCTTTTCGGACACGTTTCATGGTCGAAGAGGGTGTTATTGACACGACTTCTGATACGGATGGAATTGAGTTGATGCTGGGTGATTTTGGATCCGATTATCCAAGCGGAATCTTTGTCGCGCAAGATGGTGATAATGGGGGAGGCACGCAGAATTTTAAATTTTTATCGTGGGATGCCATCCGCAAATCTTTGAATCTCTAATTTAAAATTATGATAATGCCTTACGGCTCATAGCCGAAATATCCCTAGGGCATTGCGCAGCTTTGGCGCATTAATCCCACCGACTGACACCGATCTGTTTATTTCATCCTGTTTGCCCTAACATCCGATCAAACAAGGCAATTGCAGGATATTTCCGAAATGAATCTCAAAGATAAGATCATCGTCATTACTGGCGCTGGCAGCGGGATTGGTGCCGCCATGGCGCGGCGCTTTGCCGTAAAAGGTGCAAAACATATCGTTTGTGCTGATCGGGATTTAGCCGGGGCACAGGCTGTTGCGGCAGATATTGGCGGTACCGCGATACGAACCGATGTATCTTTGGAAGCGGATATTACATCCCTTATCGAAACAGTTGAAAACGATATTGGCCCCATCGACCTGTTCGTTTCCAACGCCGGTATCATCATGGAGGGCGGCATCGAAGTTTCGGACGAGAGTTGGCAGAATATGTGGGACATCAATGTTCTCGCGCATATTCGCGCGGCGCGTATTATGGTCCCGATAATGTTGGCGCGTGGAGGCGGCTATATTTTCAGCACAGCTTCTGCCGCTGGCTTGCTCGCGCAGATAGGTTCGGCGCCCTATTCGGTGACCAAACATGCGGCGGTCAGTTTCGCTGAATGGCTGGCTATCACGCATGGGGACGAGGGGCTGAAAGTGTCGGTACTTTGTCCGCAAGGTGTGGAAACGGCAATGATTGTCGATATTGATACCGCGACGGTTGCCAAAGATGGCCTACTCACCGCTGAAGTGGTTGCGCAAATTGCGCTGGACGCGATTGAGGAAGAACGATTCCTCGTCTTGCCGCATCCCCAAGTGGCCGATTATATCAAACAAAAAGGTGCCGATCCGGAACGCTGGATTACCGGTATGCAGCGCTGGCAGGCGCATCTGAAGAGTTAGCTTGTAAGATGTACGCGGACTGTTGAATAGATGGTTTGCGATCGGATAAATATGCTGACCATTGTTGGCGGGCTGAAAAATTCAATTGCGGTTAGCCCGATCGAGCAATGTACGTAATTGACTCGTGCAGCTTAAAACCGGTCAGGCGATCATTCGCTCGATAAACCAATAAGTAGCTGTGATTCCAATGATATAGGATACTGACGTCTTGGCAGGTTGCAACCATGATTGCGTATAGCGGCGGATCAGAGCCAATAGAGCAAGGGCAATCGTGACGATCATCAATTGCCCGATTTCGACACCGAGGTTGAAGGTCAGCAGCGCCATTGGAATATCATCCTGCGGCAATCCGATTTCAGCTAGAGCACCGGCAAAACTAAAGCCGTGGAGCAGGCCGAACAGGAAGGCGACGATCCACGGGAAGCGTTCTGACAGTCTCGGCTCTTCCGTTTCTTTATCTCTTTGAGTTTTGACAATTTCGACTGCTAGAAAAATAATCGACAGAGCTATAACGGCTTCCACTGGCTGCGATGGCAGGGACAGATAGTCGAGCGTCGAACCGATCAGGGTGATGCTATGCGCAACCGTGAAAGCGGTCACTGTTTTGGCGATGAGCCAGCCGCCTTTGAGCAATAGGACAAGCGCGAGTACGAATAATAGATGGTCAAAACCGAGCATGATATGTTCGACGCCGATGATGGTATAGGTCCATGCGACATTGGCGATGGCGTCTTTTTTCGCGATCATAGCGACCGGCGTATCGGGCGTTAGCCGCAGCGTTTGTGTTTCCTCTTCGAGCGGGGCAATCCGCACCAGTGCATCTGTTGTAGAAAGTTCCAGTCCCTTGAGGCCGATAGATTGACCAGCAATGGAGCCGGTACATTTAAGCGTTTGACGGGTTAAAATGGCGGACCCCGAAAAACGCCGTTCAGGCTCATTAAGCGGACGGCAGATTTCAGGTATTATGATTTCCCCGAATCTGCCGAGTCTGGACTGGGCAGATGCTTTCCAGAGCAATGCCCACTCGCTTTGCGATATCTGGTTCAACTCCACATAAGCGGGCCGCAGCTCGTCGGCATGGGCCTCTGTTGCCCCAAACAGCACGCCGATGAAACAAGCAATCGCAAGGATGCAGGCCCTCATTCTCGGTCAGCGACTTTAATATCATATTGGGAACGATAATTGTTGAAAGCGGCTTCTTCCAAACGGGCAGTCTGTGCTGCGCGCCAATCGTTAGTCACTGCCTGTCGCACGCTATCCAGTACTGCTGCCTTGCCCGGTGTTTTGGCAGTGATTTTCACGAGATGCTGTCCAAAGCCTGATTGTATCGGGCCCTGCCACTGACCGGTGGGGATGGCGCTCAGTCCTGCGGCAAATGTCTCCCCGAACTGGAGCGCTATTTTGAAACTATCGGTTTGGTTCAATTGCGCTGGCAGCGAAATCGCCTGTTGGATGGCATTCGGTTCAATAGTCCCCTGATTCAGACCGTCCAATATTGTCGAAATCGACTGTTTGTCCGTCGCGGGGCTCTGGCCAAGATAAACCTGTTCCAGATCATAGAGTGATGATTGGGCATATTTTTCGGGATGGTCATCCAGCCATTTTTGAAGAACTGCATCGGACGGATTATCATCGGATGCCTCTTGGTTGTCGAGGAATCGCATCTTGGTAAAAAGGCGTCGACGGATCAGCGGATCATTACGGTCGAGCCCCAGACGCAAAGCCTCGCGATAATAGATTTCCTCTTTGATTTCTTGATCGATCAGCCCATTCAGCTCGGCTTGCGTGGGCGCACGGCGGAAATTTTGCACCCACCCGGTCTTTAAGCGTTTAATATCGGTTTCACCTATGGTGATCTCATAATCAGCCGGATCGCGGTTCGTGCCCGTGGCCCAGAAAAACCCGAATACCAATAGCGCCCCGCCCAGAAAATGGACCAAAGGTTCTTTCAGCAATTTCATCTCTGCACGATACTCCTGATTATCCGCGCAGGTTGATCATCTATAGGATCAGCTTGTTGCGGCGGCTGGCATGTACCAGATTGGCGATGAATAAGCCCGCTCCTGCTGGATTTTGATTACATCGTCCGGCAGCGTCAGGCCGAATTTCAGGGCGTCATAGATCGGCCATGTCGGTGTCGGAATCTCCAGCACGCGGACATAGTAAAATGCATTTTGTTTCGCATCGAAATCTGGATCTTGCCACCATGCCGTCAATTCTGGCGCGCCAATATTATTCTCCCAAGTGCCTTTGGTGAGATCGACGGTATTCCCGACCGCAGCCAGTTTTCCGTCAGCGCCGACCGTGCGGCTATCCGGACTGCTCCAGCTCACATTATAGACTTTTTCTTGGCTTTTTCCGTTGGCATTGACCCAACCTTTGATGATCTGAATCCGGTCGAGATTAGCGCTTTCGGGGTCCATAAGAGCGGAGACCAGGAAGGTCGGCGCTTTGCCATTGGGGCCCATAGCTTTGGCAGTCAGATCACCGCCCATAGGGACCCCTTTACCATAACCGGTTTTCACCAGGTCGCTAGTATCCGCTTCCGTAAAATCAAATCCGCCAAAGAACCGCACCTGCATGCGCGGCCCGGTGGTCGCATAAACCTCGCGGCGCATCATCGCGTCGAAAATTGCTTCGCGGGTATTACTGGTCGCCCAGACAGCGGCATATCCACTCGATAGATAATGCCAGCCAAAACGGCCTTTGCGCGTCCCGAGATTTTGCGGTGACAGCGCGCGGTCTTTGACATTGGCTTCGTTGGCGCTGTGTTTGCCGAAGAAGCTATTTTCGTCTGCAGTCGCTAAGGACGTATGACTATCGGTTGAACCGATCATGCCGAATTTAAAGGGGTTGGACCCCAAGGCGACAGTCAGTTCCAGTCCGCGTTTCAACGCCTCCCGAACATAGCTACCACCATAACTGTCAGGGGCCATATCGCGGGTACAGCTTAAATTGCATTTGTCCCAGCCGGCGACGCCAAAGCTCGCAAATTCGTCATTGGGGGAAAGAAACGGATGTGCCTCGCTGTCGCCTTTTATCTGGGTCACTTCGACAATCGGTTCGCGCAGCGCGCGGGTCTTGATATAGGCGGTGTCAATCGGACTGCCGTCAAATTTGCTCATCGCGAACATGCGGCCATTGGACACATTACTATTATGCGGGATGGCCAGTATTTTACCGCCGGTATCTTTTTCATAGGCGTCCATATAGGCCCAGAGTTTTTCGGGATCCTGTGAGGCTAGCGCACCAAAAGGCAGTGTCTTGTCGGTTTTATCCGGCCCGTCGCGGTACATGACCACGCGGTGGAGATTATCGCCCTGCGGCATTGGTGTATATTCAAAGCCCATGAAGGCTGTGAACTTGCCGGGTTCATTATATTGCTCGACCGTTTTACCATGGCTGATCCACAGATCGCTGGTGCGTTCTTTCTGCTGTTCGGGATCGGTTAGCACGGCCGGAAGCGTCCCTTGGGCTGCTCCGTCAATCAGCTCCGCCGTTACGCGCAGGCTGCCTTCTTCGCTTTCGTGCATCATGTCATACCAACGCAGCAGGAATTTGTCCCCTAGCAGCGCAATACGCGGCGCTTCATATATGGCTTTTGTTGCGCCGATGGCATCGCTGTGATCGGCAATCACCAAGAAATCGAGCGGACGGGACAGCTTCGCCTTTTCGCCTTTGGTCGCCGTGACCTCTTCGCCGCGAGCAAAGCGTAATGCAGCCTCTGCGTCGAGCCGGTTGCCAAAGCCAAAAGCATCAACGCTATTATTAGTGTGGAGATGGGTGTCGCCCCAGAAAACCTGTTCGGGATATTCGGTGTTGGTGACATTGGAGCCGGAGTCATTCGACCCACTGTCTTTGCTGCATCCTGAAATGGCCAATGCCGCGAAGCAGGCCGCGAGTAAAAGTGCTTTGCGCATCATATTTCCCTCATCCTATGGCCGAAAACTATCGGTCATATCCTTAATAGGCAAGGGCTTCATGATTAGCAGTTGTTCCTGATTGGACTTAAAATCACCATCATCAGATGACCTTAGTCAAAAATTGCATTTAAACGCTGCAGAGCGTTTGCTAGTGGTCAGCGCAAGGAATTCCTTAGGAGAGCAGTCAATGAGCGAGATGATTCAGCCGGATAGCAAAGCTACGGGCAATACCCACTGCAGTTCTGAGGATTACCAGCGGCTATACGCGGAAAGTATCGCAGAACCTGACATGTTCTGGTCGCGGCAGTCTGATCGTCTGGATTGGGTGCAGGCGCCGAGTGTCATATCTAATTGGTCTTATGACCCTGTCGATATCAAGTGGTTTGAAGATGGTGTGCTGAATATCTGCCACAATGCGGTGGACCGCCATGTCGCGGCGGGCCGCGGCGATGTAACGGCTTTGATCTTTGAACCGGATGATCCGAACGGTACGGGCCGGACGCTGACCTATGCCGAACTGCTGGCGGAGGTCGTTCGCATGGCTGGCGCCCTTAAAAAACTGGGTGTTCAAAAAGGTGATCGGGTAACCATCTATATGCCGATGATCGTGGAGGGCGCGGTGGCGATGCTGGCTTGTGCGCGGATCGGTGCCATTCATAGCGTGGTATTTGGAGGCTTTTCGCCAGAGGCGCTGGCCGGGCGGATAGAGGATTGTAAAAGCCGCTTCGTGGTCTGTGCTGACGCAGGGCTTCGCGGCGGAAAAACTGTACCGTTAAAAAGCAATGTTGATGCGGCGTTAGAGAAAGACGGAGCGGACGTCGATGCTGTGTTGGTGGTCAATCATACGAGCAGCGATATCGCGATGACCGAAGGGCGCGATCACTGGTATCATGAGGTCGCGGCTGATGTGCCTGCCGATTGTCCATGCGAGCTGATGAATGCTGAAGATCCTTTGTTCATCCTTTATACGTCCGGTTCCACCGGTCAGCCCAAGGGCGTTCTGCATACAACCGGCGGCTATGCGGTATGGGTGGCCACCACCTTTCATTATGTCTTCGACTATAAGCCGGGGGAAGTCTTCTGGTGTTCTGCCGATATCGGTTGGGTAACCGGCCATAGCTATATTGTTTATGGACCACTGATCAACGGCGCTACCGAAGTAATGTTTGAAGGCGTGCCCAACTATCCTGACCACGGCCGTTTCTGGGAAGTGATAGACAAGCATCAGGTCAATATTTTCTATACTGCCCCAACGGCCATCCGTGCGCTGATGCGCGAAGGCGACGAACCGGTAAAGGCGCATGACCGCAGCTCTATCCGCTTGCTCGGTACGGTTGGTGAACCGATTAATCCGGAGGCTTGGCGATGGTATTATGACGTAGTCGGCGAAGGCAAATCACCGATTGTTGATACGTGGTGGCAGACAGAAACTGGCGGTGTAATGATTACCACTTTACCGGGCGCCCATGGCATGAAGCCGGGTAGCGCGGGCAAACCGTTTTTTGGAATCCAGCCCGAGCTGGTCGATGGCGACGGCAATATCCTTGATGGCGCGGCGGACGGGAATCTCTGTATCACCGCCAGTTGGCCGGGTCAGGCACGCTCGGTTTATGGCGATCATGAGCGCTTCATTCAGACCTATTTCTCCACCTATAAAGGTAAATATTTTACCGGTGACGGCTGCCGCCGCGATGCCGATGATTATTACTGGATTACGGGTCGGGTGGATGATGTGATTAACGTATCGGGCCACCGCATGGGTACTGCCGAAGTGGAAAGCGCACTCGTATCCCATCCATTGGTGGCCGAAGCTGCGGTAGTTGGTTATCCTCACGATATTAAAGGGCAAGGCATATATTGTTATGTCACGATCAACGCTGGTGAGGTAGCCGATGACGTGCTTGCTGCTGAGCTTAAGGTCCATGTTCGTAAGGAAATTGGCCCGATAGCGACTCCCGATCATCTTCATTTTACGCCGGGCCTACCCAAAACGCGCTCCGGCAAAATTATGCGGCGCATTCTGCGTAAAATTGCGGAAAATGATTTTTCCAATCTGGGTGACACGAGCACTCTCGCTGATCCGGCGTTAGTTGACGGATTGGTTGAGGGACGAAAAAACCGATAAGATTATAGGACTATATAATAATCTTGCACAGCGACTTAAGTTCTTCCGAACTTTATGGAAGAAAGGATGAATAATTATATTTTTTCAATTCGCTGAACAGGAAGTTTTAGGAGGGTTTGTCCGGAATTGTCAAAAATCAATTCCAACTATGTCCTTTTTGTCCAATTCTTATGGAGTGTTAGGGTCCATTGACAGCGGTGCGACCCAAAGAAATCCGACCGCAGGCTTCTGCGGATAGGAGTTCTTTTCCTATTGGCCTGGCTGAATATTTGGCCAGGCCAGTTTTTTTTCCTATTTTTTTAGGCTATAAGCGTGCAACCAATGGAATTCCGGTCGCTCTTAGATCGGATGGAGGGGTTCGTTTTGGTTAGTTTGAGATATTTTGCGCCAGCAGAAGATGTCCGGAATTTGGTTTCCGTCTACTATCTTTTTGAGGTTGAACATCCCGAATTCTCAGACAATGAGCGCGCAGCGATTGCGCAGTTACGCTTCCTTTTGGAAGGAACGGCAGATCTCAGTTTTGCCGACGGGCAAACCTATCCTGCCAAAGATGCGATGTTGATGGGTCCATCTACCGGTTCGATGCATTTTAATATCAAGGGGCCTTTTCGGATGTTCGGTGTTGGCCTGTTACCAGCAGGTTGGGCGGCGCTCACCAATAAATCAGCGTCCGATTTCACTGACAAAGCCGTATCGGCAAACAAAATATTCACGGATGAGGTCGACAAGAGCCTTGAGCTATTGCGGAGCTGCGACGGCGCAGAGGGGATGATCGCTTGGGCAGACCGGATTTTTCGTGATTTGCGGCACCGGGTTAAACCAGAGGTCGAACAATTCACCAAAATGGTCGATGAATGGCTATCGTCCGAGCCTTCTCCGCCAGTAAGTGCATTGATGGAGCGATCTGACCAAAGTTCTCGTCAAGTGCTCCGCACGGTGAATAAGCTATATGGCATGGCGCCAAAATATCTGGCCCGCAAATATCGGGCATTACGGGCTGCAAGGGCCTATGCCGAGCATAATGAAGACGAGTTACTGGCGCTGGAAGATGCTTTTTATGACCAGTCTCATATGATTCGTGAGGTTAAGTTTTTCGCCGGTACGACGCCAACCAAATTGCGGGTAGCAGAGGGCGAAACAGCCAAGTTGATTGATAAGCGCAGTTTGCTAAAGGGGCATATCCCACCACTAACTTCTGACACATAAGGCAATGGCTAGTAATTTAGGCTAGAGTTGCAATCTCGATTAAATGCGACTAAATAAGTCGTATTTAGAGAATCACAGGATTTTTGAGAGATTTTATGCGGCTATCCAGCCTTGCCGACTATGCTGTTGTACTGATGTCCGCTGCTTCGCGGCATTGTGGTACTGCGCTTTTGGCTGACGGCAAGTTGAACGCATCGACATTGTCTCGCGAAACGGGCGTCCCGCTTCCCACCGCTCAAAAATTGGTTAGTCGCTTGTCTGCGGCGGGATTGATTGAATCGACTCGCGGGATTGGTGGTGGAATCCGGTTGGCCCGGCCACCCGCCTCTATCAGTCTTGCCGATATCGTTGAGGCTGTCGAAGGACCGCTGGCCATTACGTGCTGCACGATCGAAGGCAATCACGATTGCGCGCTCGAAGATAATTGTACCGTCAAACCGCATTGGGGGGCCGTGAATCATACGATTCGCAAGGCGCTGGGTGAAGTAAGTTTGGCGAGCTTGGCAGATTCCCCTGTCGCACAAAAAAATATTACTATGGAACAAGCGTTATGAGCGAAGAACTAAAAACAGATATCCAGGAACAGGATGAGCGCCAGACGGACCGGACGGCTATGAATGCCGAAGCGCAGGCCGCTGTCGACAGCGCCAGCAGCTATGAATTTGGCTGGTCATCCGACATCGAACAGGATTTTGCGCCCAAGGGTTTGAATGAAGATACGGTGCGCTTCATTTCCGATAAAAAGGGCGAGCCGGAATGGATGCTCGAATGGCGTTTGAAAGCGTTTCGGATTTGGGAAACAATGGAAAGCCCCGATTGGGCCAAGCTTGATATTCCGATGATCGATTATCAAGACGCTTATTATTACGCCGAACCCAAGCCGAAGGAAAAGCTCGGTAGCCTCGATGAGGTCGATCCGGAAATCCTGCGGGTCTATGAGAAGCTTGGCATACCGATCGAGGAGCAAAAGGTTCTCGCCGGTGTTGAGGGTGCGCGCAAGGTTGCGGTAGATGCGGTGTTTGATAGTGTTTCGGTCGCCACAACTTTCCGTGAAGAGCTGGAAGAGGCGGGCGTGATTTTCCGCTCGATCTCGGAAGCGATCAAGCAATATCCCGAACTGGTGAAAAAATATCTCGGCAAGGTCGTGCCGATGCGCGACAATTATTTTGCCACGCTCAATTGCGCCGTGTTTAGCGACGGAACCTTTGTTTATATCCCCAAAGGCGTCAAATGCCCGATGGAACTCAGCACCTATTTTCGGATTAATGCCGAAAATACCGGACAGTTTGAGCGCACGTTGATCATTGCCGAAGAAGGCAGCTATGTTTCCTATCTGGAAGGCTGCACTGCGCCGATGCGTGATGAAAATCAGCTGCATGCCGCAGTGGTTGAACTGGTCGCGATGGACGATGCAGAGATTAAATATTCTACCGTGCAAAACTGGTATCCTGGCGATGAAAATGGCAAGGGCGGCATCTATAATTTCGTTACCAAGCGCGGGCTTTGTCAGGGCAAAAATAGTAAGATCAGCTGGACCCAAGTCGAGACCGGCAGTGCCGTGACATGGAAATACCCTAGCTGTGTATTAAACGGTGAAGGCAGCGTCGGTGAATTCTACTCGGTCGCGCTGACCAATAATTATCAGCAGGCTGATACCGGCACCAAGATGATCCACAATGGCAAAAATACCCGTTCAACGATCATCTCAAAAGGGATTAGTGCCGGCCATAGCGACAACACCTATCGCGGGCTTGTCCGAGTGGGCGCAAATGCAGAAAATGTCCGCAACTTCACCCAGTGCGATAGCTTGCTGCTCGGTGATAAAAGCGGCGCGCATACTGTGCCCTATATCGAGGTGAAAAATCCGACCGCGCAGATTGAGCATGAAGCCACGACGTCAAAGATCAGCGACGACCAGATGTTCTATGCCCAGCAACGCGGGCTGGATGAGGAAGAAGCTGTGTCTCTGATCGTCAATGGCTTTGCCAAGGATGTGTTGAAGCAATTGCCGATGGAATTTGCGGTCGAAGCACAGAAATTGCTGGCGATTTCGCTTGAGGGAAGTGTGGGGTGATGCGTTACCACACCCACCTTCGTCATGCTGAACTTGGTTCACCATCCGTCGCACTTCAATCGCCGACGGGGCGTTTCGAGAAATGGACCCTGAATCAAGTTCAGGGTGACGACAGCTTTATTAATACAAATTACAAGGCCGCTTAAATTCATGCTAAAAATTGAAAACCTCCACGCCCAAGTTGGCGATACAGAAATCCTTAAAGGTCTCACTCTCGAACTAAACGCGGGTGAAATCCATGCGATCATGGGCCCCAATGGCGCGGGTAAATCGACGCTGGCTTATGCGCTCGGCGGACGGCCCGGCTATGAAATCACGTCTGGAAGTGTGAATTTTGACGGACAGGATCTGCTCGCGCTCGATCCACATGAACGCGCCGCCGCGGGCCTGTTCCTCGGCTTTCAATATCCGGTCGAAATTCCTGGTGTGTCCAATCTGCAATTTCTGCGCGAAAGCCTGAACAGCCAGCGCAAGCAGCGCGGCGAAGAGCCTTTATCCGGTGCGGAATTTATCAAGCTGGCCAAGGAAAAGGCCGCCTTGTTGAAGATGGACATGGATATGCTGAAACGCGCCGTCAATGTCGGATTTTCCGGCGGTGAGAAGAAGCGCAATGAAATGGTCCAGATGGGTATCATCGATCCTAAGTTGGCCATTCTCGACGAGACGGATAGCGGCCTTGATATCGACGCGCTGCGGACAGTTGGTGCGGGTATTAATAGCATCATGCGCAAGTCTGATAAGGCTGTGCTGCTGATCACCCATTATCAACGCCTGCTCGATCTGGTGAAACCGGACTTTGTCCATGTGCTCGCAAATGGCCGGATCGTTAAAACCGGCGGACCGGAACTGGCATTGCAACTGGAAGAGCAGGGCTATGAGGCCATTGCGGAGGCCGCGTGATGAAAGGTTCTCGTCAATTTCTTCTCCGTCATGCTGAACTTGATTCAGCATCCATCGCTCATCAGACACAGTTGGAGCAATTGGAGAAATGGACCCTGAGCCGTCAGGCCACCGAAGGTAATCAAGTTCAGGGTGACGAGGTGGGGCTATGAATTTGGCCGCCCCCCTTCCAACCAAGCGTGATGAAGCCTGGCGCTATGCCGACCTGAAGGCGCTTGAGACCGTCTGGCCCAAGCTTGACGGGCCGGAACAGGTCAACGTGCCTGCCGGTGAAACGGCGTCTCGCCAAATTGCTGAGCTCCCCATTATTGATGGCGTGGGCATCGTGGATCTGGACATTACCATCGGCGACAATGCGACTTTCGCCCTGCACGTGCTGGTGAGCGGAGCCGATTATGGCCGCGTTCAGGTCAAAGCCACGCTCGGCAAAGGCGCGCATTTTGAAATGGGCGGCGCGATATTGGGTAAGGGCTCACAGACACTGGAAATCGTCACAGAAGTTGTTCACGCAGAGCCCAACGGCACATCCAATCAGGTTGTGCGTTCGGTACTGGCCGGAAAATCCACGGGTAGTTTTCTGGGCAAAGTGAATGTCGCGCGCGATGCGCAAAAAACCGATGCGGCACAATCGGTTAAAGCCATGCTGCTCGACCGCACCGCGACCGCCAATGCGAAGCCGGAGCTGGAAATTTTCGCTGATGATGTGAAATGCGCGCACGGCGCAACGGTCGGTGAACTCGATAAACAGGCGCTATTCTATATGGCTTCGCGCGGATTGCCGCCGGAATTGGCACAGAAATTAATGTTGCAGGCTTTTATTGCCGATGCATTTGTCAGCATTGATGATGATGCCTCACGGGAGGTGCTTGAGGGCAGGGCACTTGAGGTTTTGGGCGCGCTGTCATGAACGACATGGCCGCCATCCAGAAAAGCCACCGCGCCGATTTTCCCGGCATTGCTGACGATTGGCATTATCTCGACACGGCAGCTACGGCGCAAAAAGCAAAGCCGGTACTGGATGCCATCACCCGTGCTTATGGTCCGGATTATGCGACCGTCCATCGCGGGGTATATGAACGCTCGGCCAATATGACCTTGGCCTATGAAGGCGCGCGCAAACGGGTTGCGGGATTTCTGAACGCAGCGAGTGAGAATGAAATTGTCTTCACTAGCGGCGCAACCGACAGCATCAATCTGGTCGCCGAAAGCTGGGGCAATGCCAATGTCGGTAAAGATGACCGCATCATGTTGTCACAGCTGGAGCATCACAGCAATATCGTGCCATGGCAAATGCTGGCCGAGCGGGTTGGCGCGCACATCGATGTCGCGCCTTTGACCGAGGATGGCCAGATTGATCTCGATGCGATGGAAGCTATGCTGACCGACCGCCATAAGTTGGTGGCGCTGGCGCATGTGTCCAATGTGCTCGGTTCGTTACTCGATGCAAAGCGGGCGGCGGCGATTGCGCATAAAGCAGGCGCGAAGATATTAATTGATGGCTGTCAAGCGGCGCCCCGTGTGCCGCTGGATATGCAGGATATCGGTTGCGATTTTTATGTCTTTTCGGGCCATAAAATTTACGGCCCGACGGGCATCGGTGTGCTGTGGGCGCCTTATGCAATATTAGACGCCATGCCCCCGTGGAAGGGCGGCGGGTCGATGATTGACCGTGTGAGCTTTGCAGGCACAACCTATGCACCGCCGCCGGGCCGGTTTGAAGCAGGGACACCGCATATCGCCGGTGTTGTCGGGCTGGATGCCGCGATCCAATATGTCGAAGGCATCGGTCTGGACGTGATTTCCGCGCATGAAAATGCAACGCTGGCCATGGCGCGTGAAGCGCTGTCGGGCATTAACAGCGTGCGGGTATTCGGGCCAGATACAAGCATGGGTATATTAAGTTTTGCGGTTGGTGACGTGCATCCGCATGATGTCGCTACTATATTGGATGAAGGCGGTGTCGCCATTCGGGCCGGGCATCATTGTGCGCAGCCGTTGATGGATCATCTCGGCGTGCCAGCGACGGCGCGGGCAAGTTTTGGAATTTATAGTGACGCAGATGATGTCGCGGCCTTGGTCAAGGGTATCGAACGGGTAAGAAAGATTTTCGGTTAGGAATTAGCTATGAACGAAGAACGCAAAATATTGGTAGAAGAAGTCGATAGTGTCGCAAAGCCGCCTTTGGCGAAAGTCGAGGATGCGGTTGATGACGCGCCTGCTGAAAAGCCGGCACCGGTTATGGCGCCTTCTCCCTATGAAGCGGAAAGCGATGCCAGCAAGCTGAATCGCAAGCGTGATTATCTCGAAGGATTTTTGGAGCAGAAGCCCACCGAAACACCCGCCGGCGAAGCGGGCGGAGATCTTTACGAAGCGGTCGTTGATACGTTAAAATCTATCTATGATCCCGAAATTCCGGTGAATATCTATGATCTTGGCCTGATTTACGGCGTTGATATTACCCCGGACAATCATGCGATTGTAACCATGACGCTGACCACGCCGCATTGTCCGGTGGCCGAATCCATGCCCGGTGAAATTGAAATGCAGGTCGGCAGCGTTCCGGGCGTCGGTCATGCTGAAGTTAATCTCGTCTGGGACCCGCCATGGGACCCCCAGAAAATGAGCGATGAGGCGAAGTTGGAACTGGGGATGCTATGACGGCAACCGCGACCCTATCAGCAACTATTGTTCGCGCGGATTATTCCAATGCGGATCATGCCGCAGCGATCGTAAAGATGCTGCGCGTCTATGCGATGGATCCAATGGGCGGCGGCGAAGATTTATCACCGCAGGTGCAGGCCGATCTAGTCCCTGGATTGGCAGCGACACCGGCGGCGTCCTCTATATTGGCTTATGTTGGTGATGAGGTGGCGGGCCTAGCGAATTTGATGACGACATTTTCAACCTTTGGCGCAAAACCGTTGATCAATATTCATGATATCGTGGTTGCCAAGGACCATCGCGGGGCCGGTGTTGGACGGGCCCTGTTCGCAGAAATTGAAACCATCGCGCACGAAGCGGGGGCCTGTAAAGTGACTTTGGAAGTGCTTGAGGGCAATGCCCCGGCCAAGGCGCTTTATGCGTCGCTGGGCTATGGTGACTATTTGCTGGACCCGGAAATGGGCAAAGCATTGTTTTGGCAGAAAAGGCTTTAGATATGACCGACACACAAACCAAAACCAGAGAAATTCCGGCGGCAATCATCCTGACGCCAGCGGCGGAACAACGCATCGCTGACCTGATGGTCAAGGCGCCAGATGACGTGATCGGCGTCAAGCTCTCCACCCCGCGCAGAGGCTGTTCGGGCCTCGCCTATTCGGTCGATTATGTGACCGAAGAAGTGAAGTTTGACGAAAAAATCGTAACCCCTGGCGGCGTATTTTATGTCGACGGCCCCAGCGTGCTTTATCTCATCGGTTCCACCATGGACTGGCAGGAAGATGATTTCACCGCTGGCTTCGTGTTCCAAAACCCCAATTCCAAGGGCGATTGCGGGTGCGGCGAGAGCTTTACGGTATAACTGGTTTCAACCAAAGGGGTACTTTGGTCGAGGGCCAATCATATCATTCTAGTATCCACTTCGATTTCAAAATCGGTCACAGCGTCACGAATTCCTGCTTCGTCTTCAGCTAACATATAATCAGCATCGTCGAACTTTTCTATCGCCTCGTCTCTGAGGTTAATTAGCCCATCCATCAGAATAACGTTATCGAGACTACGCAGGTTCTTCATTAACAGATATGTGATTTTAAGAATTGTAGTTGCTGCGTTCTGGCCAGGTTCCCTCAATCCCGCATTGCTTGCACCAGCGATTGGCCATCCAAAACCTCCAAACGTATCCATATTTATTGACAGTGATTTGGACGATGCATGGACGTTGTAGCTCGCAAACTTGTAGTGCGATCTCATCCAAGCAGTTTCCGCAGCATCTTCTAGATTCACGAAACGAGGACTCAGGTTTTTAAGATATTCAATTGCCCAACCATAAGAGCGTCCAAAATGTTGACCAAAACGAGCGAGTGTTTTGTTGTATTCTAATATGATTTCTTTTTTAGCTTTTTTGGTTAAAGGCTGATCACCCATTGCAGAGCAATTTTTCTCATATTGTTCCATGGCCTTTTTGGTATCTACGATCTCGTGGGCCAGAAACCTTTCGGCTACGCGATTTCCTCCGTCTGAGAGAATCGTTGAAACTACTTCAATAGTGCCCCATTGGCAAAACCCGATTCTAATAGGCAGATTATTTCAGATGTGACTTGGCACGCCCTGATATGCATCTTGCTGAGTGCAATCCTTCGATGAGGGAAAGAGGCAGGTTTTGATTTTTCGATGCGATCGTGGAACTTCGTTCCCTCGTCCCGACACAAATCGAGTAGCAGCCTCAGTCCGTCCAATCCTTCCGACCACCTATCTTCGAGGTTATTTTTGAAGTTGGCGACAAAGCGTTCTTGACTCCTTTGATGTCTGTGCCAGTCTTCTTTATACTTTTCGGTCATCAGCCGCGAGGTTGACTTAAGCATTTCCTTGCAGACTTCTTCAAGCGTTCCTTCCAAATTATCAAAAATGTTCTCGAGTTCCTTGCCATCTTCCTCAGTGAAAATGACCGTGATATCCTTTTTAGTATTTGGATAATCTTCCCAATGAAACTCTTCGTCTTTTTTGTGGACTAAATGAGACGCCATCGCCTTTGCACCTGCGCGCCATGCTTGGACTCCTGATTCTTTCATTTTTCGTCGAAGCAACTGTTCGAGCATGATTTCGGGAAACTGCTCGGTCGCACTCAAAAACATGTTTACGAAAGACATATCCAAAACCCCCGCTTTTCTAGAATATAGATAACACCATCTATTCAAACTATCGGCAACAAAAAACCCCAGCGCTTTCACGCCGGGGTTTTCTAATTTCGTCATCCTGAACTTGGTTCAGGATCTATTTCTAAGTGCCACGCTGATCTCTCGATGGATGCTGAGCCGTCAGGCCACCGAAGGTAAACGAGTTCAGCATGACGAAGGAGAGGGGCGCTGAGTTTGGCTTAAACCTTACCAGTCAATTCCGGCACTGCGTTGAACAGATCCGCAACCAGTCCGATATCGGCGACCTGGAAAATCGGTGCGTCTTCGTCTTTGTTGATCGCAACGATGATTTTCGAATCTTTCATGCCCGCAAGATGCTGGATCGCGCCGGAAATGCCGATGGCGATATAGACTTCCGGTGCGACGATTTTGCCGGTTTGACCGACCTGATAATCGTTGGGGACATAGCCTGCGTCAACAGCTGCACGCGAAGCACCGATACCTGCGCCAAGCTTGTCGGCCAGCGGCGTGATGACTTCTTCGAATTTTTCAGCAGAACCCAATGCGCGGCCACCGGAAACGATGATTTTTGCACTGGTCAGTTCAGGCCGTTCGGACTTGGCGATTTCGTCGCTGACGAAGGTGGAGAGGCCGGATTCGCCTGCGCCGGTGACGCCTTCGATTTTAGCGGAGCCGCCTTCGGTCGCTGCCTTGTCAAAAGCCGTACCGCGTACGGTGATGACTTTCTTGGCATCCGATGATTTGACCGTAGCAATGGCGTTGCCTGCATAGATCGGGCGGGTGAACGTGTCTTCGCTTTCCACCGAGAGAATGTCGGAAATCTGCATGACGTCGAGCAAAGCTGCGACGCGCGGTGCGATATTCTTGCCGGTGGTGGTGGCAGGCGCGAGGAAAGCATCATGGCTGTCCATCAGGCTGGCCACCAATGGCGCAACATTTTCAGCAAGCTGGTTCGCTAGCGCCGCGTCATCTGCGACATGTACGGTGGCAATGCCAGCGACCTTGGCCACTTGTTCACCGACACTGGCACAGCCGCAGCCGACGACAAGCGCATGGACTTCACCAAGTTGTGACGCGGCAGTGACAACGGCCAGCGTTGCGTCTTTCATGTTTGTGTTGTCATGTTCAACGAGCACGAGCGTTTTCATTATATGGCTCCTACAGCTTTAAGTTTCGCGACCAGCGCATCCACATCTTCAACCTTTTCGCCAGCCTGACGTACAGGAGGCTCGGTCACAGTGATGGTGGTGAGGCGCGGCGTAATATCGACGCCATAATCGGCCGGGGTTTTCTCATCCATCGGCTTTTTCTTTGCCTTCATGATGTTCGGCAGTGACGCATAGCGCGGCTCATTCAGGCGAAGGTCGGTGGTGACCACAGCGGGCAGGTTCAATTTAACCGTTTGCAGGCCGCCATCAATTTCACGTTTTACAGTGATGCTATCGCCATCAATATCGACTTCATTGGCGAACGTACCTTGACCCCATCCGAGCAATGCTGCGAGCATCTGACCGGTTTGGTTGCTGTCATCGTCAATCGCTTGTTTACCGCAGATGACCAGCTTCGGTGCTTCTTCTTCAACGATTTTCGCGAGAATCTTTGCTACGCCGAGCGGCTCAACTTCGTCGTCGGTCATTACCAGAATGGCGCGGTCTGCGCCCATGGCGAGCGCAGTACGCAATGTTTCCTGCGCCTTTTGCGGACCCACGGAAACAACGATAATTTCTTCTGCCTTGCCAGCTTCTTTCAAGCGAATCGCTTCTTCGACGGATATTTCGTCAAATGGGTTCATCGACATTTTGACATTGGCGAGATCAACACCGCTGCCGTCGGACTTAACCCGCGGCTTTACATTATAATCTATTACCCGTTTGACGGGCACCAGGATTTTCATTGCTGTTTCCTTCATTAAAATTTCTGAGAACGCTTTAGCTTACGTTCACGTAAACGTCAAATCTCTGTTGCGGCGCAGCTTTCTCTATCACAACCGTGATCGAAAGCTGCGCCGCAAGAATTAGACAACGATTTAGGCCGCGTTTTTCACTTGCGCGACGATTTTCTTCGCAGCATCGCCAAGGTCATCGGCAGAGACGATAGGCAGACCGCTATTTGCCAATATTGCCTTACCTTCGGCGACATTTGTGCCTTCCAGACGGACCACGAGTGGAACCGAAAGGTTCACTTCTTTGGCAGCTGAAACAATGCCGTCGGCAATGATATCGCATTTCATGATGCCGCCGAAAATATTGACCAAAATGCCTTCTACAGCCGGATCTGCGAGGATGAGTTTAAACGCCGCGGTCACTTTTTCGGTGGTTGCCCCGCCGCCTACATCCAGGAAGTTGGCTGGGAATGCGCCGTTCAGCTTGATGATGTCCATGGTCGCCATGGCCAGACCTGCACCATTGACCATGCAGCCAATATTGCCGTCGAGCTTGATATAGGCGAGGTCATATTTGGACGCTTCGACTTCGGCAGGATCTTCTTCGGTTACATCGCGAAGTTCCACCAGATTCGGGTGACGCATCAATGCGTTGCCGTCAAAGCTCATCTTTGTATCGAGCACTAGCAGCTGACCGTCTTTGGTTTCGACCAGCGGGTTAATTTCCAACATTTCGCAGTCCATGTCGGTAAACGCGGCATAAAGCTGTTTGCCGAGTTTCTGCGCCTGCTTGTTGAGGTCACCGGAAAGGCCAAGAGCAAAGGCCATTGAGCGGCCATGATGCGGCATAAAGCCTTGCGCCGGATCTATCGTGATCGTCTTGATTTTTTCAGGTGTGTTATGCGCCACATCTTCAATGTCCATGCCGCCTTCAGTGGAGACGATCATGGCGATCCGGCCAGAAGCCCGGTCGACGAGCATAGAGAGATAATATTCCTCCGCAATATCGACACCATCAGTGACATACAGCCGATTAACTTGCTTGCCCTCATCACCCGTCTGAATGGTTACGAGCGTATTGCCAAGCATCTCGGTCGCGTTTTCGCGTACTGCATCGATGGATTTGGAGAGGCGTACACCGCCGCTGGCATCTGCTCCCAATTCCTTGAACTTGCCTTTGCCGCGTCCACCAGCGTGAATCTGCGCTTTAACGACATAAAGTGGTCCGGGCAATTTCTCTGCTGCTGCAACTGCTTCTTCAACGGTCAGCGCTGCGTGGCCGGCTGGAATGCCAATGCCATATTTGGCGAGTTGTTCTTTGGCCTGATATTCATGGATGTTCATGGGAGGGGCAAAGCCTTTCTTGATTATTGGTTTCGTTAATCTTGCCGATGGCTAAAGCACAGTCTGGTTGGGATTTCCAGCCCTTCGGCGCGGAACAATGACGATTCATACTGACGATACTGACAGCCGGTTCATTTTATGGCGCACACAACGCCCGATGAAGTCACAACGCCTAGTATTTCGGGATCTTGCAAAGCCTTGGTCCGCTTTACAAATTCTTTGACGCTAATATCACCGGCATCACTCTTTTGCAGCTTGCTCAGCCCGTTAAGCTTGTTGAGCTGCATTAACGACAGGCGGTCAACCATCCGGTCGGCCATGCAGGCCGATACCGGTTTGGAGAGCCCCGCGCTGATAAGCCCGTTACGCACCCTGGTTTCCGGTGTGGCGCAAGCGGCCAGACTGGTGATCATCACCAATCCAGCCAAATGATGCGTCCGCTTCACTTCTTGGTTTTCGCTAGCTCGATAGCCTCGAGCACGACCCGGCGTGCTTCTTCGGCATCGCCCCATTTGCCGACGCGAACCCATTTTTCAGGTTCCAGATCTTTATAATGAGTAAAGAAATGTTCGATTTGCTGCATGACGATTTCAGGAAGATCGACCCCTTCGCCTATTGCACGGTAATAAGGGAAGGTTGCATCGATCGGAACGCAGAGCAATTTTTCATCGCCGCCATGTTCGTCTTCGAGATTGAGTACTGCAATCGGGCGGCAACGGACAACACAGCCCGGCATGAATGGTGAGCGTGCCACGACGAGAGCGTCTAGCGGGTCTCCATCGGGCGATAAAGTGTGCGGAACAAATCCATAATTAGCAGGATAGCGCATAGGGGTATGCAAAATACGGTCCACGAATAGCGCGCCCGATGCTTTATCAAATTCATATTTGACCGGTTCACCGCCAACGGGAACTTCGATCACGACATTAAGGCTTTCCGGCGGATTATCGCCGATCGGGATTTTGGTGATGTCCATAGACTATTGGTCCTGATTATCTGGTTTTTGGCTGTAATAGCCGGTCAATGCCCGTTTCAATGTCGCCACCCTCTCCGGTGCCCTCTTCCGCGCCTATTTTTGTGCCCGGTAATTTTTCCAAGTGCGGATAGCGAAGCCCGCCGGAATAATCGACTAAAAAATTGCTATACTGATCACCACTTTTCGCAAAAATCTCGATTTTGTTATTTTTGCCGCGATTATCCTCTATCGCCTGCTTCAATATGGCTGTGCTATAAGCCTTGCCATTGACAGCCGTGATGGTGAGCCCGGATTTTAGTCCGGCTTTAAAAGCCGGACTGTCCCACATGACGTCTTTGATGGCTGCCTTGTCACTCATTACCAGCCCGATACTATAGCTCAGGTCCTGTTGTTTGCGGCGTTTGTCATTGGCACGGATATAGGCGCTCGGAATGGCATCAAAAACGAGTGTGTACCCGCCTAGTTCAAGGCCAGCTTTGGGTGATTCGCTTGTCGGGTGATAGACTCTGTTGTTAATGAAAGCGGCCCAGTCATAGGGTTGCACAGTGTTTAATGTTTCGATTACGTCGGCCAGTTCATAAGTCACCACACCATAGTCGCCGTTCTTGCTTTTGAAAAAACGATAAGCAAAGTCTTCGAGTGATTTTTTGCCATCTGATTCGCGGCGGATAATCCCGTCCGCTTCCAGCCAGATCAGCAGACCTTCATTATAATAATCTTCCTGCCGCTGCCAGCTGCTCCACGGTTTGGGACGGCGCGCGGCGATGACAGGGTCATGGGTTGTATCAACCAGAGCGCGCCATTGACGGCCCACGCGCTGGTCCATATCCGCCGTGATGGCGGCAAAGGCATCTAGCGTGTCTTGCTTGGAATAAAGCCCCGATCGTGCACCAAGCACATAACCCCAAAATTGGGTCTGGCCTTCATAGACCCAAAGTAGATTGCCGATCATGGGTTCCCGAAAGTCCGGCGTCCACATACCGGCAGGGCGTCGATATTTGCCGTTCCAGCTATGGGTGATTTCATGGGGAAGCAGGTTGCGGCGCCCCGGGCCGTCATCCCACGCTGTAAAATATTCCCGGTCCACACCATTTTCCGAACTGCGATGATGTTCAACGCCGATGCCGCCCATCTCCTCGGTCAGAGCCAACAGAAAATCATAACGGTCATAGGGCTGACTGCCAAATAATGCCTCCGCTTCACCCACCAATTTGCCATGCTGGGCAATCTGGGATTTAGTAGGTTTGAGATATTTCGCATCATCGGCAACAATATTTAAATACACGCGGCGGCTGAGCCGATGGGTCTGGAAATATTTTCCGGCAAAAACCGGACTATCGACTAACGTGTCATAATCGGTTTCTTCATAAACCAAGCGGTTTATACCGGCGGAATGCCCTTGTCCTGCTTTTGGCTGTATCGCACTAGCGGCTTTCCAGCCGGCGGGATAGATGGCAGTGGCCTGCACCGGAATCTGGCGGACATAATAGCCGGCGGGATAGAGGGAAACCTGATGCCAGCGTAGATTCAGCATGGCGGGTGCCATGACGATACGCCCCTGAGTTGAGCTGTTTGCCGACGTAAACTGGAATTTGGCGGTAATTTCCGAAACGCCCTCTGGCACGACCAGATGAAAGGCATAGACATCCACATCATCGCGGGTCCAGTCTAGCTTTTGGCCGTTAGCGGTAAATTCCAGTCCCGCCAGTTTCTCAATCTCTCCGCGAGGGGCATGATTGCCGGGCAGCCATTCGGGGTAAAGCAACGTCAATCTGCCAGCTTTCGCAACTGGAATGACTTGCGTGATGCGAAAAATACCCTGCTCATTGTCGCGGGCGTCCACTTCCAACCGCATCGTACCGGGATAGGGAATGTCCTGTGCTTTCGGAATCATATCTTCGGGCGCGACATAAGTTGGTTTGCTCAGAGCATCGGGCATCGCTGCGGAAATACTGGGCGATGCGAAGAAAATAATCGACAAAAGGCCTAAAAATGCAACCGGACGCATAGTAACTTTATTCCCTGTATTCTATATTAGTCCTGATTGGCGGGTTTTAATGGCTGCGTCCAGTGGGTGGATTAGAAAAGCGCTGGCAGGCGCTATGGAAATTACCCCACTTCCGCTTTTGCCCGTCACCGGCTAAAGCGCCTGCAAATAGAAAGCATATTATGGCAAAAATACAAACGCCGCAGCCGGTGCGCGGCACGCAAGACATATTTGGTGAAGATCAAGAGCGTTTCAGCCATGTGGTTGAGACATTTGAACGCGTGCGGCGGCTTTACGGGTTCAAGGGCGTCGAAATGCCGGTCTTTGAACCAACGGCCGTATTTGCGCGCTCCTTGGGCGAAACCACCGATGTCGTGTCCAAGGAAATGTATTCGTTCGAGGATCGCGGCGGCGACAGCCTGACCCTGCGTCCCGAATTTACCGCAGGCATATCCCGCGCCTTTCTGAGCAACGGCTGGCAGCAGCATGTGCCGCTCAAACTTTCTACGCACGGCCCGCTTTTCCGTTATGAACGCCCGCAAAAAGGGCGCTATCGCCAGTTTCATCAACTGGACGCCGAAATTATCGGTGCGGGGGAAGCGGCCGCCGATGTGGAATTGCTCTGTTTTGCCGATCAGCTTTTGCATGAACTCGGCATAGCCGATGGCGTGACCTTACAGCTCAACACTTTGGGGGATGCGGAAAGCCGCGATGCATGGCGTGACGCGCTGGTCGAGCATTTTCAGGCGCATAAGGCAGATCTGTCCAAAGACAGTCAGGACAGGCTGGAACGCAATCCGCTGCGCATTCTCGACAGTAAAGAGCGGCAGGACCGCCCGATTGCCGACAGCGCGCCGGATATCGATGCCTATTTGTCGAGCGAAGCATCGGGCTTTTTTGCGCAAGTGACTGAAGGGCTGGATGCTTGCGGCGTCAGTTGGACGCGTGACAGTCGGCTAGTGCGCGGGCTGGATTATTACCGCCACACGGCGTTTGAATTTGTTACCGACCGCTTAGGTGCTCAGGGGACTGTGCTGGCCGGTGGCCGCTATGACGGGTTGATTGAGTCGCTTGGCGGACCTGCAACGCCTGCTGTCGGCTGGGCCGCTGGTATTGAACGGTTGGGGATGTTGTTGGAGGAGCCAAAGTCTATTGGACCGGATGCTGTTTTTGTTCCGCTGGGTGAAGGCTGTGAAGCGGCCGCCCAGCGTCTGATGAACGAATTGCGCCGTGCAAATATTAGCTGTGAAATGGCTTATAAAGGCAATATGAAAAAGCGTATGCAAAAGGCGAATGCAGTCGGTGCGGCACATGTTGTGATCATCGGAGAAAATGAACTGGCCAATGGTGTCGCGGCTGTGAAAAATCTCGAAACCGGCGATCAGCGCGAGATTGTGTTGACCGGTTTGGTTGCGGCATTGGCGAAAAAATGACCAACATCTCTCCCCAACGTATCGCGCAAATCCAGGCGCGTTTTGCCGAACTTCAGGCGATGATGGCCTCGGGCAATCTCGACGGCGATAAATTCGTTGCGACATCCAAAGAATATGCCGAAATCGAACCGGTCGCAATCGCCGCTGCGGAAGTGGCGCGGCTGCGCGATGAGCAGGTCGGGCTGGACGAAATGTTGGTCGGTGATGATGCCGAGATGAAGGCAATGGCGGCCGATGAAGTAGATGAAGTCAAGAAAGCGCTGGAAAAAGCGCAACATGCGTTGGCCCTGCAATTATTGCCCAAGGATGCAGCCGACGAGCGTCCGGCGATGATCGAAATTCGTGCGGGTACCGGCGGTGATGAAGCGGCGCTGTTCGCCGGTGATCTATACCGTATGTACAGCCGCTTTGCCGATGATCAGGGTTGGAAAATCGAAATGATTTCAGCCAATGCCTCAGAAGTTGGCGGGTTCAAGGAAGTCGTTGCCAATATTCAGGGCAAGGGCGTGTTTGCCAAGCTGAAATTCGAATCTGGCGTCCACCGGGTGCAGCGGGTTCCAGAAACCGAAAGCGGTGGGCGGATTCACACTTCTGCCGCCACGGTTGCGATTCTGCCGGAACCGGAAGAAGTCGATATCGACATCCGTACCGAAGATTTGCGTATCGACACCTATCGGGCCAGCGGCGCAGGCGGACAGCATGTTAACAAGACCGACAGTGCGATTCGCATCACCCATTTGCCCACCGGTCTGGTGGTCCAATGTCAGGACGGCAAATCACAGCACAAAAATAAAGCGCAGGCGCTAAAAGTATTGAGTGCGCGGCTCTATGAGCGGGAACGCGCCATGGTGGCGAGTGAAGAGGCCGATGCGCGTAAATCTATGGTCGGCTCCGGCGACCGGTCTGAACGCATCCGCACCTATAATTATCCGCAAGGCCGCGTCACGGATCACCGCATTAATCTGACACTACATAAGCTGCCCGAAATTATCGAAGGCGGCGCGCTAGGCGAGATGATTGACGCCTTGATCTCGGAGGATGAGGCTAGCCGGCTCGCTAATCTGAATGGGTGATATGGCGGCTACCCTGCGCGAGGCGGCGCAAGCTTTGACGACGATTAGCGAAACGCCGCGGCTCGATGCGGAATTGATCATGGCCCATGTTTTGGAAATTAGCCGTGAGCAGCTTCTCCTCGATCTGCCCAAGCTTGATGTTCCAGAGGGCTTTCTTGCCCTGTTGGAGCGGCGCAAAACGCATGAGCCGGTGGCCCATATCATTGGCGAACGGGAATTTTGGAGCCTGCCGTTTCAGGTTTCCGCCGATGTCCTTATTCCGCGCCCCGATAGCGAGATTTTAATCGAAACCGCCGTGCAATTGGGTGCCGAACATGCGCCGCAGAGCATTATAGACCTCGGCACCGGCAGTGGCGCACTTTTATTGGCTGCCCTGTCCGAATTTCCACAGGCGCACGGTGTCGGCATAGATGCTAGCGCACCGGCGCTTGCCATCGCGCATAATAATGCGGACCGTTTGGGGATGAGCGGCCGGGTGCGTTTTCTGTTGCAGGATTGGAACGTCGCCGACTGGACGAAATTTTTGGGCGGGCCGTTTGATTTGGTTCTCGCCAATCCGCCCTATGTATCGACGCAAGTGACATTGTCGCGTGAGGTGGCTGATTTTGAACCGCATGAAGCCCTGTTTGCAGGGCCACAAGGCATGGATGATTATCATATCATCATTCCGGCGCTGGACAGCTTGTTGGCCGACAAGGGCGTAGCGCTCTTGGAAATAGGATATGATCAAGCCGATGCGGTGACGCAATTGGCCATGAAATATGGTTATGTGGTTGAATCCAAGCGTGATCTGGGCGGCAATGACCGGATGGTTTTGTTACGTAAAGCAGTGATTATTTAGAATTTGCTTGGTTTTGGCATTTGAAGGCGCTAAGGATGTTTCAGGCCCAGATGATTTCTGGCAATATCCCTAAAATCGCTGGCCTACCCCCATATAGATAATAGCGCTGATGTCCGGCGAATCTTTATCTTTTTGGGTTGCTGTAGCATATTTTATCTACGGCGCAGTTGCTGCCCTTATGGCGGTTAAATGATAGGAAAGACCGAGTTTATTAACGGTATAAGGACACCCAGAATTTGATTAACAATCGTCAGCCCGGCCGTCGCCGTGGCCGGAACAATAGCAATAATAATAACATGAACCGCAACCAGAATAATCGCGGCGGTAGCGGTGGTGCTGATCGGGATAACCGGATCGACAACCGCGCGCGCGGCAATGCGGCCCAAATGCTTGAGAAATACAAGAAAATGGCGCAGGATGCTCAGGTTAATGATGACCGCGTCAATGCTGAATATTATCTGCAGTTTGCGGACCATTATTTCCGGGTCAATGCAGACACACAGGCGCGCCGTGAAGAGCAGCGCCTTGCCCGCGAAGAGCAACAGCGTAGCCAAAATCCGGATCGGAACGACAATCGTAATGATAATCGCAATGATAATCGTAGTGATAACCGGAACGATAACGACGAGCAGGAAGACGATGATCGTCAGGAGCGCGCTCAGGAACGCACTCCACGCGCGCGCCCACAGCAAAATCGTCGCCCGCAATCGCAATCGAGCGATCAATCCCATGATGATCAACGGGATGAAAATTCTGCGTCAGACAGTGATAATGACGGCGATAAAATAGTGCAGGCACCGGCCGAGAAAAAACCGGTTCGGGCCCGTCGCCCGCGTAAGCCGGTTGCCGAGATCGCAGAAGCCAATGGTGAAGCGAGCAAATTGGATGCTAGCGCGTTGCCGCCGGCAATTTCGATCAAACCGGATGATGAGCCGGTGGAAGTTAAAAAGAAACCTGTTCGCAAACCTCGCGCGGTCAAACCAAAGGTCGTTAAAGAAGGCGACGCTGTTTAATTTTTGGGCCGTTTAATTTCGGGACCACTTAATCTTTCGGAAGCCTAATAATTCGTCGCCTGATCATTCGGACGGCGCGTTAAGGGCAGCCTTTAGCCAATTTGGATTGTCGAGATTCGTAATATCGTCTACCCGGCGATGTTCGACCGACAAACCAAGATCGGGATAGGCCACCCGCTGACGTTTTTCGTCGGCTTGGCCCAGAGGAACGACGACCAGGCGGCGGTTGACCTTTTGCCGATAGTTCATCCGTGCGGTATTTTCCTGACCCACATAGCAGCCCTTGGCAAAGCTCACGCCGTTTAACTCGGCTGCATTGCATTCCAGCCATAGGGTTTTGTCGTTGCCCAATTCGTCCTGTCCTTCGGTCACACCCAGCGAAAGACGGTGCGCCTGATAGGCGGCATCGGCAGTTTCGCCTGACTGACCGTGTTCCAACCAGCGATGGCCGAGAGCGGCAAGCCGGGGATCAGCGGGTTTTCCTCCAGCATCGAGCGCCCAATGTACAGAGAGGATTTCGTCCATTTCAATGCTGATTTTGCGGCGAAGCCGGTAGATCTTCAGCCGTTTTGCCAAGGCTTCGGCTTGTGCCGTTTCGCAATCGATCAATATGTCATTGCCGTCCGCCCAAAGGAAAAAATCAAATAGCGCTTTGCCTTGCGCGCTCAGCAAGGCGGACCATTGCGGCGCATCGGGCTGAACGCTAAGCATATCCTGCGTCACTAGTCCTTGCAGGAAATCGCGACAATCCTCGGCGGCTTCCCCGGTGTCATTGGCGGAAAGGCGGATCAGCGCGCGCTGAATAAGTCTGGTTTCGGTCATGATGATTAGGTAGGGACGCTGAGCGCCAAAAGAAAGCCCGAACCATGAATCAATTGCCCGATCATATTACGATAAGACAGCCGGATGACTGGCATGTCCACCTGCGCGATGGTGATATGTTACGGTCGGTGGCGGGCTATACGGCGCGGCAATTTGCCCGCGCGATCGTCATGCCCAATCTGTCTCCGCCCATCTGCGATGCGGCGAGTGCGCAGGCTTATCGGGACCGGATATTGGCGGCTGTGCCACAGGATGCGGGCTTCACGCCGCTGATGACTTGCTATCTGACGGATACGGCGGATGCGCAGGATATGGCGGCTGGTTTTGAAAGCGGAATATTCACGGCCGCCAAGCTTTACCCTGCTAATGCCACAACCAACAGCGCCCATGGCGTAACAGATATTGCCAATATCATGCCGGTGCTGGAGCAGATGCAGGAAATAGGCATGCCCTTATTAGTGCACGGCGAAGTGACGGACGGCGATGTGGATATATTTGATCGGGAAGCGGTGTTTATTGATCGGACCCTGTCTAAAATCGTGGATCAACTGCCGGGCTTGAAGGTCGTCTTTGAACATATCACCACCGCCGATGCTGTCGATTTCGTGAATGGAACAGGCCCCAATGTGGGCGCCACCATCACGCCGCAACATTTGCATATCAATCGCAATGCGATGTTTCAGGGCGGTCTTCGGCCCCATGCTTATTGCTTGCCTGTCGCCAAACGCGAACGGCACCGGCTTGCGCTGCGCAAGGCGGCGACATCGGGATCGACCAAATATTTTCTCGGTACGGATAGCGCGCCGCATGAAATTCACGCCAAGGAATCGGCCTGTGGCTGCGCGGGTATTTTCAACGCCCCATATGCACTTGAAAGCTATGCTGCTATATTTGACCAAGAAGGCGCGCTCGATAAGCTGGAGGGTTTTGCTTCGGTCCATGGCCCCAATTTTTACGGCCTACCGCTGAATGAGGGAACGGTTACGTTGCGGCGTATGAAATCCACGGTACCAGAAACTATTGAAGCAGGCGGAGCGACAATCGTTCCTTTCCATGCCGGACAGGAACTGGAATGGCATATTGCCGAATAGCATTGATTAGGTCGCCGCGGCTTTTTTGGCCGGAGCACCGAAAATGGCATCCGCGGAAAATATCGCAAGGCTGATCCAGATCAGTATAAAGCAAATGATGTGGGATGTTGTAAGCGGCTCCCGATAGAGGAATACACCGATTAGAAATTGCAGGGTCGGTGCTAGATATTGCATCAGACCAATAGTGCTGAAGCTCATTTTCTTGACCGCTGCAGCAAAGAGCATCAATGGAATTGCGCTGATAGCAGCACCGCCGAACAACAATATATCAATCGATAAGTGATCGCCAAAATGGGTCGTTGATGTTGGCGGCGCGCTGCCGAACGTGAGCCAGATTAGAAACAAAAGAACCGGCACGAACAAATATGTCGTTTCGATGGTAAGACCGACAATCGGGCCAACCACAGCAATTTTGCGTACCAGTCCATATAAGCTCCATGAACCCGCAAGCGCCAAGCTGATCCACAAGGTATCCCATGCTTCGATTGCCAGAATAGACACGCCAATTGCGGCAATACCAACTGCAATCCACTGGTTTCGCCTCAGCTTTTCTTTCAAAAAAATCATGGCCAGAAAAACACTGATCAGCGGGTTGATAAAATAACCTAGGCTGGCGGCAAGAATATGATCTTCATGGACGGCCCAGACATAAGTCAGCCAGTTGCCAGCGATCAATATAGAGCTTGCAAGTAGCGCGCCGCGCACCTTTGGGTCTGCCCAGGAATTGCGCAATCCGGAGAGGTTTTTACGGAAATAGAGTATGACCAGTAGCAAAGGTACCGACCAGAAAATCCGGTGGGCGACGATTTCTAGCGGTGCAACGCTTTGCAGAAGCTTGAAATAAATTGGCAAAAAGCCCCAGAAAGCGCAGGCTAGCAGCGCTTGTATAAAGCCGATTCGGTTGCTGGAACTCGGGTCTGCCATATAACGGCGATTAGGCCCCGACCGATTGGGTAGCAATATAATTTAGCTTGGGCTGCCGATAAGTTTGCTGTTTTCAATCGCGCGAATTTAATATCCTGAGTTTTGCGATCTGGGAATCAAATAATCCCGCCACCCATCCACAGACGCAGGGCGCAAATGCACATAACGATAACGCAGAAATACATGCCGCTGCTGCGCGAAGATATCAGACCGAACAGGGCGCCGACACCAGCGATCGGGATTATCAGCCAGTTGGTCCAACCGAGTAGCGGGACCAGTCCGACAAAAGCGAGAATGAGGGCGATGACGCCGATGAGAATAGAAATTACATTAGCCATAACTGTATTATAGATATAGCGCACCTTTTTTGCAAGTATTTGCAAATCAATGCGATCATATTAGCTAGAAAGCTGATGGGAGGAAGATCATGGGTTTGGAAGATATTCATATTGAAACCGAGCGTTTAATATTGCGGCGGCCCAATGCGAGCGACTTTGACGGTTGGGCCGATTTTCAGGCAGATGAGAAAACAATGACCTATCTCGGCGGGGTAAAAAGCCGCGCGGAATCGTGGCGAGACCTGTGCTGCATGGTGGGGGCGTGGCATGTGCGCGGTTATGCGATGTTCTCGCTCATTCTCAAAGATAGCGGTCAATGGATTGGCCGCATTGGCCCTTGGTATCCCGATGGCTGGCCCGGTACCGAAGTGGGCTGGGGGGTGGCTTCGGAATTTGCGGGAAAAGGCTATGCTCTGGAAGCGGCGGTGGCGAGCATGAACTATGCCATCGATACGCTTGGCTGGACTGATATATGCCACACAATTGATCCGGAAAATCGCGCATCGATTAAATTGGCGGAACGTGTTGGTTCGACAAATCGCGGACCCACAAGATTGCCGGAGCCTTATCAGGATGCACGGGTTGACGACTGGGGCCAATCGCGCGACCAATGGTCAGAGAATAGAAAGCAATTTCAATAGGTCCGAACCAATGGGCAGATATCAGGAGAAGACGAGCATGGCAGAAAAGCTATATCTCGACCCGACCCGCGAAAGTTTCGACGCGTTCAAGGCATTGCCCCGCGATGTTCCGATTAACATGCTCAACTTAATTCAATTTCATGACCAGGCACAATATCCGGATGATCATCCAAATGGCGCCCTGAGTTGGAGCGGAGCCCGTGCATATGAAGAATATGGCAAAACCAGCGGGCCGATATTTAAACGGGTCGGCGGGATGATTATCTGGCGCGGTAAAATGGAAGCCATGGTAATCGGACCGGATGACACGCAATGGGACAGTTCCTTCATCGCTCGCTACCCCAATAGCGGTGCGTTTATGGAAATGATCACCGACCCGGAATATACAAAGGCCGTGGTCAACCGGCAGGCTGCGGTTTTGACCTCTCGATTGATTCGATATGGTCAACTGGACGGCCCCGATGCTTTTGGATGAGAATCCCAAAATGGGACAAGTGGTTAACGAGAGATTGCCGGCTTAACCATATTCCCTAATAGAATATTAACGCTTTTTGGTGCAATTGTTCGTGCATATTCAGGAGCATATCGCATGAAAAATCTATCCCGTTCCCTCTTGCTCGCAGCGACGGCATTTACCTTGCCGCTGACATTGGCTGCCTGTGGAAGCAATGACAGTAACGAAGCGGAACTGGCGGAACTAGACGATAATCTGACTGCCGACCCGGCGATGAAAGATGCGCTTGAAGGCCAGATATTAGTTGATCCCAATTTGACCGACCAAGCCAATAGCAATGCGATCCGCGGCGCTAATGGCCCGATTGACGGTCAAGTGCCACCCGAGGGCGGGAAGGCCGCGACGACAGCCCAGCTTAAAGGCAAGATGCTCAGCGCGCCCAAACCGCGCAACATGACATCGGATGATGAATGCACCAGCTGTGCCGGTTCCGAAGGGATTACACTGGGCGCGAAAGCCGAAGCCCAGAGCGCCAAGCGTGGCAAAGGCACATGCGACCAGAAGCTCAGCTATGATATGGGTTGGGCCAATCGTATGCCACCGGAATTCCCAGTCTATCCCAAAGCCAATATCAAGGAAGCGGCCGGCGTTGAAGGCGGTTTATGCGACATTCGCGTCGTTAGCTTTTACACAGCAAGTTCGATAAAAAATGTCGTAGACTATTATTACACCCAGGCCAAACGTGGCGGCTATAGCGCAGAATATCTGCTGCGCGGCAGCGAGCATGTTTTGGGTGGGACCCGCGATTCTGATGACGGCGCCTATGTTGTTACGTTGAACAAGCGGCCCAGCGGCGGCACAGTAGTTGATATTGTGGCCAGCAATGGGCGCTAAAATGCTTTAGAGTTTAAACCAGAGTTTACCGAAGCCAGATTTCCGCATTTCACACATCTGGCAGACGAAAAGGGGTCGCTTTTGCGGCCCCTTTTTGTTGTTCCTAGTCGCCGCTGATGCGCTCGATATCTGCGCCGACGGCGGCCAGTTTTTCTTCCAGCCGCTCATAGCCGCGATCCAGATGATAGATGCGTTGCAACTGGGTTTCCCCTTCTGCTGCGAGAGCGGCAATCACCAGACTCATCGATGCGCGTAAATCGGTGGCCATGACCGGTGCACCCGTCAATTTTTTGACGCCGCGCACCACGGCGGTGCGGCCTTTGGTTTCTATGTCCGCTCCCATCCGGTTTAGTTCGGGCACATGCATATAGCGGTTTTCGAAAATCGTTTCGGTCAGCACGCTGGCGCCATCGGCCATGCACAGCATTGCCATAAGCTGCGCCTGCATATCGGTGGCGAGCCCGGGATAAGGGGCTGTTGCCAACGTCAGGGGTTTCAGGACTCCATTGGAGGCTACTTTAATGCCCTTGTTATAGGGTTCGATATGCAATCCGGCGGAGGCTAAGGCCGCCAGAGTCGCTTCCATTTCATCGGCTTTTGCCCCGATCAGATCGACCTCACCTCCCGTTATGCCAACGGCGCAGGCATAGCTGCCCGCTTCAATCCGGTCGGACATAACGCGGTACGTACAACCGTGCAGGCGCTTGACGCCGTGGATGATCAGATCGGACGATCCGATGCCTTCAATCTCTGCGCCCATGGCGACGAGCATATTGCATAGATCAATAATTTCCGGTTCGCGTGCCGCATTTCTGAGGCGGCTTTCTCCATTAGCCAAGACAGCGGCCATTAACGCATTTTCGGTAGCGCCGACGGATACGACCGGAAAGGTAAACTCACCGCCGGGCAGGCCGCCATCGGGCTGCCGTGCGGTGACATAGCCGCTAGTGGTCTCAATCGTGGCACCAAGCGCTTCGATCGCTTTGAGATGCAGGTCAATCGGCCGGTTACCAATGGCACAGCCACCGGGTAGCGACACGCGGCATTCCCCAGCACGGGCGAGTAAAGGCCCCAGCACCAAGATAGAGGCGCGCATCTTGCGGACAATGTCATAAGGCGCTTCGGTCGATGTGATCTTGCCGGCTTTCAGCGTCATCACCCGTCCGAAATCTTCGGGCCGCGCGCCCTCAATCGTGGTTGATACGCCAAGCTGGTTGAGCAAATGCCCGAAACTGTCGACGTCTGCGAGCCTTGGCAGGTTGCGCAGCGTCACCGGTTCGTCGGTTAGCAATGCACAAGGCAGCAAGGTCAAGGCGCTGTTTTTTGCGCCAGAGATCGGAATAGGGCCAGACAGCTTTTTGCCGCCGCGTATCGAGATAATATCCATCGCGATGGTTTAGCGAAATAATGTCGCCGCGCAAGCAGGAGCGTGTTTTACCCCCGTAAAGTTACATACTCGGCAATTATGCTTCTCGTGGAATTCAATCCCTCAATAAACCCAAAGCCGCATAGGCATCGTCCGTTGTGGGTTGCGCGGCTGCTCGTGCACGCTCGGCGCCGTCGCGTAAAATCGCATCAATGGCGCTTTCGTCCTTGCGCAATTCCTCAAACCGCTCACGGATCGGGGAAAGCTTCGACACGGCAAGATCGGCGAGCGCCGGTTTGAACGCACCAAAGCCTTGTCCGGCATATTGGCTCAAAACAGCCTCGGGTGTGGTGTCTTCCAGCGCAGCATAGATGCCGAGCAGGTTTTTGGCTTCGCTCCGTCCTTCCAGATCTTCCCATTTTTCGGGCAAAGGTTCCGCATCAGTGCGGGCCTTTTTAATCTTCTTGGAAATGGTATCGTCATTATCGGTCATATTGATCCGGCTTAAATCGGATGGATCGGATTTTGACATTTTGGCATTGCCGTCGCGGAGCGACATGACGCGTGCAGCTGGGCCAGAAATATAGGGTTCGGGCAGCGTGAATACATCTTTGCCGGTATCGCTGTTAAACTTGGTGGCAATGTCGCGGGCCAGCTCCAAATGCTGTTTCTGATCTTCACCCACCGGAACATGGGTGGCTTGATAGATGAGCACATCTGCGGCCTGTAACACCGGATAGCCATATAATCCCAGCGTCGAACGCTGTTTATGCTTGCCGGATTTTTCCTTAAACTGGGTCATCCGGTCGAGCCACCCCATGGGCGTGTTGCAGATTAACAACCATGCCAGTTCGACATGCTGCGGCACGCGGGCCTGATTAAACAGGATCGACTTTTTGGTATCGACACCAGCGGCGACCAAGGCCGCCGTCATGTCGCGGCAATTGGACGATAATGTCGCCGGATCATTGGGCACTGTAATTGCATGCAAATCGGCGAGGAAGAACAGACATTCCGATTCTTTCTGGAGCTTTACCCAGTTTTTAATCGCGCCCAGATAATTGCCGAGATGGAGATTACCTGTGGGCTGAATGCCCGAAACCGTACGCATGATTTATTTGTCCTCTGTCGAAATTGGTTTTCGTCTGATTAGCGCCACGATCCGCTGCTTATCGACGGCCCCGACCGCGAAGCCGATGACAGCATAGACGGCTCCGCCAACTGTCACAAGTACAGCCAATGACCATATTCGCGACCAGACATCGGCCGAGAAATAAGGGCTCAGCCAGCCCATTAAAAACCATAATATGAGCGCCATCGCAGCGGTTGCGATAAGCTGGCGAAATATCCGTGATGCTAATGCGGCGGTGAAGTGGAAAAAGCCGCGCTTATGGAGAATTGTATAGAGCAAAACGCAGTTGAGAGTGGCCGATACCGCTGTCGCTGCGGCCAGTCCGACAATGCCGTAACCAGCATACATGACGACATAGATATTGAGCGCGATATTGACAATTAGGGCAGCAAGCGCCGTCAATACCGGCGTTTTTGTATCGGATCGCGCAAAAAATCCGGGGATCAGGATTTTAATCACGACATAGGCCGGCAAGCCAGCGACCAGCGCGACAACAATGTTGGACATTAATGCGCCATCAGCAGCGGTAAATTTGCCGCCCACGAAAAAGGCACTGGTAAAAGCCGGAGCGCAGATCGCAAGCGCCGCCGCTGCGGGCAGGGTCAGCAAGGTCGCCATCTCGAAAGCATCGGCTTGCAGGCGCTGCGCGAGTTCCTGATTTTCATTCTGGATGTGGCGGGACAGCATCGGCAGGATCGCAGTGCCCAGCGCGATACCGACAATACCCAAAGGCATTTGGTTCAGGCGGTCGGCCATTTTCAAAAGCGTCAACGATCCTTGCGGCAAAGACGTCGCAAAAAACGTATCGACAAATTGGCTGATCTGGTAAATTCCGGCACCGAATGTCGCTGGCAGGATAACCATGCCTAGCCTCTTGATTTGCGGTGTCAGGCGTGGACGTTTGATCTGCAGCTTTACATCGGCGCGCCGCACCGCCCACCACAGATAAATGAGTTGGACGAGACCCGATAGCGCTACTCCGGCACTTAGAATTTCGACAACTATCACGTCATTATCAGTGTCGCCGCGAACATAATATCCGATCAGTATCGCGCTAATCAGCGTGATGTTGAACAAGACCGGCGCAATAGCGCCCGGTGCAAAACGGGATCGGGCGTTTAACAGGCCCGACAGCATCGCCACCAAACTGATGAAAAACAGATAGGGAAACGTCATCCGGCTGAGGAAAACAGCCAGTTCGAATTTGCCCGGCTGGGATTGGAATTCCGATGCCAGACCATAGACGATCAAAGGCATGGCGAGCATGGCTAGGGCCGAAAAGGCTAGCAAAATCCAAATGAATATCGACAATACGTCGTCGGCAAATTCCTTTGCTCTCGCTTCGCCATCTTCGTCGGCAAGGCGGCGGCTGTACATGGGAACAAACGCTACAGAAAAAGCACCTTCGGCAAAAAGCCGCCGGAATGTATTGGGCAGGGTGAAAGCCAGTTGATAGGCATCTGCCGCGAGTCCTGCGCCCAGTACCCGCGCCAGTAACATGTCACGGACGAAACCGAATATCCGGCTGATGATGGTGAAACCGGCAATCGTTCCGGTATTTTTGATCAGGCTCATGGCTTGCCCCGATCGGACGCCCGGACGTTCAGGCGCTGCCGACGGGTTGTTCGGCAGCCTGCGTTGCTGCCTGTTGTTCGCGTTGCTGCATGTAGAGCGCAGTGAAATCAATCGGCTCTAGCATTAGCGGCTGGAAACCGGCATCCCGCACAGCATCGGAAATAATCGCCCGTGCAAAGGGGAACAGCAAACGGGGGGCTTCAGCAAACAGGAACGGATGCGCTTGATCTTCGGATACGTTGCGCATTCCGAAAAGTCCGCAATACAGCAGTTCGACCTGAAACGCGACGCCCTGGTCTGCCTTGGCGACAACGTCGATTTTCAGTTCGACTTCATGGACTTCGTCAGACACAGGCTTGGAACCGATATTAAATTGAACATCAATTTGCGGTTGGGCTTCCCATTGATACACATCCGGTGCGTTCGGATTTTCTACCGATAAATCTTTCACATATTGCGAAATAACACCAATTTGCGGCTGGGTATCTGCTCCATTGGCTGCCGGATCGGGAGTTGTCACATTACCATTTTCTTCAGCCATTTGGCGCGTCCTTTCGGGAAATTGAATATTTTAGATACGGAGCATGTCACCACGCCCCGTTTGCAGCGCGCCTAGCAGGGGATTGGGGGCAGGGCAATGCTGGAAATAGCTCTGCCTCCCGTCCGGTATAGTAACCGGCGGCGACTTTATTTCGTATGCGGTT
Source organism: Parasphingorhabdus sp. (assembly GCF_036963805.1). Lineage (GTDB taxonomy): Bacteria > Pseudomonadota > Alphaproteobacteria > Sphingomonadales > Sphingomonadaceae > Parasphingorhabdus. The sequence continues at coordinate 1,242,678 of NZ_JBALUN010000001.1, read as the reverse complement.
ATTCATAATCAAACGGCTAAACCGTGCAATATTGGAGATGTATTGGCCTCTATATCTGGTGGATGCTATGCAAAAGAATGGAAAGCCATTTGAAACTGGTGCAGTTCCTGCCTATGTAGGGGGAACTGAGATATTGGAGAAATTGTGACTATCGAGATTGTTTTATTAGCGATGGTGGCTGCTTTTTTGGGCTTGCGCCTCTATTCCGTTTTGGGAAAGCGCACCGGCCATGAGCAGGAGCATACCCCCCGAAATATAGAAAATGGCTTGGATAAGCGTCCTAAGGACCGGAATGCGCGGGATGAAAACCGGGATAGCCCGATTCCTGATATCGTGCCTGCTTCATCTAATCCAGCACCGCAACCGACGATGATTTATGATGCTGCTGCCGAATCGGGCATGCGCTCTATCATCGGCGCGGACCGTAATTTTGATGCCGGACGTTTTGTCGAAGGCGCCAAAGCGGCTTATGGCATGATTTTAGAGGCTTTTTGGAACGGCGATCGCGAACAATTGAAAGAATTGTGCGACGATGACGTCTATGAAAGTTTCGTTTCCGCAATTGATGCGCGGGAGAAAAATGGCGAAGTTCTCGAAAACCGGCTCGTCCGGATCGAAGAGGCGCGGATTGCCGATGCCGATTATGATCGCCGGATAGCGCGGATCACGATGCGTTTCGATGCCGATATTGCGACGGTCGTAAAGGACAAGGAAGGTACGTTAATTGGCGGATCGCTAACCGATGCGGTTGAAACCCATGACGTCTGGACGTTCGTGCGTGACCTTTCCAGTTCGGATCCCAACTGGATTCTTGACGAGACCGATGAAGCCTAGATTGCGGCTGGCGCAAGGCATTACTATTTTTAAAATCGCGGGACTTATCGGCGTCGTGGCGCTGGTTAGCGGCTGTTCAATGTCGATCATTCCCGAAGGCACGGCGCGCGGTGCTCCTGTCGAGCAAGGCGAACGGGTGACGGGTGATGGCTCGTCCCAGTCCCCTCAATCCCAATCTCCTTCCGTATGGCAAACTCCAGTGAAGCAGACGGCGGGAACAGTGGCTGCGGTCACCCCCGGCCAGATTCAATCCCTGTCCGATGACGAAACACGGGCAATCGGGGCAGGCGTTGCTTTGGGCCCCAATATCGCATCACTCAATTTGCAGCGCGATAAAGCCATCGCAGCTCTGCAAGCCTTTCGCACAAGCTGTTCCTCTCTGGTGCGTCGGACAGATAATAGCGGCCTGACGCAGGGCGAAGACTGGCGGCAATCTTGTGATGCCTCCAAAAGCTGGTCTGATAATGACGCGCGGCGGTTCTTTGAAACCCAGTTTGAAGCGGTGCAGGTCGGTGATGGCAAAGCCTTTGCCACCGGATATTTTGAACCGCAGATTAAAGGCTCTCGTGTTCGTACCAATAGCAGTCAGGTTCCGATTTATCGGCGGCCCGCTAATTTGCTCGACGTTGATCTCGGCCAGTTTTCCGACGAACTGAAAGACAAGCGGATCAGGGGCAAGGTCGATGGCACCAAGCTGGTCCCGTTTGAAGAGCGCGCCCAAATTGACGATGGCGCATTGCAGGGCAAGGGCCTCGAAATCGCATGGGCATCCGATTATATCGAATTTTTCTTCCTGCAAGTGCAGGGCTCCGGCCGTGTCGCCATGTCCGATGGTTCGGTGATGCGTATCGGTTATGACGGGCAAAATGGCCGCGATTATACCGGCATCGGACGGGTGATGCGCGAACGCGGGCTGCTCGCCGATGGTAAGACCAATATGCAGGGCATTATCGAATGGCTGCGCGCCCACCCCGAAGAGGGGCGCAAGATCATGCGCGAGAATAAAAGCTATATATTCTTTCGTGAAATCACCGGTCCCGGTCCATTGGGCGCGATGGGCCATCCGGTTGTCGGTCGTACCTCTGTAGCGGCGGATCGCAATTTTGTGCCCTTGGGCGCACCGGTTTTCCTCGATCTGGAACATAATATCGCTGACGGCCTCTGGGTCGCGCAGGATACCGGCGGCGCGATAAAGGGCGCGAACCGGTTTGATACATTCTGGGGCGCGGGTGAAGAAGCAGCACAAATTGCCGGCGGCATGTCATCGCGCGGACAGGCATCGATTTTCTTGCCCAAAGGCAGTGTCGCGCGCTTACTTCGGGGCAACTAGATCGCATGGCAGACCGGCCCCTTACTGCCGGTGAAAAGGCGCTGTGGCAGAAAGTCATCGAAACGGTGAAACCGCTCGATCAAGAGCGTGTGAGCCGCGTGAAGGCCCTCCCCGTGGCAAAGAAACTACCGCCGCAACGCGGGCCAATCACAGCAGAAACATTCGGCGGCATTTCCTCCAAAGCTATTCCATTGCGGGAACAGGTTGCCGTTTCGGATAAAGCGGGACTTGACGGTCATTGGGACCGCCGCCTGAACAAGGGGGTTGTGCGCCCCGATGTGACCATTGATCTCCATGGTTATACGTTATCATCTGCGCACGGACGGCTGGACAGTGCGTTGGAACTTAGCATTGCTGCTGGTCATCGGGCGATCCTGCTGATTACCGGCAAGGCGCGAACCGATGAAGAGCGCCGCCGCGATGGTGGCCGCGGGGCAATTCGCGCGGCGATTTCGGATTGGTTGGCTGCATCGCGCCACGCCTCCCATATAGCCGCTGTTCGGGGCGCCCATCCCCGGCATGGCGGGGCAGGGGCGCTTTATATAATTTTGCGCCGACGGCGGTGACGTAAGGGGGAGTTTAGCCAGTGGTATTGGATATAATCATCATGTCGGCTGCGGCCGGATTTGCCGCTTTTTCGGGATCGCTCTTTGGTTGGTTTGATGAGTCCAATAAAAGCTGGTTGAGCGAGAAATTTCGTCGCACCATCATCGCATTTGGCGGCGGCGCGCTGATCGGCGCAGTCGGTCTGGTGCTGGTTCCCCACGGCATGGAAAGTCAGCCTTTATGGCTGGCGTTGCTAACATTTTTAGGCGGCGGCGCGACCTTTCTATTGATTGACCGGGCATTGGCGCGGCGCGGCACGCCGGTTAGCCAGTTGATCGCCCTCAATCTCGACTTCGTGCCGGAATCCATTGTGCTGGGCGCTGTTATTACCAGCGATTATAACATGGCCTTGTTTCTTGCGGTCATCATAGCGGCGCAAAATCTGCCGGAAGGCTATAATGCCTATCGCGAAATTCGCCATTCGCATGACGGATTTTTAAGCAAACATGTTCTGCAGATCATGGCTTTATGCATCGTGCTAGGCCCGTTCGCTGCCTTGCTCGGTTATTCGCTATTCACGCTTGATAGTTTGCTTCTGGGGTCACTCATGACCTTTTGCGCAGGCGGAATTTTATATCTCGTTTTTGAGGATGTCGCGCCGGAAGCCCATAAGGATGGAGACTGGAAACCGGCTTTCGGTGCCGTCACGGGTTTTGCGGTGGCGCTTATCGGTTTTGGTCTGACCGGCTGAAATTCAGCTTAGCGCTTTCAACACCACCCTGGCATAAATTTCGGAAAGCTGGTTTAAGTCCTCGACCGCTACGGCTTCGTCCAGCTTGTGCATCGTCGCATTGCACAGACCAAATTCGACCACTGGCACGATACGGGACAGGAACCGCGCATCAGAAGTACCGCCGGTCGTTGATAGCTCTGGCTCCACGCCTGTCACTTCGGTAATCGCCTCTGCAATATATCCGGATAATAGACCCGGAGGCGTCAGAAACGGCTCACCGGAAATAATCGGATTCAGTTCCCCGCCATTACGCTCGACAATATCGCGAACCATCGCGCTGAGGCTGTCGCCGCTATGTTGGTCGTTAAAGCGGATGGACAAGCGCCCTTCTGCTTTGGACGGAATCACATTATGCGCGGGATTGCCGACGCTAAGATCGGTAAATTCGATATTGCTCGGCTGAAACCAGTCGGTCCCTTCATCGAGTTGCAATGCGTCAATTTCGCTAAGGATTTTGCCCAATTTGGTAATTGGATTGTCGGCGAGATGGGGATAAGCGACATGGCCCTGTGTGCCGTTGACCGTAATCCACATGTTGACCGAACCACGCCGCCCGATTTTCATCATATCGCCTAGCCGGTTGACCGATGTAGGTTCCCCGACAAGACACAGATCTGGCGTAATGCCGCGTTCGGCCATCAGGTCCATGATTGCGACCGTGCCGAAATAGGCGGGGCCTTCTTCATCGCCGGTGATGATCAGGCTAATCGTGCCGAGGTCGCTTGGCAGGCTGTGCAGTGCGCTCACAAAGGCGGCGATGCTGCCCTTCATATCGACCGCCCCGCGTCCGTGGAGCAAATCGCCTTTCACTTCAGGCACAAACGGATCGCTGGCCCAGCCTTCGCCCGGCGGCACGACGTCAAGATGACCCGCAAAGGAAAAATGGCGGGCGCCTTCCTTGCCCTTGCGAATCGCGAAGAGATTTTCAACGGCTCCGCCTTTTCCTTCGTCTTCGGCGCTGTCGCCTGCGATAAAACGCGACACTTCAAAACCTAGCGGCTCCAGCATGGCTTCCATTGCATCAAACACAGCGCCGGTCGCGGGTGTTATGCTGGGGCAGGCGATCAGGCGTTTGGCTAGTGCAAGGGGGCTAGTATCGGTCATTATAAATACTCGTCATCCTGAACTTGTTTCAGGATCTCTTGGAACATGCCTATGGGAATTTAGATCCTGAAACAAGTTCAGGATGACGAAGGGAAGGGGACAACCCTCACTCCGTAAAGGGCTGTTCCAACCGTTCAATCACCCAAGGTTCTTCTTCGGCCGCTTCCATCCATTCGACCATCCACTCATGGCCAAGCATTGTTTCCATATAGGATTGGGCAAAGCCGGGGACGTGAATGCCATAGGTTTGAAAACGCGATATGACCGGCGCGTACATGATATCGACCGCGCCAAATGTACCGAATAGATATGGCCCGCCGCGTCCAAAACGCGCGCGTGCCTGTGCCCATAGCTGCATGATACGCGCTGCATCATGCAGCACTTCCGGTGATAGCTGCAAGCCTTCGTAACGCTTGCGCGTGTTCATCGGGCATTGTTTGCGCAGCGCCATGAAACCGCTGTGCATTTCCGCGGCCATGGAACGGGCCATCCCGCGTGCGGTTTCGTCTTTGGGCCAGAATCGGTCGCGATGGGTTTTGTCCGCCAGCCAGTCGATAATAGCCAAACTGTCCCAGATCACGGTTTCGCCATCCCATAATATCGGAACCTTACCGCCCGAGGGGGCAAAATTTTCCGTCACCCGCATATCGTCCCAATCTTCGCCAAAAAGCGGGACAGTCAGCTCTTCGAAAGAAAGGCCGGATTGTTTGCAGGCAAGCCATCCACGCATGGACCAGCTGGAATAGGCTTTGTTTCCGATTATCAGTTTCATCAAAACACCTTAGCTTCATCGCCATGGCAGTGAAAGCCGGAATTTTCGTAAAGTGCGCAGGCCCATGAAGAGGGAGCGAATAGGGACGAATAGCTATATCTGAACGGCCTCGAGAACTGCCATGCGAAGCTCGTCTATGCCTTGTTTTTTCTCCGAAGACGTCAAGATTAATTCGGGGTGGGCCGCCGGATGCTTCTTGGCAGCGGCGAGCACTTTTTCCATCGTCGCTTCCAATTCGGTGGCCTTCACCTTATCCGTCTTGGTCATCACGATCCGGTAACTGACAGCCGCTTTGTCGAGCATGGTCAGGAATTCTTCATCGGTCGTCTTGATCCCATGCCGGCTGTCGATCAGAACAAAAGTGCGTTTCAACACTTGCCTTCCGCGCAGATAATCGTTGATCAGATAGCGCCATTTCTGCACGATTTTGGGCGGTGCTTTCGCAAAGCCATAGCCCGGCATATCGCAAATCCGGAAAATCAGGGGGTCGCCAATATCGAAAAAGTTCAGCTCTTGCGTCCGCCCCGGCGTATTGGATGTCCGCGCCAAGCCATTGCGGTTCGTCAACGCATTGATCAGCGATGACTTGCCGACATTGGACCGGCCCACAAAGGCGATTTCCGGCACGGTTGGATTGGGCAAAAATTCAAGGTGCGGTGCCGATTTCAGAAAAGAAATCGGGCCGGAGAATAATTTGGGATGCAATGGTTTCATAATATTATAGCTCGTCATGCCGAACTTGATTCAGCATCATGGTTTTGGCTGTGACAGCCGCTCTGGATCCTGAATCAAGTGCAGGATGACGAAACCAGAGCGTCTGCCTCGCCTAATTTGTTTCGGCTGCTTTGTCGTCTGCGGCCTTTTTCGCCTTGTCCTCGGCATCCTTGGCCATCTGCTCTTTCAGCTGTGGATGACGTGAATAGAGCCATTTCTGCTGTGCAATGGTCAGGACGTTGGACACGGTCCAATATAGTTGCAGACCAGCGGCAAACGGCGCCATGATAAACACCAATATCCACGGCATCAGACCGAAAATCTGTTGCTGCATCGGGTCCATTTGTTGCGGATTCAGTTTGAACTGGAAATGCATGGTGATGCCCATCAGGATTGGCAAAATACCAACCGCAAGGAAGCTTGGCGGATCGAACGGGATCATACCGAAAAGATTGATCGGCGTCATCGGGTCCGGTGCGGACAAATCTTTAATCCAGAATATAAAGGGCTGGTGCCGCATTTCAATCGACAGCATGAGCACTTTATAAAGTGCGAAGAAGATCGGGATTTGCAGGAAGATCGGCAGACAACCGGCCAGTGGATTGACCTTCTCGTCCTTATACAGCTTCATAATTTCTTGCTGCTGCTTTTGCTTGTCTTCTTTGTGCTTTTCCTGAATTTTCTTCATTTTCGGCTGCACGGCGCGCATCTGGGCCATGGACTTAAATTGCTTCTGCGCAATCGGGTACATGACGCCGCGTACGATGAAGGTCATCACGATGATCGCGACACCGAAATTGCCGAATAGTTTGAACAGCCAGTTTAGCAGATAGAATAGAGGTTTTTCAAACCAGTAGAACCAGCCCCAGTCGATGGCACGGTCGAGCAGCGTGATATTATATTGCTCTTTATAGGTATCGAGTAACGCGGTTTCCTTGGCGCCTGCGAACAAGCGGGTGGTTGTTTTTAGAACTTTGCCGGGGGCAATGACCTGCGCATCTTCGCGGGCAAATTCTGCCTGGAAAACATCGTTAGCGCCGCTGCGGAATTTGCCGACGACTTTGGGGTTATTCACAGGAATAATCGCGCCGAGCCAATATTTGTCGCTAAAGCCAAGCCAGCTCACATCTTTATGGAAGCTATTGGTTCCGGCCTCTGCCGTGGCTCCAAACATGCTGGAAAAAAAGCCCGGCTCTTCACCGGCTAGATTTTTATAATCGATATCATAATTGGCAGCGCCGTCGAAAACACCAACAGGGCCGATATGGATCGTGAAGCTACTCGCTTCGCCGTGCGGAACATTTTTGAGATCGCGGGTCCGGTTAATCAAGCTATAGGGTTTTAGCGCAACCGGGTTTTGGCCGCGATTGGTGATGCTTTGTTCAGCGGTGATCAGATAATCTTTATCGATGGAAAGCGTGATGGCAAAAGTCTGTCCGGTTTCATTGGACCAGCTTAATGTCAAAGGCGTTTCGGGCGTCAGCTTGCCCTGGTCGGCATTCCATACCGTGTTGTCATCAGGCAATTTCACGCCGTCTCCGGCCCAGCCAAAGCGGCTGAAATAGGCATGTTCCGTACCGGAGGGTGCAAAGAGCCGCACGGGCGGGCTGTCTTTGGCCAGTTCCGTTGTATGATCGGTGAGCGTCAGGTCATCGAGCCGTGCGCCCTTAAGGTTGATCGAACCCTTGAGCCGCGGCGTTTCAATCGCGATGCGGGGATTTTCAGCCAGAACAACGGGCAGTTTGCGGATTTTGCCGGTTGCGGCATCCGCGCCGATCGTGGCCGAGCCTGCAGACGTTGCGGCGGTGGGCGCAAGGCCACCGGTTTGAGCATCAGCCTTGCCGGCAGCGGTCTTTTCAGACTGCTCCACCGCTTCATTCTTGTTCACCATATCAGGGAAAAATGTTTCCATCACCAAAGGCCAGCCAAAAAGGATGATGCCGGTGAGCAGGACCGCCATGATGATATTACGCTTGTCGTCCACAATAATTCCTAAAATCTGGTCTTAAAGATCGGTGCTACACCGGTTGAAACAGGTGTTTGAGAGGTCAGGGAACCGGATCATAGCCCGAGCCCCCCCAAGGATGACAGCGCAATAGCCGTTTAACAGCCAGCCAGCCACCCTTAATTGCACCGTGTTTTTCTATCGCTTCGATTGCGTAAGCAGAACAGGTCGGGGCATAGCGGCAGGTCGGCGGTAAAATTTTTGACGGGCCCCATTGCCAGCATCGTGCGATAAATATGAAAACGGCTTTAAGCATGGGATATCATAGCTTTTTAGCCAGATATTTCAGCGCTTTTTCAAGTTCTGCTTTCATCACGGCGAAATCCCGTTCCTTGGGTTCTTTGCGGCCGATCATGATATGGTCCGCGCCCTCTATCCCATATTGCGGGAGCAGTTCGGCCAATAATGCACGAAACCGGCGCTTCATTCGATTGCGCGTGACGGCATTGCCGATTTTCTTGGTCACGGTAATGCCAAAGCGAGCGGTGTCGGGATTGATGGGATGCTCTGCTCGGCGTTTATGGGCGAGCAGAATGAAGCTAGGGCTTACGAATCGCTTGCCGCGATTCGCTGCCAGAAAATCCGGTCGTTTCCGAATCACTTCTATAGAAGAAATCGACTGTGCTCGCTGTGAGTCAGCCGAAGGGACAGTTGATTCCGTCACTGTTCACCCGTCGACACGCTCGGGGTGAGCGCAAGTCGTGGTTTAGGCAGAAAGCTTCTTGCGGCCACGCGAACGGCGGGCAGCCAATACTTTGCGGCCTCCGACAGTTGCTTTGCGGGCGCGGAAACCGTGGCGCCGTTTACGGACCAGACAGCTAGGTTGAAATGTGCGCTTCATCGCGTTTATCCTACGTAAAAATTTCGATAAAAAAGGCCGCTAAAAGCTGCGGCCACCTCGTTGTTGCTGCGGATAAGTGTGCAGCCGCAGAAAGTCAAGCGTTAGCCCGAGGGTAGAAGCAATAATTTCAGCTTTCCGATTTGGTTTTGACCTTTCCGAATATCGGCAGCTCAAAATTATCGGGCAGCTTCTTGTGACGCTTCCGCCGCATTGCCCAGTCTGTCCATTGGCCGTAATGCGGGAAACGCCGCTTGAAATCGACGTACCGCTTCTTTGCTGTGCGGGAATTTTGTAGGACAAGTGCCAGCCCCAGCGGAAACATGATAATGAAACCCGGACCGGGCAGCGCGCCAATAATGGGCGATAATAACATGAGCAGGAAACCGAGCATCGTGAGTGCGAATCGCGACCCCGATGTGTATCTCCATCGCTTCTTAGCCTGTTTATCGTCCATATCCGGTTTCATAAGCCCTATGTGATGCGTCGCAGCATGACTCACAAGTCAGACCGTCGACGAAATCATTCTTCCGGTCGAATAACTTATAATCTGTGGATATATTATGAATGAAAGGCGCTTGCGGGACGCGAATCGCGCCCGTCGTCAGCGACACCGTGTGTTTAATGCAACAGTTGAAAGCGCGCGAGATCGGTGCGGGACAGCTTTAGCTGCTCGGAAAAGGGCACGCTGTTGGTCAGCGCGTAAAAATCGCGTGCCTTGTCAACGGGGATACCCATTTCCGCATAATAGTTGAGATATTCGGCATGAACCGGGTCTTGGGGCGGATAGTCATTGGCCTCCAGCCCGTCTTCATCGATCCAGCTATGAACGACAAATTCTGCACCGCTATCTGCTGTGTGGCGTACGCCCGAAAGAAATAGCTCGACCGCGCCCGACCGTATCGATCCGCGTGCGGGCACATGGGTGCTGATCCCGGCCCTACGGATTTGGCGAGCGAGGTTCAGATTGGCTTCTTCATCCACCGATCCGTCACAATCGATCATCTCGATTCGTTTGATGCCGGGATAATGGCGTAGCATCTGTTGAAATAGCGCCGGTGAATTGCTGTCGACCGTGCCGGACATTTCCACCATATTGGCCGAAATCACCCGAAAAGGACCATAGCTTGCTTGCGCAGGACGGGCTGACCAGATGGCCTGTTGTTCCGGATCGATAATTTCATATTCGAATGATTCGAAGGTCTCTGTAACCGTATAGCTGCTATCGGACGCTTTGGCCTGTTCTACCGGCGAAAGAAACAGCGCGAATGCCGCAAAAATTGTGACCCAAAGGCCAAGGCTTATGCCTTGTTCTGCAGGCTGCTGATCGGGCGCTGCATATAGTTTAGGTCCGCTATCCATCGAACGCTTATGTCAAACAGCAATTGACAAATAGTAGAAGCGATTGGTTGGCAGAAAATTAACCAACAACCGGCGTGGAATCCGGTAATCTAGCGGTTTTTGACGGTTCCGGCCAAGCTGTGCTTCCCGCTCGACTCCGGTCATTGGCCTTGTCACTGTCGCGGGCTTGATAGCAATTCGGGGCGTTGTACATGGTAGCACTGGTGTCCACTGTGGCCTTTTTGGGGCTGGAAGCGCGCGGGGTTGAGGTACAATGCCAAGTTGCACCGGGACTGCCGGCTTTCACCATTGTAGGCCTGCCTGACAAAGCGGTCGCCGAAAGCCGGGAACGGGTGCGGGCAGCCATAGCGTCGCTGGGATTATCACTGCCGCCCAAGCGGATCACGATCAACTTGTCGCCAGCGGATTTACCAAAAATAGGGTCGCATTACGACCTGCCCATTGCTTTGGCTTTACTGGGGGCCATGGCGATTATTGATGCCGAAACCTTGGCCAGCTATGTCGTTGTCGGGGAGCTGTCTTTGGATGGGCGGCTGGCCGCGACTCCCGGCGTTTTGCTGGCGGCGCTTCATGCATCGGCGGAAAATCTGGGGCTGATATGTCCCGCTTTGCAGGGGCCAGAGGCGGCGTGGGCCGGAGATGTAGAGGTGCTTGCCCCGCCGGATTTGCTCGCGCTGCTCAACCATTTCAAAGGCCAGTCCATTTTGACACCGCCCGATACAGGCGCCGCGCCAGAGCCGGTCTATGGGCCTGATCTGAAAAGCGTAAAGGGACAGGAAACGGCGAAACGCGCTTTGGAAGTGGCGGCGGCGGGTGGCCATAATCTGCTGATGAACGGTCCGCCGGGATCGGGAAAGTCGCTATTGGCCTCTTGTTTGCCGGGTATCCTGCCGCCCTTGTCACCGGCGGAGGCCTTGGAAGTATCGATGGTGGCGAGTGTGGCCGGGACGTTGGAAGGCGGCCAGATGAGCCGACAGCGCCCTTTTCGCGCCCCCCATCACAGCGCATCGATGGCGGCGCTGGTCGGCGGCGGGCTGAAAGTCCGGCCGGGAGAGGTTAGTCTGGCCCATATGGGCGTATTATTTCTCGACGAATTGCCGGAATTTCAACGCGCCGTGCTGGATTCCCTGCGCCAACCGCTGGAAACCGGACAGGTCAGTGTGGCGCGGGCCAATGCCCATGTCATATTTCCTGCGCGCGTGCAGATGGTAGCTGCGATGAACCCGTGCCGTTGCGGCCATTTGGGCGATGCCGCGCTTGCTTGTTCGCGCGCGCCGCGATGTGCCGCAGACTATCAGGCGAAAGTATCAGGGCCGCTGCTCGACCGAATTGATCTGCATATCGAGGTTGAGGCCCTGTCTGCCAGTGATCTTACGATGCGGTCGTCGGCGGAAGCCTCCCACGCCGTAGCCGCCCGAGTCGCCAAGGCGCGGCGGATGCAGAGCCAACGCTATGCCGATATCAATGCGCGTACGAATTGCGAGATTGATGGCGATACACTGGAAAAATATGCGACGCCGGATGCGCCGGGACAGCAGTTATTAGGCCAAGCGGCCGCATCCATGCGCCTCTCTGCACGCGGCTATACCAGAGTATTGCGCGTATCTCGCACCATTGCCGATCTGGCCGGTGCGTCCAATATCGGACGGGCGCATGTGGCGGAAGCACTGAGCTATCGGCGGCAAGCGCCGCGCAATTAAGTTGCTGGATAGGGCTAGGAAAGTCGCTTTCCTACAGATGGCGCGATATGATATTTTCGCGCCGTTCTTTCTCAGTTTTTAGTAAGATCTGCGCTTCCGTGGCCCGCTATTTGGTATGGCCGAAAATGTTAAATTTCTCTGCACCGAGGGGGTGTGGTTTGTGTGGCCTTTGACGCAAATCAAAGGTTCCGTGGAGTGAAGAATGTGAAGCATCAAACTTTTCACACGAAGGAGTTTTGCGTTCAGACATGACTAATTACCACTCCAATGGAGGAGTGTGCTTATGCAAAAATTCGACGGGAACAGGCTTTATAAGGCTGCTTGATCGTTTGCGGTCAGCTCCAGCGGCAAGGATTTTCTCGCCATATCGACCGTTGTCTTCGCCAGATTCGGTGATTTTGCGCTCTTATGCTTGAACTTGCCGTCCACATGACCGCCTTGTTCAATGGTAACATTTTCATAAGTTACATCACCGCCAATACGGGCGCTTGAGCTGATGACCAGATCACCGGCCTCGATCGAACCTTCTACTGCGCCGGACAGGCTGGCATTCTGGGCGATAATCGCGCCTTGAATCTTGCTCGATGGACCTTGAACCAATGACAGGCATCTGATGTCGCCAATGACTTCACCATCAATATGCAGATCAACCTTTGCGTCGATATTACCGGTAATGACTATGCCGTCTCCGATGATGGAGAAGCTTGATCCGCCTGAGGCGTTGCTTCTAGCCACGGCCGGAGCCTGACTTTTCGGTACGCTTTTTTGGGGTGTCGGCTCGCTGACGGGCGACGGCTTGGACCTTGAGAACATCTGTATTCGCCTCCAGAAAGGGTCGTGGGTTGACTGCGACATTGTTGAGCCGCACTTCAAAATGAAGATGGGTGCCGGTCGAACGTCCGGTGCTTCCCATTGCCCCGACTTGTAATCCCTGTTTTACCTTTTGGCCAGTGGTGACATTAATTTTGGAAAGATGCGCATAACGCGTCATCAGGCCGTTGCCATGCGTGATTTCGACGGTGTTGCCATAGCCTGATTTCCAGCCTGCGTGGGTAATCTTGCCCCGTGCAGCGGCTAGGATAGGTTCGCCGTAAGACCCTCTGAAATCAATGCCGCTATGCATCGCCCCGGCACCCGTAAAGGGATCGCGGCGATAGCCATAATTGCTGGTCATCGAACTGGTATCGGCTGGCATAGCAGATGGGATCGTCAGCAATGTCCGTTCGAGTTGGTCCATCCGCAACAGGGCATTGTTGAGCCGTTCCAGCGTGGGATGAAGTTCGGTTTCGTCATCACCGAAAAAGGGAATATAGGGACCACCGACCGCCTCGTTGGATGTTGCTGTCAACGTAGCGGGGTTCAGGCCGAATTTCCGGATTGCAGCTTCGGCGCGGGCGGTGCGCTTCATCGCTGCACGGGTTAATGTGTGAGCAAAGGCAATCTGGCGGGCTTCCAATTTTGCTAAAATTCCCGCTTCCGGAAAGGCGGCGCTGATTTTCTTGGTATTTTCGGACAGTTTCTTCTCTGCCTCGGTCAAGATATCGGCGCCGTCACTTGTTTCTTCGCCGATAAATTGCTGTGTAATCTGCTCCATCGCATCTTGCCGCGCGATCAGATCCTTTGCGACATCGTCAATAGAGTTTTTATAGGCGGCAACACGGCCTTCGCTGCTATTTACCGCCGCTTCTTTTTCCGCGAGCGCCGTCCGTTCGCCCGACACAGTCCACTGGCTGACCATCATCGCCAAGGTGACGACAAGCCACAGGCCAATTACGGTACCGGCAATGATCGCGGCGCGTTTCTGCGATTTTCTTGTAATAGTGATAAACCGAATCTGTCCATCGGAACGCATAAAAAATTCGCGATCTGTGAACATATGATCCAGCCGGGCGAAGAGCCCTAGCTTGGCATTTTGATTTTGCATGACCCGATTACTCTGAAACTAATCCCCAAAAAGGGAGCTAGCAGAGAGGCGCTAGTGGCGCGAATCGAGTCGCAGCGACTCGTGACGAATCGAAACAGAGATGGGATGAACTGCTAAATTCATGTAAAATTAACTGACAATAGGCCGGTCTTTCGAGTCGTTTTGTGCGATTTATCACTTTTGGCGAAGTTATTTTCTGCGGGGGATCGAGTCCGTTTTTTGCTTATCGGGAAGCCATAGCCATGCTAGCAGACCCGTATGAATGAACATGAAAAAAATATGACAGAAATGGGCCAGCGAGCGAGAGCCGCTTTTTCCCAATTATCGGCAGCGACGAGTGAACAAAAGGCGATGGCCTTGACAGCAGCAGCGTCTCAACTACGTGAGAGTCAATCCGAAATTCTCGCTGCAAATGCCAAGGATATGGACAATGGCCGCACCAATGGCCTGAGTGATGCGATGCTCGACCGGTTGATGATTGATGCACAGCGGCTTGACGCCATTGCGTCTGCAGTGGAGCAAGTGGCGGCTTTGCCGGACCCTGTTGGCGTGATTATCGACCGGACGGAGCGACCCAATGGCCTGATTATGGAACGGGTGCGGGTTCCCCTTGGCGTCATTGGAATTATCTATGAAAGCCGCCCTAATGTGACGGCCGACGCAGCGGCCTTGGCACTTCGGTCCGGCAATGCCGTGATCCTTCGCGGGGGTTCAGAGGCGATTGAAAGCAATCGGGCCATTCATAAGGCGATGGTTGCCGGTGTTGCAACGGTTGGCCTGCCGGAACATGCGATTCAATTGGTCCAGACGACGGATCGCTCCGCCGTTGGTGCAATGCTGAAAGCCTCTGGTTTGATCGATATCATTATCCCGCGCGGCGGCAAGTCGCTGGTCGCACGGGTGCAGGAAGAGGCCCGCGTGCCGGTGCTCGCGCACCTTGATGGCATCAACCATACCTATATCGGAAAGGCGGCTGATCCCGCCAAAGCAGAGGCCATTGCGGTCAACGCCAAAATGCGGCGCACCGGTGTCTGCGGTGCAATGGAAACACTGCTGATCGATCAGGATTATCCAGCGCCCGGCCCGTTGATTCGCGCGTTAATTGAAGCGGGCTGTGAAGTGCGCGGCGATGATGCGATCATGGAATTGGACCCGCGCACGGTATCCGCAGAAATGGAAGATTGGGATACGGAATATCTTGCTCCGATCGTTTCGGTACGGATGGTTGGGGGCGTGGATGAGGCGCTTGCACATATTGCAGAACATGGATCCCATCATACGGATGTCGTGGTGACCGAAGATGAAGCCTTGGCGAATCAGTTCATCCAGCGCGCCGATAGCGCGATTGTCATGTGGAATGCCTCCAGCCAGTTTGCAGATGGTGGTGAATTTGGACTGGGCGCAGAAATTGGCATTTCTACGGGCCGTTTGCATGCGCGCGGTCCTGTCGCACTCGAAGGATTGACCACCTATAAATGGGTGGTGCGCGGAACCGGACAAGTTCGACCTTGAGTCTGGGATTTTGAAGACAACGGGCCTTCTTGGCGGGTCTTTTAACCCCGCCCACGGCGCGCATCGGTCGATCAGCCTGTTTGCGATCGAGCAATTGGCGCTGGAAGAACTATGGTGGTTGGTGTCTCCGGGCAATCCTCTGAAAAAGGGGGCGAAAGATATGGCGCCGTTAAATGCACGGCTCGCATCAGCGCAAAAAATGGCGCGAAATAGCCCTATTCGGCCGACCGCTATTGAGCAGCAACTGGGTACTAGTTACACTTATGATACGCTGCGCGCACTGGTCCGGCGCTATCCGAAACGGCAGTTTCTGTGGATCATGGGGGCGGACAATCTGGCCCAGTTTCATCGCTGGAAAGACTGGCGAAAAATAGCATGTTTATTGCCGATTGCAGTTATTGCTCGTCCCGGCTATGATGATGATGCTTTTGCGGCACCCGCAATGGCATGGCTCCGGCGCTCCGTCCGGCCTGCGAGCCAGCGGATGAACTGGACTAACTGGAGTACGCCAGCGCTGACATTCTTGCGCTATCGTCCCGACCCCCGCTCAGCCACCGCGATCCGGATGGCTAGGCCCCATTGGCACAATCAATATGCTAATCGCTGCGTTCGCGACGCAGTGACACATAAATTGGTTTGCCAGACAGATTGATAGGATTTGAATTGACGAAACCGAAAACCAAAGCGCTGACATCCGCTACTTCCAAAGAAGGAAAAGCCGAATCAGATGCCCTTCATGCGCTGGTAATGAAATCGCTCGATGACGATCAGGCGCAGGATATTGTGTCGATTGCACTGGAAGGCAAAAGCAATATTGCCGACCATATGGTGATCGCCGAAGGCCGTTCGACTCGGCAAGTTGCGTCGATGGCGCAAAAATTGGCAGAACGTGTCAAACAAGCGGGCGGTGAAGCGCGGATCGAAGGTCTGGCGAATGCCGATTGGGTGTTGATCGATACCGGCGATGTGATTGTTCATCTATTCCGCCCCGAAGTGCGTACTTTCTATAATCTGGAGCGCATGTGGGCGGTCGGTGAAGACGATACACCGGATGCCGAGGCTGCAGAAGCCTAAGCCGGGAGTCTTTCATCTAACATGAGGCTCCATATTATCGCTCGCGGAAAAATTGGCCGTAGTCCTGAGCAGGAGCTGGTGGATCGCTATGTCAAACGCATCAATTGGGATGTGAAGCTGAGCGAACTGCCAGAGCAGGGCGGCAAGAGTCCGAAGATTAGCGACCAGACGAAGATCATCGCTCTCGATGAAACCGGCGAAAATTGGACCAGCAAGGCATTTGCTGATGTCCTGAGCAATTGGCGTGATAATGGTGTGCGGGAGGCGCGTTTCCTGATCGGCGCCGCCGATGGACTGTCGAACGAAGAGCGCAGCAGCGCTGACCATTTCTTTTCCTTTGGCAAAGCGACCTGGCCGCATCTCATGGCCCGCGCGATGCTGGCCGAACAATTGTTTCGGGCCACGGCGATTATCGCCAACCATCCTTATCATCGCGAAGGATAGGCGATGTTGCGCTGGTTTACCCCCTTTGGTTTGCTTGCGGGACTAGGCGCATTTTACGCTGTCGCGCTACCGGCGCAAACGAGCGGGCCTTCTTTAGCAGAAGAACAGCGGGCGCTGGTTTCAGCACGTGAACAATCCGATAAAGCCCAGCAACGCGGCGACGCATTGCGCCGCCAAGCGGAAGCGGCGACAAATGAAGCCGACCGTATTGCGGGTCAGGCTGCGTCTTTGGCCGCACGCATACAGGCGGCCGAGGCGGACATCCGAGCCGCGCGCTCACGTATTGCGATAGTAGAGCGGTTACAAGAGCGCCAGCGCACCCGGCTGGCTGAAAAACAGGGTCCGGTGGTACGTCTGACCGCAGCTTTGCAGATGATGACGCGCAAGCCCACTGCGCTGGCTTTGGTCGAACCACGATCGCTCAACGAACTCATCTATATCCGTTCCATCATGTCGACGGTGATACCCGAAATCGAACGGCGCACCGCCAGTCTGAGGCGAGAGGTGCAGCAGGGGGAAAAGCTGCGCGCCCAATCAAGGCGCGCCATTGCCTCGTTAAACGAAAGCCAGCAGCGCTTGGGACAACGGCGCAAGCAATTGGCAGGTCTGGAAGCCAGTGAGCGGATTCAGGCCGGCCAATTTTCCGACAGCGCCGGTTTGGAGCAGGACCGTGCATTGGCCTTGGGTGAAGAAACCCGCGATATACTGGACCTGATGGACCAGATCCGCGAAAGCGGCACGGTCCGCGAATCGCTTGCTATGTTGGATGGGCCGTTATTGCGGCCCAATCAAAAAGGTGATGCGCCAGTTCGGAATGGGGCGCGCAAAAGAGATGTTGCCAGTGCCTACCGCCTACCTGTTATCGGTGATATTGTGACTGGACTAGGGGAACTGTCCGACAGCGGCTATCGCTCTCGCGGGCTCACCATATCGGTAGAACCCGATGCCCAGATTGTGGCCCCGGCGGCAGGCCGGATCGTTTTCTCCGGACCCTATCGGGGTTACGGGAATATCCTGATCATCGAGCATGATGCAGCCTGGACCAGTCTGATTACTAATATGGCGACCAGCAGTGCAGAAGTCGGTGATATGGTGGTACAGGGCGCTCCGGTCGGGCGGTCGGGCAGAGATGACCCGCACGTGACTGTAGAATTACGCCGTAATGGCCGACCGATTGATATCGCCGCCCTAGTAGGGTGAAATATGACGTTCATCGATAGCGCACGTCATATTTCGTTAAGGTGCTTGGCTTTACAGGTGATTCAGGCCTATATTTGATATTTGAGACATATTTAGACATACAGGACATTCCCGATGAAAAAGCCCTTCTTACAGGCAACCGCTCTTGTTTTGACCGTGGCGCTTTTACCAGCAACCACGGCCGCCATCTCTGCCGTCGATGCCGATACATATCGCGAGATGGAACAGTTTATGAGCGTGTTCGACCGGGTACGGACCGACTATGTCGATCAAGTCGATGATGCAGACCTTATCAAGGGGGCCATTAACGGTATGCTGGCGAGCCTTGATCCGCATAGCAGCTTTTTGGATGCCCGCGATTTTGAAAATATGCGGACCCAAACAGACGGCAACTATGGCGGCCTCGGTCTCTCTGTGACCATGGAAGATGGCGCGGTGAAGGTGATCGCACCGTTTAAGGATACGCCGGCTGATCAAGCGGGCGTGAAGGCGGGCGATTATATTACCCATATCAACGGATCGCTTATCTATGGCGGGTCGCTTGATGAAGCGGTAGAGGAAATGCGCGGCAAACCCGGATCGCCGATCAGCCTGACGATTGTCCGGCCGGGCCGCGACAAGCCGTTTGATGTAACGATGAAGCGGGCAATTATTGATCTGAAGCCCGTGACTTGGGAAGTGAAAGGCAATGTGGGTGTGATCAGCATCGCTAGCTTCTCCAACGACACCGGCGCGGATGTTACCGCAGCGATACTTGGTATCGACAAGTCCCTGGGCAAAAAACCTTTAGGCTATATTCTGGATATGCGGTCCAACCCTGGCGGCTTGCTGGATGAAGCGGTCAACGTCTCTGACGTGTTCCTGTCGCGCGGTGAAATTGTTTCCCAGCGCGGGCGCGGTAAATCCGACATTGAACGCTATTTTGCCAAAAATGGCGATGCGGCCAACGGCCTTCCCGTCATTGTTCTCATTGATGCGGGTTCAGCTTCGGCTTCCGAGATTGTTGCGGGCGCTTTGCAGGATCATCATCGCGGTTTGGTGATGGGTGAGCGCAGCTTTGGTAAGGGGTCGGTCCAGACCTTGTTGCCATTGTCCAATACATCGGCTTTGCGCCTGACCACAGCGCGCTATTATACGCCATCTGGCAAATCAGTGCAGGAAGGCGGCATTGAACCTGATATCATGGTGCCGCAGCTATCTGACCCTGATTATAAAACCCGTCCGCGCTTTCGCGAATCCGATCTGCGCAAGCATTTGATCAACGAAGTGAATCTGGAAGATGAGGTTCTGGAAGAAGATGGCAAGGATGATCCGCGGTTCAAGCAGACGGCCGAAGAACTGAAAGAAAAGGGCATTGAGGATTTTCAACTCCACTATGCCTTGCAAACTATCGGTCGTTTGGGGCCAGAGGGTTTGAAAGTGGCCATGAACAAGGCTGCAAACAAATCGGGGGCAAAAAAGCCAGTAAAACCGGCAACAACTAAAAATTAGGACGCCATATATGGCTTTACCCCGCGCAGCTCTTTGGTTGGCCTTGATCGTTCCCTCGGTCTTGCTAGGCGGGGCTTTAATTAGCCAATATACCTTCGGCCTATATCCGTGCGAAATGTGCATGTGGCAGCGCTGGCCGCATCTGGCTGCGATTGTCTTAGCGCTGGGCGCTATCGCCATGCGTAACCAGAAATTGTCAAAATTCCTTGTTCTCGATGCCGTATTGGCGATTCTTATCAGCGGCTTGATCGGCGGTTTCCACGCCGGTGTCGAATATGGCTGGTGGGAAGGACTTACCGCTTGTGCGACGACGGTGTCGGCGGGCGGTGATATACTCGATTCAATTATGAATGCGCCGCTGGTGCGCTGTGATGTGGCGCCTTGGTCGCTCTTTGGCATTTCACTGGCGGGCTTTAATTTCCTCTTGTCTATCGGCGGGGCGATGCTCATCTTGGGTATGATGGCTAAAGGCCGGAAGGATGGGCGCATTGGCTGAAACAGCTTTAGGAAAAACCAAAGCGGATATCGCCTCCATGATTCGGGTCAATCAGGCCGGTGAATATGGCGCGGCGCAAATCTATAAGGGTCAGCTCGCCGTTATGGGTGATGATGGCCCTGACAGCAGCGCCATTCACCATATGGCGGAGCAGGAACAACGGCATCTTGACGCGTTTGACCGTATGATTGTGGAGCGCAATGTTAGGCCGACCCTGTTGCAGCCATTTTGGCAAGTGGCAGGCTATGCACTTGGCGCAGGAACGGCGATGATGGGGCCGCGCGCTGCCATGGCTTGTACTGCGGCTGTCGAAACCGAAATTGACCTGCATTATCAGGGGCAGTTGGAACAGCTGGCTTCGGAAGATGAACCTGTCTTGCTCAGTAAGATTGCGGAGTTTCGTGAAGAGGAACTGCAGCATAAGCAAACAGCAATTGATTCGGGTGCGGAAGATGTACCGGGCTATCCTGTGTTAAGTGCCGTCATTCGGCTGGGGTGCAAGCTGGCCATCGGACTTTCAAAACGAATTTAATCCCGGTTTCAGCCTTCAGCGCCGGTTCATTCTGGCGATGGCAAAGGAAAAAATATGAAAAAGACTGCTCTACTCTCCGCAAGCTTGCTTCTCGCAGGTGGTTTATTCGCTTCACCAGTTTTGGCTCAGGATGAGGCCGGCGACCGGGTCAATCAACTGGTCATTTATGGCGATGATCCCTGCCCGCAAAGCTCTGATGGGGAGATTGTAGTCTGCGCCCGTAAAGCTGAATCTGATCGTTATCGGATTCCTGAAACGTTGCGCGGTGGCAGCCCCAGTGATGCGAAAAACCAAGCCTGGTCAGAGCGTGTGCGCTCTTACGAATATGTCGGGAAAAGCGGCACGAACAGCTGTTCACCCTCTGGTGCTGGCGGTTTTACCGGATGTACCCAACAATTGTTGAAGCAGGCCTACGCCGAGAAAGGGCAGGACGATACCGTCAATTGGGGCCAGTTGATTGAGGAAGAACGTCAGAAACGGCTCGCCCGGATTGATGGGGAATCCGAAGCGGTGGAAGAGCGTTTGCGCGAAATCGAAGCCCAGCGCGAAGCCCGCGAAGCCGGAGCAGCTGAAGCGCGTGATCGTTTGGAAGCGCGCGATATCGAAGCTTTGGAAGCTCAGAAAATGGAAACGCGCGCTGGAAATAATTTGGCCGTGCCTCCGGGGGCGGATGAAGTTCCATCCATTGATCCTGAGGATGACGAATAACCCACCATAACGATAAAGGCGGGTAAGCTAGCTCGCTTTTTTGCTCTCAACCCAGCGGTTTACTTGCGCTTCCAGCATGTCCAATGGGACAGCGCCTTGACCCAGCACAACGTCATGAAATTCGCGCAGATTAAATTTTGCACCTAATGTCTCAGTAGCTTTGGTGCGCAGTTCGCGAATTTTAAGCTCGCCCATTTTATAGGCCAATGCTTGACCCGGCCAGCTGATATAGCGGTTCACTTCTGCCTCGATATTTGCAGGGCTGAGTGCGGTATTGTCGGTCATAAAGTCGATCGCGCGTTGCTTGCTCCAGCCTTTGGAATGGATGCCGGTATCGACTACCAAGCGGCAGGCCCGCCACATCTCATAGGATAATCGCCCCATATCTTTTGCAGGGGTATCATAGAGCCCCATTTCTGTCCCGAGCCGTTCCGAATAAAGACCCCATCCTTCTACGAAGGCCGTGAAAAATGCACCATATTTGCGGAAATCAGGCATATCCAGTTCTTGCTGCAGTGCAATTTGCTGATGATGGCCCGGTACCGCTTCATGGACGCTCAATGCGGGTATTTCCCAAAAAGGGCGCTGGTCGAGTTTTGATGTGTTCACATAATAATAACCGGCAATTCCAACATCAGGGGAGCCGGGATTATAATAAGCAGTCGTTGTGCCTTCTGCCGTTTCCGCGGGTATTTCTTTGATCCCATATGGAAGCCGGGCAAGCCTGCCGATGAGGGACGGCATTTTCCCATCAATGGTTTTCGTCACCCGCGCGACTTTTTCCATTAGCTCTTCCGGAGTCTTGGCATAATATTGCGGATTGGTACGCAGGTCCTGAATAAACGCTTCGCGCGAATTGAACCCTGCCTGCTTGGCGACCTTAACCATTTCTGCGCGGATTCGGGCAACTTCAGACAATCCGATATTGTGAATTTCGTCCGCGGTCTTTTTGGTTGTCGTCATCTGGCGGATACGGAAATCATAATATTTGCCGCCACCGGGCTGAGCGGAAACACCCGGCTTAGTCGCGCATTTGGGCGCATATTTTTTCGTATACCAATCCAAATGCTGTGTTAACGCTGGCTTGATGACGGTTTCAATTGCTTTGGCCGCATCGGCGGCGAGCCTGTCGAAAGCTGCTTGGTCAATGCCTTCCGGTTTGTTGCGTGTAAACGGTTCAAAGAACCGCGACTCTTTTGGGTCATCGGTTATGAGTCCCGATATGCTGGTCTCATAACCGACCATGGAGACACAGGGCTGGACATAGCCGCCTAGCAACGCCTGATTGGCAACTGCGATGGATTGGCTATGGATGCTGCCATATTGTTTCAGACGGTTGACGTAGGTCTGGTAATCCTGTGCATTTCGAAACGGAAGGTTATTTTGCATGCTAGCGAAATTTTGATGCCAGCCGCTGCGATTGGTAAAGTTGATCGTGCGTTGGCCATAGCTGTTGGCTTCGACTTGTTCCGCGAGCGTGCGATAAAGGATTCCGAAATTGGTTTTATCATCTTCAGACAGTCTATTTTGGTCAATTTTGTCCAGTTGTTTCAACCAGATCGAAGCTTTCGCGACTCGCTTGTCCTCGGCCTCAAGACTGGCATCGCTTATCCGGCCAACCGGGTCTTCGACGCCTAACGATGATGCAAATTCAGGATATTGTTGCAGATTATAGGCCCAATAATCGTCGATAATTTGATGCAGCTCAGATGATGTGTCGTTGGTGTCTTCTTGCGCGCGGACGGGAGCGCTGATGACCAGCGCCGTTAATGAAACCAATGTTATAAAATGTCCTCGGCGCATATTGCTCTCCTGCAAATAAATATCCGTTGCAACTATCGAGAATATTCAACCGCTGCTGTCAAGCGCCTTGATTGCTAGTCCTAATCAAAGCAGTTTCGCCCGCAACGCCATCGCGGTGCTTATCGGGATGTCATTAATCTTAAGGGGACCCATTGCTGATCCGCCGGCTATGCCGATGGTAATTGTCGCAAGTTCAAGGGGATGGTCCAGCGGTGACTGCCCGATATCGACGCTTTGAATCTTGCGGATTGGTAGGATGGTCAGCTTGCGCCGCCACCAGCCTGCACGCACGAAAATCTGAGTGTTGGTTAGCGCATATTGATGATGACGCCAGTTCAGGAATTTCACCGTACTGACCGGTATCGCCAGCGCTACCAGCCAAAATAGGGACGGATAGATAAATAGCCCTGTGCCGACCGCCACGGCTCCCAGCAAGAGCGCTATGAAAACCACATCGCGCCACCAGAAGGCGGGACTTACGCTATGAAATTCTAGATCCGGTGTGACATTGGCGATATGTGTCTCTGCCAATACCGGCGCGATTTCCTCTATTTGCGCGCAGGGTGCGGCGCTATGGTCGCTCTCTCCGCTGCCGTCACTGGCAAGCGACTGGAATTTCAAATGGTACCAGCCGAACCACTTGCGGATTGGTCCGGTACTGAGGATCGCAGCCTGTACCCGATGGATGGGCATGACCATGTCGGTGAGTGTGAACAAACCCCGCCGCCGTCGGAAACCGGCCTGACCTGTATCGACGCGGTCAAGGCGAAAGCCATATTCCCGGATGAACGTACGGATGATGCCGCTGCTCATGCCGACTGCAATAAGTGATACCAGCGCCCCGATCGCTCCGGCAATTTGGGCCGAAGAGCTAAGGCCGTTGATAATATTCTGTTCGCCAACCTGCTTGGCCCAATACCACGGGTTGAAAAACTCATCTGGCAATAGAAAGTCGAGATTTTGCGCGATGGCCGCTAAAATCGCTAGCAGCACGAAGGAGAAGTTGAACAGTCCGGCAATAAATATCCGCCGGTTGTCCATGGCAAATAGCGGGGGGCGTTCATCCTGATCGGGATGTTGAAGATATGGTTCGGGGCTATTCGTTTGATTCTGGATTGCGCCGGATTTAAAGTCCCGCACGATATCCCTCAGTGCTTCCGCATCGGCGAGAGCCAATGCGTCCAGTTTGCCATCTTCGCCGACGGATGCGCCGGTTTCCAATTTTACCGTCGCAAGGCCCAATATCCGGCTAATCAGTTTTTGTTCGACGCTGACATCCTGAATCCGGTCAAACGGTATCGAGCGATTATTGCGGCGAAGCACGCCGCTTTTGATGCGGATTTCCTTTGGCCCGATATGGTAGGTGAAGCGAGACCATATTAGCGCAGTGATGCCTATGATAAATGCCAACAGCGCAAAGGCCGCCAGACCGGTATAAATGATATTCTGATCAAAAACGCTAAAATAAAGCACACCGATAGCGATCAGATTTTGTCCGATAGCCGTAACGGATTTCAAAATGATGCTGAGCGGGTGGAGCCGCTGGAACCGAACAATATCGTTCGCGATAGGATCTTCGGCCCGCGCTGATATCAAGGATGTATCGTTCATATCATGTCTTGACGGATATGGCCCTTGATCGTCTCCCGCATGGCTTCTGCATCCGGGGTGCTGAGGCCAGGTAAAGCTACAATACTATTATGCGTTCCCGCTGTGTGCACGATCAGGGTCGACAGCCCGAAAACCCGCTGCAATGGTCCTTGGGCAACATCAATATGTTGAATGCGGTTAAACGGAACGATTGTATCCATCCGCCACATAAAGCCGCGCAACACGCGCAATTGGTCATCTTGTCCTTCGGGACCGATATCATAACCCCAGCGGCGGTAAATACGACCGGGTAGAAACGTAAATAGGAACAGGGCGATCGCTGTAACTGGGCCAATGATGGTTCCGGCGGCCAAAGGCAGCTCATTACGGATACCGAACTCAATGACCATCGCCGCTATAATTAATATGACCGCTCGTATTCCGATATTTAAACGGATCAACGACTTTTGGGGCGGATGAAGCGGCGTCAGGCCCTGATTATATCCGCGTGTCTTGTCATGCTCCATCTGGGCAAGCGGATCGAGAGAAGGAGCAGTATCTGTCATGGTCCGACTATGCCTAGGCTGTGTTATTTAGGCAAGACAGATAGGCCCGTACTTTGCGTTTAAACCTTTGCAAGTCCGCAGTAAATTCTAACGCGCCAGTGCTGCTTCTGCTTCGTCGGTCAGCGTCTTGATAATATCCGCCACGCTTTCCTCTGCCTTTACCATACCGACTGATTGCCCGGCCATGACGGAGCCGTTTTCGACATCGCCGTCAATCACAGCCTTGCGCAGTGCCCCGGCCCAGAAATGTTCGATGAGCAATTGCGCTTCGCCCATTTCAATTTCGCCGGCGTCCAGAAGCTTCGCAACTTCAATCTGCTTGCGGGTAAATTCTTCGGTGCCTTTGTTTTTCAAGGCGCGTACCGGAATGACCGGTAGGCGCGGATCGACTTGAACGCTCGTCACGGCATCGCGGGCATTGCCGCGAATAAAGGCCTTTTTGAAATTGGGATGGGCAATAGATTCATGGGCGCAAACAAAGCGAGTGCCCAGCTGGACACCGCTGGCACCCATTTCAAGATAGCTGGCAATGGCTTCGCCGCGGGCAATACCGCCCGCAACAAATACCGGCAATTGATCGGCGATTTCGGGAAGAATTTCTTGCGCGAGGACAGAGGTGGAGACAGGCCCGATATGGCCGCCCGCTTCCATGCCTTCGATGACAATTGCATCGACGCCGGAGCGTATGAATTTCTTGGCCAGCGCCATGGCGGGGGCAAAGCAGATTACTTTCGCGCCCGTTTCTTTGATCGCTTCCAAACTGCCCTTGGGCGGAAGACCGCCAGCCAGCACGACATGGCTGACGTTATGTTTGCCGCAAACTTCGATTAGCTTCATTAGATCAGGATGCATGGTGATCAAGTTGACGCCAAATGGCTTTGTCGTCAGCTTCTTGGTCTCGGTAATCTCTGTGTCGAGCAATTCCGGCGTCATCGCACCGCAGGCTATGACACCAAAGCCGCCTGCATTGGAAATCGCGCTGACCAGATTACGCTCTGAAACCCAACTCATTGCGCCGCACATAATCGCGGTTTCGCTGCCCAGAAGATCTTTGCCGCGCTGCATGAGAACGGAGAGTTTGGATTGTGTCATATAATTCTTTCGATGTTTCGCCCTACCGAAACAGGTTCAGGGCGACGATAGGAATAGTCTAAGCCGCATCCTCTGCATCCAGGCCGTAGGCGGTGTGCAGGACTCTCAGCGCCAGCTCGGTGTAGTCTTCCTCGATCAGCACGCTTACCTTGATTTCTGAAGTGGTAATTGCCTGAATATTGACGCCGCGGTCGGCGAGTGATTTAAACATAGTCGAGGCGACACCTGCATGGCTTTTCATACCGACGCCGACTACGGATATTTTTGCTACATTTGAATCGGAAATCACCCGGTTATAACCGATGCTGTCTTTCGCTTTTTCAAGAACCTGCATGATGTGGTCGAGATCACTGGTCGGCGCGGTGAAGGTAACGTCGGTTTCACCTTTCTCGCGGCCTACATTCTGAATGATCATATCGACATTAATCGCGGCCTCGGCTAGCGGCCCGAATATGTTCGCCACGGCGCCCGGTTTGTCCGGTACACGGGTGAGGGTAATCTTGGATTCATTCTTATCATGGGCAATGCCGGTTATTAGCTGACGCTCCATATCACTTCTCTCCATTTCACTTTCGCTGACAATCATCGTTCCGGGTAATTCATCAGCACAGGGCGCACCATCTTCGGTAAAAGATGACAGCACCTGAATACGAACATTTTCTTTCATTGCGAGACCAACCGAGCGGGTCTGCAATACTTTTGCTCCAACGCTCGCAAGCTCCAGCATTTCCTCAAAAGTAACGGTTTTGAGTTTGCGCGCACGGGTCACGACGCGCGGGTCGGTCGTATATACGCCGTCGACATCGGTATAAATGTCACAGCGATCCGCTTTAACGGCTGCGGCAATGGCTACTGCGCTGGTGTCTGAACCACCACGGCCTAGCGTTGTGATCCGGCCATCTTCGCTAATGCCCTGAAAGCCGGGAATAATCGCAATTTCACCGCTTTGCATGGACGCGGTGAGAGCCTCTGCATCAATGGTTTCAATCCGTGCCTTGCTATGCGCTTCGACGGTGCGGATCGGCATTTGCCAACCGAGCCAGCTGCGTGCTTTGGCGCCCAACGATTGCAGAGCGATGGCAAGCAGGCCTGAAGTCACCTGTTCACCGCTGGCCACAACCACATCATATTCGGCCGCATCATATAGCGAGCTGGCTTCGCGGCAGAAATTGACTAGCCGATCCGTATCGCCCGCCATGGCAGACACCACGACGGCGACTTCATGTCCTGCATCGGCCTGTTGCTTGACGATCTGCGCAACTCTGCGGATACGCTCGATTCCCGCCATAGACGTGCCGCCAAATTTCATCACTATTCGTGCCATGTTGTCTGTTATCTGTCTTTCTGTTGAAAAAGGGTCTGAACGCGACGCGTGGGATGTGATAAAGAGACGTTATGACAAACGCAAGCATCAGCAATATTGAAACTTCCAAGCCGGTTACATCTGAAGCCAAGGGAACGATAAATCCCGAAGAAGCAGCGCATTTCGGCGCATTAGCGGCGGAATGGTGGGATCCAAATGGCTCATCTGCCATGCTCCACAAGCTTAATCCGGTTCGGCTCACTTACATAAGGGATGCCATTGACCTGCATTTCGGTTCCGACATGGCCAGTTTGAAACCCTTGGCGGGCAAGCGCGCGCTGGATGTCGGTTGCGGCGCAGGGCTGGTTTGTGAGCCTTTGGCTCGCATGGGCGCGCGTGTGACTGGCCTTGATGCCGCTCCTGAAAATATTGCGGTGGCCAAAGCCCATGCCGAACCTCGGCGGCTGGATATTGATTATCGGAATATCGGAATCGAGAATTTTGACGGGACCGGATTTGATTTGGTGACGTCGCTTGAAGTGATCGAACATGTCGATGATAGGAAGAGCTTTGTCGCGGGCTTGGCCCATGCGCTTGCCGATGACGGCTTGATGATTATTTCTACCCCGAATCGCACTGCGATGTCGAAACTGATGTTGGTTGATCTGGCTGAAATGACAGGCCAGATTCCCAAGGGAACGCATCATCACGACCAGTTTTTTACACCCGATGAGCTTGAGAAATTACTCGACGAGGCGGGTCTGCAAGTGATCGATACAATTGGCTTATCTTACGGCCCAGCCAAAGGCTTTGCGCTGTCCGACAATCTTTCGCTCAACTATCTAATGACGGTTGTTAAAGCCTGATGGCTGAGGTTCGGGCCTATATGGTTGCTGACAAAAAAGCCTGTCTTGCCTTATTTGATAGCAATGTCCCGGTTTTTTTTGATGCCACCGAACGCGCCGGTTTTGCCACTTTTCTGGACAGCCCGGGCGGAGAATATTTTATTCTGGAGGAGGATGGCGCCGTGATTGGTTGCGGTGGTTTTTCGAAGGAAGATCGCGGACAGGCGCGTTTTACTTGGGGCATGGTGGACCAGACCTGTCACGGCAAAGGCCTGGGGCGCCTGCTTGCCGAATATCGATTACAGGCGATCGAAGAGGCACGTGGTTTCTCGGAAGTGGAATTGTTCACCACCCAGATTGTTGCACCATTTTTTGTCCGCCTCGGTTTTGTTGTCGTAGAGGTTGAAAAAGACGGTTTTGCACCCGGTATGGACAAGGTGCAGATGATCAAGTCGTTAAACTAAAGCCCTTGCGGCCGATCTGTTAACCTGATGCCTGACCATAAGAATCGCTACGACAAATTACCTAGAAATCGACTTTTTCATAATGCGACGGCGGAGCAACGATTTCCATGCGCTCGGACAATAAGGGCCGGAAAGAAGGCCGCGATTTGAACATCGCATACCATGCTTTGGTCTGCTCATGTCCCGTCCAGTCAATCCCGCCGAGATAATCTGCGACTGAAATCTGGGCTGCAGCGGTTAAATCGGCAAGGCTCATGGTTGCGCCAGCCAGCCAGCTGCGATGATCAATTAGATAATCTATATAATCGAGATGGACATTGGCGCGCCGCATGGCTTCCCGCAGCACTTTGGCATCGGGTGGTGCCCGATGGACAATCCGTTTGTGCATCCGTTCGTACAGCATCGGTGCGGTAACATCACCGTAAAATTGTTCGTCAAACCAGGCGACGAGTCGGCGAATCTCTGCGCGGTTGGTCGCCGTGCCGTTGATCATCGGGCTTTTTTCGACTGTCTCTTCGATATATTCGCAGATGGCCACGCTATCGACCAATATTATATCCCGCTGATCATGACGCATGACGGGCGTGCGGCCAGCTGGATTCATATCCAAAAATTCATCCCGCTGGTCCCATGGCGATTCGCGCACCAGCTCATAGCCGACGGACTTCTCGCCCATCAAAAGGCGGACTTTGCGCGAAAACGGACAAAGAGGAAATTGGAATAACTGCCACATAATATTGCTGTTAATCGGGAATCCTCTGTGGGGGAAGAGGATTGATGCGCTAAAGCGTGAATAGACGATCAGCAGATATGAAGCTGGTCATTTGTGGTGGTTATTCGAGGTCACCCATCCGGCGCTTCATCTTCTCGCCCATGGCCTTGAGCTGCGGGAGTAATGCACCAAATTCGTTTGCCATAATCCCCATCATTGCCGTGCCGGCGCGCATCTTTTCTTCCATATTGGAATCGAAATTGGGATCATTATCACGCGCAAGATCACCCAAAGTCGAATCGGGATCGATATGAGAAAAGCTGTCACCCTTGTCTATTGTTTCAGGCATAGATTTCTCTATGACGGCTGCGAATTGGCCAATAGGTAAGTCCATCATTGCGGTCATGAAACCGGACATCATTGCAATCATGCTGTCCTGAAAAGCGGGATCATCCAGTTTCTCAATAATTTTGGAGTTCGCGTCTTGGTCCTGAGCGGAGGCCGAAGTGGTGACGCCTAGCGATATTGCCAAAAGGGGAAGGGCAAGAAATTGTCGCATGAAAGTCTCCTAGATATTTGTCGTTAAGACATATCTAGCAAGGCGGGTCTGAGCCAAAGCTGAACCGCCGCAAAGTTTAGCAGAGAGGATGGTAAATAGATGTAACGGGCGCATGAGGCCGCGTTCACTCTGTTTGATAAACCGCCAACCGGTTGCCCGAAGGGTCGAGACATTCAAACCGCCGACCGCCGGGGTAGGCGAAGATTTCTTTGACGATTTCACCCTGCGCCGCTTTGACCTGCGTAAGTGCAGACTCTAGATCATCTGTTTCAAAGGTTGGCATGGGGGCAGCTGGTTCGGTCCCGGAGGCAAGACCAATCTGGACCGGTCCGCCTTCAACAGCGGCATATTCCGGACCATAGTCGGTAAAAGGAAAGCCAAAGGCCTTCTCGTAAAAGGCTTTGCTAACGCCGAGATCACCGGCTTTCAATTCGAGATAATTGGGTGTGATCATTTTTCTCTGCCTTCCTTTTGGCCCGGCTGTGCCGATAGCTTATTCTGCGGCCTCAATCGCTTCCTTATCCGACAACGGATATTCGATTCTATGGACCATCTCTTTCGGACAGACTTGCCAGAACCGTTCGCGCCAGCGGTCCCAATCGCGCAGAATCGTTTCGGACCATTTGCTATCTGTAGTCCTATGATGCGCTTCGACTAGGGATTTGAGATGCTGTTCCCAATAGTCACTATCCAGCCTTTGCCAGACAATGCTTTCGGGATTGGCGTGGGTTTCAAAATTGCGTTCGAGATCGAGGATGAACGCCATGCCGCCGGTCATGCCCGCGCCAAAATTATTACCGACCGCGCCCAATATTACGGCATTGCCGCCGGTCATATATTCACAGCCATTGGCACCGCAGCCTTCGACCACAACATTGGCGCCCGAGTTGCGAACTGCGAACCGCTCGCCCGCCTGACCGGCTGCATAAAGTTGACCCGCCGTCGCGCCATAGAGCACGGTGTTGCCAATAATCGTATTGAACTTGCTGTCGAGGGGTGAGCTGACCATGGGGCGGACGACAATCTTGCCGCCGGATAAACCTTTGCCGACATAATCATTCGCATCACCAAATACTTCCAGCGTGATTCCCTGACAGAGAAACGCGCCAAGCGATTGCCCGGCGGACCCGCGCAATCGCACATGGACATGATCTTCGTTGAGCGTGGACATGCCATATTTGGCTGTAACCTCGGCCGAGAAACGTGTGCCAACGGCGCGGTGGGTATTGCGGACCGTATAGGTGAGCTGCATTTTTTCACGGCGCTCAAATACGGGCTGCGCATCCGCGATCATCTGTGCATCGAGACTGTCAGGTACTTCATTGCGGTGGGTTGGCAGGTTAAATGTCCGCTGCGTATCTGGAGCGTCCACTTTGGCAAGGATCGGGTTGAGATCGAGATCGTCAAGATGCTCGGCTCCCCGGCTGACCTGACGCAGCAATTCGGTGCGTCCGATAATTTCCTCTAGAGAACGGAAGCCGAGGCGTGCCAAGATCTCGCGCACTTCCTCGGCCATATAGGTCATCAGGTTGATGACTTTTTCTGGCGTGCCGGTAAATTTCTCTCGCAGTTTGTCATCCTGCACACAGACACCGACGGGGCAGGTGTTGGAATGGCATTGCCGGACCATGATACAGCCCATGGCAACCAGGCTCAGCGTACCTAGTCCATATTCCTCTGCGCCCAAAATCGCCGCAATCACAATATCGCGGCCGGTTTTCAGGCCGCCATCAGTACGCAGCTTCACCCGATGGCGCAGGCCATTGAGGGTGAGCACCTGATTGGCTTCGGTCAGACCCATTTCCCACGGGGTGCCAGCGAATTTAATGCTCGTTTGCGGCGATGCGCCAGTCCCGCCGGTATTGCCGGAAATCAGGATTACATCTGCATGTGCCTTGGCAACGCCTGCTGCAATAGTGCCAATGCCCGCTCCGGAAACCAGCTTAACGCAGACGCGCGCACGGGGGTTGATCTGTTTAAGATCGTAAATAAGCTGTGCCAGATCCTCGATTGAATAGATATCGTGATGCGGCGGCGGACTGATCAACGTGACACCCGGCGTCGAATGGCGCAGTGTGGCAATAAATTCGGTAACTTTAAAGCCGGGAAGCTGCCCGCCCTCGCCGGGCTTTGCACCTTGTGCGACCTTGATTTCGACCTCTTCACAGGCACCGAGATATTCTGCGGTCACGCCAAAGCGGCCGGATGCGACCTGTTTAATTGGGCTCGACGCATTGTCGCCATTTTCAAATGGGGTGTAGCGGCGTTTCTCTTCCCCGCCTTCGCCGGAAACCGATTTCGCGCCGATCCGGTTCATGGCAATGGCCAGTGTTTCATGGGCCTCTGGGCTGAGTGCGCCTAGAGACATGCCCGGCGTATTGAAACGTTTCCGAATTTCAGTAATCGCTTCTACTTCGTCGATCGGAATCGGCTCGGGCGCGTAGTTAAATTCCATCAGGTCGCGCAGATAAATAGGTTCCAGCTCGCGCACCCCTTGCGAGAATTGCAGGTAAGAGGAATAGCTGTCATGCGCAACTGCGCTTTGGAGCAAATGCATCAGGTGGGCGCTATAGGCATGGGCCTCTCCACCATCGCGCTGTTTGTAGAAACCGCCGACAGGCAAGCGCACAACAGCCGGCTCAAACGCCGCCTCGTGTTTATCCTGTGCGTTGATAAACAGCGAGGCATAGCCTTCGCCGGAAATCTTGGTCGGCATGCCGGGGAATAGGTCATTGCATAAAGCGCGCGACAGGCCCACCGCCTCAAAATTATAGCCGCCACGATAGCTTGAGATCACGGCAATGCCCATTTTGGACATGATTTTCAGCAAGCCATCATCGACCGCTTTCTTATGGCGCGCGATACATTCCTCAAGAGACAGGCCATCGAAAAGGCCGCGCCGATGGCGGTCCGCAATCGCGGCTTCGGATAGATAAGCATTTACTGTCGTCGCGCCGACACCGATTAATACGGCATAGCAATGGGTGTCGAGACATTCAGCCGCTCGGACATTGATTGACGCGTATGCGCGCAGACCTTTGCGCACCAAATGAGTGTGCACGGCGGCGGTAGCGATGATCATGCTGATCGCCATATGATCTTCATCAATATTTTCGTCAGTCAGGAAAATTTCTGTCTTGCCTTCACGTACGGCCTGCTCCGCTTCGTCGCGTATCCGCTTGATGGCATCGCGTATCTCGATCGCGCCGCCGCTGTTGGACATGGTGCAGTCAATTACTGCAACCGCATTTCCGAACCCGGCCTTCAACTGTTCCCACAACTCACAGCTCAGCACAGGGCTCTCGAGAACCATGACATCTTCATTCTGGCTGTCTTTTTCCAAAATATTGGCGAGGTTAGCAAAGCGCGTCCGCAAACTCATGACATGGCGCTCGCGCAGGCTGTCTATCGGCGGGTTGGTCACTTGTGAAAAATTTTGCCGGAAAAAATGGCTGATCTGTCGCGGTTTCAGGCTGATGACAGCGAGCGGTGTGTCATCGCCCATTGAGCCGATCGCTTCCTTGGCATCTTCAACCATAGGCGCGAGGATGACTTCCATATCTTCCAGAGTATGTCCTGCTGCGGTTTGCCGCCGGATCAGTTCTTCTTTTGAAAAATTTATGCCTGAACCTTCCGGCGCAGATGGCAGGTCCGCTTCGGTAAGGAAACCTTTGACCAGATCGGGATAGGGTTCCTCTGATGCGATCTTGTCTTTGATTTCCTTGTCGGTGAAGACGGCGCCTTCCTGAAGGTCCACTGCGATCATCTGTCCGGGGCCGAGCCGGCCTTTCTTGATAATCTGGCTTTCGGGAACCACGACCATGCCGGTTTCCGATCCGATGATTAGCAGATTGTCGTTGGTTAGCGAATAGCGCAGCGGCCGAAGCGCATTGCGGTCCACCCCAGCCACGGCCCAGCGCCCGTCCGTCATGGCAAGAGCAGCGGGGCCATCCCATGGCTCCATAACGCTGGCCATATATTCATACATGGCTTTATGCGCCGGATCGAGATCTTCGTCATTTTGCCACGCTTCCGGAACCAGCATGAGCTTTGCCGTCGGTGCATCACGGCCGGAGCGGCAGATTGTTTCAAATACCGCATCAAGGGCAGCCGTGTCAGATGCACCCGCCGGGATTACGGGTTTAATATCTTCGGAATGGTCACCAAAGGCGAGACTAGCCATTTTAATCTCGTGGCTTTTCATCCAGTTTTTATTGCCCCGGATTGTGTTGATTTCGCCATTATGGGCTAAGGTCCGAAAAGGCTGCGCTAGCCACCATTGGGGAAATGTATTGGTCGAATAGCGCTGGTGGAAAATCGCAACGCGGCTTTCAAATCGCTCATCGGTCAGATCGGGATAAAATACCGAAAGGGATTCAGCGAGAAACAGACCTTTATAGATGATCGAGCGACAGGACAGGCTGCAGATATAAAAATCCTGAATCTGCGCGGCAATGGCCTTTTTCTCGATCCGGCGGCGGATCAGATAGAGATTTTTTTCAAACTCCTCGATACTCTGGCGGTCTGGCAATGGGCCTGCGATCATGATCTGTTCAATTTCGGGCCGGGTATTTTGTGCTTTCGTTCCGATAACAGACACATCAACGGGGACTTGCCGCCAACCATAGATTTTATAACCGGATTCGATGATTTCCGCTTCAACGATTGTCCGACAGGTTTCCTGTGCGTTTAAATCTGTACGGGGCAGAAAAATCATACCGACGGCGAGGCGATTGGGTAGGACATTATGCCCGCTATCGGCAATCGCATCGTCAAAAAACCGTGCAGGCAAATCTACATGCAGTCCGGCACCATCGCCCGTCTTCCCGTCCGCATCAACAGCGCCGCGATGCCATACTGCTTTCAGCGCATTAATAGCCGAAGACACGACCCGGCGCGATGGTTTGCCATCGGTCGCTGCGACTAATCCGACACCGCAAGCATCGGATTCAAATTCGGGCCGGTACATGCCGGTTTCCGCGATGCGTTTATGTTCAGGCGTTGGATAATAGTAAGTCATGATATTTTCATTTCAATATTGTGAAACAGCGGTGGTTTAGGCGGCTTGTTTCTCTGCTCGCGCTTTTTCGCGCAGAAATTTGTGCATATGCTCTGTCACATCGCGGCCATCACGAATGCCCCAAACGACCAGACTGGCACCGCGAACAATATCACCAGCGGCAAATACACCGTCGAGATTGGTCATCATGGATTTATGATCGATCCGCAATGTTCCCCAACGAGTCACACTCAGATCGGGAGATTCAAACAGGTGCGGAAGTTCTTCTGCATCAAAGCCAAGGGCCTTGATTACGAGATCTGCTTCCAGCGTAAACTCGCTGTCGGGCTGAACCTCTGGCGCGCGGCGGCCACTCGCATCCGGCGCGCCGAGCCGCATCTCGGTTGCCTTTACTGCAGTTACATGTTCGGTGCCTTCAATCGCCTTCGGGGCCGATAGCCAGACAAATTCAACGCCTTCTTCTTCGGCATTTTTCACTTCATTCTGTGAACCGGGCATATTGGCGCGGTCACGGCGATAAAGGCATTTTACCGATTTCGCGCCTTGGCGAATGGAGGTGCGTACGCAGTCCATGGCGGTATCGCCGCCGCCTATCACGACAACATTTTTGCCTTTCGCATTGTACCGGCCGTTATCAAACTCCGGTACATCATCACCAAAGCTTTTCCGGTTTGATGCTGTGAGAAATTCCAGCGCTTCCTCTACGCCAGTAGCGCCTACGCCCGGCATCTTAATTTCGCGTGCTTTATAAACGCCGGTCGCGATCAATATTGCGTCGTGTTTGGTGCGCAGTGCGTCCAGAGTTGCATCTTTGCCGACTTCGAAATTTTCATGGAAATGGATGCCGCCGTCTTTCAGACGTTGAACCCGCCGCATGATCACTTCTTTTTCCAGCTTGAAGCCGGGAATACCATAAGTCAGCAATCCGCCAGCACGGTCATGGCGGTCATAAATGTGCACATCATATCCCGCGACCCGCAAATATTCCGCGGCGGTGAGGCCCGCTGGGCCTGCGCCGATAATGCCGACGGACTGGCCGCGCGATGCTCCGGGGGCCAGCGGTTCGACCCAACCTTCTTCCCATGCGGTATCGGTAATATATTTTTCCACCGCACCGATGGTCACTGCCCCATGACCGGAAAATTCAATGACGCAATTGCCTTCGCATAAGCGGTCCTGAGGACAGATACGCCCACAAATTTCGGGCATGGTCGATGTCAGGTTCGACATTTCATACGCTTCGCGAACACGGCCTTCTGCGGTTAAGCGCAGCCAGTCCGGAATATGATTATGGAGCGGACAATGGGTCGAGCAATAGGGCACGCCGCATTGAGAGCAGCGCGCGGCCTGTTCCGCAGCTTTTTCGGGCGCATAGCGGTCGGCAATTTCCTGAAAATCTTCGGCGCGCAAACCTGGCGCCCGTTTTTCTGGATAAGTTTGCCCGACATCGACAAATTGCAACATATCTAATTTTTTCGTGCCTTTTGGCATGCAGATTGCTCGCTTCTTGTGTTTTTCGATTATGGTGACCATGCCCTTTTGACCGGGCTTATGGGTTCGAGATAGTCGAAACGGCGGGAAGAGTCACGCAAAAATAGTTTAAAAGGACATTAACTATGACCTTTATGAAGGGATGACGAGTCAATATCGATGCCCCATTCTGCTCACTCGATAATAATAGTATTGTATCGGACCTAAAATTCTCGACGACAAAGAAGAATGTCGCTTCTATAAGCGAAATTCCTAAAATCTTTCCGGATCCCATCATGACATTTATTCAAATGCTGCTCCTGGCGATTGTGCAAGGCGTTACCGAATTTTTGCCGATTTCTTCCTCCGGACACCTGATCTTGCTCCCGGTTTTCACCGGCTACGCGGATCAAGGTCCGATGATCGACATAGCCGTACATGTCGGATCGTTATTAGCGATTATCACCTATTTCTTCAAAGATGTGATGGCGCTTGGCAAGGGCGGCTTAGCTACCATCGGCATTGGCAAAGCAGATGCGGAGCGGCGACTGCTCTGGTGGATTATCATTGGAACAATTCCTGCCGTTATCTTTGGGCTATTCTTGAAAACCGGCGGCTATCTCGAAGGGTTTCGCAGCACTACTTTGGTAGGCATTAACCTGATCATCTACGGCGTGCTTTTGGGCATTGCAGACCGGGTTGGGGCGCAGGTTAAATCGTTTGAAGATATGAGCTTGAAAGACGGCATAATTGTCGGTCTGGCTCAGGCGCTTGCGCTCATCCCCGGTACCAGCCGTTCCGGTATTACCATGTCCGCGGCACGTTTCCTGGGTTATAGCCGTGTAGAATCAGCGCGATTTTCATTTTTGCTGTCGATACCCGCTGTCGCCGGTGCGGGTATTTTGATCATACCAGATCTAATGGGCGCCAGCAGTGAATTGCTGAAAGAAGCATTGATAACCGGCACGCTGACCTTTGTCGCGGCTTTCGCAACAATGACCTTCCTTATGAAGTTCCTGCGAAACGCATCGATGATGGTATTTGTTGTTTACCGTGTAGCTATGGGCGCGGCGCTGCTGCTCTTCTTTTAAAAGCGTATAATATCAGCCAGCTTTGGCCCGTGTTCCAAAGCGGCCATGGGCGATATATTTTTCCATCCATCCGCGCGCGACACTGGCTAGCGGTGTCGCCGCAACGCCAAAAGCTTTTAGCCCCCGTCTGTTTTCCGAAACGATATTATCTTTTTGCAGCATCTTATATTGATCGGATGTTATCGGCGCTCCGGGTAGAAATCCGGTGAAGGTTGCCATGAGTCTTGCGACAAAATCAGGAACTTCAATGAAGCTACGATCACGCTGGATCATTGCTGCTATCCGGCGGTTGAGATTACCCATGGTGATAACTTCTGGTCCGCCAAGCTCAAATATCTGACCGGCATATTGCGATGGAGTTTCAAGCGCTGCGGCCACAGCCTTCGCCACATCGCCGACAAAGACGGGCTGAAATTTTGTGTCGCTGCCAATAATCGGTACGATGGGCAGCATCCGGATCAACCCGGCAAAGCGGTTGATAAACTGGTCTTCGCGTCCGAACACAATCGAGGGGCGCATGATGATTGCACTAGAAAAAGCCTCTAATACCGCCGCTTCTGCTTCCCCTTTGCTCCGGCCATAGCGCGATGGAGATGCGGTATCAGCGCCAATCGCAGATATTTGGATAAGCGCTTTGCACCCGGCCTCTGCGGCCGCTTCGGCAATATTACGCGCGCCTGTCACATGCACATTATCAAAATCACCATCCAATATGCCGACCAGATTGATCACAGCGTCACAATCATGCAAGGCGCGCACGACGCTGTCCTTTTTTGTCACATCGGCGCTGGCAAATTGGGTTTGCCCTAAATTGCCAAGCGGTTTGATGTGCATCGCGTTTTTGGGGTCTCGTTCGGCGATACGAACTCGTGCACCGCGCGCTAGAAGCTGCTGCGATATATATCGACCGAGAAAACCGCCGCCGCCAAAAATGCAAACCAATTGTCCGTCGAGCGCCATGTTTCTATGTCCATTTCTTATACGCAGTAAATAATATGCTTAGCGCGCTTTTGCCCGACCCATCCACGAGGCGCAATATCTGAATCGACTTTAGGTGAAACTTGTCACGGATATATTCTTTCAATTTGTGCGTTGTCATTCCCTTCAGGTTTCAGCTGACCGCTATTTTCTTCCCAATAAATTTACCGATTGTTTCGACCACCAGAATGAGGATGATCGATGCCAGAAGCATAGGGAGAAATAGTGCCAGAGCGCCGAGTAAAAACACTGCTGTGCGTTGCTTGGCAGGCGGTTTCGGTACAGAAGGTGCGCCGAGCCCCTTTGCCGGTTTGCGTTTCCACCAGATGGTGATGGACGTCGCGCATAGCGCTATTAACATCAGCGCTATGAGCACCCCGACGAACTGGTTGATCCAGCCGAATAATTGCCCTTCGTGCCAAGCTATGCCGTAATTAATCACCTTATCGATAATATGTTTGTCGGCAAATTC
The DNA here is from genome assembly GCF_036963805.1 of Parasphingorhabdus sp. Lineage (GTDB taxonomy): Bacteria > Pseudomonadota > Alphaproteobacteria > Sphingomonadales > Sphingomonadaceae > Parasphingorhabdus. The sequence continues at coordinate 1,203,334 of NZ_JBALUN010000001.1, read as the reverse complement.
CTCACGGCTCACTATCGCGCCGCTTGCGGGGTCATAGCTGACCGCGCGGATAAGCGGCCGGTTCTGTGCTTCGCTGGTTAGTTTCCATGCATTGCCATTGGGCGGGCCGAACCGAGCAGGGGCACCGGGCGGCATGATGATCGCAGGATGCGGCATATTTTCCGCTTGTGCCTTTTTGACAATATCGCTGAGCGTAATGGCGCTCGAAGGAGCGGCCGTTAGAGCGCTATACGGCTTTGCGGCCATCATCTTATCATGGTCATGGGCAGCATGCAGATCGCCGCCGCCTTTCCAGTTTTGCGGGCCGTCATTCCAACCCATTTCCGCGCGAACCGTGCGAAAGGCTGCACCCCAAGCCTCAGTCCAGGGCAGGCCGCTGGCGAGTGTGACCAGTGCCAGTCCGGCAACCCAAAATCCGGTGACCGCGTGTAGGTCGCGTAAGAAACCGCGCCCCCGTAGGCTCCACCTCGGCCATATGACACCCGCAAGCCCGGTCCCGCGCGGCCACCAAAGATAAAGGCCGGTCAATATCATCACAATGGTCCAACTGGCCGCCAGTTCAACTAAAAGGCTGCCCGCTTTTCCAAGCAAAAGAGAGCCGTGGATATTTGCGATAAAGGCACTGATCCGGTCATCCGGATTGATGATCGCTAACACGTCCCCTTGCGGAGAGACATAAATGTCCCGCATGCCCGCGTCATTGGCGAGCCCGACATGTATAAGCGCGGCATCACCGGAATCTTGGGGCAGGCGGTAATTGTGAAAGCTTGCGCCGGGGGAAGCGGCGAGTGCGGCGTTGACTTGGGCATCGGGGGATACCGCATTATTGGCGGCCAGCTCCGTCCATTCACTTTCCTGCCAGCGATCCAATTGCGGCTTGAACAGATAAATGCCGCCGGTCACCGACAATATCAGAATGAACGGGATGACAAATAGTCCGGCATAAAAATGCCAACGCCAGATTGTGCGATAGAGGGCGCCATATTGCGGCGCCCCCTCACTCGTGATGGCATTCATTAAAAGCGTGCCCTGATGCCGCCAAATATAGCTCGGCGCTCCACCGGATTATAAATGGAAGGTAATTGCCCCGTTATTGCATCAACTGCCGTCGCATCAATGACGGCGCTGATGTCACCAATGGCTTTTTTGCCGGTCAAGTTTCGTGCATCAAGAAACAGGTCGATGCTATCGGTCAGTTTCGCACCAGCCGTTACGCCCAACAAAGCATAGCCTTTGGTCCGGACCGAATTTTGATAGTCGGCAAACGCGCCTTGCGGCATCCATTCAATATGGGGGGCAATATGCATGGCGTCGGTACCGAGGCGAATCTCGCCGCGATAGACGTGGCGCGGCACGACGGGCAGCCGGTTGTCGCCATATTGCGCGTCATCCTGAAACCGGAAATCAGAATATTGATAGACCTGCCGGATACGCAGCCATGGAAGCGGTTCCAATGTTAGTGCTGCCTCTATGCCCTGATGCAAGGTATCCTCTGCATTAAATGTGGACGCGGGAACATCCTGTGCCACTTTAAATTGCAACAACTCCCCCTTAATTTCCGACCGGTATAGCGAGACATCCCAACTGGCGATCCCGACTGTGCCGCGCGTACCAATTTCGCCGGTCCACGCAGTTTGAGCCTCAACCGGCACAAAACTCGCAATTTGTGATAGCTCGATAAATCCGGGAAATTCAGCAGAACGGCTATAGTTGGCGTAAAATTCTATGTCAGGGGTCGCCTCATAGAGGATACCGAATTTGGGAGAGAATTCATCAAAACTCGCCCGTCCCGTGACTTCCTGCGCGCCTCCGGCAAAGCGGTTAAACAAGGCGCGTTGCTTGCGATAACCATCAGTATAAATGCCGCCCACGATCAGAGAAAGCTTATCAACAGGATGATAACGCACCTCACCATAGAGGCTGGTCGTGCGTGCATCCATATCCGCTTCAAATGTCAGGGCGCCGCGGTCACCGGCCAGATTGACGAAGCGTTTGGATTTTACATCGCCAAAGCGGTTTTCGCCGCCCAAAGTGAATGAAAATGGCCCCGCTTCATAATCGAGCCGCGCAAAAACGCCGCGATCATTGGATTTCTGATCAATCACCTGAAAAATGGGGTGGTAGAGGGATTTGACGTTCAAAAATGCCCCGACATCCAGTTTGGCGCCGCCAAAATCAAAGCTGGTTCGATTTTGCAGACGTATGGAATCAATGTCACGGGCATTGTCGCCAGCGATTGTGCTGGGACTGGCTTCGTTAGGGTCCGTAAGTGCCTGTTCCTGCGTAAGCGCGCCGGGAATCTCTTGGTCGATATTATTATAGCTGCCGTAAAAGCGTGTGCTGATAGTGTCGGTCAGGATCAGGCCGACATTGCCATGAAAGCGCAGCGAGCTGCGGTCGGAATGTTCCCGGTCTCCTTCCGATGTATCGGTGCTGATCGCGGCCCAAGCATCAACCCGGTCCGATGCTATGCCTGCGGAGACAAGGCCGCGATAGGTATCGAAACTGCCGACATCTCCGCGCACATATATGCCTTCTGAAGTGCGGCCGGTTGGTGTTACGCCGTTAATAGCACCACCCAATGTGCCGGAACCGAAGCGCAGCGCGTTGGACCCGCGATAGACTTCAAGATGGTCGAAAAATATCGGCTCCAGCTCCTGAAAATCGCCATTGTCATCGGCAAGGTTGATCGGGATACCGTCCTGCAACAGCGTGAGGCCGCGCATGTGATAACCGCGCGACAGGCCAGAGCCGCGAATGGAAATGCGCACTTCCTGACCATAGCGCGGCTGGAGATACACACCGGGAGAAAAGGCGAGCGTGTCGCGAAGGGACATTAATGATTTATCGGCATAATCTTCGTGGCGAATAATATCGGTGCCGCCAGGCGTTTGATTGGCCCTGACTTCGGCTTCATCCGATTGGGTGCTGGCGGTGACGATGATGGTCTGGTTCTCGTCATCCGCTTCTTCGGCAAGGGCAGGAAGGGCATAGAATGAGAGCGCTGTAGACAGCGCGAGATGCGATAATTTCATGAATAATATTCCGTATTCAGATGCAGACTTGCCGCTATTGTGCAAGCCGCCATAATATTTCCGGTTCAGCTGCGCACAGCGTGCAGACAGCTAAATCAAGCGAAGGATATTATGCGAAAAACGGAGGAGCCTGTGACGGCGGCCGTGTATATTTGAATTGCGGCCGCGTCGAAAAGGCCAATCGGGCCAATCCAAGCGCCATGATGAAAGCAAAGCCGATGAGCAATATGGCAAGCGGAACCGGATTATCTGACGTGGCATGTGACAGCGCGGTGAAGGAACAAATACCATCGCCCCCATTGCTGCTTTCATGTTGGCCGCTATCCTTACCATCATCTTCCATCGGAATGGTGATGGTTTGTTCCGCGCCCGAACCGTTACAGATGCTAACCGTGATCGACAGTCCGTCTGCAGGGCCAATCATATAGCCTGCCGGAACCAGCGCTTTCATACCTAGCGCAAGCAATAGCACTAATGCGGCAAGATGCAGCCGCCGTTTGAAAAAGGCGCGAATATCGTTCACGGCGCAGCTAGTAACTATAGATGGAAAATATGTCACCCGTTATTTGACGGAGTGCAGTTCACATTATCGGCCACAAATAGCCGACATCTGATTCGCTTCTTTTATCAATCTGATTTAGGATCAACACCGTAAGAATCATAAGAGGGGGTGATGATGGAACAATTGGGTGCACTGGATGCAATGTTTGCCTATACCGAGACACGCAATACGCCGATGCATATCGGCCAGCTTCTTATCTATGATCCAGCGACGGCCCCTGGGGGAAAGGTCGGTTTCAAGGATATACTGAGTTATATCGAAGGCCGGTTGGATGGCGCAGGGATATTCCGGCGGAAATTGGTCCGTGTGCCGTTTGATCTTGACCATCCATACTGGATTGAAGACGAGAATTTCGATCTCGAATACCATGTTCGCCATATTGCTTTGCCGCAGCCCGGTGACTGGCGGCAGCTATGTATACAAGCGGCGCGGATATATGCGCGGCCCTTGGATATGGACCGCCCGTTATGGGAATTCACCGTGATAGAAGGCCTCGACAATGTCGAAGGCGTGCCAAAGGGCAGCTTCGCGGTAATGCATAAATTACATCATGCCGCCATGGACGGGCAATCGGGTTTGCAAATGACCGTGGCGCTGCATGATCTTGATGCTAAAATGACGCCCCGCAAATGGACCCGCAAATGGCAGCCCGAAGCAAAGCCCAGTGACTTGACCTTGCTTGCTCGGGCGCAGGTTAATAATATCGCTAACCCGGTCCGGGGATTGAAGACCTTGAGCAAACTTCTGCCTATACCCAAGCAGATATTCAATTTTACGCGAGACAATAAACAGCAAAAGGGCGCCGGGGCGGCAGTGCCGAAAACCCGGCTGAACAGGAAAATGTCCCCGCACCGGGTTTTTGATGCGACCGCCTTTACGCTGGACGATATAAAGACAATCCGCGCCGCTTTTCCCGGAGCAACCGTGAATGATGTCATGTTGACGGTCGTTGGCGGGACGCTGCGTGCTTATCTTGATAGCAAGGGCGAATTGCCCGAAGTGACGCTGAAAGCCGGTGCGCCCGTATCCTTGCGCGATAGCAATGGGGACGCCGCAGGGGGGAATCAGGTTGCGATGATGCAGGTCGGGCTGGGAACCCATCTTACCGATCCGGCCGAACGGCTCGCATTTGTGGCTAGAGAAACCAGCCGGTCAAAAGGAATGAATGAAGCGGTCGGCGCGAAAGCCCTCATGGAACTCAGCGGCGCGATGCCTGCCGGTTTGACTGCAGCGGCGACAAAGCTGGCCTCCCGCATGGGGCTGGGCCAGACGACGCTGCCTCAGATCAACACGGTTGTGACAAATGTGCCGGGGCCGCCATCCGCGATGTATTTTGCCGGTTCCGAACTGAAACGCAGCTTTGGTATGGGATTGCCTGTTGATGGTTTGGGTGTTTTCCACACTGTGACCAGCTATAATCGTGATGTCATGCTGACGATTACGGCTGATCGGGATATGCTACCTGACCCCGCCGTATACATTGCTATGGCAGAAAAGAGCTTTGGTGCTCTTATGGCAGCGGCGAAGAAGGCGAGTGCTGCTGCAGCCAAAAATGCCAAGGTCGATAAGCCCGCAGAAATAAAACCGAATAAGCGCCTAACCACATCTTCCGCTACGGCAGGTAAGGGCCGAAAGAAATAGACAGCCGTTCGAGCTGTAACATCTTATAGGCTTGTCTTGACTCGCTGAAAATGATTGCGCATCCACCCGCGCAACCATTTCACCCTTATTGATCAGCCAAGAGGAGAAGCTCCCATGAGCAAAGTAGAATTTAATGACCGCGTAGCCATTGTCACCGGTGCCGGTGCGGGGCTTGGTAAACAGCATGCCATGGAATTGGCACGGCGCGGTGTGAAGGTTGTCGTCAATGATTTCGGTGGCGCCCGCGATGGCACGGGTGGTTCCGCCACAGTGGCAGAGCAAGTGGTCGCAGAGATCGAAGCCGAAGGCGGCGTAGCTATGGCGGCAGGTTGCAGCGTTACCGATATGCCCGCAGTTGAGAAAATGGTTGCCGATGCGATCGCAAAATGGGGCCATGTCGATATCCTTGTCAATAATGCGGGGGTCTTGCGCGATAAGAGCTTCCACAAAATGACCTTGGAAGATTTCCAGTTTGTCATGGATGTCCATGTGACCGGTAGTGTCAATTGCACCAAGGCCGTTTGGGATCATATGCGCGAGCGCCAATATGGCCGGATTGTGATGACGACGTCATCCACAGGCCTATATGGCAATTTCGGACAGGTGAATTATGGCGCTGCCAAAATGGCCTTGGTCGGCATGATGAACAGCCTGCATCAGGAAGGCGCGGGCAAAGGCATTCATACCAATTGTATTGCCCCCGTTGCAGCGACGCGCATGACCGAAGACGTCATGCCGGAAGAAGCGTTGGAAATGCTGGTTCCCGAAGCCGTAACCCCCGCCGTGGTCTATCTGTGCAGCGATGGCGCGCCATCGAAGACTATCTTGACGGCCGGTGCTGGTGGTTATGCGGCAGCGAAAATTCTCGAAACCGAAGGCATCTGGTTGCCGGTTGAAAAGCGCAGCGCCGAAGCTATTGCTGAGAATATCGATCAGATTCTCGACGAAACCGGTATGCAGGAATATGCCAATGGCAGCGGACAGGGCGGTAAATTTTTCCGCCGGATGCAGGAAGTGATGAAGGGCTAGTTCAAAGCCAAACTTTGGAATTCCCATTAGCCCTGAGCCTGTCGGGCCGCAGGCTACCGCAGGTGAACGGCGCTTCTCGACGAGAGGCGCGGCTTGATAAGCTCACCACTAACGGAATGTGGGAAGCATTTTAGGAGAAATAATATGCCAATGATCAAACCAAGCGAACTCGAAAGCTGGAAAGGCAAGGAAGTCGGCGTGTCCGATTGGGTCGAAGTGGGCCAAGACCGGATCAACACATTTGCCGATTGCACCGAAGACCACCAGTTCATCCATATTGACGAAGAAAAAGCCAAAGCCACACCATTTGGCGGTACTATCGCCCATGGTCTGTTGACGCTCTCGCTTTTGCCAAGACTATCCGAAGGCACGACGCTGGGTCTCGAAGGCACCTTGATGGGCATTAACTACGGCTTTGATAAAGTCCGCTTCCTCAACCCTGTGCGTGCAGGGTCAAAGGTTCGTGGACGCCATACGCTGGTCGACGCGGTCGAAAAACAGCCGGGCCGCTGGTTGTTGACCTATAATGTCGTCGTCGAAATTGACGGCACCGAAACACCGGCGCTGATTGCGACATCATTGGTGATGATCGTGGTGGGCTAAGCTGACAAATAAGATTGTAAATTAAGGGCTCTGGATCGTTTTCGGAGCCCTTTTTTTAGGATTATTACAGAAGTTTTAGAAACTATTTGAACCGTTCAGGTAGTTTTCCTCGGTAGCAGGAAACGTACATATCTTCGCTTTCTGTCCCTGCAATGATGTAGCCGTCGTCGGAACAGGTGGTTGATGTACCGCTAGTACCGTTAGTATGGACGCATATCATTTTCCATTCGGCACCCTTTTTTGTCGGAAAACCAAGACGATCACTAATTCCCATCGTCCACTCTTTGTTTCCAGCTTTTAGTTTTCTAGCGACCGAACTGGCAGGACAACCCATGCCCACGCCATTTCTGCCGCCATTGGGAAGCTTCAGCTCTTTTGCTGACGCTGACGCAGTTATGCCCAAGGCGAATATCGTAAGCCCGATCTGAAGGGCCTTACACATAGAAATTATTGAATTTGACATGGGTGTTTCCTAGATAATTTATGGCCTGAAATTGCGATATGGTGCGTCCAGTCATTGATGGTCGGCCCGCAGTTCGAGTTACAACCATTCCCATTTCCTATGCTCGTAATTCTAACGCGTTGAAATCAGCAGGCAATGACCTGTGTCACACGATAGTCGAATAATGGGGAAAAAAGACTGCCGATCGCATCGCTCTCCCTGGATTTCCCAAGGTTGTTAGTCGGCACGCCGTCTTTAAAATCGAGGATTAATCCGCGATGGGCATGACAGGTCCGGCACATCAGTGGCTTCTGTTCGCTCGTCCTTTCTCTCTCTCATCGCTATCGAACCATTGCTTTTTGTAATTTAGTCGTTCAATTAAATTTCTAACGATTTTGCGAGTATCGGTCGGTCGGGGATTCTTCCACCGACCATATTGATAAGGGATATAGAGGAGCAAGCCGATGGCCGAGAAACCGGATAAAGTCGCGCTAAAGGAATATTCCGAGGCGGCCGATGCGTGGTTCAAGGAAAATACCGTCCGTGATCCCGGCTTCATGTTGCCCCTGACCTTCATGGAAGTGAGCACCGACCAACAATTTGATTTCCTTCGCGATTGGCAGCGCAAAGTCCATGAAGCGGGCTATTTGGGCGCCAGTTGGCCAAAGGAATATGGCGGCGGCGGTTTGCATAGCGAGTTTCAACGGGTCGCGACCCGCGCGATGAAAAAATATGATGCGCCGATCATGCTCAATGCGATTGGCAATGGCTGGGCAGGGCCGCTGATCCTTGATCTAGGGTCGGAAGAACAGAAGCATAAATATATAAAAGGCATGCTGAATGCCGAAGATATCTGGTGTCAGGGATTTTCCGAACCGGAACATGGCAGTGATCTGGGCAATGCGCAGCTTAAAGCCGTGAAAAATGGCAAGGAATATGTGCTCAACGGATCCAAGATATGGACATCTCTTGGCGACCGGGCAAAATATATGATCCTGCTCGCGCGGACTGATTTCGATGCACCGAATAAATATGCGGGGCTTAGCTTTTTTCTCAACCCGATGAAAATTGACGGGATCAGCACCAGCCGGATCAAGAAGCTGACGGGTGAATATGGCTTTGTCCAAACCTTCTTCACCGATGCGCGCATTTCCGCCGACTGTCTGTTTGGCGGCGAGGGCAATGGCTGGTCCATGGCGATGAAAACGCTGGAATATGAACGCGGGGCCAAGGTCAAACCGGTGGGCGGTTATTTTGTCAAAGAACTGGACGCTATGGAGATCGTCCAGTTGGCGAAAAATTCGATGCGCAATGGCAAGCCGTTGCTCGACGATCCGGTCATGCGCGACAAGATGACGCAATTTATGATCGATATACAGGCGCTGAACCTCAATAACACCCGCCGCCGGATGCCCCAGTTAATGCAGGACAAGCCGATGGGATTGCCGCTGATGAACAAACTGGCGCGGACCGAATTGATCCGAGAATTAACCGAATTCTCGCTGGGTTTTCAGGGGACCAAGGCCGGCTATTATGTCGGTGATGAAAATGCGGTCGATAATGGCTATTGGCATCGCAGCTATCTCAACAGCTTTTCCGCCACCATCGGCGGCGGCACGTCCGAGATTCAGCGCAACATCGTCGCCGAGCATGCGCTTGGTCTGCCAAAGACACGATAGACCGGAATCAGAACATGGATAATTTAGGCAGCATCGGTACAACCGAAGAGCAAATAGAATTAATGGAAGTCGCGACCAATTTCTGCCGCGATAAGTCACCCATGGACAAGGTCCGGACTCTTATTGACGATGAACTGGGATATGATCCGCAAGTCTGGAAAGAGATTGGCGAACTCGGCTGGCTGGCCATTGCGATTCCCGAAACCCATGGCGGTGTCGGGCTGACTATGGCTGAAGTCGTCCCTATCGCCGAGCAGATGGGCCGCAACCTTATGAATACACCCTTCGGCTCTTCAACAGTGACCGCACAGGCGCTGCTCGCGGGCGCCACCGAGGCCCAGCAAGCCGCGTGGCTCCCCAAAATAGCAGCCGGTTGCGCGGCAACTTTGGCACTTTCCGAAGATAATGGCGACTGGGATCTGAGCAATATCCAATGCTCCGGCAAATGGGAAGCCGATAAAGTCACCCTCTCCGGCAAGAAACAACTGGTCCGTTGGGCAGACAGCGCGGAACTGATTATTGCTTCGATAAAGGTGGATGCTGATGTCTGTTTTGCATTGATCGAACGATCCACATTAAATGACAGTGCATTGCGGCGGGAAGTGATCATCGACGAAACAGCGCGCAGCTATGAAGTTGATCTCAATGGAGTAATAATAAGCGCAGACGCGCTATTTGATGTTAGCCGGTCTCGCGAAACTATTGAGAAAATCGAACTTGCAGCCGGTTTAATTCACGCCGCTGAAATGACCGGCGGAGCCCAAGCTGTGATCGATTATACACTCGAATATCTCAAGACCCGCAAACAGTTCGACAAGATTATCGGAAGCTTTCAGGCTTTAAAGCATCCGACGGTCGACATTTATGTGGAATATGAAAAAGCGCGCACCCATCTTTACAGCGCAGCGCATAGTTGGGGCGAGCAGGGCCGAGGCGAAGTAGCCGTCCGCATGGCCGCAGCGCAGGCGCATAGTAGCTATAGCCGCGCGGCTGATCGTTCGATCCAGTTTCATGGCGGATTTGGTTTCACGCACGACTGCGATGCCCAATTACACCGGCGCAAAGCCATATTTGACGGTGCCCTTATGGGTGACGCGGCTTATCAACGGTCGAAACTAGCCAGCTTATTATTCGATTAAAATTTAAAGGAGAAACAAAAATGTCAGAAGTACTCACAGATATTCAAGATGGTTTCATCATCGTCACTATTAACCGGCCCGAGGCCAAAAACGCGATGACCAAAGCTGCGGCTGAAGGCATTCGCACGGCAATGGAGCAGCTCGATAATGACAACAGCCTCAACGCCGGAATTATTACCGGTGCTGGCGGAACATTTTGTTCCGGTATGGATCTGAAAGGATTTTTGCGCGGTGAAACACCTTCTGTTGCAGGTTATGGTTTTGGTGGTATTACTGAAAAAGGGCCAGAAAAGCCACTGATCGCAGCTGTGGAAGGCTATGCCCTTGCGGGTGGTCTGGAACTGGCTTTGGCTTGTGATCTTTGTGTTGCCAATAGCAAAGCAAAATTTGGTATTCCCGAAGTAAAACGCTCGCTCGTGGCCGCGGCGGGGGGTGTAATCAAGCTTCAGCAATTGGTGGGCAAACGCGTGGCGATGGAAATGGCGTTGGTCGGCGATTTCTTCTCCGCCCAACGTGCTTACGAAGTCGGGTTCGTCAATCGCCTGACCGATGGTCCCGCGCTGGATGCGGCAATTGAGCTGGCTGCCACTATAGCCGCCAATGGACCTTTGGCATTGAAGGCAACGAAGCGCATCATCAACGAAAGCTATGACTGGACTAGTAAGGAGGCATGGATAAAACAGGCTGAAATTATAGGGCCGGTATTTGCGTCCGAAGATGCCAAGGAAGGTTCTCTCGCATTTGCTGAGAAACGTAAACCCAATTGGAAAGGCAAATAGGCCATTCATGACCAGCACAGACATCGTCGATATTTGGGCTGGTCAATATGACCTGCCATCATGGTTTACTGAAGCTCTAGATGTTCCGCGTGAGGAAGAATTTATTGTCGTTGGAGGACAAAAAGTCCATTATTTCCGTTGGGGGAAACGCGGTAATCCTGCGTTGCTGCTGACGCATGGCTTTCTTGCCCATGCGCGTTGTTTTGCTTTTATTGCGCCATTTCTTGCCGAGGAATATGATATTGTCGCCTATGATCTGGCTGGCATGGGTGAAAGTGAAATTGGGGCAGAATTTAAAAGCGAACAGCGCGGGGAAGATATGGTTGCGCTTGCCGATGCGCTGGATCTTTTTTCAGGGCCGGTAAAACCGAAAATTATCGCGCATAGCTTTGGCGCCGGAGTTGCCCTCACAGCAATGGAATTGGCGGGTTCGCGGTTTGGCGGTCTAATTATCTGCGATCTGATGATCATGCGGCCAGAGAAGCTTATGGCCCATTTTGAAAAGGGTAGCGGTTCGCCGGGTTCTGGCAGGTCGGATCGCCCAAGCAATATCTATCCGGATTATGAGACTGCGCGCGGACGCTTTATTCTATCCCCTCCACAGGATGCACAGTCTCCTTTCCTATTGGACTATATGGCATATCATAGCATGCGCCGTGTAGACGGTGGCTGGACTTGGAAATTTGATCCGAAAGTGTTCCATCGTAGTGAAAATGACCAAGTTAAGTGGATGGCGGCCCCGCAAAGGATCGCCGACCTGCCGCACCGGTTGGCGATGGTTTATGGCGAGAACAGCACCTTGTTTGATGCCGATAGCGTGGCCCATTTGCGCGAACTGGGCGGAACGCATATTCCGATGATTGCTGTGCCCAAGGCGGAACATCATTTGATGCTCGATCAGCCGCTTGCCTTTGTCACTGCCCTGCGCTCTGTTTTAGCTCTGTGGGATTGTTCCCAAACCTGATTGGTAGATTAACGAACCGCCGTCTTCGTGACAATTTGATACAAAAAACCCGGAATCTGACAAATCTTTGCGACCGCGCTGCGTCATAACTGTTTCTGACGCCGCAGAAGGCGCCGCGTACAAGAGGAGTTTATTATGAAAAAGTTTCTGATGATATTGGCTGCGTCTACAATGGTTGCATCGCCTATGATTACTGCACAGGCTCAGGCTGCAACGCATAAGACGGTCAGTAAAACTGTGACGAACAAGCATGGCAAACGTGTTGTTACCAAGACCACGACGGTCGATAGAAACGTTCGTGGAAAAAGCGCTAACAACCACTATTCGAATACCCGTTACACTGTCGACCAGAAGCGCTGGTCTAAAGGGCAGCACTTTGACCGCCGTCACGCGATAAACTATCGGGTTATTAGCAACCCTCGTGCCTATCGCCTTTCAAACGCGCCGCGAGGTTATCGCTGGGTTCAGTCGGGTAACGATGCCATTTTAATTGGCGTCACCAGTGGCATTATCGGCGCCGTAATTGGCAACGCGATATCTCGTTAAATCTATCCGATAGGATAAGAGCGAAGGCCTTCGGATGAAAGTCCGGGGCTTTTGCAACAGGAAAAGGCGCCACAGAACTTCTGCAGCACCTTCCATTATGATCGCGATGTCGCCGTCAACGAAGCGCTAAAGCGTTCGATCGAACCTCATATTCAGTTAGCCAGAAAGTCTTTGAGTCTACCGTTAATAATGTCTTCCGCTTCGGCCATGATCCGGTCGATCAGTTCTTTGCAGGTCGGGATATCGTTGATCAGACCAGCAACCATGCCGCAGCTCCACGCGCCGATGTCCATGTCGCCTTCCATCATAATTTTCGGATAAACGCCCGCAACCTGCTCGATAATATCGGAGAATTGCAGATCCGCACCTTTTTCCTTTTCTATTTCCAGCAAACGTTCAACCGCGGGATTGGTCAATACACGCTCGGTATTGCGCAACGGGCGCATTACCAAACGGGTGTCGAGCTCACTAGCCGCGACAATCGCATCTTTGACATTCTGGTGTACGGGCGCTTCTTTAGTCGCGATGAAGCGCGTGCCCATATTCATGCCTTCCGCGCCCATGGCGAGGGAGGCAACCAGGCTGCGTGCATCAGCTTGTCCGCCGGAACTGACAAACGGAATGTCCAGTTCGTCAGCTGCCCTTGGTAAAAGGATCATGTTGGGGATATCATCTTCACCGGGATGGCCACCACATTCAAAGCCATCAACCGATACTGCATCACAGCCAATGCTCTGGGCTTTTAACGCATGGCGCACGGCGGTGCATTTGTGAATGACCTTTACACCAGCTTCTTTTAGCGCGGGGAGATATTCGGCAGGGTTGTTGCCCGCTGTTTCGACAGCCTTGATATCATTATCGATGATCGCTTTGATATAGCCTGGGTAATCGGGCGCGTTGACGATTGGCAGGAAGGTGAGGTTCACACCAATAGGCTTGTCGGTCAGCGCTTTGGCTTTCTTAATCTCTTTGTCGAGATCTTCTGGTGTTTTCTGGGTCAGACCGGTGATGATGCCAAGACCGCCTGCTTCCGAAACGGCGGCTGCCAATTCAGCAAAGCCTACATAATGCATCCCGCCCTGGATGATCGGATGTTTGATGCCGAAAAGCTCTGTAATACGTGTTTTCATAGAATTGGGTCCTGTGCTTTGGAATGATTGGAGGCGATATCGGATATTTTGAGAATCAGTTTAACCGGTTAGTTAATTAGCAACCCATTCGCCGGTTGTCACGCCTTTCCAAAGCTGGTCCGGCGACGTTACGGCAAGCTCCGCGCCGAGCAATCTCGACCAATGATGTTCATTGCCTAGCGTGTCCCGCCATGCCCATAAGCGGCGGGTGTAATGATGGAGATCATATTCCTGCGTATAGCCCATCGCGCCATGTACCTGATGGAAAGGAACCGTTACAGCTTCGACGTTGTGGCCGATCTGGACTTTCGCAACCACCGCTTCATGCCAGGCTTTTTCGGGATCACCAATATTTCGTGCCAGAACACTGGCTGCCTGGGTTGCCGCCATGGTTGCCGCTGCGCTTTCAGATCCAGCAACCGCCAACTGATGTTGGATGGCCTGAAACTTGGATAACGGGCGTCCGAATTGCTCGCGGTCGGACACATAGGTGATAGAAAGATTTAGTGCGGCCTCTATGGCAGCGGCCATTTGCACCGCCCGGACTGTCAGGATGAGCGCCTCGACTGCGCGTCGGGACAGCTCCGTCGATGAACTCGCGACGGGTTTGGCGCCGGAAAAATCCAAGCGGTTCTCTCCATCTGGTGATAGCGAATGGGCTTCTCCTGCCACTGCATCGGCGGTTTTGAAAAGGGCAATTTCGCTTTTGATAGTGTCAAATATAACCACATTATCCACGACACTTGCAAAAGGAATGTCGGTTGAATGAGCATCTAAAATTGCGAAGCTGGATGCCCCATCGGGAATGGCGATTCCTGCCCGGTCGAGCAGCCAGTTCGCGATTAATGTTTCTGCAAAGGGAACCGGTGACGCGGCCTGTGCGGATACCCAGATCGCGCCGAAGACTTCATCATAATCTGCACTAAAGCCCCCGTTTTCTTCGCTGACCCAAGCCAGTGGTAGACCGTTTCCAACAAGCGCATCCCACAGACTTTGGGGATATTTCCCCGATTCTGCCTCATGCGGTATTTCGCGCCCACATAGATCGGCGTAAATTTTTGCGGTGGTTTGAGCGACCATGGCTTCTGTATTGATCATCAGCGTAGCCCTAATTGGCGCGCGGTAATTCCGCGCATAACTTCTGTTGTCCCGCCGCGCAGGGTATTGGGCGGTGACCGTAATATTCCCATATTCAAAATGTGGCGCATGTCATCGCTCCACTCATCTTCCGGCAGATCATTGAGCAATGCCCGGACTTGCTGTGTCAGGTCATTTTCCAAACGATTGCCGAGATCCTTGACCAAGGCAGCTTCGGTTTCCGGAGAGACGCCTTGATGGAGCAGATTAGCAATGCCCCACGACATGCCGCGCAAGGTCCGCAGATTTGCAATGAGTTTGCCGAGGCGGGCATGGGAATCGGACCCCATTTTCCCGTGCAATTGATATAGAGCGGTCTCTAATGTGATATAGCTCGACAGAAATCGTTCCGGCCCCGAACGTTCCATTGCTAATTCGCCCGTTACTTGCTTCCAGCCGCCGCCTTCTTCGCCGAGCAGCGCATCCTCAGGTACAAGAACATCTTCAAAATAGACTTCGTTAAAATGCGCATCGCCGGACAGATCAACGATTGGTTTGATCGTCACACCGGGCAGGCTGAGATCGATCATGATTTGAGATAGGCCGACATGGCGGTTGCGGCCATCGGCTGGTGATGTCCGCAGCAAGGCGACCATATAATGACAAATATGCGCGCCGGACGACCAGATTTTCTGCCCATTTATTTTCCAGCCGCCATCAACTTTTTCTGCCTTGGTTTTGACATTGGCGAGGTCCGAACCGGCACCCGGCTCGCTCAGGCCAATGGCGAAATAACATTCTCCTGCGGCGATGCGCGGCAAGATATCCAGTTTCTGTTGCTTTGTGCCATGTTCCAGCAACATCGGGGCGTGCTGGCGATCCGCGATCCAATGAGCGGCGACCGGAGCACCAGCGCGGAGCGTTTCCTCGGTCACAATATAGCGTTCCAGGGCGGTTTTGTCATGCCCGCCATATTGGCTGGACCATGTCAGGCCGATCCAGCCGCGTTTCCCCATTTTCTTCGAAAATTCTATATCCGCAGACGCCATCCAGCATTCCGGTTCCGGACGAAAATTACCCGCATCCCGTTCTTCTTTCAGAAACACCTGCAATTCGGCGCGAAGCTCTTCGAGTGCGGGATCAGGCTGAACGACAGGGAAATTAAAACGCTGCATGGAAAAGCCTCTGGAATGAAAATTCAGGGTGTTACGATATTAAACTGCGGATCAACCGGATCAAGCGCGCCGAACATGGCCACCATCAAGAGCGCATTGCCCTCGACCTGCATGTTGCCCGATGCCATTAACTGCTGTGCCGTTGCCTCCTGCATCAACAACCGCGTAAAATCGTTGCGACTGATGGTAATCTGTGCGGTGGATTGATTATTTGTGCCATTGCGCGGGAACATTACGCTCTTACCCAGATCAACGCTGACCGCTTCCTTGCGGTCAGGGAAAGTAAATTGGACAATACCAACTGTCTGGCCCATTTTTTCCGGATTAAAACGCGCGGCCATGGCATCGAACAGGTCAATGGCAGGAATGCTGTTTAATACACGCGCATTGGTGGTGGCGATGGTTGCGCTTTTATCATTGCCCTTCCGCAATTCCATCGCTCCAGCCAGATAGATATTGCGCCATGTCCCGGCCTCGGCCTGAAAACCAAGCTGTTCATAGGTGGAGGCGAGCCATTTTTTGGCGGCTTCATTCGCCGGATCAGCGAAAACGATATGATTGAACACAGTCGCAGCCCAGCGATAATCGCCGGAAGCAAAGGCTTTTTCTCCAACCGAGAGTGCTTTGGCTGCGCCGCCCATGGCCGCGACATATTTCTGTGATTCTTGCGTGGGTGGCAGTTCGTTATAATGGGCCGGTACGCCGTCCCACCAACCAAAATAGCGTTGATAGACCGCCTTTGAATTATGGTTGAGCGTGCCGTAATAATCGCGGACGCCAAAATCTGTCGCTGCGAAATCGGGCTCGCCTATATTCTCGGCAATTTCATGCATCGTCGCGCCTTGATTGGCCTGACGCAGTGTTTGGTCATGGACATAGCGGTACAGACCACGCTGGTTTTTAAGCGTCGTCTGGACATTGTCGCTGCCCCAGGTTGGCCAATGATGGCTGGCCAGCAAGACATCCGACTTTGGCCCATATTTGGCGAGCATTGCGTCGATCACCTTGCTCCATTTCAAAGTGTCCCGCACCAGTGCGCCGCGCGGCGTGAGTACATTGTGGAAATTGCGAGTGATGACTTCGGCGCTGTGCAATGCCTTAAATTCCGGTAGGTAAAATATCAGTTCCGCCGGCGCTTCCGTTTCGCTGGCGTCCATGAATTCGAAAGTGATGCCGTCAATGATGAGTGTCTCACCATCTTTGCTGATGCTTTTGGTCGGCGGCAAAAGGGATAAATCGCCTTTTGACAAGGATTGCCCAAGGCCGGTGCCGACTTGTCCAGCTTTTCCGACCGGCAAATTGGTACCGAATTGAAATTGGACGCGCCGGTTCATCGTCGTTCCGGCGAGGACATTTTCGCCAATAGATTCGCGCAGGAAACCGTGCGGCGCGATGATTTGCACTTTGCCGTCCTGCACGTCTTTAGCTGAGACGACACCGTTAACTCCGCCAAAATGATCGCCATGGCTATGGGTAAAGATAACCGCTTGAACCGGGCGCTGTCCCAATGTCGCATTTGCCAGCGCCAATCCGGCCTTGGCTGGTGCAGCCGTGGTGAGCGGATCGACGACGATCCAGCCGGATTTGCCCGCGATTAAGGTCATAACCGCCAGATCATAGCCACGCAGTTGGTAAACGCCTTCGGTTACCTTGAAGAGTCCATGGATGCTGTTGAGCTTTCCTTGCCGCCAGAGCGACGGATTGACAGTATCGGGCGCGGTATCTTTGATAAAATCGAACTGACCGGTTTCCCAAGCGACGGAGCCGTCTTCGTTGAGGATTTGTTTGTCCTCTATTTTGGCTAGAAAACCGCGATTGGCATTTTCAAAATCTGTTTGATCCGCAATGGGCAGCCTTTTCGCCACCTTTGCATTGGCCGCCTTGGTCGCCGCAGTGGCCACGCCTTCGGGTGGTTCGCCAGCAGCGATGAGCAGGGGTACCACGGCCAATAAAGCGGCGGCTAGATATCCGGTTTTCAGCATGATCACTTCCCTTTGAATATAGGCTTACGCTTCTCCAAAATAGCATCAATGGCTTCTTGATGGTCGTCGAGCTGTTGCAATACGCCCTGAAACAAAGCCGCCTGATCGAGATTTTCTTTTAGCGTTACGCTTTGCGCGGTGCGCACCAGTTCTTTGGTTTTTCGAATAGCCAATGGCGGCAGCGCAACCACTTGTTCGGCCAGTTCATAGGCGCGTTTGAGCAATTCATCATTGGCCACCACTTCTGATACCAAGCCGTAATCCAGCGCCTTTTGGGCATCAATAAATTCACCGGTAAACAGCATCTGGTTGGCCCGCGCCTGACCGATCAGACGCGGCAACAGCCATGCGCCGCCGTCGCCGGGGATGATGCCGACACGCAAAAAGCTTTCGGCAAAAATCGCGTCTTCACCGGCGATGCGGATATCACACATGGTAGTCAGGTCATTGCCCGCGCCAATAGCATGGCCGTTGACCGCTGCGATAACCGGAACCGAAATTTCTGCCATGGTCAGCGGAATTTGCTGAATGCCCGTTTTATACCATTGTTCAATTTGCAGCGGCGTCATTTTTTGTTCGGCCGTCATGGCCTTTATCTCGTGGAGATTTCCGCCAGAGGAAAAGCTTTTACCATTGGCGGCAAGGATGACGCAGCTCACGTCTTGGTCGGAGTCAGCTTTTTTAATCGCCGCCACAAGGGCGGTGCACAGATCAGTCGACAGCGCGTTGCGCGTCTCCGGCTTGTTCAATGTAATGGTGACTACACGGTCTTGTTTGTTATAAAGAACGACGTCGCTCATATAATTCCTCACCTGCTTATTTGTCTGAATGGTACAGATTGATTGATCATACATTGCAGGGTCGCGCCGCTTCTGCAAGAGAGGGATCGGATTGAACCGGTGACCCTATATTATGCGACTCCGCCTGAGCCTGAATCAAAATCATCGTGAGACCGGTTTCACTCTGGTGGAACTGATGATTGTATTAGTGATAATGGGCTTGATGGCGTCCATTGTCGTATTGTCCTTTCCGGACGGCAGCAATGATCTGGAACAGGACGCGCAAAAATTTGCGGCTCGCACGGCTGCTCTACGAGACAATGCGATATTGCAGTCCCGCCCGATGGCGGTGCAGGTCACACCGTCCGGCTATAGCTTTCTGGAGCGGCGCAAAGGGACTTGGTCGGTTATCGAGGATAAGCCGTTTCGTTCCACCGACTGGTCTGACGGGGTAACCGCAGCAGTTGGAGATACTGGACCGATGCTCATCAGTTTTGAAAGCACCGGATTACCCAGCGATCGCGCAGAGGTGCAGCTAAGCTATAAGGAATTTGCCCGGAATATTGTGATTGCCCCGATGGGTGATGTTCAATTGGCGGGCAGCGGAGAAACGCCATGACCTATTTAGGCAAAGATTCCAGCGAAGGCGGTTTCACGCTGATAGAAATGATGGTCGCCTTATCGGTGTTCAGTCTGGCCGCTCTCTCGCTGATCCGGCTACAAGGCTATACGACGCATAATGCGGCCGAGCTTGAATTGCGGGTGGTTGCGCAATCTGTGGTTCGTAACCGGGCGGTGGAATTACTCACGGACCCGCGCCCGCCGAGCCTCGGCCAAAGCAGCGGGCAGGAAGAAAATGGCGGGCTTAAATGGACATGGACCCAAAACGCCAAGCTGACAGAAGAAGGCCGGTTTGTGCAGGTTGATATCACAGCGCAGGAAAAGCAGAGCGGCGCACCGGCCTCGCTGACGATATTACGACCTGCGGGCGTGTTGCTGGACGCGGCAGAAGCCGGTTAGCCGCAACAGAATTAGGGTTAGCGAAAGACTACCGTTCGGGTACCGTTGAGCAATATCCGGTGCTCGCCGGCCCATTTGACGGCTTTGGCCAGCACCTGTGCCTCGATATCGCGGCCGATACGGATCATATCCTCAACGCTTGCCCGGTGATCGACACGTTCCACTGCTTGCTCGATAATCGGCCCTTCGTCGAGATCGGCGCTAACAAAATGGGCGGTGGCACCGATAAGCTTCACGCCGCGCTCATGCGCACGATGATAAGGCTTCGCGCCCTTGAAACCGGGTAGGAAGCTGTGATGGATATTGATGCAGCGACCAGCCAATTTCGTGCTCAGATCATCGGATAATATCTGCATATAACGGGCGAGTACCAGATAATCCGCCTGTTCCTGATCCATCACGTCCAGAATGGCCTGTTCCTGTTCTGCGCGATTATCGGCCATCACGGGAAGATAGTGAAACGGCACATCGTGCCATTCGGTGAGATCGCGCAGGCTTTCATGATTGCTGACAACACCGGCAATATTCACGGGCAGTCCGCCGGTTTTCCAGCGGTGAAGTAAGTCATTAAGGCAATGGCTGCCCTTTGAGACTGCTATGACAATATTGGGTTTGACGGCATCGCTAACCAATGTCCAGTTGAGCGCATATTGCGTGCCGATTGGTCCAAATTTTTGGTTCAACTCCCGCACGCCTGAAGGAAACTTCTCGCCTGCACCCTGAAATTGGACGCGCATGAAAAAGCGCTCTTGCTCCAGATCGGCATATTGCTGACTATCAAGAATAAAGCCGTCATGCTCTGCCAGAAAGCCAGTTACAGCCGCCACCAGACCAACCCGGTCTTTGGCTGTCAGGGTGAGAATATAGTTTTCTGTCATAGAACAATCGCCTTTTCGGGCCCCAATTGGCCTAAAGTTGAGAATTTGAAAAGCGGGATTTCCTCTTGTGCTGATTTCTCCAGCGATTAGAAGCCCGAATAAGAGATTGGCGGGAACAAGACTCCGGCCCGAATAGACATGATCCGAATAGATAGGGCCCGAATCAGATACGGGCAGAACAGGACGCGATATGAGTGAAGACGAATCATGGGATTTGGATGATTTGCCGGAAGGTGAAGATTCACAACTCGAATGGTGGGACTTTGACGACCATGAAGAAATGGTTGGCGCCGTTGCGGGCGATATTGCCTTCATTATCGAAAGCGCGCTCGATGCGCGGGGCGAAGCGCTGTTGGCTTTGCCGGTAAGCGCGGAAGTCATGCCTGTGCTAGAGGCCTTGGCTGAAAAGCAGATCAAGTGGAAATATGTCACAATCATTCCGACGCATGATTATCTGGTGCCGGTCGATGATCCGCGCAGCCATGTGAAAACACTGGCACAATTATTTCTAACGCGCGGTGCTCGGGTGCTGCCGATTGCGACAGAAAATGACGACTATCATTTGGCTGGCGGTGCCGCCGATGCACGGCTGCAGGACACGAAATGGCCACCGGACCTTGTCTGGCTGGGCATGGGCGCTGATGGCAGTACCGCAGGGATCATGGAAAGCGCCGATATGGAAGAAGCGCTTGATGGACCGAAAGAGAAACGCGCTGTCGGTATCATGCCCGATGATGGCGATGCGCCGCTGGTGACGATTACCAAGGCCGCTATTTGCGAAGCCAGAACTGTTTTGGTGCTGCTCAATAGCGCCGCCGCACAGATGCAACTGGAACAGGCGATTGAAGAAGGCGCCAGCAGCATGTCGCCGATTGGCCGCGTATTTGCGGACCTCAGCGTGCCTGTGGATATATATGTGGAGAATTAAGGGATAATTTTTTTGTCTATTCCTAAGGGATATGACAATTCATTGATTTAACTATGCGCTTAAACCATGATGGGGGAAATGCGAATCGCCGAGTAAGGTGATCGCCCCCAATTGGAGATAAGCAGCCGATGCATCCCTATCTGTACGCGCAGGAAAATCCCGACAAGCCTGCGGTCATCATGGCCAGCAGTGGCGCCGTTGAAACTTATGGCGAGCTGGACAAAGCGTCCAACCGCATGGCGCATCTGTTCCGTAGTGAGGGTTTGCAAATTGGTGATACGGTGGCCGTGCTGCTGGACAATCATCCGAATTTTTTCGACTTCGCTTGGGGCGCGCAGCGCGCGGGCCTTTACTATGTCGCTATTCCCAGCCGCCTCACGGCAGCCGAAGTATCTTATATTTTGAGCGATAGTGGTGCTTCTCTCTTGGTGAGCGCTGAATCCAAACGGAGCGTGGTCAATGAACTGCGCAAACTGAATCCCGATGTGACGCAATATATTTATGGCATAGAAGATGGTCGTGCCATGGAACCGGCATTGGCAGCTATGCCCGACACGCCGATTGATGATGAACGCCATGGCACGGATATGCTTTATAGCTCTGGCACAACCGGCCGGCCCAAAGGTGTTCGCATAGCTTTTCCAGAGGACGAGAATATTGCCGCACCCAATGCTATGGTCACAATGGCGCAAGCGGCCTTTGGATTTCAACCCGGCTGCATATATTTATCGCCTGCTCCGCTTTATCACGCTGCGCCGCTGCGCTGGTGCATGACCGTCCACAAAATGGGCGGCACCACAATCATCATGGAAAGATTTGATCCCGAACAGGCGCTGGCCCTGATCGAAAAATATAAAGTGGATGTCAGCCAGTGGGTGCCCACACATTTTAACCGTATGCTCAAACTTCCGGAGGAGGTGCGCGCAAAATATGACGTGTGGACCTTGAAAAGTGCCGTCCATGCCGCGGCACCTTGTCCAGTGCCAGTGAAGGAAAAGATGATCGACTGGTGGGGTCCGGTGCTGATGGAATATTATGCCGGCTCCGAAGGCAATGGCTTTACCTTCATAAATTCCGCCGACTGGCTGGAGCATAAGGGCTCGGTAGGCAAGGCTTTGATTGGCACTGTGCGAATCTGTGACGAGGATGACAATGAAGTTGCCGCCGGGGAAGAGGGGCAAATCTATTTTGAGGGAGGCAATCCGTTCTCCTATCACAATGATCCCGAGAAAACCAAAGCTGCATCTAACAAACATGGCTGGACGTCGCTGGGCGATGTTGGAAAAGTTGACGAGGATGGGTTTCTTCATCTCACCGATCGTAAGAGCTTCATGATCATCTCTGGCGGTGTGAATATCTATCCGCAGGAAATTGAGAATTTGCTTGTCACCCATCCGAAAATTACGGATGCCGCCGTTATCGGAGCGCCTGACGAGGATATGGGTGAGAAAGTCGTCGCGGTCGTACAGCCATCCGACATGGCTGACGCAACGCCTGAATTTGCCCAGGAACTAGAGGCATATTTGCGGGAAACTTTGTCGGGCGTGAAAGTCCCGCGTCAGATTGATTTCCGTGCCGAACTGCCCCGCGAGGCTACGGGAAAACTTTATAAGCGCCTGCTCCGCGATGAGTATTGGGGCAAGACCGGCAGCCGAATTGTTTGAGAGGAATATGAAATGAGCGCAGTAGCAAAAGCACCTGCGGACATCGCGGCCGCAGTTATTGATCCGTCTGCCTATGCCGAATGGGACAGCTTGCTTGACAAATTTGATGTGCTGCGCCGGGACATGCCAGTTGCGTTAATCGAGAATGGCGATCTGCACGATCCTTTTTGGCTCGTAACCGGCTATGATGATGTGATGCGGATCAGCAAGGACAATGCAACGTTCCTGAATAATCCGCGCGGTGTACTGTTCGGGTTTCGCGAAGGCGAAGAGATGATCAAGACTATTACTGGCGGCAGTCCGCATCTGGTAAACTCTCTGGTCGCGCTGGATGCGCCGAAACATCCTAAATATCGCCGTTTGACGCAAGAATGGTTCATGCCGCAAAATTTGAAGCAACTGGAAGCCGAGATTGGCCTTTTGGCCAAGGCGACCGTCGATCGCTTGGTTGAATCTGGAACGGAGGCTGATTTCGTCCCGCTGGTTTCCGCGCCTTACCCCCTGCATGTGGTGATGCAGATATTAGGCGTGCCGGAAGAAGATGAGCAGCGCATGCTGTTCCTTACCCAGCAAATGTTCGGTGGTCAGGATGAAGATCTCAGCAAAACCGGCGTGCCGAATATGACTGTTGAGCAGACTACCCAACTGGTCGTCGGCGCGGTTGCAGATTTCGAGGCCTATTTTGCCAGATTAACTCAAGAAAAGCGCGCTAATCCGACTGATGATGTCGCGAGTGTGATAGCTAATGCGAAGGTGGATGACGAGTATCTTAGTGACCGTGATATGGCAGGCTATTATATCATCGTCGCGTCCGCGGGACATGATACGACATCGGCATCGACGGCGGGCGCGATGATGGCGCTGGCTCAGGATCCCGAACAGTTTCAGCGGCTAAAAGCCAACCGTGACCTATTACCGGGCATTGTTGAAGAAGCGATCCGCTGGACGTCACCGGTGCAGCATTTCATGCGCACAGCCGCAAAAGATGTTGAGGTTGGCGGTGTGATCGTAAAGGAAGGGGATTGGTTGATGATTAATTATGTCGCGGCCAATCATGATGCTCGGATTTTTGAAAATCCTCGTAAGTTCAATGCGGCCCGGTCGCCCAATCGCCATCTGGCATTCGGTGCCGGTGCGCATCAATGTTTGGGCTTGCACATGGCGCGGATGGAGATGAAAATATTGTTCAATGAACTGCTTGACCGGATCGAAACGGTAGAACTGGCCGGAGAGCCTAAACGAGCCAAATCCAGTTTTGTCGGTGGGCTCAAAACCCTGCCGCTCAGATATACTCTATCAAAATGAGAGGCATGCTTAGCCTTGTAATTAGCTATATAGATACGAAGTAGAAAAGACTCAGCAGAAATCCCAGAGGAGACCGCAATGATCACGCAATATAAGAATCTTATCAATGGCCAGATGGTTAGCACAGCCAAGGTGCTGGATGTGGTAAACCCCGCCAATGAAGAAGTTATCGGTCAGGTGCCATCCTGCGGTGCAGCTGAATTGGATCAAGCAGTTGCAGCAGCCCGTGCCGCTTTCCCGGCATGGAGCAAAAAACCCATAGAAGAACGTCGTGCAGTGGTTCAGGCAATTTCGGCAACCATTAAAGAAAATCTCGACGAGTTGTTTCGTTTGTTGACTGCCGAACAGGGCAAGCCACATGCGCAGGCGCAGGGCGAAATTATGGGCGCATCGATGATGGCCGGTGCGCAATCCACATTGGATCTCGATGACGAAACTAACGAAGATACAGATGAGCGTTACAGCCGCACCCGCCGGGTACCCGTTGGCGTTGTCGCCGGTATCGTGCCGTGGAATTTCCCGGTCATGATGGCTGTCCAGAAAATTGCTCCGGCCCTGTTGTCCGGCTGCACCATCGTGCTGAAGCCTTCACCCTTTACACCGCTCGCAACATTGCGTTTGGCGGAACTGATCAAGGATGTTGCGCCTCCCGGCGTTGTGAACATCATTACCGGCGAAGACAGCCTGGGTCCGTTGATGACTTCGCACCCCGATGTCGACAAGATCACGTTCACCGGTTCAACCGCGACCGGCAAGAAGATCATGGAAGGGGCTTCCAAAGACCTGAAACGGATTACTTTGGAATTGGGCGGTAATGACGCGTCTATCGTTCTGCCTGATGCCAATGTCGAAAAAGTGGCCGAGCAACTTTTTTGGTCAAGCTTCACCAATGCCGGTCAAATCTGTGTCGCGGCAAAGCGTATTTATATCCACGAAGATATTTATGATGAACTCAGCACCGCAATTGCCGCTTATGCCAAAAACGTAAAAGTTGGCGATGGCGCACAGCAAGGGACCGCAGTCGGACCGGTACAGAACAAGAAGCAATATGAGCGCGTGTTGGAACTGGTTCAGGATGCCAAGGATAATGGCTATAAATTCCTGGTCGGTGGTGATCATGATCCCGATGTTCCTGGATATTATGTGCCGATTACAATTCTTGATAATCCACCGGAAGATGCCCGGATTGTGGCCGAAGAGCAATTTGGCCCGATCATGCCGCTGATGAAATTCAGCACCACAGAAGAAGCGATCAGCCGCGCCAATGCCAGTGAATATGGTCTCGCCGGTGCGGTGTGGACCGCCAATCCGGACGAAGGCGTCAGAATTGCCGAACAGCTAGAAACCGGTACAGTTTGGGTGAATGAATTTCTTCATCTCTCGCCATTCGCTCCTTTTGGTGGGCATAAACAATCTGGCTTTGGTGCGGAATATGGCAAGGAAGGCCTGCTCGAATTCACCTATCCGCAGGTTATTACGGTCAAGAAAGACAATGTGCCCGCTTAAAATACAGGTTTAGATTATAAAAAAGCCGGTTATCACAAGGATGATGACCGGCTTTTTTATTTGACGCTCGGCCAGCACAAGTTTAACTGTCCAATTAAATATTGGATTCTCATCTATCAAGGAGTAAAAATGTCAGACGCTTATATCGTTGACGCAGTACGCACCGCAGGCGGTCGTCGTGGTGGCCGACTTGCAGGAACGCATGCCGTGGATTTGGGCGCAGCGACGCTTGATGCGATTGCGGATCGCAATGATTTTGATCCTAGCGCAATTGAAGATGTCATTACCGGCTGTGTGTCACAGGGCGGTGAGCAATCTGGCGATGTCGGGCGCAACTGCGTTCTGGCATCAAAACTTCCCAACAGCATCCCGTCCGTGTCGATCGACCGCCAGTGCGGATCTTCGCAGCAAGCCGTTCAGTTTGCCGCGCAGGGCGTGATGTCCGGTACACAGGATATGGTATTGGCGCATGGCGTCGAAAGCATGACCCGCGTACCTATGGGTTCGACATCGGTGCTGTTTCACAAAGCCGATCTGGGCAATAATAAAAGCCCTCGTATGGAAGAAGCCTTTCCCGGCGTTCAATTCAGCCAATTTATGGGCGCGGAAATGATAGTGCAAAAATATGGCTTCACCCGCGAAGACCTCGACCAATTTGCGCTGGAAAGCCATAAGAGGGCAATCGCTGCAATCGCAGCCGGTGCTTTTGATAATGAAATTATTGGTGTGAAAATCGAAACGCCTGAAGGCGAAGAAATGCATAAGGTGGACGAAGGCGTTCGTTTTGACGCCACCATGGAAAGCATCGGTAGCGTCAAATTACTACAGGAAGGCGGCTCGATTACGGCTGCTAACGCCAGCCAGATTTGTGATGGCTCCAGTGCTGTTCTGGTTTGTTCAGAACAAGCTCTGAAAGATCACGGCCTGACGCCGCGCGCACGGATTGTTAATCTGACCGTGACGGGCGGTGATCCTGTAATCATGCTCGAAGAACCCTTATTTGCGACTGAACGGGCTTTGAAGCGCGCCGGTTTGAACATTGGTGACATCGACCTTTACGAGGTGAATGAAGCCTTTGCCCCGGTACCGCTTGCGTGGTTGCAACATGTTGGCGCTGATCGAAACAAGCTCAACGTTAATGGGGGTGCCATTGCACTGGGTCATCCACTGGGCGCTTCGGGTACAAAGTTGATGGCAACCTTGCTCAACGCTATGGAACAGCGCGGCTCTAAATATGGTCTGCAAACCATGTGTGAGGGCGGTGGTCAAGCCAATGTGACGATTATCGAGCGTTTGAACTAAGACTGAAAAAGAAAGTAAATTTATGGAACTCAACAACACAATGTCAGCGGTTATCACTGGCGGTGCATCTGGACTAGGCGCGGCTACGGCGCGCCGCTTGGCGGAAAAAGGCGTCAAAGTCGCTTTGTTTGACCTTAATGAAGAAAAAGGGGAGGCTCTGGCAGCTGAACTTGGCGGCGTTTTCTGCAAGGTGAATGTAACCGAGGACGATAGCGTCGATGCCGGTTTTGCAAAAGCACGTGCAGCCAATGGCCAAGAGCGTATTCTGGTAAATTGTGCCGGTATCGGTAACGCGATCAAAACTGCAAAGCGCAACCGTGAAGATGGCTCTATCAGCCATTTCCCAATCGACGCTTTCAATTTTGTCATCCAGGTCAATCTGGTCGGCACCTTTCGCTGCATCGCGAAATCAGCAGCCGGTATGCTGACATTGGATCCGCTTGATGAAAATGGTGAGCGCGGTGCGATGGTAAACACAGCCTCAGTTGCTGCCGAAGATGGCCAAATGGGGCAGGCTGCCTATTCCGCGTCAAAAGGCGGCGTAGTGGGTATGACGCTTCCGATTGCGCGCGATCTGATGGCTGAAGGGATTCGCGTAAATACGATTCTACCGGGTATTTTCGATACGCCACTGCTCGCAGGAGCACCCGAAAACGTGCGTGATGCATTGTCAGCTTCTGTGCCCTTTCCGAAACGTCTGGGGCAGCCCGATGAATATGCCAAACTCGCTTTGTGCATGATCGAAACAGGCTATTTCAACGGCGAAGATGTGCGTCTTGATGGCGCCATCCGTATGGCACCTCGCTAATATAGCGAGTTATATATGAGCCCCTCCCCGGTGCGGGAGGGGCTTACTAAACAGGAACCTCCCCATGAATTACACGCAAATCCGCTATGATGTTACCGATTCTATCGCGACGATAACACTCAATCGCCCTGAAAAAATGAACGCCTTTACGGGCACCATGTTGGAGGAAATGTGTGATGCTTTCGATCAGATTGACGCCGACGATGATGTCCGCGCAGTCATTGTAACAGGCGCGGGTGATCGGGCGTTTTGCGCCGGTGCCGATTTGACGCCAGAGGGCGGCGGCGGGCCGTTTGCGAGTAGCGATCCCATAGATGATTATTCTGATCCGCGCGTTCGTGACGGCGGTGGTAAGTTGACCCTGCGTATCTACCAATGCCTGAAGCCGGTTATTGCGGCAGTGAACGGCGCTGCGGTTGGTGTCGGTTCAACCATGCAATTGCCCATGGATATTCGCCTTGCGAGTGAGAAAGCCCGTTTTGGATTTGTCTTTACTCGTCGCGGCATTGCGCCCGATGGAGCTGCTAGCTGGTTTCTGCCGCATATCGTGGGCCGGCCGCAGGCGCTGGAATGGTGTATGACAGGCCGGGTGTTTGATGCCCAGGAAGCCCTTGACGGTGGATTGATCCGTTCTATCCACAAACCGGAAGACTTGCTTCCCGCAGCTTATGCTCTGGCACGGGAAATTATTGATAATACCGCGCCCGTTTCTATTGCGCTGACCCGCCAAATGTTGTGGCAAATACCATGTGCTGATCATCCGATGGAAGCGCATAAAATTGACAGCCGGATCATTTACAACCGCGCGAAATCTGGCGATGCGGCGGAGGGTATATCCAGTTTTCTAGAAAAGCGCGATCCCGTCTATCCGGATAAAGTATCAACAGATATGCCAGACACCTTTCCTTGGTGGGAGGAACCTGCTTATAAGTAACCACTTTGGGTTAGGTCCGGGTATTAAGGGCCTGCCGAGTTAGGGGAAGTTATATGAGCGCAGATAATGTGTCCGATAAAAAAGGGGATATCGACGGAGCGAGCGCACGCGAAAAACTGATTGAGACTGCCAGTTTGATCATGCGCGAAGGCGATACAATTGATATCTCCTTTAGCGAGCTGTCGGTCCGGTCGGGCCTCAACAGTGCGCTCGTCAAATATTATTTCGGCAATAAAGACGGTTTGCTCGAAGCAATTCTCGAACGCGACATGACCAAAATTATCGAGGATGTGGGTCTACTCATCGCTAAGGATATGCCCCCTGAAGACAAGCTACGCCATCATCTTGGTGCTGCCATCGATACCTATTATAAATATCCCTATCTCCATAGGCTAACGATGCGGCTGATCCGCGAACTGCCACCCGAAGGTGCGCGCGATATTGCGACAAAATATCTCAAACCGCTGTCAGAAGCCTATAATATATTTGTTGGCGATGGCATTCGAACTGGCGTTTTCCGGGATATCGACCCGGATCTATTCTATTACGCTGTCTCCGGCGCTGCCGATCGTTTCTTCACGGGCAAACTGGTTTGGAAATATTGCTATGGTCGCGATGATTTCGACGAAAAAATGCGGGATGCTTATCGCGAGCAGACAGTTGATTTAATAATGGCCGGGATTTTGGCACGCTAACGATCACGGCAGCAATATGTTGTGGGGAGCGGTATAGACTGCGTATCGGCTTGATTACTGATTAGTTGATTGGCCCGGTCATTAGCTTGTCATTATTTTTGTTCATATTACTCCTTCTTGGTCTGTTAGGATAAATTATGACGTCATCGTTGAACCGCCGTCAGCTGATCCAGTTAGGAACCTTTGGCTTGGGCGCAATGTCCGCCTCTGCATCCACTGCCATAGCCCGGACCGGCGGCTTTACGCATGGGGTTGCAAGTGGAGAGCCACGGCAAGATTCTGTGCTGCTGTGGACGCGCCATGTGGGCAATGGTGATACAAAGCTGGTAGCGGAAATGTCTCAAAACGCGGATTTTTCCAGCGCGAAAACAGTTGGTGAAGTGATCGCTTCGGCAAGCCGCGATCATATTGCAAAAATCACGGTAAAAGAACTGACGCCCAACACATGGTATTATTTTCGTTTTATCGCGCCCGATGGATTAAAATCTACAACTGGTCGTACTCGTACGCTTCCGCATGGCGAGACCGAAAAATTCAACCTTGGCGTTTTTGGCTGTTCCAATCTGCCATTTGGTTATTTTAATGCTTATGCCCATGCGGCGCAACGTGATGATCTCGACCTAATCATTCATACCGGTGATTATCTCTATGAATATCCGATTGGAACCTATCCGTCCAAAGATGGAGCGGTTGCAGGCCGGATTATTCATCCTGCGCATGAAATGGTCCAGTTGGCCGACTATCGGCTGCGCTATGCGGCCTATCGCAGCGACCCCGATTTGCAGCGTATCCATCAGCTCTATCCTATGATCGCCATGTGGGACGATCATGAATTTGCTAATGATGCGTATAAGGATGGCGCTCAAAATCATCAGCCTGATACCGAAGGCGATTGGCAGGTTCGCAAACGCATTGCCGAACAGGTTTACCGCGAATGGATGCCTGTATCCGATCATGACGCCACGGACCCGCTTTGGAGCCAATATGAAATTGGTGATCTCGCCACCTTATTCGTGACCGAGAGCCGGATCGGTGCTCGCAGTAAACAACCCGAACTCGACACGGCCCTGAAAGGGCAAAGCGATATGAAAACTGCGCTGACCACTTTTCGCGATGGTGAGTGGCAAGACCCCATGCGAACAATGTTGGGAGAAGTGCAGGAAGCATGGCTTGCGGAGGCGATGACGAAATCCCGTACGGCTGGAACAAAATGGCAGGTCCTGTCGCAGCAATGCTTGATGGGCGAACTGCGTCAGCCGCAAGAAGCGCAAAACTGGGTATCCGATAATGCGCCGGCATATGCTAAGGCCCGTATTGCTGTAGGCGCGCTGGCGGCGGAAATTGGCCTACCACTGAATTTTGATAGCTGGGACGGTTATCCGCAAGCGCGCAAACGGCTGCTTGAGGCAGCACAGGAAGCGGATGCTGATCTGATCGTGCTATCAGGCGATAGCCATAATGCATGGGCATTTAATCTGGATACTGAGCATGGACCCGCCGGGGTTGAATTTGGCGGCCATAGTGTGACCTCTCCGGGTTTCGAAGCCTATACACTGGGAATCGATCCAGCAGTGGTGGCCCAAGCCGTGACCAAGACCAATGACAAATTGCAGTGGGCCGAAACTGGCAGTCGCGGTTATATGACGGTTTCCCTGACTCCGGAAAAAGCCACTTCGACTTGGCATTTCCTCGATACAATTCGGACCAAATCGACGGTAATGAAGAGTAGTACCAGTCACAGTGTGATGCGGGGAGCGCGAACTTTGACGGTCTAGGCTCCGTGTTCAAGCCCGCGCGCGAACGTAGCGCAACTCATAATTTGTCTTGAATCTCTCGACATTACTAGCAAAGTTGCGCAAAGCATCCGCTCTGTAAAACGAAACGCCGGAATCACTGTATCATGTCAGAAGAATTTTACCGCATCAAACGCCTGCCGCCATATGTCTTCGCTGAAGTCAATGCGATGAAGGCAGAGGCGCGAGCCCGCGGGGAAGATATTATTGACCTTGGCATGGGCAATCCGGACGGCATGCCGGCAAAGCATGTGATCGATAAGCTGGCAGAAACAGCGTATAGCCCGACAGCTCATCGCTATAGCGCTTCCAAAGGTATCAAGGGCCTGCGCAAGGCTCAGGCAGCTTATTATAAGCGTCGTTTTGATGTTGACCTCGACCCGGAAAGTGAAGTCATTGTTACGCTGGGTTCCAAGGAAGGTCTGGCTAATCTTGCGCAAGCCATAACGGCGCCGGGCGATGTCGTTCTGGCTCCTGATCCATCCTATCCCATTCATACCTTCGGGTTCATCATAGCCGGTGCGGTTATCCGGACGATTCCCGCTGCACCGGGCCCGGATTTCTTTACCCGGCTCGAATATGCGATGAGCAATTCGGTTCCCAAGCCATCTGTATTGGTCATGGGCTATCCATCCAACCCGACCGCTTATGTCGCGGACCTCGACTTCTACCAGAAGGTTGTCGATTTCGCCCGCGAGAATAAGCTGTGGGTGATTAGTGATCTTGCTTATGCTGAAATTTACTTTGGCGACACGCCAACGCCTTCAATGCTGCAAATTGACGGCGCAAAAGAATGTGTGGTTGAATTTACCAGCATGTCGAAAACCTATTCTATGCCTGGCTGGCGCATGGGATTTGCGGTCGGCAACCAGAAATTAATTGGGGCGCTGACACGGGTTAAAAGCTATCTCGACTATGGTGCATTCACACCGATACAGGTGGCAGCAACAGCCGCTTTAAACGGACCGCAGGATATTATCGCGGAAAATCGCGCGCTCTATAAACGGCGCCGCGACGTCATGGTCGAAAGCTTTGGCCGTGCCGGATGGGACATCCCGTCACCAGAGGCCAGCATGTTCGCATGGGCCCCTATCCCTGAGCAGTTCAAACATTTGGGCGCCATGGAGTTTTCTAAACGGTTGATTGCAGAAGCAGGTGTGGCGGTCGCTCCCGGCCCCGGCTTTGGCGATGAAGGTGAGGGCTATGTGAGGCTCGCATTGGTTGAGAATGAGCAGCGTATCCGCCAAGCGGCGCGGAATATGAAGAAATTTCTCAGCCAGGGTTGATATCGGCTCGCTGTCGTGTCCTATTACCAGCTATAATAATGAGAGTGATTTCAGCTCGCGCTCTAATATCAGGGCGTCATGAAAATGATGTCCTTTGATACCTAGGGCTTCGCCAGCTTCGATATTATCCAGCCGGTCGTCAATGAACAGGCATTGGCTAGCCGCGATATCAAACCGGTCTAGCGCGCGCCGATATAGGGCAGCATCCGGCTTTATAAGTTTTTCCTCTCCCGAGATGATAATATCCGCAAAATTATCAAAAACGGGCCTGTCGGAGCGAAAGTCTGGCCAGAATTCCGCAGAGAAATTGGATATGGCAAATAGGGGGACATCAGCGCAGCTCAGGCGCGCGATAAGTTCCGCAACTCCCTCGACCTCGCCGGGGCTGGTTTCATTAAATCGCGGATAAAAAAGCTCGATCAATGCAGCGTGATTTGGAAACCGTGCGATTAATTCTTTGCTGGTGTCAGCAAAATTACGGCCCGCATCATGTTGGAAATGCCATTCAGGCGTGACGACATTCTTCAGAAACCATTCCAGCTCCTGCGGGTCATCGATTAGCTTTTCATAAAGAAAACGGATATCCCAACGAGAAATCACGTTCCCAATGTCAAAAATTACCGTATCAATTTTAGAAATGGCAGTCGTTCCTGCCATGAAACGAGATTAGCCTTGGCGCGCTTTAAACCGGCGATTCGTTTTATTGATCACATAGGTGCGGCCACGACGACGGATCACGCGGCAGTCCCGATGACGGTTTTTGAGCGACTTCAAAGAGTTGCGGACTTTCATTTTGGTACCACGCCTTAATAATTTGAATTTCTTGAAAACAGCCTAAGCCGTATGCAGACGGTGCAGTTAGGGTTGTGGTCCGCCAAAGTCAAGCATTGAGGTCGGTCATTCTCCGCGAATTTCGCCCAATTTACGCTCCCAAGCCAGTGCATGGGCAACAATTTTGTCTAAATCCGCATATTGGGGCTGCCATGGGAAGCGTTTCATGATCGCGCGATTGTCTGAAATCAGCGAATCGGGATCACCGGCGCGGCGGCCTTCCAAATTGCGTGTGACCCTAAGATTCGTGACCCGGTCTACAGCGTCCAGCACTTCGAGCACCGAAAACCCCTTACCATAGCCGCAGTTAAGCAAGTGATTCTGATCCGGATCGGAAATTAGTGCCTCTAGGGCTAGCACATGGGCTGCGGCGAGATCGGAAACATGAATATAGTCGCGGACGCCGGTGCCGTCGGGCGTTTCATAGTCCGTGCCGAATACGGCAACGCTGTCCCGCTTGCCCAAGGCTGCCTCCACGGCAACTTTGATGAGATGCGTGGCCCCTGCCGTCGATTGCCCCGTTCGTGCTGCTGGATCAGCGCCAGCTACGTTAAAATAGCGTAAGGCGCAGAAATTAAAGTCATGGGCGGCGGAAACATCGCGCAGCATATGCTCGGTCATCAATTTGGACATGCCATAGGGGTTGATCGGCAATTGCGGGGTTTCTTCGCTCACAGGGCTTTCTTCGGGAACGCCATAGGTTGCGGCGGTGGACGAAAAGATAAAATGCTTCACGCCGCCCGTCACGGTTGAATCAATCAGGCTGCGACTTTTGGCGCTGTTATTATGATAATATTTGAGGGGGTTTTCGACAGATTCCGGAACGATGATCGATCCTGCAAAATGCATGATGGCGCCGATATTCTGTTCTTTAATGATTTTTTGAACCAGCGCCGTATCTTCAATATCGCCCTCATAAAATGCCACATCGTCTGGGACTGCCCAGCGAAATCCGGTGGTAAGGTTATCGATGACTGCAACCGGCCACCCAGCATCTTTCAAAGCTAATATAGCATGGCTACCAATATAGCCTGCGCCGCCAGTAACCAATATTGTGAAGCGATCTGGCATATTATTTCCTCATAAAATTGATGTGTCAGGGGGCATATCGGAGAAAACTCCTCATTTGGTTAACCATGGAGCCATGCGGATGCAATTATTTACGCCTAAATAATTGAATTTGGGCTACGATAGAGGGCCATTGGTCAGAAGTTGGAAAGACATGTCTATGCAAAAATTTTTTGGGTTAGCCCTTTTATCGCTGGCTTTGAACGCTTGTGTGGCCGCGATGCCGCCAGTGAATGTCACCCGCTTTCACATCGCGCAGGACACACAGATACCTACCGGGACGGTGGCTATCGAGTCGGCATCGGATGAAACGCAGGGCAGGATATTAGAGCAAGGCACCTATGAGGCCGCTGTCCGGCGTGAATTACAGCGCGTGGGCTTTTCCAGCCTAGGGACGGATGCAAGGCAAAGCGAATATGTCGCGCGGGTTACTGTTGAGCAAAGCCGTCTTTCCGCTGGTGAAGGACGGTCACCGGTATCGGTTGGAGTTGGTGGAAGCACCGGCAGCTATGGCTCTGGCCTAGGTGTAGGCATTGGCATTGAT
The DNA here is from genome assembly GCF_036963805.1 of Parasphingorhabdus sp. Lineage (GTDB taxonomy): Bacteria > Pseudomonadota > Alphaproteobacteria > Sphingomonadales > Sphingomonadaceae > Parasphingorhabdus. The sequence goes on along the minus strand of NZ_JBALUN010000001.1, from coordinate 1,168,210 downwards.
CTGAGCGGCAAGCCGAAAGACAAAATCGCGATCGAATTATCCGTCCGCATCAGCCGCCGCGCAGATAGTCAGACGATCTGGGAAGGGCGCTCTTCCCTTGAAGCCAAAGATGGTTCGCCGGCCTCGCAGCCGGGCCTCGCAGCCTCTAAATTAGCTGAAGCGTTATTCAAGGACTTCCCCGGAGAGTCAGGAACTAGTATCATAGTGCCATGAGCACCCAAAATATCCAGATCACCGCCGCTTTTGATAGCGGAAATATCAACGTCCATGAAGTGACCGGCGCGAAGGCCGAACTGTCGATCCGAAAAGATAAGGACAGCGAGTTTTTCCAATGGTTCCATTTTCGCGTTACTTGCGAGATCGGAGAGACGCTCGAACTCAATATAAACGGCCTGAAAGACTCCGCTTATCCGCAAGGGTGGCCCGGATATAATGCCTGTGTCAGCGAAGACCGGGAATATTGGGGGCGCGCCGAAAGTCGTTATGATGAAAATAAGGGCACGCTTTCGATAAGCTACACGGCCGCCAGCAATATTGTCTGGTTTGCCTATTTTGCACCCTATAGCATTGACAGACATCATGATCTGATCGCTGAACTGGCTTCGGTTGAAGGCGTCACCTGCCGGACTTTGGGCCACTCGCTCGAAGGACAACCAATCGACTGCCTCGAGATGGGTGAGGGCCATAAACAAGTCTGGCTTTACGCGCGCCAGCATCCCGGTGAGAGCATGGCAGAATGGTGGATGGAGGGCGCTTTGGAAATGCTTGCCGACCCCGCTGATCCCCACGCCCGGGCTTTGTTGCAAAAATGCCAATTTCATATCGTTCCGAATATGAATCCGGATGGCTCAGGCCGAGGGCATTTGCGGACCAACTTCGCTGGAACCAACCTCAACCGCGAATGGCATGAGCCTAGCGCAGAAAAAAGCCCCGAAGTCCTGTGCGTCCGTAACGCGATGGATATAAGCGGGGTTGATTTTGCGATGGACGTCCATGGCGATGAGGCCATCCCGGCCGTGTTTATTGCCGGTTTTGAGGGCATCCCGAGCTGGACCGAAGACCAAGGCAGAAAATATAACAGCTATCGCGACCGGCTGGCGGCGCGCACGCCAGATTTTCAAACAAAACTGGGCTATCCCACGGCGGCTAAGGGCAAGTCGAATCTCTCCATGTCCACAAATCAGATTGCCGAACGCTTCGGCGCCGTGGCAATGACGCTGGAAATGCCGTTTAAGGACAATCGCGATCTACCAGATAGTGAACAAGGCTGGTCACCGGAACGCTGCAAACTGTTGGCACGAGAATGTCTGGCAACATTGGCGGAGTTGGCCGACGAGATTTAAGAGTTTTTGGGAGTCCAGGAATTATTAGCTCGCAAGGCGAAGACCAGTGACCGCCTGAACATTATCCGGCTGATCCGGCCAGATACCGCGGGTGTCATACACGACCTTCCCGGCTCGTTCATCCAACGGGATGGATTTGAAAATATCATGATCTGTCAGCGTGATCATGACAGGACAGTTTTCCAACGCTTCATCTATATCGATTAACGCAGCGCCGGTTCCGTTAAAGGCGGTCGGCAATTCGCTCGCGTAAGGCTCCACAATCTTTATACGTCCACCATATTTCTGCGCTAGTTTGGCGGCGATTTTAAGCGCGGGGCTTTCGCGAAAATCATCAATATTGGCTTTAAATGCCAGACCGAAACAGGCGACAGATATGCCGGGCAATTCGTCGATCAACTGTGCTGCTTGTTCCAGCACATGATCGATTTTGGCATCATTTACTTCGCGGGCAATACGAATTAGCGGTGTATGATTGGGCGCGCCATGAATAATGAACCACGGGTCAACCGCGATACAATGTCCGCCGACACCGGGACCAGGTTGTAATATGTTGACCCGGGGATGACGGTTGGCGAGGCGGATAACCTCCCACACATCAAGATCCATCTCGTCCGCTACAATCGAAAGCTCATTTGCAAAGGCAATATTGACGTCGCGATAGCTATTCTCGACCAGCTTGGTCATTTCCGCCGCGCGTGCGGTTGTCGTTACGCATTCGCCCCGGACAAAGCGACGATAAAACCCCAATGCTTTGCGGGCACAGCGCGGCGTTATACCGCCTATGCACCGGTCGTTATTCGTGAGTTCTTCAAGAATGCGTCCCGGTAAGACGCGCTCTGGGCAATAGGCAATGGCGACGTCGGGAACATCATTGGTAAGTCCGGGTATCTTGAGGTCAGGGCGCAATCTTGAAATCAAGTCGCGCATTTTCTCCGTTGTCCCGACAGGGGATGTGGACTCCAATATGATGGTATCCCCGGCTTTCAAGGCAGCAGCAACATTGGTCGCGGCTTCCATTACATAGCTGGTGTCGGGAACATGATTTGCGCCAAAGGGGGTCGGTACCGCAATAACGAATACATCGGCAGGTTCAATCTGCAGAGACGCCCGTAAGGTGCCTCGTGCGACGACGCCTTGTACGAGGCCTTCCAGATCAACCTCTTCAATATGAATCTTGCCGCTATTAACGGTGTCTACGACATGGGCCGTTACATCAACGCCGAGCACCGCACATCCCGAACGCGCGATGACCGCCGCCGTTGGCAAGCCAATATATCCAAGGCCTAAAACGCAAACGGAAGGTTTCTCGTCGGAAAGCATGGTAATCATTTCTCCTGAACGCGCCATAAGGGGCGTAAAATTTCAGGACTCACGATAGGTGAACATCGTAAAGATTTCGGTAATGGAAGATGTGGAGGGCGAGTTTTTACAGCGTGCTTTTAGGATATCAGGCTTTGCTCGATAATATCTGCAATTCGCTCACTGGAATGCCCATCGCCAAAAGGATTATGGGCCTTTGCCATTGCATCATAATATTTTTTGTCATCTAGCAGCTTGTTGGTTTCTTTGACGATCACACCTCTGTCGGTCCCCACCAATTTTGCTGTACCTGCCTCTATCCCTTCAGGCCGTTCCGTGGTGTCGCGCATTACTAATACGGGTTTCCCAAGAGCAGGGGCTTCCTCCTGAACGCCGCCGCTATCGGTGAGCATCAGTGTAGATTTATTTAGCAAAGCCACGAAATTTGGATAATCCAGCGGTTCAATCATCGCAACATTGCTCAGCTCTCCAAGAGCATCGTTCATAATCGCGCGCACATTAGGATTAAGGTGAACCGGGAAGATCAACGCGACGTCATCGCGGCGAGCGATTTCACGAAGGGCTGACGCAATATTGGTCAATCCATCGCCAAAATTCTCGCGTCTGTGGCTGGTAACCCCGATGATTTTTTTGCCGGCGAATTTGTTGAACAGATTCTGCAGGTCTTCATTTATGAATTGATCGGTCCGGTTCTTTTCTGTTGTCACCAGCAATGCATCAATAACTGTGTTGCCCGTTACGCTTATTTGTTCGTCGGGGATATTTTCTTTACGCAGCGCCGCTGCAGATGTCTCGGTCGGTGCAAAATGCTGATCGGCGATGGTCCCGATAATTTTACGGTTCACCTCTTCTGGCCATGGATGATATATATTGTAACTGCGGAGGCCTGCCTCGACGTGGCTAACCGGAATCTTGCGATAATAGGCGGCGAGCGCTCCGCACATCGCGGTGGCCGTGTCACCTTGTACAACCACCCGCTGCGGTTTTATTTCGTCGAGAGTATCGCCAATACCAGTAAGAAGGCGGCCGGTAAGTTCATCCAGACTTTGGTTGGCGCGCATCAGATCGAGATCATAGTCGGGTTGAATATCGGCTATTTCCAATACCTGATCCAGCATTTCGCGGTGCTGTGCAGTCACACAGCTGATGCATTTCAGGTTGCCGCGTTTTGACAGCGCGCGAATCACGGGGAATAGTTTGATGGCCTCTGGCCTTGTGCCGAAGATTGTGACGACCTTCGGCTTTGATGTTGGACTGCTTTGCATGGCCCACTAAATAGCAGGATTAGGCTAATATTTTGCTAATTAAAGAACTGAGCAATTTGACTAACGACAGTTTGAGGATGTCTGCGCTGGACGGCAATTAGAGTATGAATGGAATAAGCCATCAGAAGCGTGGCGTTATAAATTCAGCAGACGTGAAAAATTTGCATTGGCCGACACGGAGGAATTCGAATTAAAATCTCTAGGCATTGAAATCATGGTATAATATATTCGACAAATCCAAAATCCACCCCGCTACATACCCCGACTTCCAATTGGCTGCGCGTTCGCCCGCTTTGCACTCATAGCACGGAACCACTTAGCGGTATTGGATGCTGGTTCGTTGGAACACTTTATAAATACGTTTTGAGCATTCCGTAGGCGTTTTGTAAACATGTGTTATCAAACAAACATCATTGCCAATCTTTCATATGATGTCTAACGACACAAGGAATATATGCTTCAAAATGGGCCGATCGGCATTGTCTTTTGCTATAGAAGAATTTTGGATGGCCAGAAATATAACAAGAAAAATCGATAGGCTTAGAGAGCGGTTTAGCGGAGGCAATGCCCGCTTTTATGCTTTTGCGGCGTTTCTGACGCTCGTGTTTTTCATGGGCGGTAGTTCACGTGATGATGTGCAGTCGCTGGTGTTGCTTCGTCCATTGGCCGTGCTGTTCGGTGCCTATGCTTTAACCTGCATGGACTGGGATGCATGGAAAGGCAGGACGTTCCCCCTCTTTATTGCGTTGGCACTTGCCGGGTTAATGCTATTGCAATTGATCCCTCTTCCGCCGCATGTCTGGACGGCGTTACCCGGGCGGCAGATTTTCGCAGATATTGCTGACTTGGCTGGCATTGAGCAGCCATGGCGGCCGCTAACGCTCTCGCCTTCTCGCACATTGAACAGTCTTTTTTCGCTTGCCATTCCAATTTCTGCGATGATGCTTTATCTCAATCTTGATGAGAAGCGCCGGACACAAGCCATTGCTGTTATTATAACTTTGGCCGCGATAAGCGCATTGTGGGCCATATTTCAGCTTACCGGACCTGCGCGTAGCCCTCTCTACCTTTACAATATTACCAGTCATGGCCTTGCCGTCGGCTTATTTGCTAATCGCAATCACCAGGCGGTTATACTGACAGCAACAATTGTCATGCTTGGCTGGAACGCAGCGTCCCGTTCTATGACTGCGAAGCAGGCTGCATTGAAGCTTTATAGCAGCATCGCTATTATTTTCATCATTGTACCACTGATTTTTATAACAGGATCGCGAGCGGGCTTGATTCTTATGGCCCCCGCACTGGTTACCGCAATGATATTGGTTTATTTTGGACGGCATACAATCGAAAGTCAGCCTTCCGCCAGAAGCGATCATACCAGAAAAAAATTGCTTGCGTCGCGGCGGCTCACGCTATTTTCTAGCATCTTCCTAATCGTGACACTGGCGGGGCTCTCCGTATACTTTGCCCGTTCTTTGGCGTTTGACCGGCTTTTCGGTGACGATAATGTTGAAGAATTGCGCAGCCAGCTTGTACCAACACTTTCAAAAATGATGGGAGACTATTTCCCGTGGGGAAGTGGCTTTGGTACTTTCGAGCATGTATATCGGATATACGAACCGCAGGAACTATTGAAACCTTCTTATCTCAATCAGGCGCATAATGATTGGCTGCAATTTCCCATAGAAGGCGGTCTCCCAGCAATATTGATCGGTGCGGCAGCAACTGTATGGGCCGCTATACAGTTTTTAAGATTGACCAAAGACTGGCGTTACTCCCGTTTTACAAAATACACGGTTATAATGGCTGCTATGGTCATGCTATTATTTTTGGCGGGCAGCATCGGCGATTATCCATTACGCGTACCATCCGTAATCGCCTTATTTGCGGTCATAGCGTGTATATTCACAGACAATATGAACGCAGTTCAGCGCAATGCGCTTAAAGCCAGAACATAAGCACTACATATCATCATCAAGCACGGCTCGTCTATGAGCGGTTTACGCAATAAATAGTTTCGTCTAACGGACTTCAGAACTTACGGAAATTATCGAATATGATGCAGCGCCTTTCGATCCTATTTTTGGCTCTCCTGTTATCTGCGTGCGGCGGGTCTACCATACTTGGAGGCAGCCCCAACGTAACAGTCGTGTCCAGTGAGGGGCTTCCTGAGCCAACACGCGTAGACTTGCTAAGCTCCAATCGCCCCTATCTCATCGGACCGTTTGATAAACTCAAAATCGATGTGTTTGGTATTGAAGATTTGAGCAAGGAAGTGCAGATTGACGCCAGTGGGCGCCTGTCGTTCCCGTTAATTGGAGTGGTGGAGGCCTCTGGCCTTACGCCTGGCGAACTGGCAAATGAGCTGGAAAGGCGTTTGCAGGGCCGCTATGTTCGCGACCCTCAGATCACGGTAAATCTAGAGGAAACCGTCAGTCAGGTTATCACTGTTGACGGCCAAGTAGAAAAACCCGGGCTTTATCCTGTTATTGGCCGTATGACGCTGATGAGGGCAGTCGCGACCTCCGGCGGCACGTCCGAATTCGCAAAGCTAGACGACGTCGTGATTTTCCGAAGCGTCAACGGCGAGCAGATGGCCGGTCTTTATAATCTGAAAGCTATTCGGCGGGGCGCCTATTCCGATCCGGAAGTTTTCGCTAATGACGTCATTGTCGTGGGCGATTCTCAGGCGCGTCGGTTGTTCCGCGACCTGATTCAAGCGTCTCCACTGATCACCACTCCGCTGATCATATTGTTTAGAAACTAATAGATGGTACACATAGTCTGCGTATGAACAACACTTCTTCTAGCGATGGTCAGGGCATTTTTACTGATACCGATCCCTATTCCGATATGGATCATGAGACACCAATATTGGTTCAATATTGGCAAGCGGCGCTGCGTCATAGGGTCGCTAGCGCGATCATCCTTGCTGCCTGTATCGCACTCGGCATTATTGCAACATTGCTAATGACGCCATATTATACGTCAACGGCGACGGTTGAAATTAATCGCGAACAAGACAAGGTGACAAATGTCGAAGGCGTGACGTCATCCGATAGCGCCGGGCAGAATCTTGAATTTTATCAGACACAATATTCGCTACTGGAATCGCGCTCCCTTGCGGAGCGTGTAGTTCGAGCCCAAAATCTTACTGCAAATGATAATTTTTTCGAAACCTTCAATGTCGATCCGGACAATAGTGGCCTTTTGACAGATGATTCCAAGACCCAATCTGCCACACAACGTAACTTGCGGTTCAAACTAGCCGCAGATATTCTGCAAGCACATATCAGTATATCGCCGATCCGTGGCTCTAGCTTGGTCGCGATTGATTTTCAAAGCCCGCGTGCAGCTCTTTCGGCGCAGATCGCCAACACATGGGTAGAGCAATTTATTGCCTCAAACCTTGACAGGCGCTTCAGCTCTACCGCCGATGCACGAAAGTTTCTCGAGGGGCAGTTAGCGGATCTCAAACAAAAACTCGAAGATTCGGAGCGCAATCTATCTGCTTATGCCGATAACAAGCAGATTATCACATTATCATCAGAACAGACGGCAGACGGGAAAACTGTGTCCCAAAAAACGCTTGCGTCCGCAAATCTGGAAGCGCTGAATTCCGCTCTAGCCATTGCTATTGCCGATCGTATCGCCGCTGAAAGCGAGGCGAGCGGGAGGGCTGGCAACAAAAACGCCCTTACCAATATTGCGCTTAATAATCTTCGTGAAGAACGCGCAAAAATTCAGTCCGAATATGCCAAACTGATGGTTCAGTTTGAACCCGAATATCCTGCCGCAATGGCGATTGCTACACAGATCAATGCGCTCGACAAGAGCATTGCGGCCGAAGAAGCGCGTTCCCGCACAGGCACGTCCGCACGCTATCAGGAGGCACTGGATCGCGAACAACAACTGCGCGCACAGGTTAATGGCCTAAAAAGTCAATTTAGCGGTGAACGCCGCGATTCAATCCAGTATAATATTTTCCAGCGTGAAGTGGACACTAACAGGCAGCTTTATGACGGGTTGCTCCAGCGCTACAAAGAAATCGGCGTGGCCGGGGTCGGAACGAATAATATTTCTGTCGTCGACCGCGCCCAGCCACCAGAGCGGCCATCAAGCCCAAAGCTATTGCTCAACATTGCTCTGGCGATACTGGCGGGCCTCGGTCTAGCTGCTGCCTACGTCTTCATAATGGAGCAGATTGATCAAACAGTGAAGGATCCCTCGGATCTCAAGTTCAAACTCGGGATCGCACCGCTTGGTTCAATCCCGGACTTGGGCAAAGAAGATATTCTCCGCTCTCTTGACGACAAAAAATCTGTCGCTTGGGAAGCATATCTATCGATCCGCACAAGTTTGGCGTTCCTCACAGATCACGGCGTTCCGCGATCATTCCTCCTGACCAGCACGCGGCCGAATGAAGGCAAGAGTACATCTGCGTTGGCCTTGGCAGCGGTCCTTGCCAGTACCAAGAAACGGATATTGCTGATTGATGGCGATATGCGCAATCCTTCGTTGCATAAAATGCTGAATGGCAAGAATGCAAATGGTCTCAGCAATTATCTGGCGGGAGATGATGATTTAGAGAATTTGATTAACCGTGATAGCCAATATGGTTTTGATGCGATGACCGCAGGCCCTATACCGCCTAACGCCGCAGAATTACTCAGCAGCACACGGATGTGTGAACTGGTCACTAAGCTGTCCGAAACCTATGATACTGTGATTATCGACGCACCACCTGTGCTGGGATTAGCAGATATTCCCCTACTTGCAGATTCTGTGGAAGGCGTAATTTATACTATTGAGGCGGGCGGCGTTAAGCTTCGGGGTGTTCAAGCGGCCATTCAGCGTGTCCGTAGTTCGCATGCGCATATTTTTGGAGGCATAGTCACGAAGGTTCAAGCCCAAAATAGTGGTTATGGTTACGGCTATGCGTATGAATATAGCTATGGCAGTAAGGGATCTGAAATAGCTTAGTCTGGCGATAATTAGGTGTCATACGATGATGAAGAATAGCATTATCTGGATTATTGGCTTGGTGATTGCCATAACGTCCGGCCTAACGGCTATGGGTGCGATAGCGAAAAGTAAAGCACCAGAGCTTGCCATCATTCTTTCCCCAACGAACGGATTTGCTGCTGAAAAAATAGCAGCAAATTCTATAAAAACTGCCATTGCAGGAAATGCAGGGCATTTTCCTGATGATGTTAATCCTAAGACTACCGAGTTTGCGCGGTCGGCCTTTATCGCCGAACCCGTGGTGCCTGAAGCGATCGCAATTCTTGGCATTGGCGAAGCAGATCAGGACAGACGTCAATTAATGAATAAGTCATTATTGCTCTCGCGGCGGCAACCCCTGATCACCGCATGGATGATTGCCGATAGCGGAGCACGAGAAGACCTGCCCGCACTTTTGCACCATTATGACACAATGCTGCGCACAAGCACATCTGCGGCGTCAGTTATCATTCCGGTGATGGCAGACTCTCTAGCTGATGATAATTTCATAGCGCCATATGCAAGCCTACTCGCAAAAGGCCCGCCGTGGGCATACCGATTTTGGGACGCAGTGGTTCGAAACACAAAAGTAATTGGGAACGCCGCACGCTTACGGGAGATGTTATATAATCCAAATGAAGATGAAGATATCTATCGCGATGCCAGTCTAATTGGTGCCCTGGCCAGTAATCAACAGTTTGAGAAAGCGGACTCCTTATACCAACTTTTAGTGGGTGATAGAGAAGCTGGCTCTTTGCTAAGAAACAGCTCTTTCGCGACGACGCCCAAATATCCTCCAATTGATTGGCAGTTATTCTCTACCGGAGAATACGGCGCAGTCGTCACCAATGGAAATCTAGCTTTAAGCGCTATCCGAAACTCCGGCGGGCTACTTGCTCGCCAACTCATCAAATTACCCCCAGCGGCAGTGACTTTGGACATAAAGCCCAGTGACCATATCTCTGACAATACGCGGATAAACGTTAGCTTGAACTGCGCCGAGGCGACGCAAGGTGTACCGCAAACCATTAGAATTCCGCTCCAAAGAGAAAGAACTAATCTCCAAATAGACAACTCGAAGTCTGGATGCAGCTATTATTGGCTTGATATCAATGGCCGCGCTTCGGAAACTGGGGATGGCTTTGACGTTAAACTAAATGAGGTAAATATATTTACTTCTTGAAAAACGTTGCCTCCCACCGAAAAGCTTTCGCCGTTTTCCAATGATTATTTAATTCAATGGAGTCATACGTATTTGGGCCACCTCGAAAGACTCGCTTTCGTCCGCGCCGGATTTCTGATTCAGTAGATTTGAACTGAGGAAAGATTTCACAATGTGGGTCAGCCAGGATTTTTTGATTTGAGCCGCCGTTATGAAGGTCTGGACGCAGCGGGTGAACCACTCACGCCGAGTGAAGAAGCCGCCAATAAGACCCGCTCAAAAGTGCGAGTACGAGTGAACATGTGTTTGGATGCCAGCACAGCATGGGCGACAAATTTGTGCATACCATCGGCATTTTGCGGGCGACCGCGAAGATAGGGATGCAAAACTGGCTTAGAACATGCGCCATCTGGTTGTGCTCGAAAGGGCGGCAATCGTCGCCACCTGACGCCGAAGGCTAGAAAGACAGGCTACATCAACCCAAATCGGACTGGAAGAAACCCAAAATGATCCGACTTCTGGCTCAATAAGGATATGAAATCACGATATCAGCCCGAAATCGGTTTAGGTCGAAGTGACCTTGAGTTTGGCGGTATCTGCAAGCCGAGCGTCAATCTTCGTCCTAGACAAATTATTGAGTATTTGATTTTTTGATAAATAAGGTGGTTTGAGGCACGGCGCTGCTATAGGTTCACTTTCTCTCACATAAAATCCCAAAAATGCTGATGACTGAATTATATGAATTGGAAAATTGCATGACTAGTGTACTAATTACAGGTGGTACCGGCTCGTTTGGCAAAACTATGCTACGTGGGCTTTTAGAAGAAGGCTACGAGAATATCCGCATTCTAAGCCGAGATGAAGAAAAGCAGGATGCATTACGGAATTTGCTCAATGATGCTCGGATCAGCTATTATATTGGGGACATCCGGGACCGTTTAAGCGTTGATCGCGCCATGCATGGAGTTGATGCAGTCTTCCACGCGGCCGCTTTGAAACAGGTGCCATCTTGTGAGTTCTTCCCGCTGGAAGCTGTAAAAACCAATATACTAGGTTCCGAAAATGTAGTCCGCTCGGCGATCGATAATAAGGTGAAAAGCTTAGTCTGCCTGTCCACCGACAAGGCTGTCCACCCCATCAATGCGATGGGGATTTCCAAAGCCATGATGGAGAAAATTGCTCAATCCGCAGCACGCGAGATTGGTAGCCACGCGGATACTATGATCAGTTGCGTGCGCTATGGCAATGTGATGTGTTCACGAGGATCAGTGATCCCGTTGTTTATCCAACAAATAAAAGCTGGAAAGCAGATTACCGTTACCGATCCTCAAATGACGCGATTTTTAATGCCCTTACGCGACAGTGTCGAGTTAGTGAAATTTGCTTTCGATCACGCCCGACAAGGGGATTTGTTCATAAAAAAGGCGGCTGCATCAACCATTATTGATTTAGTTACTGCCTTACTTGAGTTGTTTGAGGTCCCCGATCATGAAGTCCAGATAATTGGTTGGCGCCATGCAGAAAAACTTTATGAGACACTCGCTAGTACTCAAGAACTGTCCACCGCAGAGGATATGGGTGATTATTTCCGGCTTCAACTGGACACGCGTGATCTCAATTACAAACCCTATTTTGTCGAGGGCGCAGACACCTCCCTGGAACTGGAAGATTACCATTCGCACAATACCGAGCGTCTGAATGTGGAAGGAGTCAAACAATTGTTGCTATCCTTGCCAGAAGTCCAAGCCGAGATGAACAGCTGGAAAGCAGAACAGTAATGAAGGTAGCAATCACAGGTGCCAGAGGGCTTCTAGGCTGGCACAGCAGCGCACGACTACATGCGCAAAATTGTGCTGCTCGCTATCAGGGCAATCCCGAGCCCTACGAACTGGTGCAGATAAATCGCCAAGATTTCGCCGACACTTCTAGGCTGGCGGAAGCTTTGAACGGGGTCGATGTGGTGCTGCATTTTGCCGGCGCCAATCGCGGTGAGGAAACTGAAGTCGAACAGGCCAATCCACACATAGCGCGGCAGCTAGTTGCAGGCTGCGAAGCCGCTATAGTTTCTCCCCATATTGTCTATGCGAACTCCACTCATGCTACCCAAGATACATTTTACGGACGCTCCAAGCGGATTGCGGGGGAAATCTTGGCTCAGCATACGCTACGTTATACCAATCTGGTTTTACCGCATGTTTTTGGCGAATGTGCACGCCCCTATTATAATAATGTCACGGCAACATTGATCGACAAAATCTGGAAAGATGAGCAGCCGGACCTTAATCCGGAGGGTCGCGTGCAACTGTTGCACGCCGGCGAGGCAGCGCAAATTGCTATCGATGCTGCGCTTAAAGGCACTATTGGCGACCTGATCCCCCAAGGGCGAGATATATCGGTCGTCGATCTTTTTAAGAAACTGAGTAGCTTTCATGCGCTTTATACGAACAATATCTTTCCTAATGTGGACGACGCGTTCGACCTGGCCTTGTTTAACAGCTATCGCACAGCCGGTTTCCCCGAACATTGCCCAATGCCGTTGAAGGTCAATAGGGATCAGCGCGGTGTCTTGTTCGAAACCGCAAAGGGTGGAAATCAATCACAGAGTTTTCTCTCGACCACATTCCCGGGGAAAATGCGTGGCGATCATTTTCACCTCGATCTAATCGAGAGATTTTTAGTGGTGAGCGGCAAGGCTGTTATCCGCATACGGCGGGTGCTGGACGATGAAGTGCACAGCTTTCAGGTCGATGGAGATTCCCCTGTGGCAATAGATATGCCGCCATTGCACACCCACCATATCGAGAATGCAGGAAATGAGGATGTAATCACCTTTTTTTGGTCACACCATCTGTTTGATCCATCCAATCCTGACACATATGCTGATCCAGTGTAACGATAGATTTGTGTTTGATCTAATCACTTCAAGTACCCCATTTCTCGAGGAAGTTGCATGCCTAAATTAAAAGTGATGACCGTATTAGGGACACGCCCAGAAATTATCCGGCTCTCAAGAGTGATGGCTCGGCTCGACAAACATGTTGATCATAAAATTGTTCATACCGGCCAGAATTGGGATTATGAACTCAACGAGGTTTTTTTTAGCGATCTGGGAGTGCGCAAGCCGGATTATTTTCTGGGTGTGGATACTTCCAGCCTCGGCGCTGTGCTGGGCGGGATATTGGTTGAGACCGAAAAAGTGCTTAAGGCCGAGCGGCCGGATGCCTTACTGGTTCTAGGCGATACAAACAGTGCCATATCAGCAATCATGGCGCGGCGGATGAAAATCCCGATCTATCATATGGAAGCTGGCAATCGCAGTTTTGACCGAAATGTGCCGGAGGAAACAAACCGGCGTCTGGTTGATCACATCAGCGATTTCAATCTGGTCTATACCGAGCATGCCCGTCGCCATCTATTGAGTGAAGGCATACAGCATCGGCGGATCTATCTGACTGGATCACCAATGCGCGAGGTGCTGGAACACTATCGCACGCAGATAAATTCCTCTGATGTCCTTGAGCGCCTAAACCTTGAGCGTGGGAAATACTTTATCGTTTCAATGCATCGAGAAGAAAATGTCGATAGCAAACAGCGCCTTATTTCCTTAGTTGAAACCCTTAACCAGTTGGCAGAAGATTATAATGTTCCAGTAATTATCTCGACCCACCCTCGCACCCGCAATCGGTTGGAGGCTATAGAAGGACTTGTCTTTGATGATAGGGTGCGCGACCTTAAACCTTTTGGTTTTCATGATTATAATCATCTGCAAATGCACAGTTTGTGCGCGATATCAGACAGCGGCACTATCGCTGAGGAAAGCAGCATTCTCGATTTCCCGGCAATTTCACCACGTGATGCTATTGAACGACCGGAAGCGCTAGATACTGGCAATATCGTCAATACTGGACTTAATCGGAATACGATGTTGGAAGCGATCAAGATGGTTGTTGCCGTCGATGCGGACCGCAAAACAAGCGGCGAGCGTTGCCCAATTCCTGATGACTATCAAATCTCCAATACTTCTGAACGGGTGATCAAGCTGATCATGGGAACGGCCCGGCTGTCCAACGATTGGGATGGCATAAGAAAGCATGATTACGTGTAGTGGGTAAGATGATGACCAAGTGCGACCAGGAACCAGTAAAAATATCAGGCACCGTGACCCCCTATGCAGCCAGTTCGCTCAAACGGAGCCTCGATATCAGTATCTCCCTGATAACATTATTGATGGCTCTGCCGGTATTAATGATTTCCGGGCTATGGATCAAAATGGTAAGCCCTGGACCAGTGTTGTTTCGTCAGCAAAGGGTAGGATATTTGCAAAAGCCCTTTTCAATACTGAAAATGCGTACAATGCATTTGGGGGTCGAGAGTGATCTCGGTAACGTCACCATTGCCCATGACCCGCGTTTTTTTCGCGGCGCAAATTTTTTAAGAGCTCTTAAAATCGATGAACTGCCACAGGTTTTTAATATCTTGAAAGGGGATATGTCACTCGTCGGGCCGCGGCCAACGACAGAAGATGACTACCGGAAAATGACTCCTCGGCAGTGCCAGCGATCTTTGACCAAGCCGGGCCTAACTGGCCTAGCACAGATATCAGGCAATACATCACTAAACTGGCATCAACGGATTGTTTATGACTTGCAATATTTGGACAAGGCCTCTTTGATTTTTGATATCAAAATTTTAACCCTAACAGCCATCATGGTCGTATTAAGGAAAATTGCAACGCATCCTCCATCCCATGATGAATGGGGAGAAACTTTTGATGACTAGAATAATGTGCCTCGGAGGGAATATTGAGACTGAAATTGTCCTGCAGGGCCTAATCGGGCAACAGGCGCAAATCGTAGGCGTGTTTTGCGCCGATGATGCGCTGAAGACGGAAATCTCTGATTATGCTGACATCGCGAGCATTGCCCGTTCACGCGGGTTACCCTGCTTGCCGATCTCCGATATCAATAGTAGTGAAGCAATCGATTTTGCAGCTCAACAAAATGCTGACTATCTCTTTGTTCTGGGATGGAGCCAAATCATTGAGAGCAGAATGCTGGCCCAGTTCCCAAAAGGTGTTATCGGTTCCCATCCTGCGCCTTTGCCGTTCGGAAAAGGTCGGGCACCGGTTCCATGGACGATATTGCGCGGAGATCGTCGCAGCGCAATTTCACTGTTCAGGATGACAGAAAGAATTGACGAGGGTGCACTGTTGATCAGGCGTTGGTTCGATATTGGTGAGCGCCCCTATGCCATGGATGTCTATGATCTGGTAACGGCCAATTTGAAACGTGCATTTTGTGATTTGGCCTGTGACTTGGACAATGGAATTGAGCCAACAGTTAAACCAGCCGATCTAGAAGCTTCAATTTACGCGAGGCGCCGCCCGGAGGATGGCTGGATTAACTTCGACCATGATGCCGAATATATTGATAGATTGGTGCGAGCGGTCTCGCCACCCTATCCTGGCGCATATAGTTATCTGGATGGTACCAAAATTCGGTTTCTGCGGGCAGAGCCTGCCAACGAAACAGATCTGCAATATCATGGAGTAACCGGACAGATTTTGCGTAAAAGACAGACCATGCTTCTGATACAATGCGCAGATAGTCCGATATGGTTGGGGGGCAACAACCCAAATACTGACCGGGGTGATTCTCGTCCTATTTGCAAACTGGGGGACGTGTTTGGTTACCGTGCGGAGGACAAGCTGCAGATTCTCGAAAGCCGCATTACCCAACTTGAAGAGCAGCTCAAGGCTCTGGAGCGAATTAAATGCTAAGCAATGCCAAAAGATGTCTAGTGCTTGCGGCCCATGCTGACGATGAAACAATTGGCGTTGGCGGCACCATCGCTAAACTGAAAAATCAGGGGTGCCGGGTAGCGGTCGCTATAGCCACCGATGGAACATCCTCACAATATCATGGGAATCAGGAGGCCTTTCGCCGCCGCCAGATGCAGGCGGAGCAGGCCATGTCTATATTGGGTGTGGATGAGATCATCTATGGTCCATTTCCGGATATGCGTTTGGATGGAATACCACACATTGAAATCAACAAATGGATGGAATCCGTCATCTCAGATCAGGCTCCCGACCTACTAATGGTGCATCACCCAGCCGATGTTAATTTTGACCATAAATGCTTGTTTCAATCCGCGATGGTCGCATCACGCCCGACACCCGGCCAGTCCATACGCATCGTGCTATGTTATTATGTCAACTCATCAACCGAATGGGGGATCTTGCACCCCAATGAGAGTTTCCGGCCGCAGGTATTTGTTAACATCAGCACAACATTAAAGACCAAGCTTCAAGCTTTCTCGGCTTATAAAGACGAGTTACGCGATGCTCCTCATCCCCGCAGTCTGGAAAGCCTCGAAATTACCGCACGGTATTTTGGTTCTATTTCCGGCCATGATGCCGCTGAACCATTTACAATCGTGCGGGGGCTCTGGAAATAGATTTTTAATGAAAATTCTTATTGTTTATCGGCATTTCTGGCCGGATAGTCCGCCTTATGCTTCCCTGTTACGATCAATTGGCAAGCATTTGGTTGAGCGCGGCCATGAAGTGACAATCTGGTGCGAGCAGCCCTGCTACAAGGTTGCTGATCGCCGTCAGACCGTGCAAAAGGCAGAAATACTGGATGGCATAATGGTAGAACGTTTTGCTCGCTTGCCATTCTCCGGACGGGTGTCTGTGATGGCAACACTGGACAAGCTGATGTTTTTACCGCGCCTGCTTGGAAAGGCATTGCGCCGAAAAATATCGGGCGGAAATTATGAGCTGGTTTGGACGGCAACCATTCCGCCAGTGTTTCAGGGCTTGGTTGGACGCCTGATTGCTCGCCTGTTTCATGCCAGATTTCTCTATCACTTTCAGGATGTTTACCCCGAGTTAGGTCAGGTCATGGGGCTATGGTCGAAGGACGGTTTAATCGATAGGATTTTAATGCGTATTGAAATTGACAACAGACAAATGGCTGACCAGATAGTGACGCTCTCCGAAGACATGCTGGAGACGATCCTGAGGTTACCTTCCTCTGGACTGCGGGGTCGGGTTGCCATTATTAATAACTTTCTGCTCGACGATTTCGCGACGCAACGAAGGGATGTTGATCCAATAATCGCTTCTTCTGTCACCACAACGTCACATATACTAGACCACCGACGTATAGACATTATATTCGCTGGGAATCTTGGTATTTTTCAGGGCCTCGACAAACTGGTTGAAGCGATGCGCTTGATCCAAGACAACGCCGATAATATTCATCTCACATTTATGGGGGATGGGCAGGCCAAGCAACATCTACAATCTATGTCAGCAGACTTACAACGCGTACATTTCCGTCCATATCGTCCCTTTGCCGAGGCACAATATGAAATTGCGCGCGCAGATATTGGTATTGTATCTCTTAAACCCCGAATATATCAACTGGCCTATCCGTCCAAGACCCTGACCTATATGGGTCTTAGTCTACCGATTCTGGCTATTGTTGAACCAGACAGTCAGTTAGCACAGTCAATCGTGAACAGTCGGGTTGGATTTATCGCCGATCACAGCGTAAATAGCATTGCTGATGCCATGCTCACGATTAGTAAAGAAAAGAGTCAGCTACTGGCCATGCGAAAACGGGCCAATGGCTATTACCACAGCAACCTCTCAGCTTCGCATCAATTGTCATTATGGGCACAGATAATCAGGAATTTGGAAAATGACCGGAACGTTTGATTTCGTCCCGCTAATTATCATTGGTGCGGGCCGTTCCGGCACTAATATTCTGCGCGATTCCCTTTGCAAGGTAGATGGGTTGGTGACCTGGGATTGTGACGAAATCAATCCACTGTGGCGCCACGGCAACATTAACTGGCCAAATGACGAAATTCCTCCAGAACGCGCCAATGCAGGGATCAAGGAGAAAATTCGCTCCGGTTTTCAGAAAATTGCTGCCAATAAGCCGGATACGCGTTTTGTCGTGGAGAAAACCTGCGCCAACAGCTTGCGGGTTGATTACGTTCATGAGATCCTGCCTGAAGCGCGGTATATTCAGATTGTCCGTGATGGTGTAGATGTTATTGCATCGGCCAGCAAGCGTTGGAAGGGAGAGCTCGAAGTCGAAGCACTCCCATATTATTTGGCTAAATTGCGTTATACTCCTTGGCAGGATATTCCTCATTATGCAGCACGATTCCTAAAGAATCGCTGGATGATACTTTCCGGCCAGCAAGATCGTTTCGAAGTCTGGGGTCCGCGTTACCGAGATATGCAGCAAGACGGGAACCTACCTCTCATTGAAATTTGCGCTAAGCAATGGGCAGCCTGTGTTGATCGCAGCGATACGGCTTTTACGGCTATGGATGAGAGCCGATATTTGCGTATTCATTATGAACAGTTAGCCACTTCACCCGCTGCGGTATTTCGCAAGATATTCACCTTTTTAAATACTCCCGTTACCGATACCATGATGGAGCATATCATAAGTGATGTGCGAGTTTTTTCCATTGGCAAGGGACATAGGGTCTTGCAAGGGGCAGACGAAGTGATCGGACCACATATAAACTCGGCCTTACTCCGGCACGGTTACTCGCCTCTGCAAAACACGGGAAAGTAGATTTGGTAGAAAGCGCGTACTTCCTAACATCAACGAAAGACTGATTTATGCGTATCTGGCTGTCACGACCACATATGTCCGGAAGAGAGCTGGATTATGTTCATCAGGCCTTCGATAGTAACTTTATCGCGCCGATGGGCCCACAGCTTGATCAATTTCAGGCCGTAGTGGCAGAGTATCTGGGCGATAACACCCATTGTGTAGCCCTCTCATCTGGTTCGGCCGCGTTGCATTTGGCGCTTCGCATTTGCGGTGCGGGAGCGGGTGATGAGGTTTGGGTCTCTTCTATGACCTTTGCTGGAGGGGTGTTTCCGATCCTCTATGAAAATGCTACTCCGGTCTTTGTCGATCTTAGCCCGGACCATTGGACCATTGATCCAGATTTACTGGCAGAGGCCTTGGCCGAAGCAAACCGGAATAATCGGCTACCCAAAGCCATAATTCCGACAGATCTATATGGTCAAAGTTGTGATCTCGCACGGCTTGAACCACTAGCGGAAAAGTATGGAGTGAAGCTCATAGTTGACAGCGCAGAGTCGCTGGGCGCAGCCTATGCTGACGGGCGCAAGTGCGGTACGGGTGGAGACGCATCCATCCTGTCCTTCAATGGCAATAAGATTATTACCACATCTGGTGGTGGAATGCTCTGCACCAAGGATAAAAAGCTAGCTGAGCAAGCTATATTTTTTGCTACTCAAGCGCGGGATTCGGCTCCGCATTATCAACACAGCACTTATGGATATAATTACAGGATGAGTAATATCTCTGCTGCGATTGGGCTAGGCCAGATGGAAGTGCTTGACCAAAGGGTTGCAAGGCGACGCGAGATCTTTCAAAACTATCAGCAACGCCTTAACGTTCCCGGCGTTGGCTTTATGCCGGAGCCTGATGGCTGGCACAGCTCACACTGGCTTAGTGTTATCACTATCGACCCGCGTATATGTGGGATAACGCGAGAGGACGTTCGATTGGTATTGCTGGAAAAAGAGATCGAGAGTCGGCCGCTATGGAAACCCATGCATCTGCAACCGCTGTTTACCGGTACCCGCTATATCGGTGAAGGATTTGACACCGGATTGTTCGACACCGGATTGTGCTTGCCGTCGGGAAGTGACATGACCGAGGACGAGCAGGATGAGGTCATCGAGCGGATTCTGGTCGAACTACGCTAATTGTTAAACGATGAAGGTGATTCCCTCTGGCCTCCGAATGCGTCGGTTCGCAAGACTGTATTCACTGGGGCCAATATATCGTTAGGACAGCAACTCATCGATTAAGCGACTGGGAAATGTCGCAGCTTCCTAGAAATTGTAGAAACGAAAACTCTTAGGTGCAAAATATCTGAATGGATGCCTGAGATTGTCCGTCGTCAGATCATTTGAGACATACTGCATTTTAAAACAGGCGAATATTTGGTTCCATCAGTTGGTTGATATTATGCGGCTATCTTGCGGTGATACAAGCGCCTTTGTTCCATAGTTTTTCGTCAGATCATCGATATGCGAATGCCAGTTAAAATACTGGGGTGGCAGAAATTGGAGTGGTGTCCCGAGAAGCTTGGGTCTGGCGCGGCTTCTTACAATAGAAAGCAACAGCTTACCGGCGCGCTATTCATGCTCTTTAAAATCGCGCCGCACTTCAGTCATAACTGCACTTTATTTTGAGTGAAGATATACATCCCTCCCACGTTGCCAGTGATTCCAGCGAAGTATATTGAAGTCGTAGCTGAACTTGAAATTTAGGTGCCCGCTTATCCAAGCCAACGGCATTGATCGCTTATTCCCGACTTGTAGCATTAAGCCGCATCGGCTAGTGGATTGTTCGGCAAACTTAAATGACTTGCTCGCCTGATTTTATTTAGTTGAAGCGGTAACTTAGTTCGAGCGAGAGTATTCAATGAATATCAGTCGTGCAAGTTCGCGATAAAGTACGGTGTTTTGAAATGATAAGACAAGAGAAGCGCCTTCTGCTTTTATGTAATGGTTCAAAGCAAAAAACAACTGGGCGACTTTTTACTGCATTATCTGGTAAGCTGTCCAAAAAATATAGCGTAGAAATTCATCTGCGTGATTTTCCTTCAGGCATATTAAGGAAAATCCCAATCCTGATTCGAACGGAGTTCGTGAACTGCATTCGCGTTTTGAAAAGCGATGTGCTTATTCTTCATAGTGCTCTGAGTCTTTCTCTCTTTACTATTATTTTTGCTCGGTTGACCGGTCGAAAAGTCATTGCGTTTATATGGGATTTTTATCCGGCCTCTTCTCGATTGATGGGGAACATCCGTAACCCAGCGCTATTGTTTCTTTACGGCCTCACTGAAAAGTTTGCCTACTCTTGCGTTCATATTTTGCTTGTTCCGACACAGGACTATGAACGGTATCCAGATATATTTCATAGAAATAATGTGAGACTGTTCCCGCTTTGGCCTTGTGACCCAACCATACCTATCCCGAACAAAGAACTTTCCACGACTGAATTATCGATAGCATTCGCTGGACAAATTAATGCGATCAGAGGATTGACTCCTACCGTCCAATTTTTGCTAAATTCCACAACAAAACGTATCGTTCTTCATATATTTTCCGCAGATCCGATTGCTGATGATCTCGCTAACTTTTCCAAGTCGCATCAACGGTTGGACATTATCCATCATGGTTTCGTTAAACCTGAAATATTGCAACAAAAGCTATCTCAAATGAATTTTGGGCTAGTGTCGCTTGATCCAAATTTTCGCATGCCATCCTTTCCATCGAAGATCATGGCGTATTTGTCTGCAGGTATTGCAGTACTTTACGATGGGCCCAAAATGCCTGGATTGGAACGAGTGCTCTCTCAAAACAACATTGGCCTAACCGCAGAGCAGCTTACAAAATTGTCGCAATTACAAATTGAATGCTTCCTAACTGAATTTCCTCAGGCGCGTGATCGCTATTTCGCTTCCATTCAGATGTCATGGTCAGAATTTGATAATTTTCTATAACCTTTGGGTCGGGCTTACGTTGTTAGCCTTTTACTATGGACCGATTGACTGGCCTGGCTCTAGTAGTCCAGACGCCGCGCTTTACACGATTGTCTGCATGGCAGCTTTCAACATCGCCGCAGCGATCCCAGCAGTGCGGAAAGACGCCGTTCCCCGTGCAGCACTGCCTTTTCCTAGATCCTCAAGGCTAGCATACATATTCATTGCCGCTTTTTTTGTAGTATCAATGCTTCAGATTTTTACCATAACTGGAAAAAATCCATTTTCTATCCCCTCTTACAGCTTGGATTTTGGCGAGGTATATGCAGATTTTGGCGAAAATCTTAAGCTCCGAACAACTGGACCGTTGGAGGTCCTGATTACGCTTATAAAGGCGGTGATGTTTCCTTTCGTCATCATGATATTCTTTAGCCGATTCAAAACGGACCGACTCGCCATTTTCTTCATTTTGCTACCGCTTGTGATTTCCAGCTTGCTTAGAGGTACCGACAAAGAACTAGTGGACTTGTTAATTCTAGTCGCCGTCGCCGCATTTTACTATGGAATGATAAACTGGCGCGTGATCCTTTACGGCTCTGTCGTACCGGCCCTTCTCATGCTGTTTCTATTGCGCCGGATCGGCCGATTCGCCGGTAGCGTTCCAAACTGCCTTCCTCAATCCGAAGTTTGTTTCAACTATTCTAGTCCGGTCGCCAAAATTTTTGGGCCCGATATGGAAGTGCTTTATGTGTTTTTGACTAATTACGTTAGCCAAGGATATCAAGGTTTAACATATGCTTTAACGCTACCATTCGATTTCAACTTTTTTGTAGGACATTTACCACCTGTAAAGCGAAGTCTCTGCCTTATTTCTAATATTATTTGCGACGCACCAGAATATCAAGATAAGCTAACGGCTATAGGATGGGATACCACAACAAAATGGCCGTCCGCCTATACTTTTATTGCAAACGATTTAAGCTTCTGGTTCACTCCACTTTATCTGTTTGCTCTCGGCGTAATATATCGCAAGGCTACGTTATTCTGGAAAAATGAACGCGACATTGCCTCTCTTGCAGCCTTACTACTAATTTCGCAATTCATGTTATTCTCGTCTGCCAATATGCAGGTAGGCATCAACTTAGATTGGTCCTTCGCTACGATAATATTTCTGTATTTCGGTTTATTCCGGCGAACGAGGATAAGCCATTGAAAGCTTTTATCGGACGACATGGCCTTGGAGCGAGCTCGCTGGTCTTAGCTTCGGCGACGCGCGCCCTCGTCGCACTTACCGTCAACATACTGATTTTTTCGAAATTGGATGATGAGAGCGCGGCTGCATTTTTCCAGCTATTATTCCTACAGTCCGCATTTATCGCATTTGTTTCAGCATCAGGGTACGTTCGTACAGTAAGAATTTCCAGCGAACGCGGTGATTTGGAAAACAACCTGCGCTATTATATATTATTTATCTTCGGCTCTAGTGTTGCTGCGCTTTCGTTACTAATTATTTTATTACCAGATGGTTATATTAGCAGTAGCAACAGCGAGCAGTTCATAATCAGCATATTACTAATCATAGGTGGTGGCGCTACTGCCCTGAATGGTGTTTTGCAGGGATCGGTAATCCTGAGTGTGGGAAAGCAGCGTACCTTCAATAAGATAACAATTGCTAACCTGTTGTCACTCGTCGCAGTCGGACTCGCTTGGGTCGCCCCAGGGGTACTTATGGTTGCCACTGTGTGGGCTCTCAGCCAAACTCTTGGCGCAATCATAATATTGTCGATGGTACCAGAGGCCAGGGTGGTCACCAAAGCCGCTTTGTCCCGTAAATCCACGAAGACGGGCGAACTTGCGCTTTTTAGTGGCCTTGTAAATACAGCTTCTATCTTAGGGATGTTTGCATTTCGGGAGTACTGGAAAACAGAAGTTCCAATAGCTACTGCCTCATTTGTATTTTTTATAATTAGAATTTCAGATATGTCTCTGCAATTAATTTATACGTTAGTAGCATCAACGCCTAATGCAGTTAAAAGGTTTAGAGATTTTTGCGCAACTTCTCGGTCTATATTTTTGCTGACTATCATTGCCGTAATTAGCTTCTTGGTTTTTTACTATCTCGACGGACTGCAAGATGGGACTAATAATGACAAACACATTATAATCTTTGCAGAAATTAGTTCTCTCCCCCTCAGACTTTTCTCATCAATCACATTAGTTTACTTGTTGTACGAAAAAAGCATTGCCTGGTATTGTTGGGCCATTATTATCTCTATGCTTTGTATCTTAGTTTGCTATTTTTGCGATTATGTGATTTTAAATAGCCTAGGACTACAATTTTTAATCTTAATAATGGCCCTTGCATTGACGTCCTTCGGCCTTATTCGGCAAAAAATTCGTTTGTAATTGAAAGCATATTGGGCTCTACAATGAACATTCACAAAGACGAAATACAGCTACTTGACATCGCAGTAAGTAAAATGCAGAAACCTCGTATTAACCGATTTTTTATGTATTTCACCGATATTGTGATGCATCGATTTTTAATCAAATTTCACAAGTTTGTGACTTTACCCGTTGGCACCTTCTGGGGCGGTAAGTTTTCAGCGGTTCTTCCTGAAGCGGTATCAAGCGTTATCGCTCGCTGTGGATATTTTGATGAGCCCGTCTGTCGAGCGATGTTGCTTACTGTGCGACCCGGCGATGTTGTGCTCGATATCGGCGCTCATTTTGGTTTTTTTTCCCTACTTGGCTCACACCTCACCGGTCCCGACGGATGTGTTATCGCTATCGAGGCTATGGATAGCACCTATCGGCAATTGAAATCTAACATTGACGCGAACGCCGAGTATACCAATGTGCAATGCCTTGCTATGGCAGCTGGGAATACAGAGGGAGAGTTAACATTTAACGATTATGGTCTGCTTTTTTCCAGTCTTAATTCAGCGTTCGCAGCGCGCGGCCCAAACAAAAATGCAGCGGAGCAAGGCAAGACCGTCATAAAAGTTCGGATGAGGCCGCTTGACAAATTAATTCAGGAAATGAAACTACATCGCGTTGACTTTATGAAAATCGATACGGAATCCAGCGAACATCTGGTGCTTGAAGGATTGTCTCATACGCTCTCATCATACCACCCGCTGATTTCTTTGGAAGTCAGCGATGCCAGCCCAGCAGAAACCGAGCATACAGCAAAGATTTTCGCGATTCTCAAGAACCATGGCTACGCCGCACATAGGATTATCAAAGACCATATAGTACCAGTCCCCGAAGGATCAAAAATCGGATATGACAATTTTTTGTTCGCGCGTCCGAATGATAGCCGATTGAGGACGATTGGAACGCAATCCCTGCATTCGCCTCTACGGTCGCCTGTTATATGATTCCGGGCATCACTCCAAGAAACTGAGTTGGCTCCTACCGCAGACTGTTTCATCCGCCCATTCGGGTGGGCTGAGACCATAAAAATTGGAGATGTGGGCAGAAATGCGCCCTCATTCAAACTCTGCGCGCTTGCGGCAAAAAGCCTACCCAATTTATTGTGTGTCACTCAGCGTAAATGGTACTGAACCTAGCAGATTCCATTAATGCTAGCAGCCCGAAAAACTTAATTCTCATGTCGGAGAGGTTCATGGCTTCATGGCTGTTAACACAGTTGGACAATATGCCTTGCGCAGCGGTCTCGATAGATTCATTTCTTCCTTTCTGATAAAAATATTGATCGGGGATTATTGAACCCTCCCTCCGTTACCACCGTCTACGGTCGGCGACAATAAATGCAGCAAGGGACGAAGGTTTGTTTCGGTCTCCCTCAGTGTCGCGAGTTGCGCAGCGAGTTTGATATTTTCAAAATAAACATATGCGGTGTTATGATAATATTGGCCAAGCTTCGGCCGGTGTTTATTGTGAACGCCCGGGATAAATCCGTTTTCGCGATTGCAACTAAAGCCAAGCCACCGATTATCAACGTGCTCTGCTGCATGATTGCCGCAATATGGTGCAATAAAGCCCAATCTTGTCTTCATTTCATGATAGCTTATCTGGCTCACCTTCCTAAGGCCCTGGGCCTCTCGGATGCCGATTGTCATTATTAAATAGCTGTAACGGTACAATCAAAGCGTCGGTGTTCAGGAAACGATCTAAAACCTGAGGAGTTTCCATTATCTCATGATTGTCGCGCGCACGTTTACTGATTAGCTTGTTGACCACTATTACTCTCCAAATATAGGGATCGTGAGAAACGTGGTCAGTTAGTTTTTGCCGTTAGCGACCCATGCCGCCGATCTGGTCAAGGCGAAGTGTGAACTCGAATTTTCAGACCTTGATGAAAGAATTTGAGCGGTTCGCTCTCGACGTCTCCGATCGCACCCGATTGGATTAAATCCTCTACGCGGGAAGCAGCTTGCAGCATTTTTGAGGAACCGATCTCGGTTCTATGTCCATTTTTCCGCAGCAGTTTTTTTCCGCGCCGAAAGATGAAATGGCAGTTTTGATCAGGTTCGTCTTCTACCCCCCACAGTCCCAGTAAGCTATCCTCATTCTCAAAGACAATCCCACAGCGGGAGTGAAGCCGGATCCGGTTGCCATCGTTAAACACAACGACAATCAAGCCGGTGGGCGTGTACGGACCATGGCTGCGAAAGCAAATGTGAATAAGGTCTCGACCACTACGCTGCACGCTCTCGCACATTAGATCCCGCTCACCGTCAGAAGGCGTAAAACCGCCCTGAATAAGCGGCTCGGGTGCGTTGAGTTCGTCGCTTGGGCGACCCGTGAGCGCCACGGAGAAACCAGCAACGAATGACCTCATGTCCGCAGTTATCTGTGGGTTAGAGCTAATCATCGAACGACGTATAACTTCTGCGAAGGCTGCTTCAAAATCATCTTCCTGGCGGTCAGTTCCATCCCAGATCCACATATTTCGTCTCCTTAAGACCCTTTCCATAGCAAACTGAAAGCAGATTGCAAGTCTTTAGGGACACGTGTCTCCGAAATATTATATCGGCTTATCGGCGGTTCGTTCGGTTTATGCCAGGTCGGTAACCCGGTTCGGCCTGTTGCACTTCGATTTCGCGGGCCAGTGCCTGGAGCTCGTCGCCCGGAATGAGGCGTCGCTCGCTGATCCAACGCCATGCGGCACGACCCATCTGGCCGATGTCGATCACAACGCGTGGTCCCGGGTGAGCAAGATCATCTTGTGCTGACCATAATTCCGCGAGAGTATGGCGTTGGAGCCAGCGCAAACGATTAGGTTCGGTGCGCATAAAACCGTGTTCGTCAATCAGTTCGCACAGGTCTCCTGTCGCGCAGACCGCTATACGATCGTTTTTAGCGGGGACCTTTCCAGTCTCAATAGCGTCTAGGATCACCCGCATTATCTCAAGTTCGTTGCTGGCAGCAATTGCTACCGCGATTCCGGGTCGAAGCTGCGCATTGACAAGCGCGAGTGCGGAAATCAGCCGGAAGCACTGGCGTAGGGTATAACCTTGGCGCAGTTCAGGATCCTCCTTCATGCTGGTTGGCCAGTCATGTCTCCCGAGCTGCTTCAAGCGCGCACGGAGTTTGGTGCGTATGGCTACATCAAGATCAGGATAAAGCGAAAGCGTCTCAGCTTCCGGTGGCGTCGTGATCGCTATAGTCGCAAGGTCCTCAAGATAAGCGGATGCGAGCCGGACGGTTTTGTTCATGATCGCCTGTTCCTTTCAAATTGTCGCCATATTGGCGCTACATGTGCTTTGATCCATCCATCGGCGAATGGGACGATGGACTCGATGATAGCCTCAGAAGCGGCAAAACCGGGTTTGGCTAGCTCAGCCAATGGCTTCCCGAGTAAGGATGCTTGATAGGTATTGGGCATAATTCCCGGGCATTCGAAGATACAGTGGTTGCGGCTATGCTCGCGATAGGTCCACCGAAGCACTTCGCTTTTTCTTTGTTCGATGTGCACAAGAAGCCGGCCGTGCGCGCGACTGATAGCAACGACTTCAAAACCGGTCTCAGTTCGGATTTTTTTCGGTACTTCATCGCCATATCCAAGAATGGCAGCCGCGCGTTTTTCAATTCGCTCCTCCAGTTGTGCATCGACATAGTCAGGCAGCAAACCGACTCGATCGAGAAGGTCAGCAAGTGGATGCGACACCCATAACTTAATCAATCTTGTTCCCCTTTTGCGCGCGATACCTCTCAGACGTCATAGCCGCGAGAATTAGATAAGCGATCCCAGGCAACAATAAAAATGCAAGTGCAGACAAGAAAACTATGACTGGTCACGACAAGCTCTCCATGGCTGACGTGACATCAGTATAATGATTTCCTCACAGGTCTGGTTGCTAGATCTCAGGTGTCGCATGCACTCCTACGTGTCTATAATTTATACTTGGGACCCAGTTTATCGACTACACAAATAGCGCCAATTCAAACGCGCACACAGCAATTCTAACATACGCTAGTTGCAATTGACTGGCCTCAGTTGGAAAAACCACCTGCGCTGGCTTCGATAATTACGCTGCCCGTACAAAAAAACGCTCGCTCCGAAATTGAATGATGAGGCTTTTGAGCTATACGGGAAGTTGCAAGCAATGGGTGCGGCGCAACGGCCTCTCCTCTGAACTTACAATTGCTTGGCGACCCTAGGGCGAGCCCCGGTTGACCTATGGTCCAACTCCACACGCTGGAGCCTAAGCGCACGTCGCCAGGCGAAGCCGAGTGATAATTTCCAAAAAAATTATTCACCATAACCTTTGGGTGTTTTTTTACCACGTCCTATAACCTTTAGATAACTATGTAATCGAGGTATATTATGGACAAAAACTATCTGAATGAGAACGCCAAAAGCCAAGTCTCACCGCCTGCTACTAAGAGAAAACCCCTATCAAAAGCTGCAAAAGAACGTCGCCGTATTAAAAAGCTGCAGCGCCAATATCCGACGGGTAAATTCTCTCAAATTGGTTCTGACCCTGAGCCAAGTTTTCCAGATTTAGCACCGGAAGCCAATGCCTACATTCTCAACGAACTTCGCCGAACACTGCGGTCCGGAAAGACGGCTTACGGGAAAAACATGACGAAGGACGTCATGGCAATCTTTGGTCGCTTGCCCAACAATGAACCTGCTGAACTTGAAAACTGGATCAATTGGCTTTGCCGGAACCGCGAAGAATTGATCAGCGGCAAATATTCGCCCGGTAAGTTAAATGGTGCAGCTCAAGGGAATGAAGGGAGTAGCGCGGGACCGGATGATGGAAACTCGCTGCCGTCGGCATTGTCGGATATGTACGATCCACTTCCCGACCTAGGCAACGCCACAAAGAATTTGACATTAACCGATGACGCCCCAACCCCAATAGGTGCAAATGGCTCGCCTGGTCAGGACCATGACCAAATGAAAAAAAATCTGACCGAGGTGGAAGAGGTCAAGCCTTCTGAAGGCGATCCAATGCCAACCGTAGTTCAGGATCATGGGTTGGAAACTTTTTGCGAAGCGCCCGGCGATATACCAAACCAAGTTGCTCGTCATGCGTCTGGTGATCTTGCCGACCAACCGCATATCAAAAAAGTGGAAGCTGCTGTCGACGGATCAGTCGCTAAAATACCGGACAAATTCGACTTTTATTTCAAGAAGCAAGATGCTGTCAAAGCAAACAGATTCTTTGGAAGCATCCTCTTCAACGACAGTCTTGAAAAAGTCCTTGAGAACGCTCTCGCCCTGGCATCCGACAAAGCGGCCGTTGACGAAGTTTTAACCCGAGGCCCGAAAGAGCGGGAATATCTAATCACAGCGATGCGCGATCTACAGGTCCCTTTACCATGAGAAACCATGGCAAAAGGGGGACTAATCGTAAGCAGGATGGAGGTGGGTTCCCCACCTGTAACGGCATCGTGTCGCTATCGCTCCGTGACGCCGGTCTTCCAACAGAAGGTCTGTTGTTTTTGAACGGAGAAAATTCGTGAAGAAGAAGCGAGGTGAACGCCATCGTATTTCACTCGACGTCACCGAGCAAGAGATGCGCAATATTGACAGCGCCCGAGGAGCACGAAGTCGTGCCGAATTCTGTCGGGAACGGATTATCCTATCCCAGGGATTTGCCGACCCATCCTTTGACTGGAGCGCACGAATATTTGGGACATTGGCGGTGATTTCCAAAGATCGATGGGATAATCTGCTGAAGGTTGGAGATCTTATGACATTAGCGCATGTGACGTCCCAAAATATTGATCGAAGCGAGCAAGACAGAAAGCTCTTGGAGGGAACGTTGAATGAAATCCGTGACGCACTTTCCGGGATTTTTGTAGAAGCTAATAAGCAGAGGCTGGCGATGGAAGCGCTGCTAGAAACGGCTGAGAAATTCATACCCTACCAATTGCTCACCAACGAAACACCTGGACACACAGAACAGGCCAATTGGCATCGGCCGCGCAAATGATCATTCGCATCTGGGATTATACCAAATCCGCTGACGGCCTGATTGGAGGTCAGGCCCTTCAAATCAAAGCATTTGCTACCGCGAATGCGTGCGCGCGTTATATCATGGGCCTTCAACTTGCGGCGCCCGAACTGGAAGCCGCGAAATTGGCAGGCATCGTTGCTCAATATATGACTTCAGAGCAATTGGAATCCGAACGCATTCAGGCGCTTTACATGTCGCATCTACCGAGATCGAACCCAGAGGATCAAGCAGCAATGTTTGCTGTTCATGCGGCTAGTGCCGGCATTGCCCGTCTCCGGCATATTGTTTGGAGCCACAGTATCGAAGAGCGTGTCGATCCGTCAATGATGGCAGAGCATCGTCAAATTATCGCAAAGGTATTACAGGTCGAACCATGTCCCGCGATCGGTTCCGATCACGGCGACACTGATTATGATCACCACCACGAGGCGGTAATTACGGTTGACGCAGAAACTGGCAATCTCGTTGAATTTGGTCAGGGCTGGTGGAAGGAGGCATCGCAAATTGCAATTGCCATTTGTGAGTTTCGCTCTGACCTGACCTCTGAACCGAACCGTCGTTATGTTGCCGATGAGACCGGAGTCTATCATACATTTTCCGACATCAAGGTAGCCGATGCGGATGGTCAGATAATTCGCGACAGCAATGGCGCTGCGGATCGCAATATTGTTCTCGATATACAAAAAGAGCAGCGTAAATTTGAAATTACCAATGAACCGACTGAAAGAGTCGATCCACAGAATCTGTGGGACCTGACGCGAGCGGTTGAAATTTTAGCCAAGCCAAGGATCTTAAAAGCCCAGTCTTGGGACGAGGTCCATCGAAACTTGGCCCGTGTGGGCCTTCGCTATGTCGAGGCACCTGGCGGCGCCAATTTGGAAGCAGTCCAGTTTGGTGACGATTGGGCCGACAGAACCCTTGCAGCAAGTGCTGCATATCCCAACGCTGCATTTGGTAAACTTTCGAAACGACTTGGCCCTTTCGAGCCTGCTGCAGATGGAATGGTCGTCCGGCCATTTGTCATGCCGCGTTACAATACGCCAAGGGGTGAGAAAGTTGACGGACAATATCGCAAGCTTGCCCGCGAGCAGTTTGCACAGCTCACGGATGACCTTAAAATTGCCAACACGACCGCGCAGACCGAGATTTACAATGCTGATCTCGGAGAGAAAACTAATGAAGCGATCAAGCTTCAGGCAGCGCGGGCCAAATATGAACGGGAAACTGCCAAAGCAGTTGCCGAGAGCATATCGATCAAGAAGAAATCGAAATCGTCAGACCGCTTCACAATTCCTGAGGAAGATGACGTCTATGCGACGCTGTCACCGGACGATTCATCGTGGACCCGCCTTCGCAGGAAGAAACTGGACGAACAAGACGAATGGGAACGTGTATACAATAAACGCAGAACCGCGACTGGGACGGAATATTTGCGCCGTGGGCGAATAGCGTTCGTCGAAACCGAAAATCTGGTCACTATGCGTTCAAGGTCGACTCAAGCAAGAATTGATGCGCTTAAACTGGCCCAGCGAAAATTTGGCTCTGTCAAAATCATGGCAAGCAAACGAGAGACGGCCAAATTGATTGCACTTGCCGCGGAACATGGAATCCCGCTCGACGCATCACATCGCGAGCTTGCCGAGCAGCACATGGCTAAAATTAAATCTGACCCGCGCAGTTCGGTTGCGGAGCGCTGTATCCGCAACAAAAACGCCCTTCGCGACCTTTTGAGCCTTAGCTCCGCAAAGAAAAAGGACAAAGCCAATCGTGATTGGGACCTGTCCGATATGGATGACTTACGGCAAGATTTGCTGCAGACAAGCAGCAGCATAGCAGATGAAAGAAATAAAGGCGTAAATCCCAAGGGCGATCCGGATAAAGAGGCGATGCGGATTATCGATCGAATCTCTCGAAACGAACTGACCTTGAGCTCCTCAAGATATCGCGACGCCGATCTCCCTTACGCTGACGATCCTGTGCTTCAAAAAGCCTTCGCAAGATCCCCCTATCTTTTGGTGCGCCAAAAAACTCAAATCGCGCTTGAGGTGCTCGAACGGATTGAACTGCAAAAGCGGCGCTGGATATGTGCTGCGATAATCTCAGGCCGGGTAATCGTGAACGGCGACACGCTCACGTCTTCCAACACGGCTGACCAGCGGGCTGCCGATTTTTACAAGGCCCAATACCCCGACCCTACATTTCGGCGGATGTTGGTTATTGCCCAGGCAAGGCCGGAACGTTTTGCAGGCCAAGCGTATCAACAAGCCGAAATCAGAGTTTGGCAGGACTTGTGCCAAGAGGAAGACAGTCCAATGCGAGATCTCCGGTTGCAATTTGCAGCGCGTGAAATGCACCGTATCACGCCTGCGGAAGATAGAGCGGCGCTTCTCGCCCAGCTTAGCGAGGCGGATGCAGATAATTTGCGCAAGACCCGTGCATTATTCACGGGTGTCCACCTCGATTGGCCGGCTAAAAAATCTGGCAAAAAGATGAACAGGCGGCCCGCAGGCAACCTGATTGATGGTCTGACTGACCGGGGTTTCTAGACAGATGCTCCTTCAGAAAAAAATACATTGAAGTGCCTTGCCGGTGAAGCCGGCAGGTGAGAGGAAAAAAGAGCAGTAGCGCTCGGCAAAGCCTCGCCGGTTTCCCAACAGGAGAAACCATAATGAACATGTTACAAAATCAATCAGAGCTGGAAGATATCGCCAAGCGGCTTGACGGTGAAGAAGGCTACCGCGTACTGCGCGCCGTCCCGAAACGCTTTTCCCATATGCCGGAAGATGGCGTGCCGCCCGATGGCAGATGCATTGCAATTCTCGATACAGAAACATCGGGGTTGAACGTTCACGAAGACAAGCTGATCGAACTCGCGATAATGCTGGTGTGGGTGGATGATGACGGAGAGGTCACCGGACATATGGGACCGGTTAGTTGGCTGCAAGATCCTGGCGTAGAACTGGAACCGGAGATCACGTTGATCACCGGCCTCGCCAATCACCATTTGGCCCACAAGCAGATTGATGATGCAGCAGCATTCGGTTTTCTCGATCGAGCAGATCTGCTGGTCGCCCAGAACGCAAAATTCGATCTCGCCTGGATCGAGCAGCGCTACCCAAAGCTGAAAGGAAAGGCCTGGGCTTGTAGCTGTAGCGAGATCGACTGGTTGAAGCTTGGCTACGAAGGACGCTCGCAACAACATCTGCTGGCTCAACATGGCTGGTTCACCAATGCCCATAGGGCTGAGGCAGACGTCTGGTCGCTGTTCTGGTTGCTCCAGCAGCGCCAGCGCGGACCAGGCGACAGTCCGGTCCAGAGCCATCTGCAGCGGCTGCTGGAAGCCGCCGAGACGCCCACCGTGCTCGTGGAAGCGGTACGCGCGCCCTTTTCGGCAAAGGACAAGCTCAAGGCTCGAGGTTATCGGTGGGATGCTGGGCGCCGCATCTGGTGCAAAGAGATGGCAGAGGAAAAGCTGACTGCTGAACGCAGGTGGTTCCGGACCGAGGGGCTTCCGCTGTTCGGCGCCAAAACGATGACCGCAACCGAACGTCACCGATGAAAATCAATCCAACCTATCAACCTGCAAGGCTCGCCATTTCGGCGGGCCTTTTTCATTTAAGGAAATCTAAAATGTCTAACCAAGATTATCTCCAGCAGCAGCTGGCACGCGAAGCCAATCTGTTTGCTGCGCGCGGCAGTGCAGGCAATCAAGGCAGAACCCGCACCTATATCGTTGCTGATTTTGAATATGGCTATGACCGGGACCGCCATAACGGATATGGCGTAGCTGAAGGCAAAGACGCCGAGGAAAAAATACGTTGGCCGTTTCACCGCGTGGCGGCAGCATCCTGGTGCGTAATGCGCTTCAAGCGGGGTTCGGACACTCCGGAGATTCAAGGTCCGGTTGTTCTCTCTTCCAATGACCACAGCGAAAAGGAAATGGTCTCTGCGTTTTTTGACGCCGTGGACCAGGAACCAGGCGCTGTGTTGGTAACATGGGGCGGGGAGCATAAAGATCTGGCCGTTCTGCGCCGAACCGCTGGTGAGTTCGATCTGATCATGCCCGGGCAGCTGCGCGAACTTTCGCCGGTCTCTGAGCGCAGAATTGATTTATGTGACGCTGTCTCGATCCGCGCGGAATCCGTCCATCTTCCGGAATATGCAGCAGCTTGCTCGATTCCCGCAAAGCCGTCGCCATCCAAAACCATTGGCGAACTGGTCGAGAAGGGGATGTGGGGGGACGTCGAGGAGCAGGTGCTGGCTGATGTCATGGCGACAGCGATCATCATGCTGCGCCATCTCAAATCCCACGGGCTGATCCGCTGCGCCATTCCAGCTTGCAGCTTGGCGCTGGCAAACGCAGCAACGGGCGCGAACCCGGACAGCGAGTTTTTGCGCCGAACCTTCAAGCCCTGGGCTCAGCTCAAAGATAGCACAGCCAATTATACCTGTCCGATCTACCGGGCAGCGTAACAAAGTCGAGCCGGCGTCATAACGCAGTCCTGACGACCAGCTCTACCAATATCTTCAACCCCCAAGCGGGCGGCATCTTTGGATGACCGCCCGTATTACTTGTCAGGAATAGTATTATGACAATCGCAATCCATCCGGAGTGGGTTATCCTGTTCTCGGTCGTCTATCATACCTTCCGCAACAATAACCTCTCTCAAGATCAGACGGCGGAATGAGAAAGCAATGGATTGCGAAGTGGCATCATCAAAAAAACCGGAGTGGCGTTTGGGTTCTATAAATTTCTATCCTATAATTTAGAAAAGGAGATTAGACATGCCAAATTTTGTATATGCTGCTTTTAATGTTACCGGTCCGAGCCCGGATATCGAACACTTCTGTTGTAAGATGTTCAAAACCATCTCGGAGAATGGGGTCGACTGCCACGATGCTCTTGGTGGTCCCAAAATCATTTTGGATTATGCTGAAGTTCTGCCGATGCCCCCGGAATGGGAGGATGGCATCGAAGCGTGGGGTGTCAAGGCATGGGGAACAAAGTGGTGTGGTTTTGACGTTGAGCACCGAATGACTGAGGATGGAGGTTTATGGTTCCAGTTCACAAGTGCCTGGAGCTTTCCCGAGGATGCGTTTAAGGCGATTGCGGCTGATTTCCCTTCTCTTGTTTTCGATGGCTCGGCCTATGAGGAGAGCCATGAATTCGAATTTGTCGGGGAGTTCAACGGAGCCAATGATTGGGGCCCTGGAGAGATCGAATGGATCGAGATTTGACCAACGGCTTATCGTCGGCTTGCGCAAAATCTGGAGATCAGGTTTGCGTGGGTAACGGTCGTTGGCCTTCGCGAAATCGTCTAGCGCGAGGCATCACCAATCAATCAATAACTAAAGGAGGCGATATTATGTAGCAAACACGTCAACGCTCTGCAGCAAAACGCTGCACACATCATCAGCATCCCCAAGCCGCTCGACATTCCGTCGTTGCGGCTTTTTTTATATCTGAAGGAAATACATCATGGCGAAGAAGCCAACCAATAATCGCGTCCCGGCAAAGGCCGAGCCCAAGAAACCATATCCAATCGCAGGCACTTCCATCGTGCCGACCCAGCTGTTCCATGTTCCCTCGCTTCAACCAAGGCAGGAAGGGCCATGGCGCGATGAACCGGACAAGCTGGCATGGGTCGATAAAGCCACCGGTATGCCTTGCTTAATGCTGCGCGCCCGAAATGGCACCTTGTCAGGCTACGTCGCGGTGAGCGCCAAGCATCCTCTGTTCGGCTTCGACTACCGCGCTGTTCCAGCAGACCTTGGCATTCAGCCTCACGGCGGCCTGAACTACAGCGCGGCCTGCGATGAAGAAGCGGACGAACGCGTTTCTGTCTGCCATATTTCAGAGCAGCCCCGGGAACGGGGCCGCCAGCCGCGCGGCGAGCAGGAACGGCCTACATTCAATGAAGAACAATGGTGGTTCGGGTTCGCCTGCGACAAATCCTATGATTTGCGTCCTGGCTGCTACCAAGACCATATGTCGGCGGAAAACGGACAGACTTATCGCGGCGAGGATTACGTGTTCACCCAGTGCACAAATCTCGCGCATCAGTTGGCTGCGGCTGGTGGCGAAACGGTTTCGGGCGTTCCCATCGATACAAGCAGCTTTACCGTGCCGCCGGTCGGCCTCGATGCAGGGGAGAAGTGAAATGGACGAGAACATTCCATACGAAAAACGCCGCAATCCCAATCTGCCTTGGGGATACTGGATGGCAGCTCCAGGTGAAACCACAGGCGATCAGGTTCTGATCGATGAAGATGGCAGCCGGTGGGCGTCTGTTCGTGAATGTCTATGGGTCAAGCGCTTTAACATGGCGATGCCCGAGCTGCTTCAGTATATTGACCTCGAACTGGAGTTCCTGCTCACCTTTCTGGTGATCACGGAACGCCGGATCATTCGGGTCGAGGAGAAGGCCATCGACCTTTTCGGCGACTACGACAGGTCCCGGTTCTACCAAAGCTGGCTGATCGACAAGAAGCTCATGACTTATGTCCGGGGCGGTTCCCAATCTACGGAACTCACGCCGGAAGCTTTTGCTATCTTGCTGATGCTCGCCAACACACGCAGCCTGAGGAACCAGCCGCTGCCGGTCGGCCTGCCGACGCTGGAGCGATGGCATGGGCTCGATCCGGAGGCCATGACGCCCGAATGGGAAGCAGCGCTGCAGAAACTCGAGCGTTATGCAGGTCAGCTGCCATATCGGTTTGAGCGGGTGATGATCGGGAAACTCAATGCCATTCGCCTTGTCGGCGACGGGCTTGGTCCGAACATCCCGCTGCGCCGAACATTGTGGTCGCTCACCTTCCCGGATCAATATGCGCGGGACCGGTTCTACTTCTGGCTTTGCCACCGCGTTGATCGATGGAGCGACTGGGGAGCTCGCGCCTGGCAGAATGGGCCCCGAGCGCTCAGCGAATATTTGCTGCAGCTGAAATTTGCGGACGAACGGGCCGTGATGCCAGACTGACCAAGCAGCATGATGCCAAAACAACGGGCGGTCTCTTCGGAGGCCGCCCGTTGTCATTTGTCAGGAGGCAAAATTGCCAAAAACCCACTTGCCTCTGGTTCATCCGGAGCACCTCGTCGCCTACTCTCTCGTGCTTCATCCGCCTACCAGCTCGCCTCCTGCCGGTCTACTTTTAGGACCAGCCGTTGGCTACTGGAATGACCGGAATTGGGAAGGATTTCGGGCGCCGCTAGGCGTACTAAATCCTCTAATGCAGGAACCCGCGTTAGTCATGCGCTACGCTATGAGGATTTCAGATTTGGGTTGGTTTTGCCGATGAGAGGTTCGGCGGTTTTGCACGTCATGGCCGGTAACATGATATGCGGTTTTGGTTGGTTTGCGCGCTATTGTTGAGGTAAATGTGAGCTTTCCCGCTCCGGCATTTGTTGCACGCGCAAACGGGATGATCGCCAGAAGCGGTTGTGCAGCGGCGTTATGCAGATACTGGTCATGCCGGGTCATGACGCGACAATCCGGGCTGGGAGGGTCTGTTTTGGCGGTCCTCGGGATTGCATCCAGCGCTCGAACGTATCGATGATGATCATAGGTCCGTCGCAGCAGGGACAAGGCGGATACGCGCAGAGTTGACTTGGGCGGGCGGCACTTTGGAACAGATATTCATGGTGAAAGTCACTGATCCCGAAAACAAAAAGCCATCAAACAAACCTGGTGAAGCCCCCGATGACCGCCTGAGTTCGCCAGAGCCGGTAATGGTCTATAAGGAGCCGCGTGAGGACGGATTGAACGCCGTCTATATCAACATGGACTGTACGGCGTTGCTGAACTGCCGCAGTAGCCTAAAGACCGCAGAGGCGATTTCGGTCGCGGAAAAGCGCTACTTCTCCGCCGTCTATTTTCACACCCTGTTTCTGTTTGCCATAACTAAGAATCGCAAATATTCGGCTCATCGGGAGGCAAATGACGCCGTAGAGGAATCTGCCGAACTTACCGAATACATTTCCGACCTTTTCACGAATGCCTACGCTCAATTCCTGCTCAGTTTTGATACCCAAGAATTGATAAGTGCATTGGAAGCTTGAAGGAAGGAAACACCTTAGTGAAGCCGACATAAGCTAATTTCATTCTGCCCTTCAACTCTGTAATAGTATGCGCAGTCTGCAGCATTCTAGACGCCTAGCTTTTGAGCCGCCTCAGCTTCTGCGTGCTCGAACGCGGTAGCATAGCTCCGTATCTCATCAGATGACGCACCGGCGTCGCGCAAGGCCGGTTTCCAGTTATTCGCGATTTTATTGGCCATATGTAGTGCATGTTGCTCGGCATCGGCTGACGTCAAATCGAAAAACTCACAGGCCTCCAGAGCGATATCGAGTGAGGCGTCGAACGAACCGCCCTGGACGATACCGGTCTCCAAGACCCTATGGCGTGATGGCGAGGGATTGATATCGAAGGCCGGAGAGAGCCGCCATCGATCCCCACCCGCATAGATAAAGCCATGGTTCTTCAGATGATCGTCCTTGTTCGACACGAGGATCGTGAAAACGATCCGCCGCCAGAGTTCATGCAGATCATCGACGGGCTTGCTGGAAATCTGCCGAATGACATCGGCGATATCGGTGTAGAAGCCACCTTCGTCACCCTGCCAGTCCAGCGCTGTTCTGGCTGAAATATAGGGGATACGAATGTCACCGCGGCGGTCGAACCGCCGGATGAGCGCAATCGGACTGTCGCTGTCACGCAATTCCAGCTTCGCGTCGGCGACCCGCAGTCCGCACATGGCCGCGAGTTTCAACGTGGCGACCTCGGCGCGTTCAACAGGCTTGGTGTCTTGCGCCGACGTGAACTTGGCAATCCAGAGTTGCCCGTCACCTTCCACATTGGCCTTCGGGCGTGCACCGCCGAGCGAGCCGGCAATACCGGCGAGATCGCGCGCCTCTTCCTCTGCGCCGCCTGGATCGCGCTCGAACCGCTGGGCAAGCCCTCGCAAACGTTCAAGTTCGACCAGACGCGGGATCGGCGGCGTCAAATCGGACAGCGGCTCCATGTCGTCGCCGAGAAACCGCAAGGCCCCCTGACGCGTGCGGTCATCGGACAGCACCAGATAGTCGAACTCGCTGAGGCCGCCGCCAAGCGCCTTGGTCATCAAAGCCCGCCCCCAGGCATCCGGCGCGGCGTCGGCAAAGCATCCGGACAGAGCCGAACGCTTGTCCTCCTTGCCGGTGCTGAAGTGGCTCCCTTCGCGCAGGGGCAATCCCGGCGACAGTGCGAAACGGTCGGATGCTGCCAGCCACTCGTCGGCGTACTCAAACTGCGAATGCTGACGCCGACCGTCACTCTCGAAGCGCAGACGGCCGACGACACGCTTGCCTTCCCCAAGGGCGACGATCGCTTCCGGCATCAGAAGCCGACCCCTTCTTCATCATCCGCATCGGACAAGGGGGCTGATTGGCCTTTGCCGGATGACGGCGATCCGGGCTTTCGCTTGCGATCGATCCGTTTGGGAAGTGTCTCCCGATCAAGAAGCAGCCCGGTATCATCGGACCCGACATCGAGGAAATCGGAAATGCGCTCGATCTCGCCGAGGACGAGGCAGGCCATCGCCAGCGTGCCGATGCTGACACCGTCGTCGCCTTTCTCCAGGCGCGTAACAGTGCTTTCGGACACGCCGACCCGCTCGGCGAATCCCTTAACGGAGATGCGCCGCTTCAAGCGCGCTGTCTTTATGTTTGCGCCCAGAGCTTCAAGCGCCCGGCGTGCGTTCAGTGAACTTACCCTAACTGCCATATCTGACGCTCTTTTCTTTATTAGCCGTCAAATATGACTGTTAGCGGGAAAAGGGCGTGGTAGCAACTATCTTCGAGACTTCATACGACCATGCTTCCAAGCGATGCGCGAGGAAGGCGTGGACGAGGAGCAGATCGCCGCTGCGTTCTTCGTCGATATAGTCAGACAGCGATTGCAACTGGCAGCAGTCATTGAGGCGTTACTCGATTTTTATGCCGAGGATCAGCTGCGCGCGGACGAGGACACCTATATGCCGTCGGTCGCCTGGGCCTAGACCCCCAAGCCATGACGCCCGAATGGGAAGCAGCGCTACAGAAACTAGAGCGCTATACCGACCGGCTACCATACCGGTTTGAGCGGGTAATGATCGGCAAGCTCAATGCGATTCGCCTTGTCGGCGATGGGATGGGGTCAAACATTCCGCTCCGCCGCACATTATGGTCGCTCACCTTCCCCGATCAATATGCCCGGGACCGGTTCTACTGCTGGCTTTGCCACCACATCGATCGGTGGAGCGATTGGGGGACGCGCGCTTGGCAGAATGGGCCCCGAGCGCTCAGCGAATATTTACTGCAGCTGAAATTCGCGGACGAACGGGCCGTGACGCCAGACCGACCAAGCAGCATAATGCCAAGAACAACGGGCGGTCTTTTCGAAGGCCGCCCGTTGTCATTTATCAGGGGGCAAAATTGCCAAAGAGTCATTTGCCTTTGGTTCATGCGGAGCAACTCGTCGCTTACCCTTTCGTGCATCATGAGCCGCATCCACAGAAGGCCCTACGTATATACAGTCGCAAATCATCTGACGACGAGCATGAAAGTATAACAACATAATATGAAATTATGAAGGTCAACATTGTGCTAATGGTTGATCAATTTATATAAAAACCTAATAGATTATCAAAATTATAAAGACCTATTATCAATAACTTAAGTTCAGATCGTAAAGTTATTGTATAATTTTACGGCCCTTCGTTTGGCTCAGAGAATACTTCATCCTATAAACCAATTATGAATAATTATATTAGTAAAGTCCACCGTATCGATTACGGTGCCTGTACCAAAACCGTCAGTGG
Organism: Parasphingorhabdus sp.; assembly: GCF_036963805.1. Taxonomy (GTDB): domain Bacteria; phylum Pseudomonadota; class Alphaproteobacteria; order Sphingomonadales; family Sphingomonadaceae; genus Parasphingorhabdus. Next base: position 1,127,265 of record NZ_JBALUN010000001.1, on the reverse strand, counting down.
ATATACCTGGGATGGCTTTACCGAAATTGACGAGCATACGCACGTTGTAGCCGCAGTTTATGAAAAGGTTTTGACCAAATTATCCAAATACAGTGATAGCCGTATTTCGCTAATTTCTATCATTAGCTCAGGTTTCTGTTATCAAAGCGGCAGCAACATCGAATTAGAGCTACAATTCCCTAATGGATTGGTCATGGAAGTAGACTGTGGACTTATTTTATTAGAAAAGGACGGTATACCCACAAATGATATTTTTGAAGTCGGATCTGATATCGATTTTCTTCTCGAAGAATGTGAATACAGAGACATTAATCAAATTGCCAACCAATTTAGCGCAATGCGGCTGCAAATTAATAAGGAATTTGCAAAATGGTCGCTAGATAATGATGCTCACGTGGATCTTATAGATTTTAAAATGAAATTGACCTCTGAATGGCAAGAACATTTCACGCCAGCGGTAGAAATGATTGTGAACTGTTTAGATGAAGCCCTTATACCTTCAAAACGCGTTATTGAAGCTGACAATCCCGAAGATGCGCTAAAAGAGGTAATGGCATTACACAAAGAAATAAAAACGCGTACGAAATTAAAGGTTAAATTCGGATTAGAGGGAGCGGACGGTACAATTGACCTAATAACCCTTAGATCATTACTAAACAGTGATGGCTCGCCTATGCCTGTTGAAGGGTATTTAAATTCTATTAAAGATCCGTCGCGTAATACTAATCTGGAATCACATCGTGGTCACCTATACCTAGTAAGATCCTTCCATGATTCGGTGCACATATTTTTTAATTACAATTATATAAGAATATCTGATCAATCATTTCCGAGCATTGTCTGTAGTAACGCATCTGGGAAACCAATCACTGATTATATAACACACCGCTTTTTAACATCAGAAGTTATTATAAAGACTATGACATCCGTAACTGAATATGGTCGTCAATATATAGAGATTTTTGTCGAGCAACCCAAATTCTACTATTGTCGCGGCACAGGTCGTTTCTGGGCAACGGAATAAGATGAATGATCAGATCGAACGATCTGATGGCTTTTTATCTCAAATGTACGTTGCACCAGAACATTAATTGTCGATCTTCCTTTTGGCTCAACGAAATTGATATTATCCCTGTTCTAAAGCCAACCATTCAAAAGCATCAGCCCGCGCGAACTGGCTATGCGGTTTGCCGATGAGAAGCGCTACTTCGTGTCGGAAGCCACGGTTTACCGCCTGCTGAAGGCTCATGACCCGATTATCAGCCCGGCTTAACTGGTGATAAAAGCGGCGGACCGCTTCCATAGCCAGACCACCCGGATCAACGAGATGTGGCAGACCGACTTCACCTATTTCAAGATCATTGGCTGGGGGTGCCTTGGCTTTGACATGATGCACGGCATCATGCGCCGCCTGTGACGTGACCCCCAACGTTCATCCATTTGCGATTAGAGTCTTAGCATTGTTGTTGCGCACATGCGCGGGTGAAGCAAGGGGCTGCGTGGCGTACGTGCAACTTGCGCGTTTGCTCCGTTGCATCAGCTGCTCTTTTTTTGGATCCACATTCGCCAGCCCAACCGGATTCTGGGCGCCAAATACGTTAAAGATGCGTGACCGGCAGATTTAGCAATTCGTAATCGTTCGGGCCTTATAGACACAGTCATGATAGAAACGATTCGACCTTGGTCTATTTATGAAGGCCGCCTGAGTGCGGGCTCTGCTGGACGTATTCCGCTGGAAATGGCTTTTGCCATGCTGGTGTCCGACCGCGTTGGTGTTGAAGCATATGAACTGCTCGACATATTTAGCGCTCCTTCCGATGACGGCGATAACGACATCATGCGCGAATTGGTTCGCTTGGAGGCTGAACTAATGTCCGACGAGATATTGAACGGCAACTTATCGACTTATGCCCGTCCCATTGGCGGTGGAGACATCGTCACTCTTAAACCGGGTGTTTGGGAGATTGACGAACCGCTTGACCGTTTCGCAGTTGCGGCGCTCAATATTGAACATTGGATGGACGCGCAGGCAGAGCCGACCCACCGCATATTTGTTGGTGAAGAGCAGTTCAAAAAATGGGCTGGCGATTTGATGCGTCCTGAAGCCTTTGGTGTGGAGGATGTCGATCAGATTTTTGATCCGTTGGGTCATGATCGAAAGCTATCTGCAGAAAATGCCACGATGTACCGACATGGTGCCAGCAACCCAAATTCGAACCAGATCATATCAAGCGATCCGCCAGGCGTTGGGCCGAAATTGCTCAAGCTGCCTGCCGTTAAGAATATGGTCAGCCTCAGCAGGTCATCGATATATAGCAAAATTGACCAGAAAACATTTCCCGAGCAAACAAAAATCGGCGGCGGATCCTTCTGGCTGGAATCCGAAATTGTGCAATGGATCGAGGAAAATGCCAATAAGCGGCAAGCCTAATCTCACTGTTAGCGCCGGGGACTGTTGATAATCTCACTTGAAGGAACGGCACCTTCCATAATCATATCAGCCCATATTCCAGCTATTTCTCTTCTTCGTGCCATGTATCGAGCTCTATTATAGACAAGCTCGGTCGCTGACATTCCTGATGGCGTGTGGGCAAGCATCAAATCGATGATGAACCGGTCAGCCAGCAACCGCGCGTCCTGACCCAGTTCCCGTTCAGCCATTTCGTTCATGATGGTAGAGAAGCTGCTGCGCCAGCCATGAGGCACATGCTTTCCTTGATACCCCTCCCGGTTATAAAGAAAGCCAATCGCATTTTCGCTCATTGGCTTTAAACCGGATAGTGAATTCGGAAACACATATTGATCGCGTCCGGTGAGCCATCTTACAGCCCGCAACGTTTCAACAGCCTGCGGTGCAAGCGGAACGCTGTGATCATATTCGGCATTTACTCGCAGCTTCAGTTCCATTTTTAGCTTCGATGCTGGAACGGTCCACAAAGCTTCCGAGATGTCCGCATCAGCATTGCCCCAATCAATTCCACTGACGTCGCGCCACTCCATCTGCCTCACCATACCCGGCCGCTGACAGGTGAGTGCCAGAAACCGCGCGCCCAATCTTGTGATGGGCGAGGCGCCAGCCTGATCTGTGTCAGACATCAACTTGCGTATACCATCCACCGAAAGAATTGCCGGGAATTTGCGTGATGGGGGCACCGGTTGCAGCGCCTGACCAATATGGGTTGCAGGGTTATCTACCTTGATGCCTATCGACCGGGCATAGACAAACACTGCGTTTATCCTTTGCCTAAGCCGGTGGGCTGTCTCGATCGCTCCGCGGTTTTCAACCATTCGCAATACGACCAGCAATAGTTGCTCATCAATTTCAGTGAGCGGCATCGGACCCAGTATAGGAAATATATCTCGTTCAAGACTTCTAATGACGTCTTTGGCGTGGATAGGCTTCCAACGCGGTTGCCTGAGATCGTACCATTCACGAGCTAGCACCTCAAAACTTTTGGAGCCGGTCGTATCGCCGACCAGTTGCAAGCGAATAAACGAATGTCGCGGATCACGGCCTGCGCGCAGTAATTTACGAGCTTCGTTGCGCTTCTCCCGGGCCTCAGCCAAGGATGTATCGGGGTAAGTTCCTAATATAAGCAATTGCTCCTTCTTTTCGAATCGGAACTTGAACCGCCACGTTTTGCGACCTTTTTTAGAAACATGAAGGAACAGGCTGTTTCCGTCGCTTATTTTATATGGTTTTTCCTTGGGAGCCGCAGCTCTTACCGCTTTGTCCGTCAGCATTCTATACCCCCTTTTTGATAGACCCTTACCCCCAATACACCCCTATCTTGCTCTGGATAAGCTCGGACGGGGCTGGACGGAATCTATAAGAAATCGCTGAAAAAGCTTAGTTTTTCAAGCGTATCTGGACAGTAGAGGATTTGTTTGGAAAAGCAAATGGCGGACACGGAGGGATTCGAACCCTCGAAGGACCGTGAGGCCCTTGCCTCCTTAGCAGGGAGGTGGTTTCAGCCGCTCACCCACGTGTCCGCATGACTGGCTTGGCCAAGGTCATGCGCTATAACGGGGCATTGCAGCACCTGCAATGGGTAAAGTGCCTGTTATAGCGTGGATTATACCGGCTTGCCTGAAAAGCGCCGTGCAGCGGGACTGTTGGGGCGAAATAGTTCAGATAATGCACAAAAATCCCGTGAGAATGCTCAGCAGGCCGCAAAATCGACTCGGGTCGTCGTCCGTTCATTGCGTAGTCATCGCGAAACGCCAAGGTCAGGCTTGGCTGGTATGGGAAGGAGTTTACCCATGACTAAGTCATGCCCAAAGGAAATGTTTGTGAAAAAATATCCGCGTGAGTCTATCGGCAAAAAATTATTGGGGTTGCTCGCGGTTGTTACGCTTGCCTCTGTGCCGACCTTGTCCCCTGCTTTCGCGCAGGTCCAGACGATCGATCCGAATAATGCGATTGATGCAGATCTCAATACCCCGGATTATGACGGAAATTTTGAACCCCAGAATTCTGGAACCGTCGCCGCGCAGGGCACGCAAATGGATAGCGATATTAACAGCGATCTTGTTCAGCCGGGCCAGACATATGATGGCACGACCTACAATGATGCCGTGAACGAAAACGGCTATAACCAAAATGGTGGCGCGGTTGCCAATGTCGATGATGCGACCACCTATCAGGACGATGACCTGATCGGCGCGGCAGAAGGCGTGTTCGGTAAAGGCGCTAAAGGCCTTGCTGGAGTGATCGAAGATATTTTGAAGAAGCAAGGGCGCCCTAATGCCTATATAACCGGGCGTGAAGCGTCCGGTGCATTTGTCGTTGGTCTGCGTTATGGCTCTGGCATGCTGCACCACAAAATCGAGGGGGAAAGACCAGTCTATTGGACCGGACCTTCTGTCGGTTTTGATATCGGTGGCAATGCGGCGAACACGTTCGTACTAGTTTACAATCTGTATGATACAGAAGACCTTTACCAGCGCTTTCCTGCGGGGGAGGGCGCGGCCTATTTCATAGGCGGCTTCCATGTGAGCTATTTGCGGAGCGGCGACAAAGTGCTGATCCCGGTCCGTCTGGGTGCGGGCCTGCGGCTAGGTGCAAATGTTGGCTACATGAAGTTCAGCAAGAAACAGAACTGGCTTCCATTCTGAAGCAGATCTAGCCTGTAATGGCGCGCAATTTTTCCATCCGGGACAGATAGCGCGCCAATATATCAATTTCTAAATTCACCTGATCGCCGGCTTTCAAGTCGGCAAAGGTTGTGACGCTCGACGTATGCGGGATGATGTTCAGGCCAAAGATGGTGCTGCCATCCGATTGGTCGTCCACGGTGTTCACGGTTAGCGAAATCCCATCCACTGTGATCGAGCCTTTTGGAGCCAGATAGGGCGCGATATCCTTTGGCGCGTGGATGCGGATGGGATGCGAATCGCCTTTTGTTTCAATGGATATGACTTCCCCGACGGCATCCACATGGCCGGTAACAATATGGCCGCCCAGTTCATCGCCCACTTTCAATGCTCGTTCAAGATTCAGCTTTCGCCCTTGTGTCCACATGGATTGTGCAGTTTTGGAAATACTCTCTGCCGAGATATCAATGGCAAACCAGTCTGATCCTTTGTCAACAACCGTCAAGCAGGCACCAGAACAAGCAATAGATGCGCCGATATCCACGCCGTTCATGTCATAATGGCAAGCTATGACCAGCCGCAAATCGCCGCGCTCTTCTACTTTGGTGATGGTGCCGATATCAGAAACTATGCCTGTGAACATAAAGCGCCTTTAATAGATTAAGCGACGAACTTAGGCGGCGCGCTCGTATATCTCAAGCATATCCTGACCCAAATCGCGGCGATCTTGCCGAATCCATTGGCCATGTGTGACGTCAAGACTGTTCAGGCCAATATCCGCTATGCTCGGCAAGCCGCCGCCAATGATAATAGGGGCGCGATATAATAGCAGTCGGTCGACCAGATCGGCTTTGAGGAAAGACGTCGCCGTTGCAGCGCCGCCTTCGACCAAGAGCCAGTTTATCCGCTCTAATCCTGATATGGCTTCGGGCTCGTCGATTTTGAGCCAATGATCGGCAACTTCTGCTTTGCCTAGCACGATAGGTGTCGGAGAGCGATTTTCCAGACCGGGTGAGCGGACATCCAGTCCCGGATTGTCGGCGGCTACCGTACCAGCGCCTACCAAAATTGCATCACAGCGCGCCCGTTCAAGATGCGCATGCGCGCGAGCACGGTCTCCGGTGATCCATTTGCTCGACCCGTCAGCCATCGCAATACATCCATCCAGTGACATTGCGAGTTTCAAGGTGACGTGCGGCCGGCCTTTTTCCATGCGTGTGAAAAAACCAGCCATTGCGCGATAGGCTTGTTGTTCGAGGACACCCACGGACACAGAAATTCCAGCATCACCTAACCGATCAATGCCATGGCGCCTTGTTCTTTCATCAATGTCCAAGGTGGCAAGGACCACTCGAGCGGGCGCGGCCTCTATCACAAGATCGGCGCAAGTCGGCCCCCGTGTGCTTTCATGTGCACAAGGTTCCATTGTCACATAGATATCAGCCCCTTTGGCTGCCGTTCCGGCTTGGGCAAGGGCCATGGCCTCGGCATGGGGGCGACCGCCGGGTTGTGTCCACCCACGGCCGATAATCAATCCATCTTTGACGATGATACAGCCGACATTGGGATTCTCGCCTGTCCTGCCGCGCCCGCGTTGGGACAGCGCGATGGCGGCCGCCATAAAGCGGGTATCGTTATTGCGGGCTAGCATCGAACGCCAGCTGGCCGTGCGACCTCTACTTCGCCGCGCGCTAGCCGCTCGGCTTTGGCTTCGCGCTCAATCGCGTCGACGTCCATGCCCGACATCCGGCCTAATGTTTTCATTGATTCTCGCCGCTTGGTCTCATGCTTGTCTTTCAAGCATTGCACGGCCCACCGGTCGGCCAATATATCTTCATCAGTGCGATCTAACGACCAGTTTTCGACGTAGGTAATTTCTTGTTTTTTCGGTGTGTCCGTATTGACCTTCGAGTCGATGATGAACAGGAAAAAGATAAATCCGGAACACAGAAACGCCAGAAAAGCAGGGAGTGCCTGTTCTCTTGGATTGCGTTTCAACATTGTGAATAAGTCCCGAAGGCCTCCGCCAACGGATACATCTTTTAACATTTTCATGACCATTAAATAGGGAGCAAAAGTCCTTATGACTAGTCCCAACGCGGGGGCATGACATTACGACTTATAAGCTACCCAAATTCTTGGCTTAAGAAGAGGTGGCCTTGAGACGGTCCAGCGCTGCATCCCTGCCGATGAGCGGAAGCAGCGCGCCCATGTCCGGACCATGGTCCAGTCCGGTCAAAGCTTGGCGTAAGGGCATGAACAGGGTCTTACCCTTGCGGCCGCTATTTTCCTTGAGCGCTCCGGTCCAGTCCTTCCAGATTGTGTCCGACCAAGTCAGACCCTCTAGCGACGCTCGTGCTTGTTCCAGAAAATCACGATCTTCATCAGCAAGACCAGCGGCGGTCACAGGGCCTGTCACGACTTGCCACCAATATTCCACTTCGCCCATATTATGCAAATTGGGGCGAATGACGCTCCATGCTTCGGCGGTCATTTGATCGGGAATGCGGCCCTGCACATCTGCAAAGTCCAAAAGATGGACGATTTTTTGATTAAGCTGCGTCAGTTCTTCTTCATCAAACCGGGCAGGTGCACGGCCAAAGCGGGAGAAATCAAATGTCTCTATCAAGGTCGAAACGTCAGCAATTGGTTCAACCGGATCGCTCGTCCCGATCCGCGCCAATAGCGCGACCAAGGATTGGGGTTCAATATTACGTTCCCGAAAACTGCTAACGCCTAATGAACCCAGACGTTTCGAAAGCTTGCCCTCCGTACCGACCAGCAGCGCTTCATGGGCAAATTCCGGCATCTTTTCGCCAAAGGCTTGAAACATCTGAATCTGGACAGCGGTGTTGGCCACATGATCTTCACCGCGCACGACATGGGTAATGCCCATATCAATATCATCGATGGTCGAGGGTAACATATAGAGCCAGCTGCCATCTTCGCGCCGGATGACCGGATCGGACAATAAAGCGGGGTCGAAATGTTGGTCACCGCGGATCAGGTCGGTCCACTCAATCGGTGTGTTATGATCCAGCTTGAAACGCCAATGGGCTTTACGTCCCTCGGCCTCAAATGCTGCCAATTCCGCTTCGGATAAATTCAGCGCGCCGCGATCATAGGTCGGAGGCTTGCCGCGACCGAGTTGAATCTTGCGCTTCAGGTCCAGTTCCTGCGCGGTTTCAAAAGCAGGATAAACTCTGCCCGCCGCCTTGAGTTCCTCGAACCGCTCTTCATAGCGATCAAATCGTGCCGATTGGCGTTCCTCACTATCGGGGTTAATGCCCAGCCACGCTAGATCAGCGCGAATGGCTGTGACATATTCCTCTTTCGAGCGTTCTTTATCGGTATCATCCAGCCGCAGCAAAAATTCGCCGCCATTTTTCTGGGCAAACATCCAGTTATGGAGGGCCGTGCGGATATTACCGACATGCAGATGGCCGGTAGGTGAGGGTGCAAAGCGGGTTTTTATGGTCATATTGTCCTAAAAGCGTTGGTAATGGGATAGCGACGATCACGCCCGAAGTTTCTGGTACCCAGCTTCACACCGGGAGGGGCCTGACGCCGTTTATATTCAGCTATATAGAGCAATTTCTCGATCCGTATCACTGTTTCGCGATCAAAGCCGCGTTCCACCATATCTGCAACCGATAATTCCTCCTCGACCAAGCCGTGAAGCAATGGATCGAGAATTTCATAGTCGGGCAGGCTGTCGCTGTCTTTCTGATCGTCGCGTAATTCCGCGCTTGGCGGCTTGGTGATAACCGTATCCGGCATGACGGGACCATCGGGGCCCATGCCCAGCGATGGTTTATTGCGATTGCGCCATTCCGAAAGCTTAAAAACAGTCAGTTTATAGGCATCTTTCAAAACCGAATAGCCGCCCGCCATATCGCCATAAATCGTGGCATAGCCCACGCTCATTTCGCTCTTGTTGCCGGTGGTGAGCAGCATGTGGCCAAATTTGTTGCTCATCGCCATTAATGTCACACCGCGAATGCGGGACTGGATATTTTCTTCGGTACTATCGACTTCTTTGTCAGCGAAACTGCCCGAGAGCATGGCGTCGAAGCCTTCGACCGCGGGCACTATAGATATAGTGTCCAATCTCGTGCCGAGCATTTCCGCGCAACCCGCTGCATCGTCGAGACTTTCCTGACTGGTGAAGCGGGAAGGCATCATCACGCACCACACACGGTCCGCGCCGAGCGCATCGACTGCCACCGCCGCAGACAGGGCGCTATCGATGCCACCAGACAGGCCCAAGATGACGCCGGGAAAATGGTTGGCATTCACATAGTCGCGTAAGCCAACTATCATCGCGTTGTAAATATCGGCTGGATGATCATCGAGTTTATGGATTTCGCCGGGGGCACAATGCCAACCTGTGCCGTCGCTTGTCCAATGGGTATCGATAATGGCTTCATCCCAGTCCGGCAGTTGATGCATTAGCTTTGCATCGCCGTTGAGGACAAAGCTGCAACCGTCAAATACCACTTCGTCCTGACCGCCAATACGGTTGAGGAAAAGAAGGGGCAGGCCAGTTTCGCGTACCCGCTGTGTGGCGACCTGTCCCAACCGGCGATCGTCCTTTTCAATTTCATAGGGGCTGCCATTGACCGCGATCAGCATTTCTGCGCCCTGTTGTTTGAGATGCTGGCAAACCGTTGGGAACCAGACATCCTCGCAAATAGGCAACCCGATTTGACAACCCCGAAAGGTGACGGGATCGGGAAGTGGGCCGGATGCGAACAAGCGCTTCTCGTCAAACGTTCCATAATTGGGAAGTTCTACTTTATAGCGGATCTCTTTAATCTGCCCGTCTTCCAGCAAAGCTATACCGTTATAGAGTTTATCATCTTCCCGAAAAATCGAACCAACCAGCATGGCGGCGCTACTATTCTTTGTCGCCTCAGCCAATCGCTGCAATTCGGTTTCGGCACGCTGAACCACTGCGGGCTTTAGGACTAAGTCTTCCGGAGGATAGCCGATAAGCTGAAGCTCGGGAAATACGATCAGGTCGCTATCGGGCTTTGACCGATAGGCGGCAATCATTGCGTCGGCATTGCCGCGCAAATCGCCAACCGCCTGGGTCATTTGGGCAAGGGTAATGATAAGCTTTTCTGTCATTGCGCCCTGATAGAAACCCGCGCTGCGCTGGGCAAATGAATTGTGCTGCTATAAAATGTCAATTTTATGCGGCCTTAATAATGGCCAGAGAGTTTTTCGGCAGAAAAAAATCGTTCCAGCTGCTCATGCAAGGCCGCAGAGGTTAGGCGTTTTAACCGTTTGTGTAATAAAGTTGAAATAATCTGGCTGGTTTTGGACAAAAGGCACTTTTGATTTGCGATGCATCTGTCTAACAGGGGCACGAAATATTCACATAGGGTCCGCGATTCTGATGCAATGGCTGGCCTGCTCTTGGGGAAGCCACTCTATGAAACTCATGTCCGGTAACAGCAATTTGTCGCTCGCCCAGTCGGTCGCCGACTATTTGGATACGAAGCTGACCGACGCTAGCGTCAAACGCTTTGCAGATGATGAGATTTTTGTTGAAATTCATGAAAATGTGCGCGGTGAAGATGTCTTCATCATGCAATCGACCAGCTTTCCGGCCAATGACAATCTGATGGAATTGCTCATCGGTATCGATGCGTTGCGCCGCGCTTCCGCCAAACGCATTACTGCCGTCATCCCCTATTTCGGTTACGCGCGGCAAGACCGGAAGCCGGGACCAAGAACACCCATATCCGCTAAGCTTGTCGCTAATCTGATTACCGAAGCCGGTGCTGACCGTGTGCTGTCGGTAGATTTGCATGCCGGCCAGATTCAGGGCTTTTTCGATATACCTACCGACAACCTCTATGGTGCGCCGGTCATGTCTGCCGATATTCAAGCGCGTTTTGGGGCGCATGAATTGATGATTGTATCGCCCGATGTCGGCGGCGTGGTCCGTGCCCGCGCATTGGCAAAGCGTCTTGATAACGCACCTTTGGCTATTGTTGATAAACGCCGCGAGCGGGCAGGTGAATCAGAAGTCATGAATATCATCGGTGATGTTTCCGGCCGCTTCTGCATCTTGATTGATGATATTGTCGATTCTGGCGGAACCTTATGTAATGCGGCGCAAGCCTTGAAAGATAAAGGCGCAACCGAAGTCGTGGCTTATTGTACGCACGGCGTACTTTCTGGCGGTGCGGTTGCGCGCGTCAATGCTAGCGCACTTAAGGAATTGGTCATTACCGATTCTATCGGCGCAACCGAAGCGGTTAAAGATTCCGATCGCATTCGCCATTTGACCATCGCGCCATTATTGGGCGAAGCGATTAAACGGATCGGCGATGAAAGCTCCGTATCCAGCCTGTTTGATTAGTGGTCGCGCGTTCCACCCTTGATAAGGAGCTACGTGTTAAGCTATCCCTGTAATGAAGCTAGGCTTTGCACAAAGTGCAGGGCATGAACCGGAGCGTAAATGACACCCAAGGATATCGCACTTGCTCAAACTCTTGCCGATGCGGCAGGCGAAGCGATCCGGCCGTTTTATCGTGCGAAATTTGATCAGGAATCGAAAAGCGATGCGTCCCCAGTAACTGAAGCGGACCGCGCCGCAGAAGCAGCGATGCGCAAGATTATCGAAACCCAATTTCCCGACGACGGTATCATCGGCGAAGAATATGGCACGATCAATGAAGGCGCTGCCCGTCAATGGGTGCTTGATCCCATTGATGGCACAACCAGTTTCATTGCCGGTCGGCCGATTTTCGGAACGCTGATCGCGCTGATGCAGGACGGCTGGCCGGTTATCGGTATTATTGACCAGCCCATCGCCCGTGAACGGTGGATCGGCGTCGTGGGAAGACCGACGACTTTTAACGGGGCACCTGCAAAATCCAGTCGTTGCCGTGAATTAAAAGATGCCGTTCTGGCCACCACGACCCCGCATCAATTTGACGAACATGATGCCGAGCATTTTATGGGGCTGGCCGCAAAAGTTGCGCCGCGCAAAATCATCTATGGTGGCGATTGCTATAATTATGGACTGGTGGCCAGCGGCCATGTCGATGTCGTATGTGAAGCAGGGCTAAAGCTGCATGATTACGCTGCGCTTGCTCCGATTATTGAGGGCGCAGGCGGGATGATGTGCGATTGGAACGGCGAGCCGCTCCACGCCGAATCCGACGGGCATGTGCTCGCCATTGGAGATCAGGCGCGCATTGACGATGTGCTGGAAGCAATTGCATGCCATCACTAGAGCCGGTCAGCACAACACGTTTCGTTCGTCCGCCACCGCCTCTGCAGCGCTATCTCACGACCTATTATTTTACGAATATTGATAGTCCGGATAACTCTGAAATATCGGATTTAATGTTGCCCCAATGGGCTAGCGTGCGTTTCATCTATCGCGGCAGCGTCAATATGACGGTTCCGTCAGCCAAGCCCCATCAATCTCCGCGGGCCGTTATGGCGGGGCCGACAAGTCTAGCGACGCCTATTTCAAGCAAATTTGCCCGAATCGCAGCGATTGGATTTTTGCCCCTCGGTTGGTATAAATTTGTCCGTCAGCCGGCATCGCGTTGGGCCAATAGTGTAGTGGATGTCGAAGCTGCTCATAAATTCGATCTTTTTGCCGATATCTGGCGCAGCGTCGGGGATTTGAAAACCGAGGCCGAGATGGTTGATATGTTCAACCACATTCTTCTGGAATCCTTGGGACCGCCTGATGCGGATGAGGAATTGATCGAGGCGGCACATTTGGCGCTGACCGATCCAAATATTGACAGCGTCGGGGCTTTGAGTGAACGACTAGGAATGGATACGAAGCAGCTGAGCCGCTTTTCGAATCGGGTTTTCGGCTTTCTTCCGAAACTACTTTTGCGACGGCAGCGATTTGTTCGGACGTTGGGGCAGGCTATGATGAACCCGAACCAAAGCTGGAGTGAATGTGTCGACCTTAATTACTATGATCAAGCGCATTTCAATCGCGACTTTAAACGGTTTATGGGACTAACGCCGAGGCAATATATGGCCCAGCCGCACCCGATTTTCGGAATTGGTGCGACAGAACGGACTAAAGCATTGGGTCGGCCATTGCAGGCCATGGATAGGCCAGATGATCCCGATTCCGACGATAATTGCAACGCGGCCTAATCAAAGCCATCGAAAACCAGCGCCGGTTTTGCATTATATCTTGCATTTCAGGCGAATCTCGCTATTGCCGCCCTTCCTATGTGATGCACTGGCCAGTGTTGGGCTGCCACATGCGTCCGTAACGGTACTTTTCTGAAGGAGACCAAAATGCCCAAGTTGAAGACCAAAAGTGGTGTGAAGAAACGCTTCAAAATCACCGCCACCGGCAAAGTTACGCACGGTGTAGCTGGCAAACGCCACCGTTTGATGAGCCATAACAGCAAATATATCCGGCAAAACCGCGGCACAAAAAACTGTGCTGACGCAGATGCGAAAACAGTAAAGAAATGGGCACCTTACGGGCTTTAATAGCTCTTTGGCTTCCATCGCTTCACAAAAATTTCAAGGATATAAGATATGGCACGCGTAAAACGGGGTGTAACCACCCGTGCAAAACATAAAAGATTATTGGTTCAGGCGAAGGGCTATTATGGCCGTCGCAAGAACACCATCCGTGTAGCAAGACAGGCTGTCGAAAAAGCCGGTCAATATGCTTATCGCGATCGTAAAGTTAAGAAACGTGCGTTTCGCGCAATCTGGATCCAGCGTATTAACGCTGCGGTTCGCGCAGAAGGCATGACATACGGCACATTCATGCACGGCACCAAGCTTGCCGGTATTGAACTGGATCGTAAAGTAATGGCCGATTTGGCGATGAATGAACCTGCTATGTTTAGCGGCATCATCAAACAGGCGCAGGATGCTCTGGCGAAAGCTTGAAGCTTTTCATAATTTAAAAAAAGCGCCGGAGAGCAATCTCGCGGCGCTTTTTTATTGGGAGAATCAGGCGAACCACCCCCGTTCGTAACCCTGAACGTGTTTCAGGGTCCATTTCTCCTTGATAGGCTGGTTCAAGCGGTTAGATGGATGCTGAGCCGACGGCCACCGAAGGTAAATAAGTTCAGCATGAAGACTGTTGGGTAGGGATGACAAGATGAGCGACATCGAAGCAATCAAAGATAAATATCTCGATGAGATAAGTACCGCTGGTGATGGCGATGCTTTGGAAGCTATTCGCGTCGCGGCGCTGGGCAAAAAGGGTGAAATTTCGCTGCTGCTCAAAACGCTCGGTAAAATGACGCCCGAAGAACGGCAAACCGAAGGCCCGAAAATCAATGGCGCGCGCCAAGCCGTGGCCGACGCTCTTGCCGCGAAAAAAGACGCAATGGAAAGCGAAGCCCTGAACGCTCGCCTCGCCACTGAAAAACTCGACATGACCTTGCCGCCGCCGAGTGCGCCCAAGGGCAGCATCCATCCGGTGTCGCAAGTCATGGACGAACTCGCAGAGATTTTTGCCGATCTAGGTTTCTCTGTCGCGACCGGCCCTGAAATTGAAGACGACTGGCATAATTTTACCGCACTCAATATTCCCGACACCCATCCGGCACGGGCGATGCATGACACGTTCTATTTCCCGCAAACGGATGAGAATGACATGCCCAAATTGCTCCGCACGCATACGTCACCGGTACAGATTCGCACGATGATGAATGTCGCCAAGCAAACCGGCGGAGCGGGTGAGCCAATTCATATCATTGCACCGGGCCGCACCTATCGCAGCGATAGCGATGCCACCCATACCCCGATGTTCCATCAGATCGAAGGACTGGTGATCGACAAGGGTATTCACATGGGCCACCTTAAATGGACCTTGGAAACCTTTATCCGCGCCTTTTTCGAGCGCGAAGATATCGAACTGCGCCTGCGCCCCAGCTATTTCCCGTTCACCGAACCTTCTGCCGAAGTGGACGTCGGGTTTTCCGTGGAAAAAGGCCGCCGGATCATCGGCGGCGACGCGCAAGGCGGCGTTGATGGTATTGGGGGCGGCTGGATGGAAGTCCTCGGCTCCGGCATGGTCCACCCCAATGTGATCCGCAATTGCGGCCTTGATCCCGATGTGTGGCAGGGCTTTGCCTTTGGCTGCGGCATCGACCGGCTTGCGATGCTGAAATATGGCATGGATGATCTGCGCGCCTTTTTTGACGGCGATTTGCGCTGGACGGAACATTATGGATTTAACGCGCTCGACGTTCCCACGTTAAGCGGAGGAGTCGGCGCATGAAATTTTCGCTAAGCTGGCTCAAAGCCCATCTCGACACCGATGCAAGCCTCACCGAGATTACCGATAAGCTGACCGCTATCGGGCTGGAGCTAGAGGGATTGGAAAATCCCGCTGATGCGCTCAAACCATTTCGCGTGGCAAAGGTCATCGCCGCTGGTCCGCATCCCAATGCCGACAAGCTGCAATTGCTAAAAGTCGACGACGGGTCCAGCGAGCCATGGCAAGTCGTGTGCGGCGCGCCCAATGCGCGCAAGGATATGATTGGTGTCTTCGGCCCTCCTGGAACCTATATTCCGGGCAGTGATTTTACCCTGAAGCCAGCCAAAATCCGTGACGTCGAAAGCTTCGGCATGATGTGCAGCGCGCGCGAGCTGGAATTGGGCGAAGATCATGACGGTATCATAGAGCTGCCGGCTGACGCGCCGGTGGGCACAAGCTATGCCGATTACGCCCAGCTCGATGATCCGATCATTGATGTTGCGATTACGCCCAATCGTCAGGATTGCATGGGCGTGCGCGGCATCGCCCGCGATCTCGCGGCGGCCGGCATGGGCACGCTTAAACCGTTGGTGATCGATGAGATTGCACGCAACGGCGCTGGCCCAAATGTCCGCACCGATGACGCAGAGGGTTGCCCTGCCTTTTACGGCTGCACCGTTAGCGGCCTTACCAATGGCAAAGCGCCTGACTGGATGCAGGCGCGGCTCAAATCTGCTGGCCAGAAACCGATTAACGCGCTGGTGGATATTACCAATTATGTCATGCTCGATCACGGACGGCCCTTGCATGTCTATGATGCAACTAAGCTGAGCGGAGGCCTTGTCGCGCGCAAGGCTTCGGCTGGCGAAAAGCTGACAGCGCTGAATGACAAGGAATATATACTCGACGAGAGCATGACCGTCATTTCTGATGATAATGGCGCGCATGATATTGGCGGTATCATGGGCGGCGCGGAAACGGGGTCGGAAGAAAGCACGACGGAAGTGCTGATCGAATGTGCTTATTTTGATCCTGCCTCGATTGCCAAAACCGGACAAAAGCTGATGCTGACCAGCGATGCACGGCAGCGGTTTGAGCGCGGCGTTGATCCGGCATTTCTGGATGACGGTATCAATATCGCCACGGCGCTGGTGCTGCAAATTTGCGGCGGAACGGCGAGCGAAATTACGCGTGCTGGCACAGCGCCAACCGATCAACGCACGTTCAGCTATGATCCCGCGCAATGCATGACTCTGGGCGGTCTGGACGTGGCTGCCGATAGGCAAAAGGCTATATTGGAAGCCCTTGGCTTTATTATTGAGCCTGACTGGCAAGTTACCGTGCCGACATGGCGGCGTGACGTCACGGGTTGGCAGGATATTGTGGAGGAAATTATCCGCATCGAAGGTCTGGATGCTATTCCGTCCACGCCGCTGCCGCGTAAGGCAGGGGTGGCGAAGCCCACGGCGTCTCCCGAACAATTGGCCGAACGCAAGGCACGGCGCGCAGCCGCCGCACGCGGGTTGAACGAAGTCGTCAACTGGAGCTTTATCTCTGACAAAGAGGCGGCGCCCTTTGGCGGCGGCACCTGGTCGCTTGCCAATCCGATCAGCGAAGATTTGAAAGTTATGCGCCCGTCACTGCTCCCCGGCCTGATCGCCGCGGCGCAGCGTAATGTCGATCGCGGTGCGGCTAGCATCCGCTTGTTTGAAGTCGGACGGCGTTATCTCGAAACCAGCGAACATCCGACCATCAGCCTGATATTGACGGGCGAAAATCGCGCGCGCAGTTGGCAGGGCGGACCCGCCACCAAGTTTGACGCTTATGATGCCAAGGCCGAAGTGCTGGCGATATTGGAAGCCGCTGGCGCTCCGGTTGATAAATTGATGGATTTTGCGGAAGCCGGTGATCATTATCATCCCGGTCAATCCGGTACATTGCGGCTCGGCCCGAAGAAAGTTCTCGCCGCTTATGGCGCGTTGCATCCTTCTGTCACCAAAAAGCTGGGCCTTAAAGGTGCGGCTGTGGGCGCCGAGATTTTCCTCGATGCCATTCCGCTGAAAAAGGCGAAAACCCATATGCGTGAGGCTTTTGCTCCGCCGGTCTTGCAAGCGGTGAAACGTGACTTCGCGTTCATCGTAGACGCAGATGTTGCCGCCGGTGACCTGGCACGCGCGGTCAAAGGCGCAGACAAGAAACTGATTACCGACGTACGGATTTTCGATCTGTTCGAAGGGGCGAGCGTTGGCGAAGGCAAGAAATCGCTGGCGGTGGAAGTAACGCTGCAACCGACGGACGCGACGCTGACCGAAGAGGATTTGAAGGCGCTTTCGGATGCGGTTGTCGCTTCGGCGGCTAAACTGGGAGCGGAACTGAGGGGATAGAAGCAGTTTCGTCATGCTGAACTTGTTTCAGGACCCATTCCTCCTCATAGATGCTGATTAAAGACGAACAATGGACCCTGAAACAAGTTCAGGGTGACGACGGATGAGAAAAACCAATTTATGACCAATCCACGCCGTACATTCGCGATTATCTCTCACCCCGATGCGGGTAAGACGACGCTGACTGAAAAGCTTTTGCTGAAAGGCGGCGCTATCCATTTGGCGGGCGAGGTGAAGGCGCGCGGTGATAACCGGCGGGCGCGGTCGGACTGGATGAAGATCGAGCAACAACGCGGGATTTCCGTGACCAGCTCGGTGATGACATTCGAACGCAATGGCATCACGTTTAACCTGCTCGACACACCGGGCCATGAAGATTTCTCCGAAGATACTTACCGCACACTGACCGCCGTCGATAGCGCGATCATGGTAATTGATGCGGCCAGCGGTATCGAGGCGCAGACGCTGAAACTTTTTGAAGTCTGCCGGATGCGTTCTGTGCCGATCATCACCTTCGTCAACAAGGTCGACCGCGAAGGTCGCGATCCATTTGATCTGCTCGACGAAGTGGCGGATAAATTGGCGCTGGATGTGTGCCCGATGAGCTGGCCCACTGGCATGGGCGGGCAGTTTGAAGGCGTCTATGACTTGATGCGCAATCAACTGCATCAGCCCGAAGGCGACAGCAAGGCCTATGATGGCCGGTCACAGCAATTTACCGGTCTGGATGATCCGAAACTTGCCGAGGTGCTGAGCGAAGAGGCTTTGGCGCGGCTCACCAGCGAAGGCGAGCTGGCACAGGGCGGCTATAGCAGCTTTGATCTGGAGGCTTATCAAAACGGCGACCTGACACCGGTATTCTTTGGCTCTGCGCTCAAACAATTTGGTGTCGAGGAGTTGATCGAGGCGATTGCCGATTATGCTCCCAGCCCGCGGCCCCAACCAGCCGAACCCGCGCCGGTTGATCCAGCCGATAAAGATGTCACCGGCTTTATTTTCAAGATTCAGGCCAATATGGACCCGCAGCACCGCGACCGCGTTGCGTTCATGCGGCTTTGTTCGGGCGAGTTTAAACGCGGCATGAAGCTGACCCCTTCGGGCCTTGGCAAGCCGATTGCGATCCATTCCCCCATCTTGTTTTTCGCGCAAGACCGCGAGATTGCGGATACCGCGCTGCCCGGCGATATTATCGGCATTCCCAATCACGGAACCTTGCGGGTCGGTGATACTCTGTCCGAGAAAAATCAGGTGCGGATTACGGGCCTACCGAATTTCGCACCGGAAATCCTCCGCCGCGTGATCCTGCGCGATCCGACCAAGACCAAGCAGCTGCGCAAGGCGCTGGATGACCTATCCGAAGAAGGCGTGGTGCAGGTTTTCTATCCCGAACTCGGCGCCAACTGGATTATCGGCGTGGTCGGGCAATTGCAGCTCGAAGTGCTCGTTTCGCGGCTGGAGGCGGAATATAAGGTCGATGCCTATCTCGAACAGGCACCGTTCGAAACCGCCCGCTGGATCAGCGGCGATGAAAGCGTGCTCTATGCTTTTGCGAATATCAACCAAAGCTCGCTGGCCAAAGACCGCGATGATAATCTGGTATTTCTGGCGAAATCGGCCTGGGATGTCGGCTATCAGGAAGAGCGCAATCCGGAGATTAAGTTTAGCGCTACTCGGGAGCGGTAAAGGATTCAGTTACTTCACTTTTTGGCGTTTAATTAAATGTAAACATGCGTTGATTGTAGCCAAATAGTGGTAAAATATCCAACTTAACCAAATAGCTTTATCGTAATCTAATTTTTGTTTCTGATTTAGATGTCGGATGCCAAAGTTATTTGCCAACTGAAATAAGTCTTTTTCGTCTTGTTTGAGCAAAGTTATTTTAATTTGGGGGCGCAACCACTCAAGGACATCAGCTAGGTCACGGACCGCTTTTTGTCGGTCATCCACACTGCTACTATATCGTTGAAAGCGTTCAACCGCATTTTCGACTTTATCTGTGACGGTAATCTCGTCGGTAGGCAATTTTGCAGTGAATAATTTGTTTAAGCCGATAGAGCCTAGAGCCATTATCTCGCCACGCTCATTAAGCGTGAAGCGCTTGTCATAGCGCTCCAGCAATTTATTTATCCTCTGTCGATATTCTCCTTGGCCATCCACCTTATTGAACTCGCTATAATGATAACCGCAGTCATTCCAGCCGTGATAATTTTTTACCTTGGGTTCGCTTACGTGGTCGAACAGAAACTCAATCATATCGAATAAATCAGGTTCGCTATAACCATCAATTTTTTCACTAATGGGCCACATATCTTTTTTCATTATGGTAATTAAAACATATGAATTTACGCTATTACCTACGGTGCCCTCAACCTCCCCTTCATCAACGCACGTGAACCCAAATGCTTCGTCAAAATATCCATTACTTTGCAAATATTCATAAATACTAAGAACAAGAGCTTTTAGCACTGGCAAGTCGATCAAAGGCGCATGAGCACTATTGCTAGATCGAGCGCTAAAGTATTTTCGAGATGTCAAATTGGATTCCATATTACCGATGTAATACCACTAGGGCACTTTAAATCCTAGAATATACAGGGATCAATTTTTTGGTGCCTTTGGCAGTAATAATTATCACCCCCGCAACAAAAACACCGCATGTTCCGCCAGTAAATTGGCCATGCCGCGGTTCATCTGCTTGTCGCCGCTCAAAAACCATTCGCCTTCTTGCGTAAATTTACCGGCACGCACCAGCGCGCGGAAATCGTCGACGGTCACATGGTGGATGTTGGGCGTGTCATACCATGTTTGCGGCAACAGGCGGGTCACTGGCATGTGGCCGCCAAAGAATAGGGAGGTACGCACCCGCCAATGGGCGAAATTGGGGAAGCTGACAAAGGCCTGTTTCCCGATACGCAGCAATTGCTCCAGCATGATGTCGGGCCGGTGCGTTGTTTGCAGTGTCTGGCTAAGGATTGCATAGTCGAAACTGCCGTCCGGATAGGCGGCAAGATCGGTAGCAGCGTCGCCCTGTACCACGGACAAGCCTTTGCTGACGGCGGTGGCGACATTGGTCGGATTAATCTCTAGCCCACGCGCATCGACCTGTTTCTGGTCCCGCAAGGCCGCCATCAACGCGCCGTCTCCGCAGCCGATGTCGAGCACGCGGCTGTTGGGTACGATATTGTCGGCAATGATTTGCAAGTCGGGGCGGAGTTTGGTCATTGTTCTTGTCCCCATTCGTCATGCCGAACTTGTTTCAGCATCCATGTCTGGTCACTCGCGGCCTGCGCGATTGGGCACGATGGACCCTGAAACAAGTTCAGGGTGACGATAGAGGGGAGTCGGTTCATTTCCCTTCTCCCGCTTTCAAAAACCCGTCGACAATCCGGTTCATCTCCGGATTTTCGAGCAGGAAGCTGTCGTGGCCGAAGGGGCTGGATAATTCCATGAAGCTGACTTCGGCTCCGGCAGCGTTGAGCGCATGGACGATCGCGCGGGATTCGCTTGTCGGGTAAAGCCAGTCAGTATCGAAACTGATCAAACAAAAGCGCGTTTTTGATCCTTTGAACGCATTGGCCAATATGCCGCCGTGCGCTTCCGCCAAGTCAAAATAGTCCATTGCGCGGGTGATATAGAGATAGCTGTTGGCATCGAACCGGTCGACAAAGCTGATCCCCTGATGCCGCAAATAGCTTTCCACCTGAAAATCGGCATCAAAACCGAATGTCTTGGTATCGCGGTCCTGAAGCCGCCGCCCGAATTTTTCGGTCAGGCCGGCTTCGGACAAATAAGTGATATGCGCTGCCATGCGCGCCACGGCGAGGCCGCTGCTCGGCGGATCGTCATCGGCATAATAAGCTCCGCCACGCCAGCGCGGGTCGGCCATGATCGCCTGACGCCCGACTTCGTGAAAGGCGATATTCTGCGCTGAATGACGGGCGGCCGATGCGATGATGACGGCGGATTTCACGCGATCGGGATAAAGCGCCGTCCAACTGATCGCCTGCATCCCGCCCATCGACCCACCGACGACGGCATGAAGTCGCTCTATGCCAAGGTAATCAATCAATAATGCCTGCGCCCGCACCATATCGGCAATGGTAAGCACCGGAAACTCCATGCCCCATGGCAGGTCGGTTGCAGGGTTGATCGTCGCGGGGCCAGAGGAGCCCATGCAGCTGCCGATGACGTTGGCGCAGATGATGCAGTGGCGATCCGTATCAATCGGTTTGCCGGGTCCGACCATGCGCGTCCACCAGCCATCTTTTCCCGTACTGGGATGGACCGAGGCAACATATTGATCGCCGGTTAGCGCATGACAGATCAGCACCGCGTTGCTGCCATCCGCATTCAGCGTGCCATAAGTTTCATAGGCAATTTCGACAGGCGTCAGCGCAGCACCGCTGTCCAGCGGTAACGGGCCCATCAGGCGTACGGACTTATCCAGACCAAAACGTGCATCTTCGCTCATAAATTCAGTGGCTAAGGGCGGATTCACCGCCGGTCAAACGATATTGCAGTTGACTGGTAAGCTGTGGCGACTAGTTCGGCTCTATATCAAGATATTTGTATAAAGAGACTATTATGGGAAATCTTACTCCGCAGGCAAAAGACTGGATCATGGATATTGCCGCCTATATTCCCGGTAAAGCGGGCAGCAAGGATGGCAAGAAGCTGATTAAAATGTCGGCCAACGAAAATCCCCTGGGTTGCAGCCCGGATGCGAGAGCCGCGATACAGGCGGCTGCAGTCAGTGTAGACCGCTATCCCGATGGCGGTTCCAATGATCTGCGCGCGGCTATCGGCGCCAAATATGGGCTGGACCACAGTCGGATTATCTGTGGTTCGGGATCTGACGATATATTGCAACTGGCGGCCAATGCCTTTTCGGGGCCGGGCGATGAAGTCATCTATGTGCGCTATGGTTTTTCTGTCTATGAGATTGCTGCGAAGCGCTATGGCGGAACGCCGGTCGTCGCGGATGACCGGGATTATGGCACTGATATTGACGCAATACTTGCCAAGGTCACTGACAAGACCAAGCTGGTATATCTCGCCAATCCAAACAATCCGACCGGCACATTCTCCGATGCTTCCGAAATCAAGCGGTTGCACGAAGCGCTGCCCGGCAATGTGTTGCTTGTTTTGGACGGTGCCTATGCCGAATATTTGGATGCAGACGAGGACGACGGCGCGATGGAACTCGCCCAGACGGCGTCCAATGTTCTCGTTACGCGGACCTTCTCCAAAATATACGGCCTAGCCGCAGAACGTATCGGCTGGGGCTATGCCTCTTCCGCGATTATTGATGCATTGAACCGCATCCGGCAGCCGTTTAACGTCACAACCGCCGGACAAGCCGCCGCGCTGGCGGCGCTGGCTGATGAAGATTTTGTCGAAAACAGCCGGACCCATAACAGCAAATGGCGCAGCTGGATGACGGGCGAGATTGAATCGCTCGGCAATCATGGTCTGCGGGTGATACCATCCCACACTAATTTCCTGCTCGTTTTATTTGAAGGGAAGCTGTCGGCCGAAACTGTCAACAATGCGCTGATGGAACATGGCTATGTTGTGCGCTGGCTTCCCGGACAAGGTCTGGGCAATGGCCTGCGTATCACCATCGGGACCGAAGCGGAAAATCTGGGATGCATGGATGCCCTGCGCGAGATTTTGGATAGTGCTGACTGATGCTGCCTTTTTCGAATATTACAATTATCGGCCTCGGGCTGATCGGTTCCTCCATTGCGCATGCTGTGAAAGCCAGCATGCCATCGGTGCGCATCACCGGCTATGATGCTGATCCATCTGTGCGGGCCCGTGTGCTGGAACTTGGTTTCTGTGATGATATTGCCGATAGCGCCGGTGCAGCCGTCATCGATGCCGATCTCGTCATGCTGTGTGTTCCTGTTGGCATGATGGCGGCAATTGCTGAGGAAATCGCGAATGACCTGCCCGAAGACGCGGTTGTCAGCGATGTCGGATCGTCCAAGGGCAGTGTATTAGCGTCGCTATCGGCGGCATTGCCAGGTGCAAGTATCATTCCAGCCCATCCTGTGGCGGGTACCGAACATAGCGGCCCAGATGCCGGTTTTGCGACTTTATTCCATGATCGCTGGTGCATATTGACGCCGCCGGATGATGCGCGAGAAGCAGATATCGAACGGGTACGGGCGTTCTGGGAGAAGTTGGGCGCGAATATCGAGATCATGGATGCAAAACATCATGATCTGGTCCTCGCTGTGACCAGTCACTTGCCGCATCTCATAGCTTATACAATTGTGGGCACAGCATCGGACCTAGAGGATGTTACCAGCAGCGAAGTGATTAAATATTCTGCGGGCGGATTTCGCGATTTCACGCGTATTGCCGCATCGGACCCGACGATGTGGCGGGATGTGTTTATGTCCAATAAAGATGCCGTGCTGGAAATGCTCCAGCGTTTTTCAGAAGACCTGACCGCACTGCAACGGGCCATCCGCTGGGATAAAGGCGATGAGCTTTTTGATCTGTTCACTAAAACCCGCGCTATTCGGAGACAGATTATCGAAGAGGGGCAAGATGATGATGGCCCTGACTTCGGCCGTGTTCGTGAATAGAAGGCGGGATTGACTATTAATTGTCTGGAATTGGACATCTAATCTTGGCTGACTAGCATTATTTTAATCTTTGCTATATATTTACTGCATTGGACCAGAAATAGCAGTGGGGTGAAGTCATGTCGAATGACCATGAAACAAGCGACCAAGAATCCGAGAAACGGAAATCGGACCGGCGTTTGAAGGACGATCCGAACTATACCGGACCGGACCGCCGCAAAGGCGAGCGCCGAAACGGTGATGAAAGAAAAACCTTTCCCGAATAGTCGCTAATCCTGTCAGGATTAGTTTTGTATTATTTAGGCATTTGCTATCGCGCGGCGAGAACATCGTCCGCGACGAAAGCGTTGGTTTTGCGCTCATAGCCAAATTGGCTGGTTGGCCCGTGTCCCGGGATGAAGGTGACATCGTCGCCCAGCGGCCAAAGCTTTTGCGTAATCGCATCAATCAGATCCTGATGATTACCGCGCGGAAAATCTGTACGGCCAATCGAACCCTGAAAAATAACATCTCCGACAACAGCAAGTTTAGACGGCTGGTGATAGAAAATCACATGGCCCGGCGTGTGACCGGGGCAATGGATGACATCGAGTACCAAATCGCCAACGGTCACTTGATCGCCATCATTCAACCAGCGATCGGGAATAAAGCTTTTCGCTTCCATGCCATAGCGCGCGCCGTCGCCGTCGAGTTGCTCGATCCAGAATAAATCATCTTTGTGGGGGCCTTCAATCGGTATCCCTAATTCTTCCGCCAGCATCCCCGCTTGTCCGCAATGGTCAAGATGGCCATGGGTGATGATGATCTTTTCCAGATCAACGCCATGTTCGGCCACCGCAGCCTTGAGCCGCGATAAATCGCCGCCCGGATCACTTAGCGCTGCTTTGTTGGTTTTGGTGCACCAAAGGAGCGTGCAATTTTGCTGGAGCGGCGTAACCGGAATAATCACGGCTTTTAAGGGAGCTTCTGTCATACATGCTATTTGGCGGTGCGACTGCAAAGTTGCAAGGCCGGATAATGATATGAGAAATTCGGGAGGAGGCTTGAAAGCGCTTAAAGTCTCCGGCCTGTCCACACGACACGGCCGATGATATTCACATCCTGCGGCGCAACATCATCCCAATTGGGGTAGCGGCTATTATCGCTGCGGATCGATAATTTTCCAGTGGGCAGCAAGGCAAGCCGCTTCACCAGCAGGACGTCATCCATCCGCAATACATGGATTCCGTCCCTTAACGGACGCTCGGCGGCGCTATGATCGACCATGATGTCATCACCATCGCATAAGGTCGGGTCCATGGAATCGCCATCAACCGAGATGAGCGATAATTTGGCGGGGTCTGTACCGAGTTGTTTCAGCCATTTGGCTCCAAAGGCCATGCTGTTTTCCGGCGTTTCATTATCCGCCAGTGATCCCGGGCCCGCGGATGCACCCAGATCGAGCTGCTTTATCCGCACCATGTCGAAAGGGGCGTCCATGCGCGCGCGCGGCGTCTTGGCCGGAACGGCTGCGCCCAATATCTGCTCATCTACGGCGTAAAATTCTGCGAGCTTCCGCCGATCTTCTTCATCCAGTTTTTTCGGTGTCCCGCGTTTTATATATTGCTGAATATAGGCGGGGTTCTTGCCCAACATCCGCGATAGCGCCGAAAAATCATCGCGATTCTCCTGAATCAACTGCGCCAGATTAGCGCGCGGATCATTGCCGAACTGTGGTTTTGTTTGGGCCATGAGCCGAGTTTACCCCCGATGGCCGAAAATAACAATAGGAAATATCCTAGACATGTAGGAAATTGCATTTCAAATAGGATTTGCCCTATCGCAATCGAGTCGATCTTGGTCTGCCGATAATCAAAGCATCACAGGGAAATGGAGATGAGCCCATGTATTTATTGAGGGAAATAGAAAAATTTTTACGTGAAATGGATATGGCATGGACCAAATTCGGGCGGCTTTCTGTACGCGACCCGCGCTTTGTCGAAGATCTGCGTAATGGACGCCAACCGGGTAAAAAAATTTCACAACGGGCGGAACATTTCATGAACAAATGGAGGGCTGACCATGCAGGATGAAGGGCAGGCCAGTGTTGCCACACCAAAAAGGCGCCGCAGAGACACCGGAGTATTACTGCTCGAACAAATCCAGCGGATCGTAGGATTGGACTTTACGGTGTCGATGGTACGCGAGCGCCCTTGGGCCAGCGTCACATTTTCCGGCACGCGGCATAAAGTTCAGATCAAGCGCTTGGCACAGACTCGCAGTCCAGCCATGACGTCATGGAGCAGAAAAATTGCAGACCATGAATTCACGCTGCCGGGACATTTTGTCGCTGACCTACTGGTCGTTGACGAAACCCGTCAATGCAATAGCTTCACGCTCGAAATACTGACGATCATTGA
Source organism: Parasphingorhabdus sp. (assembly GCF_036963805.1). GTDB lineage: Bacteria > Pseudomonadota > Alphaproteobacteria > Sphingomonadales > Sphingomonadaceae > Parasphingorhabdus. The sequence continues at coordinate 1,100,555 of NZ_JBALUN010000001.1, read as the reverse complement.
TCCAGTCGCACCGGCCCGCGCCAGAATTTAGCGCTGGGCGGTCATTTTTTCCAATGTTCCCAAAGCGGCCTTTAACGCCGCATCCATATCGGCCTGATGGGCGACGGCTATATCTTCTGGAGATTTTTCGACTTCTTTGAGCGGTGGCGGCGCGGTTACAAAAGCTTCGTTGATCGGGGCCGCGACGGCTGCGGCGACTTCGGCAGGCTGGGTCGGCATTGCATCTACGGGCAATTCTGAAGACAGATCAGCAACAGCAAAGCTTGCTGCTTCGAGCTGTTTCAAGCGGCGCAGGCTGGATTCAAGGCGATCAGTAAGCTGCGCAATGTTAAGGTCCGATAGATTTTCGGTTGGTAGTTCAGCAGCCGGAGCAGGATGAGATTGTTCCGCAATGGCTTCCGAAGTGACCGGTATGTCGGTTTGCAACGGTTCAACCGGTGCAGCATTTTCAGAGGGCTGAATAGCCTCTGAAAGGGGGGGCTGATTTTCGGGCGATTTTTTTGGTGCTGAAAAAATAGACGGCCGCTCCGCGATATCACTTTCGCTGTCCAATTTGCGTAGTTGCGGCAAATCCGCAAGGTCCATCACTCTGGCCTTGTCCGTCTTCGGCTTCTTCAGAAATTTGGTCAGTGATTTAGCGCTAAGCTTTGGCAGGGCGAACCGGCTTTTCTTTGCAACCGCCTGTTCGTTCAGGCCCATCTCAACCGGATGAGCGGCATTAATTTTTTCTCTAAGTGCAACGCCCATATCCGAGCCCCTTTTGTAATTAAGAAATAAGTAAATGGCGGACGCGGACACTAGTCCGGCCATGATAGCGACTAATCCGCGCGCCGTATTGCCCAGCGGCGGTGCAGCAGCGGGTATAATTTCAGAAATCCCGGCGGTGCCGATGATATTTTCCAGAAAGACATGCGGCAATGTGGCGATGATAAGCGCACCGCCAATGCCTGCCGCAACCGCGATTGCGGGCGTTTTAAATCCATTCATATTTTGCTGCGTCTGTTCCACACCAATCTCCGCCATTTCAGGCTGCCCGCTCATAGGATTTATGCGCGATCAACCTTTGGTAAACAGGATCGTAACGTAAAATGTTTGACGACCAGTTACGATTTTTCGAAACAAATTCCCGTGCATTTTCAACAGTTTGGTTCCAGATGGCCGGATTTTTCAGCAATTCGGCCAATTTTTCGGCTATTTTTTTGGGCGATCCTGCCGGAAATAACGTGCCTGTAACCCCGTCTTCGATCAGTTCGCGGTGTCCGCCAATATCCGATGCCGCGACGATTCGGCCCTGTGCCATGGCTTCAAGCGGCTTGAGCGGCGTCACTAATTCGGTCAGCCGCATCGATTTGCGCGGATAAACCATGATGTCCATCAGGCTGTAATAGCGTTCGACTTCTTCATGGGGAACGCGGCCGGTAAATGTAATGGCTGATGCCGCAGGAGAAGCCTCTACCTGTGCCTTGAGCTTTTCCTCCATCGGGCCGCCGCCGACGAGCAAAAGATGTGATTCGGAACAGTGGCTTTGCAGCATCGGCATGGCAGAGATGAGATCATCCAGCCCTTCATAATCATAAAAACTTCCGATGAAGCCGAGCACAGACTTACCCGCGATCCCCAGTTCCCGGCGCAGCGCTTCATCCGGCACGGACGGCTTGCCGAACAGGCTCATGTCGACACCATTGGGCGAAACCGTGATCTTCTCTTTGGCGACGCCGCGTGCAACGAGATCGGTTTTTAGCCCCTCGCAGATGACGGCCACCGCATCGGCGGCGTTTACGACATGGTTTTCCAACTGGCGGGTGAGCCAGTATCGTGGACTGCCTTCGCGGCCGGTGCCATTACCGACGGCGGCATCTTCCCAGAAGGCCCGAATTTCATAAAGCAACGGCAGGCCGGCTTTTTGCGCGACTCGCAATGCGGCCAATCCGTTTAATACGGGGGAGTGGGCGTGCAGCACATCGGGTCGCCATTCGCGGACAACCTCTGCGATTCTGTCCGCAAATACCGATATTTCACGCCATTCCCGAACCGGTGACGGGCCTTGCACATTGGTCAATGTTCGAAAAAAGTCGAGGCCGTCTGCCTGTTCCAACAGTGCTTGTGCTTCATAACCATGCTGGTCCTGCCGGACACCGGTTACGCCCGCAACTTGCAGGCCGCTGGCGATCTGCGCTTTCATAATAGCCCGCGTGCGGAAACAATATCCGCTGTGCAGGGGCAGGCTGTGATCCAATATATGTAGAATCCGTGTCATGGCGTAAGTAGTTGCCCGAAAAAGATTAACGGTCCGTCAACCATAAGCCTGTATCGCACGCCTATAGTGTTATGAATCTAATGCACGAGTTGAGGCCGCCTAACCCTTTATGATCGATAATTTTTCCATCGCTCTGACACATGGTCTGCTGCTGATCGCGGTATGGAGGTTGATTCATCGTCCCGATCTGGATCATGAAGACCCGCCGGAACCGGATGCAGAGCCAGAGGGCTTCCACGCCAGACGAATCCAATCAGGGCAGGGCAAGCCCGATGCGTGATCTGGTTTTTGTCGCCTATCTGCTGGCGCTGTTGTTGCTGGCCTTCAAGCGGCCGTTTATCTTTACGTTGGTCTATGCCTATATTGACATCGTCGCTCCCCAGCGGCTGAGCTATTTTCTGCTCAACTCGGTTCCCTTGTCGCTGATTGTATTCGGCATGGCGTTTCTCGGTTATCTGATCTCGGATGACAAGAAAGACAGCCGCTTTTCGGTGCGGCAGGGCGTGATGGTGCTGCTGCTGCTCTATTGTGGCTATACGACGTTTCAGGGGGCTTTGCCCGAAGCTGCGATGGAAAAATGGGACTGGGTCTGGAAGGCGATCGTCTTTGCCATTTTCCTTCCCCTCACTTTACGGACCAAATTGCGGATCGAGGCGTTGACGCTGTTCATGGTGCTCTGCGCCGGCACATTGATTATTACCGGCGGGATAAAGACGCTGGGTTCCGGCGGCGGTTACGGTGTGCTGGTCCTGCTTATCGATGACAATGCCGGTCTATATGAAGGTTCGATTATCTCGATGGTGGCAATTGCGATCATTCCTTTAATGCTGTGGCTTTCGAAATTCGGTACGATATTTCCGCCTGACTGGCGGGTTAAATATTTCACGATGGCCTTGGTATTTGCCTCTCTGCTGATTCCCGTCGGGACACAGGCTCGTACTGGATTAGTATGTATTGGCGTATTGGCCGTGTTGCAGCTGCGTTTTGTCAAATATCGTTTTCTCTATGCCGGCGTGGCGGTCGCCGTTGGATTGGCGGCGATCCCGTTCTTGCCGCAAAGCTTTTCCGAACGGATGGGGACAATCCAAAATTATGAAGCCGATGAATCCGCCTCTACCCGTATCGCGGTCTGGGAATGGACCATCGAATATGTCAAAGCCAATCCCATGGGAGGCGGGTTTAATGCCTATATGCTCAATAAGCTGACCTATGAACTGGCGCCGGACAAGCAGGCGCCTGATCAAGAATTTGAATATGAGCTGGAAGATGACGGCCCGATCGAAGTAGTCGACGAAGGCCGCGCTTATCATAGCAGCTATTTCGAGATGCTGGGCGAACAGGGCTACCCCGGTCTGGCTATGTGGTTGTTCATTCATCTGGGCGGTATTTGGCGGATGGAAGTGTTGCGGCGGCGCTATCAACACAGCAAGAAACAGAGCGAGGCATGGGTCGCCCCGCTCGCCATTGCGCTGGAAAATGCGCATATCATTTATATGGTCGGGTCGTTGTTCGTCGGCATCGCGTTCCAGCCTTTTGTCTATATGCTCGTGGCGCTGCAGATTGGCCTTGATACCTATATGAGCCGCCGTGCGCAGGAAGCAAAATGGAGCCCGATTGCCAAGGCGCTGCCCACAGCCAAATGGTCACAGGCTGCATCCTGATTCCGGTTCGCTCATAAAGCAGATGACAGTGGATTTTCTTCCGCTACCATCGCGCCATGACATTATCTGTATCCGCTTCTATGGAGCGATGGCCCGTCAAAGGGGCTTTTATCATCAGCCGCGGTGCGAAGATGCACGTAGATGTTATCATATGCCATGTGGGCGATGGCACGCACAGCGGAACCGGAGAAGCGACGCCTATTTATTATGAAGGCGAAACGGCGGAAAGCTGCATTGCGGACATAGAGACATTCGCCCGCACCCATGATCATTTCGACCGGCAAATATTGCTCGACGAGATGCAGAGAGGGGCAGCCCGCAACGCATTGGACTGCGCCCTTTGGGACCTCGAATGTCAACAACAGGGCCAGCCGCTATGGCGGCAAGCCGCCTTGCCGGAGCCGCGCCCGCTGACCTCCGCTTTTACGATTTCCCTCGGTGATCCGGCGAAGATGGAGGCTGATGCCCGCGCCGCTTCGGGCATCCATAGCATGCTGAAATTGAAATTATCCGGCAGCAATGATCATGAGCGGGTCGCCGCTGTCCATCGCGGCGCGCCCGATGCGCGGCTGATCGTCGATGCGAACGAGAGTTGGAATGACCTTGATATCGCCGAAGAAGCGACCCTGTTGGCACAGTGGGGTGTCGAGCTGATCGAACAGCCGGTGAGCGCCGGTCGGGATGATCTGCTTGCCCATGTCCGCTCGCCGATTCCATTTTGCGCCGACGAAAGCTGCCACACCGCTGCCGATGTTCCGCGCCTCGCGCCTTATTATCAGGCTGTGAATATCAAACTCGACAAGGCCGGCGGCTTGACCGAGGCGATTCTGATTGCCGATGCCGCTGACAAGGCGGGCCTGAAATTAATGGTTGGCTGTATGCTCTCGACCTCGCTCGCGATCCGCCCCGCCTTCGCGCTGGCCCAGCGTGCGACATGGGTTGATCTCGATGGACCGCTTTTGTTGGCCAAGGACCGGCCGGATGCCATGCGCTTTGCGGGCGGGCAGGTTATGTTGGATCACATGCCGAAAAACTGATGTTCGACGAAAATTTTTATCCCCAACGCGATAAGAATGAAACCGCCAGCAATTTCGGCAAATTTCCCGACGCGGGAACTTGCGATGCCGCCGATGAACACGCCTGCGACGGACAATATTGCCGTTACCGCCCCGATGATGATGCAGGTCCATAAAACCGGCAGGTTGAGCGTAGGGAAAGTGATACCGGCCGCCAAAGCATCAATGCTCGTCGCCACTGCAGCCGTTGTCAGCGCCCATCCCGAAAGATTTATGGCGGGGCCATCCTCGGCCCCTCCGCGTGCTTCCCAAAACATTTTAAGCCCAAGCCCGCAGAGCAGGATGAGCGCGATCCAATGACCAAACGAAGCGATTTGGGTAGCGAATGAGTTTCCCAGCACCCAACCGAAAAAAGGCATTAGTAGCTGGGCCCCGCCGAACGCTGCACCCGTCCGGAACGCATTGAACGTCGATTTATGTCCCGCAGCACCTTGCGCGACTGCGACAGCAAACGCGTCCATCGCCAGCCCGATTGCTAGCAATAAGATGACAACAAGATTTTCCATAAGGCGCGGCTTTCAAATAATCATGAGATATTGCAACGGCTAAAACGGACGCCAAATCTATGACAAACTGGCCGTTCAGCTGCGTTTCAATTCATCCCCGGCAAGCCGCACGACATGCAGCAGGTTGGTTGATCCCGGCGTCCCAAAAGGCACGCCCGCACAGATGATCAATCGCGATCCTGCTTCGCCCAATTTGTGGCGCAGCGCCATGCGTTTGGCTTTGGCGATCATCTCTTCAAAGTTGCTGACATCACGGGTGACGACGGCATGGGCACCCCATAACAGCCCGACGCGCCGCGCAGTGTGGCGGTCCGGAGTCAGTACCAGCAAGGGCACCGACGGACGTTCGCGGGCCATGCGGCGCGCTGTTGAGCCGGATTTGGTGAAACAGACAATGGCTGACGTCTTGACTGTCCGGGCAATATTATAGCTGGCTGCGGCCAGAGCATCGGCGGTTGTTTCATCCGGCACAGTTTCGGTGAAATGCACACGCTCTGCATAGGACGGGTCGCTTTCGACCTGCTTGGCAATGCGGTCCATCATGGTCGCGGCTTCAATCGGCCAGTCGCCCACGGCGGATTCTGCCGATAGCATGATGGCGTCAGCACCGTCATAAATAGCAGTCGCCACGTCCGATACTTCGGCGCGGGTGGGAGTGGGCGATGTAATCATAGATTCCAGCATCTGGGTTGCCACGACAACCGGTCGGCCGAGTTTACGGGCCGCTGCTACAATGCGTTTCTGCAAGGGCGGCACTTGTTCGGGCAGCAATTCGACGCCCAGATCGCCGCGCGCGACCATGACCGCGTCGGACAATTCCAATATTTCCTCTAGCCGGTCGATCGCGGCCGGTTTTTCAATCTTTGCCAGCAAGGCTGCCTTGCCGCCAATCAGTCGCCTTGCCTCCGCGACATCTTCGGGGCGCTGGACGAAGCTCAGTGCGATCCAGTCGACGTCCTGTTCGAGTGCGAAGGTTAAGTCCTTACGGTCTTTGTCGGTAAGGGAACTGACGGGCAGCACGACTTCGGGTACATTCACGCCTTTGCGGTCCGATATCGGCCCGCCGACAATCACCTTGGTCTCGACGCTTTTTCCATCGGACTTGGTTACTTCCAGCCGGATTTTACCGTCATCGAGCAATAATGTGTGGCCGGGTTGCAGCGTTTCGATAATTTCACGGTGGGGAAGATTGACGCGCTGGGCATCGCCTTTGGCCTTTTCCAGATCAAGCGTAAATTTAGCACCGGTTTTCAACATGACCGGCGGATTTGCAAAAACACCGATGCGCAATTTCGGCCCCTGCAAATCGGCAAGGATGGTTATCGGGCGGCCGACTTTTCTTTCCAGCGAGCGGATGGAGGTCACATTCGCGGCATGGGCCTTATGCTCGCCGTGGCTCATATTCATGCGAAACGCATCGACGCCTGCTTTATACATTTTTTCGATCATCTCGGGGCTGCCGCTAGCAGGGCCGAGCGTCGCGAGAACCTTTACTTTGCGGTCGCGGGAGAACATATGCGATGCCATCGAAAATTCCTGTATTGGTGCTAAAATTATCGGCGCTGATAGCGCCAAATCATGACAGGATAAAAACAAAAAGCAACGGAAGCATTTTTATGAGTGAAGAAATTACCGACGCCGCTGCGGCGGCCGCTTTCCGGCGGCTGGTCAAGCATTTGCAGCACCGTCATGACGCGGAAAATATCGATCTGATGGGGCTAGCCGGTTTTTGCCGCAATTGTTTGGCCGATTGGGTGATGGAGGCGACCAATGAAGCGGCCAACAAAACAGGCGATGACATGACCAAAGAGGAAGCACGGCAGGCGATACATGGCATGGCACCTGGGGAATGGAAGAAAAAATACCAGACCGAAGCCACTCCGGAACGGCTGAAGCGGATGAAGGAAAGCGTAGCCAAAAACGCGCCTAGCAATTAATGCCGGGGCCGATTAAAGCCACAACACGAATCTATACACGATATTTTAAACACACCATTTCTGGGGAATTTGAATATGAGCGAAGGCAATGTCGCCGCAGACCAGCTGCGTCTTTTTATTGAGCGTATCGAGCGGCTGGAAGAAGAGAAAAAAGGCATGGCGGACGATATTCGCGATGTTTATTCCGAAGCGAAATCACAAGGCTATGACGCCAAAATCATGCGCCAGATTGTCCGTCTTCGCAAAATGGAAGCCCATGACCGTCAGGAAATGGAAGCGATACTCGACACCTATAAGTCGGCGCTTGGTTTGGCTTGATCAATAGGCTAATAATAGCCGACTAGCGGCGGGAGCTGAGAAAATGATTGTTACCACAACCCCCAGTATCGAAGGACGCGCGATACGCGATTATCGCGGCATCGTTATTGGCGAGGTGATTGTCGGTGCCAATCTTTTCCGTGACCTGTTTGCCAGCATTACGGATATTGTGGGTGGACGCTCCGGCAAATATGAGAATGTCTTGAAACGCGCGCGGGACGAGGCTTTGCAGGAAATGGAAGCCGAGGCCGCGAAGGTCGGGGCCAATGCCGTGGTTGGGGTTGATCTTGACTATGAAGTTGTCGGAGACAAAGGATCCATGTTGATGGTATCCGCATCCGGAACCGCAGTCATCGTAGAATGATTAGATTGGAAGTTTGAGGGAATATGGCAGGCCATAGTAAATTTAATAATATCAAGCACCGTAAGGGCGCGCAGGATAAAAAGCGTTCGGCGCAATTTTCGAAACTCAGCCGCGAAATCACCGTGGCGGCGAAATCAGGCATGCCTGATCCCGACATGAACCCGCGTTTGCGGCTGGCGGTGAACAACGCCAAAGCGGTTTCCATGCCGAAAGACGGCATTCAACGCGCGATCGACAAGGCGTCGGCCAATGAAGGCGATGATTATAACGAAGTGCGCTACGAAGGCTTTGGCCCCGGCGGTGTCTCCTTGATCGTTGAGACGCTGACCGACAATACCAATCGTACCGTGACCAATGTCCGCACGATATTCTCGCGCAATGGCGGCAATATGGGGGAGACCGGTTCGGTATCCCATGGCTTTGCACGGGTCGGCTATATCACCTATCCCGCCAGTGCCGGTGACGAGGAAAAAGTTCTCGAAGCGGCGATGGACGCTGGGGCAGAGGATATTTCTTCCGATGAGGACGGCCATGAAATCTGGACCGCCATGGAAGATTTGCACGAAGTGGCTGGTGCTCTCGAAAAATCGCTCGGTGAAGCATCAAGTGTAAAGCTGGCATGGAAGCCGTCGGTTGAAGTGGAAGTCGATGAAGCGCAGGCAGAAGTCTTGCTGAACCTGATCGACGCGCTGGAGGATGATGATGACGTCCAGACCGTCCACGGCAATTACAGCGTATCCGACGAGATTATGGAAAAATTGAGCGGGGCATAAACCACGTGCGATGGGCTGAAGCAGCAATTGCAGTCGGTTCATTTGTCATGCTGTCTGCTTGCTCTCTAAACGCACCTGTCGCTGAGAGGGAAGCTGAACCGCCGCGCGAAATGGCGGCGGCATCTCTTTGTGCGCCGGATGAAGAGACGCTTTATTACTGCCCCCATCTTCCGTTCGAAACGGTGAGCATGTGTCTGGGCGATAAAAATATCAGCCATCGGACAGGATTACCGGATACGGACGACCCCGACGCGCACGATATGATTATCAGCTCTGATGCCAATTGGTCCAATATCCATTTGGGCCATGTCACCGGCGGCGGGGGCGGACACCAGAAACATGTCCGGTTCACCGCACCTGACGGAAAAAATTTCCTGATTCTGGAAGGCGCGCCGGGGCAATATCATGACGGACCCAGCGGTCCTTGGAATGGCGTTACAGTCGTTGCCCCGGACGGTGAAGAGAAAGGCTGGCTATGTAAAGCCGGTGCCGTTTTGACGCCTGACTGGTTCGACCTGATTGCCAAACGCGCGCCTGTCGATCTGCAATCGCTGATGGAAGAAGAAGGCAGTAGATTTGATGGCTGGTACTAGGGGCTGGTCATGATAATTTTGGGTCTCGACCCCGGTTTGGGCACGACCGGCTGGGGCGTAATAAGCTCCGAAGGTAACCGGCTGTCGCACATCGCCAATGGCCAGATAAAGACCGATCCGAAAATGCAGCTGGCGAGCCGCTTGCTGAAGCTCGACCTTGAGCTGACCGACATCATGCTGGAATATCGGCCCGATGCTGCGGCGGTCGAGGAAGTGTTCGTCAATTCCAATCCGCAAAGCACATTAAAGCTCGGGCAGGCGCGCGGGGTCGTGCTGCTGGGGGCGTCCCGATCTGGTCTTGAAGTGGGTGAATATGCGGCGCGGGCGGTCAAAAAATCGGTTGTCGGCGTGGGCAAGGCGGACAAGGATCAGGTGCAGGCGATGATCAAGATTTTGCTGCCGGGCGTGAAGCTGGCGGGCGCTGATGCCGCCGATGCTTTGGCCGTGGCGATTACCCATGCGCATCTGCGCGGGGCACATCGCGGGCGGTGATTTCTCAATCTTCGTCATACTGAACTCGGTTCAGGATCCACAGCGACACCACGAAACGCTTGCATATTTACGCCCCGGATGCTGAATCAAGTTCAGCATGACGAAAAGGCATAATTAACCCCATGATTGCAAAACTCACCGGCATAATCGACGAAATCGGCACGGATAATATCGTGCTGGACGTGCAGGGCGTCGGCTATCTGGTGTTCGCCTCCACCCGCACCATCAACGCCATTGGCGGCGTGGGCGACGGCGCGACTATCTATACGCAAATGCAGGTCAGCGAGACCGACATGCGGCTGATGGGCTTTGCCAGCGGGTCGGAACGCGATTGGTTCCGGCTATTGATTTCGGTGCAGGGCGTGGGCGGCAAAGTGGCTTTGGCGATCCTCTCCGCACTGGAACCGGGCGAAATTTCGCGCGCGATTGCGACGGGCGACAAAGCCATGGTCGCGCGCGCCAATGGCGTTGGGCCGAAACTGGCACTGCGGATCGTCAACGAACTGAAAGACAAGGTCGGCGGCATCGCGACCGATCCGGTTGTCGGCGCTAGCGGGGTTGTCCACGCACCGTCCAACAACAGCGCGGATGCGGTAAGCGCGCTCCAGAATTTAGGTTTTAAACCGGCGGAAGCCAGCGCAGCAGTTGCGGCGGCAGATGCCGAGGCTGGTGACGGCGTGACATTGGATGCGCTGGTCCGGCTGGCGTTGAAGAAGGCGGCACGGTGATGACGGGTGTGAAATTCACTCGTCACCCTGAACTTGTTTCAGGGTCTCCTCCGGCCATCAACCCTTGCCATTCCCCGCGAGATGCTGAAACGGGTTCAGCATGACGAGTGATGGAACAGATGGCGACCGGATGATATCGGCGGAACGCAAAGTCGAAGACATCGATGCGGCGCTGCGTCCCAAATCGCTCGATGAATTTATCGGGCAGGAAGCGGCGCGCGGGAACTTGCGGGTGTTTATCGAGGCGGCGAAGGGCCGTAGCGAGGCGCTTGATCATGTGTTGTTCTTTGGTCCGCCGGGACTGGGCAAGACCACATTGGCGCAAATCATCGCACGGGAACTGGGCGTTGGTTTTCGTGCGACATCCGGCCCAGTCATTGCCAAGTCCGGTGATCTGGCGGCGCTGCTGACCAATCTTGAAGAGGGCGATGTGCTCTTCATCGACGAGATTCACCGGCTCAATCCGGTGGTCGAGGAAATATTATATCCCGCGATGGAAGACCGCGCGCTCGACCTGATTATCGGCGAAGGCCCTTCGGCGCGTAGTGTGCGGATTGATCTGCCTGCCTTTACCCTCATCGGCGCGACCACGCGGCAGGGCCTGCTCACCACGCCGCTGCGCGACCGTTTCGGCATACCGGTGCGGCTCAATTTCTATTCGACCGAGGAACTGGAAAAAGTCGTCCACCGCGCCGCCCGCTTGCTGGGTCTCGACATCGCCCCCGATGGCGCGACCGAAGTCGCTCGTCGTGCGCGCGGGACGCCGCGGATCGCGGGGCGTCTGCTTCGCCGGGTTCGTGATTTCGCCAATGTTGCCGGAACGACCATTGTTGATAAGAAAACCGCTGATGAATCGCTCACCCGTCTGGAGGTGGACAGCATCGGTCTTGATGCCATGGACCGGCGTTATCTCCATATGATTGCGGATATTTATAAAGGCGGTCCGGTGGGCGTGGAAACGCTTGCTGCCGGTCTGTCCGAACCGCGTGATACGGTCGAGGAGGTTATTGAACCCTATCTCATCCAGCTCGGGCTGATTGCACGAACCGCGAGAGGCCGCGCGCTGAATGATCGCGGATGGCAGCATCTCGGAATGAAGCCGCCCGCTGGTAAGGAAGTTGACGGCCAGTTGTTCGACTAGGCTTCAAGCGGCCCAAGTAAATCTGAGGATGGGAGAGAGCCTTTGCCCCCTCCCTCCCGAATAATCAGTCGCGTAGCAGCTCGTTAATGCCGGTTTTGGAGCGCGTTTGGGCATCCACGGTTTTCACGATAACAGCGCAATAAAGCGATGGTCCGGGCACGCCGTCAATATTGGGTTTTGGCGGGGTCGAGCCGGGAACAACCACGGCATAAGGCGGAACTTCACCGATATAGATTTTACCGGTGACACGGTCGATAATCTTGGTCGAGGCACCCAGATAAACACCCATGGACAGAACCGCGCCTTCGCCGACGCGCACGCCTTCAGCCACTTCGCTACGCGCGCCGATGAAGGCGCCGTCTTCGATAATGACGGGTCCGGCCTGCAGGGGTTCCAGCACGCCGCCAATACCAACGCCGCCGGAAATATGGACGTTTTTGCCAATTTGCGCGCAGCTACCAACCGTTGCCCACGTATCAATCATCGTGCCTTCGTCGACAAAGGCTCCGATATTGACAAAGCTGGGCATCAACACGGCGTTGCGGCCGATATGCGAACCATGGCGGACAACTGCACCGGGAACGGCACGGAAGCCTGCTTCGCGGAAACGGGTTTCGTCCCAGTTGGCAAATTTGCTGGGCACTTTATCCCAATGGTTTGCGCCGCCGGGGCCTTCGATCAGCTGATTGTCATTGAGCCGGAAAGACAAGAGCACAGCTTTTTTGAGCCATTGATTGACGACCCATTTGCCGTCTTGCTTTTCGGCGACACGGGCAGTGCCGTCGTCAAGGCTGGCAAGCGCAGCGTTTACCGCATCGCGTTCCGCGCCTTGGCTATTAATGTTCAATGATTCGCGTTTGTCCCAGGCGCTTTCAATGGCTTTCATCAATTGGGTCGTCATAGCAGTGCGTTTTCCTTATTCTAATGCAGGCTGGTGATCCAGCTTTCCAAATCGGTAATTTCATGGTCGATAAAGTCCGGAGCATGATCGCGTGCGCCCCATTCCGAACCTGTGTTGACCCAGATAGTCGTCATGCCCAAATCTTTCGCCGGACGCAAATTGCGCGCCATGTCTTCGACAAATAAAGAGCGTTCGGGATTAATGCCGGTTGCGCTGATCAGGCTGTGATAGGCCGCTTTTTCGGGTTTCGGGATCAGGTCGGTGGCGAGCACATCGTGAATGGTATCAAATAGCCCGCCAAGCCCGCGATTTTCCAATACCCGCTCGGCATAGGGGCGGTCGCCATTGGTGAAGACCATTTTTTCACCGGGCAAGGCGGCAATCGCGCTGTATAAGGCGGGGGCATGGGACAGGCGGCTCATGTCTATATCATGGACATAGTCGAGGAAATCCTGCGGATCGGTGCCGTGATGATGGATTAATCCCGCCAAAGTGGTCCCGTGATCGTGGAAATAATCTTTCTGAATCCGGCGCGCTTCCACCGCGTCGCAGTTTAGCGCCCGCGCAATATATTCGCCCATTTTAATGTCGATGAGCGAAAAAAGATCACATTCCGCCGGATAAAGCACGTTATCCAGATCAAATATCCAATGATCGATATGGGAAAATTCCGGTGGCATGACCGAGACGCCTAATCACTCCGCCGCGTTCCGGCAAGCGTTGATCGCTGTTAAGCTGTAGGTAACGGCTACGTGCCTATAGATTATCGTTCATTCGGGGGAATGCAGTAACATGAAGCAATTGGCGCGCAGTTTATTTTATGGGGCAGCGATCATGCCGCTGGCGCTGCTTTCGGCATGTGGAGGCGGCGGCGGTTCCGGTCCGTCACCGACACCGACGCCTGTTCCAGCTCCCACGCCGGCTCCGACCCCTGCGCCAACGCCTACCCCCACACCGACGCCGACTCCCACGCCGATTAATTATGATACGGCCGAGTTTCGCCGGTCCGATGGGCCGTTTCAACATGGCGCGCTTTCCGCTTATAATGCCGGAGCGACGGGTGCTGGCGTGATACTAGGCGTCGTCGATAGCGGGTTAAACGCGAGCAGCGCTGAATTTGCCGGACGCATCCATGTAGACAGCGGCGATTTTGCCGGTAATCGCGGTATAGGCGACGAGGGCGGGCATGGCTCTGCCGTGACATCTGTCGCGGCGGGCAGCAAAAATGACAGCGCAACCCACGGCATGGCCTTTGCCACCGACATATTGGTATTGCGCACCGACAGCCCCGGAAGCTGCGCGATGGATGATCCCAATGATCCGGATGATGATGGCTGTACCCACAATAGCGGGGCGATTGCAGCGGCGATTAATCAGGCGCGCGTGAGCGGGGCACGGGTGGTCAATATCTCGCTCGGTGGGCCGGATATATCCAACGCGGTGCGCAATGCCGTGGCCAACGCAGCGGCCGCTGGCGTGGTGGTAGTCGTATCAGCAGGCAATGACGGCGCTGCTTCCCCCGATGGCTTTGCGGCGGGTATTGCGGCGAGTGGCAATGGCCATGTCATTATTGCGGGCTCTGTCGGGGCGAGCGAAAATATCTCGTCCTTCAGCAATCGTGCTGGAACCCAATCCGCCAATTTTCTCGCCGCACTTGGCGAACGGGTGCGTGCGGGTGACAATCAGGGCACCGAGTTTCTGTGGAGCGGCACATCTTTTTCCGCGCCGCAAATATCGGGCGCAGTAGCCTTGCTTGCGCAGGCTTTTCCCAATTTAAGTGGCGCACAAATTGTTGATCTGTTGTTCACCAGTGCGCGCGATGCCGGTGATGCAGGGACCGATGCGATCTATGGCCGCGGCGTTCTCGACATCGCAGCCTCTTTTCAGCCGCAAGGGCAAACCGCGCTAGCGGGAAGTCGGCAAGCGGTCGATCTGTCGGCCTCTGGCGGGCAGACGTCGGCTGCCATGGGTGACGCCGCCTTGCATGGGCAGGATGTCGGGGCAATTATATTGGACGGCTTTGACCGCGCCTTTGCGCTGAACCTCGCGCATGATCTGAAAGTCGCCGTGCCGGAATATAAGCTTACCAATGCACTGCGGGGGGATCAGCGCAATATGACCGCGTCGAGCGGGGCAATGCAGATTGCTGTCCATATCGGCCGTACATCTGGCGGCTTGTGGGAAAATGATAATTTGGCTTTGTCGGACAGTAACGCCCGTAAGGCCCGGATGCTGGCTGCTTCCGTCATGACGCAAGTGTCGCCGGACATGAAAATAGCCTTTGGATTCCGCAAAAGCGCTAGCGGGCTGGTCGCGCAAATGCAGGGGGCCAGCGCCCCGGCCTTTCTGGTCGCGCCATCACCGGCGAGCGAACGGGGATTCACCGGACAGGTAAAAAGTGCGCTGGCTGTCCGCCATGAAATCGCAGGATTTGGACTGACGGCGAGCGCGGAAAGCGGCTCGGCGCGGCTGGGGTCGGATGACGATAGATTGGATGCTCTGACAGGATCGGACCGCACACGCTATCGCTTCGCTGGTCTGGGCTTTGCAGTGGACCGCCGGATCGGCGCAGCGTCGCTAAGCCTTGCGGCAAATTGGCTGAATGAAGATGACTCTATATTGGGATCGCGCTTCATCAATGTGATCGGCGCGCGCGGGGCGCAAAGCTGGTTTGTTGATGGCCGCGCAGAATATGATCTGGGCGACGTCATGGGATCAGGTTGGCGGATCGGCGGCAGTTGGCGTCAAGGCTGGACTCACATAGACAGGGCCAACCTTGTAACCGGCGGGGCATTGCAAATGTCGAGCTTTGCGGCCGATATCAGCAAGGCCGGATTATTCAGCCAGTCCGATCAAATCGCGTTCCGCTTTGCCCAGCCGCTGCGCGTGTCAACGGGCGGGCTGCATCTGAATCTGCCGGTTGGCTATAGTTATGACAGCCTGCAAACCGAATTTGGCCAGCGAACATTGAACCTCGCCCCCAAAGGGCGGGAGCTGGTGGGCGAGATGGCCTATGCGACGCCTTTATGGGGTGGATATTTAAACACCAACCTGTTCTGGCGGCAGGAGCCGGGGCATTTTGAAGCGCTTAATGACGATTTTGGCGGCGCGGTGCGGTTTCAGTTGAAGTTCTGAACTAGGCCCGCGCGCCTTCTTCTACGCTGGTGCTGTTGTGACGCAGCGCTTTTAATACCGTGTCGACAATGCCGTCGGCATCCAGACCGGCCTTAGCATATTGCACGTCCGGCTTATCCTGATCCTGAAATATATCGGGCAAGCGCATCGTCCGGATTTTGAGGCCCCCGTCGGTGAGGCCCGCATCCGATGCCAGCGTGAGCACATGGGCGCCGAGTCCGCCGATAGAGGCTTCTTCAACGGTCACGGCAACTTCATGCGTGGCGAGCAATTTCCGGATTAATTTCTCGTCGAGCGGTTTGGCAAAGCGCATATCGGCAACAGTGGTGCTCAGGCCTTTGGCGTCGAGACGCTCTGCTGCTTTTAACGCTTCGGTCAAACGGGTGCCGAGCGAGAGGATCGCGACCTTGGTGCCTTGCCGGACGATGCGGCCCTTGCCAATTTCAAGCTGTTCGAGTTTTTCGGGTATGGTAACGCCCGTGCCGTTTCCGCGAGGATAGCGGAACGCAATCGGACCATCATCATATAGCGAGGCCGTATAGGTCATATGGGCCAGCTCTGCTTCATCGGCGGCGGCCATGACGACCATATTGGGCAGGGTCGCCAGATAGGTAATGTCAAAGCTGCCCGCATGGGTGCTGCCATCCGCGCCGACAAGGCCGGCGCGATCAATCGCAAAGCGTACGGGAAGATTCTGGATCGCGACATCATGCACGACCTGGTCATAGGCGCGCTGCAAAAAGGTGGAGTAGATCGCGCAGAACGGGCGCATGCCTTGCGCGGCCAAACCGGCGGCAAAGGTCACGCCATGTTGCTCTGCAATTCCGACATCAAAAGCTTTGTCAGGATGGGCTTTTGCGAATTTATCGACACCTGTGCCCGATGGCATGGCGGCGGTAATTGCGCAGATACGGGGGTCTGTGTCGGCCAGCTTGGCGAGTGTTTCGCCAAAAACATTTTGATAGGCAGGCGGTCCGCCACCGGGGCCTTTATCCTGTTTGCCGGAAATTACGTCAAATTTGGCGACGCCGTGATATTTGTCTGCGGCTTCTTCGGCAAATTTATAGCCTTTGCCTTTTTCGGTGACGACATGGATCAGGCAAGGCCCTTCGGCGGCATCGCGAACATTTTCCAGCACCGGAATCAGATGTTCCAGATTATGGCCATCAATCGGCCCCACATAATAGAAACCCAGTTCTTCAAACAGCGTACCGCCCATGGTCATGCCGCGCGCATATTCATCGGTTTTGCGCGCTGCATCATGGAGCGCCTTGGGCAATTTGCGGGCAATGCGCCGGGCCAGTTCGCGGATGCCGAGAAATTCGCGGCTGGAAACGATGCGCGCCAGATAGGCGGACAGGCCGCCCACGGGGGGGGCGATCGACATATCATTATCGTTGAGAATGACGACCAGCCGGTTGCCCGCGGCAGCGGCATTGTTCATCGCTTCATAAGCCATGCCCGCGCTCATCGCGCCGTCACCGATGACGGCAATTCCGCGTCCCGGTTCGCCCTTCATCTTGTTGGCGACAGCAAAACCCAGAGCGGCGCTGATTGATGTCGAGCTATGGGCGGCACCGAACGGATCATATTCGCTTTCGCTGCGTTTGGTGAAGCCGGATAGCCCGCCCCCTTGACGCAGGGTGCGAATACGGTCGCGGCGGCCAGTGATAATCTTGTGCGGATAGCATTGATGCCCGACATCCCAGATCAGGCGATCTTCGGGAGTGTTAAAGACATAATGAATGGCAGTGGTCAGTTCGACTACGCCCAGTCCGGCGCCCAGATGGCCGCCCGTGACGGAAACAGTGTCGATAACTTCCGCGCGCAACTCGTCAGCAAATTGGCGCAATTGCTCGGGTTTGAGTTTTCGCAAATCCGCTGGAAGCGATACTCTATCCAAAAGCGGTGTTTGTGGACCTGGCATAGTTACTCCCTGTTTCGAGCCAGCTTTAGCAATATCGGCCACTAATGTCGAACCTTCAGCAGAAAGCCCCTGAATATTTGCTGACGGCTTATGGACTGATAGCCTGATGCTTTATGATCAAAAACTATGTCAGCTGCATTTCTGACAGACGCCGCGTACTTCAATGACGGGGCGTATCGAGCTAAACCCTTGTTCTTTGGCCACGTCGCGCACTTTTGTTGACAAGCTGTCATCATCAATATGGGTTGCTTCTCCGCACGTGTCACAGACGAGGAAAATGCAATCATGCTCGCAGCCGGGGTGGCTGTTCGCGAGATAGGCATTGGCGCTTTCGACCCGCATGGCGAGGTTTTTGGCAACGAATAGGTCCAATATCCGATAAACGCTATTGGGTGCCACGCGCTTGCCGCGGGCGGTAGATACCAGTTCGGCGATATCATAGGCCGAAGCAGGACGGGAAAAACCGGATAGTGCTTCAAAAATAGCCGCGCGCGTGTCGGTCCATTTCTCGCCGGATGCTTCGAGATTTTGGCGTGCAGCATCGGCAAGTGACTCACCGTGATGCTCGTGATGATTATGTTTTCCCATATATGTAATTTAGGGATGTTCGGTGGGCAGGGCAAGTGTGGTGTTTTTATTGAACCTCAAGCGCCGGGTGTTGTTTTTATTTTACCTCAAGCGCCGGGCGCGGGCATCCGCCCGCTTGGCGTTCCTCGCATAAGCTCGGGCGCGCGGTCGCGCTTGCCTCCGCTTCGCGTCGGATTGGTGCCAAGATTGTGATTAAACACCCGAGCGTAGCGAGGCTAGGCCGACCGGCCGCCGCGCCTTATGGCGCGTAGCCAAGCGGGCGGATGCCCGCGCCCGGCGCTTGAGGCTAAAATTACCGCCCTGCGCGGTGGTTCAGAACGTGCCCTAGCGCGACTATGCCGACGCCGATCATTGTGAACAGAATTTCCGTGCTGCCATGATCGCCCCGATGGCCGATGGTAATCGCGCCGCCCATGATAGCCAGACCTAGTGCGCCTATCACTGCTGGCAGGATATAACCATGATTAAGGAAACCGCGCCCCAGTGCATATATGCCCAATATGATGGCCACAGCAATGCCGACTTCATGAATAACGGGGTCGAGTAAAATACCCGCAGCCGAGGATAATAGAGCAACCAGCACGACGGTGGACACGCAATGGACAAGGCACAGGCCGGAGACAAGCACCGCAATACGGTCCCATAATCCATCCTTGCCCAACAGGCCGTCTTTGGTCCAAAGTTTTGATGTCGTAAACACGACTCTAAATTCCATCATAGTGATTGCTGAGGCAGATATAGGTCGAGCCGTGTTAAGATACAACATATCATTTTTAGATTTGCGAATATTTTCTTCACCTTAAAGCTTGTCACGTCGGGTTTTTAATTTCAAATAGCTAATGATGAACAGCTCCGCTCCGTCCTTTACCTGGTATAATGGATCAGCCAGCAACCGCCCCGTTGCGATTGCCAATTGGTTACTTATTGTGGCTTTCCTGGTTTTTCTGATGGTCATCGTGGGCGGTATAACCCGTCTCACCGAATCCGGCCTGTCGATCACCGAATGGAAACCGCTCATGGGGGCGATCCCTCCGCTTAGCGAAGTGGCTTGGTTGTCCGAGTTTGAAAAATATAAGCAAATCCCGGAATATATAGAGATTAACGGCCCCGCAGGCATGACGCTGGCGGATTTTAAATTCATCTATTTCTGGGAATGGAGCCACCGGCTTTTGGGCCGTCTCATTGGGCTCGCTTTTGCTTTGCCGTTCTTTTATTTTGCGGCGAAACGCGCCATTCCAAAAGGCTATGGCTGGCGCTTGACGCTGTTACTGATATTGGGCGGATTACAGGGCGTCATCGGCTGGTGGATGGTGAGTTCCGGTCTGTCCCAGCGGACGGATGTTAGCCATTTTCGGTTGGCGACGCACTTAATTCTCGCTTTATTCATAATGGCGTGTCTGGTTTGGACGGCGCTCGATCTGCAATGCTATGCAGACAGGCTCAGAAAGCCTGCGCGCATGACGGGCTTTGGCATGGCTGTGACTCTGGTGCTTTTTCTGCAACTATTATTCGGTGCTTATGTCGCGGGACTTAATGCCGGATATGTCGCGAACACATGGCCGTTGATGAATGACAGCTTTTTCCCTGCAGGTGTTGACTTCACCTTTGGGGCTTGGAGGGCGATTAATAATGACCCGTTTCTCACCCATTTCATCCATCGCTGGTGGGCGTGGGTAACCGTGGCTTTTCTGGTTGTGCTGGCCCGTAAAGTACGCGGCGAATCCCGCATGGCGTCGATCTGTATTCATTGCGCCTTCGGAATCCAGATATTGCTGGGGATCGCGACGGTCATGACGGGAATGAATATCATTCTGGCGGTCTTGCATCAGGCGGTGGGCGCGCTGGTTGTTGCAGCCACGGCTTGGGGCATTCACATATTAGGCCGTGATAATCCTGTTGCTATAAAATCATGACGGACTGTCCCGTGCTGATCTACACGTTATTTGGATCTGGCGAGGAAGCACGGCAAGTTGTGAAGACTCTGATCGAAGAAAAGTTGATCGCTTGCGCCAATCAATTCGCCGCGAGTTCCTCTCAATATATGTGGAAAGGGGAATTTTGCGAAGAACGGGAATATCCGGTCCTGTTGAAAACCACCAAAATGGCCCGGCAGGCGGCGATGGAGCGGCTAAAGACACTTCACAGCTATGACCAGCCGGCGATATTATGTTGGACCGCCGAATTGAGCGACCCGGACTACGCAAAATGGCTTTCTCAGCAAATCGCAAGATAAGTACAATATCGGCAGGGTATTATTATACCCGTCATCAAAGGCGCACTTTTGCTTGACTTGAAGCGAAAACGGGATCAATAGCGCTGCACTCGGCCGGGCTTTGTGCTCGGCTTTATTATTTTGATTCGAACTCTCTCTTACAAAAGAGAGCTCCCAGAGGAGTTAGGCCCATGAAGGCTCTTACGAAACAAACGCAGTCGGTTAAACCCGCAGACGTTGTAAAGAAATGGCATATTGTTGATGCCGAAGATCTGATTGTTGGCCGTCTCGCCTCAATCATCGCTAGTATCCTGCGCGGCAAGCATAAGCCAAGCTACACCCCCCATGTTGATTGCGGCGATCATGTCATCGTTATCAATGCTGGCAAGGTGAAGTTCACCGGCAACAAGCTGAAGCAAAAAGTCTATTACAAGCACACCGGCTATCCCGGCGGCTTGAAAGAGCGCACGGCTGAAAAAGTACTCGGCGGCCAATTTCCTGAGCGCGTTTTGGAAAAAGCGGTTGAACGCATGGTTCCAAAGGGTCCTCTCGGCTTTGCCCAGATGCGCAACCTGCATCTCTTCAACGGCACCGAGCATCCTTATAATGGCCAAGACCCGCAGCCGCTTGATGTGGCTTCCATGAACAGCAAAAATAAGGCGCGTGCATAATGTCTGATGTAAAAACCGATCTCGCTGATCTTAAAGAACTTGCTGGCGACGTTGTTGTTGACGCGCCTGCTGCTGCTGCCGAAGAAGGCGCACCAGAAAAAGTAGAGCTGGTTGTTTCAACCATGCCGCTGCGTGAGCAGATTCTGGACAAACAGGGCCGTGCCTATGCAACCGGTCGTCGTAAAGACGCTGTTGCCCGCGTTTGGGTAAAACCCGGCAAAGGCAAAATCACGGTCAATGGCCGCGATCAGGAAACATATTTCGCGCGTCCAACGCTGCGTCTCGTCCTCAACCAGGTTTTCGCGATCACCGATCGTGAAGGTCAATATGATGTTGACGTTACGGTTAAAGGCGGCGGACTTTCTGGCCAAGCTGGCGCCGTGAAACATGGTATTTCACAGGCTCTGACCAAATTTGAACCTGCGCTTCGCGCCACGGTAAAAGCGGCAGGATTCCTGACCCGCGATAGCCGTAAGGTTGAACGTAAGAAATATGGTAAGGCGAAAGCGCGTAAGAGCTTCCAGTTCTCCAAACGCTAAACCTACCACCTATCGAATTTACGAAAAAGGCGGCCCGAGGGTCGCCTTTTTTATTGGGGTTTTGGCAAGGCTCGCCAAAACCCCTCCCGGTTCAGTTTTTTTCAAACGCGACGTTAATTTTGAGCGCGACTTCGTCCGACACGAATGGAATGGCCGTATCTATACCAAAATCGCTGCGCTTGATCATCGTGGTTGCGGAAAAGCCCACGGTCAGTTTTTTGTTAAACGGGTTGTTCCCTGCGCCGACAAATTCGGCGTTGAGCGTCACAGGTTTCGTAATCCCGTTCAGCGTAAGGTTGCCGTCGATTGTTGCCGCAGTGCCGGTGGCGTTCACTTTGGTCGATACGAAATGGGCATCGCTAGGTTCAGGGCCAAAGAAATCGGCCTTCGCGCCATCTTTGCCCGCGCGCAGCAGATGCTCGGTCAATCCGGCGCTCGCCGTGGTGACCTTGGCAACCGGAATGGTCACATCGACGCTGGCGGCAGAAATATTGGCCGGATCAATCGTCAGCGTGCCCGTCACATCACCGAACAGGCCGATATAATCGCTAAAGCCGAAATGATTAACTTCCCACGAGATCAGCGAATGGGCAGGATCGGTACTATAGCTTCCGGCAACAACGCGGGCGCTATCCATCTGGCCGGGCAGTTGCGGGGCGGACTGCGCAAGCAGCGGGGCCGTGGCGGCCAAGGCGATGAGAGCAAGGGGGAGGCGCATGATAAGTCTCCTGAAAATGATGAAAAGCGCCGGGGGATGGCGCTCCCCGTAATAATCATGGAAATGGCCCTTTTGTCAATTCACGGGTTTGCACGGCCTGTCAGCCAGATGTGACAAAGCGGTCCAGTTTACCCAGCGTTTGCTGTCCCAGTTCCTCGGCGCCAAAGCCCTTGGCTTCCTGAAACTCGGCACCCGTGTTAAATGTCATGCCCAGCGTAACCTTTGTCGCCCCGTCCTGTTCCTCTAACGAGGCCCAGGCGTCGGCATGTTTCGGACCGTTCTCGCCCGCCATCAGCGTGTAGCCGATCCTGTCTTCAGGCCGGACTTCGTTATAGAGATGGTGGTTGGGAAAGACGGTGCCGTCTGGCCCGATCATGTCGAATACCCATTCGCCGCCGGTGCGCAAGTCGATCCGCGTTGTGCGACAGGAAAATCCATTCGGCCCCCACCATTGCGGCAGGGTTTCAGCGTTCATCCACGCGCCCCAGACGATGGAGCGCGGCGCCTGTATCACCCGCTGCAGCACCATGGTCCGTTCCGCCACGCCCGTCAGATTATCCAGCCCCGCGCCAAAGCCGTCGCGGTAGCCCGCCTCCATATCCTCGGCCAGCGAGGACAGCTGCACCGTTACGACCAACCGGCTGCGCTCTCCTGTTCCAGAGAATTCCGCCGTTACCAGCGCGGCCGATTGCGTCACGCCTTCGGATGAGATCAACTCGTAATTCACGCTGCGCCGCTCTGCTTGCAGCTCCAGCCAACCGCATTCGCAGCGGATATCCGGCTGTCCCGCCACCTTGCAGAGCGAGACCTCGCGCCCATCCACCTTGGTGTCGCTTTCCAGAAATTCCACCGTGACCAAGGGTGATGGCGCGGCCCAGATCGCCCGCGCGGCGGGGGCCGTCCATGCCTCCCACAACGCCGCCAATGGCGCGGCGACGTCCCGTTCAAAGGTGAGCGTCGCAAAACGGTTACTTGCATCATCAACCAGATATCGTGTCATTGTTCACCTTCCTTCATTCTATCCATCACAAAAGCATCCAGCCGGTCGAGCCTGTTTTCCCAAATCGCCCGCTGTTCATCGATCCATGTCCGCATCGGTTCCAGAGCCTTTGGCGCGAGGGCGCAGGTGCGTATCCGTCCGTCCTTGGACGTGGTGATCAACCCCGCCTCCTCCAGCACCGAAAGATGCCGCATCACCGTAGGCAGCCGCAATCCCGTAGGACCCGCCAGCTCCGTTACCGGCGCAGGCGTCTCGGCGAGCCGAGTCAGGATCGACCGACGGGTCGGGTCCGCCAATGCGTGGAAGAGCAGGGAGAGATTGGGATCATGCTTAGCCATATTGCTAACTATTATGCGAAACGTGGGAGTGCGCAAGAAAAAACTTAGTCAGATGGCTAAGTTTTCTCGCATAGGGCATAGGAGTGGTCGGAATTGCTTCGAACAGAGATGCCGACTTTGTACATAAAAATGGTGCGTCAGCTATCGCCCCAGTAGCAGTCATGCAAATCGCTCATCTTGTATGACCGCATCCAACCCAGTTGCGGTCATCCCAACTGATCATGTGGAAAGTAAAAGCGGCTGGTCGGAAAACGTCTCATTCCGGGACATAACTAAAGATCCCATTTGACACGTGGGCGAAAAGCGCCGCGGATATCTTTCCGACACTATTAATAAGAAATTAAACATGTTATTCTTTTCCCATCGCATGCCGATTCGTACTCAGACGACTGAATAAAAGGGGTTAGTCCATGTTGAAGTTTAAAAAATTTGTGACCGCTGGAGCAGCTTTGTTAATTACAAGCCAAGCGCATGCTGCTGAGTTTGTTGACCAAAACCAACCGAACAACCCCGATTACATGGCAGGATTTAGCCAAACAGATTTAGCGCAGTCCTTCCAGCAATCATCCTCCAATATATCCGGTGCAGGGATATTCTTGCAATCGGGAATAGGTTCTATTGATGATGTTACAATATCGCTTTGGGACCTCCTGCCAAATGCATTTGGGGCGTCTCAGTTGGCAACCGGATCCGTCCTAGGCACACAAGGTTCGTGGGCGGACGTTTTTTGGACTCCTGTCGCTATTGTAGCCGGGCAAACCTATTTTCTGGCCTTTGGTGGTAACACTTCGCTCGGGATTTCGGGAGATACTAGCAACCCTTATGCAAATGGGCAGACCTACGCGAATCCAGGATATGGATCGTTCCCGACTTTTGACTATACTTTCCGGACTTTCTCTTCAGATTCTTTGGGCGCTGTACCTGAACCCTCCACTTGGGCGTTCATGATCTTTGGCTTCGGAGCAATCGGCGGTGCCATGCGTCGTCGGCGTAATGTGAATGTGAAAGTCAGCTACGCTTAAGCGCCAAAAACAAGTTTATCCCAAAGCCCTGCTGGAACAATCTGGCGGGGCTTTTGTTTGAGCGCTAATGTCTGCTTTCGACGCAGAAGCAGTCATTCTAGGATGCGTATCTTAATGGCCGCTCGCCACCCACCTGTTGCCATTTATAACAGGCATAATCACAAACATAACCCGCTTTCCTACACATAACCAAATAGGTTATATACGCCTTTTCGTTTCAAAAAAGGAAAGCGCATATGAACCAGCAATCTCCCTAATCCACTTTCACCGACATTCCCTCCGCGGTTGATCTCGCGCAGCCAAAGGAGCGCCATGACGGCTGGTCTCCGGCGAAACAGGTGCTGTTTCTCGAAGCCTTGGCGCGGACGGGCAATGTCAGGGCGGCGGCGCTTTATGCCGGATTGTCGCGGGAGAGCGCTTATAAATTACGGCGGCGGGCGGATGCGCGGGCCTTTGCGCGGGCGTGGGATGCCGCGATTATCCATGCGCGCGAGCGGTTTCAGGATGAATTGTTCGATCGGGGCCTCAGCGGTTGGACCGAGCCTGTCTGGCATCAGGGCGAGGAGGTTGGCACGCGCGAACGCTGGAGCGCGCCATTGTTTCTGGCGGCGCTGGCGCGGCTGGACCGGATGGCGGAGGGCGGCGGTCTGGCCGGAAATCCGGCGCGGGCGGCGGCAAAGCATTTTGACGAGCTCATTGAGAATATCGGGGAGGGGCGGGATTGTACGGATTTGCTCGAAGAAATAGAGGCTACGGCGGAGCCCTATTATGAGGATCGCCGCTCTGGCGGCGGTGTTTCCAATGCTAAATCCCATGGCAATCCCCCGCGCCGATCAGATGCGGAATTGCTGGAGGCTTGGGCCAATAGGAACGAATATATGCGGATCAGCGCAATGGCGCCGGAGGATATTGATGTGTCCGACCTCGATCCAGCCGAGAGCGACAGCTGGGGCGACATGGACTGGGAGCGGGCATCGCGCAGCGGCTTGCTGCGCCGAAGCGGGATGCTGGACGCTGCGGATGCAGAAATGGAAGCGGATTTTCAGGCGTGGCAGAAGGGGCAGGGGCTGTGATTTGTGTGAACTTTGAAATGCCAATCCGCCCGCGATAGCTGGATTATCTGCCCCAACAGCGATTCTTCTCGCTTCACCACTTGCCGAGTGATGCCTTGCGTCCTTATGTGGGAAGAAACGAATCTGGGGTAAAATTATGACCGAAACACATCGTACGAAAATGTTGATATTGGGTTCCGGCCCCGCCGGGCTGAGCGCCGCCATATATGGCGCGCGTGCTGGACTGGAACCGATTGTGATACAGGGGCTGCAACCGGGTGGTCAGCTTACCATTACCACCGATGTTGAAAATTATCCCGGCTTTCGCGATGTGGTGCAAGGCCCGTGGTTGATGGAAGAAATGCAGGCGCAGGCGGATAAAGTCGGTACGCGCACGATATTTGATACGATTGTTGATGTCGACCTGACGCAGCGTCCTTTCCGCATGACTGGCGATGGCGGCACGATTTATGAAGGCGATACTTTGGTCATTGCGACTGGTGCGCAGGCCAAATGGCTGGGCGTCGAGGGCGAACAGGAACTAAGCGGCAAGGGCGTTTCCGCCTGTGCGACCTGTGACGGGTTTTTCTATCGCGGCAAAAAAGTCGTCGTGATCGGCGGCGGCAATACAGCGGTGGAAGAAGCGCTCTATATGACCAACCACAGCGATGATGTGACCTTGATCCATCGGCGCGATAGCCTGCGTTCGGAAAAAATCTTGCAGGACCGGCTTTTTGCCAATCCGAAAATCTCGGTCCTGTGGAATAAATCGGTCGAGAAATTTGTCGGCGGCGGTGATCCTCATGGTCTGGTTGGGGTCGATCTGGTCGATACACAGTCGGGTGAGAAAAGCCATCTGGCAACAGACGGCGCTTTTGTCGCCATCGGCCATGCGCCCGCGACAGAGATTTTCAAGGGCCATCTGGACCTGATCGACGGCGGTTATATCGAAGTCATTCCGGGTACGCCAAAGACCAAAATTCCGGGCCTGTTCGCTTGCGGTGATGTGATGGACCATGTCTATCGGCAAGCTGTGACGGCGGCGGGAACCGGCTGTATGGCCGCTTTGGATGCAGAACGCTTTCTGGCTGAAGAAGAATTCGAGCTGTTAGCGGCTGAATAATAAGGTGCGGTTGAGCGTTTCCAATATCTGGCTTTCGAGCCATTTTTTGGAGCGGTCATCGGCAAAGCTATGCGATGCGCTGTCGATGGATTCGCTGGTGATGTTGGGAAGGGCGCGGGTTGCAGCAAAATCCTTGCTGTTCCAAGCGGCGAGAAAAGCGCGGGCCGTGGTGTCTTTGTTCGCGAGTAATATCCGGCAAGGTTTGTTGATGCTTTCCAAGCCGTCTTTCAGGCGCATCGACAGGCCGGTATTTTCTTGTTTCTGAGTCGCTTGTTTCAGGCCGCTCGCAAGTTTTCTTAAGTCGATTTTGCCGGTAAAAAGATCGATAAGCGACTGCGGATTTTTAAGCCGCTCCCAATAGCGCGACCGGATCGCGGAAGGCGGCGGGACCGTTGGCGCGTCGCTGGCGCTGTTATCTGCCGTTTCAATCGCCCATGGGTTGGCGAGCAGGAAGCCATTAATCGGTGCTTCTTTGCCGAATAGCGCCAAGGCGGTGGCGGCATCACAATTGCCGAATGCGATGACCTTATCCACATGCGGAGTGGCTTGGCGGAAATATTGAGCCGCCGTGAATATGTCCGCCTCTGATCCCAGAAATTCGTGGTTCGTGCCGCTGCTCTCGCCAATGCCTCTGCGATCATAGCGGAACACGGGAAAGCCCTGTGCCGCGATAGTCTGCGCCAATTTCGCCATTCCCGCATGGGCACCGGCTTTAATCTCGTTACCGCCGCTGACGATGAGCAGTCCGGTGGATTTGTCGCCTTGGTCGAGCGTGCCGGAAAGCGTCTCTTCGGAGCAAGCGAATTGATGGAAGCTGCGCATCATTGCGCCACCCATGACAGCAGGTCATCCGCTATCGCCTTGGCCAATTGCGGATCATCATCCGGCTCGGCGCGGAGCCATAGGGCTGATCCAGATAGCTTCACATCAGCGGCCTGGTTGCTATTGGTCAATTGCGCGGTCCGGATACTGCCGGAAGACATCGGCACGGTGTCCTGAAGCTCGGCAAACATCTTCGGCCCAATGTGATTGCCAGCCAGATTGACATGCCCTCTCTGCGCCTCTTCGGCCAATTGCGTCATATCGGTCGCCAGCCCTGCTTCCTTATCCGAGGCCATGCGGGTGCGCATCATCGTGCGGAGCAGGCCGGGGCCTTTGGCCGGAGCGAGCCGCCACTTTCGGGATTCAACCGCGAAATCATCGATCAGACACCCGCCGCGAAACGATGCGACATATAGCTGCTTGGCAAGAGGCTCCGCGCAATGGGCAAGGGCATTCCGCCAGATCGTCAGGCTTGCTTGTTCCAGAGGAAACAGGCTCTCATTCGTGCCGGGAAGGTCGGGCAGGATGCTACCAATAGCGTGCTCATTCAATAGCCGCATGGTGCCGACTATCATCCGCCGCACGCGGTTCATTTCATCGAATAGAGGCGGGATGAACAGGATTGTCTTTTGATGATGTGATCCGGCCCTCAGGCAAAATTCATCATGTCCGTTAAATGGGTAACTCGAATATTCGAGTGGTTGGCTCACCCAGCGACTTTCATCTCGGCGAAGGCGACGAGATTGCCGAATGTCTCAAACAGCTCTCCGTCAACCTCATCATCCTCGATCATGATGTCGAGGCGATCTTCAAGTTCGGTCAATAAGCCAGCAACAGCCATGCTATCGAGTTCTGGCAAGGCACCAAATAGCTCTGTTTCAGCAGTGAACGCGCTGACTTGATCAGCGTCTAGGCCCAATATGTCCTGCATAACCGCGCGCACGGCGGCCTCTGGTGTCAAATCAAGATTTTCCGACATGAATTTCCCCCGAATCCGGACAACGGCGCTTCCCTAAAGCGATCCGCGCTTTCCTACAAGAGCGGAGATAGTGTAACGCAGGATCGGAAGCCAAGAAAGGGGGGTATTGGGCCAAAACATCTCCAAACGATAGCGGGTGCGGACGTCTTCCATCCATTCGCGTTTATAAGGATCATTGCCAGTGCCGAAATCAACGAGATTGACGCGGTCTATATCCATCACATGCTGGAACATCGCCACGGATAGCAAAGTGCCCGGCGACGATTTTGTTGCATCTTCTACATGGGCGAGCTTGTGAATCAGCGCTTCGCCATTTTCGACCGTCCAGAACTGCGCCGCCACCGGCACGCCGTCAATATAGGCCAAGCCGAGCCGCAGACATCCCGCGCTTGCTTCTTGCTTCGCCAGATTTTTCAGGAAATCGGGATTACCTTCTTCCGGCTTCCAGCTTTTGGAATACACATCGAGATAGTCGTTCCAATGTTCCTCGGAAAATTCTGTCTCAATGCGCAGGGACACGATGTTTTTCTTTGCCTTGCGGCGGACAGTATTGCGCAACCGACCGGGACGTTCGGCCCAATATTGATCGAATGTGCGGCCATTGACGGATAAAATATGATTATCATCGGCCTTTGTTTTGAACACGATCCAACCGGCTTGTTTAAAAGCGCGTTCGGTAAGACTGGCTGCATGATCCTCTTCTGGAACCGGAGAAATCTCAATACGATGGCACGAGGAGGTGAGTTTCTTGGCAATACTGGCGAGCAAAGCCAATTTGGTGACTTCGTCATAATCGTCGGCGAAAATCGGGCGATATGTAAAATTATACCAGTTAGCGAGGGCAGTATAGTTGCCGAACCCTTTTTTCATCAGGAATAACCATGCCTCAGCATCATTTTCAGCGCTTTGAACGATCAGGGGCTTATTCTCTGGCAAGCACAGTGCGTGCAACTGGCTCAGCCACTCGAGCCGATCAAAAAGGGACTTTTGACCTATCCGTCCAAGTTTTTCGCCAGCCACTGCTTGCGCTGATTGAAAATTATCGTGATATTCACTGTTCATAGTTAAAGTTATGTCCGTCCCAATTTTCTTCTTTTTCCCATAGGCTCAAGCATTTGAACACTCAATTCACAAACCAATTCACAAATAGCGCGTTTCCTTTGGACCATCTTGCGGTTGCCAAAGAAGCGGATGCGATAGCATTGGTTACGCGTTCCGGATCTCTTACCTATGAAATGTTAAATCATCGTGTGGGCACCCTGGCGCGGTGGCTTATTGATCAGGGCGTTGATAAAGGTGATCGGGTGGCGAGCTGGCTGCCGAAGACCGAATTGGCCTGCATCATGCCGTTGGCCGCGGTCAGGGCCGGTCTAGTCTATGTACCGATTAATCCGGTTTTAAAGCCAGCACAGGTTCGTCATATTATCGGCGATAGCGGCGCAAAGCTGCTGATAACCAATGCTGGCCGGATAAAATCCGTCGAAGATATGCCTTTTGGTGAGGACTGCGTGATCTGGAATGATGCAGCGGTATCAACTGAGATTGAGGAGACCAAAAGCCCATTGCCCCTGAGCGTGATTTCTCAGGATGATGACCCTTTGGCTGCAATCTTATATACAAGCGGGTCAACAGGACTGCCCAAAGGGGTCATGCTCAGCAACGCTAATTTGAGCCTTGGTGCCATCAGTGTCGCACAATATTTGAAGCTGGAAGCGGGGGACCGCACTTTATGCGTGCTTCCGTTGAGTTTCGATTATGGTCAGAATCAGCTGCTTTCGACTTGGCATGCCGGTGGCTGCGCGTATCCGCTCGACTATCTGGCACCTCGCGATGTGATCAAAGCGTGCGCGCGTGACCAGATCACAACATTGGCCTCTGTCCCCCCGCTTTGGGTGCAGTTGGTTGATCAGGATTGGCCTGATGAAGCGACAGGTTCGATGCGGCGATTGACCAACAGTGGCGGCGCATTGACGCCTTCGCTGGTTAAACAGTTGCGAACTATATTCGGTGGAAAGACAGATATATATGCCATGTACGGGCTCACCGAAGCCTTCCGCTCCACCTATCTTGATCCGGCGTTGATCGATGATAATCCGACCAGCATGGGGACCGCTATTCCATTTGCTGAAATCATGGTGGTGCGCGATGATGGCGAAGTCGCTGCTGTCGGCGAAGAGGGTGAGCTGGTTCATGCTGGCCCGTTGGTCGCCCAAGGATATTGGCAGGATCCCGAACGCACAGCCGAGCGTTTTAAGCCAGCGCCATCGGCATCAGAATTTGGCGGGATAGCGGTTTGGTCGGGTGATACTGTCCGGCGGGAAGCAGATGGTCTGCTCTATTTTGTCGGACGGACCGATAATATGATCAAAAGCTCTGGTAATCGGATTAGCCCGACAGAGATTGAAGAAGTGGTTATAGAATCAGGGTTGGTTGCGGAAGCGGTAGCCATTGGCGTGCCGGATGAGCGTTTGGGTCATGCGATTTGCCTTTATGTAAGACCGTTGGAAATAAGTGATGGTCAAGATATTGAAAAACTTTTGAGCAAATATTTAAAGCGTAATTTACCCAATTTTATGCACCCGCGCGATATAGTCTTGATGACAGAATTTCCGAAAAACCCGAACGGGAAATTGGATCGTAACGCATTGGCAAAGGCCCAGAATATATGAGTAAGGTCAAACCCATTGGGCCCATTCCCGCTGGCTATGAAACCATTGATGGCGAGCTGTCTATTGGCGGGGAAACGGCTAGTGCACTGGTTGCTGAACATGGCTCGCCGCTATTTATATATTCTGCAAGGCATTTGGATTCGCGGATCGAGGCTTTGCGCGCAGCGATGCCGGACCAATTGCATATCCATTACGCCATGAAAGCCAACCCCTACGCACCCTTGCTTTCGCATATGGTCGGTCTTGTTGATGGTATCGACATCGCCTCGGGCGGCGAACTGGCGATGGCTTTGGGGGCAGGGGCCTCTGCCAACCATATTAGCTTCGCCGGCCCCGGTAAACGGGACGATGAATTGCTTCGGGCGATACAGGCAGGTGTTACGATAAATATCGAATCGCCCACCGAATGTGATCGTGCTTTGGCGATAGGCGCGAATGAGGGTTTGCAGCCCCGGCTTGCGATACGGGTCAATCCGGATTTCGATCTTAAGGGCTCCGGCATGAAAATGGGCGGCGGTGCCAAGCAATTTGGTATGGATGTCGAACTGGTTGCTCCGACCGTACAGACAATATTGGAAGCAGGAGCACATTGGCGGGGTTTTCATATTTTTGCTGGTTCACAGGCTTTGAAAGCCGATGCTATCATCGAAACACAGGCCCAGACCATCGCATTGGCAGCAAGACTGGCAGAAGAAATCGGGCAAAGTCCGGAGCATGTCAATCTGGGTGGCGGTTTTGGCATAGCCTATTTCCCCGGCGATGAAGCCTTGGATATAGCGCAAATCGGACATGCATTGGATCAGCAGTTTGCCAAGCTACCCGCTATATTGAGAGAGACCCAATTTGCGGTTGAATTAGGGCGTTATCTTGTCGGTGAAGCCGGAGTCTATTTGACACAGATCGTTGACCGCAAAGAGAGCAGGGGCGAAAGCTTTCTGGTTGTCGATGGCGGTCTCCATCACCAACTGGCGGCCAGCGGCAATTTCGGGACGGTTATCCGGCGAAATTATCCAGCAGCAATTGCTACCCAATATGACAAACCATCCGAAGAAATCATTTCGATTGTCGGATGCCTCTGCACACCGCTGGATTTGCTAAGTGATCGCGCGGAAATGCCAAAAGCGCAGGTTGGCGATATAGTGGCGATATTTTGTGCCGGTGCTTATGGAGCCTCCGCCAGTCCAGCGAACTTCTTGGGACAGGGACCAGCCAAAGAGCTGTTGGTGGGCTAAGCCAAGAAGGTCTTTTGTCGCTTTGAAAGCAGCTGGGCGTTAATCCAAAATTCAGTCAATACTAACGCTATCTTCACTATTTTTATCCATAGCTATCTCCTGACTATGCGTGATTTGCCATTTCCTCGCGGAATCGGTGGGTCGCCAGTGATTGTTTGCGAGGTATAAACTATGAGTGCTGCGTTCAAGAATAAAAGCCTGCCGAAATATATGATGGGTGCCGGTTTGGTATCCTTGGCAGTCGCGGGCTGTTCGAGCGTCTCGTCGGGTCCGCAATTGCCGCCCGCATCCTTTGTTTCCATGCAAGAAGGCCCCGGGGAAGAATATGTCATCGGACCGCTTGATGAGCTGACCATTTTTGTATGGCGCAACCCGGAACTGGGCGCAAAAGTTCAGGTTCGCCCCGATGGCCGGATTACAACGCCGCTGATCACTGACATGCCTGCCGTAGGAAAAACCCCTGCGATGCTGGCCGAAGACCTCAAGCTCCAATTGTCGGAATATATTAACGAGCCTTTGGTGTCGGTCATCGTCAATAATTTCTCCGGTACATTTTCGCAGCAAATCCGCGTTGTCGGCGCGACCGAGAAACCCGCTTCGATACCTTACCGTGCCAATATGACATTGCTCGACGCGATGATCGCCGTCGGAGGTCTGTCTGAATTTGCATCGGGCAATAAGGCGCGCCTGATTCGTTACAATCGCGGCACCGGCAAGCAACAGGAATATGCCCTGCGCATCGGCGATCTGCTGGAGCGCGGCCAAACCAAAGCCAATGTAATGCTGCAACCCGGTGATGTGATCATCATTCCAAAGAGCATGTTTTAATCCGCCTAGAGCGAAATCATAGGAATCGAAAAGACCCATGAACGGCCTTTATGATGAAATTCGAATAGCATTGCACAGCGTCTGGAACAGGCGCTGGTTGGCATTGGCCGTTGCTTGGGGGCTTTGCCTCGTGGGCTGGTTGGTCATTGCGCTCATCCCGAATAGCTATGAGTCGAAAGCGCGGGTATTCGTCGAAATGCAATCCATCTTGTCAGACAAGGTCGGGATTGAATCGCGTGACCGCAAGAAGAATATGGACCGGGTTCAGGAAACCTTGGCTTCAACGATAAACTTGGAGAAAGTTGTTCGCGGTACAGACCTGAATCTGTCGGTTGCAAGTGACCGTGAATTAGCCGGCAAGGTCGAGATGCTGCGTAAGAATATCGAAATAAAGTCGGAAAAAGACAATCTGTTCGAGATTACGGCTAAGTCATCGGGAAGCAATTTATCCGACGCAGAAAACGCGGTATTGTCGCGCGAAATCGTCCAGAAGATGATCGATATATTTGTCGAAGAAAATCTCTCTGGTGATCGGGACGAGACAACCCAGACACTCAAGTTTCTGGATACCCAACTCGCATCGCGGGAAAAGGATCTACAGGAGGCAGAACAAAAGCGGGTACAGTTTGAAACTGAAAATCTCGGCTTATTGCCCGGCATTGGGTCCATCAGCCAGCGCATCGAAGCGTCGCGGGCAGAGCTTAGCCAAATCGAATCGCAGCTGGGTTCTGCTTCCAGTTCTTTAGCGGCTTTGAACGGCCAGCTTTCGGGAACGCCATCCACAATCGCTACTCCCGGAGGGGGCGGTAATGTTGGCGGTGCGCGGGGACAGCTTGCTGATGCCCAAGGTCGGTTAGCATCAGCGCGGGCACGGGGATGGACTGACAGCCATCCGGATGTGGTCGCCATGAAAAGCGAAATTTCTGCGTTGCGCGGTCAAGTTTCCAAAGAACCGAAAGGGTCAGGATCATCTGCTTATAGCACGCTTAATCCCGCCTATAGTTCTCTCCAGAGCATGCGGGCCGAGCGTCAGGCTTCGGTAGCGGCACTGCAGGCGCGTAAAAACGCGCTTCAATCGGATATGGCGCAATTGGTTTCCAAACAAACATTGGAACCCGGCGTTGCTGCTGAGATGTCGCGGATTAACCGGGATTATGACGTGCTGAAAGAACAGTACGACAAAATGCTGCAGGATCGCGAGCAGATTAAGCTGCGCGGTCAAGTGGAGTCCGAAACGGACTCGGTGAAGTTCAAAGTCATCGACCCGCCTTCCAGCCCACGTTCTCCGGCTGCGCCAAATCGGCCGCTATTATTGGCGATGGTATTATTTGTCGGTCTTGGCGGCGGGATCGGCACTGCATTCGCAATGGGCCAGTTGCAAACCAGCTACCCGACAGCAGCTAGGCTTGAAAAAGCTAGCGGACTGCCAGTTATCGGTTCGGTATCGCAGATACTAACCAACAGCCAACGCGTCATTCGCCAAAAAAAAATGCGTCTATTTTACAGTGCTGGTGGTGCTTTATTTGGAGTGTTTGCGCTCTTGATGGTCGTTGAATTTATCCAGCGCGGCATGGTGGCTTGAGGAACGAAGATGAATAAATATAATCCTCTCAATAAATCCAGTTCGCTGCTTGAACGGGCAGCGCAAGTATATGACTATGTTCCGTCAAGAACGGGCGGACCGGCGCAAAATTATGGGCCGGAGATTCTGCCGCCTGAAGTCAAAACACAGCAACTGGTATCTACCGCCCCGCGTCGTACGCCGGATTATGATGGCCCGCGTGTGCTCGTAGATCGCGACAAGTTAAGAGAAGCCGGTTTCGTCGTTCCCGATGGCCCTGTTACCGGCATTTCGGAAGAATTCCGTATTATCAAACGGCAATTATTGCTGGCCGCAAAAGGCAGTGCCAAGCAAGCACCCTTGCCGCATGGCGAGCGGATATTGATTTGCTCGGCACATCCCAATGAGGGCAAAACATTTTGCGCCTTGAACCTCGCCCTCTCCATCGCAGCGGAGAAGGATAATGAAGTTTTGTTGGTAGATGCCGATTTTGCGAAGCCGAGCATATTGTCCAGTTTGGGGCTTGAGGGCAGCAAAGGGTTGATGGATGCTTTGGCCGATCCGGAATTGCCCGTGGAAGATTGTATTATTCATACCGATATTGGCGGGTTAGCGATATTGCCCGCAGGCGATCAGACCAATGCTGATACGGAATATCTGGCATCTTCCCGGACGGAACAGGTGTTGAACCGGTTAACCCAGCATAATCCCAACCGGATTGTCATTTTTGACTCGCCTCCTGCTTTGTCCGCTTCGCCTGCATCTGTGCTCGCAACACATGTTGGACAAGTCGTGATGGTCGTCAAAGCGGATGAGACCACAGAAACAGCATTAAAGGACGCACTCAGCCTGATGGCTGGTTGTGACAATATCCAGTTGCTCCTCAATGGCACCAAATTCTCGCCAACGGGACGGACCTTTGGATCTTATTACGGATATGGAGAGTAGCGTGGCTAAGAGTAAGATCATGAAGATACTGAAGGCAGGGTCCATTGTGACACCTTTATTCATAATCGCCATGCACCCGGCGCAAGCTAAAGATCGTAATGTAGAAATCACGCCTTATCTGGAAGTGCAGCAGGTTCTGGTCGCCGACCTAAAAGACGGTTCGGATGTACTAACCTATACGACCGTTGTGGCCGGGCTTGAGACATCCATCCAAACCCGTCAGGCAGAAGCGGAAGTGAATCTTCGTTACGAACGCCGCTTTTTCTATGAGGATAATATCGGCGACGATGACATTATCAGCGGTTTGGCGCGCGGTAGTGTACAGATTGTACCCAATTTATTGGCGTTAGAGGCTGGCGGAATTGCAACCCGCAGCCGGGTTGATATTCGCGGCGCGGCACCGTCCAATACGGTTGGCAATATCGATAACGTCACACAGGTTTACTCGGTTTATGGCGGACCTTCTTTGTCCACCCACATCGGCGACCTTGATGTCAATGCTAACTACCGGGTGGGCTATACCAAAGTGGAAAGCGATGACATCGGGACTTTGCCTACTGGCCAGCTGCCGATTGATATTTTCGATGACAGTATCAGTCACTCGGCCAGTGCCAGTGTCGGTATGGCACCGGGCGATCTACCTTTTGGCTGGTCGGTTGGCGGCGGTTATGAGCGTGAAGATGCAGGGCAATTGGATCAGCGGTTCGAGGGTAAATATGTTCGCGCTGATGTCACTGTTCCGGTCACGCCCACGGTCGCGCTTGTCGGCGGTGTTGGCTATGAAGATACCGAAATTTCCGAACGGGATGCCTTGCGCGATATAAACGGCGATCCCGTTATCGATAGTGATGGCCGTTTGGTCACTGACAAGGCATCTCCGCGGCTCTTGTCTTATGATAATGATGGCTTGATTTGGGATGCTGGTGTATTGTGGCGTCCCAGTCGCCGGACGTCATTGGAAGCACGCGTCGGTCGCCGCTATGGCAGCACGACCTATGCGGGTAGCCTTGGATACCAGCCCAACGAGAACACCTCGCTCAATGTATCGGTCTATGACACGGTATCTGGTTTCGGTAACTTGTTGAATGACAATCTATCCTCTTTGGGAACCAGTTTCTCTAGCAATCGCAATCCGTTGAGCGGTGAACTAAACGGTTGTGCCTTTGGTCAAACGACTAGCCTTTGCTTCAACGATGCGCTGCAGTCTGCGGCATCGTCATCATTTCGCGCACGCGGTATCAATGCGCAGCTTGCTTATGGCTATAACGGTTGGAATGCTTCGGTCGCCGCGGGCTATTCAAGGCACCGTTTCTTTGCCTCACAATTGGGGGCTTTGGCGAATGTGGATGGGCTGGTTGACGAGAATTATTATGCCAACCTGTCCATCGGTCGTCAGATTGATGCAAGGTCAAGCTTTGACACTAATGTTTACGCCAATTTGCTGGATAGCGGCTTTGCCGGTGCACCTAACGTGCTCGCGCTGGGGGCCAATGCGGCTTATTATCGCCAGATCATTCCCCGCCTTACCGGGACAGCGGCAGTCGGCCTCGATAGCTATGATCAGAATGGATTTAATTCGCAACTTACAGCATCTGCATTGCTCGGTTTGAAATATGATTTTTAACACTATCACCGGAAAAATTGGTGGGAGATACCAATATGTATGAAACATTTTATGGACTGAAAAGTCGGCCATTCCAGCTGACCCCGGACCCACATTATTATTTTGAGAGTCTGACTCATAGAAAGGCATTGTCCTATCTAGGCTATGGCTTGGCCCAAGGCGAAGGTTTCATTGTGATTACCGGCGACATTGGTGCTGGCAAAACGACCTTGGTCAGCCACTTGATGGCGACGATCGATCGGGCGCGTCTGACGGCGGCCAATATCGTCACGACCGCACTCGACAGCAAAGATATTGTGCGGGTCGCAGCGAATAATTTCGATATCGATACCGAAGGCATGGACAAGGCCCAGCTACTGGGCGCCTTTGAGGAATTTTTGCACAGTGAAGCACGCGCCGGACGACGGTGTTTGCTTATTGTTGATGAATCTCAAAACCTGCCGACCGGTGCTTTGGAAGAATTGCGGATGCTTTCCAATTTTCAGTTGGGTGGACAGGCGCTGCTTCAGATATTCCTGCTCGGTCAGCCAGAATTTCGCGATATGCTGCAAAATTCTAATCGGTTAGAACAATTGCGTCAGCGAGTGATAGCCAATCACCATTTGGAGCCGATGGAATCACAAGAAATAGAGCCCTATATTACCCACCGCTTGTCCAAGAGCGGATGGTCTGGGCGTCCGAAAATCACTCGCGACGTATTCTCTCTATTATATAGCGAGACGGGCGGTGTACCCCGAAAAATAAACACATTGATGAGCCGCGTATTGCTGATGGGTGCTGTTGAGCATGCTGAGTTGATCGATCAGTCTTTGGTTGGACGAGTGCTTGCGGATCTAAATGGCGACCAAATTGATATCGCGGAGCCGGATGCAAATATTGATCCGGAGACGGTGAAAAGCCCCTTGTGGGAAAAGCCTGCGCGAGCAGTTCAATCCGAATTCGATTCTGTGTCCACTGATTCGGTCACAGGAGTTGCGGAACCTGATGAGGATATTCCGGCTCGGATTTCTGCAGAACCAAGCGCAGAAGAGCATGAGGTTTTACCTTTTAGAAGCGCGGATATCCGGCCCGATGTTCAACCCGTCGAGCCTTGTGCCATGGAAGAGAACATTTCTCAGCCGGCCTTAGATAACAAGGTGACAGATCGCCTGGATAAAATATCCGGACAGCTTTCCCAGATGGAATCTCGCATGGGTAGTCAGGAAGAAAATCTACACCGTGTCTTGACGATGCTTGTGGAATGGGTCGAGGGCGATATCCGGAGCAAGGAAAGCTATGTCAAAACTGGACGCGCGGCCTGAGCCAATAGACGGGACGAGAAAAGCCAGTGCTTTGCTTAACGCTATGTCTGTGGATATCGAGGACTGGTTTCAGGTGGGTGCTTTTGAAACGGTAATTGATCGTGCCGATTGGGATGGCTTGGAGCATCGCGTTGAACGCAATACCGATAACGTTCTGGATCTTTTCGACGCTGCCGGGATCAAGGCCACATTTTTTACGCTTGGCTGGGTAGCAGAACGCTATCCCAAATTGATGCAGCGTATTGTGGGGGCCGGTCACGAGTTGGCCAGTCACGGCTATGATCACGCGCGTGTATTCACGATGACGCTGCAAGAGTTCCGTGACGATCTCGAACGCAGTCGCAAGATTTTGGAGGATAGCTCCGGACAGGCAATAACCGGATATCGCGCACCCAGTTTCTCTATTGATCAACGCACACCATGGGCCCACGAAATATTGGCAGAACAAGGCTATCGTTATTCGTCCAGCGTCGCACCCATTAAGCATGATCATTATGGATGGGCTGGATCTCCACGCTTTGCTTGGAAACCAGTTAAAGGGTCTGATTTGGTAGAGTTGCCAGTAACGACTGTGAAAGTCGGGAACCGTGTGCTGGCGGCTGGTGGCGGCGGCTTTTTCCGTCTGCTGCCTTATGCTCTCTATAATCTTGCCATCCGTAAAATGCACAAGGATGATGGACAGGGCGCGATATTCTATTTCCATCCTTGGGAGATCGATCCTGAACAACCCCGCGTTGGCAATGCACCGCTGAAATCAAAACTGCGCCATTACACCAAGCTGAATGTGATGCGTGCCAAGCTGGTGCGGGTAGGCAATGACTATGCTTGGGGCCGGATGGATGAACTGGCTGCGCTGAACGGAGAGCTTGCGTCGTGAACATGCCATTCTCTCCACAGGCGGTTGCCGTACGCATATTGGATCACGAAGACCAGAATGAACTGGCACGGATTGAAAAATTTGTGACTGGCCATGCCGAGGGTACAGCATTCCATCGACCAGCTTGGATATTGAGCGTTTCAAAGGCTTGCGGGCATGAATGGCGCTATATGCTGGCGGAAGATGCAGATGGAGAGTTGCAGGCGATATTGCCCCTTAATCTCATCCATTCGGCGTTGTTTGGGCGGGCATTGGTTTCATCCGGTTTCGCAGTCGGCGGCGGAATATTAAGTTTAAGCGATCATGCGACACAAATCTTGGCCGATGCGGTGTGGAGTTTCGCTGAGACGCATAGTTTTCCAACGGTTGAGCTACGCGGTGGGCCGACGCCATGTGATGATTGGCAGAATAAAGAGGGTGTCTATGCCGGTTTTGTGACGGACTTGGCCGACAATGACGAAAATCAACTGCTGGCCATTCCGCGCAAGCAACGTGCCGAGGTTCGCAAGGGTCTGAAAAACGAGCTAGTCGTTCGAATAGGCGGGGATGCGGAAGATCGGGCAGATCACTACCGAGTCTATGCCGAAAGCGTCCGTAATTTGGGGACGCCGGTATTCCCGAAGGCTTTATTTGATGAATTCCTAGATGGCTTTGGCGCGGATGCAGATATTCTGACAGTGTTGAGCGATGGTAAGCCTGTCGCCAGCGTGCTGAGCTTGTACCACGACGGAGCGGTATTGCCCTATTGGGGCGGCGGAAGTTTTGAAGCGCGCCGGCTTCGTGCCAATGATGTAATGTATTATGCGCTGATGAATCATGCGCGTGAAAGGGGTTGTTCGCGATTTGACTTTGGTCGTTCCAAGGTTGGGACAGGCGCCTATTCCTTCAAGAAAAACTGGGGTTTCGAACCGAACCCGTTATCTTATGCTATTCGCACAGCAGATGGAAAAGAAGCGCGCGATGTGAATCCGATGAGCCCAAAATATCGGATGCAGGTAGCGCTTTGGCAGAAATTACCACTTTCACTCGCAAACCGTCTAGGACCGATAATTGCTAAAGGTCTGGGCTGATGGGCGAGATATTATTTCTGACCCACCGCGTTCCTTGGCCCCCAAACCGGGGGGATAAAATCCGCTCGCATCATATGTTGCGTAAGCTTATGCAATATCGGCCCGTGCATTTGGCTTGCTTTGCTGATGTTGAAACGGAGGCGGCGGAAGATAGCGATATTAAAGCCTCTCTGGCGTCGATGCAGATAACTGTGCGGAATAAGTCTAATTGGCGGGCAGGGATCGAAGCATTGGCTTCAGGGAAACCGGTATCTTTGACTTCTTTCGAGAGCTCCAAAATTCGCAGTTACGTTAGTAATATTCTTAAAACACGACCGATAGATTGCATTTTTGTTTTTTCCGGACAGATGGCACAATTTGTTCCTGTAGATTTCGCTGGCCGCCTGATCATGGATTTTGCGGATGTAGATAGTGCGAAATTTGAAAGCTATGCCGATGAAGGTTCGGGGCCAATGGCTTGGATCAATAGGCGTGAAGGAAAATTGCTTCGGGCGT
The DNA here is from genome assembly GCF_036963805.1 of Parasphingorhabdus sp. Taxonomy (GTDB): domain Bacteria; phylum Pseudomonadota; class Alphaproteobacteria; order Sphingomonadales; family Sphingomonadaceae; genus Parasphingorhabdus. The sequence continues at coordinate 1,059,077 of NZ_JBALUN010000001.1, read as the reverse complement.
TTGAGCAGAAAGTTGGCGCGCTTGCCGACCATTCGCTGTTTGTCAGTGAAGAGGAAGCAGAATTATTTCGTCAACGCTCGGGATTGAGCGATGAAAAAGTGAAAGCCGTGGGTAACGGGATTGACCTGGAATTTTATGATCCGGCCAAAGTGCAGCCGGTTGAAGGTCCGCATTCAGGGCCATTGATCATCTTCACCGGACAGATGGATTATCGCCCTAATGTGGAAGCCGTCGTGAGTTTTGCAACGGCAGTAATGCCGGCAATTATGAAGCAGCATCCCGAAGCACAGTTCGCAATCGTCGGGCGGATGCCCACAGCCGATGTCCTTCGGTTAAATAGCAATAATGGCGTGATTGTTACAGGCAGCGTTGATGATATTCGCAGTTGGTTGAAGGCGGCCGATATTGTGGTAGCCCCATTACGTATTGCGCGTGGTATTCAGAATAAGGTTTTGGAAGCCATGGCTATGGGGAAGCCTGTCGTGGTTTCGTCTGCGGCTGCACAAGGTATTGAAGCGATTGATGGAGAGCATTTTCATATCGCTGAGAATCCTCAGCAGGAAGCAAGGCTGGTATGTGACCTACTATCAGACTCTGAGAGGGCCAGAAGACTAGGTGACAACGCAGCTGCGCTAATCAGATCATCCTATAGTTGGCAAATGCGGTTGGCCGAAATACCGGGTCTGTGCGGTATTGATGAACCCGCCTTGGCGGAGGCCGCAGAATGAGTGGCGCAGCCGTGGATCAATTGCCGGAGGTTTCGGCGGACGCACCTGTAGCAACGGCATGGACAACGCATTTGCGACTTTTGTGTTTGGTTAGCTTTGTAATAGTGGCCCTGTTCTGGCGCGATGCTATGGCGATGCTCGACGCTTGGTGGAATGTTTCAACCTATAATCACTGCCTGTTGATTGTCCCGATTCTTATCTGGTTGGTACAGCAACGGCGTGAGCAACTGGTGAAAATTACGCCGACTATTTGGGCTCCGGGATTGCTATGGATTGGGGCCGCTTCGGGGGGCTGGTTGCTGGGTGAGGCGGCAGGTGTATCCTTTGCTCGTCAGCTTGGCCTAGTGATGATGTTGCAAGGTACGGTGATGACATTGTTTGGCCCAGCGGTACTTCGCGGGCTGATTTTTCCGCTATTCTACAGCTTCTTCCTGGTGCCCTTTGGCGAAGAAATTGTGCCGATGCTGCAAACAATTACCGCAAAAATGTCGATGGTGTTCCTAAGCTGGGCTGATATTCCTGCCTTTATCGATGGCGTCTTTATTTCGACCCCGACCGGCTATTTTGAAGTGGCAGAGGCTTGTTCCGGTGTGAAATTTTTGATTGCGATGGTCGCTTATGGCGCACTGGTGAGTAACATTTGCTTTCGCAGTTGGCGGCGGCGTATTTTATTCATGATCGCGGCAGTTTTGGTGCCTGTCCTCGCAAATGGTATCCGCGCCTTTGGTACAATCTATATTGCACATCACACCACGATCGATTTTGCTACAGGCTTTGATCATATCTTCTATGGCTGGTTTTTCTTTGCCTTTGTACTGGCGCTGGTAATGGCTATCGGCTGGCCGTTTTTTGACCGTAAGATTGAAGACCCGATGATCGACGGTGAGTTGATCGAGAGAAAGGCCGGACCGGTTTCGTCGAAATTGAATGCCAAAACGGTGATGATTGCGATTGCAGCCATTATTGTTACACCGCTTTTGTGGACATCAGTTCTCGCAGCGCAAAGCACTCCAGTTCCTGATAAGATTGTATTGCCGATCGTTGAAGGCTGGCAGCAGGTCGAATATCGGCCGCTATATGATTGGCATCCGCGTTTTGACGGTGCGAACCATCAGCTATTGGGCCGTTATCACAACGAAGACACCGGCGCGGAAGTGGACTTGGCCATTGCGGTTTTTGACCGTCAGGAAGATGATCGCGAAATTGTAGGATATGGGCAGGGCGCTTTTGATCCCGGAACCAAATGGTCGTGGAGCCGAAATTTGCCTGCGCCTGCTTCCGGAAGGGCGATACAGATAATGGCGCCCGGGCCCGTGGTACGAAATGTGCAATCCTTCTATCGGGTCGGCAATATCTTGACCGGTAGCGGATCGGCTGTGAAACTCGAAACGCTAAAAACCAAGCTGCTTAGCGGCAATCAGCAAGCGGTGGCCATCCTGATATCAGCCGAGAAGGTCGATGAGGCGGGGCCACAAAAGGCGATGGAAGCATTTCGAAAAGCCGTTGGCCCGATAGATAAACTGGCTGACGAAATGGCGGGTCTGCGCTAGAGCGCAAATCATGTGCGGCATTGCAGGTATATTTCATTTGGAGACGGCGAAGCCGGTTGATCCGGCGCGTCTGCGCAAGATGACCGACAGTCTCACCCATCGCGGACCGGATGGCTCTGGTATATGGACCGCTCCGGGTGTCGGGCTGGGCCACCGCCGCCTGTCGATCATTGATCTGGAAGGCGGGGCGCAGCCCATGCTGACCGCCGATGAGGCGCAGGTCATCAGCTATAATGGTGAGATCTACAATTTTCAGGAAGTCCGCGCGGAGCTGGAATCGCTTGGTCATATATTTGCGACCAGCGGCGATACCGAAGTTATACTTTATGCATGGCGTCAATGGGGCGTAGATTGCCTGAAGCGCCTGAACGGGATGTTCGCCTTTGCGATATTTGATCAGCGCACCAAACAGTTATTCATGGCGCGTGACCGGCTGGGCGTGAAACCGCTTTTCTATGCGCCGGTGTCGGATGGCAGCATATTGTTCGGGTCGGAACTGAAAGCGCTGCTGGCCAATCCTTTGCTGCGGCGGGAGCCGGAGATCAGGGCGGTGGATGACTATTTGGCCTTTGGATATGTGCCGGATCATATATCGCTGTTGAAGGGCGTCAAAAAGCTGCCGGCCGGGCATTATCTGTTGTTACAACAAGGCAAGCCGGAACCGCAGCCTCTCCAATATTGGGATATGGATTTTAGCCAGCGTAGCAAAGCGTCGGCGACAGAATTAGAAGAAGAGCTTGTGGCCCTGATGAAAGATGCTGTGGCATCTCGCATGATTGCCGATGTGCCCTTGGGGGCGTTTCTTTCCGGTGGAGTCGATAGCAGCGCTGTGGTTGCGTTGATGTCGGAAAAGAGCCGGCAACCCGTCAAAACCTGTTCTATCGGTTTCGATCAGGCATCGCTTGACGAGACGGGCTATGCTCAGCGGGTCGCGGACCGGTTTCAGACCGACCATCGCTCGCGCACGGTGGCAGCTGATGATTATAGTCTGATCGATACGCTGGCAGATCATTTTGATGAGCCATTTGCTGATGCATCGGCCTTGCCGACGTATCGCGTGGCTGAATTGGCCCGCGAAAATGTGACGGTGGCATTGTCCGGCGACGGGGCCGATGAAGCGATGGCTGGCTATCGCCGTCATGTTTTTCACCATGCTGAAGAACGGGTGAGGGGCTTGTTGCCGCAATCTCTGCGCGGTCCAGCTTTGGGCTGGCTCGGCAAGGTTTATCCGAAAGCGGATTGGGCTCCCCGTCCGTTGCGCGCCAAATCGACTTTGCTATCGCTCGCTCGCACCGGGCCAGAGGGCTATGCGGAAGCCGTTGGTGTGACAACACCTGCTGGACGGTACGCGATCTACTCGAATGCGATGGTGGCGCAACTCGGCGGCTATGCGGGGGAATCCTGGATGATCGACCTGATGGAGAATGCTCCGGCACGCAACGGTCTGGATCAGGCGCAATATGCCGATATGAAAATGTGGCTGCCGGGGGATATCTTGACCAAAGTAGACCGGACCAGCATGGCTGTCAGCCTTGAAGCGCGGGAGCCGTTGCTCGACTATAAGCTGATGGAATTTGCGGCCAAGCTGCCGACCAATTTGCGGGTGCGGGGCGGGACCGGTAAATATCTGCTGAAAAAGTCGATGGAACGCTATTTGCCGCAGGATATACTCTATCGTCCAAAAATGGGTTTTGTAACACCGATTGCGCAGTGGTTCCGCGGGCCGCTTGCCGATGAAGCGCGCAATATTGCCGGTTCTGGTGCGCTCGCCCGAACGGGTTGGTTCGATCCGCAGGCCTTGGGCAAAGTGGCCGATGACCATATTGGCGGGAAAGCCGATAATAGCCGCTTGCTCTGGCAATTAATGATGCTCGATAAGTCGATGCAACGTCTATTCGGGCTGTGATCCCGTTTCCGGCTTCGGATAGGTCGCATCGACAAAATAGAGGCCGTCCGGCGGGGCATTGAAGCCTAGCGCGTCGCGGTCTTTTGCCTTTAGAGCGTTGAGCAAATCTTGCCGCGTCCATTTGCCTTCGCCCACCAGTTTCAGACAACCGACTATTGAACGCACCTGATGATGCAGAAATGAACGTGCAGCGACCTCAACTTCAATCTCTTCGCCAAAGCGGGTGACGGAGATGCTGTCTAACGTCTTGACCGGGCTTTGCGCCTGACAATGGGCGGACCGGAAAGTCGTGAAATCATGCTGTCCTACCAGTTCTTGCGCCGCATCATGCATGGCTCCTGCATCAAGAGGCCTAACGACCTGCCAGCTTTGTCCCTTATCGAGCGTCAGCGGCGCGCGTCGGTTGGTGATTTTATAGACATAGCGCCGACCCAGACAGGCAAAACGAGCATGCCATTCATCATCCACCGGCTCACAGGCCAATATCGCCACCGGATGGGGCCTCAGTCCGGCGTTAAGGCCTTCCATTAAGCGGAAAGGCGTCAATTTAGTGTCTAGATCAAAATGCGCCCGCATACCCAAGGCATGAACACCGGCGTCGGTTCTGCCGGCCGCATGCACCCGTATATCCTGTTTGGTTATCTTCGTTATTGCCTCTTCTACGGCCTGCTGGACGCTTGGCCCGTGATCCTGCCGCTGCCAGCCCATGAAGGGGCGGCCATCATATTCTATGGTGAGCGCGAAGCGGGTCATTGCAATATTGTTCCGACGGGAATTGCGGTGCCATTGAGAAACTCTGCAAGGGTTAATTTGGGGCGCCCCGCCTTTTGAATGAGGCTGGGCCGGATCGCGTCTTCGGTGCAGGCAATTGCCAATTGGTCGTCCAATATTGTTCCAGCAGCTCCCGTCCCATCGACGACTTCCGCAGAATGAATGCGATAGCGGTCGCCATCATATTCGAAAAATGCTCCCGGCGCGGGATTAAAGGCCCGGATTTGAGCGATAACGGCTGGTGCGGATTGGTTGAAATCCAGTCGCGATTCCTGCTTCTCAATCTTCTTGGCATAGGTGGCCAGACTATCATCCTGAATTTCGGGCGTATAGTCTGTAGAATTGTTGAGATATTCTACCATTAATGCGGCACCGGTCTGGGCCAATTCATCGGTCAGCTCTCCGGCGGTCTTTGCGTCAACCGGTGTGCTGGATTTGAGCAACATTGGTCCGGTATCAAGCCCGGCCTCCATTTGCATGATGGTAATGCCGGTTTGTTCGTCACCCGCCAATATAGCGCGCTGCACCGGCGCCGCACCGCGCCAGCGGGGGAGCAATGACCCGTGAATGTTTAGGCAGCCCATTTGGGGCGAATCCAATATGGCTTGCGGTAAAATCAGACCATAGGCCGCGACAATGGCGGCATCCAGATCAAGCGATGCAAATTCAGCCTGTGCGTCATCGGTCTTCAAAGACACCGGCACACGGACCTCTATTCCCAATTCCTCAGCAACCTGCTGAACAGGTGAGGGCGTCAATTTTTTTCCGCGTCCGGCACGGCGAGGAGGTTGTGAATAGACGGCGACAATATCATGACCCGCCGCGTGCAGAGCGCGCAGGGCTGGGACTGCAAAATCTGGTGTACCCATAAAGGCGAGACGCAGTGCGTTTGGTTTTATCGCAGTCATGAGGCAGTCCGCATTATCACTTTATCCATCCCAAAGTTGACACAAATTACACCCTTCATCACGCGAGCGACCGAGCCAAAGTTCACACAATTCTCACCCCCTGTAACCAACGTGGCTGGCGGGCAGGAAATCTTTTGCGAAGCCATAGATGATGAGATTGTGCAGGATGGATGAATCATCCTGCCTCCCTAACCAAACAAGCGCGAGTAGGACAGCATGATTTTGTGTTGGCAGGGGGCGGAACATCGTCTTAAAGGTCAAGTCATGGCATCACAAGAGATCGAAAATCTGGTTCAGGCTCTGTCCAAACTTCCGGGCTTGGGGCCGCGCTCGGCAAGGCGGGCTGTGCTTCATCTCATCAAGCGCCCCGAAACGACGATGAAACCAATATTGGCGGCTATGGAACGGGTGCAGGCCAATCTTGTTACCTGCGATATTTGCGGCAATGTCGACACGCAGGACCCTTGCCAGATTTGCGTTGATCCGCGCCGCGACGAAAAAGCACTCTGCGTGGTCGAGGAAGTGTCCGACTTGTGGGCGCTTGATAAATCACGGTTGTTTCCGGGGAAGTTCCACGTGCTGGGCGGACGCTTATCGGCCCTTGACGGTGTGCGGCCGGAAGATATCGGGATCGATAAGTTAATCAAACGGGTGGAGCGGGGCGGCATAGATGAAGTCGTGCTGGCGATGAATGCGACATTGGAAGGGCAGACGACAGCTCATTATATAGCAGAACGGCTCGAAAATTATCCGCTGCGGCTCAGCCAGCTATCCCACGGTATCCCCGTTGGCGGTGAGCTGGATTATCTCGATGAAGGCACATTGGCACAGGCGCTGCGCTCAAGAAGGCCGATCAATAGCGATTGAGTGAGCCTCGGGAATATCTTGAGACGTGTTTTACGCCGTGATGTTAAAATAGGCCCTAAGTCGTAATGTCAGGAATACTAAACGTAAAACAAGTGCCGCGACTGCTTGACGAATCCGGGCATAATCCCTAAATTTAGGACATGGCCATTTTACCAATCCTTGAAGTTCCCGATCCGCGTCTGAAAACTGTTTCAGAGCCGGTCACAATATTTGACGAAGCGCTTCAAACGCTGATCGCGGACATGTTCGAAACCATGTACGAAGCGCCGGGCATTGGCCTTGCCGCGATTCAGGTGGGCGTGCCCAAACGGATATTGGTGATCGATCTTCAGGAACCGGTTGAACATAATCATGACCATGGCGAACATTGCAACCACGATCATGAAGTGATTCGCGATCCTCGTGTGTTCATCAATCCCGAAATTCTCGACCCTTCCAAAGACCTGAACATTTATAGTGAAGGCTGTTTATCAGTGCCGGAGCAGTATGCCGATGTCGAACGCCCCGCAGCCATCCGCGCGCGTTGGCAGGATGAAACCGGCAAGCAGCATGAGGAAGAGATGGAAGGCCTTATGGCCACCTGTTTGCAGCATGAGATGGACCATCTCGAAGGCATATTGTTCATCGACCATCTTTCCCGTCTGAAACGGCAAATGGTGCTGAAGAAGTTGAACAAATATCGCAAAGAAGCGGCCTGATCCTGCCACCTTTGTAATCGTTACGTCATCCTGAATTTATTTCAGGATCTGCTTAATTCCCAAATGGCCCCTTCGAGATACTGAAACAAGTTCAGCATGACGATTTCGAGTTCCGCATGACGATGTTCTCAATATGATGATTATTGCCTAAAGCAATTGCATGTGAAGCCGCGAAGGTTTAGGTTCTTGTTTCGTTCTATCTGAAAGGGCCTGTCTTGGACGCTATTGTCGCTCTCCTAATCGCTATTGTAACTCTTATTATGGGTCTCGGCGCAGGCTGGTTCGTTGGTGGACGCGCTTCGGCTGCATCGGCCAAGTCGGCAGAGCAAACTGCGGCTTCGCTGCGGTCTATGCTCGACGGCGTGCAGGTTGAGCGTGATACGGCGCGATCAGAACGTGATGTGATCCGCGATGACCGGGATCAAGCCAGACAATCTTTGGCCTCTTTGGAAGCCGATGCCCGCAATCATGAGAAGCAATTAAAGCAGCTCGTTGAAGCCAAGGAATCGTTGTCCGCACAATTTTCTGAAGTCGGCGCAAAAATGCTAGAAACGGCGCAGCGGCAATTTCTGGAACGCGCTGACCAGCGCTTTGATCAGGCCAACGAAAAAGGCGGCGAGAAAATCGCGAAATTGCTCCAGCCCGTGCATGAGCGGCTCGCAACGTACGAAGAATCGATCAAGAAAATCGAGAAGGAACGCACTGAATCCTATGCCGGAATAACTGCCACGATCGAACAGGTGCGCCAAGGGCAGGACAGGGTGCAGCAGGAAGCGGCGCGGCTCGTCAATAGTCTGCGTAATGCGCCAAAATCGCGGGGCCGCTGGGGTGAGCAGCAACTTAAAAATGTTCTCGAGACCTGCGGTCTTTCCGAACATACGGATTTTGTTACAGAGCAAAGCATTGATACCGACGAGGGGCGTTTGCGACCCGATGCGGTGATCAGCGTACCCGGCGGCCGCAAGCTGGTTATTGATGCGAAAGTCTCGCTCAACGACTATCAGGATGCTTTTGAAGCTGAAGACGAGGATGCCCGTAATTTTGCGATGGCTCGTCACTGCAATAGCATGAAAGCACATATCGATGGTCTTTCGAAAAAGGCCTATTGGGATCAGTTTGAAGATGCGCCCGATTATGTGATCATGTTCGTGCCAGGTGAGCATTTCCTGTCAGCGGCATTGGAACATGAGCCAACGCTGTGGGATCATGCTTTTGAGAAAAAAGTGTTGCTGGCCACGCCAACCAATCTGGTCGCCATTGCGCGGACAGTGGCCGGTGTGTGGCGGCAGGAAAAAATGGCAGCAGAGGCCAAGCAGATCGGGCAATTGGGCAAAGAAATGTATGATCGGCTTGCCGTCGCCGGAGAGCATTTGAAACGTGTGGGGTCAGGGCTTGGTAGCGCTGTCGGCAATTATAATAAATTTGTCGGCAGTTTTGAACGCAACATCATGGCGACCGGCCGTAAATTTGCTGCGCTCAATATCGAAACGGGCAAAAAAGAGCTGGAGCCCGTCGCCGAGATTGAAGCACTGCCACGCTATTCGGGCGAGGTTGAAGCAGCGCTGATTGAAGATGATCGTAATTTAAAAGATGAGGCGGCCGAATAACCGCCTCTATCTAGGTTGCTTCAGGGTCGGATAATATGTCGCCGCCACAGCCGTCATGATGACCGCTGCCGCTAACCGCGATATTGACTGTGTCGGCATATTTGAGATCACTCATACCGTCATTGCATTCTTTACCTAATGCGATGGTGACGGTGATATTGTCATGATCCGTAAACCCCTTAATTTCCCAGCCGGCCTCGGTTTTTTTCATGCGTGCCACTGGTAGACTAAAATCATTCGTGGCTTCTATGGAGCTATAGGCGATCACATCATCTTTGATTTCGACCGACCAACCCGGTTCTGTGCCAACGGCTTTATATTCTGTCAGTCTTTCTTCTACTGTGGGCGTTTCTTTAGGCTCTTCACCACAGGATACCAATAATAGTGATAGAATTGGTAATGCCAACATTGTTCTTTTCATATTTTTCTCTCCCGAAGAACAGAGTAGCATATGAATCAATATTTCAAAATAGCAGTGTTTAGCGCCGCTGGTTTAGCACTTCATAGGCGATGACGGCGCTAGCAATGGCTGCGTTCAGGCTATCGGCCTTGCCCATCATCGGCATTTTGACCAACATATCGCAGGCCGCTTCATAATCTTCCGGAAGGCCCTGTGCTTCGTTACCGATCAATAGAAATGTCGGAGCTTCATATTTGACGGACTGATAGTCTTTGTCGGTATCCAGGCTGGTTCCGACCAATTGGCCTTCGCCAGCGCGTAACCAACTGATAAAATCATCCCAAGGTGCTTGCGCGATTTTTTGGGTAAATATCGCTCCCATGCTGGCCCGCACGGCTTCGACCGAGAATGGATCGACACAATCATCGATCAGGATAAGCCCTCCGGCACCTACGGCATCACCGGTCCGCAATATCGTCCCCAAATTCCCTGGATCGCGCAGGGCCTGTGCGACAAGCCATATACCCGACGTGTTGCGGTCGAGATCGTCCAGCGAAGTGGGATGGTCTTCATATATGCCGATAATGGATTGCGGATTGGATTTGCCGGACAGCTTGGCAATAATGGCCTCGCTCGTTTCAATCACATCACCACCAGCTTCAAAAGTGGCCTGTTCGATTTTCTGCGCGAGCGGATGAAGTTCGGTATCCTCTACCACGACGAGCAATTTTGGTGTTTTTCCGGCGTCCAAGGCTTCGGTTAAAATGCGCAAGCCTTCGGCAAGGAAATGGCCTTCGCGCTTGCGATATTTTTTTTCGCGTAAGCTTTTGAGCCGTTTGATCGTTGGGTTGGAAAATCCCGTAATTTGGCGTCGTTCAGAGGCGTGCACGGACTAATCCTCGCCAAAGCCGTCGACAACCAGTCCGGCGAGTTTGTCCAGCGCCGTTTCGGCTTGATCGCCCTCGACGATAATTTCGATATGGTCGCCCTTGGCCGCGCCCAGCATCATTAGGCCCATGATCGACGTACCGGTTACTTCGTTTCCGTCTTTGCCGACCTTGACTAATATGCCCTCTGGCAGTTTGCTGACATAGGTGACAAATTTCGCGCTGGCACGGGCGTGCAGGCCGCGATTATTGGTGATAGCGACGGTTTTGCGTACTTCGCTCATGCATCGCTTCCTAGAATTTCAGAAGCAACGCTGATATATTTTTGCCCAGCCTCTTTTGCAGCCGCCACCGCATCTGTCACATTCATGCATTTGCGGGCGCCGTCCAGACGGATCAGCATCGGCAGGTTTACACCGGCAATCACTTCAATCCGGCCCTTGTCCATTAACGAAATGGCGAGATTGGACGGCGTTCCACCAAATAGATCGGTAAGTACGATAACGCCGTTTCCGGTCTGGACTTTATCGATGGAGTCGGAAATTTCCTGACGCCGCACCTCCATGTCATCATGGGGACCGATGCAAATAGGCAAGATTGCCTTTTGCGGACCAACAACATGTTCCATTGCAGTGATAAATTCCACAGCCAAACGTCCGTGGGTAACAAGAACCAACCCGATCATTACGATTAAATACCCTTACTTCCGTTCAGATCTTGCATGGCTTCTAGCGCGTCCATTGGGCGCGATGCCAGATTACGATGAATAACATTGGGCGAAAAGCCAGCAGCATGCAAGTTTTTGCTCAGCACTTCGGCAATATGTACCGATCTGTGACGCCCGCCGGTGCATCCAATTCCGATATTGACATAAGCTTTGCCTGCTTTGACATATTTGGGGAGCAGGAATTTCAGCATTTCTTCAAATTTTTCCAAGGCTTCCGTATAGGCTGGGTCCTTGGAAATAAATTCTGCCACCGGCGCATCCAGTCCGGTCATCAATTTTAAATCTGCTTCCCAAAACGGATTGGATAGAAAACGGACGTCGAATAGCAGGTCAATATTATTGGGCAGCCCGCGCGAAAAGCCAAAGCTGGTGATGGTTACGGTTGTTATATCGGTATCTTGCACGCTAAATTCTTCGCGAATCTGGCGCTGCAGGTCATTGGTGGATAGGTCGCTGGTATCGATGACATGATCTGCCCAGCGGCGAAACGGTTCAAACTGGCTGCGTTCCAGCGCTATTCCTTCCTTCGCCGGGCGATCCAGCGCCAAAGGATGGCGCCGCCGGGTCTCGCTATAGCGGCGCTCTAGCTCGCCACCGGCGCAATCCAGATAGAGGGTGGAAATGTGATAGTTTTCATTTTGTTGCAGTGCTTTTACACGCTTGATCAGGTCATCAGGATTGAAACCCCGCGTCCGGCTATCAAAGCCGAGTGCCAGCGGCGGATCGGCATCACCGCGAGACCTGGATGGTGGCGTTTTTAGCAAGCCTTCGACGAGCCGGATCGGAAAATTATCAATGGTTTCCCATCCAATATCTTCGAGTGTCTTGAGGGCGGTTGTTTTTCCTGCGCCAGCAAGTCCGGTGATCAACAAAACATGTTTGGTTTTGGTCTTGGTCATGCGCTCTCCGATCCTTTTAAAAGTTGACGCAACGCCATTTCAACCTTGATGGGTGCGCTCGCCTCCGCTGCGTTTAAAGTGATTGTCGGAACGGCCATGGTCATGATTGTTTCAGTTTGGCTGTCCATGGGAAAGCGCGCGGTCGTCGGTTTTAAAAGCACCTGCATCATTAAAGGAATATCGGAAACATGGGGGCAGTCAAAAATGCCGAGGGACCGAAGCTCTATTTTTCCTTCGATATTGGCCGGTGCGTTCAACAATATCCGGCCTTGATCAAGGCGCAACTCGACATAATCATCACTGATCAAGGTGGCCCCGCGGTCTATGAGGCGCAGCGCAAGGTCCGACTTTCCGGAACCGGAAGGCCCAGAGATCATGATTCCTGCGCCCTCAATGGAGACACAGCTGGCGTGAAGCATCGAAGCGGTCATGTCGGTGCCTTGGGCAAGCGTATTTCAAAACACGCGCCTTGCAGTCCATCGGGCCTATCAATGGCCTCTATAGTGCCCTCATGCCCTTCGATTATGGTTTTGGCGATGGCGAGACCAAGTCCGCTATGCTTTCCAAATACTTCCCCTGCGGGCCGATCAGAATGGAAGCGGTTGAAAATATTTTGCCGCTGTTCCTTGGCCACGCCCCGTCCATGATCTGCAACCTGAATGACCACTTCATCGGCATCGGGAGTCGCGAAAATTTCGATCAATCCGTCCGGCGGGGAAAAAGATACCGCATTGTCGAGAATATTGCTGAAGACGCGCTCCAGTCGGTCATCGTCCCCCATGACTGTCGCAACGCCGCGCCCCGGGCGCGCAAAGGCCACTTTTACGCTTTCATTTGTATCGCGCTGTTCTCTGGCGGCGAGTAACTGGTCCAGCATCTTGCCGATATCGACCCGTTCAAATCTCGTCCGCGCTAACTCAGCATCGACGCGTGATGCCTCGGAAATATCGTTTATCAGCCGGTCAATCCGCCGTACATCATCATTGGCAACGTCTAGAAGCTGTCTTCGTAGGTCGGGATCATCAACCCTATCCAAGCCTTCCAGTGCAGACCGAAGCGATGCGAGCGGATTTTTGATTTCATGGCTGACATCGGCGGCAAAGGCCTCGGTGGCGTCAATACGATAGCGCAGCGCACCGCTCATGTCCGCAAGGGCGCGGGCGAGTTGTCCGATTTCGTCGCGTCTGCCGGGCATCCGGGGGACGGTGATTTCAGGCGCGCGGCCCAATCGGACGCGAATTGCCGCCCGCGCCAGCTTTCTGATGGGCTGAACAATTGTTCGGGCCAGAAATAATGATAATAAAACCGATACAATAACGGTCAGGAATATGACCAGCCCGACATTCGAGCGCTCTGCGCGCACGGTCCGCGTGATGTCGCGCGCATTGCTGGTCAGGAGTAAGCGATGGTCGCTGCTCGGCAAATGCGCCGCCGCGAGGATGACTGGAGTCCTGTCCGGGGCATAACGAACAGCGCTATTGGGGGTCAGATTTGTTGAAAGCAATTGCAGTTCGGGCCAAGAAGACGCGATATCAACCTCGGGCTCCGCAAATTTGGTCATGGATTTGCTAAGGACTATAAATTCAATCGATTGATCGAGTGTCCGAGCAACATGTTTCTGCCATGGCTGGGTTTTGGGGTCGATCAGTTTATAAGTGGGCGGAGCCAATTCAAAACTATCGATTATTTTCACGCCGCTTTTGTCATAAAGCCGTAAACGGGCATTTAAATGTTCCGCAAAACCTATGATCAGGTTTTTGCGATTATCGGGTGTCTGGAGGTTTAACGCATCGCTGATAATCTGGGTTTGCAAGCGCGCCTGATCGAGCCGTTCCTCAGTGAGGTCATTCCGGTAGTTATTAAGATAGAATAAGCTGCCCGCCAAAAGTGCAATTGCGAGAAAATTGACGGCCAATATACGGGTGGTAAGCGAAAGCCTTGCGGACCAACGCAGTGACAGCTCAGGATCGTCGATACTGGCGTCAGGCTTATTCGTTGTAGCGATAACCAGCCCCATAAAGTGTATCAATGGCGTCGAATTCCGGATCGACTTCACGAAATTTGCGGCGCAGGCGTTTGATATGGCTGTCGATGGTGCGGTCATCGACGTAAACATCGTCCTGATAGGCCGCATCCATCAACTGGTTCCGGCTTTTGACCACACCCGGTCGATTAGCCAAGGTTTCCAATATCATAAATTCTGTGACAGTCAGTGTAACATTTCCACCATTCCATTTGACCAGATGTCGCGCCGGATCCATTTCTAGATTGCCGCGGACAAGCGGCTCCAACCCTTCGGTTTCAGCATCTTCATCGGATAGCTTTGCCAGTTCGGACCGGCGCAAAATCGATTTGACCCGCGCAATCAGAAGTCTTTGGGAAAAAGGCTTCTTGATATAATCATCAGCGCCCATGGCAAGTCCAAGGGCTTCATCCAGCTCTTCGTCTTTCGAGGTCAGGAATATAACCGGTAAATTGCTTTTCTCGCGCACCCGCCGGAGTAGCTCAAGACCGTCCATTTTCGGCATTTTAATATCAAAAATGCCGAGATCAGGCGGATTGTCGAGTATCGCTTGCAGGGCGGCTTCACTGTCAGAATAGACGCGCGTGATGAATCCTTCCGCCTGCATCGCAATCGATACGGAGGTTAAAATATTCCGATCATCATCAACAAGAGCAATATTTGCGGCCATTGAACGAAGCTATCCCGTTATGATTTGTAAAATTCAACAATGTCGTGACCTAATTGAAGCGCAGCGCCTATACAAGGACGCATGTTTCTATCGGGCACCCTGTGAGGAATGGCCATCGTTGTCATTATGGACGGATTCAGGTAAGAGGCATATATCTGCACTCTGGTGATTTGACCGACTCGTTTGGGTGCGATAAGCGCCACTGAAATTATGCCGAATCCGGCAATCCGTCATACCTGTTTACAAGCCTTAGGGGATTAATTGTGCCAAAACTGTCGTCTGTAACGTTAAAAGATCAAGGCTTTGCCTCAACAGCACAGCAGCATTGGAACCTCGGTGCCCCCGCATTGGTGGAAGCCGCTGTGTCACGTGGTGAGGGACATCTTGCTAAAGACGGTCCATTGGTCGTTGAAACAGGAAGACATACCGGCCGCTCTGCAAATGATAAATTCATTGTGCGCGACGGCGAGACGGAAAATAGCGTCTGGTGGGGCAAAACCAATGTGGGAATGACACCAGAGCATTTTGCCGCGCTGAAGGAAGATTTCCTGAAAGCCATTTCTGATAAAGACACTCTGTTTGTGCAGGATCTATTCGGTGGTTCGCAACCGGAACACCGCGTGAACGTCAGGATTATTAACGAGCTGGCGTGGCATAATCTTTTCATCCGCACGATGCTGGTCCGGCCAACTGATGATGAACTGGCTGGATTCAACCCCGAATATACAATTATAGATTTGCCAAGCTTCAAGGCCGATCCGGAACGTCACGGTACGCGCAGCGAGACCGTTATCGCTGTGAATCTGACCGAGAAGCTCATCCTGATTGGCGGGACTGCTTATGCCGGCGAGATGAAAAAATCGGTATTCGGTTTGCTCAACTATCTGTTGCCGCTCGATTCGGTCATGCCGATGCATTGTTCTGCCAATATGGGGCCAGAAGGCGATACAGCGATTTTCTTTGGCTTGTCGGGAACAGGCAAGACGACCTTGTCGGCAGATGCCAGCCGTACCCTGATCGGTGATGATGAGCATGGTTGGTCCGATACGGCCGTGTTCAACTTTGAAGGTGGTTGTTACGCTAAGATGATCCGCTTGTCGGAAGAAGCAGAACCGGAAATTTATGCGACAACCCGCCGTTTTGGTACGGTGCTGGAAAATGTTGTCATGGACATGGATACACGCGAACTGGATCTGGATGATAGCAGCAAAGCGGAAAATACACGCGCCGCCTATCCCATCGATTTCATTCCCAATTGTTCTGAAAAAAATATGGGGCCAGTTCCCAAAAATGTGATCATGCTGACGGCAGACGCCTTTGGTGTGTTGCCTCCGATCTCACGGTTGACGGCGGAACAGGCTATGTATCACTTCTTGTCTGGTTATACCGCGAAAGTTGCTGGCACGGAAATCGGTGTCACCGAACCAGAAGCGACATTCTCCACATGCTTTGGCGCGCCGTTTATGCCGCGCCATCCTTCGGTTTATGGCAATCTGCTGAAAGAGCGAATCGCCAAAGGCGGTGTTCGTTGCTGGTTGGTGAATACCGGTTGGACCGGCGGAAAATATGGCGAAGGTAGCCGGATGCCGATTAAAGCAACGCGCGCTTTGCTCAATGCGGCGCTGGACGGCAGTTTGAATGACGGTGAATTCCGGATGGATGATAATTTTGGCTTTGAAGTGCCGGTTTCTGTACCTGGTGTTGACAGCGCGATCCTTGATCCGCGTTCAACCTGGTCAGATGGGGCGGCTTATGATGCGACAGCTCAAAAGCTTGTGAAATTGTTCATCGATAATTTTGAGCAATTTGCCGAGCATGTTGATCAAAATGTTCGGGAAGCAGCGCCGATTGCTGTCTAAGTTGTAAATTTCGACTATTGCAATTGTCTCGGTTCATACGGGATGATTGCAACGTCGACAATTTTGCAGTTTGTATCGGGCATTATCGAGAGCTTTTCGCCTTCGACAAAGCCTTCTATCACCATAATTTCGTTGATTTTTCCGTTTGTCGCGATTTCATGCGCAACCCGCACCAGCCGTTTGACGACCTCATTCGGCGCATAGCCTGAAGGAGCGCCGATTTTTATTTCTTGATCAGCGAAATAGGATAGGCCGGATGTCTGAAAGTTTCCTTCGGATGTTTCGGATATCGCTATTTGGGCCAGCACTGGAAAGGGGCCGCCAACGACATAGTGATCAGTGGCTCCGACAAAATAATTAAATCCGATTTGAAGCGCAGCCGGCCGCCAGATAACGCTGGCCGCCTCCACGGATTGCCCAACATATTTGGCCAGCTGTAACATGGCCCGGTTAATGGTCGCATTTTGTTGTGCTGGCTTTATGTGGTCGCTAAGGGATATGCCGATGCTGGATAGTGCGGTTTCGGACCGATCGTAGAATATTGATTGCATATCCTCGGTCAGAAAATCGCGATGCATTACCTCTGCGCTATGTTGGGTCAGGATGAACTCCATGCCGCCAATGACGGCATGCAATCTATCGTGATCCTGATGCACAGGTTGGATCAGCTTGATGATTTTTGATGCCTGACCAGTTAATATGAGGTCGTGCAGACAATATGTCTCCGGAATGTCAGCCATGATCAATAATGGTGTGTCGCTATGCACCTTTTATCCTTACCTGTTTTCGATTCCAGTCAACATGTTCTTTTTATGTTCTGATAGATTTTTGTCCAGAACAGAATTGTTCGGCTTGTCACTATTCATCCAAAATGGATAAATAGTGATCATCGCTTGATATAGTCGCGTTATATCGGCAATATTTCTGAGAAGGAGCCGATTATTGGCTGATTGGATATTATCTGTTTTAATGCTTGCCGGTGCGGGATTGCTGGCGGGCGGCGTTTATTTAATACGCACCGGCAAGAATAAGAAACAAGGCGCACTAATGCTGGTGGCGTCAGTCGTCATGTTTGCAAATGTTGCAATTTGGACAGTGCCCACAGCAGGATCTGAAACAAAGGATAGTCGGGAGTTACCCCATAAACCCAATTAGGCGCTTATTTGATCGGCGAATCAGGCGCGAGGCGCATGTCCAGATAATTGTCCACTGATCCCATCAGTAATTCCATTTCATGTTCATAAAAATGGTTTGCGCGAGGGATTTCATCATGATGGATGGTGATATGTTTCTGGGTACGTAGTTTATCAACGAGCTTTTGAACGGCGCTTGGTGTGACTACTTCATCATTCACGCCCTGAATGATTATCCCGGATGACGGGCACGGGGCGAGAAAGTTGAAATCATACATATTGGCAGGCGGCGATACGGAGATAAAACCGCGCACTTCGGGCCGGCGCATCAAAAGCTGCATGCCGATCCAGGCACCAAAGCTATAGCCCGCAATCCAGGTTGTTTGTGCTTCGGGATGGATGCTTTGTACCCAATCGAGTGCCGATGCCGCATCGGAAAGTTCGCCAATGCCATTGTCGAACACGCCTTGTGAACGCCCAACTCCGCGGAAATTAAACCGCAAAGTTGCAAAGCCGCGCCGCACGAAAGTTTTATACATGGCCTGTGTGATGCGATCATTCATCGTGCCGCCCGCTTGTGGGTGGGGATGAAGGATCATCGCAACCGGCGCACGGTCGCGCGGTCCGGGGCTAAAGCGTCCTTCGAGGCGTCCTTCGGGTCCGGTAAATATTACGTCAGGCATGGCTTTTTCTATTCTATGATAAAGATTGCGATTTGAATGGCGTCAAAAGGTGGAATAGCTTTTGCGCTGATTGAAGCGTCTATATAGGGAGTGTCAAATATTCCGCAACTCTATCCCGCAACCAGTAAAGGGTTTCGCTAACGATAATGTCTGAACAGAAACGCATCTATCTGGATTACGCCGCGACCACGCCGATGCTCGATGTCGCGCGTGAAGCCTGTCTGGAGGGCTTTACGCATTGGGCCAATCCCTCGTCCCCCCATGCAGATGGGCGCGCCGCTGGATCAATGCTTGAAAATGCGCGAAAACGTTTCAAAGACGCCCTTGGCTGGGATGGTGAGGTTATTTTTACCAGCGGGGCTAGCGAAGCCGTTGCCATGGGGTTGAAACAGAGCAAGCCGATGCGGCAGCTAGTTTCTCCTACCGAACATGATGTTGTCCTGCGCTTCTCGGAAGGTGCCACGCCGCTCTCAGTTGACCAAAACGGTATGGTCGTGCCGATGCAGTTAGACAAAATGCTCGAAGCCGAAAAAGAAGCAGCCTTGGTTGTCATCCAATCGGTTAATAACGAAACCGGCGTGATGCAGGATATGGAGGCACTGGCAAAAGTGACGCGGGATCGCGGAGCGGTCCTATTGGCGGATTGCGCGCAATCATCAGGAAAAATGCCGCTTCCCGATGCGGATATGATCATTGTTGCGGGCCATAAATTCGGCGGACCCCCGGGTATAGGCGCGTTGTTGGTTAAAGATTTGCAATTGCTGAAAGCTTATGGCGGCCAAGAACAGGGCTATCGGTCCGGTACGCAAAATCTGCCTTATATTTTGGCAATGGTGGCTGCGTTGGAAGCGCCAACGAATTGGGCAGAGCGGGCATCGGAACTGCGTACCCAACTCGACAATGCGATCAAGGCGGAAGGCGGTGTAGTTATCGCCGAAAATGCACCGCGCATCGCGACGATTGGTAGCTATCACATGCCCGGCGTGGCGGCGAATACACAGCTCATTAAATTTGATATGGCCGGTTTTTCCGTATCTGCGGGCAGTGCCTGTTCGTCCGGCACCTTGAAACCCAGCCATGTGCTGGAGGCTATGGGGATTGATCCGGTGACGGCGCGAGAAGTTATCCGCGTTAGCATTGGCCGTGACACCACGCGCGTGCAAATTTATGAATTTATCGAGCAATGGAAATTAATTTTCAACGCGGCGCGTAAGCCTTAGTCTGATGTCCAAAGCTCCAATCTATCTTGATAATCAGGCGACGACACCGCTCGCTCCCGAAGTATTTGACGTCATGGTGCCATGGCTGCGTGATAATTTCGGTAATCCGCACAGCACCCATATATTGGGCCGGCGGGCAGCGGCCGCTGTTGAGGTCTCAAGAGATCAAATTGCCGAGCTGCTGCCGGAATCGGGCAATATAGTGTTTACCGGCAGTGCGAGCGAAGCCATAAATCTGGCATTTGGAGCGGTCCGTGCCTTGCAAGCGGTTGGCCGAAACAAGATTATCATTCTGGATAGCGAACATGCCGCTGTCCGCGATACGGCGCTATTTTATGAAAAGCAGGGCTTCTTGGTCGAACGGCATCCTGTCGGTTCTGACGGCATAGTGTCACTAGATCGGCTAAGGGCGTCGATTGACGATCGCACAGCACTTGTCGCGGCGATGCTGGTCAATAATGAAATTGGCGTCATTCAGCCAGTGGAAGAGATTGCCGAATTGGCCCATGAACACGGCACGCTGATGTTATGTGATGTGGTTCAAGGCTATGGTCGGGTCGATATACCTGGCAATATTGATATGGCGGCAATATCGGCACATAAAATTTACGGCCCCAAGGGAATCGGCGCTTTATGGGTACGCAGCGGGATTGACTTACCGCCGTTCATTCACGGTGGTGGACAGGAACGCGGTATCCGGTCAGGCACATTGTCGCCTGCTTTATGCGCCGGTTTCGGCATGGCGGCGGCGCTTTGTATCGAACACCGCGAGAGCGATGCGGCGCATATCCAGCGACTGGCAGACATGGCGCAGCGCTGCTTTAAAGACTGGACAATTAATGGTTCATTGGACCAGCGTTATGGCGGGAATCTCAATATCCGCCGGGAAGCTGTTGATGTTGCGCGTTTAATGTCCGATGTTCGTGAAGTAGCGTTTTCAGCAGGATCTGCCTGCGCCAGTGGTTCGGGTCGTCCAAGCCATGTGTTGGCCGCGTTGGGATTGGAAGCGGCGCAGATTAAATCATCTATACGCTTAGGATTTGGTCGCTATAATAGCTTGGAAGACATTGAAAACGCATCTAAACTTATTAATGAAGCAGTCGGGGCGCAGTGAACATGAGTGGGATTAGGGTAAATTTTGTCAGCGCGGATGGTGAGCAGACCGTCACCGCCATAGCTTCAGACGGCGACGATTTATTGACCATCGCACAAATAAATGACCAGCCGCTTGAGGGAACATGTGAAGGGCAAATGGCATGCTCGACCTGCCATGTTATCGTGGCTGCCGAAGATTTTGACCGACTGCCTGAAGCGACCGAGATGGAAGAGGATATGCTCGATCTTGCTGCCGGTGCACGGCGGACCAGCCGTCTGGCTTGCCAAATCACATTGACACCTGAACTGGACGGGCTGACCGTGCATATTCCTTCTGAAAGCCGCAATATGCAGGGATTATAAGCATGTCGGTGCAGATGATCGATCGCCGTGCATTGCTTTTGTCGTCTGGTTTGCTGCTCGTCACTGGTTGTATGGCACCGTCCCGTTGGAATGGCGAAGAAACGCCCCAAACACCGATTTTGGATATGCCCGAAATACGAAAAATAGAAGCACATATCGGCGGAAGATTGGGCGTCGCGCTGGTCGATGGGGAGGGCGCGCTGATTATGTCGCACCGTGGCAGTGAGCGTTTTGCTATGTGCTCAACCTTCAAGGCCGCCTTGGCGTCAGCGCTATTCGCGGCGCATGAAGCAGGGGCGGTCGATATGTTCGTGAAATTTCCGCTAAAGCCGTCCGATGGCGTGCCATATATGCCTTTTGTGGAAAAAAAATTGGCAGCCAAAGAGCCCGTGTCGTTACATGAGCTTGCGGGTGCCGCGATCATAACCAGCGATAATGCAGCGGCCAACCTTGTCTTAAAAGCAATCGGTGGCCCCGAACAATTTACTAATTTCGTTCGCACACAAGGAGATGGCATTACTCGGTTAGATCGCATGGAACCGGAATTAAATGAAAACATCCCCGGTGATCCACGTGATAGCACCAGTCCGGAAGCTATGGGGAAGCTGATGCAAAAGCTGGCCATTGCAGATGCTGCGCTGGATATTGACAAGCTGACTTTGCAAAAATGGATGAAAGACTGCAAAACCGGTGCAAAGCGAATTAGAGCCGGTCTCCCAAAATCTTGGCAGGTGGGCGATAAGACCGGCACAGCACCAGGCGGCATTGCCGTCAATGATATCGCCATATTCTGGCCTAGTAATGCAAAATATGCCATGAAACCGGCCATTTTGACTGTCTATACTGATCGCCCGACCGCAGTCACCAGCGAAGTGGAAGCGGCTATTGCAGATGTCGCCCGGATCGCTGCCGGGCTGATCGCACTCCCGGAATAGATACGGATCGTAAAAGCCCACTTGAATTATGCGCGACTCCTCGCCATATGCGCAGCGGGAGTCGGGTGGACGTAGTGTTCGCCAACCCGGTCAGATCCGGAAGGAAGCAGCCGCAACGATTTTTCTGCGGGTCGCCCGGCTCCTACTTACAAAATTATACGTAGAGTTTTCACTTGGATCGAGGTTTAGGCTTCGACAAGCTGGCGGTGAGCGCCTAAACTGACCTGATGTCCGATTCACACGATATATTTGCTGCTGGCGGCGTGGAAGCGCCGATTGATCCGTTGCCGACCGCAACACAGCCATATCGCGTGCTTGCGCGGAAATACCGGCCGTCCAGCTTTGCGGAACTGATCGGGCAGGATGCAATGGTGCAGACGCTGGGTAACGCGATAAAGCGCGACCGTCTGGCCCATGCTTTCCTGATGACCGGCGTGCGCGGGGTAGGCAAAACATCGACCGCGCGTTTGATAGCCAAGGCGCTCAACTGCATCGGTGAAGACGGGCAGGGCGGACCGACCATAGATCCTTGCGGAAAATGCGAACCGTGCCGCTCTATTGCAGTAGGCAGCTTCATTGACGTCATCGAGATGGATGCGGCCAGCCATACCGGCGTGGACGATGTCCGTGAAATTATTGAGGCTGTGCGCTATTCGTCGGTTTCGGCGCGCTATAAAATATATATTATCGATGAAGTCCACATGCTTTCAAAAAATGCGTTTAATGCGCTTTTGAAAACGCTGGAAGAACCGCCAGCGCATGTGAAATTCATCTTCGCAACAACCGAAGTGAACAAAGTGCCGATAACGGTACTGTCCCGTTGCCAGCGTTTTGATCTCAAGCGGATAAAGGCCGATCAATTATCTGCCCATTTTGCCCATATTGTGGAGCAAGAAGGCGTTCAGGCGGAACAGGAAGCACTCGACCTGATCGCCCAAGCTGCCGAGGGTTCTGTCCGTGACGGTTTGTCCATTCTCGATCAGGCCATTGCCCATGCGGATATGGAAGGCAGTGAAGACGGGAATAGTGACGTCAAGGCGTCGCAAATCCGCGAAATGCTGGGGCTGTCGGATCGCAGCGCGGTGCGGCGGCTATTCGGAAAATTGTTAGAAGCGGATTCTCAGGCGTTGCTCGATGCGATTGACGAGCAATATAGCATCGGCGTTGAGCCGTTGTCATTGATGAACGGGCTGTTATCGCTGAGCCATCAGGTGACTTTATATAAGGTCGGGCGCGCCAATGACCCGACCCTGTCCGACGAAGCCAAGGCGCAATTGGGTGCATGGGCCGAAAAATTATCTTACCCTGTTCTCCATCGTTTATGGCAGCTTCTTCTCAAAGGCTATGAAGAAGTGCAGCAAGCTCATATGCCGCGAGAAGCCTGTGACATGGCCCTTTTGCGGGTGCTTTGTGCTGCCGATATGCCTGACCCCGGTGAATTGGCAAAAATACTGCAACAAGGCCTGCAACAAGGAACATCCGCCGTGCCTCCGGCTCCGGTCGATGCGGCTCTGAGCCCAATTGTGCCACCGATGAATGAAGCGCCGCGTGACGCCTCGGCTATGCAAAAGGCCGATATTCCTGCTGCGGCCGTTGAAGCGGACCCTGTTGCGGCAGAACAGCCTGCGCCATCCAACGGCCTTCCTAAGGATTTCGAGGGGGTCATTAATATTATCGGCGGTGTTTCACCTATATTGGAAAGCATATTAATTGCCGATATGCGTATCGTCAGTTTTTCCGCACCGGTTATTACATATCAGTCCGCGCGCGCAATTGCGGCGTCCGATCTCAAGAAAATTACCGATGCTTTGAATGAATCAACCGGTACAAACTGGACGATCCAAGAGGGGCAGGGGCAAGCAAAACCAAGCATATCCGAACAGGCTGAGCTTGACCGCGACGCAGCCACACAGGCTATATTAGACACCCCGCTGGTAAAGGCCGCGTTTGAGGCTTTTCCTGATGCGGAATTACTGGAAAATGATAACGATCAGGCCCACGTTGAATCCCCGCCTGAAGCAAGGAGCTCACAAGCATGAAATCGATGGAAGAAATGATCAAGGCCGCTCAGGAAGCAGCGCAAACCGTGCAGGCCCAGATGGAAGAAGCACAAACAAAACTCGATAGCATCGAGGTGGAAGGCAAATCCGGTGGCGGGCTTGTGTCGGTAAAAGCCACTGCAAAGGGCCGTATTTTGGGCGTAACTATTGATGACAGCCTGATGAAGTTAGAGGAAAAAGGCATATTGGAAGATTTGGTTGCCGCTGCCTTTAATGATGCGCGTGATAGAGCAGATGCCGTCAGCAACGAAGAAATGGGAAAAATGACCAGCGGCATGGCTTTGCCAGCCGGTTTCAAACTACCCTTTTAATTTATATGCCGGTTTCGGTCGCTTTGATGATTTTAAGGAGCTTGAACTCATCTGAGGATGACCCATATTAAGTCTGAGAGGCGCTGAATTTCGCGCTATAATTTGGAGTTTTAATGTCCCAGTCCGAGTTCACACCCGCTGCCAAGCCTGAATCCAAGGCGCTGCCCCTATTGCCGTTACGCGATATTGTGGTGTTTCCGAATATGATCGTGCCACTTTTTGTGGGCCGCGACAAATCCGTTGTGGCTTTGGAAAAAGCTATGGACGGCGATAAGGAGATTTTTCTGGTCGCACAGTTGGACCCGGCCGAAGATGATCCGGGGCATGATGACCTTTATGATCTGGGCGTCGTTGCGACGGTTTTACAACTACTTAAATTGCCCGATGGCACGGTCCGCGTGTTGGTCGAAGGAAAGCAGCGCGCTAAACATGTTTCGCTCGAAGAGCAAAGCGACGGCTTTGTGCTCGCAAATGTGGAATTGATCGACGAAGAATCGGTGGAAGGTAAAGAAGCCACCGCCTTGATGCGTTCGGTCGTTGAGCAGTTTGAAAATTATTCCAAGCTCAACAAGAAAATGCCTGCGGAAACCGTGGTGCAATTGGGCGAGATCGAAGAAGCGTCCCGTTTGGCGGATGCTGTCGCGGCCAATATCAATGTCAAAGTGGCTGATAAACAGAGCCTGCTGATCGAAAGCGATCCCATGAAGCGCCTTGAAATGGCATTTGCCTTCATGGAGGGCGAGCTTGGTGTGCTTCAGGTTGAGAAGAAAATTCGTGGCCGCGTGAAGCGTCAGATGGAGAAAACCCAGCGCGAATATTATCTCAACGAGCAGATGAAAGCGATCCAGCGCGAATTGGGCGACGGCGAAGACGGCGATGTTGACGAGATGTCAGAGCTAGGCAAGAAAATCGAGGAGATGAAACTCTCCAAGGAAGCCAAAGCTAAAGCGACAGCGGAATATAAAAAGCTGAAAGGCATGCAGCCGATGTCAGCGGAAGCCACGGTTGTGCGTAATTATCTCGACGTTCTTTTGGGACTGCCTTGGGGCAAGAAATCCCGCTTGAAGAAAGATATTAAGCAGGCTGAAAAAGTTCTCGATGACGACCATTTCGCTTTGGAAAAAGTGAAAGAGCGGATCATTGAATATCTTGCTGTGCAGACGCGAACGAATAAATTGAAAGGCCCGATCCTTTGCCTTGTTGGACCTCCAGGTGTCGGTAAGACTTCGTTGGGCCGGTCCATTGCCCGTGCAACAGGCCGTGAATTTGTACGTCAATCATTGGGCGGCGTTCGTGACGAGGCTGAAATTCGTGGACATCGCCGGACCTATATTGGTTCACTACCCGGTAAGATTGTTTCCAACCTGAAAAAGGCTGGTACCTCCAACCCGCTATTCTTGCTCGACGAGATCGATAAGCTGGGTCAGGATTTCCGCGGCGATCCGGCTTCGGCCCTGCTCGAAGTGCTTGACCCTGAACAGAATGACAAATTCCAGGACCATTATCTGGAAATTGATATCGACCTTTCGGATGTCATGTTTGTCACGACAGCAAACACGCTTAATCTGCCGCAGCCGTTGCTGGACCGGATGGAGATCATCCGGCTTGAAGGCTATACGGAAGACGAGAAGGTCGAAATTGCAAAACGCCATCTGGTTGAAAAGCAGATCGACGCGCACGGCTTGAAAAAGGGCGAATTTTCGTTGCATGACGACGCCCTGCGTGATCTGATCCGCTATTATACCCGTGAAGCTGGTGTGCGGACCCTGGAGCGTGAAATCGCCAAGCTCGCCCGGAAAGCGTTGCGCCGTATATTAGAAGGCGAATATAAGAGCGTAGAAATTACGCCCGATAATCTTTCTGAATATGCCGGTGTCCGTAAATTCCGCCACGGTGAGGGTGAAGAAGAAAATCAGGTTGGCGCTGTAACCGGCTTGGCATGGACGGAAGTGGGCGGCGAATTGCTGACCATCGAATCCGTGACTGTCTCGGGCAAAGGTCACATCAAGACAACCGGTACATTAGGCGACGTGATGAACGAGTCTATTCAGACCGCTTTGTCGTTCGTAAAGGCGCGCGCGCCAACTTACGGGATTAAGCCGAGCTTCTTTGCACGGAAAGACATTCATATCCATTTACCGGAAGGCGCAGTGCCAAAAGACGGTCCATCTGCTGGCGTTGGCATCGTTACGGCGATTGTTTCCACGCTGACAGGCATTGCGGTGCGCCGCGATGTGGCAATGACCGGCGAAGTTACTTTGCGCGGCCGCGTATTGCCGATCGGCGGTCTCAAAGAGAAATTGCTGGCCGCTTTGCGCGGAGGAATTACCACTGTGTTAATTCCGGCGGAGAATGAAAAGGATCTGGTGGAGATACCGGATGCTATTACTTCCTTGCTCAAGATCATTCCTGTCAAGCACGTGGACGAAGTCCTCGCGCTGGCGTTGACGGAAAAACTGGAGCCGATTGAGTGGAGTGATGCAGATGAATTGGCAAGTCACGCGACTGCTCCGGTTGTTGATGATACCGGGTCTGCAGCTCGGCATTAACCGCAGATCAGCGCGATTCGTAACGATTCCCTGCCTCTAGGATTGTTGATAGTTGGAAACTAGAATGGGCCGAAAATGTCCAAAAGATGAGAAAATATAACCATTTGACATAAATATTGCATCTTTGACCTAAGAATTGGCGGTTTTCCTTTGACTCAAGGGGCACTCTTGTAGTTACTGACGCCCGACAAGGTAGCGATTCAATCAAGAATTACTTTTAGAGAAGGGGGGATACCCATTATGAATAAACAGGATCTTATCAGTAGCGTTGCAGACCACAGTGGACTTAGCAAAAGCGATGCCGGCAAAGCCGTTGACGCAGTTTTTGATTCTATCACCGGTTCGTTGAAGAGCGGCAATGAAGTCCGTCTCGTCGGTTTCGGAACATTCTCTACTTCAAAGCGTAAAGCTTCTACAGGCCGCAACCCACGCACGGGTGAGCCAATGCAGATTCCAGCATCTACACAAGCGAAATTCAAAGCCGGTAAAGGCTTGAAAGACGCCGTTAACAAGTAAATAAATCGGGGAGTGTTTAGGCACTCCCCTTTTTTTTCGCACTTTGTTTGAAAAAAATTCAGGCGGGTTCCTATGGGGCCCGCCTTTTTCGTTGGTTTAAGCAAGAAAGCTCAGCATTCTGTGCATGACTGTTTCGAGGGCGCACATCCGCTCTTTGGCAAGCAATGATTTTGGTGGAAAGAGTTAAGGGCTCCACAATTAATGTGGAATAGTAATGACCTTGTTTCTTGCATTATTCCCACGAACAATTGCGAGCGATGATTTCGGCAGCCGAAGCGCTTTGGAGAGCAGTTTTAAAACGGCTATATTGGCTTTTCCGTCCTCAGGGGTCGCCGTAACGCGGATAAGTAATGCACCGGCAGGCCCCGCTTCTTTCGGCATGGCAATGCTATTTTTACCCGCATTTGGTACGACCTTTATTGTAAGCTCGCCGTCTTTAACGAGCGACAAAATCTCCGTGGCGAGGGGGAAGTGATTTTTTTTAGCCATTATCTTTTGCTATTAAGCTCTGCCTGATCGAAAAGAGCCGAAACGACGGTACTGGCAGACTTGCCTTCCACGTTCTCGCGTAAACGTACCCCGCGACCACTGCCCAGACTTTGTGCATTGTCGCCGATAAGTTCAATGCCCTGCTTTTCAAGCGCGCGAATGACTTTCACCAAGGTTTCGATGACACCGCGCACTTGTCCGTCCGATGCTTCCATCCGCTGTATTGTGGGCAAGGAAAGCCCGGCCAACTCAGCCAGTTTTCGCTGATCAATGCCGAGTAGAGCCCGGGCTGCACGCATTTGCTGTGAGGTAATCATTGATAGCTCCTGATATATTAAACATCAAATATTAGCTTTATAGCATCAGCTTTAAACTGTATAGGCACATCTCATCAACAGCAATCGATAACCAAACCGGAGGCCAATATGGTGATCGTCACGATCATTGTAATTTCGATCATACTCATGGCGCTCTTTATCGGCGTGACCATATTGGGCGGCCAATCGCATGACCGTGCGAATGAAACCGCTAAACGGCGCGCACGAGAGCAGGACGATCGAAAAAGCAGCGAAGAGGATCACGATAATGGCGGAATATGACACTATGGTTGATCGTTTCTATCAGGACAGAAACGCCAAAGCGGATGAAGACAAAGCCAATTTAGTAGCTCCAATGCCCAGCCACGACTGGCATCTTCCGCAAACTGCGTGGCAGGCGGTATGGCGCGGCATGTGTAATCGCTGTCCAAGCTGCGGAGAGACCAAATTCTTTCCCAAATTACTCAAACCGATAGAGCGTTGCCAGCACTGCCATCAGGATTGGACGCTGCAGCAAGCAGATGATTTTCCGGCTTATCTTGCCATAATTTTGACCGGTCATATCATGGCGCCGATCATGATTGCTATCATCAGCAATACAAATCTTCCGCTTTGGGGAAATATGGTCATCATCCTTTCGATGGCAATGTTTCTGATTGGCGTTTTACTCCAGCCCGCCAAAGGAGCTGTTATCGCCGTTCAGTGGTGGATGGGCTTGCACGGATTTACCAAACCTCGGTAGGCAAGGAACCGGCATACATCAGACACAGAGCAGAATGTGGGTCCCCAATGGACAAGCTCAACGCCAAAACATCCGTAAGTCATTGAAAAAATGGTGGACGCTGTTGGTTTCGAACCAACGACCCGCTGATTAAGAGTCAGCTGCTCTACCAACTGAGCTAAGCGTCCGCATTTTCAATAGGGTCTATATAGGGCCGAGCGCCGAATGAACAACCATCTTCTTGCCGAATATCATTTTATCCAAAAGTACCGCTGCGGCGGCCCGGATGCCGGTCAATCGACATCAACATTCCGATGCAAATCATGACGGTCATCATCGATGAACCTCCGTGGCTGAGAAAGGGCAGGGGAATGCCAACCACGGGCGCAAGGCCCATGACCATCATCAGGTTAATCGCGACGTAGAAAAATATGGTCGTCGTAAGGCCTGCGGCTAAAAGCTGGAAGAACCGCGTCTTTGCTTTCAAGGCAACAAGAAGGCCCCAGCGGAATAGCAGGAAGAACGCAAATAGCACGGCGATGCCGCCCACAAGCCCCCATTCCTCCGCCATGGTGGCAAAGACAAAGTCCGTATGGCCTTCGGGAAGATAATCGAGATGACTTTGCGTACCGTTCATAAAGCCTTTGCCAAATATACCACCCGAACCAATGGCGATTTTCGACTGGCTGATATGATAGCCCGCGCCAAGAGGATCGTTTTCCGGGTTCATGAAGGTCGTCACACGGCGCTGTTGATATTCTTCCAGTCCAAAGAAAAAGGCGATCGGGGCGATGATTGCAATGGTTGCTGCCCCGCCGACAAATAACCGCAATGGTAAGCCAGCGAGAAAAGCCACGGTTATAGCGCCTGCAACGACTGTGATGGTTGTACCAAGATCGGGTTGTATCAGGATCAACACGCAGGGGACGCCGAGCAGAGCCAATAGCGGCCATATCGCCCCCCATGTTCTTATCTGGCCCGCAGGTAAAAGATCATAGAAACGCGCGACCGCTAAGATGATGGCGGGCTTCATCAACTCTGACGGCTGTATCCGAATGAAACCGAGATTGAGCCATCTTTGGCTACCGCCGCCGACCGCTCCGATTAGTTCTACACCCAGCAGCATGATAACAACACCGATGTAAACCGGAAATGCAATGGCTTTCCAGAAATTCTCCTTCAGCCGTGAAAATACAATAGCCATGCTGAGGAAGACAAGAAACCGGATCATGTGGAGGCCGGCCCAAGGGGTCAGACTGCCGCCTGCGGCAGAATAGAGAACAACGAAACCAAAGCTCGCCAGCGCCAAAAGCAGTAAAATCGTTCTCCAAGGGAGCTGCGCAATCGGTGCGGGAATAAAATCGTTCAACGGCTGTGGTCCCGTTTACCAAATTGGTTCATCGCCTTAATCGCTCAATTCAGTGGTTGGTGTCTCAGTGGCTTGTGCTCCGGTGGTTGGTGCCTCTGTGGTCGGCGACGCGCCCTCTGGAGTCTTGGGAGCCTTGGTAGGCACCGGTTCCGCGCCAATTTTCCTGCGATAGGCGGTCATTTTCTGATCCATACGCTCTGCAATTGTACCGCCCCAACCTTTCTCAAGATCGGTCAGAACATTCATTGCTTTCTCTTTGTCGAACAAAAATGTCATGACGTCACGGGCGACCGGATAGGCCGCACCAGACCCGCCGCCATGTTCAATGACCACCGCGGCGGCATAGCGGGGATTATCTGCGGGTGCGAAGCTGACGAACAGGCCATGATCGCGATATTTCCACGCCACATCTTTGCCGCCGCGACCATGGTCAAGATTGACCACTTGCGCCGTCCCCGTTTTGCCCGCGAGTTTGACATTCTCCAGCGGTAGCCGAGCGCGTCCTGCGGTTCCGGCTCCGTTAACAACCTCGCTCATGGCGTCATGGATATAGGCAATATGCTTAGGGTCAATATTCAGCGTTTTTGCGGGCGGTCTTTTTGTGTTGGCCAAAAGATTGGGCATCAACGACTTGCCAGTGGCGATACGCGCGGCCATCACCGCCAGTTGAAGCGGGCTGGCCAGCATATAGCCTTGTCCAATGGTCGCATTGACAGTGTCATAGGCTTGCCACGGTTTGTTATATTTTTTCATCTTCCACTGCGGATCGGGCACTGTGCCGTAAAATTGGCTAGCCACTGGCAGCGGAAATTCCTGACCCAGACCGAGGCGATTGGCCATCAGGGCAATAGGATTCATCCCGATTTTCTGAGCGAAATGATAGAAATAGACGTCACAGCTTTGATAAATGCCCTTGGCCATATTAACCCGGCCGTGCCCGCGCCTGTTCCAGCACCGAAAAACGCGGTTGCCGACCCGAAGGCCGCCGTTGCAGTTCACCGTCTCGTCCGGGCTCAGGCCTGCCTCCAGAAACGCCAATCCCACCATTGGTTTAATTGTTGAACCGGGTGGAAATAAGCCCTTTAAAGATTTGTCCCGAAGGGGCACATGGTCGTCATCCCGTAACATGCCATATTCAGTCTGCCCGATGCCGTCTGAAAAGCTATTGGGATCGAACGACGGCATGGAGGTCATCGTCAAAATATCACCGGTCTTGCAATCGATCACAACCACAGAGCCGGATTCAGGCCCCAAGCGGCGCGCGGCATAATCTTGCAAATCAATGTCGAGTGTAAGCTGTAAGGCTTTGCCGGGCGTGTCCGGCCTTGAGTCGAGCTCTCGCACGATTTTTCCGCGCGCGGTGACTTCAACCCGCTTCGCGCCGGGTTTTCCCTGCAAACGGTCTTCAAATATCTTTTCGAGGCCGTCCTTGCCGATTTTATAGCCTGGTGTGACTAATATGGGATCAGGATTTGCTTTATAGTCTTCGGCAGAGGCTATCCCGACATAGCCGACCAAATGGCCGATCGCAGGGCCAGTAGGATAATATCTTGAAAAACCTTGGCGCGGAGATACGCCGGGCAAATCGGGAAGGCGCACGCTGACCGCTGCAAAACTTTCCCAGTCCAGTCCGGTTGCAACCTGAACCGGCTGAAAGCTGCTCGCTTGTTTCAGCTCCTTATTGATCCGGTCAATCGCTTCCTGATCCAGCGATAAAAGCTCCGCGAGCGTTGCGACGGTCTTTTTCTTGTCCTTCATCCGGTCGGGGATCAGGTCGACCCGGAAATCTGTTTTATTATTCGCAATCGGTTTGCCGTGACGGTCAATCAACCATCCGCGCCGTGGCGGTACCAGTGTCAAATTGACGCGGTTGCTTTCCGATAGAAGCTGATAGCGTTCATTCTCAGCCACCGAAATATAAGCCATGCGTCCGGCAAGCAAAACACCAATGCCAACTTGTAACCCGCCAACGACGGTCGCGCGCCGAGAAAAGGTGAGTTCCTGAACCGCGCCGCTGATGGTTTTTCCGCTCTTTATGCTCATATCGCAACCCGCCAATTATCAATCGTACCAATCAAGCGTGTGACGAAAGGATATAGCAAGACCGACAGCAGGATTTGCGGCACCAATATTTCCAGCCGGAGCAAGTTGCTTTGGAAGTCGATGATGAGCATCCCGCATATTAGCACAAAAATAATGGAAAGCGAGGCTATGAGCCAGTCTTGCCAATAATCACGGCCAACGCCGCGCCTATCAAGCGCATCTAGTGCAATAAAAACCACCGACCATAAAAAGGCAGCACTGCCGAATGGTTGCCCACTGAAAATATCATCGACTATGCCCAGGGGAAACCCCACCCATATCGGCCAATAGCCGGGACGGATCATCCGCCATGACAAGAGCACCAACAGCCCGAGGGGCGGGAGGATGGGATAATCTGTTATTATAGGCAGCGCAGTGACCATCGAGGCAAGGATGACGGTGATCGACGGTATAAACTTAATACGTAACTGGGACGGTTGCCGGTTGATTCGCGAACGATAGGGTTTTGCCATTACTCGCCGCCTTCAATTTCCGCCTCGGCCTCGTCAATTTTTTCCTGTTTTATCGCTGCCACGGTCTCGGCTTGAAACATGGGCTGTACGATCACATGGCTCACTTTTGCCGAATTGGCCAATATCCGGGCAATGGCGCCGGTATCGGTTTTGCGAATGACAACGGCTACGGGAATGCCGGGCGCATAAAGCCCGCCACTGCCCGATGTGATCAGCAGATCCCCGCCCTTAAAAGGGTTCGTGCCAAGGTTTATGGGACGGATGTCCACCGTGCCATCGCCGCGACCGGTCGCAAAGGCAGGTAGTTCGTCGCTCGCCCGTTTAACCGGGGTTACGTTTTGACTATCAGAGACTAATAAAATCCGGGCGGTTGTTGGACCGGCTTCGACAACCCGTCCGACCAAACCTTCGGGAGCACGCACTGGTTGACCGATTAATATGCCGTCGGTGATTCCGAGACCTAGGGTTGCCATGCGGCGAGAACTGGAGGCGGTCGAACTGATCAAACGGGCCATGCCAATGGCATCGGGAACTTCTTTTTCCAGTTTTAGCAACCGCTTCAATCGCTCATTTTCCTGCTTCAGGGAGCGTGCTTCCAAAATTTCGATGCGGTTTTTTTTCAATTCGCGTTTCATTGCGGTATTTTTGGATGCCGCGTTAAAATAGGCAGCTATATTCTCTCCAACATTGCCGGTTGCGCTACCGGCGTCCGATAATGTTTTACTCACGGGTGCAGTGGCCTCTGCTCCAATAGTGCGGAGCACGGAAAAGCCCTGAGGATCAAAAATAGAAATAAGCAGCAAGAGGAATCCCACGATTGCTCCCAATATGCCCAGCAAGTAGCTTGCGAATATGCTATATTGCGCCCGCTTGGAAAATCCTGGGCGCCGGTTCTTTGGCGGCGCCATCCCTGCTTATCCTTCCGCTTTAATCATCTGTTCCCGTAGTTCATCAAGCTGTGGTCAGCACGCCGCGGAACATGGGATCTTCCATCGCACGGCCCGTACCAATTGCCACACAGGCAAGAGGATCTTCGGCCACGGTAACCGGCAAACCGGTTTCGTCGCTCAGGGCGGCATCCAGACCAGCTATCAACGCGCCGCCGCCGGTAAGAACAATGCCTTGGTCCACAATATCAGCCGCCAGTTCTGGTGCTGTATTTTCCAACGCAATTCTCACGCCCTCGATAATCGTGCCAATCGGTTCGCTTAATGCTTCAGCGATTTGTCCCTGATTGATCGAAATTTCTTTGGGCACGCCATTTACAAGGTCACGGCCTTTAATATGAATAGTGTGGCCC
Organism: Parasphingorhabdus sp.; assembly: GCF_036963805.1. GTDB lineage: Bacteria > Pseudomonadota > Alphaproteobacteria > Sphingomonadales > Sphingomonadaceae > Parasphingorhabdus. The sequence continues at coordinate 1,024,961 of NZ_JBALUN010000001.1, read as the reverse complement.
ACGCCATCAGCAGGAGCTTGCGCGACGCCGAAATCTTTCTTGATCCGTTCCGCTGTGGTTTCACCGATCAGCAGATTGTGATGGCGGCGCACATAGGAAACAATGGCTTCATCCATTTTATCACCGCCGGTGCGAACCGACGTGGTGTAAGCCAAACCACGAAGAGACAAGACAGCAACTTCGGTCGTTCCGCCGCCAACATCGACAACCATCGAACCGATTGGTTCAGTCACCGGCATATCGGCACCAATGGCCGCAGCCATAGGCTCTTCGATAAGGAAAACCTGACTAGCCCCGGCATTGGAAGCGGCATCGCGAATGGCGCGGCGCTCCACAGAGGTTGATCCACTGGGCACACAGATCACAATTTCAGGATAGCTAAACCATTTGTTCTTTCCATTCACTTTCTGAATGAAATGTTTGATCATCTGCTCGGCTACATCAATGTCGGCAATCACACCATCACGCAGAGGACGAATCGCTTCGATACTGTCGGGTGTTTTACCCATCATCATCTTGGCATCATTGCCAACGGCCTTCACTCTCTTGACGCCGTTGATGGTTTCAATCGCGACAACCGATGGCTCATTGAGAACAATTCCCTGACCGCGAACATATACAACCGTGTTGGCTGTGCCGAGATCGATTGCCATGTCCTGAGACCTGAACTTGAACAGATTTCCAAATATCATGCTTTTACCTGTGTTTTTCAATATTTGCAGCTGAAGCCGCTAAGTAAACTCATCACGACATTTCGACTGAACGGGGGGTGAAGTCAACAAATTGAATCGTCCAGCAAAACACCTCAATTAACTATATGATAATCAATGGTCGCTTGGCATGATCGCTTGGGCTAGGAATGCCGTCATGTCAATAAGAAGACTCCCAAATAGCCTGATCAATCGGATAGCTGCCGGTGAAGTGGTCGAGCGCCCCGCCAGCGCGCTAAAAGAGCTGGTTGAAAATGCCATAGATGCTGGTTCGAACCAGATTAATGTCCGTCTGGAACAAGGCGGCCTTGATCTGATCGAAGTCAGCGATAATGGCTGCGGCATGTCTCGCGACGATATTGCATTGGCGCTGGAACGGCATGCGACTTCCAAATTGCCGGATGACGCGATTGAAATGGTTTCGACCTTGGGCTTTCGCGGTGAAGCGCTCCCTTCCATTGCCAGCGTGGCGCGGCTAACCATCGAAAGCCGGGTGTCAGGCGCAGATGGCTGGGCGCGGATTGTCGATCATGGAGAGGTCGAAAATGACGGGCCAGCCGCCATTCCGCCGGGGACTAAAGTTCGTGTGGAACAGCTTTTCGCCAAAGTACCCGCGAGACGAAAATTCCTGCGCACCCCGCGGAGTGAATATGCCGCTTGTGTCGATATTGTCCGCCGCCTTGCCATGGCGCGGCCCGATATCGGTTTCACACTGACCCATGAAGGGCGCAAGGCTATTGCTGTGCAGCGCGGGGAAACGGGGCCGGATCGAGTCGCGGCGCTCACCAATAAAGAGCTGCGCGCTAACAGCGTAGCAGTGGACCTTGTACGCGAAGACGTCCGGCTTTCCGGCGTAGCGGGCCTGCCAACCTATAATCGCGGCGTTGCGGATCATCAGTTTCTCTTTGTAAATGGACGGCCCGTGAAGGACCGGTTGCTGGTCGGTGCGGTGCGCGGGGCCTATGCAGAAATGCTTGCGCGCGATCGTCATCCTATCGTCGCCTTGTTCATCGATATGCCTCCGGAGCTTGTGGACGTAAATGTCCATCCTGCTAAAACCGAAGTGCGCTTTCGCGAACCGGCAATGGTGCGCGGTATGATCGTCAGCGGGTTGCGGCGCGCGCTGGACGAAGGTGGCTTTCGTGCGGTTCAGCGGCCAGCGGCTTCCGCTTTGGCTAACTGGCAAACAGAACCATCCGCACCCGACCCTCAGACGAATATCTTTACCGCGCAAGGGTATATGGGAGGAAGGACGACTATCGCGTCACAGCCCTATCCATCCGCCATGCATGAAAATACAAACGCATTTGGTGCAATGGACCAGAGTGAACTAGCGCCGCTTATGGGCCGGGCCGAGGAAGCAGCACAACCTGTTCCAGAAGCGTCCCGCCACCCGCTTGGTATCGCTCGCGGGCAAGTGGCAAAAACCTATATTGTGGCAGAAGCGGAAGACGGATTGGTGATTGTCGATCAACATGCCGCGCACGAGCGGTTAGTGCTTGAACGGATGCGTAAAGCTGTAGAGGGCGGCACGGTCGCTTCACAAGCTTTGTTAATGGCCGAAGTGGTCGAACTGGATGAAAATGCCTGTGACCGCTTGGAAGCGCGGGTGGCCGAACTGTCGGAATTTGGATTGGAACTGGAGCGTTTTGGTCCATCGGCCATGCTGGTTCGGGCAACACCCGCGATGCTCGGTTCTGGCGATGTGAAAGGCCTGATTACCGATTTGGCCGATGAGCTGGGTGCCTATGACGAGGCTTTGTCCCTTAAAGAGCGGATTGACCATGTCGCCTCAACCATGGCTTGTCATGGATCGGTGCGGGCAGGGCGTGTTTTGAACGTTGCCGAAATGAACGCTCTGCTCCGTGAAATGGAAGTCACGCCGCATTCCGGCCAGTGCAATCATGGGCGGCCGACTTGGGTCAAATTAGCGCATGGGGATATTGAAAAGCTATTCGGGAGAAAGTGAGGAACATATCTCTCGCAGTGAGATTGAAGGGAAACAATCTAATTCCCCCGCACCTCAATCAAGCTGGTGCTTTCCATCGTCATGACTTTTTCGTCATGTTGGTTAAACACCGTCATCATGCTTTTCAATATGCCCATCTCCGGACGGCTTTCCGATTGACGCTTTTGCAGCGTAACAAGCTCACACCGCAGAGTATCACCCGGGTGCACGGGTTTTATCCAGCGGAGATTCTCGACACCGGGGGAGCCTAATCCCGCCTGCTTATGGGCATTCATATGATCCACCAGCATGCGCATCGTCATGGCTGCGGTGTGCCAGCCGCTGGCCGATACGCGGCCAAAATGGGTTTTTGCGGCGGCTTCGTCGTTCAAATGAAAAGGCTGTGGGTCATATTTTGATGCAAACTCAATCACTTCTTCGTGTGTGACTTCATAAGATCCGAATTTCTGGACAATATTAGTTTCGATATCTTTATAGTAGAGCATGGATGTTCTTTCCTAAGGGACCCATGTTCCTATGGCAGAATTTTAACGTTTCAGCGCCTGTTTAAATGGCAAAAGATTACCGTCACTTTCATTGGGTTTGACGTTGATCAAATGCGCGACCAGCGAATAGATATCGACATTGTCGAATATCGCAATCTTGCCATTGCCGATAATATCAGGCCCGCTGGCCACAAAAAATGCCAACATGTCGGGATGGAAATTATCATAGCCATGACCGCCGCCAATGCCGGTCATATATTCCGGCTTGTCTTGATATATGACCCAGCCGGTTGTGGGCAGGCAGATGATGGATGGCACGCGCGGATTTTTGCCATATTTGAATTGAGCAGGAATATTCGCTTTGTCCCAGCATATCATATTCTCATGGGGTTTCAGAAAGGCCGTTTTGATTACACTCATATCGTCTGTCAGCGGTTCTATTCCGGCATAGTTCCCGTCGATTACCAAACGATATTGATCGCGCGGCAAAATTTGGTCAAGATAGATGATACGGTCCGGCGAAGTCTCTGCCATGCCGTGATCGGATGTAATGACAAAATTAGCAGGTTGACCCATGGCGGCAAGCTGAGCCTTCAGGCTACCGATATTCTCATCAACGGCGCTGATCGCGGCGTTTAATTTTGGACTTGGTGCAGGGCCGAAATAGTGGCCAGCGGTATCGACCGTGTCGAAATATAAAGTGACCAGTTGCGGACGGGTTGCCGCGGGGCGGCGCATCCAATCCATGATGGCCGCGACGCGGCGGTCATTGGAAAGCTCCTGAGAAAAGGGCCACCAGTTGGTGGGGCGAATGCCATCCAGTTCGACTTCTGATCCGGGCCAGAACATGGTCGCTGTCTGGACGCCTTGTTTCTCAGCCGTAATCCAGATCGGTTCCGCTTCATTCCACCAGAAAGGGTCTTTGCTGGCCATCGTGAATGTTTCACCCGGCCGCGCTGCATCTTCCATGGTGTTTCCGACGATGCCATGATGATCGGGGCGTTTGCCCGTCACAAGGGTCCAGTGATTGGGGAATGTTTTTGTCGGAAAACTAGGCCGCATTGCTGCGTGAATGCCCGCAGCCGTTAACGCGTTCAAATTGGGTGTTATCCCGCGATCAAGATAATCGGGCCGGAAGCCATCAATTGAAATTAATATCGTAACCGGCTCGCGGTTTTGCTCCGCGTGCAGGGCATTGCTGCTAGCAGCGGAAGGTGCAGCCGCCTGTGACGCGGCGCAACCGACTAATAAAGTGCAAGCTATAAACAGCTGCAAAATATAACGAATCATAAATGGCTCCCTAGACTGTTTTCAGTCTAGCGAGCGATTATGACAAGTTAGACATTGAACTTGAAATTCATAATGTCGCCGTCCTGCGTGACATATTCCTTGCCCTCTTGGCGGAGCTTACCGGCGTCCCGTGCAGCGCTTTCGCCGCCCAGAGATACATAGTCATCAAAGGCAATGGTCTCTGCACGAATGAAGCCGCGTTCGAAATCCGTATGGATTTCACCAGCAGCCTGCGGAGCTTTTGACCCTTTATGCACTGTCCACGCGCGGGCTTCCTTGGGGCCGCAGGTGAAGAAGGTTTGCAGGTCAAGCAATTGATAACCGGCGCGGATAACACGGGCGAGGCCGGATTCTTCCAGGCCCAGTTCTGACAGATATTCGACCCGCTCTTCGGCTTCCATGCCGACCAGTTCGGATTCGATGGCTGCCGATACGATGACTGCTTCTGCGCCATCGGCCTTGGCTTTTTCGAACACCGCCGCGCTCATCGCATTGCCTTTAGCTGCATCGCCTTCATCGACATTGCAGACATAAAGCACCGGTTTGGCAGTGATTAATTGTGACTGATCGAATATCTTCTGCTCTTCTTCATCACCGGGCTGCGTGAGCCGTGCAGGCTTGCCTTCGCGGAGCAATTCAAGCGCTTGGCCCAAAACGCTGGCGGCGATTTTTGCTTCTTTGTCGCCGGTTTTGGCTTTCTTCTCAAAAGCAGGAACGCGCTTTTCAAGACTTTCGAGATCGGAAAGCAGCAATTCTGTTTCCACAATTTCTGCATCGGAAATCGGATCGATTTTATTTGCGACATGCTGAATATCGTCATCTTCAAAGCAGCGCAGAACATGGACAATCGCATCGACTTCGCGGATATTGCCAAGGAACTGGTTGCCCAAGCCTTCACCCTTTGAAGCGCCTTTGACGAGGCCGGCAATGTCCACAAAAGCGAGTTGGGTTTCGATAATCTTCTTGCTGCCTGCAATGGCGGCTATCTGGTCGAGCCGCTTATCAGGAACAGCAACTTGGCCGACGTTCGGTTCAATCGTGCAAAACGGATAATTGGCTGCCTGCGCCGCCTGCGTTTGTGTGAGCGCATTGAATAATGTTGATTTTCCGACGTTGGGAAGGCCAACTATACCGCATTTAAAACCCATTTTTATAACTCCAAAACCGTTGGCCCTGAGCATGTCGAAGGGCATTTGTCGAAATATAATAGTGGGTGCGATATGACACACTCACCAGTAGAGCGATTTAATCATCCTGCATTCTGAGCGCCAATTCACTCATAAAGCGCGGATTATTACCCTTGGCTAACCAATCCGCTTCCGCTGCAATCGCGCCGAGCATATGGGCCAAAGGATCAATCTCGGCCTTTGTATAATTGCCCAGTACGTGGCCATGGACGCGGCTTTTATGTCCGGGATGGCCTATCCCAATACGAACGCGGCGAAAGTCCGGGCCGATATGGGCATCAACAGACCGCAATCCATTATGCCCGGCGTGGCCGCCACCGACTTTTACCTTCACCTTAAACGGATCAAGATCAAGCTCGTCATGGAAAACCGTCACGTCCTCTGGCTCCAGCTTGTAAAAGCGCATGGCTTCGCCGACGCTGCGTCCGCTTTCGTTCATGAAGGTTGCCGGCTTTAAAAGTAGCAATTTTTCGGAGCCGAGCCGTCCTTCGACGGCCCAGCCCTGAAATTTCTGTTTAGGCGCGGGAAACCCATGCACTTCTTCCAAGGCGTCCAGCGCCATGAAGCCGACATTGTGGCGGTGGAGCGCATATTGTGCGCCCGGATTGCCGAGGCCGACCCAAAGTTGCATGTTTTTCTCCGCCCAAAAGAGAAGGTTTTAACGGACGGAAATTACTCGTCCGAACCGCCTTCTGCTTCGCCGTCTTCAGCTGCTTCAGCTTCTTCGGCTGCGCTTTCTGCTTCGTCGTCAGAAGATTTGAGCGCGGAAGGAGCGACGATACCAGCAATCGTGAAGTCACGATCGGTAATGGCTGATTCGCTGCCCTTAGGAAGAGTAACCGCCGAAATATGGATGGAATCACCAATTTCGAGACCGGTAACGTCGATTTCGATCTGATCAGGAATCAGGTCTGCATCACACATAAGATCAAGCTCATAGCGAACAACGTTCAATACGCCGCCACGTTTCAGACCAGGTGAATCTTCTTCGTTGACGAAGACTACAGGAATATTGACCTGTACCTTTGCGCCCTTGGCGAGACGGAAAAAATCAACGTGCAAAGGACGGTCAGAAACCGGGTCCAAAGCAACGTCCTTTGGAAGGGTACGAGTTGATTTGCCGTCTAAATCAATCATGATCAGCGAGTTCATGAAGTGGCCGGTGCCGAGCAGCTTATTCAGCGCTTTTTCTTCAACATGAATCGTAATAGGTTCTTTTTTATCACCGTAAATAACGGCGGGGATGCGGCCTTCGCGACGTAGTGCACGGGAGGCTCCCTTGCCAGCCCGTTCGCGAGGCTCGGCTGATAGTTTCAGCAGATCACTCATAATATTGCTCCAAAATTAAGTTTTTACGATATTTCCGCCACGCCTCCAGGGTGCTCATGGCCGGAAAGTGGGCGCTATAGGCAGCAGACGGGGAAAAAGCAAGGCAAATTGCGGTCCAAAAACCTATGGCTTACCGTTAGCGGAAAAAACCAATCTGGTTGCTGGTCGCGAGCAAATTTCCTGACTTTGACCAAAGCTCAACTCGTTGGTCAGTGGCGCTGTTTCGGGATGTGGCGCCGTTTGTTCGCAGCAAGACATAGTCTGATCCTGCTTCAGCAATGTCTTCCTCACTGGCGAATATATAGGTTGCCATGGATACGGTCGATCCTACCCGAATATCTTCGGAAAGGAAAAATGCGCGAGGCATGGGGGTATCGCAAATCGCGATAATGCTGGACCGATCAAGTGGGCGATCATCGACTTCTTTTATCCAAACTAAAGTTTCCGGTGGTGTGTTAACAAGAAATGGCGGGCCTTTGGCAATTCTTTGATCGTAGGTTTTGATCCAGAAAGGCGCTATTTCTTTCATTGGGCGCAAGATGGCCGATTCCGATGGAGGCTTTATTTCCGGCATAGCGATCTGATAATTAAGGTCAGTTGGCCGCCGCTGGCTCGATACAATATCGGATACGGCAATAATATTATCGGCTTGCGAAACTTCGGTTCGCCAAAATTGTGTGAAGGCGCCGGACTTCAACAAGCGGGCGGTTACTTCTACTTCTCCCGGTTCGACACCAGCGATAAATGTGGTTTGCTGCGAGACAATGGGGCTTCGGCATTGTTCATGACCTTGCACCGCTTTGGTCATGATGACCGCTACCCAGCCGCCAAATGCCGCGCCGCTTGGATTTTTATACACATTGCTGGCGTTAATGGTGAAAGATCCATCACTGCGCGATATAAGCGCGGTTTCCTGATCAAATATAAATGTCATGCATTTGCCCCGGATATCTATCTATTAGATTTATTGGATTTTCTGAATTTTATATCCGCGTTTTTTTAGCATGTTCTGGACAGCATCCGGCCCGACTAGATGTGCGGCCCCGACGGCGACAAACGATGTGCCGGAACTTTGCAGTTTTTTATCGAGCTGATCAGCCCAGTCCTGATTGCGGGCAACCAATAGTTTTTCGCGGCTGATGGGGTCTTCTAATATACCCCCGTTTGATAGGGCAACGATCGTATCAACATCTCCGGTAAGCCAGGCATTGAACAGCTTCTCGAAAGAATCCTTTGTGTCGGCAGCTTCCTCGACAACGCTAGTTAGCATTTCGCGCTGCAGCGCTTCCGGCAAACTATCAAAATAGCCGAGCTGTTGTTCGATAGTTTCAAGGCCTTCCACCGGTTTCTTAAGTTTGCCAAATTGGGCAACAAGATTTTTTTCTACGCCTTCGTCGGCATCCAAACCCAGATTATTGGTTTGCGCAGAGGCCAAAGATAATGCTGCTGCCCAGCTTTCCATGCGATTCAAAGCAAATTCGGGAATTTTGCTCTTGTCGATTATAGCATCCAGATCAGCGCGCAGCGATGGCTTTACCCGCTTGTCGATCTCGACCTGACCTGGTGACAGGGCGAGTTTTGAGAATATTTTGGCTGCATTTTGAGTGTCTTCTAAACCAAGCACCTCAATGACCAGCCGGTCGGACTTGCCTAGCGCGCTTTCCAGCAACGGCGTTCGCCAATTCACGCCTTTGGGCAATATATGGATGGTGCCTAACATATAAGCTACGCCGACTTGTTCTGGCTTGGAACCGGTGATTTTCCAAAGCGCTGGTTTGCCTTCGGTGATTAGGTCCAACGGGGCGGGTTCCGGCGCGTTGGAACATGCGCTTAACCCGATAACGGCGATCATGCTCAGCAATATTCGAAGATAGTTCATGACACTTATCTGGTTATGAAAGAAGGGAATGGGAAGAGCGGCGTGCAGAAAAGCTAATATTTGATACGCTTCGCAACCAATGCTCGTTTTTTAAGCTGTTCTTGCAGGCTATCCTTTCCAGCCAAATGACCAGCGCCTACTGCGACAAAGACGGTACCGGGTTGTTTCATGCGCTCATCCACCCATTGTGCCCAATTGGCATTCCGGTTTGATAATAAAGTCTCGTAGAGAATTTTCTCCTCCAGTCCCGCATTCATCAGTTCCGCTAAGGCACTGATATTAGCATTAGCCCAGTGGGCGACCATATTTTCCATGCCGTCCGCCATCTCGCCGATGGAATCGACGTTGAAATTTAGAAACCGAATTTGGACATCTTCCGGCAAATTATCAAAAAAGCCCAGTTGTTGTTCCGCCGTTTCAAGTCCCGTTATCGTCATACCGCGTGCTGTCGCGTGGGAGGTGAGAATATCTTCAACGCCGCTATCTGTTTCAAATCCGCTTTGTTTCAGCGGGATCAGCGACATGCTGACGCTTGCGAACCATGGCTCCAGCGGATCAAAAGCATTTACCGGTAAAGTTAGGGACGCCATGACTGCTTCATATTTTGTCCGGTCTTCAGGATCCAACTTGTCGCGCAGCGAAACGCCCGTTGTGTCTATCGCCAGATCATTGACGATTTTCACCATGGCGGCAGGGTCCGGTCTGATCATTTCGATAACCAGTTCGTCGGATGCATCAAAAGCCTCTTTCACGGCCTCGTCAAACCAGCTTAGGCCCGGTTTCAATATGTGTACCGTGCCGAATAGATAGATGGTGGTGTCTTCATCCTTAATCACCCAGATTGCAGGATCCGGATCGTCGGGGATCGTAACAATTTCGGTCGCCTTTGGAGCGGCACTGCCCGCTGATTGGAGCGATTCAGGCTGGCAAGCAGCCAATCCGAGTGTGAGTGGCAACATAAGTAACGTTGAAAACCAGTGGCGCATCATTGGTATGTGATCCATTTTTGTTGGGAAATTCGGCAGACTGCAAGACTAGGTGCCTTAATCGGAAGATTACTGCAATGATCATAACGATATTCCCAGTTGGCATAAATAGCCGAAACGGGGGCGGTATCTCTAGCACGATTGGAAGAATTGGGAGCGGCTGAGTAACCAGAAAAGCCAATCACGCCTTGATTCTTCGGGTCGGTTTCGCCAAAGCATGCGCCAAACCTGTTGCACTTGCGAAGAAAGCTATAAAATTGACCGATCAGAAGCCTCTCAGCTTCCAGCAGATCATTCTGAAGCTCCATGATTATTGGAGCAATCAGGGGTGCGCCGTCTTGCAGCCATATGATATGGAAATGGGCGCAGGGACGTTTCACACCGCAACCACGTTGCGCGCGCTTGGCCCTGATCCGTGGAATGCAGCTTTTGTGCAGCCGTGTCGTCGGCCTACCGATGGTCGCTATGGCGAGAACCCCAACAGGCTCCAGCATTATTATCAATATCAGGTGATTCTCAAACCATCGCCGCCGAACATACAACAGCTTTATCTCGACAGCCTGACTGCAATCGGCATTGATCCGATGCTCCATGACATCCGCTTTGTTGAGGATGACTGGGAAAGTCCCACTTTGGGCGCGTGGGGTCTGGGCTGGGAAGTCTGGTGTGACGGCATGGAGGTGACACAATTCACCTATTTCCAGCAAATGGGCGGATTTGATTGCAAGCCGGTGTCCGGAGAATTGACTTACGGGCTGGAACGGCTCGCGATGTATATTCAGGGCGTCGATAGTATCTATGATCTGGATTATAACGGTAATGGCGTGAGTTACGGCGATATCTTCTTGGATAATGAGAAGCAGATGTCGGCGTGGAATTTTGAAATTGCCAATACCGAAACCCTGTTTGACTTGTTCAACAAGGCTGTTGGTGAATGCGAAAATTGTCTGGAAGCGAAATTGCCCATCCCGGCCTATGAGCAAGCGATCAAGGCGAGCCATGTGTTCAACCTTTTGCAAGCGCGCGGCGTGATATCTGTGCAGGAACGGGCGAGCTATATGGGCCGTGTGCGGGATTTAGCCAAGGGTAGCTGTGAAGCGCATATGGTCAAGAACGGGTGGGCAGCATGATGATTCATCCAATTCGTACAAGCCATTCCCGTCATCCTGAACTCGTTTCAGGATCTCTTCAGTCCCAGTGCTTGCTTCGTGAGATCCTGAAACGAGTTCAGGATGACGAAGTTGTAGTGTGGAGAGTGGCATAATGACCGATTTCCTCCTCGAGATACTCTCCGAAGAAATTCCGGCCCGTATGCAGGCTAAGGCGCGGGCTGATTTGGAGCGGCTTTTTGTCGCGCAACTCAGCGAAGCTGGACTGAAAACCGGCGAAATCACCGTCTATTCGACGCCAAGGCGGCTTGCGCTGATTGCAAAAGATCTGCCAGCGCAGACCGAAGCTGTCAGCGAAGAAGCGAAAGGGCCGCCAGAAGGCGCACCGGATCAGGCTATCGAAGGGTTCTGCCGCAAAAATGGTGTGAACCGTGATCAACTGGAAGTACGTGACGTCAAGGGGCGTCCAACCCTGTTCGCGGTGATCAACAAGCCGGGCCGCGCGACGAGCGAAGTGCTGTCCGACGCCATACCGGCAATCATCAAAGCCTTCCCATGGCCCAAATCCATGCGCTGGGGCGATGCTAGTGCTTCGACGGAAAGTCTGCGCTGGGTCAGGCCTTTATCGGGGATAGTTGCGATATTGGGTGATGATCTGGTACCCTGCGAGGTTGACGGCTTGACGTCATCTTATGATACCGTGGGCCATCGGTTCCATCATGCGGGCATGATCACCATCGGCAATGCCGGTGACTATGCCGAAAAACTGCGCGCTTGCCATGTGCTTGTCGATCAGGCGGAGCGGGAAGCGATTATCCGTGATGGTGCTGCTAAGGCGGCATCGGATGCGGGTCTGGAACTGGTCGCAGACGAAGGCCTGGTGATTGAAAATGCCGGCCTGACCGAATGGCCGGTTCCGCTGCTCGGCAGCTTTGACCCGGCCTTTCTGGATGTGCCAGAGGAAGTCATTCAATTGACCGCCCGCGTGAACCAGAAATATTTTATCTGCCGCGATAAATTCGGCAAGCTGGCACCGAATTTTGTCTGCACCGCCAATATTGACGCCAGTGACGGTGGCAAGGCGATTACAGCAGGCAATGAAAAAGTGCTGGCGGCAAGACTGTCCGACGCCAAATTCTTCTGGGAACTTGACCAGAAGACGGCTTTGGACGATCATCGAAAGAAATTGAGCAACATTGTGTTCCATGAAAAACTGGGAACTGTTGCCGACAAGGTAGAGCGTGTGGCCAAGCTGGCTGAGTGGTTGGCGTCTTTAGAAGGGACTGGGTTACTCCGTGCCGACCCAGAACAGACCAAGCAGGCCGCACGTCTCTGCAAAGCTGATCTCGTCACCGAAATGGTCGGCGAGTTCCCCGAGCTGCAAGGCTTGATGGGCGGCTATTATGCAGAGAAAGAAGGACTTCCGGTAGAAGTCTCACACGCAATCAGAGATCATTACAAGCCGGTCGGGCAGGGCGATGATGTGCCGACTGATCCGGTGACGGTGTGCGTGAGTTTGGCGGATAAGCTGGATACTTTGGTCTGTTTTTATGCAATAGACGAAGCTCCAACTGGTTCTAAAGATCCTTTTGCTCTGAGGCGAGCAACTTTAGGAATTCTTTCGCTAGTCGAAACTAACAAGCTTAGAATTCCGCTTGGATTGGCGTTTGATGAAGCTTTTGGTAACTATCGAACCACTATTCATAGCCATTTGAACATACCAAATTTACCGCAGTTAATAGTAAAACAAGAAGGCGGGACTGGTATTGTCTTTGGTGCCGATAAGGCAACGGTTTGGGTTGATAGTAAGGAAGTTGCCGAAATATCGATGGATGTTGCAGGAAAGTATAGACATTTTTTTGAGGGGCGGTTCGAGCCAGACACTGAGAAGCTTTTGGACTTTTTCGCCGACCGCCTAAAGGTCCAACAACGCGAAGCGGGTGTCCGTCACGACCTGATCGACGCAGTCTTCGCGCTGGGCGGAGAAGATGATCTCGTGCGCTTACTTGCCCGCGTAAAGGCTTTGCAGGCATTCGTAGAAACCGAAGACGGCACCAATTTGCTCGCCGGTTACAAACGCGCATCCAACATATTGAAGAAAGAAGCGCCGGACGCTTCCACCTCCGCCTCTCGTCATCCTGAACTTGTTTCAGGATCTCCCGAGACCCTGAAACAAGTTCAGGGTGATGATGTCGCTGGTCAGTATGACGAAGGGGGAGGGAAATCTCTTTCCTACACGCCCGAAAAAGCCGAAAAGGCGCTCATCGATGCGCTGGATGCGGCGCAGCCGAATGTGACCGCTGCCATTGTGGCGGAAGAGTTTGAGAAAGCCATGATTGCGCTCGCTGACCTGCGCGTGCCGATTGACCAGTTTTTCGAGGATGTGACCGTGAACGACAGCGACCAAGATAAACGGACTGCGCGGCTTGCGCTGCTCGACCGCTTTCGCCGCGCTGTCCACCAAGTGGCTGATTTCTCTAAAATCGAGGGATGATATAATTTTGGATCTATATGCTGTGAACCGTGTGAACTTTGGAACCGCAAATAGAACCAGAGAGATGACGTGATCGCTTCTATAGATGCTGTGAATTGTGTGAACTTTAAAGCCGTAAAATTGCGAGATTGGATATAAGAATGACCCAATATGTATATCGTTTTGGTGGTGGCATGGATGCGGATGGCGCGCCATCAGATAAAACAGAAGCGCGCAACTTGCTGGGCGGCAAGGGTGCCAATCTCGCAGAAATGGCGAATATCGGTCTGCCGGTTCCTCCGGGATTCACAATCTCCACCGAAATGTGCACCCGCTTTATGCAGGACAATGGGGTTTATCCCGACAGCCTGACCGGCGAAGTCGTACAGGGCGTGGCTCATATTGAATCTGTTACCGGCAAGAAATTCGGTGATGCGGCCGATCCGCTGTTGGTTTCGGTCCGTTCCGGCGCGCGCGCATCCATGCCGGGTATGATGGACACTGTCCTCAATCTTGGCTTGAACGATGACACGGTCGAAGGGCTTGCCAAAACCTCTGGCGACGAACGCTTCGCATGGGACAGCTATCGCCGATTCATCCAGATGTATTCGGATGTTGTGCTGGAACTCGACCATGATGCGTTTGAGGAAGCATTGGAAATTATCAAGGAAGACAATGGCTTCTTTACCGATACAGAGATGGAGTCTAAACATTGGAAAGTGCTGGTCAGCGAATATAAAACATTGGTCCAAGAGCAATGGGGCAAGCCATTCCCGCAGGACGTGAATGACCAGCTATGGGGCGCGATCAGCGCTGTATTCGGTAGCTGGCAGGCCGAACGCGCCAAAGTTTACCGGCGGCTCAACGACATTCCGTCCGAATGGGGCACTGCCGTCAACGTACAGGCGATGGTCTTTGGCAATATGGGGGAAACCTCTGCGACAGGTGTGGCTTTTACCCGCAACCCATCGACCGGTGACAGCGCCTATTATGGCGAGTGGCTGATCAACGCACAGGGGGAAGATGTCGTCGCCGGTATTCGTACACCGCAATATCTGAGCAAAGCTGCGCGGGAACAGGCCAATGCCAAACCATTGTCGATGGAAGAAGCAATGCCGGACACATATGGCGAGCTAACCACAGTGTTTGATTTGCTCGAACGCCATTATCGCGACATGCAGGATATTGAATTTACCGTAGAACGCGGAAAATTATGGATGCTGCAAACACGCTCGGGCAAGCGCACCGCCAAGGCGGCGTTGAAAATCGCTGTTGATATGGCGAATGACGGCCTTATCACCGAAGAAGAAGCCGTATTGCGGGTGGACCCGATGGCTTTGGACCAATTGCTGCATCCGACGCTCGATCCCGAAGCGAAGCGCGATGTCCTGACAACCGGTTTGCCCGCCTCTCCGGGTGCGGCTTGCGGCATTATCGTATTCGATTCCGATACCGCTGAACGGCGCACGGAAATGGGCGATGACGTCATATTGGTGCGGGTGGAAACATCTCCTGAAGATATTCACGGCATGCATGCCGCCAAAGGCATATTAACGGCACGTGGTGGTATGACGTCACATGCTGCTGTCGTCGCCCGCGGAATGGGCCGTCCTTGCGTATCCGGTGCGGGTAGTCTCAGTATCAATATGGAAACAAAAGTCCTGAAAATCGGTGATAGAGAGCTGAAAGAAGGCGACATATTGACGATTGACGGAAGCAATGGCCAAGTCATGGCGGGCCGTGTTGAAACGATTCAGCCGGAACTGGTCGGTGACTTTGGTGTGCTGATGGTCTGGGCTGATAAAGTCCGGCGTCTGCGTGTTCGCACCAATGCCGAGACACCGCAGGATTGCCAGGTTGCGCGCGATTTTGGCGCAGAAGGCATCGGGCTTTGCCGGACGGAACATATGTTCTTTGACAGTTCACGGATCACGGCTGTGCGCCAGATGATTTTGGCTGCCAATGAAGCGGGCCGCCGTGAAGCGCTGGCTAAATTGCTGCCCGAACAGCGCGATGATTTTCGCCAGATTTTCGAAGTGATGGTGGGATTGCCGGTGACGATCCGTTTGCTCGATCCGCCGTTGCATGAATTTTTGCCGCATCAACAGTCGGAATTTGAAGAAGTTGCTGCCGCTGCGAATGTCGGGGTCGAAACCTTGAAACAGCGGGCGAACGAGCTGCATGAATTTAACCCGATGCTAGGACATAGGGGGTGCCGCCTTGGTGTCACGTACCCCGAAATCTACGAAATGCAGGCGCGTGCTATTTTCGAAGCCGCCTGTGAAGTTGCACAAAAAAGCGGTGAAGCGCCGATTCCCGAAGTCATGATCCCGTTGGTCGCTACCGCGCGCGAACTGGAATTGATGAAAGATGTTGTCAACCGCATGGCCGAAGAAGTATTTACTGAAAAAGGCCGCCGTATCGAATATCTTGTCGGTACGATGATCGAACTTCCCCGCGCCGCCTTGATGGCCGGACAAATTGCTGAACATGGCGAATTTTTCAGCTTTGGTACCAATGACCTTACCCAGACTACATTGGGTGTGTCCCGCGATGATGCGGGCCGTTTCCTGACACAATATGTCGATAAGGGAATATTTCCGCGCGATCCGTTTGTCAGTCTCGACATTGAAGGCGTTGGTCAGTTGATCGAATTGGCCGCAGAACGGGGCAGGGCCACGCGGCCTGGCATTAAACTGGGTATTTGCGGCGAACATGGCGGCGATCCCGCCTCCATCGCTTTCTGTGAGAAAACCGGTCTCGACTATGTCAGCGCGTCGCCATATCGGGTTCCGATTGCTCGTCTTGCCGCGGCTCAGGCAGCACTTACGAAAGATCAATAAAAAACAGATAAAATGGGTTGCCAGCAAGGGAAACTGCCCCTATCTGACGACCTTCAATGTGCGCCCGTAGCTCAGCTGGATAGAGTACCTGACTACGAATCAGGGTGTCGGGAGTTCGAATCTCTCCGGGCGCACCATTTTTTTGAATTTTATGACAATACCGGCTTCGGTGCACTTGCACTGGGGCACGGCGGCGCGTATCTTGTTGGCATCATGTAATTTTGCACCCGTAAAGGATTGCCTTTTGGCCGACTATTCTGACAGTTTTGAAGATGCCCTTGCCGCTCGTGAAGCCGCTAAACTTCCGGTCCCCGATGACGTTCAGGAGGCGGTGAAAACATTGCTTCGCTGGTCTGGCGAAGATCCGGAGCGGGAAGGCCTGCTTGATACTCCAAAACGCGTCGCCCGGGCATGGAAAGAATATTGCGAAGGCTATACAGAGAATCCCGCAATTCATCTTGCCCGGACGTTTGAAGAAGTCGGCGGATATGACGAGCTCGTCCTGCTGAGGGATATACCTTTTCATTCCCATTGCGAACATCATATGGCGCCGATCATCGGCAAAGCGAGTATTGCCTATATGCCCACCGACTGCGTCGTCGGGATTTCCAAACTGGCGCGTGTGCTTCACGGCTTTGCGCGGCGTTTACAGGTGCAGGAGCGCCTGACGGCCGAAGTCGCGGAATGTATTTGGGATAATCTGAAGCCGCAAGGTGTGGCCGTTGTCATCGAGGCGAGCCATAGTTGCATGACGGCGCGCGGCGTACGGACACCGGGTGTTGGCATGACGACCAGTCGGCTTTTAGGATGTTTCCTAGACGATTCCCGCAGCCGGAAAGAAGTGCTCGGCTTGATGGGCTATTAAGCCAGTCCATCCATCCAAATTGATCTGAGTTAAAATGGTGCGCGGTTTTCGGGCGGCGCTCACATAGTGGGCGCAATTCCCATCGTTCTAGATATAAAAAAAGCCCGAAGGCGGATTGTTACAATGTAACGCTCCGGCTCCGGGCCCTTAAATCAGTGGATGACAATTATTCTTTGTCTTCGGTGCTTTCTTCGGTTTCTTCAGTAGCCGCTTCATCGGAAGCTTCTTCTGTGTCAGCCGCTTCGGCTTCACCGTCGTCTTCGTTTTCAGGTGATAAAGCTGCAGCAGCCAATTCGGCCTGGTCATCTTCAAACATCTGGGCGATTACGTCGATACCGTCTTTCTGCAATTCGGCTTCGTCGTCGGAACGGGCCACATTGACCTGTACGTTGACAGAAACTTCAGGGTGAAGACGGACGCGAACTTCAAAAACACCAATTGTTTTGATTGGTTTTTCAAGGATGACCATGCTTTTTTCAATATTGGCATTGTCAGCATTTAGGGCTTCAACAATATCGCGAACCGAAACTGAACCATAAAGTTGGCCGCTGGCTGAAGACGCGCGGATCAAAACGATCTGTTTGCCGTCAACATTGCCAGATGCTTGTTCAGCATCTTTGCGTTTCACTTCATTGTCGGCTTCGATTTGCGCACGGTTAGATTCGAAAACCTTCTTGTTAGCGGCGTTAGCGCGCAGCGCTTTTTTGTTTGGCAGCAGGAAGTTACGGGCATAGCCGTTCTTCACTGTAACAACATCACCGATGCTGCCCAGTTTTTCTACGCGTTCGAGCAAAATAATATCCATGTCTCTTGCTCCTATTTCACGAGATACGGCAACAGGCCAAGATGGCGAGCGCGTTTAATGGCTTTGGACAATTCGCGCTGTTTCTTCGCGGAAACTGCGGTGATACGACTAGGTACGATTTTGCCGCGTTCGGAAATATATCCTTGCAGCATCTTCACATCTTTATAGTCGATTGGTAGTGCGTTTTTGCCGGAAAAGGGGCAGCTTTTGCGGCGACGGAAAAATGGACGTCCCATATTTATAACTCCTTTTCTAGCTTAACTATCGTCGCGGTCGCGGCGAGGGGGGCGATCACCGCCGGGTCCGCCACGGCTGCGGGTGTCACGATCAGGCTTGCGCATCATCACTGATGGGCCTTCTTCATGTTCGTCCACGCGGATGGTCAGAAAACGGATAACGTCTTCATTGATACGGGTCTGGCGCTCAAGCTCGGCAATGACAGTGGTTGGTGCGTCAAGACGCAGCATCACGTAATGGGCTTTGCGGTTCTTCTGAACCTTGTAAGCGAGCGTACGCAGGCCCCAAGTTTCGGTCAAAACGACTTTGCCTTCATTAGCTTCAACAATTTTTGTAGCTTCCTGAGCGAGTGCATCGACTTGAGACTGGCTCAAATCCTGACGCGCGAGGAAGACATGCTCGTACATTGGCATGCAGTATTTCCTTCATATTACCGATCGCTGACGCCGCACCATGCAGACACGCCCCTCCGGCCTTCTTTGTTTTTCCGGTGATTCGAACAGTCGAATGACGCGGAAGCGGCGCTCATGGCGGATTTGCGGGATGAATGCAATGTTTATTAGGCCTCAGGCACCGGGCGCGGGCTTCTGCCCGCTTGGCTACGCGCCATAGGGCGCGGCTGCCGGTCGGCCTTGCCTCCGCGGTGCGTCGGTTTGGTGCTAAGCTTGAGAGCATCGACCGAGCGCAGCGAGGCAAGCGCGACTGCGCGCCCGAGCTTATGCGAGGAAAGCCAAGCGGGCAGAAGCCCGCGCCCGGCGAATAAAACCTCCTCTACCTTTCAAAGTTCACACAAATCACACAGGGTCGGGAAGATCATCAAACACCCCGCTGCGCTCCAACAAGCCGCTGCGATGCGCGCGTTCCCATTGGAGATCATCCCAATCCTCGCGCTCGGCAATGTCGAGGTCAGAGACATTAATATCCTCCGGCGCCATGCTATTGATCCGGATCATCTCGGTGCTCTTGGAAAATTGGGCCATCACGTCCGCCCCAGATGGTCCATCCGCACGGCGCTTATTGCGTTGTACGGACGGCGCAGCCTCTGCGTCAATCGCTTCCAGCAGCTCCGCGCAATCGCTGCCCTGCCCAATAGCCTCGACCAGCGCATCAAAATGATCCGCCGCAGCCCGCGCGGTCTTGTTCGACAGAGTAACGCCATCAGCCATTTTATCGAGCCGCGCCAGCGCCGCCAGAAATAACGGTGCGCTCCATCGTTCCCGCGTTCCCACTTCCTCCCCCTGATACCAAACAGGCTCGGTCCAGCCATTGAGCCCGCGATCAAGCAGCTCATCCTGAAACACATCCCGCGCATGGATGATCGCGGCATCCCACGCGCGGGCAAAGGCGAGGGCATCTGGTCTGCGTCGCAACTTATAAGCGCTTTCCCGAGACAGTCCGGCATAAGTCGCAGCCGCCCTGACATTACCGGTCCGCGCCAAGGCTTCGAGAAACAGCACCTGCTTATCGGGCGACTAGCCATCATGGCGCTCCTTGGGCTGCGGGAGATCAGCAGCGGGCGGGATGTCGGTGAAGGTGGATTGGGGGGATTGGTAGGTCATATGCATTTTCCTTATTGAGGGAGAAAATACTTATATGACCTATTTGGTTATCTGTAGGAAAGATGGGATAGGGTTACGGCGTTTCGCCTCTAGTTCGCCGCCGGATCAGTAATGTCCGCAACTTCCCGAAAGTGGACGCTACCTTGGACCATTTTGGAGGACGACAATTGGGTGGGAAACGGAAGGGCTGGTTTCGGGGAGTAAAACAAAATTTTGTCGTTCGGAAACAATCGATTTGTAGTATGCATCTAGGCTAGCAGGATAAAAGGAAATAATAATTGTCACGCCATAGTGCCGAAGTAGCAACATCGCACATGCCTCATCTTTATGATGCCGCCACGCTAGATTTTTACGAGGGCAATGCTCGCCCTTATTCAAATGCACGCCCAGATGAGGTGTCGTCCGATCTGTTAGCTTTTCTGCCCAAGCTTAAGGCAGGTAGCCGTATTCTGGAACTTGGCTGTGGTAGCGGTTGCGACGCCGCTGAAATGCTGCGATTAGGTTTTGACGTGGATGCGACCGATGGAACACAAGCCATGGTATCTCTCGCTAGCGAAAGACTCGGGCGGCCTGTACGTGTGTTGCGCTTCGACAACCTTGATGAGCGCGAGAGTTACGATGCAGTTGTTGCATGTGCCTCGTTGCTGCACGTTCCCCACGAGGGGTTGCCAGCTATCCTCACACGCATTTGGGATTCGCTAAAGCCAGGTGGCTGGCACTTCGCGAGTTACAAAACTGCAGGGTCAGAAGGTTGGGATGCGCACCGGCGATACTACAATCATTTATCTCGTGATGTTGCTGAACGGATTTACCGTAAAGCAGGAAATTGGACTTCCGTAGAATATGATGAATATGACGGAGTTGGTCACTTCAGCGCCCCGTCGCGATGGTTAACTGTCGCCGCTAAGAAATAGCGGAACCAAACGACTTACTGTCGATCATTAAGCGGCGGTTTTTGGGTATGTAATGAAATGCACATATCGTCAGTAATTGGGGCGCTTGCCGACCAGCCGCTTTTATTTTCCATGCAATCACTTCGAACGGCAACAGGTGGGTGGGGAGCTGCCATTCGGCTTCGGATTAGGATGCCATTATAACGGACATTGCAAAATATTGAGCTACAGGTAACATGTGCCGATGGGAAACGCTGCCTCATCACCCCTTTATACATTGGGCCTCGGTGGGGACGGGGATGAGATCGCTGCGATCGCCGATGTCGAAAAGCAATTTGCTGTTCGTCTTGACTACACAAGCGCAGGCAATTGGCGAACGGCAGGAGATGTGTTCTCGGCACTACGACAGGAAATCCCGAGCGGATCACGCAATGATGAGGAGGTGTGGCGTCGTTTTGCCGAAGCTATTTCTCGCGAGACTGGCGTTGATTCCCACCGAGTGGTGGCTTCCACGCTGTTATTGGCGAAGCCGATTTCTTATAGACGTCTTTGGCTCATTAGCGCGATCGCAGGGCTGGCTGCCGTCGCCTACAATGCGCTGGCGTGAATGGCTGCTATTAATTACACGAACTTCGAAGCTAGATAACCGAAAATGGGGCGTTTCCCGCCCAGCCGCCTTTGTTTTCCATCTGATCAGTTCGAATGACCGAAACTGAGTGGAAGCGGTCGGTCGGCATTTCTGACGCAAGCGGGTTAAAGCAGCCGCAAAGATTACTTTGATCTGCCCGAAGGGTCTCCTATAATCGAGGCACATCGGGAATGAGCAACCTCCCGGTCAGGCGATACGCCCAAGCGTTGCATTTGTTCAATTAGGTTTTCCGGATTAAAAGGCATGGAGGTTTTGGGTGGCAGTTAAAACGACAATCCCAAGTTTTTCAGATGCCGTGCGGGTCTATGCACGTATCGGGATGCTCAGTTTTGGGGGCCCTGCAGGGCAAATTTCATTGATGCACCGCGAACTGGTGGAGGAACGTCACTGGATTGACGAGGAGCAATATCTCCACGCTCTCAATTTCTGCCACCTGCTTCCCGGACCTGAAGCGCAGCAACTTGCAACCTGGATAGGATGGAGGCTGCACGGTACGAGAGGTGGGATTGCTGCTGGAACATTGTTCGTTCTGCCCGGCGCGCTGGTCATACTCGCACTTTCGCTGCTTTACGCATTTGCCGCCAATCTCGATTGGTTTGAAGCATTGTTTTTGGGGATCAAAGCGGCGGTATTCGCCATTGTGGTTCAGGCGTTGCTGCGCATTGCGGGCCGAGCGCTTAACACAAATTTCAAACGAGCTTTGGCGGTTGCTGCATTCAGCGCCTTGTTCCTATTTAACCTCCCATTCCCGCTAGTTGTCTTGGGTGCCGGTGGGCTCGGGATATTTGTGGCGACTGCGCGCCCGGATTGGCTTGCCATCAAGATGGGGAATGGCGACAATTTTGAAGATTCTCCTCGCCCATGGAGGGAGACGATCCGAGCGATCATTGTCTGGGGTATCATTTGGGCCATTCCGCTAGCGCTCATATTTGCAACTGTGGGACCAGACCATGTCCTTTGGAAAATCGGACTGTTTTTTTCCCAGCTTGCTGTCGTTACCTTTGGCGGTGCCTATGCAGTACTCGCCTATATGGCTCAAGAGGCCGTAAACGGTTATGGTTGGTTGCAACCGGGTGAAATGGCGGACGGGTTGGGGCTAGCTGAAACAACCCCCGGGCCGCTTATAATGGTAACGCAGTTTGTGGGTTTTCTAGCGGCGTTCCGAGTGCCTGAACCATTTACACCGGTTATGGCTGGCATCATCGGTGCCGTCGTGACAACATGGGTCACGTTCGCGCCCTGTTTCTTGTGGATATTTGCACTCGCCCCGTGGATCGAGAGATTACAACATGCCAAGCGGCTAAAAGGCGGGCTTGCAGCCATCACCGCTGCCGTTGTTGGCGTTATTGCAAATCTCACTTTGTGGTTTGCATTACATGTGCTGTTCGAGAGAGTCGAGCGCGTGTCCGCTGGCCCGTTGCATTTCGATATGCCCGATTGGACCAGCCTTGACTGGCGCGCGGCATTGCTTGCGCTCATCGCATTATTATTTATTTTTGCGTTACGTTGGAACGTGCTAAAAACGCTCGGTGTACTGGCGTTGGCTGGATTGGCCATAAGCCAGATCGGATAGTTAAATCTACGTTGTCATTCTGCTACTTCATCATTACTTTCCATAAAAGGAATTAAATTATGGGTTCGCTTTCTGCCGCACATTGGTTGGTCGTATTAGTAGTGATTTTCGTTCTTTTTGGAAAAAACCGTCTTTCGGAGACAATGGCTGATTTAGGTAAGGGACTCCGAAGCTTTCGCGAAGGCTTGACGGAGGATGAAACTCAAGCGGAGACAGCAGTAATCGAAACTTTACCGGTTGATGCACGATCTGGTGAAGAGCAAACTTGATTGCGATTGAGCGTTAGCGCCTGCGAGCATAGGCATGTGAATAATAAAATCGCAGCAGAATACCATGTTTAATGACAGACTTGGCGCTAAGCGAGCTCTGTTTAGAAGTCGATGACCGGTATTGGGAACCCAAATGATCTGCCGGAATGGCGGGAACTGGGGCGCAAGCTGACCGACAGCAACTATATCTATAACATTCCCTTTTGCGCCCATAGCAGACACCCCATCTCACTTGATAAATTCGAACATGTGCCCGCCAATTTTGCGTATCTGGATTTCTTCCGATCCTTCGGTAATCCGGTAGCGGCGGTGGTGGCGGTAGATATGTTCGAACGGCTAGTGGTGCGAATAGCCCATAGCCACCATGAACCTGCATCGCGTAGCTCTCCATCATCCCGTGATATTCTAAGTGGTAACCGGCGCAGGACAGGTTTTTCGTTACCATAGGAATAAGGCCTAAGTTTCCATGTGAGCGCCGCTGGAGAGCCGACTTCAGTCGGATAACCGTCTGACAGGCTAAAGCGATTTATGTCGCGATACTTGCATGCTGCGCCATTCCCTCTTACCTGCGGAGAAAGCAGATTAACAAAATATAAGGGGCGATCATGAGGGCGTTTATTTTTCCGGGACAAGGCAGTCAGGCTGTTGGCATGGGCAAAGCCTTGGCCGAGGCCAGCAGTACGGCCCGCGAAGTATTTCAGGAAGTCGATCACGCGCTGGAACAAAATCTGTTCAAGCTGATGTGCGAAGGTCCAGAGGATGAACTCACACTGACTGAAAACGCGCAACCGGCGATTATGGCTAATGCGATTGCGACATTGCGCGTGATGGAAAAAGAAGGCGGCGTTTCGCTCCCTGATCTATGCGTCTATGTCGCGGGTCATAGTCTGGGTGAATATACTGCGCTATGTGCCGCGGGCGCCTTGAACCTGACGACGACCGCTGAATTGCTGAAACTGCGCGGGCAGTCGATGCAAAAGGCTGTGCCAGTAGGCGAGGGCGGTATGGCCGCTTTGCTAGGCGCGGATGTGAAAAAGGCGGCCCATTTGGCGAAGGCTGCGGCGCAAGGTGAAATTTGTACCGTCGCTAATGACAATGACCCGACACAGGTTGTTATTTCGGGGCATATGGGGGCGATTGAACGCGCCATTGCTCTGGTAAAAGAACATGAGATTAAACGCGGTATATTGCTGCCGGTATCGGCGCCATTCCATTGCTCGCTGATGAAACCGGCAGCGGAGGCCATGGAAGAGGCACTTGCGGAGGCGAGTATTCTTCCACCCGCTGTTCCAATTTTCGCGAATGTCACCGCCGATACGGTCTCAGAGGCAGATGAAATCCGCCAGCTATTGGTGGAACAGGTAACAGGGACCGTGCGGTGGCGCGAAACGGTCGAAAATCTCTCTGAAGCGGGCGTGGAACAATTTGTTGAATTTGGCGGCAAAGTTCTGGGCGGGATGGTCAAGCGGATCAATAAGGATGTTGAAGCGACGAGCCTGATTTCCATGAATGATATTGAGGCCTTTCTGGGTTCGCTTTAAATTATATTCCGATATTTAGGATAGGAACGAAAATGTTTGATCTCACAGGAATGACTGCACTGGTAACCGGTGCATCCGGCGGAATTGGTTCCGCCATTGCCAAAGCATTGGCAGAGCGCGGGGCTAAAATAGCCTTATCCGGCACGCGCAAACTGACTTTGACCGAGATGATTGCGGATTTGAACGGTGATGGACATGTGATTGTGCCCTGCAATCTGTCCGATGCTGAAGAAGTGGATGCGCTTGTTCCAAGAGTCGTCGAGAAGCTCGGCAAGATTGACATCTTGGTAAATAATGCCGGGATTACACGGGATGGATTGGCGATGCGGATGTCTGATAAAGACTGGTCCGATGTGATGACGGTCAATCTGGAATCCGCTTTCCGTCTGATGCGCGCTGCGGCCCGTCCGATGATGAAAGCGCGGCATGGCCGGATAATCTCGATCACATCCGTGGTAGGTGCGACCGGAAATCCGGGGCAGGTCAATTATGTGGCGTCCAAAGCTGGTTTAGTCGGCATGTCCAAGGCGCTGGCACAGGAACTGGCATCGCGCAATATTACCGTGAATTGCGTGGCCCCCGGTTTCATCGCTACGCCGATGACGGAGGCGCTGACTGATGCCCAGAAAGACGAGATAAATCGTAAAATTCCGGCGGGAAAAATGGGGACGGGCGAAGATATTGGCGCTGCTGTTGCCTATCTTGCCAGTAACGAGGCATCCTATGTCACTGGTCAGACGCTGCATGTAAATGGCGGTATGGCGATGATCAGCTAAGAACGTAACTTTTATCTGTATATGCATTTTTTTGTTTTTCATGCCGACGGTAAATTTCGTCAATAATCTCGATCAATGCACAAAGCTGCGCGTGCCCTCTTGCAAGCTGCGCGGCATGGCACTAGGACAAAATGGAAATTAATTACTATGAAGAAGGAACTCTTATGAGTGAGACTGCAGACCGCGTAAAAAAGATCGTTGTTGAACATCTTGGCGTTGAAGCCGACAAAGTGACTGAAGAGGCGGCATTCATCGATGATTTGGGCGCTGACAGCCTCGACATTGTTGAGCTTGTGATGGCTTTTGAGGAAGAGTTCAGTGTTGAAATTCCTGATGATGCCGCTGAAAAAATCGCAACTGTTAAAGATGCCATTGATTTTATCAACAAAAGCAAAGCCTAATTGATTTTGGAGTGCGGCGGATATTCATGGCTGGCATTCCAGGGCCAATGATCGCTAAATTATTACAAAGCGGCTCACCGGCCTGGGAAATATTTCCTAAACCGGTGGCCGCTTTTTGAATTGGGGCTTCATAGCCCATTATGAATTGGAGCAGGATATGCGTCGTGTCGTAGTGACCGGACTGGGTTTGGTAACGCCCCTTGGCGGAGATGTGGAAACAACTTGGAGCAATATTCTTGCTTCAAAATCCGGTGCTGGAAAAATAACGCGCTTTGATGCGTCTGATCAAAAATGTCAGATCGCTTGTGAAGTTAAACCGGCAGATCATGAATATGGTTTTGATCCTGACAAACGCGTGGATCATAAGGTTCAACGGCAAGTAGATCCGTTCATCATTTACGGCATTGATGCCGCTGGACAGGCATTGGAAGATGCCGGGCTGACGGAAATGAGCTACGAAGAAAAACTGCGTGTCGGTTGTTCGATTGGTTCGGGCATTGGCGGATTGCCCGGCATTGAAAAAGAATCTCTGGTTCTGCATGAGCGCGGCCCGGGCCGGGTCAGCCCCCATTTTGTGCACGGACGCCTGATCAACCTGATCTCTGGACAGGTTTCGATTAAATATGGCTTGATGGGCCCTAATCACGCGGTGGTTACGGCTTGCTCAACGGGTGCGCATAGTATCGGCGATGCTGCGCGGATGATCGCTTTGGATGATGCCGACGTTATGTTGGCCGGCGGTGCGGAAGCCACAATCTGTCCGATAGGAATCGCCGGTTTTGCACAAGCAAAGGCCCTGTCCACGAATAATGATAATCCGGAAGCCGCATCACGGCCTTATGATAAAAACCGCGACGGTTTTGTTATGGGCGAGGGCGCTGGCGTCGTTTGTCTGGAAGAATATGAGCGCGCGAAAGCACGCGGCGCGCATATCTATGCCGAAGTTATCGGCTATGGCATGTCCGGCGATGCGTATCACGTAACGGCCCCGCATCCCGATGGTGTCGGTGCTTATCGCTCAATGGAAATGGCATTGAAACGTTCCGGGCTGACAACTGCCGACATTGATTATGTCAATGCGCACGGCACTTCAACTATGGCAGACGTTTTGGAACTGGGTGCAGTCCGCCGTTTGTTTGGCGATGATATCAAGACGATGTCGATGAGTTCCACTAAATCAGCTATCGGCCATTTATTGGGCGGTGCAGGTGCTGTGGAAGCGATTTTCTGTATTCTTGCAATGCGTGATCAGATCGTTCCGCCAACTTTGAACCTCGATGATCCGGAAGATATTTGTGAAGGTGTTGATCTGGTACCGCACGTCGCGAAAAAGCGCAAAGTCAACGCGGTATTGAGCAATAGCTTCGGCTTTGGCGGGACCAATGCCAGCATCATTATGAAGGCTGTTTAACCCCATCATGCGGCGCTTCGGTTGCCTAATTCTCATTATCGCAGCGGTGATCATTGCTCTTGTGACAGGGAATTTCATTTACGGATGGAATGCCAGTGGACCTCTACAAGATGAACGTCAGATCGTTATAAAATCTGGATCAAGCCTTGGGATGGCAGCCCAAACGCTTGAGGAAGAAGGCGTGATTAAATCTGCGGATGCTTTCCTGAACCGCGCAAAGATTTTAGGTGGGTCTCAGCCGATCAAGGCAGGTGAATTTATTATACCTGCCGGTGCCAGCAATGCGACGATCCTGAATATATTACAGGGGGGGAAGACCGTTCAACGGCTCGTCACCATACCAGAAGGTACGCCGTCGATCATTGTATATGAGAAGCTGATGGCGGAAAAGCTTCTGACCGGCGAGATTGATGTGCCGGCGGAAGGCTCGATATTACCTGATAGCTACAGTTTTGAGCGCGGTGAAAAGCGGGCGGATGTTGTTGCACGCATGCAAAAAGCGATGAAAGATACGATCGCTGAACTCTGGCCGAAAAAAACGGCGCTAAGCGTGGTTAAAACACCGGAAGAAGCCATTATATTGGCCGCGATTGTCGAAAAAGAAACGGCCTTGGCTAGGGAACGCAGGACAGTTGCTGCCGTTTACAGCAATCGCGTCAATCGGAATATGATGTTGCAGGCTGACCCGACCATTATCTATCCAATCACAAAGGGAAAACCGCTGGGCCGCCGCATCCGGCAATCCGAAATTGCCGCCGTGAATAATTATAATACCTATTCCATGGTCGGCTTGCCAAAAGGGCCAATTGCCAATCCCGGCCGTGCATCCATTGAAGCAGTGCTTAATCCGGCGAAAAGCGAATATCTATATTTTGTAGCTGACGGCAAGGGTGGTCATGTATTTGCCAACACGCTGGCCGAACATAATGCCAATGTCGCAAAATGGTTCGCCCTCCGCCGTCAACGCGGCGAGATGTAGGCTGCTGCTTCTATTAAAGCGGTTCGACAATTATACCCGCTAAAGCAGGTGTTTCACCATGCTCTAACAGGTCCATTATGCACATTTCTCAATTTAGTTTAATAATTTGAACGCGTTGCCAAGCCATCTCGTGCGGCCCGATATTCGGTGATGAGACGGTCGACCATGTTCTGAACAGAACGCACATCGTCGATTGCACCGACGCCCTGACCACAACCCCAAATATCTTTCCAGGCTTTTTTATCCGTATTACCGCCGGAACCGAAATCCATTGTTTTATAGTCTCCGTCGGGAAGATTATCTGGGTCAAGGCCAGCACTCACAATAGATTGGCGGAGATAATTACCACTCACGCCGGTAAAGAGGTCGGAATAAACAATATCACCTGCGCGGCCCTCTACGATGCCGTCTTTATAAGCTTGATCCGCATTCGCTTCCTTGGTCGCGATAAAAGCAGAACCCATATAGCCAAAATCGGCGCCCATAGCTTGCGCCGCGAGAATCGAAGCGCCGCAGCCGATGGAACCCGATAAAGCGACCGGACCATCAAACCATTGGCGGATTTCTTGCATCAAAGCGAAAGGGGAAGTAGTTCCAGCATGGCCGCCAGCGCCGGCGGCTACTGGGATTAGGCCATCTGCACCCTTTTCAATGGCTTTATGCGCAAAACGATCATTGATAACATCATGCATCGTGATGCCGCCCCAACCATGGACTGCGGTATTAAGGTCCTCCATCGCACCAAGTGATGTGATAACCAGTGGTACTTTCCATTTCGCACAGGTTGCCATGTCTTGATCGAGGCGATCATTAGATTTGTGAACGATCTGGTTTACGGCAAAGGGGGCAGCAGGATTGTCAGGATTATCCCGATTCCATGCGGAAAGCTCTTCGGTGATCTGATGGATCCACTCGTCCAGCAAGCTTTGTGGTCGGGCGTTTAGCGCCGGGAAAGAACCGACAATACCTGCTTTGCATTGCGCAATCACGAGTTCTGGTCCTGATACGATGAACAGGGGGGAGCCGATAAGCGGAAGGCGAAGATTGTTAAACAGTGCCGGTAAAGTCATAAATTCCCCCGTTTAAGAAAAATGGTTATGCGGTGCCATACCGCATAACCATGCAGATTCCACTGTTATTTTAATCGCGCGATTAACGGCGGTCCTAGATACGATTTACGGCACTCAACAATGCTTCTACGGAAGCTGTCGCCACATCACTATTGATGCCAACACCAAAAAATTCCCGGCCATCATCAGATTTACATTCAATATAAGCAGCGGCCTGCGCATCTTTACCAGAACCAAGAGCGTGTTCGGAATAGTCCATAATTTCCAGATTGACGCCCAAAGCCGATGATACCGCGTCAACAACGCTGGAAATCAGCCCATTGCCGCGACCGCTGACAGAAATTTCTCCGTCCGGCCCTTTCACCTTGCCTACAAAAATCCGTTCACCGCCGGTTTGCCGTTCGTTATAGTCAATCAGGCTATATTGACCACTGCCGTCCAAATGATAACGTTTCTGGAAAGCACCCCAAATATCTGCGGATGACAATTCTCGACTTGTTTCATCGGCCAATTCTTGCACGGTACGGCTGAAATTGGCTTGTAGGCGTTTGGGGAGCTTCAACCCCTGATCCTGTTCCAATATCCACGCGATCCCGCCTTTACCTGACTGGCTATTAACCCGGATGACGGCTTCATAGTCGCGGCCGATATCGCGCGGATCGATTGGCAAATAAGGGACATTCCAAAACTCGTCATTGCGCTGTTCCTGCGCCGCAAAGCCCTTTTTAATCGCATCCTGATGGGATCCGGAGAATGCGGTGAATACTAATTCACCTGCATAAGGGTGGCGTGCTGGTACTGGCAGTTGGTTGCAATATTCAACCGTTTTTACGATTTCGTCCATATTGGAAAAGTCAATTTTTGGATCAAGACCCTGTGTGTACATATTCAGGCCCAATGTTACCAAATCAACATTACCGGTGCGCTCTCCGTTGCCGAAAAGGCAACCTTCAACCCGGTCTGCACCGGCCATCAGACCCAGTTCTGCCGCCGCAATACCCGAGCCGCGATCATTATGCGGGTGCAAGCTGATTACAACATGCTCTCTTTTACTGATATGTTTGCACATCCATTCGATCTGGTCAGCATAGATATTGGGGGTCGATGCTTCGACCGTTGCGGGCAGATTCAGGATTAGCGGCTTTGCGGCCGTTGGTTCCAATATATCCATCACGGCCTCGGTGACTTCCAAGCTGAAATCAATTTCGGCAGTAGAGAATGTTTCCGGCGAATATTCAAAATGCCAGTCGGTATCAGGATATTTCTCGGCCTGTTCGCGCAAAATGGTTGCGCCTTCCTTGGCGATATCCTTGACGCCTTCTTTCCCAAGTTTGAAGACGACATCACGCCATGCCGGAGATACGGCATTATAAAGATGAACAATGGCCTGCTTGGCGCCTTCAAGACTTGCGAAGCTGGTTTCGATCAGATCACGGCGTGATTGGGTGAGAACCTGGACCATCACATCATCAGGAATGCTGCCGGATTTAACCAGTCCCGAGATAAAATCAAAATCAGTGGCGCCGGCAGACGGAAAGCCCACTTCAATTTCCTTGATTCCGATTTTAACCAGCAGATCAAAAAAGCGCTGTTTCTTTTGCGCGTCCATCGGATCGATCAGAGCTTGGTTCCCGTCACGCAGATCAGTGGAAAGCCAGCGCGGGGCTTTGTCGATAATGCGGGAAGGCCATTGACGGTCTGGCAAATCAATCTGGCCAAAGGGACGATATTTTTGAGATGGTATAGGATGCATGGTTGATACTCTTATGCTGCAAGCCGTTTCGCGCAAAGCCGAAATTGCTTATTAAATATAATTTTCTGGAAAAATCATCCCTTAGGCGGGTGCCGCGGCCTGTTGCAGCCGTGCAGCTACGCCTAAGGGCGCATAAGTCGACGTAGCTTTAGGATGGAAACCGTTTGCATAGCGCTATACATATCTCCTGCAGCGTAGAAATCAACCATGCCGACGAATTTATTTTATGCGATATAAAACCTGAGGCCGGAACCACCGAAACGTGGGATCGCGAGAACGGAGACGGTTGGCCAATCACGCAAAAAGAAACGGCGGCGGAACCATGTCCTGCCGCCGTTTCTTTTACGATAATTAAAATTACAAAGTCAGGTATCACCGCGCCAATCAGCTATTTTGTAGCTGGAACCGGCGCGGCGTGAATAGGCCTGGGCTTAGTTCTTTGCTTTGTCGACCAGTTGGTTAGCACCGATCCATGGCATCATAGCGCGAAGCTCTGCGCCCGTTTTCTCGATGGGATGCGCTTCGGCTTGTTTCCGGGCTGCTTTTAATTCCGGCTGACCAGCGCGGTTATCGAGTACGAAGTCTTTGACGAAACGACCAGACTGGATGTCGGCTAATACTCGTTTCATTTCCGCTTTTGTTTCCGCAGTGATGATCCGTGGGCCGGTTGTGATGTCGCCATATTCTGCCGTGTTGGAGATGGAATAACGCATGTTGGCAATGCCGCCTTCATAGAGGAGGTCAACGATCAACTTGGTTTCGTGCAGACATTCGAAATAGGCCATTTCCGGTGCATAACCAGCTTCGGTCAATGTTTCGAAGCCTGCCTGGATCAAATGGGTGATCCCGCCGCAAAGTACGGCTTGTTCGCCGAATAGATCGGTTTCGCACTCTTCGCGGAAATTGGTTTCGATAATACCGGAACGACCGCCGCCAACGCCGGAAGCATAGGCTAGGGCTACGTCATGGGCATTACCCGATACATCACGGTCAATCGCGATCAGGCAGGGAACACCGCCGCCGCGCTGATATTCACTACGCACCGTGTGGCCGGGGCCTTTGGGAGCGATCATGATGACATCAAGGTCGGAACGCGCTTCGATCAAACCGAAGTGAATGTTGAGGCCATGGGCAAAGGCGAGGGCAGCGCCCTGTTTCATATTGTCATGCAAGTCATCAGCATAAATCGCGGCTTGATGCTCATCCGGTGCGAGGATCATCACAATATCGGCCCATGCGGCAGCATCGGGATTGGTCATAACCTGAAAGCCAGCGGTTTCTGCTTTTTTGGCCGTTGCCGAACCAGCACGTAGCGCGATGGCTACGTCTTTTACGCCGCTGTCGCGAAGGTTTTGAGCATGGGCATGGCCCTGACTGCCATAGCCAATAATGGCGATCTTCTTGTCTTTGATGAGGCCAAGATCGGCATCTGCGTCATAATAAACTTTCATGTTCCTGATACTCCTTAAATATTTCCGTCACGCTGAACTTGTTTCAATATCCGCGGCCGTTGATGAGAGCCTGAGATGCTGAAAAAAGTTCGGCATGACGAATGGTTAAACGGTAAATTACATATTCTTAAGCTGCGTCTGGCCCCCTACCGATAGCGACGACGCCGGTGCGGCCAACTTCGACCAAACCAACTTCGCGCATCAGGCTGACAAATGTTTCAATTTTATCCGGCGTACCGGTAATTTCGAAAACAAAACTTTCGGTAGTCGCATCCACAACCCGGGCGCGATAAATATCGGCAAGCCGCATCGCTTCGATCCGGCTTTCGCCTTTGCCAGCAACTTTTACCAGAGCGAGTTCGCGCTGCACATGCGGGCCTGCCGCGGTGAGATCACGTACGCTATGTACGGGCACTAGCCGGTCGAGCTGCGCAATGATTTGTTCGATCACAGACATCGGCCCATTGGTCGCTATGGTTATCCGACTGATCGCATGATCAGCGCTGATATCAGCGACGGTCAGGCTTTCGATATTATAGCCGCGCGCGGTAAACATACCGGCGATCCGCGCTAATATGCCCGCTTCATTATCGACCAGAACGGCAAGAACGTGGCGCTCGACTTGTTCTTCATTGATATGCATTAAACAAGCGCCTTTGCGTTATCGTCCATTGTACCTTTAACATCCTCTGCGGTTAGCAGCATTTCGGTATGCGCCGCACCGGATGGGATCATCGGGAAGCAATTGGCCAGTTTGGCCACGCGGCAATCGACCAATACGGGGCCGTCTGTTTCCAGCATTTTTGCAATTCCCGCATCAAGATCGGCAGGATCCTCAATTAATATACCGGTCCAGCCATAGCTTTCGGCCAGTTTGATGAAATCGGGCAAGCTGTCAGAATAACTGTTGGAATAGCGACTTTCATAGGTCAATTCCTGCCATTGCCGGACCATACCCATATATTCGTTATTCAGTATGAAAATCTTGACCGGCAGACGATATTGGGTAGCCGTGGCTAGCTCCTGAATATTCATCTGGATCGATGCTTCACCGGCAATATCAATAACCAACGCATCAGGATGGCCCAATTGCGCGCCAATGGCTGCAGGTAAGCCATAGCCCATGGTACCAAGGCCGCCGCTAGTGAGCCATTTATTGGGTTTTTCAAAATCAAAATGTTGTGCCGCCCACATTTGATGCTGGCCAACTTCGGTCGTGATGATTGGATGGCGTTCATGGGTCGCTTCCCAAAGCTTCCGTATTGCCAGTTGCGGCATGATTTCGGTCTCGCTCTCCGGATAGGAAAGGCAGTTGGTTGCCCGCCAGCCTTTGATCCGCGCCCACCATTCTTCATATCCGGGGGATTTGAATTTGCGACCTTTCAGAACCGCCAATAGCTGTTCCATGACGCGGCCAACATCGCCGATAACCGGCAGATCGACGCGAATGGTTTTGTTGACTGAGGACCGGTCAATATCGACGTGGATTTTCTTGCTATTTGGCGAGAAGGCATCGATCCGGCCCGTGATCCGGTCATCAAATCGCGCGCCAAGGCAAACAACCAAGTCTGCGCGGTTCATCACCATATTCGCTTCATATGTACCATGCATACCGAGCATACCTAGCCATTGATCGGACGATGCCGGAAAAGCACCAAGCCCCATCAGTGTCGACGTTACCGGTGCTTTCAATAGCTCGGCCAACTCGCGCAACGTTTCACTGGCTTTCGGTCCACTGTTAATGATCCCGCCGCCGGTATAAAGGACAGGAGCCTTGGCCTGCATGATCATTTCAGCGGCTTCGTTAATCGCCTTGAAATCACCATCAACCTGTGGCTGATAGCGGGAGTTTTTAAGACCTGCATGCGCGCTATATTCCGCTTCGGCGACCTGCACATTTTTAGGAATATCGACAACGACGGGGCCGGGCCGGCCTTGGGTCGCGATATGGAAAGCCTCGGTCAGAATGCCCGCGAGATCAGACGGTTTTTTGACCAGATAATTATGTTTCGTACAGTGGCGCGTTATGCCAACTGTATCCGCTTCCTGAAAAGCATCTGACCCAATTAAATTGGTCGCGACCTGTCCGGTGATAACAACCATCGGGATGGAATCCATCAGCGCATCGGTAATGCCGGTAATCGCATTGGTCGCGCCGGGACCAGAGGTCACCAAAACCACGCCAGGCTTTCCGGTCGAACGCGCATAGCCTTCGGCCGCATGGGTGGCCGCTTGTTCGTGCCGTACCAGAATATGTTTCAGCTTAGGATGCTTATAGAGCGCGTCATAAATCGGCAGCACTGCGCCGCCCGGATAGCCGAAGACGGTATCGACGCCCAAACTCAATAGAGTTTCGACCAATATATCTGCACCGCTTTTTTCGACCACTTGACGCTCCGTTACTATAGTTTAGCCCGCGATGGGCGGGCGTTTGATAGGCGATGCTGCACTGCAAGGCAATGCTCAACATTCGCTGGAATGGGCGCGCTACCTATTTTTATATATTGTGTCAAGGTCAATAATTGTAATTAAATAACAATATTATCCATATTTTCGTTATTTATTATCCAGTCGAGGCGCGGCCAATGCTTGGGACACTGATTCCGGAACCAGGTATATTGCCGTTTCGCATATTGCCGTGTGGCGGCCATTGCGCGGGTCCGGGCGTCTTCAAGGCTGCTATCACCTTTTATCATCGCAATGATTTCCGGCACACCGATGGCCCGCATTACCGGACAATCTGTGGGTAAATCTCTTGCGAGCAGTTTTTGAACCTCCTCTTGGGCGCCCTGATCAAGCATGATCTGGAAACGGCGATCACATCGTTCATATAGCCAGTCACGTGGTGGAAGCAGGACTAACGGGCGCAGAGCAATATTATCGGAAATGCCGCCCGCCATGTGGGCATGCCAATGGCCCATTGGTTTGCCAGAGGATCGGACAACTTCAAGCGCCCGCATGATTCGGCTCGAATCCCGTGCATTTAAGCGCGCAGCAGAATCCGGGTCTTCGGAAAGAAGGGCGGCATAGGCATCGGCCACATCCATCTCCCGAACCTGAGCCCGAACAGCAGAGGATATTTCGGGTATGGGGGCAATCCCATCGAGCAAGGTGCGGATATAGAGTCCGGTTCCCCCAACGAGAATCGGTAATAAACCCTTATCATGTGCGGCGGAGATTTCGTCCTTTGCATCGCTGGCCCAGCGGGCTGCAGAACAGGTGTCCGCTCCATCAATATAGCCATAAAGTCGATGGTCTACTCCCTCCATCTCCTGCGCATTTGGCCGTGCGCTTAGAATTTGAAGATCGGAATATACCTGTGCGCTGTCCGCATTGATGATCACAGAGGGTTGCTTTTTGGCCAGCTTCAATGCCAATGCGGATTTTCCGCTGGCCGTCGGGCCAACGATCAACGCCACATCTTTATTTTTGTTAGGCTTTTCGTCTTGAGGCCTATTATCTTTCGGAGAATTTATGCTCATTGCGACGCTAATAGCAGCAGATCAGCTGAAAAAGGGAGAGCTAAGTTCAGCGACCGACCGATTGGCTGCAGCAGGCGCACAAATTGACCGTGTGGGCGAGATAACTGATGGCAAAGCCGTTGATATCTATTTTGATGGAAATTTGATGGCAGCACGGGGCGCTCTTTTTATAGAGGGGGCTGCAATTGATTTTGTGGTTCAACCGCAGCAAAATCGGGAAAAAAAGCTGCTAATTTCCGACATGGATAGCACGATGATCACTGTTGAATGTATCGACGAACTGGCGGGCTATGCGGGCATCAAGGATCAGATCGCTGAGATTACGGAACGCGCCATGCTCGGGGAGCTGGATTTTGAAGAGGCGTTACGGGGCAGGGTGGCCTTGCTTGCTGGACTGGATTTATCAGCCATTGATAAATGCCTTGATGAAAAGGTGAGAGTTATGCCGGGAGCCAAAATATTGGTTCAGACCATGGCTGCACGCGGCGCGAAAACCATATTGGTATCCGGCGGGTTTACGCGATTTGCTGATCCGGTGGCGCGAGACATCGGGTTTGCCAGTGTTGAAGCAAATATATTGGAAGAGGCCGCTGGCTCCTTGACCGGGAAACTCACCGGTTCTGTCGTCGATGCACAGCGAAAAGCAAAATTGCTGCAACATAGCGCGCAATCTGCCGGGCTCTCTCTGGATCAATGCATGGCGGTCGGCGATGGTGCCAATGATATTCCGATGATTGCCTTAGCGGGAATGGGCGTTGCTTATCATGCAAAACCTAAAGCCGCAGCGGCAGCCGATGTCGCTATCCATCACAATGACCTGAGCGCCTTGCTATATATACAAGGTATCGGATCGCGTGATTGGGTCGTCAGCTAAGTTCCTGTAACGTCTCCCACTATTGGGATTTCACGATACAGTCATTGTTAGCGGCTTTGACCGCACTACATATCTTGTTAGCCTCTGCCTTTGATGCAAGAGGGCCTGCTTGCAGGCGAGTGATGGAACCCGCTGCCACAAGATAAGGTTGCAACCCGTTCAAGTCGGAAATCTGCTTTTCAAGACGATTCCAAAGGGCCTTTGCTTTGCTTTGATCGCTAAAAGCACCGAGTTGAACACGCCAATTCCCGGTTGCAGTTGCGGTAGCGGGTGGAGGTGCAGAAACTGGCTTTTTGGCAGGCGCCGCTGTGACCACCGGTGCAGTTTTGACTATAGGTGGTGCCACGGGCGTTGGCGTTGGAACACTAGGCGGGACCACGGCCGCCGATGCTGGTAATCGCGCTGTTTCAATTTCGCCGCTCGACGGGGGCGATCGCAAACCGCCGACTTGAGCAGTACGAACACGTTTTTCATTTTCTTCCATCTGCCCCGCTAGTTCAATGGCCTTGCGGCGTTCATCCAGCGGAATATACTTGTCCATCTGCGCCATATTTGAAGTTGCCTGCGATAGTCCTGCCGCAGCAGCCCTTGTCATCAGGGCGTAAGCCTTGATCCAGTCTTTCTCTACAAAATCGCCGTTGAAATGACCTGTGCCCAGAACATATTGCGCGCGCGATTCGCCGCGGTTGGCAGAGGCCTGTAAATAGGGCAGGGCTTCGCTTTGACGCTTATTCTGGAACAGGATCAGCCCGTAATTATCGCTGGCTTGCAAATGGCCCTGATTCGCGGCTGTTTTGTAATATTGCTCAGCTTTGGTCAAATCCATTTCAACACCGCGGCCCAGTTTATAGGCCTGACCCATGTTGAACTGCGCATCGGCATCGCCAGCATCCGCAGGTCCGCGCCATTCTGCAATAGCGGCCCGGTAATCACCACGGCCCCAGGCATCAACCCCGTCCTTCACATCCGCGAGTGCGGGGGATGCCAATCCGAATATGGCAGAAGCCATTAAAAAGCGGCGTGCTATTTTTGAAATTGTCATCTGATCGGCCCTTAGTCTGCAAATTTATGAGATCACCTTATCCGTAATTTGTTCTTAACGCCAATTTGCAAATTTTTGGTAACCTCATCGGAAGAAAATTGGCGTGGTAAAACCGCCCGGCAGCTGAAATCTAATGCCATGTAAATTTTTTTCGGTGCGGAAAAAAACAACACGGGTTTGTTAACCCTATTTTAGCCCTGTTCTGTCAGAGAGGGCGACGAATGTAATTCAGACGTCCTGATCAAACCGCAATGAGACTAAGGGGAATAGAGTGCGAGTTCTAGCAATGGCATCCCAAAAAGGTGG
This sequence comes from Parasphingorhabdus sp., assembly GCF_036963805.1. Taxonomy (GTDB): domain Bacteria; phylum Pseudomonadota; class Alphaproteobacteria; order Sphingomonadales; family Sphingomonadaceae; genus Parasphingorhabdus. The sequence continues at coordinate 986,765 of NZ_JBALUN010000001.1, read as the reverse complement.
CTCCGGCAAAACAACTTTGTCGGGTCATTTGGCCGTACAAGCCCAATTGGCCGGAGCAGGTCCAGTGGTTCTGATCGATATCGATCCGCAAGGTTCATTGGCTGATTGGTGGAATGAACGCGAGGCGGAATTGCCAGCCTTTGCGCAAACCACAGTATCACGACTGGCTGCTGATTTGGCAATCTTGCGCCAACAGGGTTTTAAACTTGCTGTCATCGATACGCCTCCGGCCATTACCATGGCGATTCAATCGGTCATCTCGGTTGCTGAGCTTATTGTCATCCCAACCCGCCCCAGCCCGCACGATCTTCGGGCAGTGGGTGCGACGGTTGATTTATGTGAGCGTGCAGGAAAGCCGCTTTTATTTGTTGTTAATGGCGCCACGCCGAAAGCAAAAATTACCTCTGAAGCGGCCGTCGCGCTGTCACAGCATGGCACTGTCGCGCCGATTACGGTTCATCATCGTACAGATTTTGCCGGATCAATGATTGACGGACGGACCGTTATGGAAGTCGATCCTAAAGGCCGCTCTTCTTTAGAAATCCAACATTTGTGGAGTTATATTTCCGATCGGTTAGAGAAAAATTTCCGCCGGACAGTATTCTCATCCCCTGCCATGGCCCCGGCCAGCAATGTTGGCGCCATACGCCCCGGAGGCAATTTTGGTCGCCGGGTTGTTGGATCCTAGTGGGAGGAGCAGAGAATATGACCGAACCTAAACCATTAGCATCCCTGTCATCGTCCCTTCTCGCAAGAAAAGGCGGAGCAAAGCCAGCCATGCGGCGTCAAGGTATGGCCTTTCCATCCGAGTCCCATCATGAAAATGAAGATCTGGGCTGGAACGACATGGGATATGACGTGAACCCTGACCATGAAGCCGTTCAGACAGACGGATATAATGGAACAGAGTCTGATCAATATCATTATAATCCGCTTGCGGGTGCTATTCCCGATGTCGTGCCTGCGGTTCGTAAGCAGCAGGAAGAAATTGCGGCCAAGTTGAGCCAGCAGCCCATGTATCAGGAAGAAGTTCCGGCGGCACCGGAACCTGAGGTCATTGCGCCAGTTGTCCCTAAGGCTTCGTCCGAGAATGTAGAGCAGGCTGTTCCCGTGCCGCTTTCGATTTCGCGTGAAGTCGCGCCTGTTGCTGAACATTCCAAAATTGGTAAAACGCCTACGCCGCGTAAAACACCAGTTGAGACGCCGCAATCAGTGAAAGTCCGGGCTCCGGCAAAAAAATCACGAACACGCAATGCCAGGGCCGCGTTTACCTTACGTTTAGACCCCGATAGGCACCTAAAACTGCGCTTGGCGACGGCTATGAAGAATATTTCGGCGCAACAGTTGGTAACCAAAGCTGTCGACGAATATTTGAAGTCTATCCCCGAACTTGAAGACCTAGCGGGGCGTATTCCGTCACGCGGCGCTGCTTAAACTGATGATATTGAATTTAATTGCGAGGGCATTGATATGAAACGCGATACAATTTTGAAACTGGCCGCTTCGGCGATGGTCATTTCTACCACTCTTACCGGTTGCGGACCTTTTGGAGGCGGCTCGGTAGCATCTTCATCGGCGAAACCTGCTACAGTTAAAGATGGTGCGAAATACGCCAAAAAGGCTGAAAAAGCGCTCCGCGATGGCAAAACCGAAGATGCGATTATTTACGCAGAACGCTCTGTCGCTGGTGTCGGTAATGATCCGGAAACACGCGCGCTTCTTGGGCATTCCTATATGGCTGCCGGACGTTTCCAATCCGCCGAACGCAGTTTTCTGGACGCCATGGAACTTGGTAAAAATGATGCCCGTACGCTGTTAAGCCTGAGCATGGCGCAATTGGCGCAGGGAAAAGCGAATAAAGCGTTGCAACTGATCGAGAACAACCGTCAGTATATTCCAACTGCCGATTACGGTCTTGCACTTGCAATGGCAGGGGACACGAAAACCGCAATTGCCACTTTGGAACAGGCTATCCGCAATTCGGATGTCTCCGGTCGCACGCGCCAGAACCTAGGCCTTGCATATGCTTTGGATGGCCGCTGGCAAGAAGCCAAACTAATGGCGATGCAGGATATAACACCAGCTTCCGTCGATAAACGGGTCATGCAATGGGCGCAAATGGCTCGTCCAGATGCCTATGAAGTACGGGTTGCATCGTTGTTGAACGTGACACCTGCCGCTAACGATCCGGGTCAACCCGTTGGTCTGGCACTGAATGTGACACCGGCGATGCCAGCCGTTGCGAATGCAAATCCCGATGAGGATTATAGCGTTGAAGTGGCAAGCTTTGATCGTAATGCGCCGCTGCCTGCTGTTGGCCCTGCGCCAGTTTCGGGTTCCAATGTGGATTTTATGGCAAAGGCGAATAATGTCGAAGTGTCCCATGTTGATGTTCCTGCCAGCAAACCAGCTGCAAAAACTTTATCAGCGAAAACGGCATCAATCAGTCCAGAGAAAGCCTTCATTGCTGAAGGCCCAACGGCACCTGATGAAAATGCTGTGGTAGAAACAACCGCCGCGCCTGTCACGACCGCTGCAATTCAAGCCATTTCCGCTGTAAAGCCGGTCATGCAAAAAATTGCTTTTACACCGCGATCTCGTGCAGTTTCCAATGGTAATCATTTGGTGCAACTGGGTGCATTCTCTTCAGCCGAAAGCGCGAAGCGCGCTTGGGGCATTTTGTCTGAGCGCAATAGCGATCTGAAATCATTCCAATATGCAAGTTCCGCCGTTAAGGTGAAGGGCAAAACCCTTTACCGCTTAGCCGCAATGGGTTTTGGTAATGAGCAGTCCGCTAACGCCATGTGCGCAGGCATAAAGGCAAAGGGTGGCAACTGCATCGTCCGCAATGTGGATACGGTTCGTCCGACACAAATGGCTAGCAAAGCGCCGCGCCAAATCGCCGCACGCTAAGACCATTTAACAATTTTACTATCGGGGCGGGAAAGCTAAAGGGCTTTTCCGCCCTTATATATGGCGCGTACCCGGCCTTGAACCGGTAATTTATCAAACGGCGTATTGCCAGCAGAAGCGGCCATTTTACGGGTATCAACCTGCCAAGGCGCGTCCGGATCGATGAGGATCAGATCTGCTTCAAAACCTGTAGTAATTTGCCCCGCTTCTACGCCCAATATTTTGGCTGGCGTGGCTGACAGCATTTCAAACAAACGACTAATGCTGATAAGTTCATCGCGGACTAGGTTCAATGATAGCGCAAGCAGCGTTTCCGCACCCGCCATTCCCGATTCTGCTTCCGCAAAGGGCAAGCGTTTATCTTCAGGCCCACGTGGATCATGACCTGATGATATAATATCTATCGTGCTGTCTTTGATGGCGTCGAGACAAGCCTGTCTGTCCTCTTCGCTGCGCAGCGGCGGTGATAATTTGGCGAAGGTTCTGAAATTACTGGTGGCAATGTCGGATAAAAAGAGATGGGCAGGGGTTATGCCACATGTGAGGGGCAATCCCTCTGCTTTCGCCGAACGAATTAGGGCCAGTCCTTGTGCAGTGGTTACCTGCCGAAAATGGACATGCGCGCCGCTTTCCCGCACCAATGCGATATCACGGGCGATGGAGAGCGCTTCAGCCGCAGCAGGTGCGCTCGACAATCCCAGACGGGTCGCGGTTTCACCAGCGGTTGCGACTGCGCCTGCGGTTAAACCACTATCTTCGCTATGGACGATTACCGGCATATCCAGTGATCGGCAATATTGAAGCAGTTTGAGCATGATGCCGCTATCCGCGATCCAGCTTCTGCCGGTCGCGACCGCGCGGGCGCCGGCTTGTTTCATCAAACCAATCTCCGCCAATTCTTTGCCAAGTAAGCCCTTCGTGGCCGCGGCGAGAGGGTGGGACCATAAATCCGGTTTCCCTTCGGCTGCATTATGTTTGATCATGGCTGGCAAATCGAGCGCCGGTGATTGATCGGGCATTAATGCGGCGCGCGTGATTCCGCCGAAATGAAAAGCAGGTTTGTCGATTGCAAAAACGCCCAGATCAATAATGCCGGGCGCAATTATAAGGCCCTGACAATCAATAATCTCATAATCTTGGGAACGCGAATCATCGTTCACGCTGACGATGCGGTCGCCATCAACGTGCACAGTGCCGGATTGTGGCGGCATATCTGGACCAAGGATAAGCTGCGCATTGGTGAAAAACTTCTTCATGACCAGCCCTCCACGCTGCGCGACCGGCGGGTCAGTACGTCGAGACATGCCATTCGGACGGCTACACCCATTTCCACTTGTTCGGTAATTGCCGATCGGTCGAGATCATCGGCAATATCGCTGCTAATCTCAATACCGCGATTCATGGGGCCGGGATGCATAACCAGTGCATCAGGCTTTGCTAATGCAAGCCGCTCTCTGGTCAGCCCATAAAACGCATGAAATTCTCTCGGACTTGGAATGAAATCACCGTTCATGCGTTCATTTTGAAGCCGGAGCATCATGACGACATCTGCGCCGTCGAGTGCCTGCTCAAAATTAGAGAAAGCTTCCACATTCATTCTGTCAAGCGCTGCCGGTAATAGAGAAGTTGGTGCACAAACGCGGACTTTTGCGCCCAATGTGGTCAGGCAATAGATATTAGAGCGTGCAACCCGGCTGTGCATGACATCGCCGCATATTGTAACGGTAAGGCCGCTAATATCGCCTTTGCGCCGTTGAATCGTCAATGCATCGAGCAAGGCTTGCGTGGGGTGTTCATGGCTACCGTCACCGGCGTTAAGAACAGGGCAGTCCACTTTGTCCGCGATTAGCTGGACCGCGCCGGAGCTGCCATGACGGATCACAATCGCATCCGCGCGCATGGCGTTGAGCGTTACCGCCGTATCGATCAGTGTTTCACCCTTTTTAATGCTGGATTGGGCGGCATGCATATTGACAACATCTGCGCCCATCCGTTTGCCTGCGATTTCAAAGGAGAGCAGCGTGCGTGTGCTATTCTCGAAAAAAGCGTTGATCACAGTCAGCCCATCAAGCCGCTCGGAATGTTTGATCGATTTTCGGTTAAGATCGACCCATTGCTCGGCCTCTTTCAAAAGAAATAATATCTCCCAAGGTTGCATCCCGGCGATGCCCAATAGATGGCGATGTGGGAAAGCATCCGACCCAGCGGGAAACTGATGTCCGGCGGCGGATGGTGAACCTGTTTGATCTGATGTCATTAAAGTCAGCTCTATAGTGGTATCATTCTATCGCGGCAAGCCCGTCTATCGCTCCCTGCAAAATATAGGCAGCGGCCATTTTGTCGACTACCTCGCTGCGGCGTTTGCGGCTGACATCGGCGGCGATCAGGTCGCGGGTCACGGCCTGCGTACTCCAGCGTTCGTCCCACAGCAATATCGGCAGCCCTATGGGACGCAAATTCTGGGCAAAGGATTTCGCTGCCTGCGTCTGTTTGCTTTGGCTTCCGTCGAGATTGAGCGGCAGGCCAACGACCAGACCGGTGACATATTGGGCAGCGATAACCGCATTGATCCGTTCCAGATCTTTCGAAAATTTGCGGCGCTCGATAGTTTCAGCGGCGGTTGCGAACATCCACTGGGCGTCACACAGCGCCAAGCCTACGGTCTTTGTCCCGACATCGAGCCCCAGCAAGCGGCCGCCATCTGGCAGCACGTCGCGAAACACCGCGCGGTCTTCGGTCATTAACGAGAGAGAAATGTCGTCATCCTTTTCATGACATCTGCACGAATATTGCTCCAGAACAGGCTGTAGTCATAGACGTGATAATTATTGCCCGGCAGTGTATATGGCCCCATTTCCGGCGGATCGCCGATAAGCAGGAAGCCGCGATCATCACAACGGGCCGGAACCGCACCAGTGACCAACGCAGCATCACTAAGCTTGTCATTGGGAACCAACGTGCCGAGATTTTTGTCCGCAGCCGATTCGGAATTGATGTTCCCGTTTACCGGGTTGGAACATAGCAAATTGGTGTCTTTACGTGGTTCACCGGTAAAGCCGATAGTTGTATCATAAACTTTCATTATGCGGCCATAATCGGCGGGTTCCGCAAAACTTTCCCAACTCAGCAGACAATTGGTTTGCTCTGCCGCTTCGCAAATATTCAGCCCCATGGCGGGAACGTCCGCTTCTACCGATACGGGCCAGCCAACCACATAAGCTGCCACAATTCGGTTGGCGAGAGGCGTTCCTGCTACCCGGTCTTTCAACAAATTGGTCAGATGTAGGCTGCCTTGGCTATGGCCCGCCAATATGATGGGAATATCATCGGGCACTTCCCGGATGAAATAGTCAAAGGCGTTCAGAACATCCTGATAGGCTGCATCCAAGGCTTGCTGGCCTTCTTTTTTCTCTGTCAAGAAAGCCCCTAATGTGGCCTGACGATAGCGTGGTGCCCAAACGTCCCCGACTTGATTAAAGGCACTGGCTTGCCCGCGCAGGAAGATTCTGGCGCGTGCTTCTGATTCTTTATCGCCGAGCGGGGCGTTCCATTTTTCTTTATTTATAAAAGATGTCGGGTGAATAAAGAATATCGCTGCGCGCTTTTTTCCCTGCAGTTCCTCACCATTGGGTTCAAAACCTTGCGGCAACCAGAGCGCAGGATTGCCCTTTTTAATCTCGGGACGTGCATACCACATCGAAATATCGGCATAAATGCTGTCTTCCAGCACTTCTTGAGCCTGAAATTCCGTATCAGGTACGAACACCACTTCGGCTAAGTCTTCTCCATAGATGCGCAGAACAAAGGCTCCGGCCAAGACCAGTACGACCATGGCTGCCACGAAATAGAGAAATTTACGCGCCAATTATTTTACTCCAATTTGGGTCATGGCCGCTCATTCAACTTGAAGCGGCCTCGCGCTAATGCTAGCGGCGCGGGGTACACAATATTTTGTGCTATTACCCTAAAAAAGATGAACCGATAAAGAATGAAATATGTCCGTCGATAAAGAAACCGTCAAAAAGATCGCAAACCTGTCCCGGATCGCCATATCCGATGCAGAGGCTGATGCACTGGTTCCAGAGCTCAATAATATCCTTGGATGGGTAGAACAATTGAGCGAAGTGGATTGTTCCAAGGTTGAGCCGATGACGGCGGTGATCCCCAATAAACTGCGCTTGCGCGATGATGTGGTAACAGACGGCGATGTTCGCGAAAAGATACTGGCCAATGCGCCAGCGGCTGAACATGGGTTCTTTGGCGTGCCGAAGGTGATTGAATAATGGCTGAGATTTTTGAACTGGGTATCGCGGATATCCGTAGCGGTGTTGCATCGGGTGATTTTACAGCCAAGGAAGTAGCAGAAGTGTTTATCACGCGGGTTAGCGCGGCCAAAGCCCTGAACGCGGTATTGGTAGAAACGCCGGAACACGCTCTGGCGGCGGCAGAAGCGACGGATAAAGCGAAAGCGGCGGGCGAAACTCTTGGTAAAATGGCTGGTGTGCCCATCGGCATGAAAGACCTGTTCTGTACCGAAGGCGTGGCGACAACGGCTGCCAGTCTGATCTTGGACGGTTTTGTACCGCAATATGAATCCACGGTCTCATCCAACCTGTTCAAGGCTGGTGCGGGTATGCTCGGCAAACTGAACATGGATCAGTTCGCTATGGGCTCTTCCAATGAAACCAGCGCTTTTGGCAATGTGATTTCACCGTGGCGCCGTAATGATGGCGGTAATGCCGATCTGGCTCCTGGTGGGTCTTCGGGCGGTAGCGCGGCGGTTGTGGCCGGACGCATTTGCCCTGCGGCAACCGGCACCGACACTGGCGGTTCCATCCGTCAACCGGCTGCATTCACGGGTATTACCGGATTTAAGCCAACCTATGGCCGCTGTTCTCGCTGGGGTACAATCGCTTTTGCCAGTTCGCTCGATCAGGCGGGCTCAATGGCCCATGATGTTCGCGATTGCGCAATCATGCTTGAAGCTATGGCCGGTTTTGATCCAAAAGATTCGACATCGCTCGATTTGCCGGTTCCTGAATGGGAAGCTGGACTGAAAAGCGATCTAACCGGAAAACGCATCGGTATTCCCAAAGAATATCGGGTGGATAATATGCCGCCGGAAATTGATGCATTGTGGCAGCAGGGTATTGAATGGCTGAAAGACGCAGGCGCAAAAATCGTCGACGTTTCTCTGCCGCACACAAAATATGCGCTGCCCGCTTATTATATCATTGCGCCAGCAGAGGCATCGTCCAATCTCGCCCGCTATGACGGTGTGCGTTACGGGATGCGCCAATTGCCGGACGGGGCAGGGCTGCAAGACATGTATGCCGCCACCCGCGAAGCAGGCTTCGGTGACGAAGTGAAACGCCGGATAATGATTGGCACCTATGTCTTATCTGCAGGTTATTATGACGCCTATTATACGCAGGCACAGAAGGTCCGGACGCTGATTTCACGGGACTTTGACAAAGCTTGGGAAAGCTGTGATCTGCTTCTCGCGCCAACCGCGCCAAGTGCTGCTTTCGGATTGGGCGAAAAAAGCGATGATCCGCTGGCCATGTACTTGAACGATGTGTTCACTGTGCCTAGCAGTTTGGCCGGATTGCCTGCGATGTCGGTACCGGCAGGATTGGACAAGCAAGGCCTGCCTTTAGGATTGCAGATTATCGGCAAGGCGCTGGATGAGCAGAGCGTGTTTAACGCAGGGCTCGCTATAGAAGAACGGGCCGGCTTTGTCGCGAAGCCGGAGCAGTGGTGGTGAACATGACCGAATCAACATATCGTATTCAGGGCGCAACTGGTGACTGGGAGGTCGTTATCGGCCTTGAGGTGCACGCGCAGATCACGTCCCACGCAAAGCTTTTTTCGGGCGCTTCGACGGAATTTGGCGCAGAGCCGAATACACAGGTTAGTTTGGTCGATGCGGCGATGCCCGGCATGTTGCCGGTGCTGAACAAGGAATGTGTCCGCCAAGCTGTGCGGACTGGTCTCGCGATCAATGCGCAGATCAATAAATATTCGCGCTTCGACCGCAAAAACTATTTCTATGCCGATCTGCCGCAAGGTTACCAGATTTCGCAGCTTTATCATCCGATTGTGGGTGAAGGGAAAATCGAGATTTCTCTCGATGAAAAAGATCCTGATGCCCATGGCAAGACCATTGGTGTGGAGCGAATCCATATCGAACAGGATGCGGGCAAGTTGATGCATGACCAGCATCCGACGATGAGCTATGTTGACCTTAACCGCTGCGGTGTCGCTTTGATGGAAATCGTATCCATGCCGGATATGACTTCACCCAAAGAAGCAGCCGCTTATGTGCGGAAGCTCAGATCAATCCTGCGCTATGTCGGTAGCTGTGACGGCAATATGGAACAGGGTTCGATGCGGGCCGATGTTAATGTTTCCGTGCGTAAACCGGGCGGAAAGCTGGGCACGCGTACCGAAACCAAAAATGTTAATTCGATGCGCTTCATTCAGCAGGTGATTGAATATGAAGCCCAGCGTCAGGTCGATGTGATCGAAAGCGGGGGTGCTATTGTTCAGGAAACACGCCTGTTCGATCCGGACAAGAATGAAACACGGTCGATGCGGTCCAAAGAAGACGCGCATGATTACCGTTATTTCCCGGATCCGGACCTGTTGCCGCTAGAACTTGAAGATGATTTTATCTTTGATTGCAAAGCGAGTTTGCCAGAACTGCCGGATGAAAAACGGGCGCGTTATAAAAATGTTCTGGGCCTCAGCGCCTATAATGCGGCTGTTTTGACGGCAGAGCATGAAACGGCGATCTGGTTTGAGCAATTGCTCGAAACAACTAATGAGCCGGAAAAAATTGCAAGTTCTGCGGCCAATTGGCTGACATCCGAGCTATTTGGTGCGCTCAATAAAATGGGGCTATCGATTGAGCAAAGCCCCGTATCGCCGCAGCAGGCAGCCGAGCTGTTGGGTCTAGTCGCAGATGACACAATATCTGGCAAAATCGCTAAGCAGGTTTTTGAAATCATGCTGGAAACCGGCGAGGGTGCTGCTAAAATCGTTGAAGAGCAGGGCTTGAAGCAGGAATCTGATACTGGCGCGATCGAGAAAGTTATCGCTGACGTCATGGCGTCAAACGAAGACAAGGTCGCCCAATATCGCGGTGGTAAGGATAAATTATTCGGTTTCTTTGTCGGTCAGACAATGAAAGCGATGCAGGGTAAAGCAAATCCGCAAGTTGTTAATGAGCTTTTGAAAAAGGCTCTCGGCGACGCGGGATAAAATAGCGGCGTGTGCGCGCAAAGCGGGCTTGCCCTTTAGGCAATGATCCGCTAGGCGCACGCGTCAATCAAAATTCGATATTGATTTGACGGTGTAACTGTGCGGGCGTGGCGGAATTGGTAGACGCGCCAGATTTAGGTTCTGGTATCTTAGGGTGTGGGGGTTCGAGTCCCTTCGCCCGCACCACAACACCGAAAAATAGGTCGAAATAAAAAATTATGAAGACACTGAAGGGTAATCATGCAGATTGTTGAAACGCTGAACGAGGGTCTGAAACGGGCCTATGACATCAAAATCACCGCGAAGGACATTGAATCCCGCGTCGATAAAGAGGTCAAGAAACTGGCACCGCAGGTTAATATGCCCGGTTTCCGGAAAGGCAAGGTTCCAGCAAATCTCGTTCGCAAGATGCATAATGATGCCTTGATGCAAGATGCTCTGAGCAGCTCCGTTCAGGAAGGTGTCGAGAAAACCATTGCTGACAACAAACTGCGTCCAGCCATGCAGCCAAGCGTAACGCTCGCTGACGGCTATGAAGCTGGTAAAGATGCCGAAGTTAAGGTTGAGCTTGAAATTCTTCCTGAAATTCCGACACCATCCGTAGACGATATTAAATTGGAACGGCTGCAAGTCGAAGCCGACGAGAAAACAGTCGAAGAATCACTGCAGAAGTTTGCAGAGAGCCAGAAGCAGTTTGAAACCGCAGCCAAAAGCCACAAAGCAAAAATTGGTGACCAATGCCTGATTGACTTTGAAGGCAAAGTGGACGGCGTGCCGTTTGATGGCGGCAAAGGCGAAGGCATGGCGATTGAGCTTGGCTCTGGCCGCTTGATCCCGGGTTTCGAAGATCAATTGGTTGGCAAGAAAGCCAATGACGAAGTCCTCGTCAAAGTAACCTTCCCAGAAGATTATAATGTTGACGACCTTAAAGGCAAAGATGCGACATTTGATGTTGTCATCGGTGAAGTGCAAACTGCTAAAGTTGCTAAAGCCGACGATGAGATGGCGAAAGCCATGGGCCTCGAAGGTATTGATCAGCTTCGCGGGCTTTTGAAAGGTCAGATTGAGCAAGAATTAAACGGCCTTACCCGAACCCATATGAAGCGCAAACTGCTCGACCAATTGGCTGCCTCACATGATTTCGAAGTGCCGCCAACAATGGTTGAAGCTGAATTTAATCAGATATGGCAACAGCTTGAGCAGGAAGCGGCTCAAGAAGAAGATCCAGCCAAAGCCAAAAAGGAAATGGAAGACGAGAAGGACGAATATCGTGAGATAGCCGTTCGCCGTGTTCGTCTTGGTTTGCTCCTTTCCGAAATTGGCCAGAGCAATGGGGTGGAAGTTAGTCAGCAGGAAATGTCCATGCTGATCCAGCAGGCGGCCCAGCAGTATCGTCCCGAAGACCGTCAACGTTTTGTTGAATATATCCAGCAAGATGCGATGGCTGCGGCACAGCTTCGTGCGCCAATGTATGAAGATAAGGTCGTCGATTTCCTGTTTGATAAAGCGGCAGTTACCGACAAGAATGTAACGCGCGAAGAGCTCGAAGCGGCTATCGAAGCGGAAGACGAATCAGAAACCAAGCCAGCCAAGAAAAAGGCACCGGCCAAAAAAGCTGCCGCAAAGAAACCTGCCGCTGAAAAGACTGCTGATGCCGAAAAAGCGCCAGCGAAAAAGGCTGCGGTAAAAAAGGCACCTGCTAAGGCTGAAGCAGCTGATAAACCGGCTGCCAAAAAGCCTGCGGCTAAAAAGCCAGCAGCAAAGAAAACTGCCGCAAAGAAATAATCTAATTAATCCGGCGCGGTTATCCATCACCGTGCCGGATCACAGATATACCGCGCAGATTTGTGTTAAATGGGCCGCTTAATCGTCATTGACTGGCGAAATGGTTGGGAAAAATTCCTTAACCGACTTGAACATTGTCGAAGATACACCGATGTAGGATTTAACGGATGGGGACTCCGTTTCGCGGTATCCCCATTTTCATATCCAGATTTTTCACAGAAGGCGTTATATTACCATGCATGATCCGATCGTCGATGCCCTTGTTCCTGTCGTTATTGAGCAATCCAACCGCGGAGAGCGCAGTTTTGATATTTTCTCACGGCTGTTGCGGGAGCGCATCGTCTTTGTAACCGGACAGGTCGAAGATAATATGGCCTCGATCATCACCGCCCAGCTGTTGTTTCTCGAGTCGGAAAATCCGAAGAAGGATATCTACCTCTACATCAACTCCCCCGGCGGAGTCGTAACCGCTGGCATGGCGATCCATGACACGATGCAATACATTCGTCCGCGCGTTGGGACGGTTTGTGTTGGTCAAGCGGCTTCCATGGGTAGCTTCCTGCTCGCTGCTGGTGAACCCGGCATGCGGATGGCCACCACCAACGCCCGAATCATGGTACACCAACCATCCGGCGGCGCACAGGGCATGGCCTCTGATATTGAGATTCAAGCGAAGGAAATCCTTCGCATCCGTAGCCGGATGAACGAGCTTTATGCGAAATATACGGGCAAGCCGATCAAGGAAATTGAAAAGGCGATGGACCGCGACACATTTTTGGAAGCGGATGAAGCCAAAGCCTTCGGGATTGTCGATGAAGTTTATGACAAACGTCCAAAGCCTGCGGAAGGCGATGATAAATAAGGCGTTATCGCGACCCTAAATGAAAATTAAGCTGCTTTTGATAGACTTGGCCATTGCAGAGAATTGCGCCGGAAATCATGGTTAGAAAAAAGCTGTAGCATTTTGTATTTTGAGGGTTAGATTAGATTTTCTAGCCTAGTTTTAAGGACTTTTTATGACGAAATTGACGGGATCTGATTCGAAGAGCACGCTCTACTGCTCGTTCTGCGGAAAATCCCAGCATGAAGTCCGCAAGCTGATTGCTGGACCAACCGTATTTATTTGTGATGAATGTGTTGAGCTCTGCAATGATATAATCCGTGAAGAAACCAAAGGTGCCATTACAGGCAAAAAAGACGGCGAAGTGCCGACGCCTAAGGAAATTTGTGACGTTCTGAACGATTATGTAATTGGACAGGATCGGGCGAAACGCGTTTTATCAGTTGCCGTCCACAATCATTATAAGCGCCTGAACCACGCCGCGAAGTCCGGTGATATTGAGCTCGCTAAGTCGAATATCTTGCTTGTCGGGCCAACTGGTTGCGGTAAGACATTATTGGCCCAGACTTTGGCGAAAACATTTGATGTGCCGTTTACGATGGCTGACGCCACGACATTGACCGAAGCGGGCTATGTTGGCGAAGATGTCGAGAATATCATTCTCAAGCTGTTGCAATCTTCCGATTATAATGTCGAGAAGGCTCAACGCGGCATTGTATATATCGACGAGATCGATAAAATTAGCCGTAAGGCGGAAAATCCATCCATTACCCGGGATGTCTCGGGCGAAGGCGTTCAGCAGGCCCTGCTGAAACTTATGGAAGGCACTACCGCCAGTGTTCCGCCACAAGGCGGCCGTAAACATCCACAGCAGGAATTTCTGCAGGTCGATACAACCAATATTTTATTCATTTGTGGCGGTGCATTCGCTGGCTTGGAGAAAATCATTGGTGATCGACTGGAAGCAAAATCGATAGGCTTTGGCGCGAATGTTTCTGCACCGGAAGAACGCAGAATTGGCAAAACTCTGCAGCAGAGCGAGCCGGAAGATTTATTGAAATTCGGTCTTATTCCTGAATTTGTAGGCCGTTTGCCAGTTATCGCTACGCTTGAAGATCTGGATATTGATGCTTTGGTTCAGATTCTGCAGGAACCCAAAAACGCGTTGGTCAAACAATATGCCAAATTATTCGAGCTGGAGAATGTCGGCCTGACATTTACCGATGATGCTCTGGTCGCCATCGGCAAGAAAGCGATTGAGCGGAAAACTGGTGCACGTGGCCTGCGTTCAATTGTGGAAAATATCTTGCTTGATACCATGTTCGATCTGCCTGATCTGGAAGATGTGACAGAGATTGTTATCGACAAAGATGTGGTCGCTGGAACCAAAGAACCGGTAAAGGTCTTTGCAAAAGCTAGCAAAGCGAAGAAAGAAGACGCGGCCTAAGCCGTATATCTGCGTAGCTTCTGTTCTTACGGTCCCTTTGATGATCAAGGGGGCGTAAGGAAGGTTGTTTATTTATAAACGCAGCTGTCCAAACCTTCGTTCTTCACAACATTTATCCGGGCCGCAATCGTGTTGCCATAACGTCGCGTGAAGCCGGTTGCGCCGTTCACGGCCCGTTGTTTGGGCAAGGGAAGGGCCGCAGCGATCCGTGCGGCCTCTATCTTGGTTAAATCCGCAGCATCTTTCTTAAAATAGCGCTGTGATCCTGCCTGGACGCCGTAGGTCCCGATTCCGGTTTCCGCGACATTGAGGTAAACCTCCATAATCCGCCTTTTACCCCATATTTTCTCGATCAGGAATGTGAAATAGGCTTCTAATCCTTTGCGGAAATATCCGCCGTCTTGCCACAAGAAGACATTTTTGGCGGTCTGCTGGGAAATAGTCGAGCCGCCGCGAATTCGTCCACCCTGACGATTGCGCTCGATAGCGTTTATGATCGCATCCCGGTCGAAGCCGTCATGGCTACAAAATTTTCCGTCTTCCGCTGCAATGACCGCATCGGTCAGATTAGGAGAAATGTCGCTGATCGGTGTCCAATCCTTGGTAATGCCGTTTTCATCCATAAGCATCGTAATTGTTACCGGGGGCGGAACAAACGCATAGAGCCCGACCCACAGCAATGTGATCAGTAAAAAATAGATGATGAGCCGGATAAGCAGCTTGATGAGACGAACAGGGAAGCTGCGTTTTTTTGTGGTCATGTCAGATGATTATACAAAAAACGCCCCGAAAACAAATGCTGTTTCGGGGCGCTTTAATCATAAGAAATTTTGACAATCGAGAGAATTAATTCGTTGTAAGCAGATGTTTTTCTCCAGCAATACGCAGCATTGCTTTTTGCAGCTTCTCAAATGCGCGCACTTCAATCTGGCGAATCCGTTCCCGGCTAACATCATAGACTTTGCTGAGGTCTTCCAAGGTTTTAGGATCTTCGGACAAACGCCGCTCAGCAAGAATATGCTGTTCGCGTTCGTTGAGCGATTCCATCGCTTCTGTGAGCATTTCGTGCCTGAAATCGGCTTCTTGCGCGTCAGCAATTTGCTGGTCATGCAATGGACCGTTGTCTTCCAGTGTATCTTGCCATTGGCCGCCGTCACCATCTTCCGAAAGTGGCACGTTCAGGGAAGCATCGCCGCCCATTGACATGCGGCGGTTCATATTAACCACTTCATGCTCGGCGACGCCGAGATCGGTCGAAATCTTGTTCACGTCTTCGGGTGACAAATCGCCGTCTTCAAATGCTTCCAGATTATTTTTCATCCGGCGCAGGTTGAAAAACAGCTTTTTCTGCGCGGCGGTCGTGCCCATTTTTACGAGGCTCCAGCTGCGCAATACATATTCCTGTATCGACGCGCGGATCCACCACATGGCGTAAGTCGCCAGACGGAAACCTCTATCTGGTTCAAATTTCTTCACGCCCTGCATCAAGCCGACATTCCCTTCGGAAATGAGATCCGAGACCGGCAGGCCATAGCCGCGGAAGCCCATGGCAATCTTGGCCACGAGTCGCAGGTGGGACGTTACTAACTGTGCCGCGGCTTCCTGATCTTTATGTTCAGAATAGCGCTTTGCCAGCATATATTCTTGTTCGGGTTTCAATAACGGAAATTTGCGGACTTCCGAAAGATAACGGTTCAGGCTCGCGTCCCCCCCTAAGGCAGGGATTTTTGCCGGAACATTGCTATTGTTAGCCATTTTTGTTCCTTCTCTGGTTTGCCGCCGGGCCTCATCAAGCACCCATTGGTCGTGTTCCATATACTATCTATATTCTATACAAGCAACTTACTGAATAGTTCCTGCATATCCGGTGGAAAGTTACAGTTAAATAATAATTTTTCGCCGGTTATGGGGTGAACAAATCCAAGAGTAGCAGCATGCAAGGCTTGGCGGCAAAATTGAAAATCTATTCTGCTGGAAAGCAATGATTTTCGACGAGTGCCATATAGCGGGTCACCGATAAGACTATATCCGATATGGGCCATATGGACCCGTACCTGATGAGTGCGGCCTGTTTCCAGCACACATTCCACCAAAGTAGCGCCTTTTAGCGGCACTTTAGTGGTGTAATGGGTGATCGCGGTTTTGCCTTTGTCATCTCCTACTACGGCCATTTTCTTGCGATTCGTATTGCTGCGGCCGATATTTCCCTCAATCGTAGCGGACGAGGGATTCGGGCGGCCATTGCATATCGCGAGATAGCGGCGATCAATATCATGGGCCGCAAATAATGCGCTGAGCCCTTGATGGGCTTTGTCGGTTTTGGCGGCCACCATCAATCCGGAAGTATCCTTATCTATCCGGTGAACAATGCCCGGGCGCGTTACCCCGCCTATTCCAGACAATTGCCCTTTGCAGTGGTGGAGCAAAGCGTTGACCAATGTCCCGTCAGGATGCCCGGCCGCCGGGTGGACGACCAGTCCGGCAGGTTTGTTGACGACGATCAGATGATCGTCTTCAAACACGACGTCCAATGCGATGTCCTGTGCTTGTGCTGGCCCTTCGACGGGCGCGGGCACCGATAATGCAAAGTTCCTGCCTGCGCATTTTTTTGATCCGGGATCGGTGCAAATCGCCCCGTCGATCAACAAGTTACCGCCTGCGATCAGATTCTTTATCCGTTCACGAGAAAGGTCTTCAAGAAAGCCGGCTAGCGCGGCATCAAGCCGCTGTTTTTTTTCGGTTTCGGGCACAATGCCGGATTTTGTGGATTGCCCTGTTATCATCGCTTAGATGTGGGCCATGAAACTGGTCATATCAAGCACCATATTGGACGATTTGCAGCGTCATGCCAAAGAAACAGCTCCTGAGGAGGTCTGCGGCTTGCTCTTTGGCAATAATGGGACAGTTTTATCCTATGCTGCGGCTAAAAATGTTGCGAAAAATCCGGCCCGGCATTTCGAAATCGACCCGATGGCACTTATAGCGGCCGAACGGGCGATGCGTGGCGGCGGCGCGCCTATTGTGGGCTATTATCATTCCCATCCATCGGGAAGCGTATCTCCATCAAAGACAGATGCGGCAATGGCAGCGCCTGATGGACGGATATGGCTTATTATTAACGGGCAGGACGTGGCCGCTTGGCGGTCAGTAGCGAATGGCAAAATATATGGCCGGTTTGACCCAATCACCCTTGATTGCCAAAGCACAAACGGTCAAACAGCGGACAATTGAGTTTTCACAAGTTAAAGGCCCATTCCCATGTCCCAATCTGGTGTCGATCTAGCCGCGTTGCTTTGTTCAAAATTATGCCACGACTTGCTCAGCCCGGTGGGCGCGATCAACAATGGTCTGGAATTGCTTGAGGATGAAACCGATCCTGAAATGCGGGAGCGCTGCATGGATTTGCTGGCTGACAGCGCACGGGCATCGGCGGATAAGCTCAAATATTTTCGTCTCGCTTTTGGTGCCGCTGGCGGATTTGGCGATGAAGTGGACCCTGCCGAAGCCAAGCAATTGGTTGAATCTTTGGTTGGTGATCAGGGTAAAATAACTTTGGGTTGGGCAGTCCAGTCGGGCCATCTTCCCAAAAAGGCAATCAAAATTTTGCTGAACCTTGCTCTCATTGCCAGAGAGGCGCTTGTTCGCGGTGGTCAATTGGATGTTGGCGCGGAGCAAGGGGATAATGGCATTGAAGTCGTTATACGGGCCGAAGGTCCAAAAATCGCATTGGACGAGGGTATTCGCGCGGCACTAGAAGGGACATTGCCGCAGTCCGAACTCACCGCCCGTACTGCGGCGGCATGGATGTCACGGGAATTATCTTGCGAAAACGGCGGGGATTTGCGCGTATCGCCGCCATCCGGTACGGAGCTTTTGCTAGGCGCTATCGTAACCTGAAATTGGATAACAGAGGGCATTTACCATGGACATGATCTGGACGCCTTCGCCCAATTTTGATGAGCGCAAGCTGCCGGTCAGCATATTGGTCATGCATTATACCGGCATGAAAGATGCGGCCTCGGCGATTAACTGGCTCGCCAATCCGGATGCGAACGTGTCTGCCCATTATGTCGTGACCGAAGATGGTCAGGTTGTGAACATGGTGAAGGAAGAAGACCGTGCCTGGCATGCGGGGCGCGGTTATTGGCGCGGGATCACCGATGTGAACAGCGCCAGCATTGGTATAGAGATTGTCAATCCGGGCCATGAATGGGGCTATGTCCCGTTCCCGGAAGAACAGATGGACGCGGTAACGCGCCTTGCCCATGAAATTGTGAAACGACATACTATCGCTCCCTCCAACGTCATCGGACATAGCGATCTGGCACCATCGCGAAAACAGGACCCCGGCGAATTATTTGATTGGGACCGGCTTGCGAAATTAGGCATTGCGCTCAAAAAACCGCCGCTTAATCTTGGTGATCCGCCATGGACAGACGGCGGTTTCATGCTCGCTCTCGAAAGATTTGGCTATGATATTACCGATGAGGAAGATGCGGTGCGCGCTTTTCAACGGCGATTCCGGCCCGAAAATATCGATGGCACCATTGATGGAGAGTGCCGCGCGATATTATTGTCTTTAATGTTGGACAGAGAGCGTGGAATCACTAAATAGAGCGCACCAGAGGGTCGGCCAGTCGCGGGGATATGCAAATATTCTCGAGGAAAGTCCGGGCTCCACGATTTAAAGGTGCCGGATAACGTCCGGCGGGCAGGGGAGTGATCGCCTGTTCAGGGACAGTGCAACAGAAAGTAGGTCGCGACGTCTTCGGACCCGTGATAATGAAAGGGTGCGGTAAGAGCGCACCGCGGGTCTGGCAACAGATCTGGCACGGCAAACCCCACCTGGAGCAAAACCAAATAGGGGCGGCATATGGCTATTTCGGCTTGCTGCCCGGGTTGGTTGCTAGAGCGGTGCAGTAATGTATCGCGCAGATGAATGACTGGCTATTTCTCGCAAGAGAATGGACAGAACCCGGCTTATAGATCCTCTGGTATTAAATATGGCTGGAACTGCCGCAGCGCCTTTGTTAGAGAGTAATATGCCAAAAGCAAAACGATCCGATAATTGGGGCTTTCCCCGCTGGGGCAGCTATGAAAGCTCTCGCGAGACGCAGCAGCTAAAACTGTGCGACCGGCATGGGTGTAGCGATGCGGGTATTTGTCCCGCGCCAAAATCGCCTAACAGCCCGGAACGTTGGTATTTTTGCCAAGTCCATGCGGGGGAATATAATCGGGGTTGGGACTATTTCGAAGGTCTCGACAAGGAAGAGCGCAAAAAGCGGGAAGCCGACGAGCAGCGTGATGCCAATGCCTATCAGGAATCAGCACATTATAGCTGGATGGGTTCCGGTGACGGCAGCCGTTCGCGCGATGAAATGACGGCGCTGGAAATTTTTGACCTGACACCCGACGTGGAGTTTGAAGCAGTTAAAAAGGCATGGCGGTCCATGGCCAAAGAATACCACCCCGATGTTAATCCCGGCAACGCCGATGCCGCGAAGAAATTTCAGGCAGCGCAGGCAGCTTTCGATGTACTGAAAGTGGCTGAAGAACGGCGGAGCTGGAAGCCGATTTAGGTTTTTTGGTACCGTGCAGCCGTTTGCTCGATAAGCGAAATCATGTTCGGAATGCCTTGGGTCCGATTGGAACTGAGCTGGTTCTTGAGGTCGAAGGGCGCAAGCCGTTCCGTGATATTAGTTTTTAAAACCGCTTCAGTGGTTTGATCCTGAACCGTCTCCAACACCAACGCGATGATCCCTTTGGTAATGGCTGCATTGCTGTCTGCCAGAAAATGTAGGCGCCCATCGTCCAATTGTGTGGGGTAGACCCAGACAGAGGCCGAACAACCGCGTACCAAAGTTGCATCTGTTTTAAGAGCGTCTGGCATCGGGTCTAGCTCTTTGCCCAAATCTATCAAAAGCCGGTACCTGTCATCAGCTTCGAGAAATTCATATTCTTCTACAAGATCGTCTATTTTGCTCATCCTTGCCCGCTAGCAGGACAGAGGATTCGCGTCATCCTTTTTCAGGTGGAGAATTTAAAGCTCCACTCCGGCGGCAATGGCCTCCAATTTACGAATACGTTCTTTGAGGTCCGCCACTTCGATCCGCGACGTCGCGCTCGGCGGATATTCTTCACGATGCTGTTCCAATTCCTTGGTCTTCAGCGCAATCCAATCGCGCCAACCGCGCAGCACAATGAGGGATACGACCGTCAATCCAATCAAGGCAAATGCAGAAGTCATCAGGTAAAAACTGGGTTCTGGCATAATGCTATCCTTCTTCTCTTCTTGTTTGGGAGACCGGTTTAGCGGTCCCTCAATTTTTCAATTTCTTTTTCGAGTTCGCGTGCGCCGCGATCGTCTGTGGCAATTTTTTCCAGAACGGCGACACGCTCTTTTAGATATTTAACTTCCTCTCGAAGCCGTCCTGCATCCGGGTCTTGGGTTGCAATGACATTACCATCCTTATCCGATGACAGTCCGTGCCTGGCCTGAAGCCGCGTGCTCAAAACTTTGCCAATTGTGATGACGATGATGATGGCGACGACCATTTCAAACGGGTTCATGCTATTTGTTTTCCTCTCAGTTTAAGGGCGCATCTCGCAAATCTTCTATCTGTCCGGCAAGGTCTACACCCTTATCAGTCACGATACGCTCCAATACCCGCACCCGCTTCTCCAATCGTTCGGTATGCGCCGCATATTGGGCAGCCTTTTCGGCCGTCATCTGTGTCTGCACTTTCAGTTGTTCTTGCTTATATTTAATCTAGGGTTTGACAAAAACGCCGCCAATAACTGCTAATATCCCACAGGATATGCCCAGGATCGGTATCAAAATCGGGCTGACTTCCATATCTGCTTTTCCGATCAGTTAGCGCGCTTGTCGCGCAGTGCTTCAATCTCGTTGGTCAGCCGGTGGCTATCATCGGTAACGATGCGTTCGACATTGGCTAGCCGGTCTTTCATCGATCCAACTTCCGCGCGCAATTCCGCATTTTCGTTAGTCAGCAGTTTGACCCGCTCGACTGCTTCCCGGTCTGTTTTAGGGTGGAGCGCATTGCCCCAACTCCCTTCAAGCGGGTAGCCATTTTTAATCCGCATCCAGGTCGTAATAACCCATCCGCCCACGGCGATCGTCGCGATCATTGCCGCATAGGGCATGATTTCTATAATAAATGCTGCTTTTTCCGGTTCCATATTGAGTTCCCTTAATCTCTCAATGCTTCTATTTCGTCCGCTGTCCGTTTGGCGGGATCAGTCGCGATCCGCTCCAGCACCGCGAGGCGTTCCTGCAACCGATCGATTTTCCCGACCAGTTCAGCATTTTCATTCGACAGCAGTTCAATTTTTCGATCAGCAGCCGGATCTTTTCGCTCAACGGTGCCGCCCCATTCATTTTCTATTGGATAGCCATGTTTTGCTCTTATCCATGTTGAAATAATCCATCCGCCCATGCTCAGTGCAATGATGGCGATTACAAATCCCGGTCCACCCCATCCCATATCATCCTCCCTTCAGTTCGAAAATCGATTAACGCAGGCTCTCAATCTCGTTTGAGAGAGCGGTATTCTTGCTGGTGTAATATAATTCCATGTCCGCCAGCCGGCGGTCAATCTCGCGGAAGCGGGATTTGACGTCACGCGCTGTCCTGCGGGGCGACTGCCGTACGCCTTGCCAAAATTGCCGTTCTTCATCACTGCCGTAAAGCTCTAATGGCTTTGGATCGGCTGATTTTGCGGCAATCCAATAAGCGATAAAAGTCCATGGGAAAGCGAATGTGACGGTTGCAATGACGGCCGCAATACGAACCCAGATGACATTTATCCCAGTATAGTCAGCGATCCCTGCACATACTCCGCTCCATTTGGCGCGCTGTTTATCAAGATAAAATTTGGTACGAATAGAAGTCATGATTAGCGCCTTTCTTTGAGCAGTTTATCGAAATTTTCGAGAGTCGGTTTTGGGTCACCGCTCGTGTCGGTTAAAGTTGACTGGCGCCAATTGGGGTTGTCGGCGGCCATGATCCGTTCGATGGTTTCCATCCGTTCATCAAGGCGGCGCGCCATAGTGTGCAATTCATCAAGCAATTGCTCGTCTTCATTGGTAATTGTCGCGGCGGTTTTCCATTTGGTGACATAATGAAAGATGATCCACGGCAGGCCGATAAATAGCATGCCGACGACAAATATCGGTACGAGTATATCTTCCATTAGCCGTTACCTTTCTCGTTTGATTTTTTCAGGGCAGCTTTCATGGCTTCCAGTTCATCATCCACCCGGTCATTGCTTTCCAGCGCGGCGATCTGGTTTTCAAGTGTATCGGGATCACCGCCCATGCTCAAGGAGTCGGCGCGGCCTTCTGCATAATCGACCTGACGTTCCAGATATTCAAATTTTGAAAATGCATCCTGAACCTTGTTACCATTATACATTTCGCGGATTTTATAGCGATTTTCGGCGCTTTCCAGTCGATTGACCAGACTACTCTGGCGGGACCGCGCTTCCTGCAATTTCTTTTGCAGCTTGGCGATGTCACCTTCCGAGGCGCGCAGGGTGTCATCCAGTACCTGAATTTCAACGGTCAACTGCTCGGCCATATCGGATGCTTTGCGTTTTTCGACGAGCGCTGCCTTGGCGAGATCTTCGCGGTCCTTGGACAGTGCCAGTTGCGCCTTTTCATTCCAGTCATCGGTCAAATGGTTCAGCTTATCAATATGCCGGCGCATTTCCTTTTGATCGGCAATCGTGCGGGCTGCAGAAGCCCGGACTTCCACCAGGGTTTCTTCCATCTCCAGAATGATCATACGGATCAGCTTGGAAGGATCTTCGGCCTTATCCAGCATGTCTGTGACATTGGCGGCGATGATATCGCGTGTTCTTGAAAAAATACCCATGTAAATACTCCGGTCTTTGCTAGCGTGTTGCCTGGAATGGTTCGAACGTTCAGGCTGGTCTTCAATAAACTCTATATCTTCAATTTGGAAAGGTGGCCGGGACTTGACTTCGGCAAGGGGGAATGAAGCGGTCCCGGCCATTTCGGCTGTCATGCTTTATAGCTGACAGTTGGGGAAATTATACCATCTTCGGAGACGACCGGGCCTTGCGCTTCGGCAGGACCAACGGCGCTGATCAGAATCGTCAGGCTGAACAACAAGACCGAAATAATAGCAGAAACATCGGTTCTACTCAATTTGGCCTGCTTTTCTGCTTTTAAAACTGCTGACATTTTAACCTCCGGTTATTCGATTTTCTAAGCCCCTTGCGGGTTCGAAACTAACATTGCAGGAGGTGTGCCAGTTTTATAACTCATTGATTTAAAGCAATAATAAAAGTTTTTGCTATGATGAACATGGTATGAATTGCTATTTAATGGGAATTTGCACTATATCTTGGTCATGGAACGCGAAAATCAGTTTATCGGAGAGTCAGGGGCTTTTCTCGATGCCGTGGAAAAAGCGAGCCGTGCAGCCGGTTTGAACCGTCCTGTGCTTGTTATTGGCGAACGCGGTACAGGTAAAGAGTTGATCGCAGAGCGGCTCCATCGTCTCAGCATGCGATGGGATGGTCCGTTGATTACCTTAAACTGCGCTGCTATGCCCGAAACATTGATTGAAGCGGAATTATTTGGCCACGAGGCTGGCGCTTTTACTGGGGCCACAAAGAACCGGATAGGGCGGTTTGAAGAAGCCGATGGGGGGACGCTGTTCCTTGACGAACTCGGGACATTATCATCTGCGGCGCAGGAACGCTTGCTGCGGGCTGTGGAATATGGCGAGATCACCCGTATAGGTTCTTCGCGACCACAGCGGGTCGATGTCCGTATTGTGGCTGCAACCAACGCTGATCTTCCAAAAATGGCCGAGGAAGGCACTTTCCGCGCAGATTTACTGGATCGGCTGTCTTTTGAAGTCGTCACTTTGCCGCCGCTACGTTATCGTGACGGTGATATACCGGTACTGGCGGAACATTTTGGACGGCGCATGGCGGCAGAGCTTGAATGGGAGCAATGGCCCGGTTTTGGTCAGCTGGCTTCGGAAGCACTTTCACGTCACGCATGGCCCGGCAATGTGCGCGAGCTTCGCAATGTTATCGAACGCGCTGTCTATCAATGGAGTGACGCTTCACGGCCAGTTGACCATATCGTGTTTGATCCGTTTGAATCACCTTGGAAGCCGAAAGAAGCATCAACGCGGCAAGTGCAACCAGCGGAATCTGGACTTGCGTCCCAAGACACCCAAAGCAATGGTGCAAATCCTGTTTCTGCGCCCATAGCGATGGACCCGACCTGTGATGCGGTCGATGATATGAAAGAGGCCGTCGAGGCGTTCGAGAAACGGATATTGCAATCTGCGTTGGCCAGATCACGCTATAATCAGCGGCAAACCGCAAAAGCGCTAAATTTAAGTTATGACCAATTGCGCCATGCCCTGAAACGCCATGATCTTCTGGGGTGAACTCTAGGCGGCAACGCCCCATGCTCAGCGGATGTTTTGCTGAGAGCCAGAAAAATAGAGCAAATATCATTCATATCCGCTAAAGCAGAGGTTGCTGACGGAACCTTTTATGACCATATGCGCTGATTGAACATAATTCTAAACTATGGAGAAATTCTCAATGTCATTCGAACTCCCCTCGCTCCCTTATGCGAAAACTGCTTTCGGAGAGCTGATCTCAGAAGCCACATTCAACTTTCACCACGGCAAACATCATAATGCCTATGTAACAAAAACAAATGACGCGATTGAAGGCACTGCTGATGCGGACAAGAAATTGTCTGAAGTTATCAAAGGCGCCAAAGGTGGACTTTTTAACAACGCGGCCCAAGTGTGGAACCACAGCTTTTACTGGCTGTGCCTGAGCCCGGAAAAAAAGGAAATGCCGGCTGATCTTAAAAGCCGCATCGAAGCTGATTTTGGTTCGGTCGAAGATTTTAAAGAAAAATTCAAAGCCGAAGCCGTTGGCCATTTTGCTAGTGGTTGGGCTTGGTTGGTGTTGAATGGTGACAAGCTGGAAATCACGTCCTTGCATGATGCTGATAGTCCTGTCGCTCATGGCATGAAGCCGCTTTTGACCATCGACGTTTGGGAACATGCTTATTATCTGGATTATCAGAATGCGCGTCCTGATTATGTATCGGCTTTGCTCGACAATGCGATTGATTGGGACTTTGTTGCACAAAATCTCGACGGCGAAGGTGTGAGCCGCGCTGACCAGGGTTAATTCGCTAACCTAACTGAATAAAATTGAAACCGCGCCTTTGGAATATAGGGCGCGGTTTTTATTTGGGCGCGGTTTTTTCTGCGGCTTCCTCTTCTTCGTCTTGGCCAAGAGCAAGACCGTGACGCATCAACATTGGCACATTGGCCATTGCAAAGACGAAGGACAATATCGTCACGCCCCACACTTTGAGTGTCAACCAGAGATCAAAGCTCAATGACCAACGCATCACTTCGTTAATCACGGCCATGAAGACAAAGAAGATCGCCCAATTGCGGGACAATTTCATCCAGCCTTCGTCAGACAAGCCTTCATAGGCCGCCTGCAGAAGATATTTGAGCATCGCTTTACCGCGAAGCAATCCGACGCCCAATATGACCGCAAAGCTGACATATATGATTGTCGGCTTAATCTGTATGAAGCGCGGATCGTTGAAATATATGGTCAGCGTACCAAAGCCGATGACCAATATAGCCGATAGCCAGAGCATCGGAGAAATTTTTCCGACTTTCCATTTTGAAATGACGACGGCAATTAAAATCGCAGCCATGAATGTCGCGGTACCAGCGATGATGCCGAGGAATTTATAGGCCAGAAAAAATACCAGAAGCGGGCCAAAATCGAGCGCAAAGCCCAAGCCCTTATTTTCCTTGGCTGGTTCTACATTGATGACGTCGTCGCTCATTCTTCAATTCCTGCTATTGCTGCGGCGAGATCATTGGCATCAAAGGGCCGTAAATCTTCCAGTGTTTCCCCCACGCCAATGGCATGGATAGGCATTTTAAATTGTTTGGCGGCAGCGACAAGGACGCCCCCGCGTGCCGTGCCATCCAATTTGGTCATGATCAGGCCGGTAACTTTTGCCACTTCCTTAAATACTTCGATCTGCGACAATGCATTTTGTCCTGTGGTCGCATCGAGCACCAGAACCACATTATGCGGCGCTGCCGGATTAAGGCGTCCCAATACGCGGCGGATTTTGTCGAGCTCGTCCATCAACTCCGTGCGGTTTTGCAATCGTCCGGCTGTATCAACAATTAACACGTCGATGCCGGTCGCTGTAGCTTGTTTGACGCCTTCATAGACGATGCTGGCGCTATCGCCGCCTTCTTTGCCGCTGATGATAGGAACGCCAAGCCGTTCGGCCCAGATTTTAAGCTGTCCGATCGCCGCGGCCCTAAATGTATCGCCGGCGGCCAGCATCACACCATAATCTTGTTCCAGAAACAGATGGGCTAATTTGGCAATAGTGGTTGTTTTACCAGAGCCGTTCACGCCGATCACCAATATGACCTGCGGGCGCGGGAAGGCATCGATTTCGAGCGGTATGGCTACCGGTTCCAATATCTCCGCAATCTCGGATTTGATAATCTCGCGGACAGCATGTTCGGTAAGGCCTTTTTCAAACCGTTCTTTGGAGAGCTTCTCGCGAATGGATGCCGCGGTTGCCGGACCGAGGTCTGACATGATCAAGGCATCTTCGATATCGTCAAGCGTGGCGTCGTCCAGCTTTGCTTTGGTGACAAGGCCGGTCAGGTTCTCCGTCAGCCGACCAGATGTCTTGCTGAACCCGCCAAATAGCCGATCCTTCCAACCCGGTTTTTCACTCATTATATTTTTCTTCCGATCAGGGTAGGGCCATCGGATGAGATGACTTCAACAGGGATGATCTGGCCTTCTGCCATGGTTTCCTCAAATTTTATATGGGCAAAATTTTCTGCATATCCGGCTTTACCGCTCAATTCGCAAAGGACGTTTTGCTGCGTTCCGACAAGACCGTCACGCCAGGCTTGGGCTTTTTGCGAAATTTTCTCCCGCAATAGCTTCGCACGCTGTTTGATCACGGCACCATTAACCTGCGGCATGTTTGCGGCGGGTGTGCCCTTACGCGGTGAATAGGGAAATATGTGGCCGTGAATAATCTCACATTGATCAATAATATCCCGGCTATTGGCAAACATCGCATCCGTTTCTGTTGGAAATCCGGCGATAATATCTGCACCAATCGCTATGTCCGGCCGTTTTTCCTTTAGCCGCGCGACCAATTCTATCGCTTGTTCGCGGCTATGGCGGCGCTTCATGCGTTTCAGGATCATATTATCGCCGGATTGCAGCGACAGATGAACATGCGGCATCATCCGGCTTTCACCAGTCAATATATCAAACAGGCGCTCGTCAATCTCGACACCATCGACAGAGGATAGCCGCAGCCGTTTCAATTCGGGAACATGGGTTAATACCCGTTCGACCAGCATTCCCAAGCTGGGATTACCGGGTAAATCAGGACCATAGCTGGTCACATCAACCCCAGTCAGAACAATCTCGTTAAAGCCTTGGTCGACAAGCGCTTTGACCTGATCAACGACTTGGCCCGCTGGCACCGACCGGCTGTTACCGCGGCCATAAGGGATGATGCAAAAGGTGCAGCGGTGATCACAACCATTTTGGACCTCAACAAAGGCGCGGGAGCGTTCGGCAAAGGCGCTGACCATATGCGGCGCAGTTTCCCGCACTTGCATGATGTCAGAGACCCGGATGTCCGGCTTGTTGGTGTCCAGTCCGAATTTGAAATTATCGGCTTCATATTTGTCAAAATTGCCAACCACACCGGATATTTCCGGCATATTGGCGAACATGGCGGGGTCGATTTGTGCAGCACAGCCGGTGACAATCACATTTTTGTCGGGATTATCTTTCTTTGCCCGCCTGATGGCCTGACGGGTTTGGCGTACCGCTTCATTGGTGACGGCACAGCTGTTGACGATAACCAGATTATCGGCGTTAATTTGAGAGGCTTTGATAGATTGTCGGATCACTTCGCTTTCGGCAATATTCAGACGGCACCCCATGCTGATGATGTCAGGTGCACTCATTCAAAATTGCTCCAGTCCGTCTCACCCGAAAAGACATAGGTGGTCGGCCCCTGCATCAGGATCGTACCGCCTTCTTGCCACGAAACGATCAGACTACCTCCGGGCAAATGAACGGTAACAGGACTTTGTGCCAATCCGCGCTTCATCGCGGCAACGGCGGTTGCACAAGCGCCAGTACCGCAAGCGCGCGTCAGGCCAACGCCGCGCTCCCATACGCGCAAGTGGAGATCGCCGTTTTTTAGGTGCGCGACATTCACATTAACCCGTTCGGGAAATAGCGGATCGACCTCGATCATCGGCCCCAACCGCTCAAGTTCGACGGCATCACTGTTGTCGACAAAGAAAATAACATGGGGATTGCCAACGTTAACAGCCGCTGGGTCTTGTAAATCTTCCCAGCCCACGGGCATTTGCAACGTATCCATCGCATAGGCGAGGGGAATGCTATTCCAGTCAAAGCTAGGGTTACCCATGTCTACGATCGCACCATCGTCCGTAACATGGCCCGACAGCATTCCGCCGTCCGTTTCGATTGAAGTCCCGTCTCCCAGCAATTTAACCACACAGCGGGTTGCGTTGCCGCAGGCTTCAACTTCACTGCCATCGGCATTAAATATCTGCATGCGGACATCGGCTTTGTCAGACGGACGTAATATGATGAGCTGATCACAACCAATGCCGTTTTGCCGATTGGCAATGGCTGCGGCCTTACCGGCAGTCATCGTTAAATTGTCGGATAGATTAGGCGCACGCGCATCAATAATGACAAAGTCATTGCCCAAGCCATGCATTTTGTGAAATTGCCCGTGTGTCATGTTGGCGATTTAGGGATGCAAGCGAGGCAAGTCCAGTATTTCAAGCGCAGACCGCCGGATGATGTTCTTTACATTTGGTAATTTGATGCGCTCAGCCGACTTTTCGTGTTGTTTCGGACAGAGTTTCTATTGTTTCCGCCACGGCTTCATCTGGAGAAACCTCTTCAACAACGGGCAGTAGATTGCGTTCGGCCAATATTTTGCGGGTCTGTTCTTTCGATAGGGGGCGACCATAATGCCAGCCCTGGCCTTTGGCACAGCCAATGTTGCGAAGCTCATCCTCAATGGCCTTGTCTTCTATGCCTTCCGCCGTGATGGGCATGCCCAGACTATCTCCAAGACCGGTAATGGCTCTCACGATTGCCGCGCTTTCGGGGTTTTCCAAAATGGAGGATACAAAGCTGCGATCAATCTTGATCCGGTCAAATGGCAGGGCGCGCAAATGGGCTAAAGAACTATAGCCAGTGCCAAAATCATCCAGTGCGATGCTGATTCCCTGATTTTTCAGACTACCGACAATAGATTGGGCGAGGCTCAGATTTTCGAACAATGAACTTTCGGTAATTTCAATTTCTAGCCGGCTTGGCGGAAACCCTGTTTCAACCAATAGTTTAACAATTTTTTGCGCAAGCCAAGGATCGAGAAGCTGCACCGGCGAAATATTAATCGAAACGGTTAGGCTAGGATCCCAAAATTTCGCTTCTTCAAAAGTTTGGCGCATGATGCTGAGCGATAATTCGCCAATCATACCGGTTTCTTCGGCGATCGGAATGAACACATCAGGAGAAACGAGACCCTGTGTGGGAGATTCCCATCGCGCCAGCATTTCAAATCCCGTTAGCTTGCCGGTCGCTAGGTCAATTTGTTGTTCGTAATAAGGGACAAATTCGCCCGTCGGAATGCCATTGCGAATACCCGATTCAATGGTGTTGCGGGTCTGCAGTTCCTGTTCCATCGAAACATCGAACCAGCAAAAGCGGTTCCGGCCCTGTTTTTTTGCGCTATACATGGCAATGTCGGCGCGGCGCATGAGGATATCTACATCTTCTGATTCAAAATCGAACCGCGACATCCCGATAGATGTTGTCACAACAAGATGATTGCCATTTTCGACAATGGGTGCCGCGATTGCATCAATCAGCTCATCGGCAATCCTATCCACCATTTCTGGCTGATCGGGATCAAAAATAAAGGAGCAGGCAAATTCATCACCGCCAAGACGGGCGAGAAGGTTGTTCGGCGGAATAACCTTCGCAATGCGCGCAGCAACTTCTTTCAGCACGATGTCGCCAGCACTATGCCCGTGTACATCGTTGACAGTTTTAAAATTGTCGAGGTCCAGCATCAAAAATGCAGTGCTCTTACTCTTCCGTTGGGCAGTCGCGATCATCTCCGATGTTTTTTCGGCTAATGTTCTGCGATTCAAGAATCCGGTTAAAGGGTCCGTCGCTGCAAGTGAATGGGCAAGTTCTTCTGCAGCAGCACGTTCGATTACTTCCGTCGACAGGTCGCTGTAGCGCCGCCAACCAAATAATATCAAAGCGATGTTGAGCAAGAATGCCGAGACAAGAATCTTGTCGCTACCACCGCCATATCCGGATAAAGAGGCGATGGCTTCGCTTATAACTGTTCCGCCGGTACCGACGAACATCAAGATCGCAAAGATAACAATCAGGCCCGTAAAAACATCTCGGCGAGCCGATACGGCATGTTTATTGTTGGTCTTTAAGCTTTTTTCATCGCCTATATTTTGCCGCATCATAATTTCCCACATAATTACAATGTGCTTATTGCCCGAATAAACGTCAATTTCTGGTTAAGATTGTCTAAACTGGAGGATTTCTAGGCTTGCAGCCGCGCTTCATATCGGTTAGGAGAATTTCAAATAGCAGCATGCTTTGTGCCGCATTTTCAGTTTCGAGTTTAAAAGACTCACACGCCGGTTAGCGAGGTTTCGCCCACCGGCGTTTTTTGCGTTTTAGGTTTTTAGGCGGTTTTTGGCCGATTTGAAGGAAAGGATGGCATCATGTTTGACAAGTTAAGCGACCGGCTTGGTGGCGTCTTTGACAAATTACGTGGTCGGGGCGCGCTGAGAGAAGAAGATGTTCGCGCTGCTATGCGGGAAGTTCGAATCGCCCTTCTGGAAGCTGATGTCGCGCTTCCGGTGGTTCGTGATTTTGTCGAAAAAGTTACCGAACAGGCCGTTGGTCAGTCGGTTCTCAAATCCATCACGCCGGGCCAGCAGGTCGTAAAGATCGTCAATGACGGTCTGGCGGATATGCTGGGTGCGGAAGTCAGCGGTCTAAATCTGGCCGTAACACCGCCTGCCATTATCATGATGGTTGGTTTGCAAGGTTCCGGTAAAACAACAACGACCGCCAAAATCGCCAAACGGCTAAAAGATAGAGACAATAAGAAGGTCATGATGGCCTCGCTTGATGTCAATCGTCCGGCGGCGCAGGAACAACTCGCTGTATTGGGCGAACAGATTAACGCAGCGACGTTACCGATCGTGGAAGGCCAGCAGCCTGTCGAAATTGCCAAACGGGCAATGCAGGCCGCAAAATTACAGGGTTTTGATGTCCTGTTGCTTGATACGGCGGGTCGCTTGCACGTTGACCAGCAGTTGATGGATGAGATGAAAGCGGTCGCGAATATATCGCAGCCGCAGGAAATCTTGCTCGTTGTCGATGCCTTGACTGGTCAGGATGCTGTCAATGTCGCGCAGAATTTCTCGGATCAGGTAGATCTCAGCGGCGTCGTTCTTACCCGTATGGATGGCGATGCGCGCGGCGGCGCTGCCCTTTCGATGCGGGCCGTTACCGGCAAGCCAATTAAATTTGTGGGTGTCGGTGAAAAAATTGATGCGCTGGAAGAATTCCATCCCGAACGTGTGGCTGGCCGTATTCTTGGCATGGGCGATGTGGTCAGCTTGGTTGAGAAAGCCGCAGCGACTGTTGATAAGGAAGAATCCGAAGCCTTGGCCGCGAAAATGGCTAAAGGCGAGTTTGATCTCAACGATTTGCGTTCACAACTGCGCCAAATGACCAAAATGGGCGGCCTGGGTGCGCTTGCCTCTATGATGCCCGGCATGAAGAAAGCCAAGGCGGCCATGGCTGGCGGCGCAATGGACGATAAAGTGCTGGTGCGGATGGACGCGATTATCGGATCGATGACCAAGCAAGAGCGCGTGCGCCCCGGATTGCTCAATGCCAAGCGGAAGGTGCGCGTGGCCAAAGGCTCTGGCACCACGGTGCAGGACGTCAACAAGCTCCTGAAAATGCATCAGGAAATGTCCAAGGCGATGAAGAAGATCAGGAAAATGGGCGGTCTGAAAGGGCTTGCTTCCATGTTTGCAGGCGGCGGCGGTGCTGCTGGCGCGGGCATGGGCGGTCAAAACGGCGGCATGTCGGGAATGCCCGGACTGGGCGATATGTCACCCGGCGGATTGCCACCGGATCTCGCAAATTTATTGAATAAGAAGAAGTAATTGTAGAATTTAGATTATTAGATTGTTTTAGAAAGGTTTATTTATGTCAGTAGCAATGAGAATGTCCCGCGGCGGTTCCAAGAAGCGTCCTTATTATAAAATCGTAATCGCCGACGTTCGTGCGCCCCGCGATGGTAAGTTTATCGAGCGTATCGGTAGCTATAATCCGCTTCTTGCCAAAGATGACGAAAAGCGTGTTGTTCTGGATACCGAACGAGCGAAGCATTGGTTGGAAATGGGCGCGAAGCCTTCTGACCGTGTTGCTCGTTTTCTGGACGTAGCCGGCTTGTTGAAACGCGAAGCGCGTAACAACCCTAACAAAGCCAAACCAGGCGAAAAAGCCACCGAGCGTTTGGAAGAAAAAGCTGAAAAAGCTGCTGCAGCCGAAGAAGCCGCTAAAGAAGCAGCCGCTGCTCCTGCAGAAGAAGCACCTGCAGAAGAAGCACCTGCTGAAGAAGCTGCACCTGAAGTTGTTGCAGAGGCCGCGCCAGAAGCCGCAGCCGAAGCTGCTCCAGCTGAAGAAGCTAAAACCGAAGATAAGGCTGAAGGTTAATCCTTGGCCAAGGTTGATCCGGACAAACCCGTTGCCCTTGCCGTCATTATTGGCGCGCACGGGATAACGGGGGAAGTCCGGATCAAACTATTCTGTGACAGTCTCGATAGTCTGAAGCAGCATAAGACGTTTAATGAAGGGGCGATGACCCTGAAATCCGTGAAACCCCATAAAATGGGAGCAATTGCACGGATTGCAGAAATCACCGACCGCAATGGCGCTGAAGCTGCTCGCGGAACAGAATTAACCGTCCCGCGCGCTGATTTGCCTGCGCTGGACGATGATGAATTTTACCACATTGATATCGTTGGTCTGCGCTGTGTCTCTGACAATGGCGAAGAATTGGGCAAGATTTTCGCGATTTATGAATTTGGTGCCGGTGACGTAATCGAAATTGAGCGTGCTAACGGCAAGAAATTCATGGTGCCCGTTAAGGCCATTGATATGCGCAGCGACCCAGCCGTTGTGCTGGCGGATTTTGTAGAACCTTGATCGGTCCGATAATCTTCATGGTGCTATTGGGGGTAATGGTGGTTCTACCGGCTTTTACCGGATGGAAATGGAGCCAGAAGAAAGAGCAGTTCGTCCGAATGGGCGCAACAATATTAGGCGGACAGGCGATTGCGACACCCGTGATGGGATTCATAGCTTTTTCTGCCGAACGGGCACATGATGAAAGCCCTTTCAAATCCGTTATAATATATGCCTCTATGGCGCTGGTTATATCGATCATGACATTTGCAATTCTCGAAATTAAAAAGACGCATCGGGGCACATGACCTTCAATGCCCAAATCCTGACCCTTTACCCCGAAATGTTCCCCGGACCGCTTGGCGCATCGCTGGCGGGCAGGGCATTGGAGGACGGCAAGTGGTCTTGTAACCCCATCCAGATGCGCGACTTTGCAACGGACAAACATAAGTCCGTGGACGACACTCCGGCAGGTGGTGGTGCCGGAATGGTGTTGCGGGCTGACGTCATGGCGTCAGCGGTCGACTATGCGCTGGAACAGCAACCGGACGCGCCAATCCTAGCAATGACACCGCGCGGAAAACCGCTGACACAGGCGCGTATACGAGAAATTTCTGCTGGTCCTGGGGTCACCATCCTTTGCGGCCGTTTCGAAGGATTTGACGAACGGATTTTCGATGCGCGTCCGATTGAAGAAGTCTCGATCGGCGATTATATCCTTTCCGGCGGAGAAATGGGTGCTTTGGTGCTTTTAGACGCTTGCATTCGCCTGCTTCCCGGGGTAATGGGCGCGTCTTCTAGCGGAGATGACGAGAGTTTCGAAACCGGACTTTTGGAATATCCGCAATTTACCCGACCTCAGAAATGGGAAGGGCGTATTATCCCTGAAGTCTTGCGATCGGGGGATCATGCGAAAATAGCTGCTTGGCGGAAACAAAGGGCAGAGGAAGATACACGGCTAAGGCGGCCGGATTTATGGGAGCGTCATAGGGATGCTCCGGATCAGTCGCCCTCTGGTGCGCGAGGACAGAAAAAGGAAGATCGGTCATGAACCTGATCCAGACACTTGAAAAAGAAGCAGTAGACGCATTTATCGCTTCAAAAGAAATACCGGAATTTCGCGCTGGCGACACGCTGCGCGTAGGTGTTCGCGTTGTTGAAGGCGAACGCGTTCGTACCCAGAATTATGAAGGTGTGTGCATCGCACGTACCAATCGCGGCATGGGCTCCAACTTCACCGTACGGAAAATCTCCTTCGGCGAAGGCGTTGAGCGTGTGTTCCCACTTTACTCTCCTAATATTGACAGCATCACCGTGGTTCGCCGCGGTATCGTGCGTCGTGCGAAATTGTACTATTTGCGCGGTCTCACAGGTAAACGTGCCCGTATTAAGGAACGTCGCTTGAACCCTATTAAGGATACAGCAGCGAAGACGGCCGCAAAACCAGCTGCAAAGGAAACTGAAGCGAAATAATTTAAAGCTTCATAACCAAATTCAGACAGCCGGTTCTCCACAAAGGAAAACCGGCTGTTTTCATATAAAGCACAGGAAAAGTTTCATGGGTTACAAAGTAGCAGTTGTTGGCGCGACCGGAAATGTCGGGCGCGAAATGCTGACCATCCTTGCAGAGCGCGAATTTCCGATTGACGAGATTGCCGCAGTCGCTTCGTCACGTTCTCACGGAACCGAAGTCGAATTGGGTGATACCGGCAAGATGCTCAAAGTTCAGAATATCGAGCATTTTGATTTTGCTGGATGGGACATGGCTTTGTTCGCCGCTGGCTCAGGTCCAACCAAGGAATATGCGCCAAAGGCTGCGGCTGCGGGCTGTGTCGTGATCGACAATAGCTCGCTCTACCGGATGGACCCGGATGTGCCGCTGATCGTGCCCGAGGTTAATCCTGAGGCAATTGCAGGTTATACGAAGCGCAATATCATCGCGAACCCTAATTGCTCGACCGCACAGATGGTTGTGGCGTTGAAGCCGCTGCATGATGCGGCGATAATCAAGCGCGTGGTGGTCTCCACCTACCAATCCGTGTCGGGTGCGGGCAAAAGCGGCATGGACGAACTGTTCGAGCAATCCCGCGCGATTTTTGTTGGTGATCCCAAGGAAAACCACGTCTTCACCAAGCAGATAGCGTTTAACGTCATCCCGCATATCGACGTATTCCTCGACGATGGCTCGACCAAAGAAGAATGGAAAATGGTCGTCGAGACCAAGAAAATTCTTGATCCGAAAATTAAAGTCACGGCAACCTGTGTGCGGGTTCCTGTTTTTGTCGGCCATAGCGAAGCGATCCATATCGAATTCGAAAATGAAATCACCGCGAAACAGGCACAGGATATTCTCCGCGAAGCGCCCGGCATCATGCTGGTCGATAAGCGTGAGGACGAAGGCTATATCACGCCGGTAGAATGTGTTGGCGATAGCGCGACTTATATCAGCCGCGTGCGCGAAGACCCGACCGTAGAAAACGGTCTCATCCTCTGGTGCGTGTCCGATAACCTGCGCAAAGGCGCAGCATTAAATGCTGTGCAGATCGCGGAACTATTGGGACGCAAATATTTGCAAAAGGGATAAATTCCCCGCAGGAAGGACCAATGACACTTCAAGCAGATGTTTATTGGTCCTTCCGCTCTCCCTATAGCTATTTGGCAACGCGGCGATATGTCGCACTCACACAGACATATGATCTTCAGATCAACCAGCGCTTTGTCTATCCGCTCGCGATTAGAGAGCCCGATTTCTTTGAGAAGAACCATCCCAATTGGCTCGGCTATGTTTTCAAGGATATATTCCGCGTCGCGCAATATATGGACATCCCGATGGCACCGCCCAATCCTGACCCGATTGTGCAGGATATCGCCACCCGCAAAATTGCCGATGACCAGCCGCATATATTTTTGCTGACCCGAATGGGACAGGCGGCCTCACGGCGGGGCAAAGGTCTGGAATTTGCCGATGAAGTGTCCCGGATGATCTGGGGCGGAACCGCTGACTGGAATGTAGGCGATCACATGCAGCAGGCTGCCGCGCGGGCAGGCCTTGATCTGGCGGAACTGAAAGCCGAGACCGAAAGTGATGCCGGGAAATTAGACCAAGAAATTGCCGATAACCAGAAGGCACTGGAAGCATCAGGCCATTGGGGCGTTCCGACATTGGTATTTGATGGCGAACCATTTTTCGGACAGGATCGGATTGATCTGGCTGTCTGGTGCATGGAGCAAAAGGGTCTTCAGAAGCGTTAGAATATGGGCTTTCCTACACGGTGCTTAGGCGTTAGACTTTGGCGATGTTCAAAATCTCAAGTTTCTCACTGAACCCACTTTTTCATTTTCCAACATGCTTTTCAGAGAATGGCAGAAAAACAAGCTTAGAGGGTGTGAAATGTGTGGCCTTTGGGTCTGTCCTTGCAGATAATCGCCATATGTATTTGGGACAAATATAATGGATATTTCCAGCTGGGATTTCCCTTCTTTCGATGGCGTAAATTTGAAAATTCATGAAATGGGTGAAGGCAGAGGCTTAATCCTGCTCCACGGGCTTTTTTCTAACGCAGATACAAACTGGATTAAATTCGGCCATGCCGAGAAGTTGGCGGATGTCGGTTATCGGGTCATCATGCCGGACCTGCGCGCCCATGGGCAAAGCGAAGCCCCGCATGATCCTTCTGCCTATCCGCATGACGTGCTGATAAAGGACGTGCTGACTTTGATCGATCATCTGGCATTGCCGGAATATGATCTGGGTGGTTTTTCATTGGGAGCGCGGACGACAGCAAAATTACTGACTTGCGACATCGCTCCGGGCAAAGCAATCTTGGCGGGCATGGGGCTCGAAGGCTTGGCCGGATGGGCTCAGCGACAGGATTTCTTCCTGAAAGCCATAGCGTCGCGTGAGACCGCCAAACGAGGCGATCCGCACTGGATGGCGATCCAGTTTATGAAAAGCCAAAAAATTGATCCGGTGGCTGCTGCCCATTTGCTCAAGACATTTTCGGATATGCAGCCCGATATGATCGCAACGATAGATACGCCCACGCTGATATTGTGCGGAGCGGATGACCGCGACAACGGCGATCCGGATAAGCTTGCGCAATTGCTGCCAAACGGACATCATGTCACGATCCCGGGCACGCATATGAGCAGCGTTACCAAGCCGGAAATGGGACAGGAAATGGTCAGATTTCTGACGGAATAAGGAACAGCCTATGTCGCGATTTTATAGCTGGCGCAATTTCTGGATATTCTGGCTTGGCGGCTTGGCGGTATTTATCGGCATGGTCCTAACTAGCGGTCCGCTGATCACTGACGTCGCGCCCGCGGGTATTTTGGATCACCAAAGCGCAGGAACTGCAGAGCGCGTAAATGCCATTCAACAGAGCTGGGCGACCGCGGGACTGATGGGATATGCCAAATGGTCGATGATCGCAGATCTGGTCTTTATCGGTCTCTATATGAGCGGCGGGATATTGGGCGGGAGACTGATATGGCAAGAGGCGCTCTCACCATCGCTCAAAAAACTGGGGCTTTTCATGGTCCTGATCTATTTTCTATTTGGTCTGTTCGATTATGTCGAAACATTGAGCCAAATTACGCAATTATTAGATCAGCAGGGTAGTGACTTGCTTTCCGGCATTGCTGCATTTGTAAAGCCCCCGAAAACCGTAGTCTGGGTTATCGGGACGGTGGGAATGATAACGGCGCTGGTTTGGCGACAGCGCGAAAGACGAGCTTGACGATAAAGCCATAAAGTTTCAATCTATACCAAATTGGAATTACAGAGGATAAACCATGAAAACTGCCGCTTCGATCATCGCCCTTGCTGCCATAGCATTTAGTGTTCCCGTCTATGCCAAACATCACGAAGAAGGCGAGATGAAGCAAAAGGGAAGTCCGACGGTGGCGGATGCAAAGACATTTGTTGATGAGACTGAAAAAGAAATGTTCGATTTTTCGGTTGATGCTTCGCGGACTTACTGGATTAATTCGACCTATATTACAGACGACACCGACGCTCTGGCGGCCCAGATCGGAGCCGAGGGTACAACCAAATCAGTCAATGCCGCTATTGATGCCGCGAAATATAAGGATGTGAAGGGACTAGATGCCGTTACTACGCGTAAGCTCAATAAGCTGCGCGGCGGAATAGTTCTTCCTGCGCCAACAACAGAAGGCGCTGCGACGGAATTAAACACCATCGCAACCAAGCTCAACTCCGCCTATGGCAAGGGCAAGGGGACTTTGAACGGCAAGGAAATTAACGGTTCCGATATCGAAGCGGCCATGGGTACCAACCGCAATCCGGAAGAACTGTCTGAAATGTGGGAAAGCTGGCACAATAATGTCGGCGCGCCGATGAAGGATGATTATGCCCGCATGGTCGAGATTGCCAACGAAGGGGCCAAGGAATTGGGCTTTGCCGATGTCGGCGCCATGTGGCGGTCCGGCTATGACATGCCTGCCGATGATTTTGCCAAGCTGACTGATAAGCTATGGAGTCAGGTAAAGCCGCTTTATGACGAACTGCATTGCTATACGCGGGGCAAGTTGAACGAAAAATATGGTGATGATGTTCAGGCCACCACTGGCCCGATCCGCGCAGACCTGCTGGGTAATATGTGGGCGCAGGAGTGGGGTAATATCTATGATGTGGTCGCTCCCAAAGGTGCCGGCGACATTGGTTTTGATACGACCGAGTTACTGACTTCCAAAGGCTATGATGCGAAGAAAATGGTCAAGGCAGGGGAAGGATTCTTCTCGTCTCTAGGTTTTGATCCGCTTCCCGAAACATTCTGGACAAGGTCACAATTTACCAAGCCTGCGGACCGCGAAGTAGTGTGCCATGCCAGTGCATGGGATATCGACAATATCGACGATATTCGCATCAAAATGTGCATCAAGGTGAATGGGGATGATTTTGTCACCATCCATCATGAGCTCGGCCATAATTATTATCAGCGCGCCTATAATAAAAATAGTTATTTGCATCTCGACGGAGCCAATGACGGTTTCCACGAAGCGATCGGCGATGCCATAGCCTTGTCGATCACACCGGAATATCTGGTGCAGGTCGGATTGCTGGACAAGAGTAAGGTGCCGAGCGCAGATAAAGACGTCGGTCTTCTGTTGCGGCAAGCGATGGACAAAGTCGCGTTCCTGCCCTTTGGATTGCTCGTCGATAAATGGCGTTGGCAGGTTTTCTCCGGCGAAATTCAACCGGAAAATTATACGAAAGCTTGGCATGATCTGAAGCTGCAATATCAGGGCATTGCACCGCCGGTGGAACGTCCTGCAGATGCTTTCGATCCCGGTGCGAAATATCATATTCCGGGGAACACACCGTATTCCCGCTATTTCCTTGCGCGTATTTTGCAGTTCCAATTTTATAAAGCTGCTTGCGATGCCGCCGGATGGAAAGGGCCGCTTCACCGCTGTTCTTTCTATGGCAACAAGCAAGTAGGCGCGAAGCTGAACGCGATGCTGGAACTCGGCGCATCAAAGCCTTGGCCGGACGCTTTGGAAGCCTTTACCGGTACCCGCGAAATGGACGGGTCCGCAATGATCAGCTATTTCGCGCCGCTAATGGACTGGCTGAAAGAAGAGAATAAAGGTAAATCCTGCGGTTGGTAGGCACTAAAAAACCGGCGGAAGATTGATCCTCCGCCGGTTTTTTGAAACTGTTAGCTAAGACTTAAAGTTGGTCGAGCATATAATCGGCGGTGCTGACTTTGAAATCACCGGGAGCTTCGACATTCAGTTCTTCGACAACGCCGTCATTGACGATCATCGAGAAGCGCTGTCCGCGTGTACCAAGACCAAAGCCGGAGCCATCCATTTCAAGGCCACATGCTTTCGCAAAATCGCCATTGCCGTCGGCCAGCATAGTGATATTTTCGGAGCCTGCGTCTTTGTTCCAGGCGCCAAGCACAAATGCATCATTCACTGCAGTGCAAGCAATTTCATCGACGCCTTTGGCTTTTAGCTCAGCGGCCTTCTCAACAAAGCCGGGAAGATGTTTAGCGGAACAAGTCGGTGTATAAGCACCGGGAACGGAGAATAATGCGACTTTCTTGCCAGCAAAATATTCAGAGGAGCTTACTTGTTCTGGGCCATTTTCCGTGGCTTTTACAAGGTTCACTTCGGGTAATTTATCGCCTTTGTTGATCATATTATTGCTCCTTCTTATGCGGTTAGCCGAATTATCCGGCCATCCCGCGAATTTTTGATACTTATGCATTTGTGGTGACGCTATCGTGATATTGCAAGCTGTGTAATGAATATGCTGGATTTCTATTGCTGGAATCAATTTGTCGAATTTGCCATGGGCAGCGGCCCAATACTCGCTTAGGTAGGAAATATGGACCAACCAAATTATTTCTCCGGCCAATTTTTGCTCGCAACACCGGGCATGGCCGACCCCCGTTTTAGTCGCTCGATCATCGCAATCTGTTCCCATGACGAGCACGGCGCCTTAGGTATTAATATCGGGGCGACTTCGCCTGATATCAGACTGCATGGTATTTTGGATCAGTTTGATATTGAACCTGAAGCTATTGAGGACCGTGCAGTATTTGCTGGCGGACCGGTGGAAATGCAACGGGGCTTTATCCTGCATAGTCTCGATTTCAATTTGTCGGATACGTTGCAAGTGGGGGATCGTTGGGGGTTAAGCAGTTCGCTCGATATTTTGAGAGCAATAGCCAAGGATCGCGGGCCTAAAAAATGGATTGCTGCGCTAGGTTATTCGGGTTGGGGGGAAGGACAACTGGAATTTGAGCTGACCCAGAACGGATGGTTTATTTCGCCGGGTGAACCCGAATGGCTTTTTGAAACCAGTGCGAAAGACAAATGGGAGATGGCCTGGCATTCGCAGGGCATAGACCCGAATATGTTGTCGGGACAATTTGGTAGCGCCTGACTACGTTTTTTTAGCTGTGATATTGCAACAAGATTCGGTCTAAATCTGTAACTATAATATAAATATAAAGACATCTTTATATTTGCTTCCAAGCCCGCATGAAGCTAAAGAATAATGGAACTGCCGCGCGGGATATCCGTTGCGGCAAACTGTCTTTCAAGGAGAATGAATGTGGCTACAGCAGCGGATAATCTAACCCCCGATTATGTGATCAAGGATATTTCTCTTGCCGATTTCGGTCGCAAGGAAATAGAAATTGCCGAAACGGAAATGCCCGGCTTGATGGCATTGCGCGAAGAATTCGGTGCTGAGCAACCGTTGAAGGGTGCTCGGATTACCGGTTCGCTTCATATGACGATTCAAACTGCTGTGCTAATCGAAACATTATTGGCTTTGGGAGCGGATGTTCGTTGGGCTTCTTGTAATATTTTCTCAACCCAAGATCATGCTGCAGCGGCTATCGCCGCTGGTGGAACTCCGGTTTTTGCTATCAAGGGCGAAACACTGGAAGAATATTGGTCTTATGTAGAGCGCATTTTTGACTGGGGACAGGATGAAACCTGTAATCTTATTCTCGACGATGGCGGCGATGCCACCATGTTTGCGCTTTGGGGGGCACGCGTAGAGGCCGGTGAAACATTGTTCACTCCTGGTAACGAAGAAGAAGAAGTCTTCTCCGCAACGTTGAAACGTTTCTTGGCTGAACGTCCTGGTTATCTAACGAAGACCGTTGAAAATATTAAGGGTGTGTCTGAAGAAACGACGACTGGTGTTCACCGTTTGTATGAGCTTGCAAAAAAAGGGAAACTTCCTTTTCCCGCGATCAATGTGAATGATAGCGTTACCAAGTCGAAGTTTGACAATCTCTATGGCTGCAAGGAATCATTGGTTGATGCCATTCGCCGTGCGACCGATGTTATGCTGGCCGGTAAGGTTGCTTGTGTCGCTGGATTTGGCGATGTTGGCAAAGGTTCCGCGCAATCGCTACGTAATGGTGGTGCCCGGGTATTAGTGACGGAAATCGACCCTATTTGCGCTTTGCAGGCTGCGATGGAAGGTTTCGAAGTTGTCACAATGGAAGAAGCAACGCAGCGCGCTGACATATTTGTGACCACAACCGGGAACAAAGACGTCATCACCGTTGATCATATGCGTGCAATGAAAG
Source organism: Parasphingorhabdus sp. (assembly GCF_036963805.1). GTDB lineage: Bacteria > Pseudomonadota > Alphaproteobacteria > Sphingomonadales > Sphingomonadaceae > Parasphingorhabdus. The sequence goes on along the minus strand of NZ_JBALUN010000001.1, from coordinate 944,003 downwards.
ATCGCGCGATCGTCTGCAACATTGGCCATTTCGATAGCGAAATTCAGATTGCCGGTTTGCAGAATATGGAATGGACCGAAATCAAGCCACAGGTTGATGAAGTTAAATTTCCCGATGGCAAGAAATTGATAGTTCTGGCGCAAGGTCGTTTGGTCAATCTTGGCTGCGCGACAGGGCATCCAAGCTTTGTGATGTCTGCAAGCTTCACCAATCAGGTAATGGCGCAGATCGAACTTTGGTTGCGGCCTGAGCAATATAAGAATGACGTATATGTGCTGCCAAAGCATCTCGACGAAAAAGTGGCCGAGCTGCATCTTGCTAAACTGGGCGTGAAGCTGACCAAATTGACGACAGAGCAAGCTGATTATATCGGCGTGACGACAGAAGGTCCGTTCAAGCCTGACCACTATCGTTACTAGGAGCTGTTAAACGCCAATAAGAACATTACCGGATGGGCCATAATCGGCTCATCCGGAACTTCTCAAATCTAGCGCGCTGTAAAGCGTATTCTATCTTTATCCGGCTTTTTTGGAAAACTCGGCCATTTATTTTGCGCTAATGTATCTAGGCTGGCGGATTTAATCCCGGCCTGCTTCTCATACATCCAGTAATTGCGCAGGATGATCGACACATATCCGCGAGTTTCGACGTAGGGGATGCTCTCCATATAGAGTAGCGGATCGTTGTTATCCTTGATTTCATCATTCCAGCGCTGAACAGAACCCGGACCAGCATTATAAGCGGCCGCGACTTTGGGCAGCTTGCCGCCGGTAATCGAAGAACCGCTGAGATATTCAAGATAGGATTGGCCATATTCGAGATTGACCGATGGTTTGAACAAATCCGATTGTTCAAAATTCTTACCCCGCGCCCGCGCAAGATCGCCAGCTGTTCCGGGGAGAACCTGCATCAGGCCCATGGCGTTGGCCGGGCTAACGGCTTTAACACGAAACGCTGATTCCTGAAGAGTGTGAGCATAGACCAATGCTGGATCAACCCGCCATCCGCCTTCAGGCTGCCACTTTGGCGCAGGGAAACGGGCTTGTGCGTCAGGCTCAAAACCGCGCGGTGCGTGATGGGCGAGCCATAATTGTGTGCGCGGTAAATCTAGTTCCCTCGCCAATTTCAGCAGGGCAGCGTGATCCTTGGAATCGCCGATTGTTGCCTGATAGCGCAACACTTCATCAGCAAGATCGTCTTCGCCAATTTCAACCAGTGCAATAGCGGATTTGACATTGTCATGCTTTTCCAGCGATTTCCAATCGCCCTTTTCAAACCCTGCCGGGGCTTTCGAAGCCAATACATCCATTCCTAATGTCTGTGCAGAGAGCAAACCATAGAAGCTATCTGTTCGTTTAGCGGCTGTTTGAAGCTTGCCTTGTGCAAGCTGCGGCCGACCGCAAACAATATCGGAACGTGCCCCCCAATAAAGTCCGGCTGCCTGCAAGTCAGGCTCAGCTGCGCGCCTACCGACATTATCAAATGCTGTAGCAGCTGTTTGGCAATCGTTTAAACGCCATGATGAAAGTCCGACGACCCAATCGGCATGAGTGACCCATTGGCCGCTACCTTTTTGGGCCTTTTGTGCGAGACGCTGCGCGGACCTATCATCATTTTCGATATAATAGGACCAAGCGATCCGCTGTTCGAGTTCCGTGCGGGCGTCCGATGAAAGGCTATTTTCCGCTTCGGACAATAGTCCCTCCGCAGATTGCGGGCTATCATTTTTGATGAAGTCGAGAATTCGCCCACGAATAGCATTGGCGTTGGAGTCTGATTGTATCGAATCGGGCTTTGACCGGTTCGACAAGCCCGGGACATAGGAGAGGTTCTGGCGTTGCGGCAAATTGGGAAGCAACTGCGCGCCGCGCTTTTGTGCCAAGCGGCCTAGTTGCGCGGCCTGCGGAATATTTGGCGCTTCATTGACTAAAACCAAAAGCGGGCCCAATTCTGCACGGGGCGAATTGGCAGCAAGAAAATATTCTGCCTGCGCGATAGACTTTAAAGGACCATTTGGCGCATCCGCAAGAAGGTTCTTGGCAGTATCCCATTGATTGCCACCCATTGCTGCAAAAATTGCACGATAATAATCTGATTGGCTGCGTTTCAATTGCGAGGGAATATCTTTTGCGACTGATGAGGTGTTGAACAAAACGGCTCCACCATCGTCCGCCAATACAGGGGTCAAAGGCAAGGACACCATCGATACGGTCACAGCAAGCTTCAATTTTAAAGAAAATTGATTACTCATATTTTTGAGGTCCTTGTAAATAATTGCAGGTCTTTCCAGGCTTCTGCCTTGAATTCCGGTCTTTCGATCAAAATTCGCGGATGGAAAGTAACGACTGCATCTATTTTGGATGAAAGATGGTTAATAAACTGTTTATTTTTGCGCGCTGTGAGCAAGTTCTGGCCAAGAAGCAAGCGGGATGGCGTGTCGCCAAAGATTAAAATTTTCTTTGGCTGCACCAATCCAATGTGATGTAGCATGCGGTTTTTCAAGGTTTCGTGATATTGCTGATCAATCCGGCCATCAACGGTGCGCCCTAAAGATATGGCTGCAAAATAGGTTTTTTCCGAATCATACCCGATAGCTTTGAGCATATTCGCCAACAAAGCGGACGTTTGTTCTGCGAAGAGGGAATTTCGAACAAAACCGCTTTGTTCGGGCATTCCAACAATGATCATAGTTTGAGGCTCGATCATTCCGGTCGGAAGAACATGGTTTTTGGACCATTGTGCTTCGATCAAATTTTCTGGCTTTGATAGCCAACCACGATAGTCGTCATGGTTCGCCGGATAATTTTCGTTAAACGTTTGTAGCGGCGCGCTTACTGGCGCAGATTTGGCTTGAGATACAGAAGCGGTGGTGACTTCCGCAGGTTTTGGCTCTGTCGTCCTTATGACTGGCGCGGCTTCAGATAGCAGTGATGCGATGTCGCTTTTATAGTGCAGATCAACGCCCGCGAGCGCCCACCAGTCGCGAAGGCTTTCTATTTGCTCGACAGACGGGCTATTAAAATGTGCAGAAGTGGAAAAATTCATCTAATCATAGAGTCATGAGTTGACGAATTGGTCAATTGGTGGCCAAGCATGTTTCTGTCCAAAGGTTTGCCGTTTGCGGCAGGGCGAATTTAAGAAGATATTATTGATACGATTACGGGAATTATACAATGAGTGAACGAGAATCTATGCCTTATGACGTGGTCATTGTTGGCGGTGGCCCAGCAGGACTATCGGCAGCAATCCGGTTTAAGCAACTTGCGGATGAATCCGGAAAAGAACTCTCGGTTTGCATATTGGAAAAAGGATCCGAAATCGGCGCGCATATTTTGTCCGGCGCGGTCGTCGATCCTAAGGCTTTAGACGAGCTAATTCCGAATTGGCGTGATGAAGATTGCCCATTGGCCGCTGTCCCTGTGACGGATAATCAGCATTGGGTGCTGACCAAGAATAAGAAATATTCTTTGCCGCATATCATGTTTCCAGGATTCATGCAGAATAAGGGAACCTATACGGGTTCGCTTGGCAATTTGTGCCGCTGGCTAGGTGAGCGCGCGGAAAATATGGGTGTCGAAATCTTCCCCGGTTTTGCTGCAGCTGAAATCCTTTATAATGAGGACGGTTCGGTTAAAGGCGTGGCCACTGGCGATATGGGGGTTGCGCGTGATGGTACGCACAAAGCTGACTATCAGCCCGGTCTGGAACTACACGCAAAATATACCTTCTTTGCAGAGGGTGTGCGCGGACATCTTACAAAAATTCTGAAGAATCAATTCGCGCTGGATGCAGATAGCGAACCCCAAATTTATGGTCTCGGAATCAAAGAGCTTTGGGATATTAATCCCGATAAACATGTCCCCGGCCGGGTCATCCATAGCCAAGGCTGGCCGCTGAGCGCTGGCGCTAACGGCGGTGGTTTTCTTTATCATCAGGCGGATAATCAGGTCGCTCTGGGTTTTGTTACCTGGTTGAATTATGAGAATCCTTATCTGTCTCCATTCGAGGAAATGCAGCGCTGGAAGCAACATCCTGAAATCCGTATGATTTTGGAAGGCGGCAAGCGCGTTTCCTATGGCGCACGGGCGATTAATGACGGTGGTTTCCAATCGGTTCCGAAACTATTCTTTCCGGGCGGTGCTCTAATCGGCTGTTCTGCCGGTTTTGTGAATGTTCCGCGCATCAAGGGTACTCATACCGCGATGAAGACCGGGATGATGGCTGCAGAAGCTGCTTTCGAAGCGATTGTCGCAGATCGCCAAAGTGACGAGCTAACCGCCTATGGCACCGCTTATGAAAATAGCTGGGTTCGCGAAGAGTTGCGTGTGGTTCGTAATGTATTGCCTGCTGCCGAAAAATATGGCGATTTTCTGGGTTCTATCATTGCCGGCATCAACATGTGGGCAGAGAATTTCAAAATAAAAATGCCTTTCACAATGAAGCATCACCCTGATCACACCCGTTTGAAACGGGCAGAACATTGCATCCCGATTGAATATCCAAAACCGGATGGTGTTATTAGTTTCGACCGTCTTTCGTCGGTATTTTTGTCTAATACCAACCATGAAGAAGATCAGCCGGTTCACTTGCAACTGAAAGACCCATCTATACCAGTGGATTTAAACCTTCCTGTATATGCCGGACCTTCGCAGCGTTATTGCCCTGCAGGTGTTTATGAATTTATCGAAGATGCAGAGGGTAATCCAAAATTCCAGATTAACGCGCAAAATTGTGTTCACTGCAAAACTTGTGATATTAAAGACCCGACCCAAAATATTAATTGGGTCGTACCTGAAGGTGGTGGAGGTCCCAATTACCCCAATATGTAAGACAAGTTTTGTCGGTATTCTCGCCGTTGCATTTTTAGCGAGTCCAGCGTCTGCCAAACTCGGCAGCGACGTTGATAGGCTGAACAAATATGTTGAAGCGAGGTTGGCGGAATCATCTGATCAACCGGCAATTGCTGCTGCGATTTATGCGGAGGCTCTTAAGGAGCAACCGCATAATCAATCGCTATCGAGTAAGGCATATCTGAAAGCAGTTGAGGCTGGGAATTTTGAACTTGCAATACAGGTGATCCGAGCACGCGAACTGGACGGCGATATTGAACAGGAAATGCCGCTTCTACTATTCGCAGATGCATTCGCCCGCAAAGATTATAGGGCTGCAGAAACAGCAGCGCTATTGCTTGAGGCACAACCGAATTTGGGTTTTTTGGCACCGTTGCTCAACGCTTGGCTTGCTACATCGAGTAGTGAAAGTCCGCTGACGCATCTGGCGTTGGCCAAAGACGATAAAACAGCGTCTTATTATCATCGCGAGCAATTTATATTGCATAGCCTGGCATTGGGCCATGAGAAGAATGTCCTCCGTTTGATAGATGCGCTTGTCGATCAGAATGAGGCCGGAATGGCGCCAGTGCGTATCATAGCCGCACGCCATTTTCTGGCGAAGAACGATGAGGAGCAAGCTTTACGCATTTTGGCGCGGGAACGCTCAGGGCCTGAAGCGAAAATGGCAGGGGATATTCGGGCAGGAAATTTCAAAAATCTGGCACAGAAAATCACCCCAAAAGTTGGGACTGCTTTTCTCATGCAAAGGTTAGCATTGGAATTGGGTACACAGCGGGCGTATTTTCTGGGACTGGTCTGCGCACAGGCGGCTGCAAGGATCTTCCCTGACAGTGATTATGGCACTCTGGTTTTGGGTGAAGCCTTTGATAATACCGACAATACCAATGCGGCCCGTGCTCAATTCCTGAAAATCTCCAATGACAGCGCATTTGCGGTGCAAGCGATTGGTATGGAAGCTGCCGTATATGTTGCCGATAAAGATTTTTCGGGCGCTCAGCAGCGGCTAGGCCAAGTGATCGCAAAAAACCCCTATGAACCGGAATTACAGATATTATCCGGGCAAATATTGCAGCTAAGCGGTGATCCTAAAGGTGCGGCTGACGCCTTTGAACGAGCCATAGCTTTGGCGGAGAAGCGTGATTCTCCAGACGCTTTATTGGCGAGCTATTGGCTTTCATTAGGCGGCGCTCAGGAACAGGCAGGTCTTTGGCCCCAAGGCCTGCAATCGCTCGAAAAAGCCAATAAGTTACTGCCCAATTCGGCGAGCATATTAAACTATCTCGGATATGCGCAACTGGAAAGGCGGGAAAATACTGTTGCCGCTGTCGAAGCCATTCGCAAAGCCTATGAATTGCGCTCGTCCTCGCCGGCCATTACAGACTCTTTGGGCTGGGCTTATTATGTCACCGGTGATCATGATAAAGCGGTAAGCTATTTGGAACTGGCACTGAACGGAGAGCCAAAAGATCCCACCATCAATGAACATCTCGGTGATGCTTACTGGGCGGTCGGGCGTAAATATGAAGCGCGTTATGCGTGGAGATCAGCGCAGCTATTTGCTGATGCAGAAGATGCACAGCGCTTGGCTGATAAAATCGATATAGGCCTCAGCAGCGATCTCGTTTCTCCCTAATGACGGCTGAAGACTGCGATACCGATGACAGCGAATTCGCCTATGCGAAGATAAACTTAGCGTTGCATGTGCGGCGGCGATTGCCCAACGGCTATCATGATATAGAGACTATATTCGCATTTCTCGACCGGGGCGATATCTTGACCGTTAAAAGCGGTGAGGGCATCAGGCTTTCAATCACGGGGCCCTTTGCCGACGATTTGAGCACCACCGAAAATCTTGTACTGGATGCAGCGCATCTTCTCGTACCTTATGCCAGTGCGGGGATGAGCGCTCATATTATATTGGACAAGCGGCTTCCCATAGCCTCTGGCATTGGTGGAGGATCGGCAGATGCGGCAGCGACGCTGCGCTTGCTTAACCGGTTTTGGAATACAGGTCTTTCCCGAACAGAGCTGGCAGAGCTTTCTGAGCCGCTTGGTGCAGATGTTCCGGCCTGCGTGCTCAGTCAAACTTGCCGTGGACAGGGGATAGGCCAAAATCTTGAGCCAATGGAAAACGGCAAGTTGCGTGGCTATACCGTGCTTTTGGTAAACCCGCTGGTTCCGATTTCTACCAACTCCATTTTTCAACTATGGGATCAAGTCGACCACGGCCCGCTACAAGGCGAAAACCCTATGGATATTGCCATATCGGGAGGCAATGATTTGCAGCAATCGGCAGAGCGGATCGTTCCCAAAATAGCTGATATTTTAACAAAACTGAACCAAACTGATATGCGTATCGCAAGAATGTCCGGATCTGGTGCCACTTGTTTCGCCCTTTATGAAACAGAGGCAAAGGCAGAAACTGCCCGAAAGGCAATCAGTGAAATATTTCCAGAGGCATGGACATTGATCGGAGGAGTAAGATGAACGAGCCATTTGAAATTGCAGGGGTCCCGCAAGAGCGCGGTGTCCTGATCGTAGTAGATCATGCAGCTAATATCGTGCCGGCGGACATTGACCTTCGCATTGATCCCGAACTTCTTGAAGATCATATCGCCTATGATATCGGTGTCGCCAATATCGCCCGTTATATGAGCGAAAAGCCCGGCTATCTGTCTATTTTGGGAACGGTTTCGCGCTTGGTAGTCGATCTTAATCGTTATCCTGATGAACCTGCCGCTATCCCGCGTCGCAGCGATGGCATCGAAATCGCCGGTAATATTTTTGGTGAAAGCGAGAGAACTGCCCGTCTTGACCGGTTTTTCCACCCTTATCATGATCGGGTCAAAGCGCTGATCCGTGATCTGGACCCCGTCTTGGTTTTATTTTTGCACAGCTTTACACCCAAGCTGCGGTCCGACGATTTGGAAAACAGGCCATGGGAGATTGGCGTGCTTTATAATGAATATGAAGCAGCTTCGCGTATGGCTCTCCAGTTTCTGGAAGAAGAGGAATTAGTCGTCGGCGATCAGCTTCCTTATTCTGGAAAAGACCTTCATGCGACGATGAAGCGACAGGCCGAAGATATCGGAAAAGCCTATACCGAGATTGAAATCCGGCAGGATTTAATTGCGCACGAAGCGGGGCAACGCCGTTTTGCCGAAATATTACTACGAATCTGCGATAAATTGCGAACAGGGCTTGCGTGAAGCGCTCAGCTTTGGGAGGAGGTTTCAACATAATGATTACCTCTGTTTCAGGATACGCAAATGACCCGGACGTTCGATAAAACCACCTTGCCGAGCCGTCACGTAAGCGTCGGCCCGGAACGCGCGCCTCAGCGTAGCTATTATTATGCGATGGGCATGACTGAAGAAGATATTGCAAAGCCGTTTGTCGGTATCGCATCTGCCGGCAATGACAGTGCACCGTGCAACACGCTGCTCGATGCACAGGCAAATATTGCCCGCCAAGGCGTGATTGATGCAGGCGGAACCCCGCGCCGGTTCAACACCATAACGGTGACAGATGGTATTGCCATGGGCCATCAAGGCATGAAATCCTCTTTGGTGTCGCGTGAAGTTATAGCGGATTCGGTGGAATTGAGTGTGCGCGGCCATTGCTATGATGCCGTCATTGGATATGCGGGCTGTGACAAAAGTTTGCCCGGCATGATGATGGCGATGCTGCGGCTCAACGTTCCCTCCATTTTTGTCTATGGCGGCTCCATATTGCCCGGTCGCTTTCACGATCAAGATGTAACGGTTGTTGATGTTTTTGAAGCTGTTGGCCAACATAGCGCGGGCAACTGCCCGCTGCAGGAGTTGATTGAACTCGAAAAAGTCGCGTGTCCGGGACATGGTGCGTGTGGCGGACAATTTACGGCAAACACGATGGCCTGTGTGGCCGAGGCGATTGGATTATCACTTCCAAACAGCAATATGGCTCCAGCGCCTTATGAAAGTCGTGATGATATGGCTTTGGCGGCGGGGCGTCAGATCATGGAGCTTATTGGGCTCAACCTTCGTCCGCGCGATATTTGCACCAGAGATGCATTTGAAAACGCAGCGCGTGTTGTGGCGGCAACGGGCGGATCCACAAATGCGGCGCTTCACCTACCTGCTATGGCTAACGAAGCAGGCATTGATTTTGATTTGTTTGATGTTGCTGAAATTTTCAAATCGACGCCCTATCTCGCGGATTTAAAGCCGGGCGGGAAATATGTCGCTAGAGACATGCATGATGCAGGCGGCGTTTATATGCTCATGAAAACCATGATGGACAATGGCCTGCTGCACGGAGATTGTATCACGGTTACCGGTAAAACATTGGGTGAAAATATCGACGAAATTACCTGGAATAGCGATCAAAAGGTTATTTATGATGTGCAGCACGCGATCACAGCCACCGGCGGCGTAGTAGGCCTCAGAGGCTCGCTTGCTCCCGAAGGCGCCATTGTCAAAGTTGCAGGTATGGCCCGACTGCAATTCCGTGGGCCAGCACAGATATTTGAATGCGAAGAAGATGCTTTTTCTGCCGTTGAACAGCGCGGGATTAAAGAAGGTTCCGTGGTTGTCATTCGGAACGAAGGCCCGAAAGGCGGCCCCGGAATGCGAGAAATGCTGGCAACCACAGCGGCGCTCTATGGTCAGGGAATGGGCGAGAAAGTGGCGCTTATCACCGATGGCCGTTTTTCAGGGGCGACGCGCGGATTTTGCATTGGCCATGTCGGGCCGGAAGCTGTTGATGGTGGCCCGATTGGTTTGGTTGAAGAAGGTGATATCATCAATATCGACGCAGAGGCCGGCGTGATCGATCTTGAAGTTGATGATAAAATTCTGGAAGAGCGGCGTTCACGTTTCAAACCGCATGTGAATGACTATGGTTCAGGTGCATTATGGCGCTATGCGCAAAATGTTGGCCCTGCCTATCAGGGAGCCGTTACGCATCCCGGGGCGAAAGCAGAAAAGCATGTCTATGCGGATATTTAGCATCTGTGCGGCTTTGCTGCTGGTTACGGCTTGCGGAAAGCCGGATAACGACGTCTTGGCCGAAGCGGAGGATGCCGCCTCTGCTCAGGCAGCTGAGGACGGCAGAATAGAATGTGCGACCAATGGAGAGAGTAAATTTTCTATGGGTTGTCGGACCGAGAGATTGTCGGGCGAAAATGGCGTGACTTTGATTATAAGGCATTCCGATGGTGGCTTTCGCAGATTCAACATACTGACCGATGGCCGTGGTTTGGAAGCTGCTGATGGATCGGAAACTGCCAAAATTGAAATTGTTGATGACGGTAAAATTTTGGTAAGTGTCGGTTCCGATAAATATCGTATGCCAGCGCGGATGAAGACGCCCGATATGGTCGAAACAGCCATTCCAGCCGATGAACCCGCACCGCAAGCCGGGAATTAGGGGCGGCCATGCTCAATGACGGGCATATTCTTACCGTTGCGGAGATGCAGGCCGCCGAACAAAAGCTTATAGACAGCGGAATTTCCGTAATCGAATTGATGCACCGAGCCGGAACCGGTGCGGCCAATTATATTTGGCGATCTGCGCCCCATATGCCGACACTGATATTCTGTGGTCCGGGTAATAATGGCGGCGACGGATATGTGATCGCTCAGGCGCTTTTGGCGAGGGGCGCAAATGTCAAAGTAGCGGCCAGCGCGGAACCGGAAACCGAAGCCGCAAAAAATGCAAAATCCTTATGGCAGGGCGAGACCCTGGATTTGGTTGATGCGAAACCGGCAAATCAATTTGTTGATTGCCTGTTCGGAACAGGACTGACCAGAGCGGTTTCCGGCAATTTACTCGTCCAATTTCAACGGTTGGCGAATGGCGCAAAAAGACGGGTCGCAGTTGATCTACCGAGCGGGATTCAAACCGATACCGGCGCGATGCTGAACGCTGTATCGCTATATGATCTGACTATAGCTTTGGGTGCTTATAAACCCGCTCATTATCTTGCTCCCGCCTGCGCTATCATGGGGGAATTGGTGGGTGTTGATATTGGGATTAGTGCCGCGTCCGATATGCGTCTGATGGAACCCCCGATCATAGCGGTGCCGGCGAGCATCGATCATAAATATAGTCGCGGGTTAGTCGCTGTCATTGCCGGTAAAATGCCCGGTGCTGCAAAATTGACTGCCTTGGCAGCGCAGAATTCGGGTGCGGGATATGTGAAGATATTTGCCAAACCGGGGTTTGCTTCGCCAAATTGCAGTATCGTGACAGAGACCCATGATAATCTGGATCAGCTGCGAACTCAATTATCGGATGATAGAATAGGCGTAATTGTTGTCGGCCCCGGTTTTGGGCGTGATGCCGATGCTGCAAAGATACTGGATGTGGTGCTGGCTATTGAAAAGCCGGTGTTACTCGATGCGGATGCTCTCATTTTAATGGGTAAAGAATTGGTCAGCCGCCTAAAGGGCCGCGTATCGCCGGTGATCTTAACTCCCCATGCAGGGGAATTCGCAGCGATATCGGATAGAACCGGAGGGTCAAAAGCTCATCACACGGTAAAATTGGCCGCGGAAAGTGGCGCGGTCATACTCCATAAGGGGTGTGATAATGTAATTGCAGGCCCCGACGGAAATGTGATTCTGGCCGCCTCTGCGCCGAGTTGGTTGTCCACTGCTGGAACGGGCGACGTTCTGGCAGGAATTATCGCGGCGCGTTTTGCCGTTGAAAAAAATGCCTTTTTAGCAGCTAAACAAGGGCAATGGCTTCACGGTCGTGCGGCCAAATTGGCCGGGCCAGCTTTTTCGCCAGAGATACTGATTGATCATATCCCCAAAGCATTACAAGAGCGCCTATGAGCACTGACATTGATCCAAATATTATCTTGAGAGTGGCTGCGAAGGGCGATGGCGTCACCAGCGATGGCCGCCATGTGGCATTTTCTGCCCCGCTGGACCGGCTGAACGACGATGGAGGCCTGATCAAGGGGCCGCATCATGTCGAGCCCCCCTGCCAGCATTTCAAGGAATGTGGCGGCTGTAGCCTCCAGCAGTTGGATGAGGTGAGCTATCGCCAGTTTGTTATCGATCGTGTGGCCTATGCTTTGGAAGGGCAGGGTCTAAAGGCCGGAATATTGCATCCGCCGCAAATATCGACACCTAAAAGCCGGATTCGCGCGAGCCTTCGTGCGGCAATGGTTGGTAGTTCGTTTAAGCTTGGTTTTAGCGGTGCAGGCAGCCACCGGATTATCGATCTAAAGCAATGCGAGATTATGCGGCCTGAACTTTTTGCCGTCATCGCGCCATTGCGGGTATTCTTGAAATCTGTTGCACGCCGCAAGCATGACATGAATGTCGAGATGAGCCTGACGGATCAGGGCGTTGATCTTTGTATAAAAAATTATGAGCCCGAAAATCTTGAACAGCGCGAGGGACTTACCAGCTTTGCTAAGGCTAATGGTCTGGCTCGGCTGTCGGTCGATAACGGGTATGGCCCCGAAACCCAATGGGAGCCAGAGCCGGTTACGGTGACATTTGACGGTTTAGCAGTAGCGCTGCCGCATAATAGTTTCTTGCAGCCGACGCGAGACGGTCAAGCTGCATTGGTCGCGGCGATGCTAGAGGCTGTTGGTGACGCTAAATTGGTGGCGGACTTATTTGCCGGGCTTGGCACCTTCACTTTTGCTCTTGGAGAAGGTCGTAAGGTCTATGCTGCAGAAGGCTCTCGTGATGCAATTGGCGTATTGAAAATGACGGCCAACCAATCTGGCCGTCAGATTTTTACCGAACATCGGGACCTGTTTCGGCGGCCGTTAAGTCCCGAGGAGCTCAACCGATTCCACGCGGTCATACTGGACCCACCTCGAGCCGGTGCGCGCGATCAGGTCGCTCAAATCGCTCAGTCCAATGTGCCTAAAGTCTGCTATATCAGCTGTAATCCGGCAAGCTTTGCCCGTGATGCAAAGCAGCTATGCGATGCCGGGTATAAACTCGATGCACTTTGGCCCGTCGGGCAGTTTCTTTGGTCCACCCACGTAGAATTGGTCTCTAGCTTTTCAAAAACCTAGCGGACAGTGTGGTTTAGTGGAAAACCGCAATTGCTGCATGAATGGTCAAAGCGATGATACACAGGCTGGACAGTGCGAATACCATGAAACGAGCCATGACCTTGTTAACGGTCGCTTGGATCAAGCTGTGCAACACACGCAAGCCAACATATATCCACGCAATGGTAAGGTTTAAGCCTTCGCCTTGTCCGACGAGAGCGAGCACGAAACATATCGCGTAAAATAATGTCGGTTCGGTGAGCAGGTGGTTGTAATTATGCGCTTTCCATTGCACTTCCGGTGGCAATAACCCATCCAATCCACTGGCCGTCGACGTTCTACTAAGTGCGTCAGTGTCAATCTTGGCTTTGTTCATGGCGGGAATGCGTGTGACATACATCCATAGCCACATCAGCATGGTCCACATGATAAGCGCCACGACAGGCTGCAATATAGGACTATTTTCCATTGTTATTTCCCCAAAATGATCAAATAAAGGTGCTAAAAAACGCGTTGATCGCCATAACTAGCAAACATAATGTAGATGCCAAAAACAGCATGAAACGGACGTTCACCAGATTGATGGTCGATTGCCAGATGCTGTGCGCGATTCTCAGCAGCACATAAGCCCATGCCAGCCAAAGATTGAGGCCCGTTCCGCTTCCCGCCAGAGCTAAAATGATGACGGTTGCGTAGAATAACGTGGGCTGTTCCATCAAATGGGTATAATTATGGGACTTCCATGCGACCTTGTCAGGCAAGTTCGGATCAATATCCGGACCGCGCCCTCCGGGTTTTGCCGTAATGTCTATTCCCAATTTCTTGGCAGCGGGAAGCCGTGTTCCCGCCATCCAGAACAGCATGATGAGGGACCAGATCACCAGCAGAGCCGCTGGTGCCAAAATTGCATTATCCATTATATCCTCCCCAAGATTTTGAGGAAACTGCGTCACATATTGTAAATTGTCAATTGCAACTTAATGGCACCGTTATGCGGTTGGGAAAGATACCACATTTTCCCGATCATTACGGTCGAGATTTTCACCGACATAAATGCTGGCCATGGGTTCATCGGCAACATCATGATCGTCAAGCGATCCGTAGCCGTTAAACTTTGTCCGCATCGCCGAACCATAAGCACCGAGCATACCTATCTCGATATAGTCGCCCACTTTGATACTGTCCGGCAGCACAAATGGCCCAGCCATATGGTCCATATCGTCACAGGTTGGGCCATAGAAGCTATATTCGGTTGTGGCTGGCTCAGCGGTTCCGGAGCCAAGTAGCTTCACCGGAAAACGCCAGCCAATATGCGCAGCATCGAACAAAGTGCCATAGGCACCGTCGTTAATATAAAGTTCGTTGCCACGGCGCTGTTCAACTTTCACAATCAGCGAGTTATATTCAGCTGACAACGCCCGGCCTGGCTCGCACCATAGTTCTGCGGAATAGCTGATCGGCAAATCTTCAAAGGTCCGGTCAATCGCGCTGAAATAATGATTGAGCGACGGCGGTGCCATGTCCGGATAGATGGACGGAAAACCGCCCCCTACATTGATAATATCGACCGTTACCGATGCCTCGACAATCGCCGTTCGGACCCGTTCGAGAGCATGAACATAGGCAAGCGGCGTCATCGCCTGACTGCCGACATGGAAACAAATGCCCAATTCGTCGGCTGCCTGACGTGCACGCTGCAAAAGCTGCGCGGAGTCGTCGACGCAAATGCCGAATTTAGATGCTAGGCTAATCTGCGCAAATTCAGATGCAACCTTGATCCGGACGCACAGCGTCAGGTCTTCGGCATTATTGGTTGCGCGCTCAATCTTCTCAAGCTCTTCGATGCTATCGAGCGAGAATACGCGAACGCCGTGTTGATGATAGGCTTCCCGAATGACAGTTTCCGATTTGATCGGATGCATGAAACAAATCACTGCTTCTGGCAGGTTGCTGCGCACAAGACGGACTTCATCAATTGACGCGACGTCAAAATGGGTCACACCCTCGCTATACAGCAATTGCAAAAGTGCAGGTGAAGGATTGGCCTTCACTGCATAGAGCGATTTACCGGGAAACTGTTCAACAAAATAACGCGCAGCGCGCCGTGCAGCGTGCGGGCGGTTCAGTAAAACTGGAATATCTGGGCTAAGAGCCTTCGTCAGCTCCTGCGCATCATGGAAATTGTGCAACTCAAGGGACCCCCTAAATATTAAGATCGATTGAGCTGCCTTGCGGTTTCGCCGAAATGAATCGGGGCCGGCCATGGGGCAGCAAGGCGCGGCTATATTGCCGACTTGCTATCGTGTAAAGACCATATCCGACAAAATACGAATTGATATGGGAAAGTTTAGAAAAAAACGGAGGTTTTGATCGGTTTTAGCTGAGGCGATTTCTAAAATCAGTCCAATCGAAAGATTTGATGCAATGCAAATCATCCGTTTCGCTATTCCAACGCCAAATAGAGGGTAGCGGCACACCGTTAAAACTATTAGTTTTTACCATAGAATAATGGGCTTGATCGAGAAATGCGATGCGCTGCCCGATATGGGCCGGTTCCGGCAAGCGATAGTCGCCGATAATATCGCCTGCGAGACAGCTTGGTCCGCCAAGACGGACGGGATCACCGCTGCTTCGTTCACCCAGCATGGCGGGTCGGTAGGGTGCTTCAATGACGTCAGGCATATGGCAGGTAGCTGATATATCGGTGATACCGATCGCCATGCCATTCTCAAATATATCCAATATTTCGCCAACCAATATGCCCGCGTCGAGCGCAACCGCTTCGCCCGGTTCCAGATAGATATCGCATCCCGATTTAGCTTTGAGTTCGCGCAGGAATCCGACCAGTGCCTCGCGATCATAATCATCGCGTGTAATATGATGGCCACCGCCCAGATTGATCCATTTCAGTTGGTTATAATATGGTGCGATCAGTGGCTCGACCTTGCCCCATGTCTGTTCAAGCGCGTCAAAACCTTGTTCGCATAGATTGTGAAAATGGATTCCTGAAATATCACTAAAATGCTCAGGCTTTAATTGCGAAATCGGAAAGCCTAACCGGCTATGTGGCTGACTAGGGTCATATTTCGGCGTTTCACCCAATGCAATTTCTGGGTTTAACCGCAAGCCGATATCACACGTGCTCAAGTCGACCATTCCATCGGTATGGCTCTTCCATCTCTCGATTTGGTCCGGATTATTGAACGTGACATGATCCGATAGAGCCGTAATTTCCTTCAGATCGTCGACTTTATAGGCCGGTGAATAAGTGCTGATGGAACCGTCAAAATATTCATGTGCGAGTCTCGCTTCCCAAAGACCCGATGCACAACATCCATCCAGATATTGATTGATAAGCGGGGCCAGCGACCACATTGAGAATGCTTTGAGCGCTAGCAAGATCTTTGCGCCTGATCGCGCTTTAACGTCCGCCAGAATTTCAAGGTTCCGGCGAATTGCTAACTCATCCACTACGAAAGCGGGCGAGGGCACACGTGTTAAATCAAAATGCGCAAACGCGCCGGGATCGCCTGCTTTGGTTTCCATCCTAAAATGCCAGCGGGGCTTCCAATTCTTCTAATGTCCAAGGAAGGCCGTGTTGGTTGAGCATATCCATGAAGGGGTCCGGGTCGAACTCCTCGATGTTGAACACGCCTTTGCCCGCCCATTGGCCCGACAGCATCAATGCTGCGCCGATCATTGCGGGCACACCAGTTGTATAGCTCACACCCTGATTACCGGTTTCTTCAAACGCGGCTTCGTGGCTGCAGATATTTTTGACATAGAGTGTTTTTTGAACGCCGTCTTTTTCTCCGGTCGCAATGACACCAATATTGGTGTTGCCTTTTGTCGTTTCGCCGAGGCTGGAAGGTTCGGGCAATACGGATTTCAGGAATTGGAGCGGAATGATTTCGCGGCCTTCATACATTACCGGATCAATACGGGTCATGCCGACATTTTGCAGCACTTCGAGATGGGTAAGATAGGCATCGCCAAAGGTCATCCAGAAACGGATGCGCTGGATTTCTGGAATATGGGTTCTGAGCGATTCAATTTCCTCATGATACATCAGATACATATTTTTTGGCCCGACAGCCTCAAAATCAAATTCCTGTTTTTGAGTGAGTGGCGGTCCCTCCACCCAGTCACCATTTTCCCAGTGACGCGAATTGGCTGTAACTTCGCGGATATTAATCTCGGGATTGAAATTGGTCGCAAAATGCTGCCCATGATCGCCGCCGTTGCAATCCAATATATCGAGCGTGTCGATCCGGTCGAAATGATGTTTCTTGAGCCAACAAGTGAAGACACTGGTAACGCCGGGATCAAAACCGGATCCGAGCAGTGCCATTATTCCGGCTGTTTTAAAGCGATCCTGATAATCCCATTGCCATTTATATTCGAATTTTGCTTCGTCGCGCGGTTCATAATTGGCGGTGTCTAGATAGTCGGTCTGGGTCGCCAGACAGGCATCCATAATGGGCAAATCTTGGTAGGGCAGGGCCAGATTTACGACGAGCTTTGGCCGAACCTTTTCAATCAGTGCTGTCATTGCTGGCACGTTATCCGCATCAATTTCATCTGTCGCAATTAATATACCGGTACGCTGTTTAACAGATTCGGCAATGGCTGCGCATTTTGAAATGGTCCGACTGGCTAATATGATTTCGGAAAATGGTCCAGTTTTGGCAGCTATCATCTGTGCCATTTTGTGGACTGCCACAGAACTGACGCCGCCTGCGCCGATTACCAAAACTTTACTCATAATGCTCACTCATTTCACTAGATTGATATTTTTACCGCATATAGAAGGACCGTATGACAGAGCAATTACTTTTGAACCCTGCACGAAAACCCACTTTAGAGGGCGTTATACGGGCGGCTGAAAAAATAGCCAACATCCTTCCACCCACTCCTTTATTGCCATTAACGGTCGATGGGCAAACAATCTGGTGTAAAGCGGAATGCCTTCAACCCATCGGAGCCTTTAAAATACGTGGCGGATGGCACCGGCTCACTGATCTTAACGATGATCAACGCACGCGCGGCGTGGTGGCCTTTTCCAGCGGTAATCATGCGCAGGGCGTGGCTTGGGCCGCAAAGCGGTTGGGCATCAAGGCCATAATAGTCATGCCAGAGGATGCGCCGGCCGCAAAGCTTGAAAATACTGCAAAACTAGGCGCAGAAATTATCACTTATGATCGAATGGCGGATTCGCGGGAGAATATTGCGGCAGAAATAGCTGCAAAAAACGGTGCGGTCGTGGTCCCCAGTTTTGATGACCCGTGGATCGTTGAGGGCCAGGGTAGCGCTGGCATTGAAATCCGCGAGCAAATGATTGCGCAAACCGGCTCACAACCCGATCATCTGGTTATTTGTTGCGGCGGAGGCGGATTATCTGCCGGCATCTCCTTGGCTAACCCAGAGGCGAATATTACCATTGCGGAGCCGGAAGGATGGGATGATATGACGCGATCGCTGAAAGGAGGCTCTATCGTTCCTGTTCAGGACAACCCGCCGGCAACGGAATGTGATGCATTGCAGACGCTGATCGTTTCCCCGCTGACCTTCGATATATTAAAGGCGCGAAAGGCGCGGGGTGTCGCTGTTACTCAAGGCGAGGTCCATCTTGCGATGCGTGTTGCCTTTGAACAATTGCGTCTTGTTGTGGAACCGGGCGGCGCAGTGGCGCTCGCGGCGATATTGGCTGGAAAAGCAGATATTACGGAAAAAACGGTTATAACAATTTCAGGCGGAAACGTTGATCCTAAACGTTTTGCCAAAATCATTGGTGCTTAAAATCCTGCTAAGCTGAGCCTTTTCAGGCTGCTAGCTGCAATTCCATCCGGCTCCAGATTTCTACCAAAGCTTTGGTGAGTTCTGCCATCATTTCCTCTGTATGGACCGGCCCAGGAGTAAAGCGCAACCGCTCCAAACCGCGCGGAACCGTGGGATAATTAATGGGCTGAACATAGACGCCATATTCCGCCAGTAGAACATCGCTAATTTTCTTGGCTTTAATCGGGTCACCGACAAGCAGTGGTACGATATGGGTTGTAGAACCCATGACAGGAAGGCCGGCTTCGGCAAACATGTCTTTCAATGTTTGCGCTGCTGCCTGTTGACCTTCACGCTCTTTGCGCGATTTCTTTAAATGGCGGACACTGGCCAACGCACCGGCTACGAGAACCGGCGACAGGCTAGTGGTGAAGATAAATCCCGGAGCATAGGAGCGGATCACATCGACGATTTTCTGTTCAGCAGTAATATAACCGCCCATAACGCCGACGGCTTTAGCCAATGTGCCTTCAATAATCGTAATCCGGTTTGCAGCCCCATCGCGTTCGGATATTCCGCCGCCGCGTTCGCCATACATGCCAACCGCATGCACTTCGTCGCAATAGGTCAGCGCATTATATTTGTCCGCAAGGTCACAGATTG
Organism: Parasphingorhabdus sp.; assembly: GCF_036963805.1. Classification (GTDB taxonomy): domain Bacteria; phylum Pseudomonadota; class Alphaproteobacteria; order Sphingomonadales; family Sphingomonadaceae; genus Parasphingorhabdus. The sequence continues at coordinate 924,698 of NZ_JBALUN010000001.1, read as the reverse complement.
CATGTAGCGGCGCCACATCGCCGTCCATAGAATATATGCTTTCAAACGCGATTAATTTGGGAACTTCGCTATCTTCGGCAGCCAGAAGTTCTTCTAGATGTTCCAGATCATTGTGACGAAACACTCGTTTTTCGCAGCCGCTATTTTTAATTCCGGCGATCATCGATGCGTGGTTTAATTCGTCCGAAAATATGACACAACCCGGCAGGATTTTTGTCAGCGTGGATAGCGTCGCTTCATTCGAAACATAGCCCGATGTGAACAGCAATGCTCCAGATTTACCGTGCAAATCCGCCAATTCGTTTTCAAGTTCAATATGATAATGCGTATTGCCGCCAATATTGCGGGTGCCGCCGGAGCCAGCACCTACATCATGCAATGCCTCTTCCATCGCTGCGATCACATCAGGATGCTGTCCCATTGCGAGATAGTCATTAGAGCACCAGACAGTTACCGGCTTTGGCCCATTATGGTGCGCGAAGCAGCGGGCATTGGGAAATGAACCCTTATTCCGCAATATGTCTATAAAGACCCTATAGCGGCCTTCGCTATGTAGGCGGTCAATCGCTTGCGAAAAAATTTTATCGTAGTCCACTTTACACCATTCCCTGTGTCAATTTCTTACCCAGTTTTGCCCTCTGGCACGCCCATTAGCGCCATTTATCCAATATTTCCAGCGAGAACCATTCGCAATAAGCCTTCGGGTTAAAGCTTTTCCAATTTTGTTAGCCCGAATTCCGCTAAAGCCTGCCGATAAGGCGTGAGTTGAGCGAGTGGACCACTTGTCACAAATATTCCGTTTTCAGGCATTTCTGGCCAGATAGTTCCGCTGGTGAGATATGCAATTCGTCTTGCAATACCTTGTGATCCATCAATAAATTTTATGTCTCTGGTAAAGGATTTCTGCAACTCATCTTGCAGCAATGGAAAATGGGTACATGCCAGAATGACGGTATCGATATCTTGCCCGTTTTCTTGGCTGGTTAACCCGGCCACGGCGTTATCGATGATGTGCTGATCGACGATTTCACCCCGCAATTTGGCTTCTGCGGCATGAACCAAATCCGGCGCACCAAAGCGGATAAGCGTTTTGTCGGCCGCAAATTCAGCCGCCAAACGGTCAACATAAGGCTGTCGGATTGTCGCGCGCGTGCCTAGTAAACCAATGACACCTGTTTCGGTTAACAGGCTCGCCGGTTTAACGGCGGGCACCGTTCCGACGACGGGTATGTCCAATACGGATCGCACGACATCAAGCGCGATAGTGGATGCAGTATTGCAAGCGATCGTCACCAATTGCGGCTTATAGCGTTCGACAAGGCGACCCAAAAGCAAGGGAATACGGGTAGAAAGCTCTGCATCGGATTTCATACCATAAGGCATTCCTGAATAATCAGCAGCATAAACAATCGGGGCATTGGGAACCAATTTCTGAGCCTCGCGTAATATAGATAGGCCGCCAACACCTGTATCAAAGAATAAGAGTGGGCCAGTATTTTCTTCGTGGTTGGCTGTCATCACATCTCCTCTTATACACTGTAAACAGCGATCATTGACCACTTTGGACGATGTTTCCGTCCGTCCGCTCTGACTAGTTTTTACAACGCAAAAGCCTTGCTCAAACGCTTTCTTACAGATAGCTCCCGGAAATCAAAGGGGATTTGGTAATATGCAATCCATGTGGGTTGAACCTATTTTGGCTGTACTCTCTGGCTATTTGCTGGGATCGATACCTTTTGGCCTGTTATTAACCCGGTTATCAGGCGGCGGTGATCTCCGTAAAATCGGTTCCGGAAATATTGGCGCAACCAACGTGCTTCGCACTGGAAATAAAGCGATAGCTGCACTGACACTGCTGTTGGATGTCGGCAAGGGAGCTTTAGCCATCTTTCTCGCCTCGACTTTTTCTGATGGATTGGGCGTATTGGCGGGATTGGGCGCATTTCTGGGGCATCTTTATCCAATTTGGCTGAAATTCGCCGGTGGAAAAGGGGTTGCAACTCTGTTGGGCATAGTGACCGCCTTGGACCCCGTTTTGGGAATGGTTTTCGCGGTCACATGGCTGGCCGCACTTGCAATCTTACGATATTCATCGGTTAGCGGAATGTTGGCCGCTATCTCCGTTCCAATAACGGCAGTAATTATTGGCCAATATTCATGGACCCCGATGTTTATAGGGTTTGCGTTACTTGTAATATGGAAGCATCGCGCTAATATCGAACGACTAATGGCTGGTGAAGAACCGAAAGTAGGCGCTTCCTAAATCCCCTGATCCTATCGACGGTACGGCAGTATGAATGAAGATTTTGACCGGCTGAGGTTAATTCGATCCGCGAATATAGGCCCCGTGAGCTATGTTCAGCTCATTCGGCGCTACGGTTCTGCCTCCAAAGCTTTGGAAATACTCCCCGAACTGGCCGCAAGAGGCGGTGGTAAAGCGCCGCGCATATCAGATCAAGGCGCGATTGAGCGGGAGATGCACGATGTGCAAAAGCTTGGCGCGCATTATCTTTTTCTCGAAGATACCTACTATCCGCACCTGCTAACCGAACTGAGTAATCCACCGCCGGCATTAATCTACCGCGGGAATATCTCTTTGCTCAGCCATCCAGCAATTGCTCTTGTTGGCGCACGAAACGCCTCTGCAGCGGCTTGCCGGTTTGCCAGGGATTTAGCGCATTCCCTTATGGATGCGGGTATATCGGTTGTTTCGGGTTTGGCGAGGGGAATAGATACTGCCGCTCATCAAGGCTCGATCAATAGATCTGCCATTGCTGTTATCGCCGGGGGGATCGATATTAGCTACCCACCCGAAAATGCCAGTCTGCAGGAGCAAATCGCTCGCGACGGATTGCTTTTGGCCGAACAGCCGCCCGGGACAGAGCCGAAGGCGCGCCATTTCCCCTATCGGAATCGGATTATAGCGGGTCTGACCCAAGGTACTGTAGTAGTAGAAGCCGCGCCAAAATCTGGATCATTGATCACTGCTCGATTGGCAAATGAGGCCGGACGACATGTCATGGCTGTACCGGGGTCTCCGCTTGATCCGCGCTCAAAGGGATGCAATGGACTGATCCGCGAAGGCGCCATATTGATTCAGTCTGCAGAAGACGTTCTCGAACTTATCCGCCATTTCGACGATCATGCTGCAGGGGCAGATATTCCCAAAGATTTGTTCGAAAGGGAGCATCACCAATCGAAGCTTCGGGAAACATCCTCAGAGGATGTTGATGAGGCCGCTAGGAAGGCACTTACCGGTTTGCTGAGTATGACACCTGTATCGGTTGATGAGCTTTTGCGGCAATCGGGCCTGTGCGCTGCTTCGGTGCAAATGATCCTGTTAGAACTGGAACTTGCCGGTCGTTTATCCCGCCATGCCGGAGCAAGGGTAAGTTTGATCGGTTGAAATCCTTTAAAATTAAGCTAAACGGCAGTTTCGTCGATCAAGCGCTTGACGAACGACCACCCTTTGTCACAGCCTCGCGCGTATACGTGAGACAAATGAAAATCGGAAAATATGCAATTAGTAATCGTTGAGTCACCCGCTAAAGCGAAAACAATCGAAAAATATCTGGGATCGGATTTCAAGGTATTGGCTTCTTATGGCCATATCCGAGATTTGCCGCCGAAAGATGGATCGGTTGATCCCGACGATGGTTTCGCCATGCTATGGCAGCCTTATGCGGACAAAACCAAACAACTAAAGGCTATTACAGACCTGTCCAAAAAAGCCACGCGTCTCATCCTCGCGACCGACCCTGACCGGGAAGGCGAAGCGATTAGTTGGCACGTGCAGGAAGTATTGCGGTTGAAGAAAGCGCTGCCTGAAAAGGTCGACCGGGTAACCTTTAATGCGATTACCAAGGCAGCGGTTACAGAGGCTATGGGACGTCCACGCGCCTTGGACGACGATTTGATCGATGCCTATCGCGCGCGCCGCGCCTTGGATTATTTGGTTGGCTTTACGCTTTCACCGGTATTGTGGCGCAAATTACCGGGCGCGAAATCAGCGGGCCGTGTTCAGTCTGTTTCCTTGCGGCTGATTGTCGAACGCGAGCGCGAAATTGAAGCGTTTAAGCCACAGGAATATTGGTCAGTCTCAGTTCAGATGGAGCAGGACGGACAGGGGTTTGAGGCGCGTTTGACCATTCATCAGGGCAAAAAGCTCGGAAAAATGGATCTAACCAATGAGGCTGAAGCCACAGTTGCTAAAACCGCGGTTGAAAATGGCCTTTTCACAATTGAGGCTGTCGAGACCAAACCGCTAACCCGGAATCCACCACCGCCATTCACAACATCAACCTTGCAACAGGAAGCAGCCCGAAAACTAGGCTATTCCGCCAGTCATACGATGCGAATCGCCCAGCAACTTTATGAAGATGGCGCGATTACTTATATGCGTACCGATGGCGTACAAATGGATGGAAGCGCTATTTCTGCAGCGCGTAAGGCGATCGCTGACCGTTATGATGCGAGCTATGTTCCTGATAGTCCGCGGATATATAAAACCAAAGCCAAGAATGCCCAAGAAGCGCATGAAGCAATCCGACCGACCAGCTTTACTAAGGATAAAGTCGGCAGCGGCGATCATTCCAAATTATACAGCCTGATCCTGAAACGCGCCATGGCTAGTCAAATGGCATCCGCCCGTTTGGAGCGTACCACGATTGAAATGCGTGATGGGACGGGCCAGACTGGCCTTCGCGCTACTGGTCAAGTGGTGAAGTTCCCAGGCTTTCTAGCGCTATATGAAGAAGGTCGTGACGATAGCAGCGATGAAGATGGCGGCCTGCTGCCAGCCATGTCGAAAGGCGATAGTCCTGCGAAAAAATCGGTCGAAGCCAACCAGCATTTTACACAGCCGCCGCCGCGTTACAGCGAAGCAAGTCTGGTCAAGAAAATGGAAGAGCTCGGCATTGGCCGCCCTTCGACTTATGCTTCTATTATCAAGACATTGAAAGATCGGGCCTATGTCCGCACGGAAAGCAATCGGTTCTTTGCTGAAGAAAGTGGGCGATTGTTAACCGGTTTTCTGGAAAGATTTTTTGAACGCTACGTCGCCTATGACTATACAGCGGGTCTTGAGGATGAGCTGGATGAAGTAAGCGGTGGCCGTGCGGAATGGCAGAAGGTGCTCGAAGCCTTTTGGCATGACTTCAAACCGAAAACGGCTGAAGTTATGGAAAAGCTGCCGTCCGAAGTAACGGCAGAGCTGGACAAGTTTCTTGAGCCATATCTTTTCCCTGAAAAAGAAGATGGAACTGATCCTCGGCTGTGTCCGCGATGTAGTGAAGGCAAGCTTGCCCTGCGCGGCGGCCGTTTTGGAGCCTTTGTTGCTTGTTCTAACTATCCAGAATGCAAGTTCACGCGGCGTTTTGCGCAAGGTGGCGGAGCCAATGCCGATGCGGATGAAGGTCCGGAGGACTTGGGTATCGATCCAGATACCGAAGAAAAAATTACTAAAATGGTTGGACGTTTCGGTCCTTATGTCCAACGCGGCGAAGGGAAAGAAGCCAAACGTTCATCCATCCCCAAAGATGTTCCACAGGAAGAATTTGGCTTGGAATGGGCATTAAAACTACTCTCCCTGCCACGCGAAGTCGGCATACATCCGGAATCGGGTAAGGAAGTAAATGCGCTAATTGGCCGCTATGGCCCATATTTGAGCCACGACGGAAAATCGACCAGCCTCGAGAACACAATGGAAGTGTTTGAAATTGGGATGAACGCGGCCGTGGCTAAGCTGGCCGACGCCGCAAAAAATCCCAAAGGTGGGCGCGGCGCGAAGATGGAGCCTTTGAAGATCATGGGCATGCATCCGCGTACCGAAGTCGAGATCAAGCTCATGGATGGTCGCTATGGTCCTTATGTGACCGACGGTACTACCAACGCATCACTACCAAAGACGGTTGATAAAGATCAGCTGACATTGGAAGAAGCTGCGCAGTTGATTGATGACCGGGCAGCCAAGGGTCCAGCGAAGAAGCGCAAGAAAAAGGTGGCTCCAAAGAAGGCTGCTCCAAAAAAGAAGCCGGCAGCTAAGAAAAAACCGGCAGCGAAAAAGAAGCCAGCGGCAAAGAAAGTACCGGCTGAACCCGAAGCGGAATGAATATACTCTCGTCAACTTCTGACGAGAGCTTTCCTCATTTAATAGGTTTCTGTCGATGCTAGTGCTAGTTTGGTCACCGCGACATTGCGAGAAACCAAATCGCGATACCAAGCAACATTATCGCGAAGAATCTTCGCACGAAACGCTTTCGGGGTTCACTGGAAACTAGGCTGTTTGCCTGGCCAGCAAGCATGACAATGATAAGATGGATCAATGTTGCCACGGCCACATATAATATCGTTAGGGTCATCGCTTGTGGCAAGACTGGTAAATCGGGAGTAGTAAATCCGGGTAAGACGGCGACAAAGAACAGGCCTGCTTTTGGGTTAAGTAAATTTGTTATCAAACCCCGGCGGAATAATTGCCCATTGGAATGATTGGTTGTGACCTTGCTGGGGGATACCTCATTGGCGCTAATCCACGCCTCGGCTGCGAGCCACACAAGATAAAGCGCGCCCGCCCATCGTAAAAATTGAAACAAGAATGGTGATGCTGAAATTAGCGCGGCTAGGCCTAGCACCGCGCCAAAACCGATGATGGTCAATCCAAGAGCGATGCCCGCTGTCATCGCAATTCCAGATTTTCGTCCTTCAATGGCGCTTACCATTATTAAAAATGCCATGTTAGGACCAGGCGTAAGCTCGATGAGAAAAGCAGTTAACAGGAAGGCGGGAAGGGCAGATGCGATCATTTTGAAGTTATATACCTGAAGTAACAGCAAGAAAACTCTGTATTTCTAGCTAGTCCTGAAGATCAGTCCCGCAAAGTTCGGTGAAGGACGGCAAAATGAAGCTAGCGCTGCTAATTGACCCAATCCAACCCCATGTCCTGATACAGGCTTTTATCTTCATCCCAATTCGCGCTGACTTTGACGTGAAGATAAAGATGAACGGTTTTGCCCAAGATCTCGGATAGTTCCGCTCTCGCTTTGGCACCAATTTCCTTGATTTGATGACCACCTTTTCCGAGAATAATGGCGCGCTGCGTCGCCTTTTCGACCAATATTTGCTGGTGGATCTCTAGCGATCCGTCAGGGCGTTCCTTATATTGCTCCATCGCAATGGCGGTGGCGTATGGCAGTTCCGCACGAAGTTGCCGGAAAACTTGTTCGCGTGTGATTTCTGCTGCCAAAATCCGTTCACTGGCGTCGGAGACTTGGTCTTCCGGAAAATGCCATGGTCCCTCTGGCATCGCCGCAACCAAATAGGCTCTGAGTTCTTCTAGCCCGTCACCCGTTTTGGCGCTGACAAAAAATGTTTGATCAAAAACGGTTAGGTCATTTAGCTTTACCGCATGATTAAGCAATTTGTCTTTGGCGGCGATATCTACTTTGTTGAGTACCAGAATTATTTTTTCTTGCCGGTGCTTTACCCGTTCTACGATTGATGTGACTTTGGGACCAAGGCCAGCGCGTGCGTCCACGAGAAAAACAATGATGTCAGCGTCTTCAGCACCATCCCACGCTGCAGATACCATGGCTCTGTCCAACCGGCGGCGCGGTTCAAAAATACCCGGCGTATCAACCAGTAGCAACTGTGTCTCGTCCTCGATTGCTATGCCGAGCAAACGGGTCCGCGTGGTTTGCGGTTTGGAGCTGGTGATAGCAACCTTCTGCCCCACAAGGGCATTTATCAAAGTTGATTTTCCGGCATTGGGGGCGCCGATAAGGGCTACTACGCCGCATTTTTTGGTCATATAAATTTTTCCAGAAAGAGTTTTGCAGCGGTGGTTTCGGCTGTTTGAATAGATGAGGCTGTTGCCTGAACTTCTCCAACCTTATTGATGCTCACTTTAACAGTGAATCGGAGATCATGATGAGGTCCGGCTTTTTCAACCAGTTCATAAACCGGCATTTTGCGGTTCTGGGCCGCAGCCCATTCTTGCAACGCTGATTTAGGATGCCGAATATCTTTGGCCATTCCGGAAATGCGGTCGCCCCAATATTTGAGGATAAACTGTTTGGCCGCATCCAGATCATGATCCAGATAGACCGCACCGATGAGGGATTCCATCACGTCACCAAGAACCTTGGGGCTTTGGCGGGCACCATCATCCCGCGCCTGTTTACCGAGTAGCAGATGATCGGATACACCGATGGTTCGCCCAATCTCTCCGCAAACCTTACCTGAAACCAGGCCATTGAGCCGCTGAGACAATTTACCCTCCGGTTCATTAGGGAATTGCTCATAAAGTTGTGTTGCGATAGTTAGACCCAGAACGCGATCGCCCAAAAATTCAAGGCGCTGATAATCATCGTCACCAAAGCTGCCATGAGTTACGGCCCGGATATACAACGTCTCGTTTATCGGCTTTTTCCCGATTAGCTTCGTAACCCAGTCTAGAAATTCGGGATTATTCAAAATCCTCTCCAATTCGGTCCCATCGTGCAGCGGTAAACCACGTCCATGGTTTTATCCACTCCGCCGAACCATCGGTTGAGAAAACGGAGACTAGTGCACGGCCTACCAGATTTTCCTGCGGAACCATACCAATTGCTTCACCTTCTTTGGCGGGAAAACGACTGTCAGCGCTGCGATCGCGATTGTCACCCATCAGGAACATATGTCCGTCGGGCACGACGAAACTTTGGGTATTATCGCCTTCCGAGGCCTCGTTAATGTCTAAAATCTTGTAAGTTCTGCCATTTGGCAGGGTTTCTCTATATTGAGGGTAGCGGCAAATCCGATCCCCATTTTCATTTGTTGTCTCGAAATAATCTGCATAGCAGGGGCTATTTGGAGAGACGGCATGAATATAGTCACCGATCTTCTCGTGCTTAACAACGACTCCGTTAATTGACAGGATGCCGTTTGTGACCTGAATAATATCACCAGGCAGGCCAATTACCCGCTTTATATAGTCGTCCCGAGCGCCTGGTGGCGCTTTAAAAACAGCGACGTCACCAGGTTCCGGTGTGTTGGCGAATATCCGCTTGGGAATTACCGGAATACTGAATGGCATGCTATATTTGGAGTAGCCATATGGCCATTTCGCAACCAACAGATAATCACCAACCATCAAACGTGGCTGCATGGATTCCGACGGGATGTTAAATGGAGACACGATGAAGCTCCGTAAAATGACGACAAAAAACGCCAATTTTACCAAAAATACCATGAATTCCCGTGTTTCGGACGGCGGTGCGTTTTTATCTTTCATCGCGTCCCTTTGCTTATAATGATGCGCGCGGTCAAGAGACAGTATTTATCGGCAATTTCCAGTGATTTGACCTTGTTCATAAGGGGGCCGCAAGATAGGGTCGAGGCCAAAATAGAGGGTGTCAGGCAATTGTAAACAACAAGGAAGATTGTGCTATGGATTATTGGACAGCAATAGAAAGCCAGCCTGCATCGACTTTAAAAAGCCTATTTGATGGCGAAACGGGGCGAGTGGAACGTCTCAGCTTCGAACAATCTGGTGTTTATTTTGATTTTTCGAAGACTCACATGAGTAAGATGTTGCTGGAAAATTTTTCAAAACTGGCCGACGACAAAGGAATGGTCGATCAGATAATGGCGCTGACCAATGGCGCTCCGATTAACTTGAGTGAAGGTCGCGCAGCAGAGCATACGGCGGAGCGCGGTTTTGGTAGTGAGACGAGCGTTGAAAATGCCCGTTTGTTAAAAATGCGGATGCAAGCTTTGGTTCAGGCGGTTGATGCCGGAGCCTTGGGTGACATAGAATATGTCATACATCTTGGAATTGGTGGATCCGCACTAGGCCCCGAATTGCTATTGGCCGCCTTAAAAATAGGCGATGAAAAATATGAAACGGCTGTTATATCAAATATAGATGGCTGTGCGTTGGAGCCGGTGCTTGAGCGCTTTGACGCTCATAAAACATTGCTGGTCATCGCATCCAAAAGTTTTACCACAGCCGAAACCTTCCTTAATGCACGTTCTGTCACCGACTGGATGGCAGAACAGGGCGTGTCCGATCCCTTTGGAAAAATTATAGCACTGACAGCAATGCCGGAGAAGGCTGTGGAGTGGGGCATAGACGAAAGCCGTGTTTTGCCCTTTTCCGAAACAGTTGGCGGCCGTTATTCATTGTGGTCATCCATCGGCTTCAGCGTCGCGCTAACTTTAGGCATAGAAGTCTTTGATGACCTGCTTGCCGGAGCAGCTGACATGGACCGACATTTTATAGATATGCCGTTTGATCAAAACATCCCGGTAATAGCTGCCTTTTGCGATCAATATTATAATCAAGTCCGGGGCTGTGAGACCCGCGCGGTATTTGCCTATGACGAACGTCTACGGCTATTACCGGACTATCTGCAACAGCTTGAAATGGAGAGTAATGGAAAGTCGGTAACGGCAGATGGAACGCCCCTAAAACGCCATAGCAGCCCGATTGTTTGGGGCGGAGTTGGCACCGATGCACAGCATGCCGTATTTCAATTGCTGCATCAGGGGACACATTTGGTCCCTGTTGAATTTCTTGCCGTGGTCGAACCAGGGCACTCGCTTGCCAAAGAGCATCATGAGGGATTGCTCCTAAACTGCTTTGCTCAAGGCGCTGCCCTGATGGCGGGCAAGAAATCCGATGACACTAATCGAAATTATCAAGGCGACAGACCATCCATAACGATTCTATTGGAAAATCTTGACGGACGCACATTGGGAGCGCTTATCGCTTTTTATGAGCATCGCACTTTTACGAATGCGGTGCTTTTGGGCATCAATCCATTTGACCAGTTCGGCGTAGAATTAGGCAAGGAAATGGCCAATGCGCTTTTGGCCGGTGAGGGCAACAAAATGGATCCGTCGACTGAAATACTAAAAAACCGGGCGTTCCCTGCCTGAGTGATCAAGGATAATATTATGTCGGAATATGATTATGACCTGTTCGTCATCGGTGCAGGGTCAGGTGGAACGAGAGCTGCGCGCGTATCGGCATCTTATGGTGCCAAAGTAGCTGTCGCCGAGGAATATCGGGTGGGAGGCACCTGTGTCATTCGCGGCTGCGTTCCGAAAAAAATGCTGGTTTACGGCTCACATTTTTCTGAAGACCTGGAAGATGGTAAAAATTTTGGGTGGACATGGGAAAATGCTAAGTTTGATTGGACAAAGCTGCGAGATCATATTTTGTCCGACGTTGACCGGCTGAACAACGCCTATACTGAAACATTGAAAAACCATGATGTCGAGATTATTTTGGAACATGCGGAGATTGTTGGCCCACATGAAGTAAAGCTCGCCAGCGGTAAAACCGTCACCGCCCAATATATTCTGATTGCGGTCGGTGCTTGGCCTAACGTGCCGGAATTCCCAGGCAGCGAACATATGCTGACTTCCAATGAAATGTTCCATTTGGATAAATTGCCGGAAACAATAATCATCTCTGGTGGCGGCTATATTGCCAACGAGTTTGCTGGAATATTCAACGGATTGGGCAGCGAAGTTTATGTTGTCAATCGCTCCAGTGTAATTTTGCGCGGTTATGACGAAAGCGTGCGGGATAGATTGCTGCAAATCGCGTTGACTAAAGGCATGAATTACAAATTTAACTGTACATTCGACAAGATTGAAAAGCGCGAGGATGGGGCCTTGGATGTCTACATGGATGGTAAAGCGCCTATACGCGCAGATGTAGTACTCGCGGCGACCGGCCGACGTCCGAAAATTGATGGACTTGGTTTGAAAAATGTCGGCGTCGAAACCAATGATAGCGGCGCAATTAGAGTCGACGAATATAGCCGTACTAATGTCGATGGCATTTATGCTGTCGGCGATGTGACCGACCGCGTACAACTAACTCCTGTTGCCATTCGCGAGGGGCAGGCTTTTGCCGAAACGGTATTTAACGATACCCCTAAAACGGTTGATTATAGCTGTATTCCTTCCGCTGTTTTTTCGCAGCCACCTATAGCGTCAGTCGGTCTGACCGAAAGCGAAGCACGGATGCAATATGGCAATATCAAAATCTATTCGTCGGATTTTCGGGCAATGCGAAATGCATTTGCTGATCGGGCAGAACGCAGCCTTTATAAAATGATCGTGGAAGCTACGACCGAGAAAATCATTGGTTTGCATATGATCGGACCGGATGCTCCTGAAATTCTTCAGGCCGCAGCGGTCGCAGTCAAAGCGGGCCTAACGAAGCAGGCCTTCGACGATACCGTTGCCTTGCATCCCAGCATGGCTGAGGAATTGGTGCTCTTAAAATAGCCCGAGGCTGCGGTAAGGCAGTTTCAAAAGTAACTTAATCGATCAATTAAATTTATTGACGATTGCGTTTTCCTTGGTTCATTGTCTAGGGACATTATCATAGCCATATTTTATCACTATTCACCTTGGGGGATTCATGCAGACGATTATCGATCAACTCGAAGCCAAACGCGCAGAAGCGCATATGGGCGGTGGTCAAAAACGTATTGATGCCCAGCATGCCAAAGGCAAATTGACCGCTCGGGAACGGATTGAAATATTACTCGATGAAGGCTCATTTGAAGAAATAGACACTTATGTTGAGCATAATTGCGTTGATTTCGGCATGCAGGACCAAAAAGTTCCCGGCGACGGGGTCGTTACGGGATCCGGCACCATCAACGGTCGTCTGGTGTTTGTGTTCTCTCAGGATTTTACGGTATTCGGCGGTTCCTTATCTGAGCGTCATGCGGAAAAAATATGCAAGGTGATGGACAATGCCATGAAGGTTGGTGCGCCTGTCATTGGTATCAATGATAGCGGCGGGGCTCGAATTCAGGAAGGCGTGGCGTCTCTTGGCGGCTATGCAGAGGTTTTTCAGCGCAATGTACTGGCCAGCGGCGTTGTTCCTCAACTTTCCCTCATTATGGGTCCGTGCGCTGGCGGTGCGGTCTATTCGCCGGCCATGACCGACTTTATCTTCATGGTAAAAGATAGCAGTTACATGTTCGTCACTGGTCCCGATGTGGTAAAAACAGTGACCAACGAGATTGTGACGCAGGAAGAATTGGGTGGCGCCGTTACCCATACGACGAAGACTAGCGTCGCAGACGTAGCTTATGAAAATGACATTGAAGCTCTGCTCGCAGCGCGCGATTTCATTGATTATATGCCGCTAAACAATCGTGAAGAAGTGCCTGAACGGCCAACAGCTGATGCTTGGGATCGATTGGAAGACAGCCTTGATACCCTGATACCCGCCAATGCTAATCAACCTTATGATATGCATGAGGTTATTCGCAAGATGGTCGATGAAGGTGAGTTTTTCGAAATTCAACCTGCACATGCCGGGAATATCCTTTGCGGATTTGGCCGTGTGGAAGGAAAATCGGTCGGTATCGTGGCTAATCAACCAATGGTGCTCGCGGGTTGCCTGGACATAAACGCGTCCAAAAAAGCGGCGCGTTTTGTCCGTTACTGCGATGCGTTTAACATTCCGATCGTAACTCTAGTCGATGTTCCAGGATTCCTCCCGGGCACCGCACAAGAGCATAATGGTATTATCAAACATGGCGCAAAATTACTTTTTGCTTATGCTGAAGCAACCGTACCCAAAATCACGATCATAACTAGAAAAGCTTATGGTGGAGCTTATGATGTGATGGCATCAAAGCATTTGCGTGGTGATCTCAACTATGCTTGGCCGACCGCCGAAATCGCGGTGATGGGTGCTAAAGGCGCAGTCGAGATTATATTCCGTGGCAAGACATCAGAAGAAATTGCCGAGAAGACAAAGGAATATGAGGACCGTTTCGCCAATCCTTTTGTTGCAGCGCAAAAGGGGTTTGTGGACGAAGTGATTATGCCGCATTCAACCCGGCGCAGGGTGGCATTAGGATTGCGAAAGTTGAGAAATAAGCAGCTGGAAAATCCTTGGAAGAAGCATGACAATATCCCATTGTAGTAGATAGAAAATGCCATCGGGATTAGTAGCATTATTGGATGATGTAGCGGCAATAGCAAAGCTTGCCGCTGCGTCAGTTGATGATATCGGCGTTGCGGCTTCGCGGGCCGGCACAAAAACAGCCGGCGTTGTGATCGATGATGCCGCTGTGACCCCGCGTTATGTTGATGGGTTCAGCCCAGCGCGTGAATTGCCGATGATCGCGAAAATCGCAAAAGGGTCTCTTAGAAATAAGCTATTATTCCTGCTTCCGGCTGCTGTATTATTGGGGCAATTTGCGTCTTTTCTAATCCCGGCGATATTGATTATCGGTGGCCTTTTTCTAAGCTATGAGGCTGCGGAGAAGATACTTGAGCTCTGTAAAATTGATGAGACTACCAAACACGAAGGTCCGGCGATTGTTCAAGGGGGAGCGCGCGAAGATCAAATGGTTTCGGGGGCCATTCGAACGGACTTGATATTATCAGCTGAGATTATGGCTATTGCTTTGTCGGAAGTTTCAGGAGAAATTTGGTGGCAACAGACCATCGTTCTGGCGTTGATCGGCATAGGTATCACCATAGCGGTCTATGGCGCAGTAGCCATAATCGTTAAAATGGATGATGTAGGTTTACATCTAGCGATTGAATATGAAGGGTTTGTTGCTTCCTTTGGACGCGGGCTAGTATCGTTCATGCCAAAACTTCTGTCGGCGATAGCGATAATCGGAACACTAGCGATGGCTTGGGTCGGTGGTGGACTACTCGTGCACAATCTTGCTGAAATGGGCTGGCATGGTCCGGAACATCTGATCGAGATGGTCGCGCATCCCATTATGGGCCTTGCGCCTTCCTCTATTGCTGGCATTCTGGATTGGTTCGTCTTGGCGCTTTTATCTGGTTTATTTGCTATAGTTGTCGGTACGATAATCGCACCGCTCATCCATAAATTTATGCCACATGGAAAGCAGCAAGACGGTGCTGCGACCTAGATATAACTATCGGAAAATATAATGAAACTTGGAAAATTAAATCATATCGGTGTTGTAACACCTTCCATAACGGATAGCATCGCACATTGGCGCGATGTTATGGGAGCAACAAAAATCCACGATCCGTTTGACTTGCCAGCGCAAGGCGTAAAAGTTTGTTTTGTCGATACGCCGGGAAGTGAAAATACTAACGGTTCACAGATTGAACTGATCGAACCGCTTGGAGAAGACAGCCCAATCCACGGGTTTCTTGCTAAAAACCCGCTCGGCGGGCAACATCATATTTGTTTTGAAGTTCCGGATATTCACGCAGCAAAGTCTGAGTTTGAAGCTATGGGCAAGCGAGTGCTAGGCGAACCACGAATTGGGGCGCATGGCACCCTTATCTTTTTCGTGCACCCCAAAGATATGGGGGGGATGCTTACAGAGATTATGGAAACACCCGCAGATCACTAATTCCTTCTCAACAGGAGCGAGGCTATCGTGCGACGACGTCTAATTTGAAATCTCGGGGAAAACTATATGGACGCTGAAATGCATCCAGCGTAACAAATTTGGACAAAGGATCAAAATCAATGGAATTCAAGAATATCAAACTGGATATCACCGATCAGGTCGCGACTATCACTTTGAATCAGCCAACACGTTTAAACGCTTGCTCGCTCAATATGGCGGATGATATTTTTACCGCATTGGATGTTCTGGAAGATGCGCGTGCGCTTATCATCACTGGTGAAGGGCGGGCATTTTGTGCCGGCGCAGATTTGCAGGCAACAAGTGACAGCGCAATTACCGGCGGCAAAGCATCTTTTGCGGCACTGAACCAGCATTATAACCCGTTGATGTTGAAGCTCGCAAAGCTGAATATTCCAACCATCACCGCTGTGAATGGTCCAGCAGCTGGGATCGGCTGTTCAATCGGATTGGCGAGTGATTTTGCCATTGCCGGGAAATCCGCCTATTTTCTTCAGGCCTTCGTCAATATCGGCCTAGTGCCTGATGGCGGAGCAAGCTGGATGCTGACGCGCCTTGTCGGCAAAGCCCGGGCCACCGAAATGATGATGCTCGGCGAGAAAATCTCGGGCGAGAAAGCGGCTGACTGGGGATTGATTTACAAGTGCGTCGAAGATGATGCGCTGATGACCGAAGCAGGGACGCTAGCCAAACGCTTGGCTGATGGGCCGACAGTTGCCCTGGGTGTTATGCGACAAAACCTCGCAAAAGCGATGGAAAGCGATTATGCCTCGGCCATGTATTCGGAAGCCGAAGGACAACGTCTTGCCGGTGACAGCAATGATGCCCGTGAAGGAGCGATCGCTTTCCTTCAGAAGCGCAAAACGGAGTTTAAAGGACAATAATGACTGATAAGCCGACGATTGAAGATTGGAAGTCCCTCGCTGATAAAGAAGTGAAGGGCCGTGATCTAGAATGGAACACCCCTGAGGGGATTGTGGTTAAGCCACTTTATACGGCAGAAGATGCTGGCGATCCGGGATTGCCTGGTTTCGCCCCCTTTACCCGCGGGGTAAAGGCCAGCATGTATGCTGGGCGGCCTTGGACGATACGTCAATATGCGGGTTTCTCTACGGCTGAGGAATCCAACGCTTTTTACCGTCGTAATCTCGCTGCTGGGCAAAAAGGTCTGTCCGTTGCTTTTGATCTTGCCACACATCGTGGTTATGACAGTGATCATCCTCGTGTTGTCGGTGATGTAGGCAAGGCGGGCGTGGCGATTGACAGCGTCGAGGATATGAAAATTCTCTTCGATCAGATCCCACTGGATGAAATGTCCGTATCGATGACAATGAACGGCGCGGTTATACCTTGCCTGGCATTTTATATCATCGCAGCAGAAGAGCAGGGGGTATCGCAAGATAAACTCGCTGGCACGATCCAGAATGATATTCTTAAAGAGTTCATGGTGCGTAACACCTATATTTATCCGCCTGCGCCATCCATGCGGATTATCTCAGATATTATTGCATATACATCTGCCAATATGCCGCAATTCAACAGCATTTCGATTAGCGGCTATCATATGCATGAAGCGGGTGCTACCGCAGTGCAGGAACTCGCTTTTACGATTGCCGATGGCCGTGAATATGCCAAACAGGCCATGGCGACTGGCTTGGATATCGATGCATTTGCAGGTCGTTTAAGCTTCTTTTTCGGTATCGGCATGAATTTCTTCATGGAAATAGCAAAACTTCGTGCGGCGCGGACGCTATGGTATCGGGTCATGGACGGCCTTGGTGCCCAGTCTGAACGATCCAAGATGCTCAGAACCCATTGCCAAACATCTGGAGTTTCGCTGACCGAACAGGATCCTTATAATAATGTTATCCGGACAACCATTGAAGCCATGGCCGCGACGTTGGGTGGAACCCAATCGCTTCATACTAATGCTTTAGATGAAGCGATAGCGCTCCCCACAGATTTTTCCGCTCGAATTGCGCGAAATACGCAAATTGTGCTGCAGGAAGAAGCGGGCATTACCAAGGTAGTAGATCCCTTGGGTGGTAGCTATTATGTTGAAGCCTTGACCGACGAGCTAGTCGAGAAAGCTTGGGAGATCATCGAACGGGTCGATGGCGAAGGCGGTATGGCCAAAGCGGTCGCTGATGGTTGGCCTAAAGCGATGATCGAGGAAGCAGCTGCCGGTCGGCAAGCTGCCGTGGATAAGGGTGAAGCCGTTATCGTCGGTGTTAATAAATATCGCCTCGCTGAAGAAGACGCGATGGAAACTCTGGACATTGACAACGGCAAAGTTCGCACAGGGCAAATCGCGCGGCTCGAAAAAATGCGAGCGGATCGTGATGAAGCGGCTTGTCAGGCGGCGCTGAAGGCTTTGACCGAAGGCGCAAAAACGGATGGGAATGTACTGGCTCTCGCTGTAGACGCAGCGCGTCAGCGTGCATCACTAGGCGAAATTTCCGATGCTATGGAAAAAATATTCGGGCGTTATGAGACGCGCCCCACGCCAGTTAAAGGCATCTATGGCAAAGCCTATGAAGGCGATGGTCGCTATGCAATGGTAATTGAGGGTGTCGACGCTGTTTCGCAGCGATTGGGACGCAAACCTAAGATTCTTGTCGCAAAAATGGGGCAAGATGGCCATGATCGCGGAGCGAATGTGGTTTCGAGTGCTTTTACAGATATGGGTTTTGATGTGATCTCAGGGCCGCTGTTCCAAACACCTAGCGAAACGCGCGACCTTGCATTGGCAGAAAATGTTGATGCAGTGGGTGCATCTAGCTTGGCAGCGGGGCACAAGACGCTGATCCCTGAATTGATCAACTTACTGAAGGAAACTGGACGCAGCGATATTAAGATATTTGCTGGCGGTGTCATTCCATCGAAAGATTATGAATTCCTGCGCAAAAGCGGAGTGGTCGGAATCTATGGACCGGGAAGCAATATTGTGGAATGCGCTGCGGATATTTTGCGTTTGTTGGGCCACAACATGCCGCCAGAAACCGAGGAATCCGCCGAATGACTGAAACCAACATAAGCGCACCCATTGAAACTGTTGTTAGGCAGGACTGGTCGCGTGAGGAAATTGCGGATCTGTTTAACCTGTCATTTGACGAGTTGGTTTTTCAGGCCGCAACCGTGCACCGGCAGCATCATACGCCGGGAGCTGTTCAACTCTCTACCTTGCTGTCGATTAAAACAGGTGGTTGTCCCGAAGATTGCGGCTATTGTAATCAATCTGCTAGTGCCGAAAGCGGTTTGAAAGCTGAAAAGCTGTTGGACGTCCGCTCCGTACTCCAAACTGCAGCGCAGGCAAAAGACCGGGGCTCATCCCGTTTTTGCATGGGCGCAGCTTGGCGCAATCCCAAAAACCGCGATATGCCTGCGATTATCGAGATGGTAAAAGGCGTGCGTCAGATGGGAATGGAAACCTGTATGACACTAGGCATGCTAACAAAAGAACAGTCCAAGATGTTGGCAGATGCGGGCCTCGATTACTATAATCATAATATCGACACGTCACCGGAACATTATGAAAAGGTCATCACCACGCGGACCTTTGGTGATAGGTTGGAAACACTGGAAAATGTTCGGGAGAGCGGGATCAACGTCTGTTCTGGCGGGATTGTTGGCATGGGGGAAACTCGTGAAGATCGCGTCGGTTTCGTGCATGCGTTAGCGACATTACCCAAGCATCCTGAAAGTGTTCCGGTAAACGCGCTGGTTCCCGTCAAGGGCACGGTGTTGGGTGATATGTTGGCTGACACGCCTCTGGCAAAGATCGATGATATTGAATTTGTCCGTACGATCGCTGTAGCACGGATCACCATGCCGGCATCGATGGTTCGTTTATCTGCGGGACGTGAGTCCTTGTCAGAATCAACACAAGCGCTCTGTTTCTTGGCCGGCGCAAACAGTATTTTCACGGGTGACAAATTGCTCACCACCGGAAATGCTGGTGATGATGCCGATGAAGCAATGTTTGAAAAATTAGGACTAATTCCGATGGCGGCCGAACCGCCAAGGCACGTAAATTTAGAGGCTGCTGAATAATATGTTTAAAAAAATTCTAATCGCAAACCGTGGCGAAATTGCATGCCGGGTTATTCGTACAGCACAAAAAATGGGTATTAAAACCGTTGCTGTTTATTCGGATGCGGATGCGCGGGCGCCTCATGTACAGATGGCAGATGAAGCCGTTCATATTGGGCCGTCTCCCGCAGGTGAATCTTATTTGATTGCTGAAAAGATTATACAGGCCTGCAAGGATACCGGCGCAGAAGCTGTGCACCCTGGCTATGGTTTCCTGTCTGAACGGACAAGCTTTGCGCAAGAACTCGCAGACAATGACATTGCCTTTATCGGGCCGCCAATTAATGCCATCGCGGCGATGGGTGACAAGATTGAGTCCAAGAAACTTGCTGAGAAGGCAGGCGTGAGTGTTGTGCCCGGACATATTGGAGAAATCGACGATACCGAACATGCAGTGCGGATCTCATCGGAAATTGGCTATCCGGTAATGATGAAAGCTAGTGCGGGCGGCGGCGGCAAGGGGATGCGGCTCGCCTGGAACGAAAAAGACGTTCGAGAAGGGTTCGATGCGACCAAACGGGAAGGTCTCGCTAGCTTTGGTGATGACCGTGTGTTTATCGAAAAATTCATTGAACAACCGCGCCATATTGAAATTCAAATACTCGGCGATAAGCATGGAAACGTGTTATATCTGGGCGAACGCGAATGTTCCATTCAACGCCGTCATCAAAAGGTGGTGGAAGAAGCTCCCTCTCCCTTTGTTGATCCAGAAATGCGGAAGAAAATGGGAGAGCAGGCAGTAGCGCTGTCACAAGCTGTTGGCTATTACAGCGCGGGCACGGTCGAGTTGATCGTCGGCGCCGACAAAAGCTTCTACTTCCTTGAGATGAACACCCGGCTGCAGGTAGAACATCCTGTGACCGAATATATCACGGGGCTTGATCTGGTGGAACAGATGATCCGCGTGGCCTATGGCGAAAAGCTGCCTTTGACACAGGATGAAGTGAAGTTGACGGGTTGGGCGGTTGAAAACCGGGTTTATGCAGAAGATCCCTATCGCAACTTCCTCCCTTCCACTGGACGTCTAGTCAAATATCGCCCACCTGAAGCGGAAGACGGAATTCGCGTTGATGACGGCGTGATAGAGGGCGGCGAAGTTTCAATCTTTTATGATCCCATGATTGCCAAATTGATTACTTATGGTGAGACCCGTCTAGAAGCGATTGATCGCCAGATTGATGCGTTAAACAGGTTCGAAATAATTGGCCCTGGCCATAATATCGATTTTCTTTCGGCTTTGATGCAGCATGAACGTTTTCGCGGAGGCAATATCACAACCAATTTTATTGCTGAGGAATATCCTGACGGCTTCCAAGGCGCACCGGCCACTGAAGAATTGAATCGTAATCTTGCGGCCGTTGGTGCGTTTGCCGCTGCTGCCCACGCAGACCGTGCACGCAGGATTGACAATCAATTAGGCAAACGCCTGCAACCACCCGGTGATTGGGAAGTGAAAATTGGGGACCTGATCCAGAAAGTTACGGTTTCCGAAGAAGGCATTGTCGTTGATGGTATAGAAGTCGATTTGGCTGCAGAATATGCACCAGGTAACAGCCTCATTCTTGCAACTGTTGACGACATTCCCTTGTCGGTAAAAATTGTAAAAACGGCGAATGGTTTTGCTCTTAATACTTACGGCGCGACGCATAAAATACAGGTTCTTCCGAACCATATTGCTAAGCATTCCGTGCATATGATCGAAAAAATTCCGCCAGACCTGTCTAGATTTTTACTCTGTCCGATGCCTGGGCTTCTTGTCGCGCTGCATGTTAAAGAAGGTGATGCAGTCGAAGAAGGGCAACCCCTGGCGGTTGTGGAGGCCATGAAGATGGAAAATATCTTGAGGGCGGAGAAAAATGCGGTTGTGAAATCCGTTTCTGCAGAGCAAGGTGACAGTCTTGCCGTTGACGCGATTATATTAGAGCTGGAATAGCCACTATAGTCGTGATTTGCTGAAGGGGAGAAGGCAATGTCGAGTGGATTTGCAGCCATCAATATAAGTGTGTCCGGGTGAGGGAGCCCTCGCAAAAGGAAATCCGCCTGGTAATCGCAGCATCATCTGCTGGCACGATTTTTGAGTGGTATGATTTTTTCATTTACGGAACATTGGCTGGCTTAATTGGTGCCGCTTTTTTTCCATCCGGCAATGAAACCTTGCAGTTGCTGCTTGTTTGGGCTGGTTTTGCCATCGGCTTCGGGTTTCGCCCACTGGGCGCGATAATGTTCGGATTTCTAGGCGATAGGCTGGGACGAAAATACACTTTTTTAGTGACTGTGACCTTGATGGGAATTGCTACCGCTGGCGTTGGGCTCATACCAAATGCCGATAATATCGGTATTGCCGCTCCGATATTGGTGATTTTCCTTCGCATCCTACAGGGATTAGCGCTCGGCGGCGAATATGGCGGAGCAGCAATTTATGTCGCTGAGCATGCCCCCAAGGAAAAGCGAGGATTTTACACCAGCTTCATCCAAGCCAGCGTGGTGGGCGGGTTTATTCTAAGTATCGCTGTCGTGTTGACCTGCCGCTTCCTTATCCCCGCGGAAGATTTCGCCGCATGGGGCTGGCGTGTGCCGTTTCTATTGTCGATAGTTCTACTAGGAATTTCGCTTTGGATGCGGCTTAAACTATCCGAAAGCCCGGTGTTCCAGGCAATGAAAGACGCGGGCGAAACAGCTGGTAATCCTTTTACCGAGAGTTTTTCCTATCCAGGCAATAAAAAGCGCATTTTCGTAGCGTTATTCGGCATCACAGCTGGACTTACTACCATCTGGTACACAGCATTTTTCTCGGGCATGTCTTTCTTGCGCGGCCCGATGCGAATGAATGATCAGACAGTCGAAATTATCGTTTTCATCGCTGGCATAATTGCCATGTTTTTTTACCTGATAGTCGGCAAATGGTCTGATCATATCGGTCGAAAAAGGCCGATGATCCTCGGCAATTTTTTGACTTTATTCTTATTGTTTCCGTGCTTTTGGGCTTTTGGTAATTTAGCCAATCCTGGTCTTTGGGAATCCGCCAAGGCGGCACCGGTTTCCGTTTCCGGAGAGGAATGCACCACAGACCCTTTCGCAGATATATTTGACAGAGAGCAAAGCGATTGCGGT
Source organism: Parasphingorhabdus sp. (assembly GCF_036963805.1). Taxonomy (GTDB): domain Bacteria; phylum Pseudomonadota; class Alphaproteobacteria; order Sphingomonadales; family Sphingomonadaceae; genus Parasphingorhabdus. Next base: position 902,106 of record NZ_JBALUN010000001.1, on the reverse strand, counting down.
AAAATACTGGAATCTTTAGCCGCCAGCGGCGTTCCCTATGATGTTGTCAGTGGTAATGTCCTGCGTCTAACAGTTGGTGGCAATAATATTCCCATTACAGACAAACTAACTGTGACATCGCACGAAAGGAAACTCGCGATTGAATCGGCGCTGGCAAAACATGGTTATGATTTTTCAGAGCAGGAGCCACCATTGATAAATTTGGTGGGTATAATTGCGATCTTACTCGTCCTCGGCATGCTCAGCGCGCTGACCTTTGGATCGGCGGCAGCGCTGTTGGCCGAGATGTTTCCTGCAAGAATCCGCTATAGTTCGATGTCGATTCCTTATCACATAGGTGCCGGATATTTTGGAGGATTTCTCCCCCTTATAGCCGGGTATATTATTGCGCGCTCGGGAGACGTATATGCTGGCTTGTGGTACACTTGGGTATTCGTGTTGATTTCTCTGGTCGTCGGTTGGTGGGGCATCCCCCGCGACCCAGAAGGGGCTCTAGACGCAACATAATAAACGGACTATCGGCGGCTTATGAGTGACAATGCGATAGATATACCGCCAACATCACGGCTTCGTATTGAACACGGTGCGTTGGTGGCCAATTGGCGAGCCCTAGGCGATATGAGCGTCGGTGCCAGCACAGGAGCTGCTATCAAAGCGAATGCTTATGGTCTGGGCGCAGTCGAAGTATTCCAGCGGCTGCAATCCGTAGGTTGCCGCGATTTCTTCGTAGCCAATTGGCAGGAAGCAAAAGAGGTAGAATCTTTCGGGCAAAATGATACTAATATTTTTGTTTTAAATGGCGCTCGTTCCGAAGACATGCCCTTCGCCATGATATCTTCGGCCAAGCCAGTATTGAACAGCATGGAACAAGTCCGTCGATGGCAAGAAACCGGACGCCCCTGTAATATAATGGTTAACAGCGGTATGAACCGACTTGGCCTAGATCCAACGGATATCAGAATGTTTGATTGGACCACGCTCGATATTGATATGGTGATGAGCCACTTGGCGTCAGCGGATGACGATACACGCCAAAATGCAGATCAATTAAGTGAATTTAGAGGCGCCCTAAAATATGTTTCTGGCAAACGGTCAAGTCTGAGCAACAGCGCAGGAATCGCCTTGGGGAAAGACTATCATTTCGACTGCACGAGACCAGGCCTTTCACTCTACGGAGGAAAACCACGCCCGGAATTTCTTTCCACGATCCAGCAAGTGGTTTTTCCTGAAACGCAAATATTGCAGACTAGAATAATTAAATGCGGCGACCGCGTCGGCTATAATGCAAAATATAAGGCTGAACGGGAGCATTCGATTGCAATTTTGGCAATGGGCTATGCTGATGGATATTTGCGCGGTTTCTCCAGCCAAGGCATGTTTCTATCCGGCCAAACAAGACTCCCAGTTCTTGGACGGGTTTCTATGGATTTGATAGCTATAGATATTTCTGATGCTCCTAGCCTAAAGGAATCTGATTGGTTGACGGCCGAATATGATTTGCCAGTGGCATCTTGTCAGTCTGGGTTATCGCAATATGAATTGATCACGGGTCTCGGCAATCGCTTTTCTCGCTATTGGGTCTAATTTGTGCACCTGCCATATCGCAGATGCACATGATTTATGCGGCAAAACTTTAAGCGATTTATATGCACTGGCGCCATGAACACGGCTTTTCTTGCGGCGATGCACAATTGTGGCTAGTGTCTATTTAACAATAATAATTTTGAAGGCATATCTTCATAAAATAAAAAAACAATATGGTTCACAGGAGATAATATGGCGAAGATAAAAAAGGGTGATCCGGACGGCCCGATCATAATTAAAAAATATGCCAATCGGCGGCTCTATAATACCCAGACGTCTAATTATATTACACTAGATTTTCTGGCTGATATGACTCGTGAGGATATTGATTTCGTTGTAATTGATGCCAAATCCGGTGATGATATCACGCATAATGTTTTGACACAGATTATTGTTGATGAAGAAAGCAGCGGCCAGAATATGTTGCCCGTCAATTTTCTTCGCCAGCTTATTTCCATGTATGGGAATAGTATGCAATCGCTGATGCCATCCTATCTTGAAGCCTCCATGGAAAATTTTCGTAAAAATCAAAAGCAGTTTCAAGAAGCTGTCGAAGGCGCGTTAAATAAAAACCCTTTGGGGCAGATGGCCGTTAAAAACCAGAAGCAGTTTCAGGAAGCTATTGAGAATGCCTTGAAGTCCAGCCCGTTAGCGGGTGTTGTCGAGAAAGCTCTAAATCCCCTTGGTCTGGGAGATAGGACTGGATCAAATGCTGAGCCGGATAGCGATAAAATGTCTCCAAAAGATGTTGAGATCATGGAACTGAAGCAACAGCTTGCCGACATTCAATCCAAAATCGATAAACTCGACAATTGATTATATCTTAAAGGGTTCGAACCGCAGGCCCTGAATTTTAAAAACTTTTCCGACAGGAACCGCATACGTGAAGAAAAACGCTCTATCAGTTACGAGAGAGGCTGACTTTTCAGCCTGGTATCAACAACTTATCGCCGAAGCCGATTTGGCTGAAGAATCCGGTGTTCGTGGTTGCATGGTTATGCGGCCATGGGGCTATGGTATCTGGGAACGCATACAATTTTTGATGGACCAGCGGATTAAAGCCAGCGGACATGAAAATTGCTATTTCCCATTATTCATTCCCCTCAGTTACTTCGCCAAAGAAGCCGAGCATGTTGAGGGTTTTGCAAAAGAAATGGCGGTCGTTACCCATCACCGGTTGATGAAAGACGGCGACAACGGTTTGGTCGTCGATCCTGATGCAAAGCTTGAAGAGCCGTTGGTTGTTCGGCCAACATCGGAAACTGTGATCGGCACATCCTTTGCGAAATGGGTGCAGAGTTGGCGCGATTTACCGGTGATGATCAACCAATGGGCGAATGTCGTTCGTTGGGAAATGCGAACGCGTATGTTTTTACGCACTAGCGAGTTTCTTTGGCAAGAAGGGCATACAGCTCATGCCACTCGTGAAGAAGCGATGGAAGAAACACTCGATATTCTGGAGATGTACCGCAGCTTTTCAGAAGATGTTTTGGCTATGCCTGTCGTGGCCGGCGAGAAACCTGAAAATGAGCGCTTCCCAGGGGCAGATGCAACTTACTCCATTGAAGCAATGATGCAGGATGGCAAGGCTTTGCAAGCTGGCACATCGCATTTCCTCGGGCAGACTTTTTCCAAGGCGCAAAACATAAGGTTCCAAGATAAAGAGGGACAGTTCCAATTCGCTTATACTACTAGTTGGGGTGTTTCGACGCGCTTAATTGGCGGGGTTATTATGACCCACGGCGATGATGATGGGTTGCGCGTGCCGCCGCTTATCGCGCCTTACCAAGTTGTAATCATACCGATGTTGCGCGATAAACCAGAAGACGAGGCAGTCGTAGACTTCTGCACTAGTCTTACAAAGCAAATCGCAGGTCTGCGGGCGTTTGATGAAAATGTAAGGGTTAAATTCGACAAAAGCGGAGTGAAGGCGTCTAACAAGCGGTGGGCGTGGGTAAAAAAAGGCGCACCGCTAATATTAGAAATTGGTCCTCGGGATGTTACGGAAGGCAATATTTCGGTCCTGCGCCGTGATGCTTTGTATAAAGACAATGGCAAATTGGATTCCCAAATCTTGGAGAAGGATGCTTTTGTTGATCTTGTTCCCGTTTTGCTGGAAGAAATTCAGTCGAAGTTGCACAATGAAGCCAAGCAACATTTGGATAGCAATATCACACGCGGACTGACCGACTTTGCCGCAGTCGAAAAATTCTACAAAGAGAATAAAAAATACCCCGGATGGCTCGAAGTCCAATGGTGCCGCGCGAGTGGTGATGAGCTTGACCAGATTGAAGAGCGTTTGAAGAAATTGAAATTAACCTTCCGCAATGTTCCTCAAAAGTCTGATCCGGTTGATGGCAATTGTATCTTTACTGGAAAGCCCGCGGTCGAACGAATTCTTGTTGGTAAAGCCTATTGATGGCCAAACCGCCCAAAGCCCATAAACCACGGCAACTTCCGTCGCGCAAACAGATATTGGAGTTCATCGAGAAATCCGACCAACCTGCTGGTAAGCGCGAAATTGCAAAAGCATTTCAATTGCGCGGGTCGGACAAAATTGCGCTTAAGTCTTTGCTCAAAGATATGGCTGATGAAGGCTTGATCAATAGCACGCCCGGACGTGCCTTCCATAAAATGGGAGGTGTCCCAAAGGTAACAGTGCTTAAAATCGTCGAGATTGACGGCAATGAAGCGATCGGGATGCCTGAACGGTGGGAATCTGATAGTGCTCCAGCTCCGCACCTTCGAATTAAAGAGCGCGGGCGCCGCGCTGCATTGGCGGTTGGGGACCGAATTCTAGCCCGTACAGAGGAGCGTGGGCAGGGGCATATTGCCTTCATGATGAAGAAAATTGCCCAAAGCAGCGATATGTTAATGGGCATTGTCGAGAAGGACGAAAGAAACCGGTTCTGGCTAAAGCCTGTTGATCGTAAAATCCGTCGTAGTACTGCTATTTCAGATCTGGGTGAAGCGGAAGTGGGCAATCTGGTCCTTGCCGAACCAGTAGGTCGCGGCACGCAGATCAAGGCGCAGGTGAAAGAGGTCTTGGGAGATCCTTTTGCACCCAAGTCATTCAGCCTGATTGCCATCCATAAATTTGAAATTCCGAATAAGTTTCCGTCCGAAGTCGTTGAGGAAGCTGAAGCGGCAACCAAATTAAAATTGAGCCACGAAGACCGGGAGGATTTAACCCATCTCCCTATCGTCGCGATCGACCCTGCTGATGCGCGTGATCATGATGATGCGATATGGGCCGCGTCGGATGACGATGCAAATAATGTCGATGGATATAAAGCCATAGTCGCGATTGCGGACGTGTCCTTCTATGTGCGCAGCGGAACCAAACTCGATAAAGAAGCATATAAACGCGGTAATAGTGTTTATTTCCCTGATCGGGTTGTACCTATGTTGCCAGAGGCGCTCTCTACCGATGTCTGCTCTCTCAAGCAGAATGTTGATCGGGCAGCTTTGGCCTGCCATCTTAAAATTGATTCCAAAGGAAAAATAATCTCATCCCGTTTCAGTCGTGCCATCGTCAGGTTAACGGGTAATATCGCTTATGAAGATGCGCAGGCGGCGATGAACGGTAAACTTGAGCATCCCATGAAGGCACGGGCCCTTGAGCCGCTTTGGGCATGTTGGAAGTTATTGGCCCATGCACGTGACGGGCGGGAACCCCTTAACCTGGACCTACCGGAAAAACGCGTTGTTCTGGATGATCAAGGACGGATCGCCGAAATAGCCGTGCGCGAACGTCTGGATGCGCATCGTCTGGTTGAAGATTTTATGATCGCGGCCAATGTTGCAGCGGCCAAAATGCTAGAATCGAAGAAATCCCCCTTAATTTACCGTGTCCATGAAGTCCCGTCCCGAGAGAAACTGATAGCGCTCAAAGACTATCTGAAAAGCTTCGATGTTAGTTTTGCAATGGGACAAGTCATAAAACCTTCTGTTTTTAACAGCTTGATAAAACAAGTTGGTGAAGCGGAGATATTACCCTTGGTCATGGAGCAAATTTTACGGAGCCAGACTCAGGCTTATTATGGAGCTACCAATATGGGGCATTTTGGCCTTTCATTGGGAAGCTATGCCCATTTCACCAGCCCTATCCGTCGCTATGCCGATCTCATTGTCCATCGTGCCCTAGTGAGCGCCTGTAAATTAGAACAGCCCAAACCAGATAATATCCAAATCCCTCCGCAAAGTGGATTGAGTGCGGATATGGCTGAACGATTGGATATGATTTCCGAAAAAATCAGCCAACTTGAACGGCGCGCGATGATGGCTGAACGGGAAACAGTTGATCGCTATATTTCTGCCCATTTGTCCGATCATGTCGGTGAAGTTCTCAAATGCCGGATTACTGGTGTTCAGAATTTTGGCTTTTTCGCTACAGTAGAGGAATTGGGCGGTGACGGGCTAGTGCCGGTCCGCACATTAGGGGTGGAACGGTTCGATTATGATGAACAAAAGCAACAGCTTGAAGGTGTCGACAGCGGTGTAACCTATAATATCGGTCAAAAGCTTGAGTTACGCTTAGTCGAAGCGAATGCCGCGACCGGAAGTCTACTGTTTGAATTGGCAGAGGGCGCTAATCATATGTCCGGGCGCTATGAACCGCGTCGCGGCAGCACCGGCGGAAAAGGAAAGCCCCATCGTAAAGGAACACGGGGGCGTCCGGCAAATATTCGCCATCGAGGAAGGTGAATGAAATAGCGCCTATTCAGCGCGCTACGAATTGGGTTAGCATTTAGCTTAACCGATCAATCTCTTCCTTACTTAGAGATCCAGGAACGACCATCACTGGGCAGGGAAGGCTGCCTGCCTCTGTGGCGGCAAAATGGGTTACTAGCGGGCCTGGGGCACCATGGGCTGCCGCGCCGAGAACCAAAGCAGCCAAGCCTTCAACTTCATCCATCAACTTACGAACTTGCTTGGGGCCTTTGCCTTCCTTCACAGTAATCGAGGGCCTGATACCGGTTTCTTCGAACAAAGTTCCCGCAGCGCTGGATACCAAAGCTTCAGCGCGGTTTTTCGCTTCTTCTTCAAGAGTCGCCTGCACTCCGCCCCAAGCGACAAAGCCTTCACTCTCTACCAACGCCAAAATATGTAAAGCGCCGTTAGTCTTCATGGCGCGGCGGGACGCAAAGCGCAGCGCAATGCTCGCCTCTTCGGTTTCGTCTATTACCACTAGGTAAGTACGCATGAAAAATCCCCAACCAACTGCGTATTCTTGCTATTAAAACCGTGCTTGCGATAAAAGCCTGCTATATGCAAGGTTTACCCCACTTGCACTTTTATGCCATTTGCGCATAAACGCTCCAACGCCGATATAGAATAAGGGTCTTCTTTCCATGTCAATCAACCTTCAAATGCCTGCTTTATCTCCCACAATGGAGGAAGGGACGCTTGCCAAATGGCTGGTTAAAGAAGGGGATGTGGTCGCTTCAGGCGATTTGCTGGCGGAGATTGAGACGGACAAGGCGACGATGGAATTTGAAGCAGTGGATGAGGGCACTATTGCGAAAATCACGATTGCCGAAGGTACCGAAAATGTAAAAGTCGGTGCGGTGATTGCGATTTTGGCAGAAGAGGGTGAAGATGTTTCCGCGGTTTCGAAAGGTGGCGAAAGTGTCGCGAAGAAGGTAAAACCCGAACCAGTTGCCAAGAAATCTCCCGAAAAACCGGTCGCCGCTGCCCCAAAGGTTGCAGAACCAGCACAAGATGATGCTCCAAAGGTTGCGGACAAGGCACCACAGGCTGCCACACCGGCTGCGGCCTCACCCGCCGCTGATGGGGACCGTATCAAGGTCAGCCCTCTTGCCCGGCGTCTTGCCGAGGGGAAAGGCGTTGATCTGGCCGGCATGAGCGGTTCGGGGCCCGGTGGACGGATTGTTAAAGCCGATATCGATGCCGCAGAAGGCGGAACGGCCAAAGCCGCGCCTGCGCCAACATCTTCTGTGCCAACAACTACCGTTGCGCCGCAAGCGGACAATGATTTCGAGACTCCGTATACAACCGAAAAGCTGTCCGGCATGCGTAAGACAATCGCCCGTCGTCTGACCGAAGCAAAGCAAACCATCCCGCATATTTATCTCACCGTGGATATCCAGCTCGATAAGCTACTTAACTTACGTGGAGAGCTTAACAAGTCGCTCGAACCGCGCGGTATTAAGTTGTCGGTCAATGATTTGCTGATCAAGGCGCTGGCCGTTTCACTAATGCAGGCGCCCAAATGCAATGTGTCGATCGAGGGTGACGAGCTCAAAAGTTTTTCCCGCGCAGATATTTCGGTTGCGGTCAGCATCCCCGGCGGCCTGATCACGCCTATCATCACCGGCGCTGACACCAAATCGCTCAGCACCATTTCTACCGAGATGAAAGACCTTGCTGAGCGAGCAAAGGCAGGCAAGCTCAAGATGCATGAATATCAGGGCGGCACTGCCAGCATTTCCAATATGGGGATGTTCGGTATCAAGAATTTCGACGCGGTGATCAACCCGCCACAGGCGATGATCATGGCGATCGGGGCAGGGCAGAAGCGCCCGCATGTGATCGACGACAGCCTGCAAATCGCAACCATCATGAGCGCCACCGGCAGCTTTGATCATCGCGCCATTGATGGCGCAGATGGCGCGCAGCTGATGAAGATATTCAAAGAGCTAGTGGAGAACCCTCTGGGCATGCTGGCTTGAACAATATGAAAGATAAAATCCCCGCGATACGCACCATCACAATGCCGACGGACACTAATCCTTATGGCAGTGTCTTTGGCGGTTGGTTGATGGGGCAAATGGCGCAAGGCTGTGCCGCTTTGGCGGCGCAGCATAGCAAACGCAAATGTGTCGTTGTCGGCGCAAATGAGCTGCGTTTTGAACGGCCTGTCAATGTCGGTGACGAGCTGTCGGTTTTTGTCGAATTTGCGAAGATCGGACGCAGTTCGATGATCGTGCGGGCAGAGGCCTATTCCCGCGAACGACACAGCGACGAAATGATGAAAGCGGCTTCGGGTGAATATACGTTCGTGGCGTTGGATGAGAATAATCAGCCAGCTGAAGTTCGTCAGAAAGTATTGTTTTGACTAGTATCTCTGCATCTATACCTTTATCCTCTGTCAGATTCAAAACCCAGTTCTGGAACAACAACTAGGGATGGTAGGGTAATGCAGCCGACAAACTGGCAGGAGTGGATCGCTTGGGCAGGTCTTGTCATCCCATTGATTGGGATGGCTTGGGCCGCTATTTTTTATACTTTGACAAAACGGCGTGAAGTTCATTTTCAAGAGTTTCAAAGATTGTTCGAGATCATGGATCATCTAGGGCGTTCGGGCGGAAGCATTGCATCAAAAATGGCTGCTGCTTATGAATTGAGAAAATACCCGCAATATAAAGATGTAATAATTAGAATGTGTAGACAGACAGAAACTGTCGGACCTTCGGGTAAAATGTTAAAAGATGAAATGTTGCTCACAGCGGATTTTCTAGAAGGAAAAAAATGACTGAAAAATCATACGACCTCATCGTTCTTGGTTCCGGCCCCGGTGGCTACGTCGCGGCAATCCGCGCCTCCCAACTGGGTTTGAAAACCGCGATTATTGAACGGGAAAATCTGGGCGGTATCTGCCTGAACTGGGGTTGCATACCGACCAAGGCATTGCTGCGCTCGGCAGAAGTGTTTCATAATATGAAGCATGCCGCCGACTATGGTCTGGTTGCGGAGAAGATCAGCGCCGACCTTGACGCGATTGTTAAACGCTCACGCGGGGTGGCGAAACAGCTCAATCAGGGCGTCACCGGTCTGATGAAAAAAAACAAGATCGACGTCATCATGGGCGACGGCAAAATTGTCGCAAAAGGCAAGGTTTCGGTTAAAATCGAGAAGGGCGAAGAAACGCTTGAGGCGAAGAATATCATCATCGCAACCGGTGCGCGTGCCCGTGATCTTCCCTTTGCGAAGGCCGATGGCAAGCGCATCTGGACCTATCGTCATGCCATGACGCCGCCGGAGATGCCGACCAAATTACTGGTCATCGGTTCTGGTGCGATCGGGATCGAATTCGCGAGCTTTTATAATGATATAGGCGCCGATGTTACGGTCGTTGAAATGATGGACCGGATTGTTCCGGTCGAAGATGAAGCCATCTCAAAATTCCTTGAAAAGTCCCTGAAAAAACAGGGAATGACAATCATGACTGGGGCTGGAGTCAAAAGTATTGATGCGGGCGCCAAAGGCGTGACCGCCGAGATTGAAGATAGCAAAGGCAAAGTTGAAAAATTAGAGTTCAGCCATGTGATTGTCGCCGTGGGCATACAGCCCAATATTGAAACCATCGGTCTGGATGAACTCGGCATCGAACCGGATGAACGCTTCCATATTAAAGCCGATGCAATGTGCCGGACCAATGTCGAAGGCATCTATGCCATTGGCGATTGCACCGGCGGACCTTGGTTGGCGCATAAAGCCAGTCATGAGGGTGTGATAGCGGCTGAAGCCATCGCCGCAAGCCTTGGAAAAGACGCCCATCCGCATGCGATGGATGTGAATAATATCCCTGGTTGCACCTATTGCCACCCACAAATTGCCAGTGTTGGCCTGACCGAAGCTAAAGCCAAGGAAGCGGGTTACGATGTCAAAGTCGGAAACTTCCCGTTCATCGGTAACGGCAAGGCGATCGCGCTGGGCGAAACCGAAGGTTTTGTCAAAACCGTATTTGATGCAAAAACCGGCGAATTGCTGGGTGCCCATATGATTGGCGCCGAAGTGACCGAACTGATTCAGGGCTATACGGTGGGCAAAACGCTGGAAACTACGGAAGCGGAATTGATCAATACGGTCTTCCCACATCCGACGCTGAGCGAGATGATGCATGAGAGCGTTCTCGATGCCTATGGCCGTGTCTTGCATATGTAAGTTTGTGGCCGAGGCTGATCTTTAGCCATTATGTCTAAGAGCTTTAGCGAGAGGTTATCGATCAGCTTTTCCGTGGCGACTCTGACAGCTATGCGCGGCCGCTAGAGTCGCCGCAACTTACGGCATTTTTTGTAGAAAATTTTACAATTAAATATTAGATTGCCGGCTTAAGATTCTCATATATTTGAATAAATCTGGCCTATTTACGTCAATTTTGGCTGCTTGTTTTTGCACCATTATCCATGCAATTTTCATAGCGTCAAACGTAAAGAACATGATATATTACACCTAGTTTTTTAGGAGGTTTTTATGTTTGCATTACTCTCTATTGCCCTCTTGAGTTCCGCTACGGCTATTGCCGCTGACGCGGAAACCAGCAGAGTTAGCTATTCCAATTGCCTGACCGAATTATCGATCACTCATCTGGACCAAAAAACGGCACGGGGTGCTTTCAAAAAAGCCGCTACAGAAGGTTGCACGGATGAACGCAACGCGATGATTGCAGCGATGAAGAAAGACGAAATGGAATTTGGCAGTTCGGAAAAAGAAGCCACTGGTTTCGCCACCGAAGAAGCAGATAGTGTCTTGCTCTCCTTTACAGATGGCTATGCCGGCTATCTGAGTTCCAACACAAGGCCAGTCAAGGAAGAATAGGCCGTTCACTCCGACCGCTGGCCGCCCCGGATAATTGCCCGAAAATATATTTCTATATGATTTCGGGTATTTCCGTTAGAAAGAGGACCGTGATGACTCTAACGAACGTTCTTATCCCGACCTATGTGCAGATGCTGAAAGCGCTGTCAGCTTGGCTTGATAAGGCTCAAACACAGTTTCCGGACGGCGAGGCGGAAGCACTTCTTTCTGGGCGTCTTGCTCCAGACATGTTTCCGCTATCTACTCAGATCCGGTTTGCGTGCTTACAGGCGCAGGAAGGCTTGTTTCGGTTGAAGGGAGAGGTTCTTCCTGCATCGATAGATGTTCTGCTTAATGAGGGGCGGAATGCAGATGATCACCCCGGATCAATCGCCGATGCTCAGGCAAGAATTGATGAAACTGTTGCGCTCGTAGAATCGGCTGATTCGGACGCGCTCGATGGTGATCAGGAAAGACAGATTGCGCATAGTCTTCCCACAGGGATGATTTTCGATTTTACGGCAGAACAATATGCCCGGGACTGGACGCTACCCCAATTCTATTTTCATGTGATGACCGCTTACGCCATATTGCGTAGCGGGGGAGTCGATCTCGGCAAGGCTGATTATGTCGCCCATATGTTTGCCTATTTACGTCCCGGCACAATGCCTTCGCAATAACGCGCGCATGCTCCTCTCCTGTGCGGGACGTCTAGAGTGATTTTCCCCTCTGGTGACAGCTATCAGGTAGGCGTTTGCTGTACCAGATCAAGCGCAACATCGGTGATCATGTCTTCTTGACCGCCCACCATTTTGCGCTTGCCAAGCTCGACCAATATTGTGCGTGTATCGAGGCCGTGATCCGCAGCGGCCTTTTCGGCATGGCGCAAGAATGACGAATAAACGCCGGCATAGCCCAAGGTAAGAGTTTCACGGTCCACACGGACAGGGCGATCTTGCAACGGACGCACCAGCTCTTCGGCGGCGTCCATTAAAGCATAAAGATCACAGCCGTGGTTCCAGCCATAACGGTCGGCAGCGGCAATAAACACTTCAAGCGGGGCATTACCTGCGCCTGCGCCCATGCCAGCCAAGGATGCATCAACGCGCACCGCGCCATTTTGCACCGCGATGATGCTATTGGCAACGCCCAGAGACAGGTTGTGATGGGCATGCACGCCGCGCTGTGTTTCGGGCTTTAATACCGCGTCATAAGCCTTTAAACGCGCCGCATAATCATCCATATTCATCGCGCCGCCGCTATCGGTCACATAGACACAATGTGCGCCATAGCTTTCCATCAAGAGCGCTTGCTGCGCCAGTTTGTCAGGGGCGGTCATGTGGCTCATCATCAAAAAGCCTGATACATCCATACCAAGGCTGCGCGCATATTCGATATGCTGTTTCGCGACATCGGCTTCCGTGCAATGGGTCGCCACGCGCACTGATCGTACACCCATTTCATAGGCGTGTTTCAAGTCATGAATGGTGCCAATACCAGGCAACAGCAAAGTCGTAAGAACGCTGTGTTCCAATACTTCGGCGACCGCGCCGATCCAGTCCCAATCGGTATGCGCGCCAAAGCCATAGTTAAAGCTGGAGCCTTGCAAACCATCGCCGTGGGCCACTTCAATGGCATCCACCTTGGCACGGTCCAGCGCTTTGGCAATATTGCGAACATGGTCCAGACCATATTGGTGGCGAATGGCATGCATGCCATCGCGCAACGTTACGTCCTGAATGTAAAGCTTTTGCGTTGTCGGATCGAGTGTCATGCTGCGGCCCTTTCCTGTTTACGGATGGCGATTTTTTCTGCGGTTTTCATGGCTGCGGAAGTCATGATATCGAGGTTGCCTGCATATGCGGGCAGGTAATGCGCCGCGCCTTCTACTTCGAGAAATACCGATACTTTCAGGCCGGTATATTCGCCGCCCTTTCCGTCGTTCATCTCGGGGATGCGGAGCGGACGGTTGGAACCGATATGTTCAAATTGCACCGCCTGTTTCATCCGGTATCCCGGTACATATTGCTGCACCTCTGCGACCATTTGCGCGACAGAATCGGCGATTGCTTTCTGGTCGCCTTCTTCGGTCAGGCAATAGACCGTGTCGCGCATAATCAGCGGCGGCTCGGCAGGATTGAGAACGATAATCGCCTTGCCGCGCTCTGCGCCGCCCACGTCAACAATCGCCTGACTTGTGGTTTCGGTAAATTCGTCAATATTGGCGCGGGTGCCGGGGCCTGCGGATTTCGACGCGATGGATGCGACGATTTCGCCATAGTGCACTTTTGCAACACGGTTGATGGCAGCAACAATCGGGATGGTCGCTTGCCCACCGCACGTCACCATGTTGACATTGGGGGCATCCAAATTCGCGTCGCCGTTTACTGCCGGAATAGTATAGGGGCCAATCGCGGCGGGGGTCAGGTCGATCACGATCTTGCCATGGGCCTGCAATATCTCATTATGATGCGCGTGCGCACCGGCAGATGTTGCATCGAACACAATTTCAATGTCCGCAAATTCAGGCATTTTGACTAGCCCGTCTATGCCCTCTGCTGTGGTCGCCACGTTCATCCGGCTCGCACGGGCAAGGCCGTCGGACGCGGGGTCGATACCGACCATCGCGCCCATTTCCAGAGTTTCTGAGAGGCGCAGGACTTTTATCATCAAATCGGTCCCGATGTTGCCGGAACCAATGATAGCGACTTTTGTTTTACCGGTCATTTGCGGTCATCCTCATATGTGAAAGAAACAGACCCAAGCCCGCCAATGCTGGCGCGCACATGGTCGCCGGGACTGATGGCGAACATGGGACCCAGTGCACCGGTCAGAACAATATCGCCCTTGCGCAGCGGCTCTCCTCGTTCTGACAAGATGCGCGCAAGCCACGTTGCCGCGTTTAGTGGGTGGCCAAGACAGGCAACCCCCGCGCCGAGTGATACGACCTCATCATTGACTTCCATCGCCATGCCGCATGTCCACAGATCGAGACCGTCCAGCGGCTTTTTTGTGTCGCCCAGCACGAACATGGCAGATGAGCCATTGTCGGCAACGGTGTCGGCGAAGGTAATTTTCCAGTCGGCAATGCGGCTGTCGACAATCTCTATCGCCGCGGTCACTTCTGAGACGGCTGCGGCGACCTGGTCGCGGGTGATGTCCGCGCCATCAATGTCGGCGCCCAATATAATGGCCACTTCGGCCTCGGCTTTGGGTTGTAAAACCTGAGATGCCTTTAATGTGCCTCCATCGGGGATGTGCATATCATCAAATAGTACACCGAAATCGGGTTGTCCTACGCCAAGCTGCTGCTGCACTGCCTTTGCAGTCAATCCAACTTTGCGGCCAACGATGCGGCGGCCTTGCTTTTCCCAATGGCGGGTATTGATCGCCTGTACCGCATAAGCCCCGTCAACGTCGGTAGGGTCGAGAAATTCGCGCATTGGCCCGATAGCTTGACTATTATAGGCCGACCTCAAATGCTCGGCGGCGATTTCATGGGTGTTCGCCATATTATATATCCCCTCAATGCGGCAATATTTCAAAATCGGATTGCCCGCTAAATTGCCTTCTAACTATCTTCTATATTCAAAAGTTTCGCTTGTGCCTATGGTGCGATGTTGATTATATCTCACATTATGAGAAAAGGAACGCCAATCTTAAGCTCGTTCGGGCGCGCCATTAATTTGTTGCAGCTGGTTATCCGCGATGGCGGGAGGCACTCGATAACGCATTTGGTAAAAAACCTCGATATACCGAATGCGACTGTATATCGGCTGTTGGCAACATTGACAGAGCAGGGGCTCTTGCAGCCTGCTCGCCGGGGTCATTATATCGCAGGACCGGGGTTGCTGTCTCTGACCCCATATCTTCAACCTTCCCACATCGCTGCTGAACTTGCGCGCAAAAGCCTGAGCTCGCTCGCCGCTTCCAGCGGGGCAATCGTTCATATGGGTATGCTGGAGGATGATATGGTTACCTATTTGGTCAAGGAAGGTCGCGGCAATGACCAGCTCTTTACCCGCGAAGGAATGCAGCTTGAGGCATATTGCACAGGTATAGGAAAGGTTTTGCTGGCTGGCCTGCCGCCCGATCAACAGTCGCAATATCTAGCGAATGGTCCATTTGTTGCCCTGACACCTAATACCACGGTTGATGTAAACACGCTCCGCGCTGAATTAGAGAAAGTCAAAGACCAAAGGTTCGCCGTTGATAATCGAGAGATTTCTCCGGACTTATATTGCCTTGCCGTGCCCGTTCCTTCTAATGAATCCGCTATATCGCTGGGCATTTCCGTTTCGCGACTCGGCGGGGAAGTTGATCAGTCAAATGATGCCGTGCTGATCGCATCGATGTACAAAACTGCGAATGAAATTGCGGATATTTTGTCGCGAGACGGAGCTACCTAAGCATCATCTGTGAGAGGAAACTAATGTGAATTAGTCTCGTTTTGCTCAAAACGTTGCCACCCACCGCCAAGTGATTTGTAGGCGGCAATCGCCTGCCGGAGCGCATCGGCTTTTGCACTAACGAGCGAAAAATGCGAACGGGCTGTCGCCGCAATAGCATCCATCAGCGCAAGCTTGTTATCTTCACCTGCCGTGTAGCGTTTTTCCGCTAAGGCTTCATTTTCCGCCGCATTTGCCATGGCATCGGCGGTTCTGGAGACCCTGTCGACCGCACGCGCATACCGAGCAAACGCCGTTTCGCTTTCGTTTAGGGCGGTCAGGATCGTTCGCTCGTAATTAATTGCGGCTGCCTCGCTGCGGGCATCTGCGGCTCGGATCTGAGCCCTGATCGTCCCCATCTGGAAAACCGGCCATGATAAGGAAGGCCCAAAAGAAAAACGTGTTGAACCCGCCGAAACCAGTCCCTCCGCATCACGTGATTGCTGACCAATACTGCCGAGCAAAGCAAATCGGGGATAGAGATCGGCGGTTGCGCCGCCAACACGCGCCGTTGCGCCGGCTAGGCGATATTCCGCCGCACGAATATCCGGACGGCGACGAAGGACGTCTGAAGGTGTTCCTGCAGATACGGTAGCGGGCAAGTCTGGTAAAGCACCCGTATTTTTGACGCGATCTAATAGATCAGCCGGATTGCGTCCGGTCAAAAGTGCCAGACGATAGGCCGCGACACGTGCGTTGGCCTGTACTGATGGTAACTGCGCGGCGGCGTCCTCTGCCTGAACCGCTATTTGCACGGTTTCGGATTTTGGAGCTTCCCCGCTCTTGCTGCGAAGCAGGGATAGCCGCAGTTTTTCCTGCAAAGCTTCGCTCTGTGCAGCTATTGCACTTGCCGATGCCTCAGCGCTGCGCAAATCGATATAGGCAGCGGCCGTTTCTGCTATTGCACTGAGCAGGACGGAGCGTTGCAGCTCTTGTTTTTCCGCAAGATCATTGGCGTGTGCCTTGATATTATTGCTTTCACGGCCCCACAGATCAATTTCCCACGACGCATCAAAACCGGCATCAAATAATGCAAAGTCGCGTTCAAATCCCGGAATATCGCCGACGGGTATCTGCCCGCCCTCGCTAAGCCGGTTGCGAGTAGCCGACCCAGTCAATGCGCTTTCCGGGAGACGACCACCTTTGGCTGCTTCTAGTAGGGCACGCGCCTCGCGAACACGGGCAGCGGCTTCCGCAACGTCAAAATTGCGGGTGGCCGTTTCCTGAACCAGCGCAGTCAAGAGTGGGTCATCAAATTGCTGCCACCAGTTTTCTTCAATCGCGGAGCTATCGCTTGTCGAAACAAATTGTGCGGGGGGCGCAATATTCGGGCGAACATATTCAGGGCCAACGGCGGTACAAGACGATAGAAATATCGCGGCGTTTATAACGAGCATTCTGGGGGAAGAGGGCATATTGCGGTTACTCCATTCTGTGCCGGAACAGCCAGGCTGCTGCGGACAGTGTAAAGGCGGATATGATGATGAGTGGAACGGTGTTAGCCAGCACTTGCATGAGCGGCATGGCTTTCAGAAACACGCCCTGAACGATCACAATAAAATGCCGTATCGGGTTAGCGAGAGAAATCTGTTCCAGCCAGAACGGGATATTGTCGATCGGCGAAGCATAGCCTGACAATAGTACGGCAGGGGTCATAAAGATGAACATACCGAGAAAGGCTTGTTGCTGCGTTTTAGAAAGCGAGGAGATAAATAGCCCTACACCTATGATCGACAGCAGAAAAAAAACAACGGCACCGTAAAGAAGAACAAGAGATCCCCGGAATGGGACGTCAAAAAAGAACACCGCTGCGATAACGAATATTGTCGAGTTAAATAGGCCGACCAGAAAAGGAGGGATCGATTTGCCGACAAGGATTTCATGAACCCTCAGCGGCGTTACCATCAGTTGATCAAATGTTCCCAGTTCCCGCTCGCGAGCAATGGACTGAGCCGTTACGGACAGGGTCGAAAGAGCGCTGATCATCGCGAGTAAACTGGGAAGAACGAACCACATATATTCCAGATTCGGGTTAAAAGCATTGCTTGTCACGATTTCACTAGGCGTCGTCCTGTGATTATCCTGCTTGGTAGCAGCTAAAGCCGTGTTAGCGCTGGCCGCGATTTGGCCAAGATAAACGTTCACGATCTGCGAAGCGTTGGACCGGCGGCCGTCGTAAACGATTTGGAGCGGGGCAGGTTTGCCAGCCTTCAGATCAGAACTAAATCCTTGCGGAAAGTGAATTCCGGCAATCGCATCCTGCTCATCAATAGCATGTTCTACCGCTTTTTCCGAATTCACGCGCGTCACTGATCTGAAATTTGGGCTCCCCTGGATACGCTGAATAATTTCGGCAGTGGCTGCACCTCCATCACGATCGAGATACACGATATCAGCATTTTCGACGGCAAGCGTCGATGCAAAACTGAACAGAACGAGTTGCAATACCGGCGGCGCAATCAGGGTAACCCGGCCCTTTTTGTCGCGCAACATTGCGAGAAATTCCTTGATCACCAGTGCCCGCATCCGTGCCCAGGCCGGCCATTTTGCAAATGCGGATTCAGCCATTAGTCGAGGGTCTTTTTAGTGACGCGGAATATCAGGATGAAGAACAGCGCGCCGAATCCAAGCAGGATCGCGATATTGGGAAGCAACAGCGCCCAGACATTTCCGGTCAGAAAAAGGCTTTGCAGAGGCGGAATCAAATAACGAGCGGGCACGGCGTAGGTTATCACCTGAATCCACTTGGGCATCGAACTGATCTCAAAGATAAACCCGGAGAGCAGAAAGGCCGGCAGGAACCCCGTAAGCAACGCTACCTGCGATGCGACAAACTGGTTTTTGAGTGCAGCCGATATCAGCAGTCCTTGGCCAAGTGCGGGCATTAGAAATGCTGCATATAGCGCGTATAGCGCGAGTATCGACCCTCTGAAAGGCACGTCGAATATAAAGACAGCCATTAATGTGCAGATCGTTGCTGTAATCAGTCCAAGAATAAAATAGGGCACCATCTTTGTGATAATAAACTCCGGAATGGTAACCGGCGTTGCGATCAGCGCTTCCATCGTTCCCCGCTCCCATTCTCGGGCAACAACCAAGGCCGTCAGTAAGCTTCCAATCATAGTCAATATCACGGAAAATGAACCCGGAACCAAAAAATTTCGGCTGGTCAGTGCCGTATTATACCAGAATTGCGGCAGCACCTGGATTCCGCCGCTTCGCTTTTTATCGTCTTGGACGCTTTCAGAGGCCAACCATTGCGCATGAACACCTTGCGCATAGGCGCTGACAAAATTGGCTGTGCTGGGATTGCTGCCATCGGTTATGATCTGGACCTTTGCGGTCTTTCTGGTTGCAGCGTAGCGGCGATCAAAATCGGCGGGTATTGTCACGATGCCTCTGATCCGGCCCGCGGTCAGGTCATCGAACAGCGCCTCCTTATCATTTGATTGCTTTACGTCAAAATAGGGTGAGTTCACATACGCCGATGCGAGACTGAGGCTCGCGGAACCACCACTTTGCTGCAACAGTCCAAGTTTGACCACCGAGGTATCTAGCGAGACACCGTAACCAAACAGGAAAACGAGCATGATCGGGAAAAATACGGCGATGAGGATGGTGGAAGGATCACGCAGTACTTGCAGCATTTCCTTGGTAAATAGGGCGCGAAGCCGCCGGGAAGAGAAACTGCCCGCCATATCAGGCGGCTTCCTTCGCGTGGTCTGAACCTTCGCGGATAATATCGGCATTCTCGATCATCGCGATGAAGGCATCTTCCATGGTGAAATTGGCCGATGCCTCCGCACCTGCCATTTGCGCGGCTTCTTTTTTGAGGTCATCCGGCGTACCAAAAGCAATGGTCTCCGCGCGATAGATAAGCGCGATCCGGTCACAATATTCCGCTTCCTCCATAAAATGGGTGGTGACCAGAACCGTGACGCCTTTCTCAACAAGTCCGTTGATATGCTGCCAAAATTCTCGCCTTGTGGTCGGGTCCACGCCTGAGGTTGGCTCATCCAGAAACAGCACGGGCGGTTGGTGCATCACCGCACAAGACAGCGCCAAGCGCTGCTTGAATCCGAGAGGAATGGCGCCTGCATCGCTGTTCAGAAAGGGCCCCAGCTCGAACGTATCAATCATGGCATCGATACGATGTTTCGCTGTTTTTCCGGACAAGCCATATATTCCGGCAAAAAATTCGAGATTTTGCTGCACGCTCAATTCACCGTAGAGTGAAAATTTCTGTGCCATGTAGCCGAGCGCACCGCGCGCATCGGCGCGCGAATGCCTCAGGTCATACCCTGCGACGCTGCCGTTACCCTCGGTTGGGCTAAGCAATCCGCATAGCATTTTAAAGGTCGTCGATTTCCCCGCACCATTTGGACCAAGCAGTCCAAAAATTTCGCCGCGGGTGACGGAGAAATTAATTTCATGCGCGGCCGTAAAATCGCCAAATATTTTGGTCATCCTGTCCGCAACAATCTGCGGATTGTCGGTCTCCTCAATGGCGCGATAGTCGCTCGCCAAGGCGCTGCAGCCATCGGGCCCGCCGCCCAGTATGTCGATGAATGCATCTTCGAAACGGGGCTCGACCGGGGTGAGCGTAGCATTTTCCGCGCCGCTGAGCCCCTCGATATTTGGTTCTGTATTTTCGGCGAATAACAGGCGGATAGCGCTCCCCTGAATTGTACCGTCCCGCACGCCTTCGCGGTTAAGCGCGCTAGCCAGTACCTTTCGTTTATTACCCGCAAAATTGTCTAGCCTGAAGACACGGTTTTTAACCGAGCCGGTCAGGTCTTTTGGTCTTCCGCCGAATAATTTCTTTCCGTGATTAAGCAGATGCACACGATCACAAGCTTCCGCCTCGTCAAGATAGGCAGTGGACCAGACGATGCCGATACCCTCACTTGTCAGGTCTTTCACCATCTTCCAAAGCTCACGCCGGGACACTGGATCGACACCGACGCCGGGCTCGTCGAGCAACAGCAGCTTCGGCGTATTTATGAGCGCGCAGGCAAGACCAAGCTTCTGTTTCATGCCGCCCGAAAGATTGCCCGCCAGGCGGCCTGTAAAACGGGCAAGATCGGTAAAATCTAGCAGCCGCCCGAATGTATCCTGCCGTTCATTTTTGTCCAGATCGCGCAGATCTGCATAGAGATTAAGGTTTTCCTGAACGGACAGATCTTCATAAAGTCCAAACCGTTGCGGCATATAGCCAATACGCTGATAAACAGATTCAGGGTCTGCGGTGACGTCTATCCCGTCAACGAGGATTTTGCCGTCATTCGGCTTCATCAATCCTGCTAGCAGTCTGATCAGCGTGGTTTTCCCTGCACCATCGGGGCCAACGAGGCCGGTTATCTCTCCGGCACGGACATCAAAATCAACGCCGTCCAAAGCGGTTATCATTTCCTCTTTTTTGCCTGATTCAGCATCAAATCTTTTGATGATATTAGTGGCGGTGGCGACGATGCCGGTCATTTATATGATGCCTGTTTTCGGCCTTTGGTGCGAACTAGTGTAATCGTTACCGGTTGTCCCTGGCGAAGCCCGCTGTCTGGATTTTGCACCACGACCCGGAAGCGATAAACGAGATCACTGCGCAAATCTTCGGTCTGCACGGTTTTCGGCGTGAATTCGGCGCTTGGCGAGACATAGCCAATTGTGCCTCGATAGATTTTGTCGCTGCTATCGGTCGTCACATCCACCTTCGTTCCAGGAGCAAGCAAGCCAAGCTGCGGCTCCGGGGCGTAAGCGCGGATATAGACGGGCTTGTCGATCGTCAGTGTGTAAATGGTCGCACCCGGACTTGTGATTGCTCCCGGTTCCTGAACACGCGAAAGAATGATACCGCCTGATGGGGCGATGAGCTGTCCTTCGCCAAGCTGCGTTTTTGCTTGCGCAACATCGGCCTCCGCCTGTTCAACGGCAGCCACATTGGCCGCGATATCTTCTCGGCGGCTTCCTGCACGCAGGAGAGAAAGCTGCTGTGACGCGCTGTCCACGGCAGCTTGCGCAACGTCAAAGGATTCGCGCGATTGTTCGAACTGCGCGCGGGAGACGGCGCCGCTGGCAACCAGTCCGCGCCGCCGTTCATATTCCGACCGTGCCTGCCTAAGCTGCGCGCGCGCTTGCTCAAGCTGGGCAGAGGCTGCACCAATTTCCTGCGGACGGTTGCCATTCCGGCTTTTTACCAACTGCGCCTTTGCACTAGCCAAACGCGCCTGTGCAGCCCTCAGATCATCGCTGAGTGATTGTTGGTCAATGACCGCCAAGACCGCACCTTTCTCAACGCGCTGACCTTCGTCGAAATTCATGTGGGTAATTCGGCCTGATTGTTCAAAGGCGAGATCAACTTCCCTGATATCGACATTGCCATAAAATTCCGGCGGTGCATCTTCCCCGGACCAAAGTCCGAAACCCGAAGTAAAAATCGCAGCCACTGCGATTCCAATTGCGATCACAGCAATGATGATTGCCCGTTTCGGCATGTCTATTTCTCCTGCGGCGCGAGCGCGGCCATTACAAATGCTTTGCCGCTCATGAAAATTTCGGTGGGTTCCAGTTCGCTCTCTTCAAGCGCGACCATGCGCGCGAGATTCATAAAGACATCCCCGCCGATGCGCGCGAGTAGCTCCGGTTTAATATCATTTCTGATGAGCCCAATTTTCTGATCCCGCGCGATTACGACCGCCATACGGGCATAATGGTGTTCCCGGAGATCCACTGCATGCGCAGACGTGCCGAAGGACATCGTATGCTCTTCCAGAAACGACATGATGTCACGATATTCCTGAAATAGTTTTAGCAGTTTCCCGATAATGGCTGGCATCATTTCGAAAATCGGTAACTGAGACTCGAAAACCTCATCGAATTTGCCCATCAACTGTTTGTTGAAAATATCCGCAAGCGCCTTTGACAGGTCTGCCTTGGATTTAAAATAGCGATAAAAAGTACCTTGAGCTACCCCGGCTTCCTCCACAATTTGCGGAACCGAGGTTGCATCATAGCCCGCATGCCCAATCAATTGCCGAGCAGCTTGTAATATTCGCTCTCGGGCGTCTCCTGGCGGCCTTCCGCGCAATGGTTTTGTGACTTTAGACAAACGAATCATTCCCACAAGCTTTATATAATGACAGTCATTATATAAATTAAAGAGAGTGTCAAACGTCGTCGATCAGAATTTTAGGAAATAGCCGTTATGTTCCCATTTTGAGTATAAGATTGAGGAGGCGGGGATATAATATGTGGTGTTTTTTGCCGTTATGACACCGAAGCATTCCGGAACCGATCGCTAGATAATCGTTTAACTTGAACCTAAGCGCGACGGTATAATGAAGTCCGGTTTTGCGAAGCGCCAAATTGATTGAGAACAACTACAAATGGGGTGTTGGTTACCTTCTAAAATTGGGTAACCTTCCTAGTAATCCGTTCAATATGAATCGCCATTTTGTCCACACATACCGCCGATAAATCTATAACGAACGCTGCTCTACCGCACCGACAGGATGGCATAGTTTTCCTTTGCTCCGGCGATAACTATGTCTGCCAGTGACAAGTTGTGATTTGACCAACAACACACCCAAAGATGGAACGCTGTTATCACGCCCCACTTTTTGACAGTCACAATCTTTTTATCGCATGTCGTTGAGGAGGCGTAATAATTTTGTAAATTTACCGTTGCAATAATGTAATGTCGCGGTAAGTTAACAAACAAGACTTTCACGCCTTGGAGAGGATCCACTCTATTAAGAGGATCCTGTATGCACAGAAAAGACTCCGCCATTGAGCGCCCTAGGAATACCCTTCAGCCGTTAAAATTACGGGCTTTATAGGGTGGGCGACAGTATCGGCTATATTTGGCCAATCATCGCTTTATTGACCGCTGGTTTGTTCGCTGGCTTTGCCGCAGGGTTATTTGGAATTGGCGGCGGCTTCGTCGTCGTCCCGGCGCTCATCGCCACCCTGCCTTTACTGGGTGGAGATGCTTCTGAACTGGCACATGTCGCGATCGGCACATCACTTGCTACAATCATCATAACTTCCTTACGCTCTGTCTTCGCCCATGCCCGCCGGGGGGCGGTGGACTTTCAAACAATCAAAGCCTGGAGCCCGTGGATCGTGATGGGCGTTGGCATCGGTATCATGATTGCCGCCCGTATTCCTGGCACAGTTCTGGCTTTTATTTTTGGGGTTGGGGTCATCATCATGGCGATGCACTTCCTGTTTCCTTTTTTGTCCGGAAAGACGATTGATAACCAAATGCCGAGAGGCGGATTACGGGTTGCGATTGCAGGGTCCGTCGGCGCATTTTCCGCAATGTTAGGGATAGGTGGCGGGACGATTGTCACCATCGTCATGACCTTGTGCGGACGCACTATCCACAACGCCATCGCTACAGCGGCGGGCTTTGGCTGCGTTATCGCCATACCGGGTATGATCGGTTTCATCATCATCGGCTGGGGTCAGTCCGGGCTGCCATTTGGGTCGTTGGGATATGTCAATATTCCGGCGGCAGTCGCGATAACTTCGACCTCGATCTTAACCGCACCGCTGGGCGCGGCAGTGGCGCACCGATTGGATCAAGCCATGTTGAAGCGTGTTTTTGGCATCTATCTGATATTCGTAGGCATTTTGATGATTCGCAATGCCTTATCCCTGCAGCCGCTTATTTGAATGGAGAATGCACATAATGACCCTGCAATTAAACAGAAGATCACTATTGGGCGCAGCCACCGTTGGCACCGCACTTATGATGAGAGACACTGCCGCTATTGCGAAAGTAGCCGAAGCTAAAAAGCCGCTATTTGGCCCCGCGCCGGGGATTGCGTTACTCTCAAGGAACGAAAATCCCTATGGCCCTGCGCCCAGCGCAATCAAGGCGATTTATGATACTGCATCCAAGGGATGCTATTATGCCGACATCGGTCTGAAAACATTAACCGAAATGATTGCCGAGCGTTATGGCGTGGGCGTTGAAAACGTTGTTGTAAGCTCCGGTTCCACCGAAGTGCTGTGCGCTGTCGCACTGGCCTGGGCCGATAAGGGCGCCATATTATGTCCCGAGCTGTTCTGGGATATGACGGTTAAATATGGTGAGCAAAAGGGTGCCAAAATTGTCCGTGTGCCGCTCGCCGCTGATATGGGAATCGATCTGGATGCCATGACAGCGGCTATTAGTCCGGAAATCGGATTGGTACACATCTGCAATCCCAATAATCCAACCGGTATGGTACTGGACGGTGATGATTTACGCGGATTTGTAAGAAAAGCATCTGGCAATGCGACCATTTTAGTCGATGAGGCCTATAATGAGCTGACCGACAAGCCCGAATATAGTTCGGTCGTAGATTTGGTAAAGGAAGGGCATGACATCATCGTCTGTCGTACCTTTTCGAAAATCTACGGCATGGCTGGGATGCGCGTCGGCTATGCGATTACCTCGCCGGAGAATGCCGAGAAAATTCGCGGCTATCTGATGAGCTTTGGCGGCAATTCATCTGGGCTAGCCGCCGCCATCGCTTCTTTTAATGATACAGGTTTTACCCGCTATTCGAAGGATCGGGTTGTAGAAGCGCGCAGCAGCATAATCGACACGCTCGGCGGGCTAGGAATGGAGGTTTTACCATCCCAGACCAACTTCCTTTACGTCAAGGTTCCCGATGCAGACACTGTGCAAAAGCAAATGGCGCAGCGAGACATCATGATCCGCGGTTCTTACGGTGAACAATGGACGAATTGGTCACGCGTCAGCACCGGAAAAATCGAGGATGTAAAGCGCTATAACACCGCCTTGACTCAACTATTTGGTGCATAAAAAAAGAAGTTACGCAATTAGGAGAGGGGGGCACGGGTAAACTCCGCGCCAAGTCTGAAAAGCACTTCCAGGCCGAATACGGTCGTCAAAACAGGGGTCTTTGTCATGACATATTCTATGATTGCATCTTTTCGTTCAACCACAGCCTTGACAGCAAGCGGGGCAACTCTGGCGATGTTTCTCGCTCTTGGCGTTGCGCCACTTCACGCAGGAGAAACCGAAGCGAAAGCCGAAACCGAGGCCGAGGATAGCGGCGGGATAGTCGTTACGGGACGCCGCGTTTCAAAGGCAGACCAGTCGATCGGAACCGACGAAGTTTCCAATACCGTGGCGGTGACGCGCGAAGCGCTTTTGTCCGCGCCATCGGGAGTTTCTGGCTTAAAAATGCTTGAAACCCTGCCAGGTTTTAATGTTCAGACAGACGGTGCATTGGGGCTTTATGAATTTGGCAATAGCGTTCAGACTCGTGCTTTTAATCTCGACCAAATCGGATTCATTCTCGATGGCATACCATTAGGACGCAGTGATGCCTTTGGCGGCAGTCCGGTATTTCGTTATGTTGACAATGAAAATCTGGCGGTAGTTAAAGCGTCGGTAGGCGCCGGCGATGTCAGTCTGCCCAGCTACGCGTCTCTTGGGCCTGTCGTGCAATATATCTCGATTGAACCACAGGATGATCTTGGTCTTTTTGTATCGCAAACTTTTGGGGAGGACGATCTCAAACGTACCTTCATTCGTTTCAGCACAGGGCAAATCGGGCCGGTAAGAGCCTATATCAGCCGGACAAAGCTGGACAGCGATTTGTGGCGGGGAGCCGGATCGGTGGACCGGGAACATTGGGAGGCACAAGCCCACGTCGATCTGGGCGGCGATAGCTGGGCTCGGTTCAAATTCGTCTCCAATAATTTCTTCGATTATGATTCTCCGTCATTTGGTAGGGCAACCTATCTTTCCGATGTACCCGACGCGGGAGGAAAGACAGGGCGCAATCGTGGGTATATAGGCTTTTTGCCAGATTATCCGCCAACGGCGGCGGGTATCCAATATTCTGATTCCCGCTATTCCTATTATTTTGGAAATGCGATAAATGTCAGGAAGGACAAGCTTTTTGGCGCAACATTCCATGCCGACATAGCGCCTGATGTATCCGCTGAAACAACACTCTATTGGGAAAATAAAGATGGTTACGGCGTATCACCCGATACCTATTCAAACAGCCTTGGTATCTATACGCCGCAGGCTCAGGCCGGTTTACCGGTGGTTGCTCCGCGTGGTCTGCAATACGGGCTATCGGGTGTCGGAGGCGACCGCATAGGTATCACTTTCAAGCTACAGGCCGAGATCGGTATGCATATGTTGGAGGCCGGGATATGGGCTGAGCAGGACAAATATCACCGTACCCAGAAGCGTCTCAATAACGTAAATGGTGCCCCCGATGGCGCGGTCATCCCCGATGAAGTGGTGTATTTCCGGCGTGATTACCGGTCGAAACGCGATAGTACACAATTATTTGTGAAAGACAGAATATCTTTGTTTGATGATGCGGTCGAGCTGGAGCTGGGAGTAAAATCGCTGTCGGTTGATTATCAGTTGAATGGATACCGCGACTATCGTGATTATTACCTTACCGTCGGTGGGGTAGGCGTTCCAGGCTATGGGCCACAGAATAATTCGGCGAGTTATAAGGACCATTTTCTGCCAATGGCGGGCCTGCTTTACAAGCTGTCTGATGGCCGGACGCAGGTATTTGCTTCTTATGCCGAAAATTACGCGCTGCCCAAGGGTATGGATGACATTTATTCTGTTACCCTTGCATCGTCGGCAGGGGTCGTGCCGCAGCCGGAGCCAGAAAAGTCCCAGAATTTTGAACTGGGTGTCAGAACTAGTCAACCGGAATTTTATGCAGCGCTCGCCTTATATTACACTAAATTTGATAACAGGATCCAATCCACTTCCTCCATCCTTCCCGGCACCACAAATGTGCTGGAAACATTTTTCGTGAATGTCGGCGGCGTGGAGGCTTATGGCGCAGAATTCACCGGGTCATATCGCCCAGAATTTTTGAATGGCTTAGCCTATTTCAACACGAATATTACCTATAATCACGCGAAATTTGAGGATGATATTCCCGGCGGCGCGCAAATCGGCGGAAAATTTTTACCTGATAGCGCAAAGTGGATCGTCAATGGCGGCATAACCATAGAGCCTGCGAGCTGGCTGGTTGCCAATTTCTCCGGTAAATATACCAGCAAGCGTTGGTCAACATTTGCTAATACGCCGGGGTCAACCGTGCCCGCATATACTGTATTTAGCAGCTATGTGGACATCGGTGACGGATATAGCCTGGGACCGCTAAAGGGTATCAAGGCACGGGTTAATGTGGACAATGTTTTCGACAAGGATGTATTATCCTTTATGTTCCCGCAAATATCAGGGGACGGTTTCTTCAGGCCACTGTCACCGCGTACCTTCCAATTCACCATCTCTGCGGAGTATTAATCTTATGGGTCGCTATATTCCAGTCTGCATCGCAAGTCTTGTTTTGGCAGCGGGGTCGGCGGCCCTTGCCGCTCCGGGGGAAGAAGTTCCCCCGGATGCTATAGCCATACACCAAAACCTGATTACGCTTGATACGCATCTTGATACGCCTGCCTCGCTTGACCGACCGGACTGGGAAATTGGGGACAATCATGATGTGCATCGGGATTACACACAGGTTGATCTTCCACGCATGGAAAAAGGCGGTCTGGATGGCGGTTTTTGGGCGATTTATACACCGCAGGGCCCATTGGATAACGAACATTACCAAAAAGCACGCGATTTCGCAATTATGCGCGGCCTAAGTATTCGCGAGATGGTTGCCGCAGATCCGGCCCATTTCACTCTTGCGACACAAACAGAGGATGCCGCCGCCATTGCCGCCAATGGCAAGCGGATCGTTTATATGAGTATCGAAAATGCCTATCCGCTGGGCGAGGATATCAGCCTAATTACCCTGTTCCATGATATGGGGGTCAGGCTGGTAGGGTTCGCCCATTTTGCCAATAACCAATTTGCCGACAGCTCCACCGATCCGAAAGGACAACAATGGGGAGGCCTAAGCCCACTAGGCAAAGAGCTGCTTGCCAAAATGAACCGACTGGGAATTGTTGCTGACGCTTCGCACAGTTCCGATGCTGCGCTCGATGATATGCTCGAACTCTCGACCAGTCCTATCATACTGTCGCATTCGGGCTGCAAGGCGATTTACGATCATCCACGCAATATTGATGACGATCATTTGCGAGCGCTCGCTGCCAAGGGCGGAGTTATCCAGATTAATTCTTTCAGCACCTATTTGCGGGAAACCAAGACAAGTCCCGAAAGGATGAAGGCGCTGGGCGCATTATTTGCCGGCCGCGGCGAAGGAAAAATGACACGCGAAAGCTACAAAATATTTCTCGATAAATGGAACGAGATTGATCGCCTGTATCCCGCTGAGGATATGCCGGATTTTGACGATTTCATGGCCCATTTGCTTCATGCGCTAAAAATTGTAGGGCCAGACCATGTGGGTATCGGTCTGGACTGGGATGGCGGTGGAGGCGTTGTTGGTATGGAGGATGTCGCAGCACTCCCCAAAATTACCGCTGCTCTACTAAAGGCAGGCTTTGGCAAACAGGATCTCGAAAAAATATGGTCCGGGAATATATTGCGGGTTTTGCGTGCTGCCGAAAGTCACGCCAAGCCTGCCCTTGTCAAAGCAAACTAGCGCTATGCGGGGAGATCTAGTTTGCTTTCATACGCGGCAATATCACCGAAACTGACAGAAACAAGTTGTGATTAGATTGACTGGGCCGCGAGTAACCTAGCCCCCGCACACTAGTCTTTGCTTACGGGAAAACAGTAATTTTGGATTGGAACGAACCAGTACCGCTACGGGTTTCATGGTCCAATCCTCCGATCAGAGATAGCTTTTAATCGGAATGCATTGGGTGATGGGTTCGAACGAACCCATCACCGAAAAATTAATAACAGCCGCGGGCGAATAGCAAGGCCGGCAGTGTCTTGAAACAAATAGCAACATTGAGTTTCAGGTTGCGAGTTTGAACATATTTTACATCAAGCGCTACACGCTCGGAATAGCCGATATCGTTACGGCCACTGATCTGCCAAAGACCAGTCAGTCCTGGACGCACTTTGCAATAATCGTCAAACTTACGTCCATAGCGAACAATCTCCGGCGATATAATTGGCCGAGGTCCAACGATACTCATGTGGCCTAAAATTATGTTGAGTATTTGCGGTAACTCATCGAGGCTCGTTTTTCTCAGAAACTGACCAATTGCGGTTATTCGCGGATCGTTTTTCAGCTTTTGGTCATTCGCCCATTCCTGACGCGCAGATGGTGAATTCGCTAACAACTGCTGTAATCGCTCTTCCGCGTCCGGGACCATCGTACGGAACTTTAAACATGGAAATAATGCGCCATATTTTCCGACGCGTTGCTGTACGAAAATAACAGGTCCAGGACTGGACGCTTGAATTAACAGGCAAATAAGCAAGAGGACCGGCAACATGACCATAAGGGCAGCCAAACTGACTAAAAAATCAAAGGCTCTAATGTAAAAGTCTGATGGATGCGAAGTACGATTCCATTCGGTATTTTTGAAGGAAAAACGAGGATTATATAGAACATCAAGTGTCTCTGCCCCAAAATCAGGAACATGATAATGGTTATGATTAACTAGGCATACAGAGCTGTCGAGCGACATAAGCGTCCTCCATCAGGTTAGCTGTTTATGCGACCCTATCCTAAAATATTCATTTTTTTTGATTCGGCTTGCTATCTGCCGATGGTTCACAGCTTATGGAAAGTTAAGTTTTCGTCAACCATTTTCTGATGCAGTGCAGCATTTTTGAGTTAAATGTAAGAAAATGACGCTTTTCTGGCATTTTTATTACATTGCAGCGCACAATTTATAGCGCTTCATCAATAAAACTGTCCCATTTTTAGAATGAGCGCTCGGCCACCCGGATGGTATCTCCGGGCTGGACGGGTGTTCCGCCTTCCAACTTGTAAAGCAATTCATCCTTGTTGGCGGTATGCCGAATATATATTCTCTTTTTGTCCGCCCGATAGCCGAACCCACCAGCGCGGGCCACCGCACTGAATATCGTCAGCCCATTTACAAATGGATATTCGCCGGGCTTACCCACTTCACCAAGAATATAATATGGGCGATAATTTAATACTTCCACGACGACATTCGGTTCATTTAAGAACCCTTCAGCAAGCGCTGTACGCAGCATGGTTTCAAATTCGCTTACGGTTTTCTCGCTTGCCTGAAGCTCGCCGATAAGCGGAAAGGAAATCCGTCCTTGCCCGTTGATAGGATACGTGCCCGTCAATTTTTCTTCACCGTAAACGGTAATCTTCACCTGATCGCCGCTTCCCAGTTTGTAGACCGCTTGGTCCACCGAAAGCTCAAGTACTGGTAAGTTAGAAGTGGACGCACATCCTGCGAGTGTTAGCGACAGAATTAGAATTAAATTACGCATCCACTATTTCCTTTTATCGAACCGATCATAATATCCAGCGAAGTAGCCGCTATGCTGCAGTGCAGCATCGGCTTTGTCAAATATTCGCTGATTCTTTCCCGCTCAAAGCGATGGCTTCGGCAATTTTTTTGACGAATTGCGTTTCCCCACGGGGCACAATCATCACTTCGGTGCCTTTGCTAACGACAACTAAATCTTGAACGCCGCACAAGGAAATTCGTGCGCCATTCGCTCGTATTAGGCAGTTTTTTGAATCGATCGCGATGACCTCTCCCGAGAAATTATTTCCGCTTTTATCGTAACCTGCGATATCACCAAGAGCATCCCAGCTTCCCACGTCCGACCAACCGCATCCAATTGCTATAGTCGCGACATTTTCTGCCTTTTCCATTATGGCATAGTCGATAGAGTTAGACTCCGCTTTCGCAAAATGCTCGACATCCGGAATCACAAACGCATTCTGTTTGGACGCACCGTCGAAGCTTGCTTTGACGTGCGCCAACATTTCGGGAGCGAAGGCCTGCATGGCCGACAGATAAGCATCAGCACGGAAAAGGAATATTCCTGCATTCCAGACATGCTGCCCTGTTTTAAGCATCTGCAACGCTCGGGTGCGATCCGGCTTTTCGATAAAGGCCTCAGTCTTGTATACAGATGTTCCTGCGACTGTTTCATCGGACATCGCGATATAGCCATATCCCGTCTCCGGACGGGTTGGTTGGATACCGAACGTCACCAACCAGCCTTCTGTTGCTGCAGGAAGAGCCAATTCCACTGCATTCAGGAAAGCTGACAGATCGGTAATTACATGATCGCTGGGCATCACGAGAATTGGCATATCCCCCGCACCCGCGGCCAATGCCGCTAGCGCGACGGCAGGGGCCGTATTGCGAGCAACTGGTTCTAGAATGATCGCAGCGGGATCGGAGTCAATCTCGGCTAATTGCTGTTCCATCAACTCAGCATGATTGCTGCTGCCCACTATTATCGGTGGCATAAACATCTCGGGATCAGTTACGCGTTCCAATGTCATTTGAAACATAGTTTTATCCCCCAATAATGGCAAAAATTGCTTGGGGCATTCATTTGTAGACATCGGCCAGAGGCGCGTGCCGGCACCGCCCGAAAGTATCATGGGTGTAATTTTGGATGTCGCGATTTCAATGCTGGTCATTCTGATTCCCTTAGCAAGCGCGGGCTACGAACATTTTCGAATTGGGTTCTGTAATTAATTCTAGCGGATCTTCTAAAATTAGGCATTCGCCTGGTCCGATCGTTTCATTATCGAATGTGACTGCGCCTTGAAGAGGGATGATATAGTGGGGACCGGCACCCCCAATAGTAAAAATATCAGAGCCACAAAGATGCAGATTAAATTTTGGGCCGGAAACAATCTTTCCCAACTCTTCGGTGCCGAAGTTGCGATGCAAACTATCTTGATATGGCCGCGCTTGAGAGACGGCAACGCCGGCATCAAGGTGCAATTCGCGTGGCCTTCCATAATCATAAAGTCGATATGTAATATCTGCATTCTGCTGAATTTCGATTAATGACACGCCCGCTCCGATTGCGTGAACTGTGCCCGCTGGAATATAAAAAAAATCCCCTGCTGAAACGGACTTCCAGTCCATTAATTGCTCGATTTCGCCTGATAGAGAAGCCGCGCAAAGCTCATCGCTGGAAAGCGGGCTTTTAGTCCCTATACCCAACGTAGCAGCAGGATCGGCGTCTAATATGTACCAGCATTCCTCTTTGCCACTGGGAAGCCCTAAGACCCGAGCCTGTTCATCCGAAGGATGTACCTGGATAGAAAGCTTTTGTGACGTAAAAATATATTTAATCATGAGATCAAGCGGCTTACCCGGCGCTTCAAACCAGATTTCGCCAATAGCCTTTGATCCACACTCCGTAAGATTGTGAAACGGAGCAGGAAGCCAGTTTCGGCCCCATGGCTTTTCGACTTCTACAGACGATAATTTCATAACTGAATTTCCCTTGTGAAAGGTGCAAAGAAATGGCGGCTGCTTGCGGTTAGATTTTTACTCCGTTTTTGAAAAAACCGGCAGATTGTAGATTTCCGTTAAAATCAATCCAGTGTCGATTCTTGGCGCTCAAACACTGGCTAATGTTGGGGCGAGAAAAATGACCGCAATCCCAATAGGCGCGATCCACTCCGGTACGGCGGTCGCGGACATAAAGAAACGCAACGCTATCATTTGAAGCTTTGGATGGTGAGCTTTTGGTTAAAGTTGCGACATTGGTCTCCATTCGCCCGACCACCTTGCAAAAGCTATTGCCGCCGCAAATATCTAACGCCTTCATCGCATGTACGGAACCATTCCCACCATCAGCCAAAGGGATATAGAAAATATTGTCTGGCGTTGGAGGAACCGGAGCAGGGGATAGATAACTCTGTGGAATCTTTAGCCGATTTGCAAACAGGATCGCTTGGTCGACAGGCAGCGCGGTGTCTGTATCAGCCAATTCGATCTGTTCATCGGGAATAATCGAACGATGTGCTAATGAGAGACGGGCCATCTTTGGAATGCCTGGTTCTTCACCTGAATATACCTGAAAATAGGCACTTAATCTCCCCCACTTGCCCGCCCATCTAAAGAAGAGATGTGTGTGAACCTCAGATATTTTCTCTAGCTTCGCGCTCCAGACCGGGTGGACCCAATTTGTATGATAATGTGTGGATAAACCAACTTTTTCATATACCGAGCCGGTGAGCGCCGAGGTTGCCCGCACACGGGCGCGATCCCAAGCCGATTTGGATGGTGTCCGGAGCAGCGCGCCATCACAAGTATAGCTGAACTGACAGCCCGTGCTGCGTTCGGTGCCTTGAAATATGACGCCACAAATATTGTTCGGGAATGCGGGATGCCGGACCCGATTGAGTACCACTTGGCCCACCGAGCGCTGACCAATTTCATCATCGCCCGCTTCGTACCACATCGCACTTGCCAGACAATCGATAGCGCGATTTTTGCTTTCCATTGATCCCGACAAATTAAATGGGGCGGCTGGAAAAACTAACTTGGTGGTGAACGGAATAGAAGAATTAATCTCCAGCGCGGATTGTTTGTCCATATCTTGAAAAATCAGCGGCTCTGGGAAAGGCACATCATTTGCTATTGCAATGTCCTTGGCATGATCGGGATTGCTTGATGGCGATTGGTAATAGTTATGGTTAGCGGCCGGAGGTAATATTTTGGCAAAGCTGCTAAATGCAAGGAAGAGCATAAGGACACCGCCCAGTCTCGCAATCCGACTCTGCAACACATATTGCACTTTCGACCTCGCTCATAATATTGATCCCCAAAATTCGAGAATCAGGATATTTCTTACTTTGCAAATTATGCTGCATTGCAATTGATATTGCAATGCAGCAATTTATCTGTCGATTGCTTTCACTAGATTGAACGACGTTAGCATAACGAAAGCAGATCATTTTCCTTGCAAAACTGGCGTTTTTATTCAGTTTATATTCCACCAAACAATCTGCTGGTCAAAAATCTTCCAACTCACAGCATCAATATGCTGCATCGCAAACAATATTGTTGCAATGCAGCAACCTTAGGGACTAGGTTCAACGAATCGATCAGGCATCACGGTTAGGGAGTATGTGTCCTTGAACCATATATTGGCGAATATATCAGCAAGGCCTTTTGGGCCGCCATATGCTGCGGGCGGAACTGTCGCGCGGCGTTTTTTCGGTTTTCCTATCAATCTCTTTTGCGTGAGGCAGCGGCTTTCATGACGAATAACGGCCATAGTTTGCGAGTGGCCGTTATTTTGGCTAGCACCGGGCGACCCGGAAACCTTGCCACATGCATCAAGCATCTTAAAAGCCAAAGCAAACCTCCATCAGCAATTGTGCTATCAGTCGTGTCAGACAAGGATTTTCCCAACTGCCCAGAAATTCTGAACGGCGTTCAGTGTGTAAAGGGTCCGAAGGGGAGTTCCGCTCAACGGAATACAGGACTGCGGGAATTACCGAATGAACATGACGTAGTCGCATTTTTCGATGATGATTACATCCCCTCCCATTACTGTATAGAAAATATTGGGCGCTTCTTTAAATCGGCGCCCGATGTCATTGGTGCAAATGGCTTCCTGATTGCCGACGGCATTAATAGTTCAGGCATTTCCACTGATGCTGCTGAGCAAATGATCTCAGCTTATGATGCTTCCTCAGTATATGACGAGGCGATCGTGAAAGATTTAACTGGGCTGTATGGTTGCAACATGGCTTATCGGACCTCGGCTATAGAAGATGCTCGGTTTGACGAACGGCTTAAATTATACGGCTGGCAGGAAGATATTGATTTTGCCGCTCAATTACTCGAGCGTGGGCGGATAGTAAAAACCCATGCATTTGCCGGAGTCCATCAGGGTGTAAAAGGAGCCAGAACTTCAGGGATCCGGCTTGGTTATTCTCAAGTTATCAATCCAATATATCTTGCACGCAAGGGAACAATGCAATGGTCCTATGCATTTAAGATTATAACCCGGAATATTTTGGCCAACCACGCAAAATCAATGCGCCCCGAACCTTGGGTTGATCGGATCGGTCGGGTCAAAGGCAACTGGCTTGGTATTGTAGATGCGTTGCGGGGACGGTTTACGCCCGAAAGAATTGAGCAACTGTGATGCCGCGGGACAAAAGCACGCAGGCGGCAGATGTGTTTAGGCATTGTCCGGAAATCGACAGTTTAAGAGCCATAGCGATGATCGCCGTAGTTGCGATGCACAGCAACTTATTACCATTTGGCTGGGCGGGTGTCTGGCTGTTTTTCGTTATTTCAGGCTATGTGGTTACGCTATCGATAATTAAGCAGCATGACCCAAAGTTGGCCCGACCGTTAATCAAAGCTTTTTACCTGCGCCGGATCGCGCGGATTGTCCCAGTTTATTATATTTACGTGATTTTGGGAATTTTCATTTGCGTTGCGATCGGTGTCCCTCTCCAAGTTGAAGCACTTTTCTCGATCTTTGGATTCTATCAGAACACGGCAATCGCATATGGCTTTGGAGAAATGGAATTCTGGTCGACCGGTCACCTCTGGTCGATTTCAGTCGAAATGCAGTTTTACCTGATTTACGGTATCGCTGCCTATTTTTTGTCA
The DNA here is from genome assembly GCF_036963805.1 of Parasphingorhabdus sp. Taxonomy (GTDB): domain Bacteria; phylum Pseudomonadota; class Alphaproteobacteria; order Sphingomonadales; family Sphingomonadaceae; genus Parasphingorhabdus. The sequence goes on along the minus strand of NZ_JBALUN010000001.1, from coordinate 866,041 downwards.
CTGCATGCGACAACCAGGCTATTGTGGTCTTTTGTTTTTGTGGCTCCTCTCCTGAGGTTAATCGCCAGTGCGGCTACGGCAAATTGGGACCCGCTACACTCTGCATATTTTATATATTCGGGCGCTGGCCTTCACTTTGACAGCTTCGCCATGGGCGGATTGCTCGCATTGGCACGAATGAAAACACCAATAAACGAGCTTGTTGGGCCTTTGGTAAAGATCGGCTTTGGAGCAATGGCCTGTTATCTGGTGATTTATATTGGTGTCAGCATCCTCATCAGGGACCGAGGCGGCATAGAGATTTTTCGCGATATTATTTCGGGAATTTTATACGGAGAGGGACGCGAGATATTCCTTTATTCTGCGCTGGGCGCATTTTCGCTTGCCATTCTGGTACTGACCGTTGCGCGTCACAAAGTCATATTCTGGTTGGTAAGACTGCGTCTGCTACAATGGATAGGTTCGATTTCTTATGGAGCTTATATCGTCCATGCCATCTGCCTGCAAATTATGTGGTGGATCGTTATCGATCATTGGGGCGTAACGGAACAAGCAACCATAGTTGATAAACTTTTGGTTTTCGCGGGTGGTTTGGGAATGACCCTAATCATCGCACAAATTTCTTACTTGTTCCTTGAGAGGCCCGTGATGGATTTTCTCAAGAGTTATAGATCAGAAAAAGGACTAAAATCTGCAATCACGGGAGAACCCAATGTTGGCAGTAGCTGACAGGCATCTTGATTTTGAAAGGGACTAAATTGCTTAACATTGCAAAAAAAATCCCAAAGTCACTTTCTTTCGAACTGTGAAATAATATCCTCGTTCGAATTTTTATTTGAAAAGATTCACGAGTAAGTTAGCTATTGAAGGGGAAATTCAAATTTTCAATCCACTGAAATTTATCTGGCGTAATATGGGGGTGAGACAGTTTATTCTGGAACGCCAGCTCCAGCAGATGATTTGTGAATGGGAACACGAAGTCGAAGAAAATTCCGGTTCACTGGTGTCAGGCAAAGTTAAAGGAGAGCGAAAAAATCTACTGATAATTCCTTCTGATCCCTATTTATTAACTGCTTCAACCGGCGATCAGGCCATGATATCAGCCATCCGATCCTATTGGAAAGAAAGGTTGCCAGAAGCCCAGTTTTATATCGCAACCGCTGGAGAAGAAGCGGATGCCGCAGCGAAGGCAGCCGATTTAATTCCACTGCAGCTTCTTTCAAAAGGAAAGTCTCTCAAAGACTCTATAGAAGAGACACTAAATCTTGACCTGAACACAATTGTTCTCATGGGCGCCGATGTTCTTGACGGCAGTTATAATCCGAATTTTTCAGGGCACCTTATCATGCTTGCTGACCTTCTATCACGGCAGGGGGCTAACTGCTTCATATCAGGTTTTAGCGTCAGTAAAAAATTTCATCCAACGATACAGGTCATATTTGGACGGATTAACAAGGACATCGTTGTTAATTTACGCGATCCTTTATCATTTGAGCGCTTTACCTCAAATGTGTCGAGACCAGCCAAACTGACAGCAGATATTGCTTTTTTGATGGAGCCGATGCCCGGTTCTATCCTCAAAAAAATCAGTCCCTGGCTCGACATATGCCGACAAAAAGGCAGGGCCGTTATTGGTGTAAACTGCCATCCACTTTTGCTCGAACTAACCGATCGTTCACGCGTTCAAATATTCATTGACGCGTTTACGCAATTGCTGGTCAAATTGCATAGAGATGAAGCCGTTTCATTTATCATGATTGATCATGATCAGCGGGGAGATTCATCTGATCATTTGTGTTTGAAACCTATCTATCAAAACCTGCAAGCTCAATTGGGAGACGATATTCTTTATCCCACCGAAAGAATGAAAGCACCGGAAATCAAGGCTTTTGTTAAGGAACTCGACGGTATTATCTCTGGCCGAATGCACCTAATGATCGCTGCAATGGGGGTTGGAACTCCAGTTTTCGGTATTGATTACAAAGATAAAATGGAGGGATTATTGCGGCTCAATAACCTCCCAGTCAATTACCTTACTAACAGTAGTAATATAGTGCATAATCTTGAGAAGGAATTGGCAAGAATACGAGATTTTATTCACGATCTCCCGTCTCTAAAACGGCAGCTCGATGCTAATCACGAAACAATCATAAAAAGGGCACAAAATAATTTCTCATTAGAGGCAGAAGCTGCGTCATGAAAATAAAGGTTTTCCTTAAGATCCTGCGCAATTTTCTTTACGATGCCGTCCGTTATACGAAGCATTCAGGTTCACTAATCCATGAAAACGATAAGCGCCGCTTATCCGCACATCTGAAAATGGATTTTCATAGAATTGAGAAAGGGCTGGCGCTTAAGGATTGTCGCCCTGGTTTCGGCTTAGATGTAGTCGAAAGACTTATGGCCAACACGCGACGATATGAAGAGTTTTATGGTCCGTCGGAGATTACCAAATGGGTAAAGCAAGCTTTGGGAGAATACCGAGCATTCAATAGAGGACATGGCATCTCACTGGATTCGCTTGATGAGTTTCTAAGCAATTCTAAATTTGAAAAAAACGATGGCGGAACGCAGATTATTGATCCCGAAGAACTACGTTGTCGATCCAAAATTGATTTTCACGCATTTGCTCATTCACGACATTCCGTAAGACACTTTTCTGAGAATCCAGTTGAGTTTGAGGATATTAAGGATGCTATATTAGCTGCGTCCCGAACGCCATCGGTATGCAATCGACAATCGGCCCACGCTCACATAGTTTTGAGCGAACCTCTTAAAACTGAGCTTTTGGCCGTTCAGGGGGGTAACCGGGGATTTGGACACCAGATACCTAGTCTGATCGTAGTGACATCTGAATTGCGGAATTTTGTCACCGCTGCGGAACGGTACCAATGTTGGGTTGATGGCGGGTTATTTGCGATGTCTTTAATCTATGGTTTGCACGCAAAAGGGTTGGCGACATGCATGTTGAATTGGAGTGTAGATCCGAGCAGGGACATAGCCGCACGTAAACTGTTAAATCTATCTGATACAGAAAATATAATTGTGATGATTGCAGTCGGTCACTTTCCGTCTCAATTGCGGGTGGCCCAGTCACCAAGATTACCGGTTGATACAATGTTGTCTATTCATTGAAAATGGCAACAGAAATATTTGTTACTTTTAGGGAGTAGAGTTAACCCGAAGCCTTTTAGCATTGGCAATAGCTCAACCAGAAACCATCATAAAATAGATCTCAATTGTTGCATTATTTCGCAGTTGCAGCAATAAAATAATGTAGCCTGGCTTTGGACAATGTGATTCTACCTAGCGGAGACTAGCCCTATGCTTCATCCCAAGAAAATAGCTATAAATGGTAAATTCCTGTCTGCTGAACCAACGGGAGTCCACCGGGTTGCCGAAGAGTTAATTCGCAATGCCTATGCTATTATCGATGCAGACCACCATATGAGTGAGCAACTGCAACTTGAATTATTGGTGCCCTCGGACGGTATGGAAAATGCTGAGCGTTTAGGCTTGCCATATAGAATAGTCGGTCCGTTTACGGGCATTGCATGGGAGCAGCTTACTCTGCCGCTTCATGCGGGAGGCCGGACGCTATTAAGTCTTTGTAATGTTGGTCCGGTTTTATCCCGGAACGCCGTTACAATGTTTCATGACGCTCAAGTCCATATTGCTCCGGACAGTTACAGCCCGATGTTCCGGCTCTGGTATCATTTTCATCAACCGATATGCGGTAAGAGACACCGCCGCATTTTGACGGTTTCCGATTATTCGCGTGAGCAGCTCGACCAATATAAAGTGGCCAATCGCGATAAAACGAAGGTGATTTTAAACGGTGTCGATCATGTGCTTGAGACTGCAGCTGATGACGAAATACTGTCGGAGTTGGAACTTGAACGAAATGGTTTTGCCGTTGCCTTGGCCAATATCCAACCGCACAAGAATATTGGCTTACTGCTGAAAGTCTTTTCCCGGCCTGAATTACAAAATTTGAAGCTTGTTCTTTTTGGGTCAGCGACGAGGGATATGTTTCAATCTGCAGGTCATTTAGTGCCGTCTAATGTCATTTTCGCGGGCAGGGTGAGTGACGGGGAATTGAGGTCTTTATATGCGAATGCTTTATGCCTCGCGTTTCCTTCACGAACGGAAGGTTTCGGATTGCCACCTCTGGAAGCCATGACTACCGGCTGTCCAGCAATCGTAGCGCCCGAAGGCGCATTGCCGCAAGTTTGTGGTGATGGAGCCATCTATGCGGGCGCGGACGATCTGGATGCCTGGGTAAATGCAATATCATTGATGAGTTCGGATGGTAGCTATTTGGCGAAAATACGGGCTGCCGGACTATCGCAGTCGGCTGCGTTTACTTGGAAACGTGCCGCCAGCCAGATGGTGGAGTATTTGTTGGCGCTTTAGCTTGATCCACCGTTACGGGTCGATTTGCGATGATGACGGGTTGAGATTGACCCCGGTTTGCAATCAGCTGGTGTTTAAGGGCAATAGCTATGCCAGCCAATATGGAAAATTGCATCCCAGGGTCGGGGGAAGCTTGAGTAAATAATGCAGGAATTAGTCCGGCGATCGCGCTCCAGCAAGCTGCACTCGTAAGCGCGGATTGAACCGAACCCGATCCTTCTATATCACCAGAAACATGGGCCGTTTGAAAAAGCTTCAGTAAATAGCCGCCGAAACAAATTATCCCGATTACACCCATGCCGCCTAATATCGCAGTTGCAATACTGGAGGAACGAAAACTGCCAGCGCCTATGCCCAGTCCATAGGAAATCTTAAATGCTTCGAGGCCCTGAAGCGCCCAAAACGAGCGCTGTTGCCCAGAATCTGAATCGGTTTTCTCCAACGTCATCTCGAGGATCATCGATTGAAATTCTTTTGCAAATTCACTTGAGAATATTATCGCCGACATTAGTAAAACCACCACTGCCAGTGCCGCCCCGACCAACAATAGCATCTTGTCCGTTCGCAAATATTTAGGAAAGGTAGCAAATCGAGCTAACAGCACAGCTGCATAACCGGCTATGCCAAGATATGCGGTAGATGAAGTCGATAATATCAAGGTAAGCGCCATGACACTGGCGGCAATACCGGTCCAAAACGGCTTGATATTTCTCAGCCATAATTCAAACACAAAGATCATCCAGACGATGCCAAAGTCGGCAAAATTAGATGGCTCAGCCATAAACCCTGAAATTCGGATGAATGAACTCGTTTGTTGACTTAGCTGCGCATACGAGCCGTTGCGAAAAAAATCGACCACCATATCCCAAGGTGTTCCGCGCAGAACAGCCTCTAATACCCCTAAAGCCGCGTGACTAAGTGTGGTCACAATGGCAATAGTCACTAACGGCGTAACATCACTAGCCCGTCGTACGGCGACATAACTAAAAATTGCTGCTAGACCAGTCCCAATCAGATAAACTGCTGTTGTGATATTTTGAGATGAAAATGCAAGCGGAAATACATCAAATAAACTGCGCAAACCGGCTGGACGCAGTGGGACTACATCAATCTGTCCTTGAAAGATGCGGGGTAAAAAAAATGCGCTGATGAAACCATAAGCACAAAAGAGCACCAGCCAACAGTTTTCGACGATCGCGTCTTTGCCAAGCTCCGAGCGATCTTTAATTAGATTCAGGCTTGCAACGGCCAGAAATCCTAACATTATGCGGTCGGGCGGTATCGATGATCCGCCGATGGCAGGTAAAACGACCGCAGCCGAACCTTCCAAAAGACCCAGCAATAACATCGCACAAAGCAACACCAGAATGTCGCCCTTGTACAATAACCATATGCCTAAAATGAACACCCCCAAACCGATAACAGTAGGTGTCATAACACGGAGGCTCGTTCAACAATCCCATCGGTTTCTCCGCCGCTTTGACTATTGCTTAAACCGATACCCGCAGAAATAATCTTTTTGACCTTTGCATCAAATATTTCAGGCGCGAAGCGTTCTGCATTTTGGACGGCAACATCTGGATTAAATTGCGGCAACCATTGTTCAAATCTCTCGACAGCGTCGATCAACGCATCCGGGTGCTGCTCTTCAAAAAAAAGTCCGGTATGATCCGGAATGATGGAATCACGAATTCCGCCGCGGCCATAAGCAATAACCGGTCGACCGGCAGCATTGGCCTCGACTGGCACGATCCCAAAATCTTCTTCCGGCGGGAATATCAGCGCCCGGCATTCCGCATATGCTTTCCGAAGATCAGCAAAGTCTAGTCGTTCTAATATCTTGATGTTAGGGCCGGCGCGTTTCGCAATATCGCCTGCCAATTCCCCTGTACCAACCATCAAAAGCGGCAGGCCCAGCTTGGTGAAAGCATCTACGACAATATCCGCTCGTTTATACGGTGTCATTTGTCCCACCCAGAGATATTGATTTTGCACGTCATCACTCTTGCGAAAAAGCGAGACCTCAATGGGGGGATGCACAACATCCGCTTGTCGGCCCCAGCTTTTTTTTACCCGGCGAGCAATAAAATTACTGTTCGCCACAATACTATCCACGCGTTGCGCAGAGCTGATATCCCATTGGCGCAGACGATGCATTAGCAGGGGCATGGCCAGTTTTGTAAATCGACCGCCGGTCAATTTATATTGATGATAATGATCCCACAGATACCGCATGGGTGAGTGACAATAGCACATATGAAATGCATCTGGCGGAACGATTATCCCCTTGGCTGGACCAGATTCGCTGCTGATTACGAGATCATAGCCTCGCATATCTATCTCCTCGAGCGCCAATGGCATTAGAGGAAGATATTTTTGATAATGGCGCTGGGCACCCGGTAGTTTGTTGATAAATGTTGTTCGGACTCTATGGGACCGTATGAACCCTGACACCGCCTCTGGATTGTAAACATGAGTGATTATATCGGCACCGGGATACAGCTTTAAAAGCCGCTCCAAAACCCGTTCTCCGCCGCGCATAGAGACGAGCCAATAATGAACGATCGCGGTTCGCGGTGATGTCATGCGACGGCCGCATATTTTTGATAATGAGAATAATAGCTCGTCGCATCGTCTGGTGCATACCGACTTTGCTTTTTCAGATTAACGCGGGTCAAAACAACGCCGATATAGTTGTTGAGTTTGGGAGGAAGAAGACGTGCTGCCGAGCGGATTGCGTCGTCAGATGTGCTTCGCCAACGCGCCGCTAATATGACCCCATCAGCAAGCGCAGCAATTTCCCGTGCCTCCGCAATAGCAAGCAGCGGTGGACAATCCAGAATAACGAGATCGAAGCGCTCTTTTAGCTGGGCAACTATTGCCTGTATTGCTCCGTTATTGGTCAGTCGATCACCCTCTCCGCCACGCGATATAATAGGTAAAATCGAAAGCGTGCTGTCAGGAACGGTTCTAAGCGCCTCATCTAAGCTGCTTTTACCGGAAGCAACCTCCAATATTCCAGAACCTCCTTCCAAGCTAAAATTGCGTGACAGCCCATGACGAAAAATATCGCAATCCACGATTATTGTTCTTGTGCCAATTGCCGCAGCGGTCAGGCCCAATAGAGAGGAGAGGATACTTTTTCCCTCATCAGGAACGGCAGATGAAATGGCCAAAACCTGGCCTCGGTCATTCATAGACATATGAACCGAAGAATAGATACTGCGCATTGACTCAGCCAAAACCGAATTGGGATATTGTGAAACGGTTTCGAGGGCTGTTTCCGCGCGGTGTTTTAGCGAACTATTTTCGGGTGATATGCCTAAAAACGGAAGTCCGGTTCTTCGCTCAACATCGCTTCCGGTAGTAAGTCCGCGAAATTGCATTTCGGTTATAAATGCCGCGAGCAGACCTAATCCTAGGCCGACGAGACAAGCAAATAATATATTGAGGAATATATTGGGGCTACTCGGAAAATTTGGGGCTTCTGCCAAAGTAAGTATGCGGGCGTCAGAGCGCTCTGTTCCGCTGCTGGCAAGCGTTTCCCGATAGCGGGCCAGATAGGATTCATACAAGCCCTGAGATGCTTCTGCCCGGCGCTCAAGGTCATCCAATGCAACCATGGCCTTGTTGTTGTGGACCAAAGTGCCTTTTGCCGAACCCAAAGTTCCGGTCAGTGATGCAAGTCGCTGTTCCGAAACATTCGCGCGTGCCTCAAGATTCGAAATAACACGGTCTATTTCTTCTTGAATCTGCTGGTCAAGGTCTCCCAATTCCTGCTGGGCGCGTTGTAGCTCGGGATGTCTGGTGCCATATCTTGTTCGCAAATCAGCCACTTTGACAATCAATTGTCCTCTTTGACTTCTGAGCGACGAGACAACTGAAGATTCCAGAGCTTCTCCAACATCATCTCCCTTGGACCCGCTGGTCAATTGTCGCCGTGCCGTGTTTAGCCGAGCGCGATCGGCTGCGGCCTCTGCTTTTGCGGTTGCCGTTTGCTGGTTATATACTGATATATCTTGTTCGGTGAGCGACGCGCCCGATGTGCTTAACAGTCCATGACCTACCCGGTAATTTTGAACAGCAGCAAAATCAGCCGTTGCGGCGGCGCGCAATTCTTCGACCTTGGTTCTCAGGAAACCAGTCGCTTCGGAAGTTGCCGACTTTTTCTCAGTGACCTGGGATTCTGCATATTCCGTCACATAGGCATTGGCCAACATCGCCGCAATTTCAGGGTTGTGATGACGATAGGAAATGCCAATTGAATAAGATGTTCCAATTCGGGCCGCGCCAAGTCCGCTGCGAAGATATTGGACAAGCTTGTCGTCCATATCGCTTCTCTCATCCACTGATAGTTTCCGGATATCAATTGCTTCCGGCCTCCCGCCAATTAGCTTCATCAGAGCTGATTTAGGTGGATTTGTGTATGGGTTGAAAATAAAATTCTCGGCAAGTTTGTATTTTTCGACGATTTGACGGGCCATTTTGAGAGACCCCACCACTTGGATTTGCGTACTGACATCCGCATCGCCGGCCATCACTGGTTCCGTTTCATTGCCGACTTTGGCGGCAAGCTCTCGATTGGAACCCGTCAACTGCACCACAGCGTTTGCTGTATAAATCTTTGGCTGCAGTAAAGTGACGATGATGCCAAAACCGATAATGAAAGCGGTGATTGACAAGAGCAACCATAAACGGCGGCGTAAAATGTTTCGAATTATTCCTAAATTCAGGCGATCATCGTTATTTTGCGGAATAGGTTCGACGATATCGGAGCCGTGCCCGACTAAGGCCACATTAGGATTATGATCGGAGAAGACATTGGGGGGTGTCATATTTCAAGCCTTGTTAGAGCCATGCCGACTTGTTGCGGGAGTGAAGTGGTCATATTGCTAGAACCACGCTACCGCCAGCTTTGAAGGCGTTGTATGAAGGGACTAACGGTGACCCCGATCCGGTTCGGATATCGAAGCTGCTGTAACCTCTAAGCGAGAAACGCCGATTTAATTTCCATTCGGCACGCCCTGTAATCGAAACCCGTTTTGCGGCGGCTTCTATACCCTGATATTCTTCCAGGGAGCCTTGAATCTCTGCGCTGAGAACAACATTGCGTCGATATTCATAGTCGGCGCCCAGTTTAAAATTAGTTACAGTAACGGCGCTGACAGAGTCAAAGCTACTAGTCGTGGTGGACTGATCAAGGTCCATGCGCACGCTCACCAGAGGCGTTGGATACCAGCGAAGTTGTGCCGATAATGCCAGTCCTTCAATATCTGGAAAGGTCGAATTCTTGAATTTGTGCCGTCTAAGCCCGGCATTAATTTCGGCGACTAATAACCGCGTGAGTTCGTAGCGTAACCCTGCAGTCAGGGAATAACTATGGGCATCACGATCAAACAAGGCTCGCGGTTCATTATAGTCAAAACTATCGTAACTTCCCTTGACCTGAAACGATAGCAATGGGCTGATGCCAAAAGCGGCACCCACTCTTCCGCCAATTCTATGGCCATCGCGAAAACCCTGATCAATCACTACGCCGGAATCGAGGCGGACATCGCCATAGGTGAATTTCGATGCCGTAAATGCCCCATCGATCGATAAGCGGTTAAACCGTTTTTTTAAGAACAGGGATGAACTAAAATCGCGCTTCTTTAAGGGGGACCCGATCTGGAGATCATTTTCGAAGCTGCCGCGCGAGGTTGTCGATTCTGACCATCCGACATTGGCAGCTAATGTTATGGCCTCGGGTAACTCAGCAAAGCCAGACGTGTCCAACCGATATTCTTCATAATTCTGGCCATTGAAGTTGGCATAGCGGCGGGCTTTCATCCGTCCGGTAACAGCAAAAGACTGGCCGGGCCTCTTAAGCGCGGCGGTAATGGTAGGTGTAATCGTAACGCTCGCGTCAGATTTGGCATCGTCTTTTTGCGTAAAGATATTTGAATTAAAATCTGGAGAGATGCTTAAAGTGGGGCGAAGTACAAAGCTCCCAAGCTTGATCCCCATAGGATCATAGTCAGGCTGGGACCGATTGCCCGCTACATCTTCAGGTTCGGTGAGAATAGATTGTTGAGCAAATGCAACATGAGACTCGACGAGCATTGAGACGAATACCATTGCTGGTAGTTGCCAGAACCTATTGAGAGAGGCCCTCGACTTCCATTTAATCTCTTGTCTTTTCAATACTATATTACGACCAAAGCTCACTGAGTTTCCTCTGCTTTTGGTTAACTACAGATGAAATCTTGCACAATTTTTTGATTGTTGCAACGCACAATATTTTCCGCCATCATGCAAAAGTTGCTTAGGTTGGAAAAGGATATAGTCTGTATTGGCCCAAAAAAAGCTTCGTGTTGCTTCACATTTTGCGATGCTATCAATTTTGGCCGCACTGCCATTAATTGGTATTTTTGGTGTCGATATCTCCTTAGCTGACTCGCTCAACATCGCTGCACCGCTCTGGATTCCTGTTGGGTTAATTGCTTCCCTGTTGATCGCGTTTAAAGGCTATCGTGCTCGAGGTTTCTCAGCAAAAATGATATTTGAGGCGGGGTTATTTTGCGGCTACTTTGCGTTTTTAATATTACTAATCCAGCCTTTTTTGGTAAAAACCGAGCTGGAAAATAATACCCATGAAAACACCATATTAAAAATTATTAGCTTTAACTTGAACAAGAATAATAGCAGCCCAGCTAAAGCTGCTCAGTGGATAATCAAACAAGCGCCTGATGCTATCGTGCTTTTGGAATCAGATCGCGAAGGAGCGAAGGTTGCAAAATTACTAGCCCGCCAATTTCCCGTCCAATATGATTGTCGAGGAGATGGTGCGTGCTCCACGGTCATTTTACTTAAAAGTCCAGCCATCGAAGTTAAATATCATGGGGTGGGGGATACTGAAAATCGAAAGGCGCTCTCAGCGGTGACTGCAAAAATATGGGTAGGCGATTCACCCTTGTCACTAACCGCAGTCCACCTGCCACACCCTTGGCCGCTCGGCGAGCCACGCAAATATATTAATGAACTGGTTTCAAATACTGATATCTTTGATGGTAGAAGGCTTTTGGTTGGGGATTTTAACAATGTACCGTGGAGTTTTTCGATGCAGAATCTCGCCGCAAATATGCGCCTAAGACTGGCCTCAGGTGCCGCACCGACATGGTCGGCAATAGACGCTATGCGGCCGCTATTGGCATTAGATCAGGTATATGCAGGGGATTGCGTAAACATAATATCAACCAGCGTCGGACCACCACTTGGATCAGATCATTTACCAGTCATCACAGAATTCTGGATTGGCACTTGCGATGATTGACACCAACCCACAGCGTTTCGATCCGGCTTTTGTGACGCTTGTCTTGATGATAAACCCAAGGCTTTTTAAGTTTGGTGATGTTTTAACCGCGCGATTGTTACAAAATGGAAAACCGAACTGGCCTTTGGTAACGCGTTTTGCTGAACGCCATCGGGTGATGCCGCTTTTGGCAAATCGGGCTAGAGAATTTAATTGGTTTAGAGGATCATCACTGGAAATCGAAGCGGATGCGATAGATAGTTTGCAAGGCGAAATTGATAGAGCCGCATTTTCCGAACTGGCCGCACTAGCAGAACTCAAGAGACTATATTGTGCCTTAGCTGATATTGGAGTTGCGCCTACTCTATTAAAAGGGCTCGCACTTTCGCAAATATGTTTCAATGCTATGGGGAAACGAACAAACCGGGATATCGATTTGCTTATTAACGAGGCGGAATTGGATCCTAGCGACGCTGTACTCTGTTCATTAGGCTATGTTCGCGTTGAACCCGAAGCCGGTACAAGCATTTCAGACTTTTCTGTATGGAAAAAAAACCACAAAGACTGTGTGTATTTTCATCCAAAAAATCGGATAGTCCTTGAAATGCACTATCGTCTTTTTGATAATCACCATCTGTGTCATCCAATCCTGCTTTCTGAGCCGGAAGATGTGAACCTTTTTTCGCAACTGAAGGTGCGGTCATTGCGATCAGATCATTTAATCACTTATCTTGCCATGCATGGGATACTTCATGGGTGGTCACGATTGAAGTGGCTGATCGATTTCGCGATATTAAATAGCCAATTTGAAATTTCCACTACCGATCAAACTGTAAGTCAAATCGAACTAAACAGGCCTTTCGACCGTGCGGTAGGCACGGCAAACCAATTGTGCGAGCATTTTCTCGGAGAGGCCTTTCCGGAACATCCCGCCACGATACAAAAGGCTAGAAAACGGTCTTCCTTCCTAGCGCGAATTGCGATTAACAGTATCTGTGGAGAGGGCACTACAGAATTAGAGGATACGCGTTTTGGGACGACGTTGAAAAACCTTAGTCATTATTTGCTTTGGGCAAATCCTGCATATCTTCTATCTGAGATGAAATACGACCTCACCGATATGTCCAGAGAAGGGCAACCGACAAGCAACAAAATGCCGGTTTGGCTGAGCCGTCCGTCTGAATGGATTGGAAGGCACTTTTGATTCGAAAATTTGCAAAATTTTACGGATAATCATTGGCATATATTGCAAAAGCACAGTAGCTCTCCATAGCTTTTTTCACGGATAATTGTCGAACGGAATAACTATATTATATATATATCATATAGTTATTCCGCGCTTAAGGTGCGCGGGTCCCGTTCTCGCATATGCAACAAATGGTGCGCTGCAGCATATTGACACCGCTAATGAATCATGAAACACTCAGCAGTGGTAAAAAATCACTTTTACCACAACGAACGGAGGTTATTTTATGAATACGTCCGAGAAGATGGCTTATATCAAGCCAGATTTGACCGAAGTTGGTTCTTTCGAAGAAGTAACGCTCGGAAGCTCAACGGGCTCGGCGCTTGACGCGTCTTTCCCGGTTGGTACTCTTATAACAGACCTTACCTTCTCCTGAGATTCAGGAAATGTATGACCTTGCTTAAGGAGTTATCATCAATGTTTGGAGGGCGGGGCACGCTCGCCCCCCATTTTTTGCTTTTTAAGGTGTCGCACACTTTTAAATAGTTAGCGTATAAATAATGTCAGATAAATCCAAATGGGTGGCGAATAAAAGCGTTGTCTATTGTGAACTTAAAGGAAGCGTCGCGCTGTTAGATACAAACAGGAACGTCTACTTTTCTCTTGATGGCATAGGGCCCTTTCTTTGGAACTATCTCTGCGAAGGGATCGACATCAAAACTTTGTGTCAGGAAGTTACATCCAATTTCGAGGTCGATGATTTGACTGCCAAAAATGACATATCCGCTTTGATCAAAAAACTCGCTGAGGCCGACCTGATAAGGTCAAGTGACAACTAGACCATAGAGTGGAAAACACAGTATGAAAGTAATCTGGCGGGACAAATGGCTTATAGTACTGGCGTTTACTCTGCTCTGGGTCATTCGTGTTGGCCTATGGACCATTGGCTATCGAAGGTTGCATTCTCTAGTTGCTACAAAACAGACGATGAGATTGCCGTCGGATGCAATGGCGCAACGAGTTGCCTTCAGTGTGTTTTTCTCAAGCCGGATGGTGCCCAAAGCTACGTGCCTGGTCCAGGCAATATCAGCACAATGGATTTTTAACTTGCGGGGATATTCCTCCCATATTCAAGTTGGTGTAAAAGAGAACGAACGTCTGAAGCTCGAAGCTCACGCGTGGTTGTTATGCGGCAATAGGGTGATAATTGGCGGCAATCGCGAAAGCCTTGCTGATTACTCTCCTTTTTTGAAGTTGCCACAACGATGAGCGGTATATGTGGCATCCTTACAAAAAAAGCTGAGCATTGCGGCAATTCGCAAGCACTTCAAAGAGGGCTTGATGCCATATCCCACCGCGGAAGAGATGGGGTGTCGTGCTATAATGATGAACATATTTTCATCGGGCATTGCCTTTTTGACACCGGATGCAACGGATTTGCGATCGATGAAGACGGCTATGCAATTTCCTTCGATGGACGTCTCGACAATCGCAACCAACTATGCGCAAAACTTCGCGCTGGCGGAGCCATGACTTCGCCTATGACAGACAGTGTCAGTGACACGAGGTTATTGTTGCTTGCCTATCTCCATTTCGGAACAGATTTACCGAAATATCTTCTAGGAGACTTCGCAATCGCAATTTGGGATGTGAACAAGCAGCATTTGTTTCTGTGCCGTGATCATTTCGGCGTACGCCCGTTATTTTATCGCATCGAGGGTGATGATTTCCTTTTTGCTTCAGAAATAAAAGCCTTGCGCGCCATGCGTCCGGAGCTTCCCTATATTCCCCATTTAACGGGAATAAATGCTTTTGTTGCTGGAAATTGCGATGAGGATGAACCCGAACGCAGTTTTATCGCTGACGTGTATCGGCTGCTTCCGGGGCATTCGGCTATCATAGAAGAGGGCAAGATCAAAACTCAGCGCTACTGGCGTCTTGATCCAAACTTGCCGAAGCCTATCAAAGACGTCCACCAGCAGTTTCGTGAGCTGTTCATCCAGGCGATTAACCGGCGAACACGGGGAACGCCGCCGATTGCTGCGCTGCTCAGCGGCGGTCTTGACTCTTCGTCAATTGTTTCAAGCATCGGGGCCGGCGAAATCGCTATTTCTCCAACCGATATCGACGTTTTCTCATTGACGTTTAAGGACGACGACACGCCCGATGAAACCGAATACATCGCGGCAGTAAAGGACAGCTATAGTTTTAGCCATCGGACCGTTGACGGTAGCCATGTATCGGGACTTGGAACTGCTGACGTTATGATTACGGAACAGGACCAACCTCCCATTGGTCCAAATGGCGCTGTGTTTCGGCACTTGCTTCAAACGGTCGCAGATCAAACCGAAGCAAAAATTTTATTACATGGCCATGGCGGAGATGAAATAGTCTCAGAGGGAGCAGGCCTTTTCGAAGAGCTGGCCGGCTCCGGTCGCTGGCTTCGTCTATGGCGAGAATTAGGCGCAATTAAGCAAATAACCGGAAAGCCCGGCCCCCATTTCAGAAGGCTTATTTGGCGTAAAGGAACTCGAAAAGCGCTTGTAAAATTAATGCGTTGGCCCAAGCATGCCTTTGGCAAAAAAGCTGATCCAGTACCTCGCGATCCAATAAAATTTGAACCCGGCGGACAACTTCGTCCGGCGGAGCAAATCGCACATTTGAAAAAGCTCACGTCACCAATGTTTGGGCAAGCCTTGGAAATAACAGATCATGATGCAGCGCACGCCGGCATCGAAATCCGCATGCCTTTTCTGGACGTGGAATTGGCCGAGTTTTGTGTCAGAGTTAAAGCGGACGAAAAATGGAAGGATGGCTTGCCCAGATCAGTCGTACGGGGGGCGATGAAGGACATCCTTCCCGAGAAAATTCGGTTACGCACCGATAAACATGATTTTGCAGATCATCTGAAAATGACAATGTTGCGGGATGATAGGGAGATTGTAGACGATGCAATTTTGCGGCGAAGCAGTCTCATTTCACCCTATACCGATCTGGTCAGTCTGAAAGAGGATTGGGATGATCTAAAAATCACTGGTGAACTAGATGGTTGGCGACTGATGCGCCTTTGGCGCGCGGTGATATTATCACGCTGGCTGTCTGGCGTTAATGTGCCAACCGAACGTCATCCGGCACCGGACGTTCTTCTAGCTGCGGCAGAATGAACGATGTTAAGATGATATATCAACTTTACGGCTTAATCATTCAATCAGATTTCCTTTTAGCCGAAGCCGAGGAAATACATCATGAAGATTCAGACGTTGATGTACGAATAATAAGGTCGCCTTTGAAGGAAATTAGACATACGGACGGTGGCTTTCGAGATTTTCGTATTACCTCTGAGGGTGATCTGTTTCAATTTACCGGCGTAGGCCGGTTCTTAGTAAGAAACGATTCTGAAATAATTGTCGATCTCGAACCGGGCTTTGATGAATGCCTTATTGGCTTACCGCTGCTCGGCCCCGTTATTGCTGTTCTGTTGCATAGGCGGGGTCATTTTATACTTCACGGCAGCTCCGTGATTATTAACGGCACTGCTCAAGTTTTTTTGGGGGATAAAGGGGCAGGAAAGTCTACCACCGCTGCTGCTTTGGTGGCTGCGGGATATTCCATGATAGCCGACGATGTCGTAGCGATCATCAACGAGCCAGATCAACCCTTAAAGGTTTTTCCCGGACCTCCGACTATGAAATTAAGTCAGACAGTTTTGGGACATTTTCCTAAAAACTCTGGTAGAGTTTTGGAGCCGGATAATGGCGAGTTTACCGGCGGAAAAGCCCGTTTTCGTTTGAATCAGGCGCATGGATTTCGACCTTTTATTTTGGGCCGGGTGCATGCTTTGTCGAGAGGGGCAGAGAATGCAATCAAGGATTACACTGCCGTTCAAACCTTAAATATATTGATCCGCTTTTCTTATTTTCCAAGACTTGGCCCCGCAACACATCGTGCCAACGAAACAGCGCGTCTTTTTACGAAAGCTGCCGAACTCGCCGACCGGATTGATGCGGGCCGCCTCACCGTTGCAGATGACCTTGATGTACTGCACCGGCTGTCCGACTTCTTGATTAAGGAGACATCCGATGCGACCCAAGGCGCGAAATGACCCCGGTTTAAGGGGCTTTCTCTCACTAATTTGGCGCAGTGAGAGAGGGAGCCTTTCTCGAGCTGTAATTCTTCAGACTCTTGGAAGTTTGAGTGAAGCATTTTCGATAATCTTGCTGATTCCGTTACTTAAACTGATGGATCCTAGTCAAAAGGTCATTAATCTATCGCTCGCAAACACGCCGTTTCAAGAGAT
Organism: Parasphingorhabdus sp.; assembly: GCF_036963805.1. Taxonomy (GTDB): domain Bacteria; phylum Pseudomonadota; class Alphaproteobacteria; order Sphingomonadales; family Sphingomonadaceae; genus Parasphingorhabdus. The sequence goes on along the minus strand of NZ_JBALUN010000001.1, from coordinate 848,851 downwards.
TTTTGGTAACCAGCTTACTCTGAGTCTTCCGGTGATACTTTTGGTATTTGTAGCATTGGTAGTGATCCGAACATTCTTGTTAGAGTTTAGGGAGCGTTATAATTCCAAAGTTACATTTGGTTTTGTCTGGGCGTTCCAACATCGCTTGTTCGGCGCGGTCACAATGACGCGATGGGATGTGATAAGCCAATATAGAACATCCGATATGTCCCAAGCCCTAACCTCCAATGTTGATCGATTGATGATTTCACTCAACTTGCTGCTGCAGTTTTTCCAATCATTGATTATGATAATGATCTTTGCGACCTTATCCTTTTTCATTTCCTGGCAGATGACAAGTGCGGCCCTAATAATTGGAGCATTGTTAGTATTGTTGGCTTATCCGATGCGCCGTAAATCTTTTGAACATGGACAGCATATCGCAAACCATCGACGAAGCGAGTATAAGGTCGTTGAATCATTCCTACAGGGGCTCCGCACTGCAAAAACCTTCGGTCTCGAAAAGAGACTCCTCCTGTCAATGTCTGAGGTTTTGGATCGAATTTATAACCAGAACGTAACGTTTATGTCCCTGCGAGCACGGACCGCGACCGTGTATCAAATATCAATGTCGATAGCGCTTGCAGCCTTTATTTATTTCGCTTTGGTGGTACAATCAGCAAGTCTAGCGATAATAATAACATTGCTATTTCTTTTCATGCGCCTTGCTCCAAGGATCATGGCTTTGCATACGCTAACACAAGATTTTTTATCTAACGTCGGTGCCATTGGCTCCATGTTGGCCCTCCTACAGAGATGCGAAGAAAATACCGAAATTTTGTCAACTTCAGACAATATCCGTCCAATCGTTTTTGAAAATGAAATCCAGTTGGACAATCTCGGTTTTTCCTATCCCGGTAGTTCGGAACCAGCGCTTGAAGGAATATCTGCTTGCATCAGGGCAAAGCAGATCACCGCAATTGTGGGTCCGAGCGGTAGCGGTAAATCTACGTTGGTAGATATTATCATGGCTCTGCTTTCTCCTTCCCATGGTTCTATATTTGTTGATGGCGAAAAACTGGACGTGTCGCAGCGACATGCTTGGCAAGAGAATATCGCATTTGTCCCTCAGGACACGTTTCTTTTCAATGAAACCGTCGCTGAAAACCTTAGGATCGCCAGCCCGGAAGCATCCGATACGGAATTATGGTCCGTGCTGAAGCAGGCTGATGCAGACGACATGGTTAGAAGAAAACCCGGCGGCCTTCAGTTCACCGTGGGCGATCGCGGTCTTAACCTTTCTGGAGGCGAAAGGCAGCGCATTGCTCTGGCCCGTGCATTGCTACGCCAACCAAAATTGCTAATTCTCGACGAAGCTACGAGCGGGCTTGACTGGCAAAGCGAGGACAGAATTATCAAAGCGATTAAATCTCTAAAACATGAGATGGCTATCGTCATTATAGCCCATCGAAGTACCATGATAAGATTCGCGGACCATGTAATCTCTCTCGGTGATGAACCGCTGTCAAAAGGAAGAGATGCGTCTCAATCCGTTACAGAGGATTCCAGCTATCTTCGGGAAATGATAGACGCGGACCGACTTTAGCGTTAGTTTGCGTTTCTACGAGATCAAGCGCCAACTGGGTAGCGATGACGGCATGACAATTTAGAGAGGAACTTGAGTCATGAATGACTCATTGGAAAATTCTATAGCAAAGTCGGGCGGAGCGGCACCCAAAAATAATGCGCATGATCATGATGGTCTTCACGACAATTTAAGAAGTACGGATCTAAATAGCCCTGAATCGCAACAGGGGCAGAACATGCAGGCTTCGATTACGGAAACAATGACCACGAGTTCGAGTGGTAAGGGCGTAAATTGGATTTGGTGGTTAGGCGCATTGTCCGTCGGCGTGGTCGCTTGGATAGCAATTTTCCTGTTTTTTGGCCTTTTTTAACCCAATTAGTAATTTGATCGAGTAGATCAATTATCAATAGATTCCCGTAGAAAACTTAGGCCGCTGCTATCTAGATGATTATAATTCAGGGTTTTTTTGCCAAAATAGTTTGAGCATGATGAAGCGTCCTAAACCATATATCACTTCTTCAGGACCAGCAGGTTTCTTATCCCAGCACCAAAGTAAATAGCCCGTCAAAATGTAAACAATGAAGGATACCGATACTCCCGCGGCGGTGGATAGGAGTAGTGCAAGCCAGCTATCATTGATGACGAAATATTGCATCGTCGTAGCGACGCACGCAATCAAACTTCCATTTATGAAATTGCGTTTGTGGATAGAAATCTGAGTTAGAATAGACGCAGCCAGCATTTTTTTGGTAAGAATGGCGATTATGATCAGACGACAAGCTGCTGCGAGGGCACTTGCTGTCAAAGCCCCATATATACCATATTCTTTTATCGCCAATATGAGAATTGTCACCCTGATAACCAGCTCCACAGAGCTAGCGATTGAGACCGTTTTGAGCTGCCTCATAACGATAGCAATCGGAGCATATGCGTGGGTTGGCAGTCCTATCAACGCGATGATGGAAAAATATCTTAGAATGTAAATCGCTTCCGACCAATTCTTGTCAAACAACAGATTGATGATGCTTTCCGCATATATGCTGGTGACGATCAGAACGGGCATTGCAATGAGCATTAGCGCCTGAGAGGATTTCAAATAGGCCTCCGCCAACCGTTTTTTATCTTTCAATTTGGCAAAAGATGCATTGATTGGACGCAATATCGGAGCAATCAAAATCTGTTGTGGTAAACTCGCTAAATTTGCCGCCATTGTATATTTACCGAATGTTCCAACGGGAATATATCCACCTAAAATCAGCCGATCGACTTGCCAGTTCACCGCCGATAAAGTCTGGTTTAATGTACTCCATCCCAAAATATCTGAAAATTGATCGAATCTTTTCAGCGATAATCGCGGCTTATAAGGTGCGTAAAAATAGGAGAAACTGGTCAAGATTATCGGCGCAAACAGCGTCATTATTGCAATGGCCCAGTAGCTTTTGGTAGTAAACGCAACACTTATGCCGACAATAAAAGCAACAAGTTTGCCAATTAAATCCCCGGTCGAACTAAGTCGGTAGTCTAATCGCCGTTGAAATAGAAAGGATCTTGGACTGACCAGGCCGCGAATTGCGGGTGCAAATGCAAGCACCCAGAATAAGTTTATTAGTCGGGGGTCACCATAAAATGCCGAAACCGGGTATCCGAGGATAATGATTAGTAAAGCAACCAAAGCTCCACGCAGAAACGACAAAGTGAATGCTGTATCACAGATTATTTTAGACGCCCGTTTGGCGCGGATTATACCTGTTCCAATGGGCACATCGAAAATTTTCTCAACAATCAGCACTAAAGTCATCGCCATTGCGACAAGACCAAAATCTGCTGGAGTCAGTAAACGTGCCAGCACGATTAGTGCTACAAGATCTATAAGCTTCGCAAACAGATTTGCGAGCACAACAATACCGCTTGCCGAAGCGGTGTCTTTTGAAACTTGGCCGTTATTGCGGGACAATGCGGGTTGACCTTTGGTTTTGATTATTGGCGACTAGCGGCTCAGTGCACAGCATCAGGAAGATTTTGTATCAGTCATCAGTTTTACAAAGCAGGTTTTCCGCATCTTTAAACAGTCTGACATTTTCAAATTGGTCTAACATGCTGCTATTGTAGATCGCTTCAATTTTAAAATAGCTTCCTGTCACGACATTTACCTGCCTGTTGCAAAGACATCCCGCTATTGAAACATGCAAACGGTCTGTGTTGATGCACTCATATTGGGCAACCCGATGTACAAAAATATCAGCCGGGCTCATGTGATTGCCGCCCAAACTCAAATCTACATTGCTAGCGGGTAGAATATTATCAATAAGTGCTGGCGTCAGGACAAGTTTCCCACCACGAAAACCAACATTAATTTCGAGGTGTGGGATATCATAGTCATGAAAGAAAGCTTTGGTGGCATGCCGAATAAGGCCATCACCAAAGTTTCCAGGATTTGGGACATAGATTATTTGCCGCCCATTGGCTTTCTCTCTTATTGTGGCGGCTAGCTTATCGAATTCATCAATCATCTTTCAGAACGCTCCCCGCCAAACTAATTGGACCATCATAAAGCTGTTCAACAAACATAATATTCGGGCGCAAAATGAACGGCGAAGCGTAAAACGATACGCAATAATATCGCTCTCACCCGCTTGAGCAAGCCCGCATTCTATTACAACCGCGCGAACAGGGTTTTCATCGATAACAGCAATATGCAATTGCGACTCCGAAAAAGGGAGAAACTATCAGTAGTGTAACGCCTTTTTGTTCGCAGTTGCAACATGCACGATGGGGGAGCGAGCTATTACGGCCGAATAGGGGGAAGGGGAGGGAAATTTGCCCATAATGTTGTTAATAATGGATCCTTTTTGTCAAAAGCACGCCTTTCCGGAATATTAGGCCGTTAACCATTTACGAAATTTTATTCTTTGGCTGTCTAAAAGCGCAATTCGCCTCTTAGTTTTGGTGGCGACCCTAGGAAATTTAATGCGCGTACTGACTTGCCTATATCACGAACATAATCTCTGGATTGTAGCTTTGGCTGCTGTGATGTGCTTCGTCGGTTCTCTAACATCAATAAAACTATTCCAGCGCACCTTAACTGAAACAGGTGCGGCACGGTACCAGTGGTGCTTTCTATCCGCTGTCACCGCAGGTTCAGCAATTTGGGCGACGCACTTTATCGCGATGCTCGGCTACCGCCCCGAAGTTCCGGTAACACTGGACGGACCTCTGACATTATTGTCAGCGCTGATCGCCGTTGGAGGAACTGCAGTAGGCCTGTCAGTCGCCTCTGCACGTAACCGGGTAATAGCTGTTCTTACGGGCGGCGGGATTATCGGATTGTCGATAGCTGCGATGCATTATGTTGGAATGTTCGCATATCGCGCCGACGGGATTGTTAAATGGTTGCCGGAATATGTGATCGCTTCGCTTTTTATGGCTGTTATCCTTTCCTCACTCGTCATCGACCAAGTGAGAAAAATTGGTATGTCGAAGAAAATCGGTTTGCCTTCCGGATTGCTCGTTGCGGCCATTGTCAGCCTGCATTTTACCGGTATGGCAGCCTTTACCGTTGCCCCACTTCCAGGCGTGCAAGCAGGCGCTGACAGCGAAGTCTTTACGGCATTGGCGGGGGCAATCGCGATGGTCGCGTTGATCATTATCGGCGCCGGAGTTTCGACCCATTTGGTAGAAGGACGGACAAGGTCGGAATCTCAGGACCAGCTTCAATATATAGCGCTACATGATGCATTAACCGAAGTGGCCAATCGCCGGGCCTTCGCAGAAGCCCTGGAGGTCGAATGCGACAGGCTTAATAAATATGGACGTCCGTTCGCATTGCTAATGATAGATCTGGACAGATTTAAGCCTATTAATGATACACTCGGCCACCCGGTTGGAGATGTTGTTCTTCAAAAAGTTGCTTTGCGCCTGCGCCGCGCGGTCCGCAACGGGGACATGGTCGCAAGGATTGGCGGGGACGAGTTTGCAGTCATTGCTTATGGGCTCACCTCGGAAGATGAATCACATGCTTTGGCAGGACGGATTGTCGAAATTCTGAGGCGACCTTTTATTATACAAGGACAAGTCGCCGAATTAGGGGCAAGCGTTGGGGTCAGTCTCGCTCCGGCTCATGGGAATGACCACGAAACGCTCGTGCAGAACACGGACGTTGCATTATATACTGCAAAACGGGCGGATGAGCGCGGATACCGCTTATTCGAACCATCCATGCAGGAAATCATACAACGCCGCCGTTTCCTCGAGGCTGATCTCCGCCGGGCTTGCATGCGCGAAGACTTCAAGATCGCCTATCAACCCATTATAGACTCTGCCACTGGCGCCTTTACCGGGGCCGAAGCATTATTACGTTGGACTTGCCCGAAACGGGGTGAAGTTGAGCCATCTGAATTTATTCCGATTGCAGAAGAGTTGGGACTGATTTCGCGAATTGGTGCAGGGGTTCTTAAACAAGCCTGCTTTGATGCGGCTTCGTGGCCTAAGCATCTTGATCTAGCAGTCAATATTTCGCCCGTTCAATTGCTCGATCCGCGCTTGCCCCAGACAGTTATGCAAGCATTAGAGGATTCTGGTTTGCCAGCTACGCGTCTGGAACTTGAAATTACCGAAACCGCGCTGCTCGGAAATGACGAAATTGTTATGCGCACGCTCACCAAGCTGCGCGAATTCGGCATTCGTATTTCGCTGGATGATTTCGGAACAGGATATTCGTCGCTAAGTTATCTGCACCGCTTTCCTATTACCCGGATTAAAATCGATAAATCTTTTGTGCAGCGTTTGCCTACAGACGCTGGCAGCGCGTCAATTGTTCGGGCGATCGCCCAACTTGGCGAAAGTCTCCAGATGAAAATAACGGCAGAAGGCATCGAAACCGATGAACAAATGGCGTTTATCACCGAGCACGGATGTAATGATGTGCAAGGTTTTTTGATCAGCCGACCGATAAACGCATCCGCCGTTGAGAACCTGTTCCGCAGCGAAAAAGGCAAGGCTGCAGCATGAACGCATTCACCTCCCACAAGCAATTCTCGCGGCTTCTCTATACCAGCGCACTCGACATCGGTCACACAGGTGAACGACCGGAGCAAACTGCTCGCAAAATAGCGGAAGGCTCTGCAGCACATAACCGATTGTCCGACCTGACCGGTAGCTTAGTCTTCGTCGATGGTGCGTTCATCCAAATCCTAGAAGGCCCGCCTGACGAAGTGGAAAAAACCTTCGAACGTATTTGCTGTGATTTTAGGCACGTCGATGTGCGGTTGATTGACTTCATCAATGTTTCCGAACGATTATTTGAGGATTGGGACATGGCTTGTCTTTGTGAGGATAAAGACACATCGTTGGCGCTGCGGGACGGATTGCAAGAAATCCGTTTTCTGGTCGGAATCAACGCAAGCCAAGCCATGCTTCAAATGCGCAACCTGCTTGATAATCAATCAATTGCGGGCAACGCTCGCAATTCAACCGCTATTTAGCCGTGGTTTTGGCGTTTATACTTACATATTGGTGAGCTTTTACAAATTCATTCGCGCAGTATGAACTGTCATATGCCAGGGATTCAAGTGTAGGCACCGGCATTCACAAATGCATCGGCATTGCCCAGTTCGCAGGCTTTAAAAAACTGCTGCGGGCCAAACGGTATAGCTCGTTTCTTCGAATTATCGTTCTCCATAGCACCTATCTGGATGACGATTAAAATGGAGGGCCTCGCACAGCGATCGGCAGCATAGGCTGCGCAGAGTAATTTATAAATGTCCAAGCGCCAACGACGCCAAGCCGTGGCAGGCATCGCCGTTGCGCAACATACAGCCTCCCACAAATTGTTCGCGTGCTTTTCTGTCGTTCTCGACGAATGCTTCGATCCACTTTTCTAGTAGAATACCGTTCTTCAAGTTCTGGTCCCTGCGTTCGATCTTGTGCTGTGTTTGCAGATGGAAGGGCGCACCGTACACATGGTTCATTTAAGCTAGTCAGCTATTTCGCCATTCTTTTTATAATATGTATCGAGGATAAATACGATCAGCCAGCTGAAACTGTATTTCAAAGAACACAATCATCCTATTTCCCTTCAACATTGTTCCAATCTCAATGGAGCATTGCGCTCGAAAGCTTGCAATACATATAGGGAATTCCCCTTAAGAACTCAGGAGCTTATGCTTTTTCAAGAAAAAGCACGAGCTTCGGTATTTGTTCGAGCATTCCCGTTGACGTTGTAAGCAGCAGCCATGGCGTGCCGCAGATTCTTTAAAACCATCTGTAGCTAGGGTCGGTGCAAGAGTTGGATCGCCCGATCCTCAAACCGGCAAGACAAAATAGGCAACATCAAAACCAAAATGCAGGCCACGTCTGCCACAGTAATTGCGCTACAGAAGCGAGGCGAAGGTATAACGCTAGACGAACTTTCCAAATCAATCAAGGAGCAAAGCCATAGCGCCCAGGCCTTTTTAACGAACCATGGTAAGAACAGATTTGTGTAAACGCGCGAACAGCAGTCGGCATGAATAGCAATTGCTCAGCGCGAATAGTTATCCACAAAAAAAGGGCTCATTCGCTTTTCCATGGAACTTGTTGTCCTAGCATCATTCAGATCGCAAGGCATCGATCGGATTCAGCTTTGCCGCTCGCCGTGCGGGAAAATATCCGAAAACGACCCCGATTATCGCAGAGAACAGAAAGCTGATCACATTGATCTGGATATCAAATTGAAAATCCAGTCCCATCAGTGGAGCTGCAACAATACCTACGATTAACGCGAGAAATATTCCAATCAGTCCGCCGAGGCTGGACAAAACAATCGATTCAACCAAAAACTGCATCATCACTTCTCGGCCGAGCGCGCCAATCGCTAGCCTGATTCCGATTTCCCGCGTTCTTTCGGTTACGCTTACGAGCATGATATTCATAATGCCGATGCCGCCAACCAACAGGCTGACAGCCGCGACCGCTCCCAATAAGGTGGTCAATATGCCAACTGTGCCGGACACCGTGTCGGAAATCTGCTTGGCATCCAGGACGTTGAAATCATCTTCTTCGTCTGGCCCCAGATTGCGACGTTCCCGCAGAAGGGAAACCATTGATTCTTTCACCGCGCTTGTCTCATAGGCAGGATCAAGGCCAATCATGATCGAGTTGATATCCTGATTGCCGATCATCTGTCTCTGGACAGCCTTTAGCGGCATGATAACCGTGTCATCCTGGTCCCCGCCAAAACCACTTTGGCCACGTTTTTCCAGCACGCCGATAACCTGGCAGCTCACTCCCTTAATGCGAAAGTCCTGGCCAACAGGATCGGCATCCTGAAACAGATTTTCAACGATGGTGGAACCAATCACGCAGACGCTTTTGCCAGCCTGCTCCTCTTCTGCGGAAAAATTGCGTCCCTCGGCCAACTCCCATTTCCGAGCGATGAAGAAATTATTGGTCGTGCCGTTGATCGTGGTTGTCCAGTTTTGCGCGTTTCGGATGGCTGCTCCGCTGGTCCGGACCTGACCGGTTACCGCAGTGACACCGCCAATCTGTTCAGCAATGGCGTTGACGTCGGCTTGTTTGAATAACGGAGGCGCTTCGCCAGCGCCGCTTCCCCCACCAGGACTGGATCGCTGTCCGGGAGATACCTGCAGCAGGTCAGAACCCAGGGCGCTTATGGATGTCTTGATTGCCTCTGTAGCTCCATTGCCCAACGTGACCATGGTTATCACAGATAATACGCCGATCATAATACCCAACAGGGTCAGAAAAGAGCGTAAGAGGTGTCGCCGGATTGCGCGGAATGCCAATAGAAAAGTGGTCGACAGCATCAGTGTTGTTCCACGCGTTCGACTAGGCCATCCTTAAAGACAACAATTTTATGGGCAAATGCAGCGAGTTCAGATTCGTGGGTGACCATAATGATGGTAATGCCGCGTTCTTTGTTGAACTGTGTCAGTAGCTCCATGATTTCCACTGATCGTTCGCTATCCAGGTTGCCGGTCGGTTCGTCCGCTAGCAGCACAGTCGGCTCCGTGACGATGGCGCGGGCGATGGCAACACGTTGTTGCTGGCCACCGGACAGTTCGTTCGGCGTATGATCCGCCCACGGAACAAGGCCGACGCTATCAAGGGCCGCCAACGCCAATTTTCGCCTCTGAGCCGGACTTTCACCTCTGTAAAGCAATGGCAGTTCAACATTTTCGAGTGCCGACGTCCGGGGCAAAAGATTAAACCCCTGAAAAACAAAGCCAAGATAGCGTCTGCGCAGCAAGGCACGTTGATCAACATTGAGCGATTCGATCGGCACACCCTTGAAAAAATAGGAACCGGTGGTTTGCACATCCAGGCACCCCACAATATTCATCATTGTCGATTTGCCTGATCCGCTGGCCCCCATGATGGCGACAAAATCACCTTCATTTATGGCCATATTGACGCCCTTAAGCGCCTGGAAAGCAGCTTCTCCTTCACCAAATGTCTTTGTGATATCGATCAGCTTGATTATCGGCTCGCTCATTCTGCTGCTTTTGCCTTTTGGCCAGTCACTACACGCTGTCCAATCTTAAGACCTTTCCCCGTTATAGCAGTTTGACGACCATTGCTTTGCCCTGTCACTACCGTGACCTTTTGCAATTTGTCATCGTCGCCCAGCACATAAATTGTCTGTCGGCTTCCCACTCCAATTTCGGTTTCCTGCGTGACATGGGTTCCATCCGAGCGTGGCGGGGAAAATCCAAAGCCGCTGCTTTCTTCAGGCTCCTGATCCTTCGGAGGAATATAGCGTAGCGCTGCATTGGGTATCATCAGCACGTCTTTTTCCCCACTTGTCCGGATTGTTGCGGTCGCGGTCATCCCCGGCCTCAATTTCAGATCGTCATTGTTGAAATTGAGAAGGGCCGTATAGGAAACGACATCCGACGTAGATGCGGTGCTCGTGCTTGAACTGCCCGAAAGATTGGTTGAACCAAGATTCACCCTTAAAATTGTCGCGGGAAATTTCTCGCCCGGATAGGCATCGACTGTAAAGCTACCGCTCTGTCCTGTTTGCACTTGCCCGACATCGGCCTCATCAACGGCGACTTCAAGCTGCATACGGGACAGGTCTTCGGCGATAATGAAAAGTGATGGAGTGTTGAAAGACGCCTGCACAGTCTGCCCCGGATCAACCAAGCGTTTCAGCACCACGCCGGAGACGGGCGCTCGAATGGTCGCGCGTGATAGCTGTGTCCTGTTGGAAGATAATTCGGCTTGCGCGGCAATAACATTGGCCCGGGCAGAATTTAACGAGCCTATGGCCCTAGCCACTACGGCTTGCTGAGCAGCCATTTCCGTTTCTGAAGGCACCTGGCCATTTGACAAGCGATTGACTTCCTGCAGCCGCCGTAATTGTGCCTGCGCCTCGTCCAGCGTAGCGTGGGCGCTGACAGCCGATGCCTGGCTGGCGGCCAGCGATGCTTGCGATTGCTTGACGATATCGTTGAGACGATCCGTATCGATCATGGCGATGACCTGTCCCTTCGACACCCGGTCATTGACATCAACCAGAACTTTTCTGACAATGCCCGAAATCTCTGAACCGACTTCTACCTGCTCTGTTGGAGCAAGATTTCCGGTGGCGGTTACATTCACCGTGATGTCACCGCGCTTGACAGTATCCGTTACATATTCAACGCCATTCTCGCCAAAGAACAGCCGGCTGACGAAAAGGACGAACAGGAAGATTGCCACCGCCAGCAGTGCCCATTTTCCATAACGCCATATTGGCGAGGGTTCCGGGGTTTCGAGAAATTCATCCAGATTTGCAGTTTCGCCAGATGCGTTCATTTCGAGGCCTCTTCATTATTGGCATTTTGAGGCACTGACTGCCATCCGCCGCCCAATGCAAGATATAGCTGAATCGCCGAAGTCAGTCGATCGGCCTGTGCAATGGCAAGGCTGTCATTTGCCGACAGCAAGCTGCGTTCGGATTCCAATAACCGTTGAAAGTCGATCAATCCGGCGCGATAATTGGCGCGTGTCAAAATCGCGGCATTGTTGGATGCTGTACTCTGATCCGAAAATGCTGAAATGCGCGCCTCCGCTGTGCGCCGGTATTTGGCGGCATTTTCCACTTCTTCCAGAGCATTCAATATCGCCGAACGATAGGCCGCAAATGCGCCGTCTGCAGCCGCGACCTGTGACCGCACCGCTGACCTTCGGCTTCCTGCATCAAAAATGCTGTGCGCGATTGATGCGAAAAGTCCGCCGGTCAGTATATCAGTGAGATTACCAAAATCACTTGATATGGACCCGATATTTCCCGTGAGCGTCAATGATGGAAATAATTGGGCCTGAGCGACGCCGATCCGTGCAGTGGCTGCAGCAAGATCGCGCTCGGAAGAGAGGATATCCGGGCGTTGGCGCAATATGTCTGCCGGAGCGCCTTTCGCGATAAATTCCGGGACAGCAGGCAGGCGGGCATCAGTGTCCAGCAAGCCGTCAACGGCACCGGGAGCCTGTCCGGTGAGTACAGCCAAGCGGTAACGCGCCGCCGCCTTTGACTGTTCCAAAAGTGGGATTATAGCAGCGGTTTGCGCTCTTTGCGCCTTGGCTTGCTCGACATCGACCGATGAAACCAGTCCAGCCTGAGCGCGCCATTTTGCGATCTGCAAATTGCTTTCCTGATTTCGAAGGCTCTCCTCGGCAATGCGGAGGCGGTCCTGCAAAGACCGAGCTGAAACATAGTTGCGCGCCAATTCCGCAGCAATCAATGTCCGGACGTTAGCAAGACTGTATCCCGCTGATTGGTAAGAGGCAAAGGTCGCCTGTTTTGATCGTTTCAGACCGCCAAAGATATCTGCGCTCCAGCTGGCATCGATTGAGCGCGAGAAGGACCAGCTATCAGGCGCATCGGAATTGAAGTTCCTACCACTACTGCTGAAGAAATTAATGGCCGGCAGTTGATCAGCGCCGGATTGAACCAGCGATTCCCTAGCCTGGGTGACCCGCGCCACCGATTGTGCGAGATCGAGATTTTCTGATAGTGCCGTGTCGATTAATTCCTCAAGCACCGGGTCATTAAACCGGGACCACCATTCAGATATATCGGCAGTTGAAATCCCGTCATTCCCGCCCACATACTCATCGGGCACCGCGAGATCGGTTGTCGAATGCGGGTGATAATCTGGACCTCGTGTGCACCCTGCCAGAAACAGGGCAGCGATAATTATCGAACGAGAAATTTGAGACATCATTTCGTTATGCGAAGCCTCATATATCGACTTTCTCGATCCATTTTGACCACATTAAACATCATTTCTTCATTTCCTTGGGACGTTTCGATTTTGTGATTTTTTACTGGCGCCGGTCGATGCATGATCCATAATATCAAATCCTAAACGATCCAACCGTTTCGAAATTCTGCAGGCCTCAATTATATCGTTTATTTTATCGATGAGGATCAATATTCTATAATCTTGATATCGTTATTAGCCGCAACCATGGTCGACTTCCCTAAGTAGATTCCCGGGTCAGAGGATTTGAACCATATGGCCAAATCTAATAGCCAACTAGTGGATTCATAGTCCCGTAGACCAGTTCGTCCAAGTAATATGATACACTAAGCCGGTTCCAGCGTTTTGTCCGCTACGTGCATCAACACATCTCAAAAATCCATGACCCCTTATTTCGCCCGTGCATGCACGGGAACTGCGGTTGCAGGGCCAATCAGTTGGGATGAACTGTAGGACTATGACAGCATCAGACATTTCGGGATTGTGAATACCGGCAAATAGATTAACCGTAATTGCCCAACGTTTAAAATATCCTATCGGTCGTTGAGTTCGGATTTAAAAAGACCGGATTTCGGCAAACTCTCGACCATAGCCGTTGGTGCCGCATTTATCTAACAAACGACTATAGGGAGCTCAAGCTCGACTGAGTAGTGGGCTGGCGGACAGGGTGGGATTCGAACCCACGGAGAGCTTGCACCCTCGCCGGTTTTCAAGACCGGTTCATTCGACCACTCTGACACCTGTCCGCTCTAGCCGACCGCCTCCTAACGTCCTCTTTTTGAAAGCGCAAAGATTTTATGCTTATTGCATTCACCCAGTTGAAAAATGGTGATATTTTTGTCCATCAGGTAAGTTGGTGCTCTCCTGCGATATATGGGGATTCCCTTTAGGGTCAATATGTGCGACAACATGTTGAAGAAGGGAAGTTTTTCATGCGTTTTACCATTGCGATAGCTTGTAGCGCTCTTGCATTTTTTAACCTGCCATCGTCATCAGGCGACAATAGCGCCATGGCACAGGAAAATTCTGGCTTTGATAACTATATGCAAGAAGTAGGGCGCAAGGCTTTGCAAGAGGGCGTTAGTCAGCGGACTTTAAACACAGTTTTGCCAAGCTTGACCCATAATCCCCGAGTCATCCAACTGGATCAATCACAGCCGGGTGGTGAACCTAATAGCGCCATCCCTCCATTTGCACCCTATAAGAGCCGGCACGTTGACGCGGCGCGGATTAACGGTGGAAAGTCCAAATATCGTCAGCTCAATGCCACATTAACAGAGGTTGAGCGCGAAACCGGCGTCCCTGGTCCGATTATCATGGCCATCTATGGGCATGAAACCAATTATGGCGGCTATACCGGTGATTTTGATATTCCAAGATCATTGGCAACACTAGCCTATGAAGGTCGACGGCGGGCGTTGTTCGAAGCGGAATTTATGGCGGTCCTTAAAATGATCGATCGGGGCGTTCCCCAATCGGCCATGAAGGGCAGTTGGGCAGGGGCCATGGGCAAGCCGCAATTTCTTCCTTCGGTATATCTCAGGCTGGCGAAAGATGGCAGCGGAGACGGCTATGCCGACATCTGGAACAGCGAAGCGGATGCAGTGGCCTCTATCGCCAATTATTTTGTCCACGCCGGCTGGCGGCGCGGTGAACCATGGGGGATCGCAGTACGGGTTCCATCGTCTCTCAACCGTGAAGCAGTCAAAAACCGGACGCAGGCTGTACGGTGCCCGCGGGTGCATGAACGGCACAGTCAGTGGAAAACCATGGCGGAATGGCGCGCGCTGGGTGTTACTCCAAGTGCTGGGCATCAATTAAGGGATGACGTGTTGGCGACGTTGCTGGAGCCTGATGGCCCCAATCAGACCGCTTATCTTCTTACCGGTAATTACCGCGTCATTCTGGATTATAATTGTTCAAATTTTTACGGATTATCAGTGGGGCTGTTAGCAGATGAAATTCGCAGTTAAATTATTAAGTGTCGGCACATTAGCAGCATTGCTAAGCAGTTGCGGCACGATAGACGGGGTTAATGACAATGCAAATATGCCAGTTCGCCCTGCAAAACCGGGCTCTGGCTATGTAGCGGTATCAGATTATCCGGTTAAAATAGGAGAGCCCTATAAAATAGCGGGTAAGACCTACACGCCCGAAGATGTTTCCAGCTATGATGATGTTGGATATGCAAGCTGGTATGGGCAAGAGCTTGTTGGAATCCAGACGGCCAATGGCGAACCATTTAATCCAAACGGGATTACTGCCGCTCATAAAACACTGCCCCTACCCAGCTATGTTG
This sequence comes from Parasphingorhabdus sp., assembly GCF_036963805.1. GTDB lineage: Bacteria > Pseudomonadota > Alphaproteobacteria > Sphingomonadales > Sphingomonadaceae > Parasphingorhabdus. The sequence continues at coordinate 833,739 of NZ_JBALUN010000001.1, read as the reverse complement.
AAGTAACTGCGCTGGATACTGGCCGGACCATATTGGTCAGAGTGAATGATCGCGGCCCTTTTTCCAATGACCGGTTGATTGACCTGTCTCATGGCGCCGCCAAGCAGCTTGGCATAGACCAGCATGGCGTGGCTGGTGTGCGCGTACGTAAAGTTAATCCTAACGAGCAGGAACGCGAAGTGTTGCGCAAAGGTGGTGTTGCAACCGAACGGATCGGCACACCGGATTCCTTGCTAGCGATCCTGCGAAAAAATTTAGCAAAGCTGCCGATGCCAAAGGCGCAAGTTCAGCAAGCCAATGTTTCAACCGAAACAAAAGCTAATAATAGCGGTATCGGAGCATCCTATGTTGCGCCATCGGGTACGGCACCTTCTAAGTCGGGATCGCGCGACGGTAAGTTTATCGTCGAAGGTCCAAAAACATCTGTCGCCTTTACAAAACCGCTTGAAAAGCAGAGTTCAGCCACTTCATCCGGTGACTATGTTGTTCAGGTCGCCGCCTTTTCCGAGAAGCGCAGAGCCGATAAAATGGCACGCCAAATCGGTGCAAAGGTGGAGTCTGATGGTAGCGGAAAAATCTGGCGGGTACGCTATGGCCCTTATGCCAGCGAAGATGAAGCTAAAGCCGGACTGGCACAGGCGCAAAAGCATGGCTATAGCGGTGCAAGACTCCTGCGCGCCGGAAATTAGAATCCGACGATAAGGACTGCATGCACACATCTGATTGGGAACCGGGAATTTAATGAACAAGATCTTTTGGGCTTCATTGCCGCTTATTGTACTTTCTTCTGCTGTCATAGCGGCCCCTACTTATGAAACCGACGCCCCGATAGCTTATATGACCGACGTGTCATCTGGCGCGATATTGTTTGAACGGAATGCCGATAAACAAATCCCGCCGGCATCGATGGCAAAGATGATGACCGTCTATGTTGCGTTTGACCAAATTCAAAAGGGCAAGCTGAAGCTTGATCAAAAAGTAAAAATCCAGACGGCAACATGGCAAAAATGGACGGGGCAGGGGTCGACCATGTTTCTGGGCGTTAATGATCAACCAACTGTGACCGACCTTCTTCACGGAATCATCACATTGTCGGGCAATGATGCCAGTGTAGTTCTTGCTGAAGCGATTGGCGGAACCGAAGATAATTTTGCTGTCTTGATGACCAAAACCGCTAAACGAATCGGCATGAAAAACAGCCGTTTCGGTAACAGCACAGGCTGGCCGGATGAGGGCAAGACTATGGTGACGGCTCGCGATTTGGGTATTTTGGGTGCACGGCTGGCTGACGATTTTCCAAAGCTCTACAAAGACTTCTTCGGATTGACCGAATTTACATGGGGAAAAACCAATAGCGGAGAACCCATCACGCAGCCCAATCGCAACCCCCTGTTGGGTAAAATCGATGGCGCGGATGGCCTGAAAACCGGACATACAGAAGAAGCGGGCTACGGCTTTACTGGATCAGCGGAACAAAAAGGTCGCCGGATCGTATCCGTGCTCGCGGGGCTGGACAGCTATGGCGGACGCAGTAGCGAATCCGTGAAGTTTATGAACTGGGGTTTCAACGCTTGGGAAGCAAAATCCTTGTTCAAAAAAGGAGCACAGGTTCAAACTGCTGAAGTCCAAATGGGTGATTCCTCAACCGTAGAGCTGGTTGCACCAAAAGATCTATCCGCTACTTTGCCAAAGGGTTCTGACGGAAAGCTTACAATGAAGGTTGTTTATAACGGACCTATCAAAGCTCCCATCGCCAAAGGTCAACGGATCGCGACGTTGTTAGTCTCCACCGGTGATGCTGGCACACAGAGAATGCCTCTTGTTGCCGGTGAAGCAGTTGAAGAAGCTGGTTTTTTTGACCGGATATGGGCGGGGCTTAAATCTTTACTTGGTATGGCGTGACGGGACGTTTCATCAGTCTGGAAGGCGGAGAGGGGACTGGAAAGTCCACGCAGGCAAAAGCTTTGTCTGCAGCCTTAGAAGCTAAGGGTCTTAAAGTTCATCTCACCCGCGAACCGGGAGGTACTCCGGGTGCGGAAATCATTCGTGACCTGCTGTTAAGCGGCCATGATGAAAAATGGAATATGCGAACCGAAGCGTTATTATTTGCCGCTGCCCGTTCTGAACATTGCGCAGCCCTCATCAAGCCGGCGCTAGAGCGCGGTGAATGGATTATTAGCGACCGTTATATTGACAGTAGCCGGGCGTATCAAAGCGTTGGCGGGCAGTTGAGCGATGAAGATATTATGGCGTTGCACCATGTTGGTAGTCAAAACCTGATGCCGGATAGAACCTTCATACTTGATCTACCGGAAAATATCGCGGCCCGCCGCGCCGAGGCCAGAGATCGCGGCGACAGTGATCGTATTGGCGGCCGTGGTAGAGATTATCATCACGCCGTTATGACCAAATTCCGTCACTATGCCGATGAAGAACCTGATCGGGTGAAGCTTATCGATGCAGCGCAATCACCCGAAGATGTCACTCAGAATTTATTGCGCAACCTATCCGACCTGATGGATTGACGGCATGACGTCATTTGTTGGCCAGGATAAAGCAGAGCGCATTTTTCGGCAGTCCTTTGATAAGGGAAAGCTGCATCATGCCTGGATATTAGCCGGTCCGAAAGGGCTAGGTAAAGCTGGGTTTGCAAAACAAGCAGCACAGTTTTTGCTCGATTCCGTTGAAGGAATCATGCCGCAAGAAAATGGCTTCCATCTTGATAAACAAAGTCAGGGCGCGAAACTTCTCGCTGCCGGCAGCCATCCGGACTTCAGGCTGATTCAGCGTGGAGGAAAAACGGACAAGGAAGATAAAAAGGCGCGAGAAGACGGCGTCGATGCACTGGAAGAGCATGAATTAAAGCGTAATATTTCTATCGCGCAGATCCGGAACCTACAGTCTCTCTTTGCGACCCAGTCATCCATTTCAACCTATCGCGTCGTCGTAATTGATGCGATTGACGATCTGGAGCGCGGTGGTGCCAATGCGTTACTTAAAAACCTTGAGGAACCGCCGAAGGATACGATTTTCTTGCTGGTTAGCCACGCACCGGAACGCCTATTGCCGACGATCCGGTCGCGCTGTCAGATATTGCGCTTTGATCCGCTGGATGACGACCAGATGCGACATGTCCTCACCAATATTGCGCCCAAACTGGATGACAAGGAGCGCGACGCGCTGATCGCAGCGGGGGAGGGATCTCCCGGGCGGTCATTACAATATATTGATGCCGGTTTGGCGGAACTCGAAACCCTCGCCCGCGATATCATGCGAACCGGCGATAAAAATAATCAGATCAAGAGCGATCTAGCACGCAAATTGTCGCTAAAGGCCGCCACTGTCCGTTATCAGGCGTTCCTATCCCGCGCACCCAGTCTTATGGCGCAGCATATAAAGTCTGCAGGCAATAAGCGGAGTGGCAATGCTATTGAGCTTTGGCGTGAGGCTAGTGATCTTGCCGCTATGGCTTCACCCAAGGCGCTCGACAATCAAGCTGTAATATTTCGCCTCGGCAGTCTGATGGGATCGCTTGCCCATCTTGATGAGCGCGCATAAAGAGAAGCGATAAACGGCAGGTTTTTGCCGGGATTCGGGAAAGCAATTCATGTCTAAACCTTTTTATATCACTACGGCGATCAGCTATCCTAATGGACCGCCGCATATTGGCCATGCCTACGAAGCCATTGCGACAGATGCCATTGCACGGTTCCAGCGCCTATCGGGCCGTGAAGTCCGTTTTCAGACAGGGACTGACGAACATGGTCTAAAAATGGCCCAAGCCGCCGCCGCCAAAGGTATTGCTCCCCAAGACCTGGCCGACGAAATGGCCAATCAATTCATCGTGATGTGCGACAAACTCAATGTTTCCTATGATCGCTTCATGCGCACGACCGAAGCGGAGCATCATAACGCCAGCCAAACGATTTGGCAGGCGATGGAAGCTAAGGGCGACCTGTATCTAGACAAATATGAGGGCTGGTACTCTGTCCGGGACGAGGCCTATTATGACGAAAGCGAACTGATCGATGCGGAAGGCGCGGGTGGCAATAAAGAGAAACTTTCTCCGCAAGGCACCCCGGTGGAATGGACAGTTGAGGAAAGCTGGTTTTTCCGATTGTCCAAATATCAAGAACCGTTGCTCAAACTCTTTAAGGATAGGCCTGAATTTTTGATGCCGGATAGCCGCCGGAATGAAATGGTCAAATTTATCGAAGGCGGACTGAACGATCTGTCCGTTTCGCGCACCAGCTTTGATTGGGGCGTAAAGGTTCCAGGCAGCGAAAACCATGTGATGTATGTCTGGGTCGATGCGCTAACTAACTATCTGACGGGTCTTGGCTATCCTGAGGAAACCGACCTTTATCCAAAATTTTGGAGCGAAGGCGGTGATATGGCCCATATTATCGGCAAGGATATTGTCCGCTTCCATACCATTTATTGGCCTGCCTTCCTGATGAGCGCAAATTTGCCGCTTCCCAAGCAGGTATTCGGCCATGGCTTTCTCCTCAACCGGGGAGAGAAAATGTCGAAGTCTGTCGGCAATGTAGTAGATCCAATTGCCTTGGCTGATGCCTTCGGTGTAGATCAATTGCGCTATTTTCTATTATCCGAAGTGGTTTTCGGTAAAGATGGTACCTATTCAGCAGAAATGATCGTCACCAAAACAAATGCCGATCTAGCCAATAATTTCGGCAATCTCGCACAGCGTAGCCTGTCGATGATTGCCAAAAATTGTGATGGTAAAGTACCCGAAGCCGGACCAAAAACCGATGCAGAAGAACAGCTTGTCAGCGATTTGACGGCCTGCTTCTCCAATATCGAGGTATTGATGAACAATGGCGAATTTCCTATTCATGCCGCCATTGATCTGCTGCGTGAACGGTTAAGCGCCACTAATCAATATTTCGCAGATCAGGCCCCTTGGGCGCTGCGCAAAACCGACCCAGGGCGTGCAGACACAGTGCTTTATTATACCGCTGAATCCATTCGCCAGCTGGCGATCATGCTACGCTGGGTCATTCCGGAAAGCTGTGACAAAATGCTCGATCTGTTAGGACAAGATATGGATAAGCGTGATTTTGCCCATATGACCAATGCTATAATGTCTGGCCTAACGCTTCCGGCGCCAAGCGGCATTTTCCCGCGTCTGGAAATGCCCGAGGCCGAAGGGCAGGGATAAGCGATGCTCGTCGATAGCCATTGTCATCTCAATTATAAGGGTTTGGTGGAAGAGCAGGGCGCCGTTCTGGATCGTGCGCGGCAAAGCGGCGTGACTGCCATGCTCAACATATCCACACGGGAAAGTGAATGGCGCGATATTGTCGCGACGGCAGAACGCGAAAACGATGTCTGGGCGAGCATCGGAATCCATCCCCATGAAGCCGACGCGCATCCCTATATTGATCTCACGAAGCTGATCGAGGAAGCGGCGCATGAACGCGTTATCGCGATCGGAGAAACCGGCCTCGATTATTATTATGATCATAGCGACCGTGATCGTCAAAGGCAGAGCTTCCGCACACATATTCAGGCAGCGCGAGAAACCGGACTACCGATTATTGTACATACCCGTGATGCGGAGGAAGATACCGCAGCGATCATGGCAGAGGAAATGGAGCAGGGCGCTTTTACTGGTGTGATCCATTGTTTCACAGCGAGCGAAGACTTTGCTTATAAAGCGCTGGATTTGGGACTATATATTTCCATTTCCGGCATTGTAACCTTTAAAAATGCCAAAGATCTGCAAGCTACAGCCGCCAAATTCCCGTTGGATCGCCTGTTGGTAGAAACGGACGCACCTTTTTTGGCACCCGTCCCCCATCGCGGTAAGACAGGGGAGCCTGCATTTGTCGCGGATACAGCCAGATTTCTCGCTGAGCTTCGTGGTGAGGATTATTCTGAGCTTTGCGAGGCAACAGCACGGAATTTTTATAGCTTATTTAACAAAGCGCACCCCTAACCTTGGCGCTAAAGCTCACCATCCTCGGCTGCGGTACCTCATCCGGGGTTCCGCGAATTGGAAATGACTGGGGTGATTGCGATCCCAATGAACCGAAAAACCGGCGGAGCAGGGTGTCTATCATAGTTGAAAGCCCGACCACCCGTATTTTGGTCGATACATCTCCCGATTTGCGGGCACAATTTCTTGCATGTAATATTGGTTATATCGATAATGTGATCTGGACTCATGATCATGCCGATCATTGCCATGGTATTGATGATTTGCGGCAGGTTTTTAATAGAAAACGTGAGCCCATTCCCGCCTATGCGCGGCCATTTGCGTTAGACAGTTTGAAGCAACGCTTTGCCTATGCTTTTGACGGACACCAATATTATCCTTCCATTTGCGATGGTCGTTCGCTCGAAAACGAAATGCAAATAGGCGACATCATCGTTAAAATTGTCGATCAGCCACATGGTAGCATAACATCCGCAGGATTACGGTTCGAACATGCCGGCGCGTCGATTTGCTATGCAACCGACTTTGGCGAAGTCACTGATGGAATGTGCAAACTATTCAACCATTGCGATATATTTGTCGTCGATGCTTTGCGTCAGGAACCTCATCCTACTCACGCCCATCTCGGCATGACCCTAGATCTGATAGAATCTACAAAACCGGAATTGAGCCTGTTGACCCATATGGATAAATCAATGGATTACCGCCATCTATGCTCTATTTTGCCAGAAATGATCAGGCCAGCTTATGATGGACTTGTGGTAGAGATTTGAACGTGACCGAAGATCAGAATCTAAACCTAGTTTTTGCGGTCGGCGCGTTAGTGTTGATCGGCAGTGTTTTATTTTCCCGCCGCATTGGTTTGGAAGAAATTGTCCGGACGGCATTAAGCTGGGTCGTAATATTTGCGCTTTTTATTCTGGCTTTTTCTTATCAGCATGAACTGGTTGGCGTGTGGAACAAGGTCACCGGCGAGCTGACTGGAGCCAGCGAGCAGCAAGTTGTGGGTGATACTCTTATAATTCGTTTATCTCCCGACGGACATTATTGGGCTGACGCAGAGGTAAACGGCATGTCCGTCCGCTTCTTAATTGACAGCGGAGCGACGACGACGGCGATGAATTTGAAAACCGCCGAAGCCGCAAATGTTCAGATTAATGACGGTGGATTCCCAACTTATCTTGATACCGCCAACGGCACCGTAAAAGCGCAGCGCGGGAGCATCCAGACATTGAAAGTTGGCTCCATGACAGCATCTGGATTACCCATCGTGGTGGCCGAAGCGTTTGGGAATTCCAATGTGCTGGGAATGAATTTTCTGTCCGAGCTGGCTAGTTGGCGGGTTGAAGGGCAGGAAATGATTTTAACACCACCTTCACCAAATTAATGATATTAATTTAACATAATATATATTATCAACCTAATGGACAAAAGGAAAGATGGACAGTGATCGAGCCCCTTCTCAATATTATGCGCCAGCTGCGAGATCCTGAAACAGGCTGTGAGTGGGATAAGGTGCAAACTTTTGAGTCAGTGGCGCCATATACGATCGAAGAAGCCTATGAAGTGGCAGATGCAATTCAGCGTCAGGACTTAGTCGGTCTAAAAGACGAACTTGGTGATCTATTGTTGCAAGTCGTTTTTCACAGCCAGATTGCCTCTGATGACGGCCATTTTTCTTTTACAGATGTTGTCTCTGCAATTTGTGAGAAAATGACCCGTCGGCATCCGCATATTTTTAGCGAAACCAAGGAAAGCCCCGGATGGGAACAGCTAAAGGCAGCAGAGCGCGCAGAAACTGGAAAATCCAGTGCCTTGGATGGAGTCGCTTTGGCCCTACCCGCGCTCCTTCGGGCCCAAAAAATCCAGAAACGCGCTTCACGGGTCGGATTTGACTGGCCTGACAAGGCTCCCGTAAAGGCAAAGCTTTTAGAAGAGCTACAGGAAGTGGAAGAGGCGATAAATCAGGCGGACATCCATGAAGAAATTGGTGATCTTCTTTTTTCAGCAGTTAATCTTTCGCGTCATTATGGAGTTGATGCCGAACAGGCGCTAATGGACGCAACGCGTAAATTTTCCATACGATTCAATAAAGTAGAAGAAACTTCTCCACGCCACATGAAAGAAATGTCGATCGACGAACTGGAAATAGAATGGCAAAAGGCGAAGTCCACAACGTAAAGCCATAATTTAAAGCGCGTGATACCGTCCCCAATTGCGGTGCGACATTTGTACAGTGAGCTTCACGTCACTATCTTCCTGTTCCGATTCCATAACACGACCATTTTCATGCAACCATGCGAGACGTTTTCCATCTGACAATGGTAATTTGATCGTTTCAGTATCATGGTTATGCGACAGATTTACGCTGACCATCTCCACCAACTCATCAATGCCCTGTCCTGTCGCGGCTGATATAAGGCAAACATTATCAGGAAGATGTTGCGGCAATCTAATTCCGTCTGGATCATCCAGATCGATCAAGTCAATCTTGTTCCAAGCTTCAATGATCGGGGTACCCTCCCCCTCTGCCATCTCAACGCCTAATTCCAACAGGATTTGCTCTACATCATGAGCCTGCGCGTCACTGGATGCATGAGAAACGTCTCTAACGTGGATAATCACATCGGCCGCCGTGACTTCTTCGAGTGTCGCACGGAACGCGGCAACCAACTGGGTAGGGAGATCGGACACAAAGCCAACTGTGTCAGAAATAATGGCCTTATCGTAACCCGGTAATGAGAACTGCCGCATCGTGGGGTCCAACGTCGCAAATAGCAGATCTTCTGCAAACACATCTGCGCCGGTTAAGCGATTGAAGAGGGTGGATTTTCCGGCATTGGTATAGCCGACCAGAGCAATCACCGGCCAAGGGGCTTTTTGACGGCGTGACCGATGAAGTGTACGAGTTTTGCGAAGGTGGGATAATTCCTTGCGCAATTTTGCCATACGGTCGCGGATCATCCGGCGATCAGATTCGATCTGGGTCTCACCCGGTCCGCCGAGGAAACCAAAACCGCCACGTTGCCGTTCCAAGTGGGTCCAACTACGTACCAGACGGCCCGCTTGATAATCAAGATGGGCCAGTTCCACCTGCAACCGGCCTTCGGCGGTCGCCGCTCGGGCACCAAAAATCTCCAGAATCAAACCGGTCCGATCAATGACCTTAACCTTAATATATTCCTCGAGATTACGCTGCTGAATCGCGGTTAATGTGCCATCAACAATCAAAATATTTGCGTCTTCTTGCGCTAATATTGTTTTGATCTGATCAACTTGGCCTGAACCAAATAGCGTCCCTGCCTTAGGAGCGCGAACCTTGAAATATCGAGCCGATGTCGTTTCGAGACCGATTGCCAGAGCAAGCCCGATCGCTTCCTCCAACCGATATTCCAAGGCATTTTGGCCCAGCAAACCCATGTCGGGATGAACAATGACGGCTTTGTCTTCGGTCCCGTCCAGTTCTTTTTTCTCAAATGGGATCAATGCTCGGCATCATCCGCATTATTATAATCGGCCAGATTTATGTTTCCACTTGGCTGGATCGTTGACGTCGCGTGTTTGTAAACTAACTGCGTCTGGCCTTCGCGTTCCAGCAATATGCAGAAAAGGTCATAAGCTACGATATCCCCCTGAAGCATCACGCCGTTTACCAGGAACATTGTCACCGGATCGCTGCTATCCCGCACAGCGGTCAAAAACACTTCCTGCAACACACCATTTTTGTTTTTGGCACGATCCATTAATTCATTAAAAGGTGCCATATCAAGGTTTTGCGACGGCATGACTGTAGAAATAGCATGCTTATAGACCAATTGAGACTGGCCATCGCGGCGCAACAGCACCGAGAAATTATCGAACCAAGTCACGATACCTTGTAATTTGACACCTTTGACCAGAAACATTGTGACAGGAATTTTAGATTTACGAAGAGAGTTTAAGAAGAGATCTTGCAAGTTATTTGATTTATCGGTCATATTTGACTTCCGGTTCTTGGCGGCACAACGGCCACAGACAGGGGTTTTTACTATCGGTACTATAATTTAGGGGAGACCGACACGTCGATATATATGAGCTTGAACGCCAAGCTACAACAGCAATCCTTCAGCACTTATTCTACGCCCTGCTTCTTCTTCGCCGCAAGTCCCAGAATTTTGAGCTTTCTGTGCAATGCCGACCGTTCCATTCCAATAAAATTAGCTGTTTTTGATATGTTACCGGAAAACCTCCGAATCTGGACCTTGAGATATTCCCGCTCAAAGCTTTCTCGTGCTTCGCGCAAGGGAGATCCCATAAGTGAGGCAACGCCCTGATCAAGATCATCATCATTGCCCAATATTTCAGGTGGCAACATCTCTATCTCTATTCTGTCAAATTTATCCTTTGGTGCCAATATGATTGTTCGTTCGATAACATTCCGCAGTTGCCGAACATTGCCTGGCCAATCGCAAGCCTGAAGCGCCGCCATAGCCTCGACTGAAATTTCCGGTGGGTTTAGACGCTGATCGGCAGAAAATCGGGCAGAATAATGTTCCACCAATGTAGGAATGTCTTCGCGTCGCTGGTTCAGCGGGGGAATTTCCACCGGCACAACATTTAAACGGTAGAATAAATCCTCCCGAAAACGCTTTTCCTGAATTTCTTCTTCGAGATTGCGCGACGTTGCGGATACCACCCGCACATCGACTTTGACACGCTGGCTGCCACCCAAACGTACGAAACTCTGCTCAGTTAAAACACGTAAAATTTTACCCTGCGTATCTAGCGGCATATCTGCCACTTCATCGATAAACAACGTTCCGCCATGAGCCTCTTCCATAAGGCCGATTTTTTCAACAACGCCGCTTTTTTCCGTTCCGAAAAGCTCTTCTTCGACGCTTTCCGGCGACAGGCGCGCGGCGCTAATCGTCACAAATGGCGCATTGGCTCGCTTGCTCCAATTATGCATGAGGCGGGCAGCGACCTCTTTACCGACGCCAGCAGGACCAGAAATAAGTAAACGGCTGCCCGTACCAGCAACGCGTTTCAGTGTAGCGCGGACCGCGTTTAAAGATGCGCTGTTGCCGGTAAGCTCGTCCGCGAATCCGACCCGCGCCTTTAATATTTCATTTTCTCGGCGTAAACTTTCCGTCTCTGTGGCCCGCGCAACGAGATGCATTAAATGTTCGGCTTCAAACGGCTTTTCGATAAAGTCTACCGCACCCTGACCGATAGCCGCGACCGCCGTATCAATATTGCCGTGACCGGAAATGACGATGACGGGCAGTCGAGGGTCTATTTTCTTGATCTCTGTCAGCAATTCCAAACCGTCCAGACGAGATCCTCTCAACCATACGTCTAGAAGAACCAAAGACGGCTTTCGTTCTTTTACCGCAGCCAATGCTGAATCGCTGTCTCCGGCCACTCTGGTTTCATAGCCATCATCTTCAAGCACGCCGGATATTAGCTCCCGAATATCCGGTTCGTCATCAACAATGAGAATATCTAACGCCATTTTTCGACCTCTAATTTGGGGGTAATTTTTCTGTTTGAGTGAAACGATCACCATTGGGCAATGACAATGTCATTGCCACTATTTTGCGGCTTGTCCGCATCCGCGCCTTGCAACAGGTAGCCCTCATCCAAACGCGCAAGTTTTACCGGATTTAGGCTTATCGTCACTCTCGTCCCGCCGCCCTGTTCCGCTAGGCAAGAATCGGTGAAATCAATATTACCGAAATGTTCCTCGATAATTTTCTTCACGATGGCCAGCCCTAGACCTGTCCCCTTTTCCCGGGTGGTCATATAGGGTTCGACAATTCTTTCCCGCTCTGCGGGTAGACCAATACCGTTATCATCCAATTGAATTTCGACGTTATCGGCACTGCGATGGACACGCATGCATATTTGCCCATCTTCTAAAGAGAAATCATCACCGGTTGCTGCCTTTTGTTCAATAGCTTCAACAGCATTTTTTACAATATTGGTGAGGGCCTGCCCCAACTGCCGACGATCACAAACCAACGAAAGTTCTGGACCTTCTGATTCAAACCGGAATTTTATTTTTGGCTGCGCCACCTCCTGAAGGAAAACTGCCTGCTTGACGATATCAATTAGGTTCTCGTTCCGAAAAACTGGTTTTGGCATGCGGGCAAAGGAAGAAAATTCATCGACAATATTGCGCAAATCACCCACTTGCCGGACAATAGTTTCGGTGAGTTGAGAGAAGATCGCGGCACCTTCGCCTATATTTTTACCAAAACGCCGCTGTAACCGCTCTGCCGCTAACTGAATGGGGGTCAACGGGTTCTTGATCTCATGTGCGATCCGGCGTGCGACGTCGGACCAGGCCGCGCGGCGCTGATCCAATAGGCGCTGGGTTATATCTTCGAAGGTTATGACATAGCCGGAAGACTCTCTGACGATTTTCACTTCCAACGTTCGAAGTTCGTTACCCGAAGAAAATTGGATGATCGTGTTTTCAACACCTTCGTTAAGCAACTCGGCAAATTCAGGAGCAATATCCGAAATCTGATTCCCGAGCAGATTATCGCTTTGTTTAGCAAGCAGCGCCTGTGCCCGGGAATTAATCAGGCGTACCAACCCGTCTTGGTCGAGGCTGATAATCCCTGCAGTTACCGATTCGAGAACCGTTTCTATAAAGGCCCGGCGGCTGCCCAATTGTTCGTTTGCGGTTATCAGAGCCATTGTCTGGGTCTCCAACCGTTCCGTCATGCGGTTAAATGCCCGCCCCAACGTGCCTATCTCGTCTTTTTCAATAGGCGACGGTACACGGGTTGCGAGATCTCCCTCCGTGATACGTTTGGCCGCCTGAACGAGTTCTCCCACAGGGCGCACCATCCGGTCGGCGACTGCTAGCGCAATCCATAGAGCTAGGCCAACAATGAACAGCGACACCACGAACAAGGCAATATTAAATTGCAACTGCAAGCTACGTGACCGGGTGAAGAGATTATCATAATCCTGAAGAACAGATTGCGCACGCTCCCATTGGCTAAGCGCCAACATGTCGGAATCACGGCCCGCATAGAGAAAGACCTGCGAGTCCAAGTCGAGCGCAGTTACCGCTTCAATCTTGTTCGCTTTGGCAGTCACAACGTAATTTTGGCCAGCCATAAGTTGCTTGATTATATCTTCGGTAATTTTGGGAGCTGGATCGCTATTGTCCGGATTAACAGCCGCAGCGGTACGCGCGACGCCATCTTCGCCGTATTGGATGATCGCTGATTCATTTAATTTGCGCGTCAGTACCTGAAAGGAATAATTTTCTGCAAATTCCGGGTGATCAATCCCCTTCTCTGTCAAGAAACTCCGTAAATCACTGGCCATAGTGATTGTTTCTTCGCCAACGTCTCTCCGATTTTGATCATAATATCCGCGTGCCAAGCTGTTCGCATTTTCTAGCATCCCGCGAGCCCGGTCGGAAAACCAGAATTCGACACCATATTGGAAAAGAAGCGACGCAAAAATTACAACCAACAACATCGGGATGCTGGCAACCAGGGAGAATAGTGCCACAAGCCGGACATGCAAACGGCCGCTGCTGCCGACTGCCGATTTGGCCGCCCGTCCTTTGGCCATACGGCGCCCCAGTAACACCAATAATATGATGGCCGGGATAAGATTAGCGACCAGCAATACGGCAGTTAAGGGCGGTGATATAAAATCGGTTTTTCCGGATTGAGAGTTTAATAAAATATAGGTGCCTATGCCCATCGCCAGAAAAAGGACTATAACGGCCCATTCGACCCGTTTCATCGCCCTGTCATTCTCGGCAAGCAGCGAAAGGCGGCGGAGCCATGCCGGTGACCGTTTTTCCAAAGAAGGCTGCGGTGCATTCATTGTGCTATTGATACAACAGTTTCGTTGTAAAAAAAGCACTAATGTCTCAAATATATCACGCTTTGGCGTATGAAATAATCAGTTTAACGTGACCGGATTGGATCAATCTCATATTCGGTCAGCTTTTTACGAAGGGTGTTCCGGTTGATTCCGAGGATTTGGGCAGCCTTTATCTGGTTCCCATTGGCTTTGCGCAATATTTCTTCCAGCATTGGTTTTTCAAATTTTTCCAATGCCCGGATGTAAAGAGAACTTCCATTCCCGTTATCCTGCATCAAGTCACCGACAATCGATTTTACGCGATCGGAAAAACCTGTCCCTGCTGCTTGATCTTGATCATCCCCCTGCTGCGAATGCAAAATTTGCCTTATCGCTGTTTCCGATAATTCTTCCTCGCGCGCGGTAACAACGAGGCGATAGATGACATTCTTGAGCTCCCGCACATTTCCGCGCCAACCGTGGCGGGACAGCAGTTCCACCCCCTCGTTCGTCAATAGCTTTTTGGGTAATCCTTCTAACGCCGCCAAATTTAGGAAATGGTTCGCTAATGCCGCAACATCACTCGCACGGTCCCGTAGGGGAGGAAGTTCGATCGGTACAACATTGATGCGATAATAGAGATCTTCCCGGAACTTACCCTCTTCGATCAGACGAACGAAATCCTGATTGGTCGCAGCGACAATGCGAACATCCAATTTAATCAGCCCCTTGCCGCCGACCCGGTTAATTTCACCTGATTGCAGCGCACGTAGTAGCCTCGTTTGGGCGTGCATCGGCATGTCACCAATTTCGTCGAGGAAGAGCGTTCCCCCTTGGGCCTGCTCAAACTTACCAGTTGCGCTGCTCACCGCACCGGTAAAGGCGCCTTTTTCATGGCCAAATAGTTCGGCCTCGATCAGGTCCGTGGGGATAGCAGCCATATTAACAGCTATAAACGGCCCTGCTTTACGATGGCCTAAATTATGGATTGCTTCGGCAACCAGTTCTTTACCCGTTCCGGATTCTCCCAATATCAAAACCGAAAGATCGTTCCGTAATAGCCGGGCGATCATGCGATAGACTTCTTGCATCGCCGGGCTTCTGCCGACCAATGGAAGATTATCTTCCTCCATATCTTCCGTAGAGAGCCCCTCGCTCCGTGGTTTCATAGCTTGTTGCACAACCTCGACAAGTTCGTCGAGATCAAAGGGCTTCGGGAAATATTCAAATGCTCCGGTTTCTGATGCACGCACTGCTGTATTCAAAGTATTTTGTGCCGAGATGACTATGATTGGTAAGTCGGGATCACGGGCCTTGACCGCGTCCAAAGTGGCAATGCCATCTTCTTCACCCAAGCCAACATCTGTGATCAACAAATCATATTTGCCGCTGGCCAAAAAAGCGTCTCGATCGGGCACGGTTTTACAGCTGTCCACCGCCATGCCTTCGGCCTTCAGAGCGGTCGAAATAATATGGCTGACAGATGGATCGTCTTCTACGAGTAATATGGTTTGCTTCGCCATAACCTATCCTTGTGCCGCTATCGGCAAAAACAGAATGAATTGAGTAAATAATGCATCGCTGGGCCGGACATATTTTACGCGCCCGTTCATATCGTTGATCAGCTTTCGGACCAATGCCAGACCCAACCCTTGACCTTCTCGTTTAGTCGAAACAAATGGTGAGAATATGTCATGTTCCAACTCCGTCGGTACGCCTGCCCCGTTATCCCTGACAATGATTTCGACCGGAAGGCGTAGCATGTGTTTAGGCCCATGGATGGAAAGAGCCGCACCGAAACTATAACGCGTTATCACCTGAATATCCGGCTTTTCGACATTTTTGGTCGCATCAACGGCATTGGATAACAAATTAGTCAAAATTTGCATCATCGCATCCGGATCTACCAGGACGTCCGGCAATGACGGGTCGAATTGATCCCGGATTTTTAGATCGCCATTGCAAGCTGTTTCAATCGATCTTCTGGCACGGTCAATCAGTGAATGAACATTAACCGCTTCCACCTTTGCTGGCTGTTTTGTTGAAAGGCTTTGCATCCGGTCAAGCAGATTTGCGATCCGCTCCACCTCCCCTTTAATCATATGTGTCAAAGATTTTTGTTCGTCGTTTAAAGATCGATCCAGCAATTGCGCCGCACCTTTTATTGCAGCCAACGGATTTTTAATTTCATGCCCCAATATATCCGGTGCACGGATGGAAAATTGGTCCTGCTCCCCTTGCACTTGATCAAGGGCAGGCCCGTTTGCAGGCAACGGCGCAATAGAAACGATTCTCCATCGCTGGTCTGCCGGCAAGCTATGAATATCGAAATTCACTAAACCTGCCTCCCTTCCCTTTAGGGAAATTAAGACCCACCGAGCGGCGACATTTGCTGCGATGTCTGTCAAAGCGCTCACCAACCGCTCATCATGAAAATGAATCTGACTGGAGATATGTTCGCCGATCAAATGTTTTGCGCTTTGCCCCAGAAAACTTTCGGCGACGGGATTCACTTTCACGATTTTATGATTATCGTCGATGATCAACAATGCATCAGGCAAGCCGGCAAATATCTGTTCCGCCGACGGTAAATCAGCCATCAGGCGGCCGCTTTATCGAGCCAAGGCGCGTAAAAATCCTGCAACATGCTGAGAACTTTTGATGCATCCATCTCTTTATTGGCTTGATTACGAAAATCCGCTGATCCCGGCAATCCCTTGGTATACCAGCCAATATGTTTGCGGGCGACCTTTACGCCAATATCTTCTCCGTAAAGATCGAGCATGGCACGATAATGTTCTTCCAGAACCGCAAATTGAGTCTGGATATCCGGGTCAGCCAATGTGGTGCCGTGTTCAAACCAGTGCATGACCTGCCCTAGTAGCCAAGGCTTTCCATAAGCGCCGCGCCCGATCATCAGGCCATCAGCGCCGCTTTCTGTCAAAGCCCGTTCGCAATCATCAAGGGTACAGATATCGCCATTGACGATGACGGGGACGGAAACCGCATCTTTCACTTGTTTCACAAAGGTCCAGTCGGCGCTGCCCTTGTACATCTGGCAACGCGTTCTTCCATGAACCGTGATCATCTTGGCACCCAAGTCTTCCGCGATATGAGCCAATTCCGGTGCGTTTAGGCTGCTATGGTCCCAGCCCATACGCATTTTTACGGTCACTGGCACGTTAACAGCAGCGACTGTCGCCTTGATAAGTGCGGCTGCAAGCGGCAAATCCCGCATCAAAGCGGAACCTGCATCACCATTGACGACCTTTTTTACCGGACAGCCCATATTTATATCGATAATCTGGGCACCGCGGTCTTCGTTAAGCTTGGCTGCTTCAGCCATCGCTTCTGGCGAACAACCGGCTAACTGCATAGAGACCGGTTCTTCCGTTGGGTCCCACGCGCATTTCTGCAAAGATTGGCGCGTCTCACGAATCATCGCCTGACTCGCGATCATTTCGGTCACGTTCAAACCTGAACCGAAGCGCCGCACCAATTTGCGGAACGGCAAATCAGTAACGCCGGTCATCGGCGCCAGCAATACCGGGCTGTTTATCGTGATTTTATCAATCGAGATGGGTTTCAATATCATGTCATATGCCTAAAATTTAAGCAGCCTTTATCGTCAAAGCGGCTGGCAGGCAAGAAGGGACTGGGCTAGATCAGTTCCGATGAGTGATTCTACCGCCCCTGCCCAACAAAATCATGCCCTGATTGTCGCCGCTGGCCAAGGTGAACGGTCCGGATTGGGGCGGCCAAAGCAATTTGCACCGGTGGACGGCCAACCAATGGTCCGGCGATGCGCCACATGCTTTTTGGACCATAAGGATATTGACAGGCTCTGGATCGTTATCGGTTCCGGTCAGGAAGCGGAATTAATTAAGGCTCTGGATGGCTTGTCCAACTATGAAATAGTCATCGGTGGAGCGACAAGGCAAGATAGTGTCCGTAATGGGTTGATGGCCATTGCTGCCGCTGGGGGCGGAAAGAATGTCCTGATCCATGATGCTGCGCGGCCATATTTATCGCATGTAGTGATCGACAGGCTTGTCGCATCGATTGCCCGCGAATCAGCAGCAATTCCCGTACTGCCCACTATCGATACGGCGATAAAAATTGCGGAAGGATATGCACGGGAAACGCTGGACCGGAGTAAAATTTGGCGCGTACAAACACCTCAAGCCTTTGATTTCGAAAAACTGATTGAAGCCCATGAGCGTTGGCCTGCTGACAAAGATGCTACCGACGACGCACAAATATTCAAAGCGGCCGGGTATGAGATTGCGATTGTCGAAGGCGATGAAGCCTTAAAAAAGTATACTACAGCAGATGACTTTGCCGAGTTATCGGAACAGAAAATTATGCAGATACGCACTGGAATGGGCTTTGATGTCCATCAACTGGCCGTTGGCGAGGAACTTTGGCTGGGCGGGTTGAAAATAGAGCATGACAAGGGACTTGCCGGACACAGCGATGCTGATGTGCTGCTCCATGCCTTGACCGATGCGCTATTAGGCGCGGCTGGAGCGGGGGACATTGGCGACCATTTCCCACCCTCTGATCCCAAATGGCGCGGCGCATCGTCGGATAAATTTGTCGCATTTGCTGCATCGGTCATCAAAGAGAAAGGTGGCCGCATTAACAATGTCGATATGACAGTGATCTGCGAGGCTCCGAGAATCAAACCGCATCGGGAAGCGATGCGACAAAATATAGCTGATATTCTTGATATTTCGGTCAGTCAGGTCAGCGTCAAAGCGACAACCACTGAAAGCCTGGGCTTTACCGGACGCGGAGAAGGTATCGCAGCGCAGGCAATCGCAACAATTACGATGGAGCAAGAATAATGTTGAGAAAAATATCAGCCGCCACGGCCTTGATGGCCCTAGTTAGCGCCACGTCACTACAGGCTGCCGAAGCCAAACAATGTATTTCGTCTGAAACAGCAGAATCGCTGATAACCTATATTTTGCCCGCTGCTTTAGGTGCGGTGAGAAATAAATGTTCTGCCAGCCTGCCCTCTGGCTCGCTTTTACTGAAAAGTGACTCGGTTCAGATGGAACGATATAAAGCGGATTCCCAACAAGCATGGCCAAAAGCAAGCACGGCAATCCGCCTATTAGTTGGACAGGATTTGCCGGAAAATATGGATATAAATGCTTTGCGTCCTTTTGTTGATGCCATGATTCCTACGATGCTTGCACAAGAAATAAAGTCAAAGGATTGCCCGACAATTGATAAAGTTTACGGATTACTGGCACCTTTGCCGACAGCAAATCTTGCTGGCCTCACCGTTATGTTAGCGCAATTGGGCAGTAATAAAGATAGCGAAGGCAAGAAAGACCCTTTCAACATTTGCAAAGCACCTATCGGATAGGCTAGCGGGGCCCCATGCAAAATCTATTGCCCAAAAAGCTCGTCAATTTGGCTGAGAAAGTTATCGATGCCAATCGCAAAGCAGGACGCCGCATCGCTGTGGCAGAAAGCTGCACAGGCGGACTCGTTGCCGCAGCTCTAACCGAAATTGCTGGCAGCAGCGATGTTTTCGATTGCGGGTTCAACACCTATTCGAACGAATCCAAGCATCAACTGCTCGGTGTCAGCCATGATATGCTCGACACTTTTGGAGCCGTATCTATTGCGGTGGCCTGGGGCATGGCGCAAGGTGCATTGGAAAGATCAGGTTGTGATGTGGCTGTGGCGATTACCGGAGTGGCTGGCCCCGATGGTGGAACCGAGAAGAAGCCTATAGGAACAGTGGTTTTCGCCAAAGCAGAAAAAAACAAGGACATCGATGATGTCGTGGCCGATCGTCATGATTTCGGTACCGACAAAAGCCGGGCCGATATCCGGCTTCAGGCGGCGTTGGTTGCGCTGGAACTATTACTACCCGATAATTCCGAATAATTATTGCCATAAATTTCCCCGGCACGCTCAACAAAAGCGCTGGTCATTTTATGTAAGGCTTTGGCAAATACCTGCCCGGCCAGTTTTTCGAAGACGCGGTTCTTGAAGGCAAATTCCACATAGAAATCGACATAGCTTCCGCCCCCACCCCGTTCGCGAAACATCCATTCATTATGCAATAGCTTCAACGGTCCGTCGAGATAATCCACCTCGATTGATCGGCCGTCGACATCTTTCAGAACGCGCGACGCAAATTGTTCACGCAAGCCTTTAAAGCCGACGATTACATCGGCAATCATTTCGGTTTCACTGTCGGAGCGAATACGCGTGCCCACAACCCAAGGCAGAAATTCTTCGTAACGCCCGACATCTGCAACCAGCTCAAACATCTGCGTTGCGCTGTAAGGAAGCTCACGCGTTTCCCTATGCGCCGGCACGGGCCAGTTTTTCCTCACGCGCCTGACGCATTTTCGCAAAATCATCGCCGGCATGATAACTCGACCGTGTCAGCGGGCTTGAAGCGACCAACAAGAACCCTTTGGCCCGTGCGATGGATGCATAAGCATCAAAAGCCTGCGGCTTGATAAATTCATCAACCTTCACATGCTTGGGCGTGGGTTGCAGATATTGACCCATGGTCAAAAAATCGATGTCGGCTGATCGCATGTCATCCATCACCTGATGCACTTCCAACCGCTGCTCGCTCAAGCCGAGCATGATGCCGGATTTGGTGAAGATCGACGGATCGAGCCGTTTAACCTGTTCCAAAAGACGCAACGAAGCATAATAGCGCGCACCGGGGCGGATATTAGGATAAAGCCGCGGAACAGTCTCCAGATTGTGGTTATACACATCGGGTCGTGCCGCAACGATGGCCTCTACTGCTGCTTCCGATTTGTTCCGGAAATCCGGCGTCAAAATTTCTATAGTTGTTTTGGGAGTTGTCCGGCGCAGCGCCTCAATAACTTTTACAAATTGGCTTGCGCCGCCATCAGGTAAATCGTCACGATCCACGGACGTGATAACAATATGCTCCAGCCCCAATTTAGCGGCCGCGTCCGCGGTATGCTGGGGTTCCAACACATCCACCGGCATGGGCATGCCTGTCTTTACATTGCAAAAAGCACACGCCCGCGTGCAGACATCACCCAAGATCATAACCGTCGCATGTTTCTTGGTCCAGCATTCACCGATATTCGGGCATGCTGCCTCTTCACAAACCGTGTTGAGTTTATGTTCCCGCATCAACTTGCGGGTCTCTTCAAAAGCTTTGCCCATCGGCGCTTTTACGCGAATCCAGTCTGGCTTGCGTTGACGAACAGGTTGCCCTGAAAGCGGTGGTATTTTTGTGATTTCATTCATTTCTATCGAATAGGACAAGAAAACCTGTCTTGCCACCCCTTTAGTCGGTGTTATGGAGCAAATATGACAAATTTTACTGACTTGCTCGACGGCTATCGCCGCTTTCGTTCCAAACATTGGAAAATGCAGCGGGAACGCTGGGATCAATTAAAAGAAGGCCAAAGCCCCAAGGTGATGATTATCGCGTGTAGCGATAGCCGCGTTGATCCCACCCAGATTTTTGACACTAATCCGGGTGAAACATTCGTCGTTCGGAACGTGGCGGCCTTGGTGCCACCCTTTGAAACAACTCCCGGTCAGCATGGTGTTTCTGCAGCCTTGGAATTTGCTGTCCAGTTTCTGAAAGTGGAGGAAGTGGTTGTCATGGGGCATGGCAGCTGTGGCGGTTGTGCTGCCGCCCTTTCCGAACAGATGAAGGACATGCCTCCCGGTAAAGGCGGATTCATCGCCGACTGGATCACCTTACTAGATGATGCGCGAGAAAAAGTTGTCCATGATCATGGAGATTTGAGTAGTGATGCCGCGCAACTAGCTATGGAACATGAAGGCATTAAGACCAGTCTTGCCAATTTACGTACTTTCCCGTGCATACAGGAAAAAGAAGCCGACGGATCGATAAAGCTCATCGGCGCATGGTTCGCAATTTCCGGCGGCAAGCTGCATGTTCTGGATGAACAGAATGATACGTTCTCGGTCGTAGAATAGGGCTCGTCAGAAGGAAAATCCGTTTTTCTCCTTGAAGCCACGCTATGCCAAGTTCATCAAGGGGACCATGACAAAATCACACAATGACAATATTGCCCTGTTAATTGATGCAGATAATGCCAGCCATGCCGGAATAGATCCGGTTTTAACTGCCCTTGCAGAACTAGGCACCGTGAATATCCGTCGTGCCTATGGTAATTGGAACAAGCCTTCGTTGAAAGGTTGGGCGAACATTTTGCATAAATATGGCATCGAACCCCAACAGCAATTTGACATTACCAAAGGCAAAAATGCCACTGATATGAAGATGACCATCGATGCGATGGACCTATTGTTTCGCGGCAATGTCACCGGATTCGGGATCATGAGCAGCGACAGCGATTTCATGCCGCTGGCCATGCGTATTCGCCAAGATGGCATTCCGGTTTACGGATTCGGCAGCACCAAGACACCCGAAGGATTCCGGCAAGCATGTAGCCGGTTTATTGATGTTGATGTGCTGATTAAAACGGAAGTGACCGACGTTGGCGGCAAGGTTGATGACGAGCTTCTGAAGCTTCTGATCGATGCCTATATGGCCAGCAACCGAGATGAAAAAGGCTTCGCAAGCCTTAGTGAAGTCGGGAAAATTGCGGGCAACCGTTCCAGCTTCGATGTCCGCAACTATGGTTTTACCAAATTGGTTGATATGTTTGACACCGTTTCCATTTTCGACGTCCAGCGCCGCGAAGGTGGTGGTGTTTGGGTGAAAAGGTTGCGATAGAGTCTGTTATGCAAACCGGAGCCTTAATTTCACTCGCCCTATATTTCATTCTAATGTTGGCCATTGGCTTTTACGCTTGGAGTAAATCCACTGATAGTAGCGAAGGCTATTTACTGGGAGGCCGCAATCTTCATCCTGCGGTGGCGGCACTCTCCGCGGGTGCTTCCGATATGTCGGGCTGGCTATTGCTCGGCCTTCCTGGTGCGCTTTATGCAGCTGGTCTGGTCGAAGTGTGGATCGGTATCGGGCTATTCGTTGGTGCTTTGGTCAACTGGATCGTCGTAGCGCCGCGCCTGCGCGAACAGACGGAAAAAATGGGCAACGCCCTCACCATCCCTGAATTTTTGGCCAATCGCTTTCCCGACAAGGCACTAGCCCTGCGGGTGACCTCGGCGGTCATCATCGTCCTGTTCTTCGCCGTCTATACCGCAGCCGGCCTTGTCGGAGGCGGCAAATTGTTTGAGACCAGCTTCGCCGGCATGTTCGGCCAGACCGGCATGAGCGACTATATGCTCGGCATATGGATGACTGCGGGCGTCGTGCTTGCTTATACGATGGTTGGGGGCTTTCTCGCGGTTAGCCTGACCGATTTTGTTCAGGGCTGCATCATGGTGGTCGCTTTGGTGCTGATGCCAATCGTCGTATCGACCGACAATGGCGGAATTAGCGCTGTCACCAGCCAACTTAACACCATCGACCCAAATTTCCTCAGCCTAACCGCTGGACTATCCTTAATCGGCTTTCTCTCGGCGATAACTTGGGGCCTGGGCTATTTTGGTCAGCCACATATCATCGTGCGGTTTATGGCGATCCGCTCGATCCCCGACGTCGCAAAAGCGCGGACCATCGGCATGAGCTGGATGGGCGTGGCATTGCTCGGCGCGATCGGCGTCGGCGTCACGGGGCGCGCCTATGTCGAGATGAACGGGCTGGTGCTCGAGGATCCCGAAACCATCTTCATTCTGCTCGCTAACACATTGTTTCATCCACTGATTACCGGCTTCCTTTTAGCCGCGTTGCTCGCGGCGATCATGAGCACGATCAGCTCGCAATTGCTCGTCTCTTCCAGCTCATTGACCGAGGATTTCTACCGCCTGTTCCTGCGCAAAAATGCCAGCGAACGGGAAACTGTCAATGTCGGGCGGCTTGCTGTCGCCTTGGTGGCGCTGGTCGCGATTTTCATCGCGCGCGATCCGGATAGCAAGGTTCTGGGCCTCGTTTCCAACGCATGGGCCGGATTTGGCGCAGCGTTCGGACCGCTGATTTTGCTGTCACTGACATGGAAGCGGATGACTGGCGCTGGCGCGGTGTCCGGACTTGTCACCGGCGCGCTGGTGGTGATTGTGTGGATCGCGATAGGCTGGAATAAGGAATTTATGGACGGACCGGGAGTTTACGAGATTATTCCGGGTTTTGTTGCTGCGTTGTTAGCAATTATTGCGGTTAGCCTATTAGGTGACAAGCACTATCTAAGCGCTAATGAATAATCGCTGCTTCTAATATTTTCGTCATACCGGACTTGATCCGGTATCCAGTGTCACCCAAGCACAGCCAGCGCCGACATGGATGCTGAACCAAGTTCAGCATGACGATATTAATAACGGTCTATCTATATACCTCAATAGCTTCAGATTTTGAAAATCACCTAGTCAATTTCTTATAAGCCACCCGTGTAGGCCGATCAGCCGCATCGCCCAGTCTCCGACGCTTGTCTTCTTCATAGCTCTCGAAGTTTCCTTCAAACCATTCTACATGGCTATCGCCTTCAAACGCCAGAATATGGGTCGCAAGCCGATCAAGGAAAAAACGGTCATGCGAGATGACCACGGCGCAGCCGGCGAAGCTTTCCAGCGCGTCTTCGAGTGCGCGCAGGGTTTCGACGTCGAGATCGTTGGTGGGCTCATCGAGCAGCAACACGTTGCCGCCTTCTTTCAGCATTTTGGCAAGATGGACGCGATTGCGTTCACCGCCGGATAGCTGGCCCACTTTCTTCTGCTGGTCAGTGCCCTTGAAGTTAAACGCGCCGACATAAGCACGGGTCTGGACTTCATTCTTACCGAAGGTAAAAAAATCATGGCCGCCGGAAATTTCTTCCCAGATGTTTTTTGACGCATCCAGCGTATCGCGGCTTTGATCGACATAGCCAAGCTTCACCGTTTCGCCGAGTTCGAGCGTGCCGCTATCCGGTGTATCCTGTCCCGTGATGATCCGGAACAAAGTGGTTTTACCGGCACCGTTGGGGCCGATAATGCCAACTATACCACCCGGTGGCAGCGAAAATTCGAGATTTTCAAACAGCAATTTGTCACCATAAGCCTTGGTCAGCCCCTTGGCCTCGATCACCTTGGAGCCAAGGCGTTCCGGTGTCTGGATCAAAATCTGCGCCTTGCCGATCACGCGGTTTTCCTGCGAAGCAACCAGATCGTCAAAGGATTTGATACGCGCCTTGGACTTGGTTTGTCGCGCCTTGGGGCTTTGCCGCATCCATTGCAGCTCGTTATCAATCGCTTTCTGACGGCTTTTATCTTCACGCTCTTCTTGCGCCATCCGTTTAGATTTGTTCTCCAGCCAGCTGGAATAATTGCCTTCAAACGGCAAGCCTTTACCACGGTCGATTTCGAGCACCCAGTTGACGACATTGTCGAGGAAATAGCGGTCATGGGTTACGAGAATAACGTTGCCAGCATAGTCGATGAGATGTTTCTCCAGCCACGCGACGCTTTCGGCATCGAGGTGGTTGGTAGGCTCATCAAGCATCAGGATTTCCGGCTTGTCGAGAAGCAGGCGGCAGAGCGCCACACGGCGTTTCTCACCACCGGATAGGTCAGTCACCGCACTGTCACCCGGAGGGCAACGTAGCGCTTCCATTGCGATTTCGAGCTGATTGTCGAGGGTCCAGCCGTCGACTGCGTCGATTTTCTCCTGCAGTTCGCCCATTTCTTCCATCAGCGCGTCAAAATCCGCATCTTCCGGCGGGTCGCCCATGATGTTGGAAATTTCATTAAAGCGTCCGACAAGATCCGCGACTTCGCGAACGCCGTCCATAACGTTTTCTTTGACCGTCTTGCTTTCGTCAAGCTGCGGTTCCTGAGCCAGATAGCCAACGCGAATATTCTCGCCTGCCCATGCCTCGCCCTGAAACTCGTCATCCTGACCGGCCATGATTTTCATCAGAGTCGATTTACCCGCACCATTTTTACCAATGATGGCGATTTTTGTGCCGGGCAGAAATTGCAGGTGAATATTATCAAGTACTGGCTTTGCAGCACCGGGGAAGGTCTTTGTCAGACCCTTCATGACATAGCTATATTGGACGGCCATCTGGCGGTATCCTTTGACTTCAATGTGGTTAGATTTTCGCACCGCCTAGCGAAATCAACGGCAACTCGCAAGAGAGCATTGGCAAATGACAAAAGGCGAGTTAGGCAGTTACCATGTTAAAACCTTCCATCCTGCTCACCCCCGTCGCAATTGCAGCAGCGGCAATGCTTTTTTCCAAAGCAGCTTTTGCAGTTTCGCATGACCCGGAATCCATTCAAAACAAGGCTTTGAAGGACGTAGTGGCCTTTGAGATTACCGAAGGCCTGACCACAGAAGTCGGGCAGCGGCAGGCAGGAACCGAGGCAGAGGCCCGCGCCCGTGACTGGTCGGTAAAGAAACTGAAAGCGCTTGGTTTTCAGAATGTCCGTAACGAGCCTTTCATGATGCCGACATGGGTCCGCGGCGCGGAAACAGCGGAAGTAACAGTCCCTTACCCTCAGAAATTTCATGTGACCGCGCTGGGCAATAGCGCCAGCACCGGCGACGCCGGGATAGAAGCGGAGGTGGTTTATTTTGATTCTCTGGCCGCCATGCAGGCAGCACCAGATGGTAGCCTGAAGGGCAAGATAGCTTTTGTTACGCATAATATGCATCGCGCGCAGGATGGCTCTGGCTATGGAGCCTTTGGCCCCGTGCGCTGGAATGGCCCTGGTATCGCTTCGGAAAAAGGCGCTGCGGCCTATGTAATAAAGTCCATCGGTACCGATAGTCATCGCAATCCGCATACCGGAAATATGAATTTCCCTGAAGGTGTAAAGCCGATACCGGCGGGCGCGCTCTCGCTTCCCGATGCGGATAATCTTGAGCGGATAATGAAACTCGCTGAAAAATCCAAAATGCCAGTAGCGATGAAGCTGGTGCTGACCCCTCAAAATATTGGAGAGCAGGAGTCAGGCAATATCATTGCGGAAGTCACTGGCCGCGATCCGTCCAAGGGAATGATCCTCATCGCTTGTCACCTTGATAGCTGGGATCTGGCGACGGGTGCGTTCGATGATGCAGCTGGGTGCGGCATTGTTACCGCTGCGGCCAAACAAATCATGGATCATGGCAAACCGCTGCGCACAATCCGTATATTATGGGCCGGTGCCGAAGAAGTCGGCCTTTGGGGCGGCAAGGCCTATGCAAAGGCTCATACAGGCAGCAAGCACGTCATCGCGATGGAGTCTGATTTTGGCGCCGACAATATCTGGCGTGTCGAGTTTAATTTGCCAGATGGAGCCGAAACTGTGCAAAAACAAATCGCTCAGGCCCTTTTGCCCTTGGGCATTGGTTCGTCCGGTCCTCCAGCGACTGGCGGGGCCGATGTGAGCAATATTATCGCTAGCAATAATCTGGCAGTGATTGACCTTCAGCAGGATGGCACGCGCTATTTTGATCTGCACCACACTCCGGACGATACTTTGGACAAAATTGATCCCAAACAAATGCGCCAAAATGTTGCGGCTTGGACCACGGTGCTCTCCGTCATTGCCAATAGCGATATCGATTTCACCATGCCGAGCAGGAAATAGCCCGTGCGCAAATTCACGCCCTTTGCATGTCTCGCGATGCTTGCGGCTTGTTCCGACGTTCCTATGGAGGAACAGAACGAGGGCGCAACAATCGCGGTCGAGCAACAGATTGAAGGCGATGCGAAATCATTGGAGGCAGCCGCCGATGAAGCGGTTAAAGTCCTAAAATCTGAAATGAAAGATAACTTGGAATCCGATTGATTTATTGCGCCCACACAATCGAATCCTGCCGTTGCAGGAACTCCGGAATAGAAACTCTCTTTCAAAAAACCCTATTTTTCGTTTTTTCATAGTTAATATTCAATGGACTTGATTAACTGTTTTCCGATATCTCACTTTAGGCGGCATTCTACTATCTTGGCATAATCGGTCCAGACACCGATAACCGTTGCGGGCTTTTCACGGCCTGCAGTGATTGGAGAACGAGATATGATTTACGGCGATTCATTACATATTGATGCACAGGTAAAACAGAGCAATTCAGAAAATGTTCCATGTGTGGTGACAACCATTTCTGATACAATCATCAAGATTGAGTGCGCTGCACGGCTCAATCCCGACATTGGCTTAACGCTCAAAATACCCAGTATGAACATCCTGACCGCCAATCTGCTATGGAAAAAAAATGACGAATATGGTTGTCAGATCGATTACACGTTCCATCCCGCCGTTATCAGAAGCATGATGGAACGTCTGGACCGCAAACGCACCGTAGTCATGGCATAAGTTTATAAGTGACCAGCAACTAGCCGCCTTTATTTTACGAACAGAAATGCTGATATTCGCTTTATGGCGGATCGATTTCGCTGGTTTTCCAGAATGTCGTTACCGGCTTCGTTGCCACAGCAGAAGATAAGCCTTCATTACCACTTGGCCACCGCCATCTAGGATTTTTCGGTCGCCATCTTCTCGAATTTATTTCAATCCGAAAAATGGTCGGGGAGACAGGATTCGAACCTGCGACCCCCTGGTCCCAAACCAGGTGCGCTACCAGCCTGCGCCACTCCCCGACGCGCGCTTCCCCTAAGCTGTGAGTTAGGGAAAAGCAAAGGGTTTTTACTTCTTTTTCAACCTAATTGAAAAAGGACGACTTATCGCCCTGATTCAGAAGAGGTTGGTGGGCCCGGAGGGATTCGAACCCCCGACCTAGCCGTTATGAGCGGCCAGCTCTAACCAACTGAGCTACAGGCCCCCGAATACCCGCATTTCGATGAAATACCGATCCTCAAGGTCCGCTCCGATAGCGGATAGGCAGTTGATTTGGCAAGCGGTGAAACGAAATAAATTGTTAAAATGGAACGACCTGTAAAACACGGGGCAATTATTTGTTACCCAACCCCGCGGCGACGATCAGTTCTTCAACGCTAACGGGCGATACTCCGCGCTCCAGCAAATGCTCGATCACTTCGCGCCACCAATCGTAAAACAGGTCTAGATCCTCATCGGTCTGAACATAAGGCGTGTGCCCTGCGGATAGAGATGGGGAGTGAAACGAGAATATCAGCAGCTGGAGCTTGTCGTCCAAGGCTATATCTATCGCTTCTTTAGCTTCCCGCGCTGATACGCCCTCTGGCGTCAAAGGAATACGTTGCAGCATTTTGGTTTTTGATAGAATGGCCTCAGCGGTTGATGAACGGTTGAACAGCGATGATAAAATATCACCTTGCTTTCGCAACAATCCCGAAAAAACACTAGTCAACGGTAACTCAAGCAGGTTCTTTTCCCGGTTAAGCCAAAATGGTTCCGGACCTATATGAGAGAAATTGGGCCCCTCTTGATTCGAATAGTCAAAGCGGGATCGCACGCTACTATCGATCAGGAAACCCTGATTCTCCAAAACCTCGATACTATGAGCTCCGACACCATAGCGGCCCGCGCGATATATAATCGGCAAGGTTCCGGTCTTTTCCGCAATCGCAGTCCGCAACGCGACAATTTTTGCTTCTTCGAGTTCTTTTGGAAGATTCCCGGCATAGCTATTAAAATTACTTGTTTTTTCGTCAAATGGCGGGTTGATCCAAGGATGCAGGTGAACTCCGATCGTAGCGCTACCCGCACGACCGACATTTTTCAAAAATGCGGTTGCTTCGTCGCTTTCAATGATGGAATAATCGATAAAATATACCGGCTTAATCGCGTATTTTTCAACAAATTCCTGAAAACGCTCCAGCTTACCTACAGAAACATTTGTATGCCCGCTCCGCTTGAAAGGGCCGTCCCAGTCAAATTCCTCTTCGGTATCAATACTAATTAAAAAGCGGCAACCAAAATCATCCGGCAGTTTCGCTCGGCTGTTTTTGTTAAAACTGCCAGCGGCTTGTCCTGCCTTTAAAAACATTGCGGCCCCACTTGTTCAATCAAACCTATCCGGTTCAATTACTCGATCTCGGTTTCCCTTATACTTATTTCGCTAGTCGCCGCTGCTGGTAGGGTCAACCCTATCCTCTCTTCTGAAATTGTCAGGGCTCCATTGGCCGATTTTGCTAAATTGCGCACCAACCGAAGTGAGAAACCAAGACCAAGAAGCGGTGCATCGCTCACATCACCGTCAATGCCCTGCGACGGATCAAGCAACTGTTCTTCCGAAATACCTTTGATTCGTGACGGGCGTGACAGGCTGAAATGGTTGACCGGCTGTGACCCGATACGGGTCCGTAAATCAGCCCGCAATTCTTCTCCATTATCGCAAGCGATAATCGCCGCAGACAATAATCGGGCAAAAATACGCTCAACGGATTCGCTATCCAGAGCAAAAGGCCGCACGGGCTCTGCCTTGGTGATGTGCAAATCTACTAACTTGCTTTCCGTCAGGCTTTGGAGCCGCTGAGACAGGCGTTCTAACAACCATTCGGGCTCGGTCAGCCCCGACACGCATTCCATCTGACCCGCATCGATTTTCGACGCAATATCTAGATCTTCGAAACCGGCCAGCAAACGCTGTGCTTCGTCCATTATACTTCGCGATAAGGTGCGATATTCATAGGATGCCGGACCAAAAAGCTGTTGTTCGATAATCTCGCTAAAACCAATAATGGCATTCAGCGGCGTACGCAGTTCATGAATAAGTTGCTGCAATTGCTCTCGCCGCTCGACATCCCGGCTATTATGTCCAGCATCTTCAGCGGCATTGGGTCGCCGCACGACGCCGCGATAACCTTTGAACCGACCCGTCTCCTCGCCAAAATAAGGAATGGCCGACATCCGCCAGTCACCTGCCACTATCGGCGCACCACATAAGCGCATACGGGCATTTTCTAACGGCATTCTCTGTCGAAACGCAGCAGCTCCATAAGCATCCGGACCGGGTCCGTCATCAAATGTGGGTTCCGCTATGGTGACACCCACAATCGCCCCTTTGGGCGGACCTTCTGCCCAGATGATGGTGCCACTATCATCTGTCTCAAAGTTGATCGCATCAATCGCTTCGACGAAATAGCTGCGATGCTCCAGATCATTGGCTGGTGGCAACGGCGTTTCCGTCGCGCGGATACGTTGATAATCAGCTATTTTGGCGACCAAATTGCTGATCTGGGATTCCTCAACCGTCTCTTCTTCAGGAAGAATATTTAATGCATTACCAAGGTGTTCAGTGGGTACATCTTGGACTATTGTCAGCTTTTCAGGCGATCCCGATCCCGCCGACGGCGCCAGATTTAACAAATCGCGTGCCATTGGCCCCAGATCGGCCCTTGTCTTTAAGATACTCCGCCCTTGCGTAGATAATTGCGGAATGACGTCTGCCCAGTGCTCGTCCGAAAGATCAGCCGCTGCAATAGCGGCATCACAAACGGAATCGTCATCCGCACAAAGGTAAACAAGCAATGGAGATGACCTTAAACGCCCATTCAGCGCCTTTACCGCTGCGGTCCGATCCGCTTCATTCACGCGGTCATGTAAATCGCGCAGCCGGGTAAGACCTGACTGGACAACTGCATTAACCAGAAGGTCCGGCTTTTGTGCCATAAGGTCAGCGACTTGGCGCCATTGTACAGCCGCGGCTTTTCCGTCTGGGAAAGGTCCTTTTAGCACTGTTTTCAGGCGATCATCGTAGCGCAAATATTGTTCCGGTATAGCAAGGTTTAATAAAAGTGTTAACGAGGTGATAACGGCAATTTTCAATTATCGTAAGTCCAGATTATGCTACGTCACAATGTGGGACAAGTGAGCAACCATTGCTTGGTGCACTAATATTATTATAAGAAGATATCGATTCGCGAACGGAAATTGCAAACATATGGCTGACAATAATTTGGATGAAATTGACTTACAGATTCTGGAACGGTTGCAGAATCAGGGGCGGATCACGAACGTGGAACTAGCCAATAGTGTAGGGCTAACGGCTCCGCCCTGCCTTCGGCGGATGCGAGCGTTGGAAGATAGCGGAATCATCACTGCCTATCATGCAGCGATCGATCCGGCAAAAATGGGATTTACCATTACCGTTTTTGCAATGGTGAGTCTGAAAAGCCAGGCAGAATCAGACTTGCAAGCCTTTGAAGAGCATGTCGATCAGCTTCCGGAAGTGCGCGAATGTTATATGCTCAATGGTGAGATTGATTTCATGCTAAAGGTCGTAGCAAGAGATTTACAGGAATTCCAAAGCTTTTTGACAAGCAAATTAACAGCAGCCCCTAATGTCGCCAGTGTCAAAACTTCATTGACGATAAGATCGGCCAAAAATCTGCCGGGCGTACCGATCAGAAAATAGCTGTTGAAATAGGACAAAAAAAAGGGCGCCAGCAGCACCCTTTTTCACATATAAGAAGCCTTTAAGAAGCCCTTTTAGTTCGCGGTTGGCGCCGGTGTCGGGGCGGCTACTGGAGTAGTTTGCTGATCAATCCACAAAGTCCAGAAATTCGCGATAGGCTTGCGAGTGCCAGTCACGCTAGAAAAAGCCTGCTTCGCTTCGCTCCAGTTACTCTCTCCGGCCTTAGCAATGCCCAGACCCATTTGTGCCCGCGCCACGTCAATGCCACCTTTGGAAATAGCCGCCTGATATAAAGCAGCCGCTTTTGCAAAATCGGAATATCCCAAGATTGCGTCCGCTGTTGCCAGTGCGATCTTACCATTAGCAGACTTATTAGCATCCCGTTCAGAAGCAGCTAAACTCGCTTTATCGGCCGCAACCGAGCTGCGGGCGGCAGCCAATGTTTCTTTCACATAGCTGCTGGATGAAGGAACTTTGCCGGTTGCTAGCGCTTCTTCCAACAATGAAACCACTTCGCCCGGCAATCTGCGCGGATCGGCGGCATCGGCATATTCAAAATAGTCGCGTTCGCCTTCCATCGCTTTCGCTTTCCGCATCAAACGCATCAGTTCAAGATTTTCCTGATTTGACAACTTCGGGATAGCTGAATCGCGATAAACCGACAAAGCAGCCCTCCAGTTCTCACCGGTTGGATAGGCTTCAACCAATTTATAGGTCCAGGTTCCGGATGCTCCGTTTACGTTATTTTGCATCGCGAT
Organism: Parasphingorhabdus sp.; assembly: GCF_036963805.1. GTDB lineage: Bacteria > Pseudomonadota > Alphaproteobacteria > Sphingomonadales > Sphingomonadaceae > Parasphingorhabdus. Next base: position 800,915 of record NZ_JBALUN010000001.1, on the reverse strand, counting down.
GCCCGCACCTCGGCGATACCAGTTTTCTGATGGCTTGACGCCTTTGGCTTTTTGAATTTCGATCGCGCTGTTCAGCGCAGCCAAGCCTTCTTGGAATTTATTTTGCTTGAAATAGGCTTCGGCGATTAATGCGCCAATATCATTCTCGGCATAACCGGCGGCGGAGGCCTGCTGTAGCTTTTGCACAGCCTCTGGATAACGTCCCGCAGCATAAGCAAAATTACCGGAATAAAATAAGAAGGCTGGCATTTGCTCAGCAGATGTCTGGCCACTTGCAAGGGAGGCATTGATCCCTTTTTCCTGAAGGTCAGTGTCTTTTAAACTAGAACCCAGTTGGATAGCCAATTGTCCGGCAACATATTGGTCACCACCAGTCAGAGGCTGTGCCAAAAGCGCTTCCACAAGCGGCTTTGCCGATGCGGGCGTATCACTGCCCATTGCTTTTTGAATTTCGGCTACTTGTGGTCTGATTTCTTTGCTGATTTCAATTTTGGGGCCCTTGTCCTTCTTCTTGGCCGCTTGCGCCTCCTGCGGCATAGCGGAAACCGCTAATGTTCCGGCAGCGGCAAGCACGACAGCCAAAGAAAGATGAGATAGAAAACGCATAAAATTCCTCCGAATAAAAACTTTAATGTTAGAGAACCGAATATCGGTCCCCCGAATATGGTTGCACCATAATCTGTCTTGGCTTTATTACCAAGGTTCACACACATTTATAGGGTGAATCCGCTGAATAGTTGTTGAACAACGGTGTTCGTTGCCACAGTCATCCGATTAAAATTTGTATATGGGTGTAAAAACCCGGAATTATGAGGTTTATTTACCGTGATTGCTATTATCTCCCCTGCCAAGTCTCTCGATTTTGACAGCGAAATTCCTACGCATCAATCGACAGAAAACCGGTTCCCCGAAGAAACTGCGCGACTGGCAGGAGCTATTTCCAATCTGTCGAAGACGAAATTAAAATCGATCATGCCGGTATCCGATAATCTGATTGATCTAAACCACGGCCGGTACAATGAATTTTTCAGTCAAGCCGAGCGTTCTGCCATTTTTGCATATAACGGCGATGTTTATACCGGCTTTGAAGCCCAGAGTCTCAGCACGGAAGGATTGGACTTTGCGCAGGGCCATTTGCGCATTTTGTCAGGACTTTACGGCCTTTTACGTCCCTTTGACCCCATAAGGCCCCACCGGCTTGAAATGGGCACGAAATGGGCACCGCGATACAAGAAACTGACGGATTTCTGGAAAGATAAAATCGCGACAGAGCTTGCGAAGGATCTTGATGAAACAAAAGAACGGGTCGTGGTAAATCTGGCCAGCAACGAATATTGGGCAGCAGTAAAGCCGCATGTCGCAAAATTAAATGCCCGTGTTATCGAGGTCGATTTCCGCAAAGATGGTCCCGAAGGCTCAAAATTCATCAGCTTTGAAGCCAAACGAGCCCGCGGAATGATGGCGCGCTATATATGTGAAAATCATCTGCAAGATGCTGAAGCACTCAAGGGTTTTGACAGTGATGGCTATAAATTTGACGCAGAAAACAGCACTGATAACAGCCTGCATTTTCTACGTTCATGACCAAAAAGACCGCGGTTATTATCGGTGCGACCGGCGGGATCGGTAGCGCAATGGCGGATTTGCTGGAAGAGGAAACCGAATATGATCAGATCATCCGCTTCTCACGCAATGCCGATAGCCCCGTTGCACTAGACCTGACGTCCGAGGATTCAATCGCTTCAGCCGCTATTTGGCTTCAGGAACAAGCTATCAAGCCGCACATGGTATTTGTCGCCACGGGATTACTCCACCGCGATCAACAAGGACCTGAAAAGAGCCTCCAAGAACTGGACGCGGAATGGATGCTCGAAAATTATCAAATTAATGCCATTGGTCCAGCTTTGGTTGCCAAGCATTTCCTTCCGCTCATGCACAAAACCGAGATTATCACTTTTGCCGCGATATCGGCGCGTGTTGGCAGTATTTCGGACAACCGACTGGGCGGATGGTATGGCTATCGTGCCGCCAAGGCAGCGCTGAATATGACGATCCGCAATCTTTCAATTGAATGGGCACGCAAGAATAAGCGTAGTATCATTGTCGCTTTGCACCCTGGCACGGTCGATACTGGCCTGAGCAAGCCGTTTCAAAGCAATGTTCCGCCCGGAAAACTATTTGATCCAGAGCGCGCAGCCATGCAATTGCTCGATCTACTGGACGCCCTAAAGCCGGTGGATAGCGGCAAGATTTTTGCCTGGGATGGCGACGAAATAAGCCCTTGAATTCCGGTCACGGTATTTAATGTAAATTTGGCCTGAAAAGCTGGCTTTTAGAAGCCGCTTGCCTTAGAAGAATCTCAGCTAAAAACCCTAGCAAAACACCAAGAAAAAAGGCCTGTTTGTGAACGAACAAACCACTGCACCAAAACGATCTGATATTGAACCGATTGATATCGTCGATGAAATGAAATCCAGCTACATGGATTACGCGATGTCAGTTATTGTCAGTCGCGCGCTTCCTGATGTTCGCGACGGATTGAAACCTGTCCATCGGCGTATTTTATTCGCTTCACAAGAAGGCGGCTTTGTCGCTGGACGTCCTTATCGTAAATGCGCCAAAATCGTCGGCGATGTGATGGGCAATTATCACCCTCATGGCGATAGTGCGATTTACATGGCGCTGGCCCGGATGACGCAAGATTGGTCCATGCGAGTGCCTTTGATCGACGGTCAGGGTAATTTTGGTTCAATGGATCCTGATATGCCCGCTTCCATGCGGTATACAGAGGCGCGGCTAAACAAGGTTGCGAACAGTCTGCTCAATGATCTCGACAAAGATACAGTCGATTTTACTGACAATTATGACGGCAGTCGTAGAGAGCCGTCCGTTTTACCGGCACGCTTCCCGAATCTTTTGGTCAATGGCGCTGGCGGTATTGCAGTGGGCATGGCGACCAATATTCCGCCCCATAATTTGGGCGAAGTCATTAATGCCTGCCTCGCCTATATCGAAAATCCGGGGATTACTATTGATGAACTCATCGAGATTATTCCAGGGCCAGATTTTCCGACGGCACCGCTTATTCTCGGGCAATCGGGTGCAAAATTAGCCTATAAAGAGGGTCGTGGTTCGATCATGATGCGTGCGCGTCATATAATTGAGGAAGGCCGCGGCGATAAACGTTCGATCGTTCTGACGTCCATTCCCTTTCAAGTTGGCAAATCCGGTCTTGTCGAAAAAATCGCGGAAGCCGCGAAAGACAAGCGGATTGATGGCGTTTCCGACATTCGCGACGAATCCAGTCGTGCTGGTGTTCGCGTCGTTATCGATCTGAAACGCGATGCCACAACAGATGTGGTGCTGAACCAGCTATGGCGTTTCACCCCTGCCCAATCGAGTTTTCCAGCCAATATGCTGGCGATCATGGGCGGACGGCCCGAAGTCCTCAATTTACGGGATATCATACAAGCATTTGTAAAGTTCCGCGAAGAAGTCATTACGCGCCGCACCAAATTTGAATTGAACAAAGCCCGTGAGCGCGCACATATTTTGCTGGGCCTTGTGGTCGCAGTGACCAATATGGACGAAGTCGTCCGGATAATCCGCGGGTCATCGACACCTGCAGAAGCGCGTGAAGCGTTGATCGCTCGCGAATGGCCGATTGCTGAGATTGCCGGATATATCAAACTGGTCGAAGCAATTGAAACCGAGATTGAAGGCGATGTTTATAAGCTTTCTGCCATTCAGGTTAAGGCGATATTGGATCTGCGTTTACAGAAACTGACTGCTCTTGGCCGTGAAGAAATTGGCGATGAGTTAAAAGAACTTGCGGTCGCTATTGAAGAATATCTCTCAATTCTTGCCAATCGAGAAAAACTTTATGCGGTGATGCGTGAAGAACTGGAAACGGTTCGCGATGAATTTGCAACGCCACGCGTGAGTGAAATTACGGCAGCATGGGATGGTCTGGAAGACGAAGACCTGATGGAGCGTTCCGAAATGGTCGTAACCGTCACCCATGGCGGCTACATCAAACGGACACCGCTCGATACATTCCGTTCGCAGCGCCGCGGCGGCAAAGGCCGAGCCGGCATGGCAACCAAGGATGAGGATGCGATTACCGAGTTGTTCGTCACTTCGACGCACACGCCGGTATTATTCTTCTCCACCCACGGCAAAGTATACCGTCTAAAAGTCTGGAAACTGCCGGAAGGTGGGCCGCAGACCAAGGGGCGGCCAATGGTCAACCTGTTGCCTCTCGCGGACGGAGAAGCTATTTCCACCGTCTTGCCGTTGCCAGAGGATGAAGCGGAATGGGCGAAACTCCATGTCATGTTCGCTACGGCCAAAGGCGGTGTCCGGCGGAACAGCATGGATAGCTTCACCAATGTGCCGTCCAACGGCAAATTTGCGATGAAATTCGATGAGGATAGCGACGACCGCCTGATCGGTGTGGAGCTACTCTCAGAAAATGAAGACGTTCTGTTGGCTACCAAAAATGGTAAAGCGATCCGCTTTGCCGGTGATGCTGTACGTTCTTTCCAGAGCCGTACATCGACCGGTGTGCGGGGCATTGCACTGAAAGGCGATGATGAGGTCATCTCGCTTTCCGTATTGCGCGGATTTGAAGCTTCAACCGAAGAACGGGATGCCTATCTCAAAGCCGCGCCATGGAAAGATAACGAAAATACCTCCGAATTGTCGCCGGAGCGGGTGGCCGAATTTGCTGAGACTGAGGATTTCATCCTTACGGTTTGTGCCAACGGCTATGGCAAACGCTCTAGCGCCTATGAATACCGCCAATCAGGCCGTGGTGGTCAGGGCATATTGAATATCGATAATATCAAGCGGAACGGCACCGTTGTCGCCAGCTTTGAAGCGACAAATGAGGAGCAGATCATGCTGGTGACGGATCAAGCCAAGCTGATCCGCATGAAAGTCGCAGATATGCGGGTGATTGGGCGCAATAGTTCCGGTGTCAAATTATTTGATGTATCACCCGGCGAAACCGTTGTTGGCGCTGCCAAGATTGATGAAGAAGAAGAGCCAGAAAATGTAGCAGAAGAATTGGTTGCTGGAGAATTGGCAGCCGAAGACTCTACCGCAGTTGCCACCGATCCTGAAAGCGGGGATGATCCCGCAACATGACCTCTGGCGCGCCGGCCTTTTTGATGAAAGACGGCGCGCTGAGTTGACCTAAAATAGCGCGGATGGCGGATGGCGGATGGCGGTATTTTATCAATCACCATTCCGCCAGTAGATGGTAATTCGCTCTTCGCCTACCAGCATGCCGCACTTGACGTCATGCCGCCGCAGCTAGGGTTGAAACGGGAAGGTAAGATTGCCATTCATAGCGCAAAACTCGCCTTATGCTCTTGACGGCATTTAGGATCAGGGATTCGGGACTGCCATTTCTTTACGCAAGGTCCGCACAACGCCGATCACAATGAGAAACTGCCCAACATAATATAGCGGCCAAATGGTCCAGTCCGGTATTGCGGAATGCGCCAAAAAGCCCATGCGCGAGAAAATAAATAGATCAGATATAACGAATAACAACGCGCCCACACCAACCCGGTACCGCGGAAAACTACTGGTCCAAGCCATAGCCGCCATGACAGCCAGAAACAGACTATAGATGGCTATGCCCGGCGCTTCTTCTCGAGAGAACGGCAGTGACCACCCGATAAAGATAGTTACTGGGACCAGCAATATAGCCAATGTTTTCTGACTAAAGGACGTCTTGGCCCTGCGATGGCGCCAATAGAGCCCAATCGCGATGCAATGCCCCACAATAAAGGCCCCCGCTCCCGCCATGAGGTCAAATTCGATCAGCATATCGCCCAAAGCGCCAAAGGCCATCACGGCAGCAATCAACATGCCATCAAGATTATGGGCCCGGCGTAAAGCATAGACCGCCAGAAAGCCGACTGCAGAACTTTTCCAGAGCATGAGAAATACACCGGGTATATTGCTGTCATTCACAAAGAAATAGCTGATGCCGAACAGCAAGCTGAGCAATAAATAGGGTCGGGACTCAATAATAGCGCGTTTCATCTTTCATCGCCTATCACGGTCTGGCTCTCTCTGCCAGATTGACTTTTGACCAATCCGGCAACACAGAGACGCCATGACACAGGTACATATTATCGGCGGCGGACTCGCTGGATCAGAAGCAGCATGGCAATTGGCCGAAGCAGGCGTAAAAGTGCGCCTTTCCGAAATGCGCGGTAGCGGCGACATGACGCCGGCGCATCAGACAGACGGACTAGCGGAACTCGTCTGTTCCAATAGTTTCCGGTCTGATGACGCGGAGAAAAATGCGGTTGGCTTGCTGCACGCAGAAATGCGCGATCTGGGGTCGCTCATTATCGGTGAGGGGGATAAGAACCGCCTTCCTGCTGGCTCTGCGCTTGCCGTGGACCGGGACCATTTCTCAGCAGCCGTCACAAAGGCATTGAGCGAACATCCCAATATAGAGGTAATCCGCGAACGGATTGACCAGTTGCCCGAAAGCGGCCTGACCATTGTCTCAACCGGCCCCCTCACCGCCATGACGTTGGCGGAAAGCATCGGTGCTGCGACCGGTGAAGACTCCCTCGCTTTTTTTGACGCCATTGCGCCAATTGTCCACAAAGACAGCATCAATATGGATATCGCATGGATGCAGTCGCGTTGGGACAAAGTCGGTCCTGAAGGCGATGGCAAAGATTATATTAATTGTCCGATGACCCGTGATCAATATGGAGCATTTATCAATGGGCTTCTTGAAGGCGAAAAGACCGACTTTAAGGACTGGGAAAAAGACACGCCCTATTTCGAAGGCTGTATGCCGATTGAAGTCATGGCGTCACGTGGTCCTGAAACCCTTCGTTTTGGGCCGATGAAGCCTGTTGGCTTAACCAATGCGCACACAGGCGGAAGCGAATATGCCGTCGTGCAACTGCGTCAGGATAATGCGCTGGGCACATTGTGGAACATGGTCGGATTTCAGACAAAGCTAAAATATGGTGCGCAGGCTGATCTGCTGCGTTCCATACCCGGCCTGGAAAATGCTGAGTTCGCACGCATGGGCGGCTTACACCGCAACACATTCATCAACGCACCGAAGCTGCTGGATAAGGAAATGCGCCTGAAAAAAGCACCGCATATCCGCTTTGCCGGACAGATCACCGGTTGTGAAGGCTATGTTGAAAGCGCAGCAGTCGGATTAATGGTCGGGCGTATGGTTGCTGCCGAGATTAAGGGTCAGGCTTTCCCCTACCCGCCGCAAACAACAGCTTTTGGCGCTTTGCTCTCTCACATCACGGGCGGAGCAGATGCGAAGGACTATCAACCTATGAACGTGAACTTTGGACTTTTCCCACCGTTCGAAGACCGCGTGAAGAAGAAAGAACGCAAATTGGCCTATACGGTTCGTGCTCGGTCGGACTTTGCAGATTGGCTGCAATCCTATACCGAAGAAAAGCAGCCCGCTTAACATTTACATCGCGGCGCAGCCCGCTTCGGCCGTGTGGTGCGGAACTCTGCCCGTGTCAGTTCTGCATCGCCATTTTTGTCTGCGCTCGCAAACTTTTCACCGGTCGCGGCGGCCCATTCTTCAAAAGTCAGCAAATTATTCCCGTCCTTGTCGAGTGCCTTAAATGTTTTGGTGCGGCTGCTCATCATTTCGAGCCGGGTGATAATCTCATCCCGGTTGCGATCATAGCGATTGAAGCGCCGTTCTTCGCGAGATGATTTATGCGCTTCCGGCGGTGTCGGTGGTGGTAGTCCAAAAACCGGAGCATTTTTATCCGCTTGGGGCAGGCTCTCTTGATTGTTCGGTTCAGGCGGTGGCGGCGCATCAGGTATAAGGCTTTCTTGGCCATTTGCGCCAATCCAAAAAAATAAAGCTGCGGTCATTAACAACATCATACTGGCAGCACCGGCTGCATATTTTTTCATGCGCCACTTGTCCCTCAACCGGCTTGACTGATGTTAACAGCCGGTCAAGCCGTGCCAGATAATCTTGCCTGCAACCCTAGGCCGATAAAGATCGGCTGTTAACGACCCGTTTGATATATCACGCTTTAATAATTTACAAAAAATCGAGAGTGGTCGGCCGTTTCTGTCAAAATGCGGGGGCGAGGCGGAACTGCCTATTATCTGGCATTTTTCAAAAGCACGGGCACGCGTTTTCGCATCTGAGCAGTGCCGGGCAAAATCCCACAACGCCCATGCACGGGACCACTGATACTGATTGTCGGACAACGCGCCTTGCCCCCCAAGGGCAAAAGCAAATATCCCTTCACCACGCTTCGTTGCATATTGATCAAACTGTAGATCATCCCAAGGAAAAGGATCCAAGAGATATTCCCACCCGTCCAAAAGGCTGAGCAAGGGTGCTGCGTCAACGCCTTGCTGTTCCGCCGCACTGATAAGCGCGACCAATGGTTCACCGCTAGGGCGCTCTTTGGCAGGCTTGGTTAAAATATCCCGCCACCAGGTTAACCGCATTTGTCCGATCAATATTTCCGAAGTTGAGCGGATAATATCAGCAAATCTCGAATCAAGGGCGAATAAAAGTGCATAGCGAGGACGATCAGGCCCTTTTGCATATGCTAAAACCAACCTGTGAAACGGATCAAGTTGTAAAAGCGTGTCTTTCATGCTCACGCCGTTGCCAGTTTTCTATGCGAAATCAAGGTAAACATCGCTTTAACCAAAGCCGTTGGTGAGCCGCTAACCCTTTTCTCTCTATCAAACACGCTGAAATGAAATTGAACGGCGCGGCTAATTGCGCACAGATCAAGGACCATGGCATGTTTGACAGGAACGAGATGAAATCACGGAAGTCCATATTGCAGAAATTGCGGTCGGATACGGCCGGTAATACAATGGCTATGGCTGCTGCTGCTCTGTTCCCGATCGCTGGCATGATTGGCGGCGGGGTCGATATCGGCCGTGCTTATATGGCGCAAGCACGCCTACAGCAGGCCTGTGATGCCGGCGCTCTGGCAGGGCGCCGGTCGATGTCTGGTGCCAGCATGTCAAGCGCCGACAAAGCCGAAGCGTTGAAATATTTCAACTTCAACTTTCAGGAAGGTGTCTTCGGGTCAAACCCCTTCAAGCCCGTTGACGGAGTAGCGAATCCACGGTTCGTAGATGGTCCGGGTGATCGCACAGTAAGGGGCTTCGCCGAGACCTCACTTGACACATCAATTATGAAAATCTTCGGTTTTAAGGATATGGATATCAAGGTCAATTGCACCAGTCGCCTCGATATCGGCAATGTCGATGTCATGATGGTAATGGATGTCACCGGTTCGATGGCCTGGAAACCCAATGGCTATTCCACGAACGATGAATCGCAAAAGCGGATCACCGGTTTGAAAAATGCGGTAGAGGAATTTTACAATATATTGGGGCCCGGTGGCGGAACATCTGGTAGCCAGGTTCGCTATGGTTTCATGCCGTATAATGCAATGATCAATGTCGGCGGAACATTACTAGCCGAACAACCATCCTGGATTGTCGGGGGAACCAACACTGCTGTAGAAGACGAATGGAACTATCAAACACGCCGTGCGCACTGGAAAATTTATTCGACTGCTCCTGTAGTTACTTATGAATATTTGAGAGTTGAAAATGCCTATGGCAATACTAGAAGTGCGTGCGAAAATAAGTTTGGTCAAAATTTGTCGGTTTCACCAATTTGGAGTCCTAGTAACAGCGGCTATCCTTCAGGCAATAATATTACGCATAATGGTAAATATTATGAGTTCAGTTACTATAATTACGATCGGATTAGCAGCAGCAATCAGAAATGTACCCGTAAGGTTGACAGATATGATGCACCGCCGATCAAATCTACGCAATGGCAGTCTGGGGCAGTTTTTGATTTTTGGGAATACAACGAATTTGCCCATGATGTTTCGGCTTATGTGAAGTCGATAGACCCACTGAAGCCCGCTGCACTGCGTCCGACGCTCTTTGATAATCCAAATAATGCAACACACGGCCCCACTGAAAGATGGGATGGCTGTATTGAGGAACGCGACACGTTTTCCAATATCGATGCAACAACCAATGCCATTCCGGCCAATGCCTATGATTTGGATATCGACCTTATTCCGTCAAGCAAGGCGACCCGCTGGCGTCCTTATTGGGGCGGAGTAGAATATCTCCGAAACGGTTCTCAAGCCAACGATTCCAGCTGTCCTGTCGCGGGTCGGAGGTTGGCTGAATATCCAACATATAATTCCAGCGGCACCGATTCCGCCGGAAATGTGATTGCCGGAAACTTAAAATCCTACATTAACGGTTTGACACCTAACGGAAATACGAATCATACAATAGGAATGATCTGGGGCGCTCGCTTTTTATCGCCAACGGGTCTGTTCGCAGCGGAAAATTCTAAGACGAAAAATGGTTTTAACATTTCGCGTCACATAATCTTTATGACTGATGGGGATTTAAACGTTTATCCAAACCGGTATAACGTCTATGGCTATAATGAACTCGATGCGCGTTTAGGGCCAAAAACGCTAAATTATAACGATTATAATGCCCGTCAAGCCAACCGCTTTCAATTAATGTGTAAAGCTGCAAAATCCAAAGGGATAACCATTTGGACGATTCAGTTCACGGACGCCAATACCGTTGGAACAAACTTGCGCGATTGTGCAACCAGTCCGCAACATGCGGCGGCGGCGACAAGTAATGATGCGCTGAAAGACGCTTTTGGCAATATTGCGAAAACCATTGGCGGATTGAGGTTGTCAAAATGATAAATTTTTCCAACTTTAAAGGCGCATTGATTCGTAACGAAGATGGTGCCACATTGGTAGAATTCGGTCTTGTCATCGGCCCTTTGATGTTGATTCTGCTCGGTATTATGGATGTCGGCTATCAGGGCTATCTTGATACCCTCGCCAAATCAAAATTGCATGAAGTTGCCCGTGATGCTTCAACTGGTGAAATGACCGTTGAGCAGATTGAGACCGCTGTTGATGAAGGCCTGGCTGCGTTGACACTGAAAGATGCAAAAGTCGATGTCACGGTCAAAAGCTATTTCGATTTTACTAATATTGGAAAACCGGAAAAGCTTACCACAGATGTGAATCATAATGGCGAAGTCGACCCTGGTGATTGTTTTATCGATAATAATAAAAATGGTGTGTTTGATATCGATTACGGGATTCCTGGCACTGGTGGCCCCGATGACATCGTCAGCTATCAGATCGAAATAGAAACGAAGCGTCTATTCCCGCTGGCAAAAATGTTCGGATGGAGCGAGACGATGAAAAGTTCCAACAGCACTGCGGTGCGTAATCAGCCCTATGGTGCACAGGTGGATTTGGTTGAAACATGTGAGTCAACGTTATGATCATTGAAAAAACAAAATCACACTTGACGGCTATTTCAGGCAGATTCCAAAACCTGAGCCTCGTTAAAGATACGAGCGGGCTTGCCTTACTGGAATTTGCCTTTTCGGCACCGATCCTTCTTACGGTTGGTTTGACCGGATTGGAAACCGCCCACCTAGCAACCTCCCATATGCAGGTTAGCCAGATTGCAATGCTCGCAGCCGACAATGCCTCTCGCGCGCGCGAGTCCATTGATGAAGCGGATATTCGGGAAATTTTCACAGGTCTTGACTTGACCGGCGACAGTATCATTTTCTCCGAAAATGCGCGCGTAATCCTGTCTAACTTTGAACACAATGGGAAGACCGGTTCTGGCGCAGGCTACTGGATTCGGTGGCAAAGATGTTATGGTGGAAATACCAAATATGTATCCAGCTTTGGAGCAGAAAATGACACTTCGGAAAACGGGGCGAGCGCGCCGCTAAATTACAACGCCAACCTCAAAGACGGAATGGGACCGGTTGGTAAAAAAATCACAACGTCAGGCTTGAATGCAGTAAATTTTGTGGAAGTAGTTTATGATTACAAGCCGCTCGTATCGGACAGATTTTTCGGGGATGTTGTAATTCGTTACCAAAGTGCTTTCGTCGCCCGTGAACGCGACGATCATGCACTGCGCAACGCAAGTGCTATTCCTTCATCACAATTGTGGAAGTGCAATGTCTACGGGACAATCGATAACCCACCCGGCGGCTAGATTGAACGACTATTTATCCGCTACTCAGCGATAACAAACTTTCTTCACTGCCTCGATAATCCGCGGCACATCGATTAGCGCCGCCTTTTCCAAATTCGCGGCATAGGGTAGCGGGACATCTTCGTTGGTCACGCGGATAACCGGTGCGTCGAGGTCGTCGAAGCCTTTTTCCATACAGACTGCCACAATTTCGCTGGAAATTGAGCAAGTTGGCCATCCTTCTTCCGCAACAACCAACCGATTGGTTTTTGCGAGGCTTTTCAGCACAGTTTCCGTATCCAAAGGACGCAAGGTGCGCAGGTCGATAACCTCTGCTTCAATCCCTTCACCGGCCAGCGTATCAGCGGCTTCGAGTGCAAGACCGACACCAATCGAATAGCTCACGATCGTAACATCTGTGCCTTCCCGCATAATGCGGGCTTTGCCGATGGGCAGGACATAATCGTCCATATCCGGGATATCAAAAGAACGTCCATAAAGAAGCTCGTTTTCAAGAAATACCACGGGATCAGGACTGCGGATGGCAGCTTTCAGCAAACCTTTAGCATCAGCTGCATCATAAGGGGCGATTACGATCAAGCCCGGAACGCTTGCATACCATGGTCCATAATTCTGGCTATGCTGTGCACCTACGCGGGAAGCCGCCCCATTGGGGCCACGGAAAACAATCGGACAGCGCATTTGGCCACCGGACATATAATTTGTCTTGGCCGCAGAGTTGATGATGTGATCAATAGCCTGCATCGCGAAATTAAACGTCATAAACTCGACGACCGGCTTTAACCCGCCCATGGCGGCGCCTGCACCAATTCCGGCAAAGCCGTGTTCCGTTATCGGCGTATCAATCACCCGCTTACCGCCAAATTCATCCAACAAGCCTTGGGTAACTTTATACGCGCCTTGATATTCAGCGACTTCTTCGCCCATTACAAAGACTCTATCATCGGCCCGCATTTCTTCTGCCATCGCATCGCGCAACGCTTCGCGAACGGTGATGCTGGTCATCGCGGTACCAGCAGGAATGGCAGGATCTTCTGCGCGCGATACGGCTGCAACCGGAGCCGCTTCGAGAGCCGGTGCCGGACTTGGCTTGGCTTCCGTTTTAGAAATAGGAGCCGGAGCAGGTGTAGATTCCGTGCTTTCCTCTTCATCTTCCCCCGTCATTTCCGCTATGACGGTACCAACCGGAACACCTTCAGTTCCTTCGGCGATCAGAATTTTGGAGACTACCCCCTCATCTATCGCTTCGAATTCCATGGTGGCTTTATCGGTTTCGATCTCAGCAAGAATATCGCCAGAACTGACTGCATCACCCTCTTTCACTAGCCATTTGGCAAGCGTGCCTTCTTCCATTGTTGGCGACAATGCGGGCATTTTTAGTTCGATTGCCATTAATATTGCTCCACCAACACGTTCGTATAAAGTTCAGCAGCCTCTGGTTCGGGCGATTCCTCGGCGAAATCAGCTGCCTCCATAACGGTCTTGCGCACATTTTTGTCCAAGGCTTTCAAATCCTCTTCTTTGACACCCTGTTTAATCAACATGGTTTTCAATCGTTCAATTGGATCCGATTTTTCGCGCACATCTTGCACTTCATCCCGGCTCCTATATTTCGCTGGGTCGGACATAGAATGGCCGCGATAGCGATAGGTTTTAAGTTCCATTAATACCGGCCCCTTGCCGCTCCGCACAAATTGCAGCGCTTCTTCAACCGCACCGCGCACCGCTAGAACATCCATGCCATCGACCTGCATCCCCGGTATACGGAAACTTTCGCCCCGACGGTATAGCTGGTCTTCCGCAGAAGAACGATTAACGCTCGTCCCCATCGCATATTGGTTATTCTCGATCACATAAATGATTGGCAATTTCCACAGTTCGGCCATGTTGAAACTTTCGTAAACTTGGCCTTGATTTGATGCGCCATCACCAAAATAAGCTAGGCATATGCCGCCATCTTCCTTATATTTATGTCCGAAAGCGAGGCCGGTGCCGAGAGATACTTGCGCGCCGACAATTCCGTGGCCGCCGTAAAAACCATGGTCGACCGAGAACATGTGCATGGAACCGCCCTTGCCCTTGGAGATACCGGAGGCGCGGCCGGTCAATTCCGCCATAACGATATTGGGGTCAATGCCACATGCCAGCATATGACCATGATCACGGTAACCGGTAATGACACTATCTTTACCCGGTTCAATCGCAGACTGCAGCCCCGTCACCACAGCTTCCTGACCGATATATAAATGGCAGAAGCCTCCGATCAGCCCAAGACCATATAGCTGCCCTGCCTTTTCTTCAAAGCGACGAATGAGCAGCATCTGCTCATAAAATTCCATCAACTCTGCCTTACTGGCTTTATAAATTGGTGTTTTGAACACTGTCTTGCTGCGCGCCGTTCTGGCTGGAGTCATCGCCGGGGCAGATTTCGACACACGCTTAACCGGAGTCTTGGCTTTCGACGGAGCTTTCTGGGGAGGTTTTGCCACGCTTGCACTATCCTATTTTTTTGCTGTTACAGCACCATAAACAGGTAACGGGAAATTCCCAAGCCTAATAGGCTGGAAATCCTTACAAAAGCGGGATTTGGGAAACTGGGGCTATTTTAGCGGAACAATAATCTCATCGGGGTGTACAAAATTGCCTTCTTTACGAAGCAATTCACCAACCAAATCAGGATCAGCACCTTTAGGGTCGAGCAGCTTCACACGATTCTTCAATGCATCGCGCTCCACTTTGAGTTCCGCTAATTGTGTCCCCCGATTATCAAGCGCAGTGCGATATTCACCCCAAGCTAAAATTCCGGTTGGACCAAGCACTGCATATCCGGCGATGGCAAGCAGAGTCAGAAGAGCAAAGCCGGGGCCGAGTGCTGCCTTTATCAAATCACCAATTTTTTCTTTATGCGCCATAATTCTCTTGAATCAGATTATTGATTCACTGGCAATAGCGTTAATACTTTTATTTCAATTGGGCCGCCGGAGTAACGCCGAACAACCCGTTAAATAAGCCGAATTTTTTACGAGAAAATGGACCGCCCGGCATAATGCGCCACGCTGTCCAACTCCTCTTCAATCCGGATCAGTTGGTTATATTTTGCAAGCCGATCAGACCGTGCCAGACTGCCGGTTTTTATTTGCCCGCAATTGGTGGCGACCGCCAGGTCGGCGATGGTGGCATCTTCGGTTTCACCGGAACGATGCGACATGACCGCTGTATAAGAAGCGTTATGGGCCATGCGTACAGCTTCGAGGGTTTCAGACAATGTACCGATCTGATTGACTTTCACCAGCAAGCTGTTGGCGAGACCGTCTTTAATGCCTTGCGACAAACGCACTGGATTTGTGACAAATAAATCATCTCCGACCAATTGGACCGTATCGCCGACGGCATCCGTCAACAATTTCCAGCCCTCAAAATCATCTTCGGCCATTCCATCTTCAACGGATTTGATCGGATAATCTTTGCAAAGCTCGGCCAGATAATCTGACATTTCGCCCGGAGACAAAATCTTATTTTCTCCCGAAATATGATATTTGCCATCTTTGAAAAACTCGGTCGCGGCACAATCAAGCGCCAGTACGACTTCGTCGCCAGCCTTGAAACCGGCTTTCTCGATAGATGCCATAACAAAATCAAGCGCATCGCGAGTCGATCCCAGATTGGGCGCGAAGCCGCCTTCATCACCAACAGCGGTCGCCAGACCTTTTTCCGACAGACCGGCCTTCAGCGTATGAAATATTTCCGATCCCCAGCGAACCGCTTCGGCAATACTGCCTGCGCCAACTGGCATGATCATAAATTCTTGAAAGTCGATGGGGTTGTCCGCATGTTCACCGCCGTTGATGATATTCATCATCGGAACCGGCAATACCCGTGCTGAGACACCGCCAACATAGCGATAAAGAGGCAGTCCGCGCGCATCGGCTGCAGCCTTAGCCGCGGCAAGACTGACACCCAATATTGCATTGGCACCAAGGCGGCTTTTATTTTCTGTTCCGTCAAGCGCGATCATCGTCGCATCAATTTCTTCCTGATCTTCAGCATCAAGTCCCAATAAAGCATCGCTAATCTCGCCATTCACTGCCTTAATGGCATTCAGGACACCTTTGCCGAGATACTTGCTCTTGTCACCGTCGCGCAATTCAACCGCTTCATAAGCGCCGGTTGAAGCGCCCGATGGAACAGCCGCACGCCCGAAACTCCCATCTTCCAACAGGATATCGACCTCTACAGTAGGATTGCCTCGGCTATCCAATATTTGGCGAGCGTGAAGATCTAATATAGCGGTCATTTTCGAAAAGCCTCCTGCAGAAATTGGTGTATCGAAAAGCCCTTATCGCCATGATAGGCTTGTGGCAATCGTCCGCATCGGTAATGGTGTTGGCCATCCTCTGGTTTCCCCTTGAATCATAAGGATTAGACACCATTTAATTTTTAGGGAAAAACTGATCGACAACGCCATCGATCACTTTGTAATGCTAAGGGTTTTTGAGGAAGGAATTTTATTATGGCCACCGATCAGGAAAAGAAACCAACCACACGTAAGGCATCTGCGAAGAAGCCGGCTGCAAAGCAAGCTGCGGCCAAAAAATCATCCCCCGCTAAAGGGGTGAATGTCAAAAGAACAACAGCCGCTAAGCCGTCTGCCCCGCTAAAAGCCGGTGCAACGCGCGCAGCATCCGCTAAACCAACTGGCAAAGCTGATCTGAAAGATCGTGCTTTCGATAAGGTCCGCTCCACCGCTAATGATGGAAAAGCGAAGGCCGGAGAAGCAATAGGTAGTTTGAGCGAGATGATCGAGAATAGCGCAAAATCTATCGACGAGAATGTTGGAGAGAAATATGGCGATTATGCGCGATCTGCAGCAGATGCGATGTCCTCATTCGCCGAAAAGGTAAACGCAAAAGATGTTGACGAAATGGTCGACGATGCGCGTAACTTTGTTCGTAAACGGCCTGCTGTTGCCATAGGTGCTGCGGCTGTTATCGGCCTATTGGTGTCGCGCCTAATCAAGTCGGGGACAGATGATCGCAGCTAGAATATATCTTTTCAAACTCTATTCGATCGCGATGGGTAATGAGCTTGGAAAATAAAGCCACAACGATAAAGCAGCAACCATCTCTGGATGAAAGGGAAACGGCGCAATCTGATGCGCCCGCTCCTGGCGTCGGCGATAAACCGCTTAGGTCGCAGCTTAACGACCTGGTAGATGACGTCCGCAAACTGGCGGAAGCCGAAATTGCATATTACCGGATAAAATTGTCGGTCAACATGGCGGCCACAAAGACAATATTGATTCTGTTCAGCATCGCCGTCATATTGGGGATGACGACGATTGTTTCTCTGATATTGGGAACCTTATTGATATTGACCCATTATTGGGGGCCAATCGCTGCTACAGCACTGTTGACCGGGGGCGGTTTACTGCTGACTACGGCATTAATGAGCATGGCAATAAAAAGGGCGCGCAAATTACCTTTGGATGAGAATGACCAATGACCCAGAATAATGATGATATTTTCAACCTTCGCGATCTCGCAATTGAAAGACAGCAAGCACGGGATCATCTGAAAGAAGATTTTTCGCAGACGAAAGAACGCCTGCGACCGACAAATCTTATCCAGAATGCTAAGGACAAAGCATTAGACCGCGTCCAGAAAACCGGTAAAATTGCGTTGCAAGGAGTTAAAGATAATCCTGGTAAAGTCGCTTCGGTTACCGCAGCGGCGACTTTACTTGCACTGCGCAAACCGCTCACGAATTTTTTCATCGGTCGTAAAGCCGCTGATGACAACTACCATATCAATGATTCGGAGGATTGAGCCATGAACAAATTATCTGACAGTATCGAAAAAGCCCGTACCATTTCCCGCGAACGTATTGGAAATGCCAAAGAACTGGTAGGAGAAGGCACAGGAATAGCGCTTGAAAAAATGTCGGATAGCAAACGACGGGCCGCAGAATTGCTCGGCGATAGTAAGATAAAAGCCGCTGAAAGTGTTGAAGCGACAAAGCAGATGGCTAAAACTGCTGCGAACCGATCAGAGGAAGTCATTACCCAGAATCCGCTGGCCGTCCTTTTGGGCGGACTAGCCCTTGGCGCACTTGTCGGCGCATTACTTCCCAAGAGCCAAACGGAAACAAAATTTGTTGGCGGAGCGGGCAAAAAGGTGAACGAAACGGCAAAAAAGGCCTATGATGCGGCTAAGGAAGCCGGACAGGCACAGATCGAAACCCTAGGGCTAAACAAAGGCAGTGTTCAGGACCAAATTAAAGATCTGCTTGGCAAAGCCGCACAGGCTGCTAAGAGCGCCGCCGAAGCCGCCAGCATTGCGGTAAAATCGGATAAATCCGGAAAATAATTCAAAGAATGGGACATATATGAGCGAGCGCAGCAGAATGCATCTGGTAATGGGTGGACGTGTTACGGACCCCCGCGGGCTGGATTTTGAAAATCTGGATCAGGTTGATCTGGTTGGCGTATTTCCCAATTATGAAGAAGCAGAAGATGCTTGGCGTTCAAATGCCCAGCGGACGGTTGATGATGCCGAGATGAAATATGTCATCGTGCATCTTCACAAATTGCTGGAACCAGAGCTGCCTGCCGATATCTAGGCAGTCAGGCGTTTTTAAATCGCCATTGCAACAAAGGCCGGGTTAGAATTAATCCGGCCACAAAGCCACCGATATGTGCAAAAATAGCGATGCCGTTCAGGCTGCCACGGGTCGCGACTCCGATCAATAATTGTATCCCGATCCATGCCAGCGTCAGCCACGCGATCCGGACAACATAGCCCGGAAACGGCCCGACCGGCTTCACGTCGTTGCGCGCGAATAGTAGCGCATAAGCGCCCAGTATAGCGGATATCGCTCCGCTGGCACCTACCACGGGAATGACGGACTGACCGTTAAACGCAAATTCCGCCAGCGCCGCTGCATAAGCGCCAACGATATAGAGAACTGCCATAAGTTGTGGCCCCAGCGCTTGCTCAACAAAGCGGCCGCAAAACAGCAACATCATCATATTAAACGTAATATGCATGAACCCGCCGTGCAGAAAGGCAGAGGTCAATGGGGTTAGCCAAGCCGGAACCAACTGCCCTACCGCTTCCAGCGCAGGATAGCCTTCTCCCAAACGTATAGGAAAAAACCCGCCGCGCAGGACTGATTCATCCTGAAATCCGGAAAGCCATAGCAACAGGAAGATCACGACATTGGCAATGATCAGCCCGTTTGTCAGCTTTCCGTTCGGCAGGTTCATATTGGCCTAAATAAACTCGATTTTCTCAAGAAGATAATATTTTTCACCCGACGGCACCGTGACTTCAATCTCGTCACCAACAACACGGCCGATGATGGCCCGCCCGATGGGGCTGTTATAGCTAATCTTGCCCATCTTGGCGTTTGCTTCCGCCTGCCCTACCAGCTGATATCTTACTTGCTTGTCATTTTCGTCAAGCAAGGTCAGCGTCGCACCGAATACAGCTTTGTCACCCGACAGGGTCGTGGGATCAATAACCTGCGCGCGGCTCAGCTTATCCTCGATATCAGCAAGAGTCGCTTCAACCTGACCCTGACGTTCTTTCGCGGCGTGATATTCGGCATTTTCCGATAAATCACCATGGGCACGTGCTTCTTCAATCGCATCAACAATGCGCGGCCGCTCTTCTTTCAGCGCCTTCAGTTCAGCTTCCAACATGGCATGGCCTTCGGCCAGCATCGGTACTTTCTCAACAGCCATAATTGGCCTTTCTCATTCCAAATCGCAGCGGTCTTTAGAACGCTGCGTCAATAATAGTTTCCCGGCGCCCCTCCCTGAGAAGGCTCGCCCGCAGTTTGACAGATTGTCGGAAATTAAGTCTGCGAAGCCTTATAATAAGACTGAAGCGAGCGAACTTCAAGCGTCTCATCACGTAAGGCCCCAATTGCCTCCATCGCCGCCACACTGGCCGTGGCAGTTGTGAAAGAGGGAATCTTGCCAACAAGCGCCCCTGCCCGGATCGACTTTGAGTCTTTTAGCGACTGCCAACCTTCGGTTGTGTTAAAGATTAGATCAACATCACGGTCGATAATCCGGTCAACAATATGCGGACGCCCTTCGGCCACTTTGTTCACTTTTTCGACCTTTATGCCTTTTTCGGTCAGATAATCGGCCGTGCCGCTCGTGGCGATAATCTTGAAGCCCAATTTCTCGGCCAATCGCACTGCTGGCTCTATGACCTTCTTGTCCGTTTCTTTTACCGAAACAAACAAGGTTCCACCTTTTGGTAAAATATTACCTGCGCCGAGTTGTGCCTTTGCAAAGGCGATCGCAAAGCTGTTATCAATACCCATAACTTCGCCAGTAGACTTCATTTCCGGTGACAACACAGGATCAATGCCGGGGAAGCGGTTAAACGGGAAAACTGCTTCTTTCACAGCAATATAATCAATATGCCTGTTAATTTCTGGCAAGTCTTTGAGCTTCTCTCCAGCCATCACCCGTGCCGCAATTTTGGCAATAGGCACACCAATGGCTTTCGCAACAAACGGCACAGTCCGGCTGGCTCGTGGGTTCACTTCGATAAGATAGACTTCACCGTCTTTGACCGCGAATTGAATATTCATCAGGCCGCGCACTTTCAGACCAAAAGCCAAAGCCTCTGTCTGCCGCTCCATCTCCGCGATAATTTCATCGCTCAGATTATAGGGCGGTATCGTACACGCACTGTCCCCGCTATGAACGCCCGCTTCCTCGATATGTTGCAGCACGCCGCAGACGACCACTTCGTCGCCATCACAAATTGCATCAACATCGACTTCCACTGCATCGCGCAGATATTGGTCGACCAGCACCGGACTGTCGCCTGATACCTGAACCGCCGTGTTGATATAATTCTCCAGTTGAGCCGGACCATCCACAATTTCCATCGCCCGTCCGCCGAGCACGAAGCTTGGCCGGATCAACACCGGATAGCCAATGCGTTCCGCGATTTTAACCGCTTCTTCTTCGGTCCGCGCCATGCCATTTTCGGGCTGTTTCAGCCCCAGATCATTGACCAGTTTCGCAAAACGCTCCCGATCCTCGGCCAGATCAATCGCATCCGGCGTAGTACCAAGGATTGGAATCCCGGCTTTTTCCAGGGCAGCGGCCAATTTCAGCGGCGTTTGCCCGCCAAATTGCACGATAACCCCGACCAGTTCGCCTTTGCTTTGCTCAACATGCAATATTTCCAGCACATCTTCCGCCGTCAACGGCTCAAAATACAACCGGTCAGACGTGTCATAATCGGTCGACACGGTTTCCGGATTGCAATTGATCATGATGGTCTCATAACCGGCATCCGCCAGCGCGAAACAGGCATGGCAACAGCAATAGTCAAATTCGATACCCTGCCCGATGCGGTTCGGTCCGCCGCCTAAAATCACAACTTTCCGGCGATCGGAAGGCATGGCCTCATTTTCCGGCTCACCGAAAATCGGGGATTCATAGGTCGAATACATATAGGGCGTCTTGGCTTCAAATTCCGCCGCGCAAGTATCAATCCGCTTGAACACGGGCCGCACACCCAGCTTGTGGCGCAGCGCGCGGACTTCTTCTTCGGTCGTAGCACCTGCCATGGCGGCAATGGCGTCATGAACCAGACCATGACCGCCAGCGATAGCGCGTCCTGCCCCGCCAGCTACATGCACCGCATCAATGGCCAGCTTGGCAAGCCGGACATCAGAAAAGCCCATGGATTTCAGCTTGCGCAACGCTTCTGCGCCATTCGGCAAGCCATTGTCCAAAATGTCCTGTTCGGCATCGATAATTTCGCGAATACGCGCCAAAAACCAATGGTCATAATGAGCGATTTCATTGATTTCATCATCGCTAAAGCCTTCGCGCATCGCTTGGGCAGCGACCAACAACCGGTCAGGTGTCGCTCTAGCCAATTCTGCGGCAATCTCGTCCCGTGGCGCGCCGATTAATTCCTGCACGCGGTTAAAGCCGTCCAGCCCCGTTTCCAGACCACGCAGCGCTTTTTGAAGCGACTCGTGAATATTACGACCAATCGCCATGACTTCACCAACAGATTTCATCGCAGTGGAAAGCAATGGCTCCGCGCCTTTGAACTTTTCGAATGCAAAACGCGGGATTTTGGTGACGACATAATCAATCGTCGGTTCAAACGAAGCCGGAGTTGCGCCGGTAATATCATTGTCGATTTCATCCAGCGTATAGCCAACCGCCAATTTCGCCGCGACCTTTGCAATCGGGAAACCGGTAGCTTTCGATGCCAGCGCCGAAGAGCGCGACACACGCGGGTTCATTTCGATAACGACAAGCCGGCCATCCTTCGGATTGACTGCGAACTGTACGTTAGAACCGCCTGTTTCGACTCCAATTTCTCTCAGCACCGCCAAAGAGGCATTCCGCATGATCTGATATTCTTTGTCGGTCAGCGTCAGCGCCGGAGCGACCGTGATCGAGTCCCCCGTATGGACGCCCATTGGATCGACATTTTCAATCGAACAGATGATGATGCAGTTATCCGCCTTGTCGCGAACAACTTCCATCTCATATTCTTTCCAGCCAATCAGCGATTCGTCGATCAGCACTTCATTGGTCGGAGAGGCTTCTAAAGATGTCCTGATATAATGAATAAATTCTTCGCGGTTATACGCCACGCCGCCGCCTGTACCGCCCATGGTAAAGCTGGGCCGCATGATCGCTGGCAGGCCGATATCCTTCAAAATCTCCATCGCCTCTTCTTCGCTATGCGCAACCGCAGAGCGAGGGCTTTCCAGACCGATTTTATCCATCGCGGCTTTGAATTTCTCGCGATCTTCCGCCTTGTCGATGGCTTCTGCATCCGCGCCGATCATCTGCACGCCATATTTTGCAAGCACGCCCATTTTATTGAGCGATAGCGCGGTATTCAGCGCCGTCTGCCCACCCATGGTCGGCAGGATCGCATCGGGACGCTCCTTCTCGATGATCTTCTCGACAATTTCGGGCGTAATCGGCTCAATATATGTCGCGTCCGCCATGTCCGGGTCGGTCATGATCGTCGCCGGATTAGAGTTTACCAGAATGATCCGATAGCCCTCTTCTTTCAGCGCCTTACAAGCCTGTGTTCCCGAATAATCAAATTCGCAGGCCTGTCCGATAACAATCGGGCCAGCGCCAATGATAAGGATGGATTTTATGTCAGTTCTTTTTGGCATTTAATTTTTTCCGAAATAAGACACCGCTAAACCTCCTAAGAAGGCAGCTAGTGCTAATTTAAAAATTTCCCAAAAACCTTTTCCAAATGGGATCTCAGACAATCTCTCAGATAGGTTTTTCGGACGGGTTTTCTTTTCAAGGGCTAGAGCGTGACGGCGGCCTTCCGCATTCATTGTAAACCCAATGCTTTGCAGGGTATTATTTTTAGTGCCGCGAAACCCTTCATTATCCGAAGTAAAAGCGATCAAATCCGATTTAGTCGCTTCAATCTTCAGTTCCTCACAAAGTGCAATAAGATCGAATTCTGGTCCCATTTTAGAACGAGTCTTGTTAAGCATTGAAAGGAATAAAGCATCTTCTAGTTCTTCTGGCTGCAATCGAGGCATTATTCTACCTTTCTTACAAAGTTCCCAAACGGAGATGAACTTTCTCGCAAACTGAAACTCGCTTCAGAGAGATATCGCTTTCCGTTTTGCCAACCGATTTTTACCAACTCCTCGATCACGCCGGATTCTCATCCGAAATCTCGCCATTTTCGTTGCAGGCAAAGCAGCCCCAACCATCATGGTCAATGTCATATTCGGTTTCAATCTCAAGGCATTTGCGCGTCAATTCGCGAATAGTTTCTTTCCGTGTGTCGAGATCGATCTGCAGTTCGATGACCCAACCTTCTTCCTCTTGGGATACAAGCGCGGAACGGAAGCCCCATTTTTTTGCGTCATTTTTGAACTGGTTTAGATTGGCAACGGCGCCGACAAATTGCACGTTAATCTCGCGCACAACATGCGAGAGATCGCCACCTGCTGCCATATTCTCAAGGATTTCATCATCTATCGCCCATTCCTCGGCGAGATGGGCCGGATCAATCGCGCCGCTCATTTGACCAACCCTCCGACAAATTTCTCGAACAGGTAGAAACTATCCTGTGGACCGGGGCTGGCTTCGGGGTGATATTGCACACCGAAGGCGCGTTTACCGGTAATTTCTATGCCGCAATTGCTGCCGTCGAACAGGCTTTTATGGGTCTCGACTATCGTGTCGGGCAGCGTGGCGCTGTCCACTGCAAAGCCGTGGTTCATGCTGGTAATTTCTACCGTGCCGTCTTCATGGCGCTGCACCGGATGATTGGCGCCGCGATGGCCCTGAAACATCTTGGTAGTCTTCGCGCCCGCCGCTAGTGCCAACATCTGATGACCCAGACATATGCCGAAAATCGGAACGTCCTTGTCGAGTAGCGCCTTGATCACCGGAACCGCATAAACACCGGTTGCCGCCGGATCGCCGGGACCATTGGACAGAAATACGCCCGCAGGTTCCAACGCCATAATCTCATCAAGAGAAGTTTGCGCAGGAACAACAGTAACTTTCGCGCCAGCCTTAACAAGATTTCTGAAGATATTGCGCTTGGCACCATAGTCAATGGCGACCACATGCGGTCTTTCTCCTTCCGCGGCACTTACGCCAACTTCCGGTGCATATCCATGCCCCAAACGCCAGATACCGCTATCCCATAGCTTCGTCTGATGTCCGGTCACTTCGATGGCCAGATCCATGCCTTCAAGACCGGCCCAGTCGCGCGCTTTCGCAAGCAGGTCGTCGATATCGAACTGGCCATCGGGATGATGCGCGATCACGGCATTCGGCGCGCCGGCTTCCCTGATCCGCCGCGTCAATGCGCGTGTATCAACACCCGATATGCCGATCCGGCCCTGTTCCGCCATCCATTGATCGAAAGGCTTGGTGTTACGGAAACTGCTCGGCACGGTCACATCTTCGCGGACAATACAGCCCAAAGCATGCGGCGCATCTGCCTCTACGTCATCGTCATTGGTTCCGACATTGCCGATATGGGGAAAGGTAAAGGTGACTATCTGCCCGGCGTAACTGGGATCAGTCATCACCTCTTGATAGCCGGTCATCGCGGTATTGAAGCAAACTTCACCCACGGCAGCGCCCGTTGCGCCAAAACCCCTGCCCCACACTATCGTGCCATCGGCCAGAACCAATATCCCGGTGGCGCCCTTGGGAGCGGCGGGGATGCTGGTGTCAGTCATGGCATTGTCCTTTATGTAATGGCAGAAACCTTGTGCTCCTGCGCTTCAAGCAAATTTCGCCGTCACTAGGGGACGAAAAAATCGCTCGCAATCTATGAAAAACATTTAGTTGCGGCTATGTTGATAGCTTATTCCAAAAATATGGAGAACGCTATGATTCGCGATGACGTGAAGGCTGCACAAATTGCGGCAATGAAGGCTGGCGACAAGGATCGCACGGCCGCCACGCGCGCGATTTTGGCAAAGATCAAAGATAAGGATATTGAGCTTCGCACCAAAGACAGCAAGCTTGATGATGATATAATGGTCACGGATGTATTGCAGAAAATGGCAAAACAACGCCGCGAATCAATGGAAATGTTCGAAGCTGGCGGCCGCGCGGAACTGGCGGCAGGCGAGAAAATGGAGATTTCCGTAATCGAGGAGTTTCTGCCAGCCCAATTAAGCGAAGCAGATACTGCAGCGCTAATTGATGGGATCAAGACAGAACTTGGCGCGGATTCGATGAAAGATATGGGCCGCGTAATGGCAGAATTAAAATCCCGCCACGGGTCAGAAATTGACATGAGCAAGGCCAGCGGTCTGGTAAAGGCAGCGCTTAGCTGAACCAAACCCTATGACCCTTTCTCCGCAATGGCTTGATGAACTGCGCAGCCGGATCACATTATCCACGCTGATCGGCCGGACGGTGAAGGTTCAAAAAGCCGGGCGCGAATTCAAGGCCTGCTGCCCGTTCCATAACGAAAAGTCGCCGAGCTTCACGATTAACGACGAAAAAGGTTTCTACCATTGCTTCGGTTGCGGTGCGCATGGTGATGCTATCCGTTGGATGACCGACCAGCGCGGACTAGGCTTCATGGATGCCGTGAAGGATCTCGCTGCCGAAGCTCAAATGGAAGTCACTGCCCCCGATCCCCGCGCAGCGCAGCGTCAGGAAACCCGAGCGACCTTGCATGACGTCATGGCAGCAGCACAGGATTGGTTTGTCGAGCAGTTTAACGGGGTTGAAGGAACTGCTGCCCGCGATTACCTGAAAAACCGAGGCGTATCGGATGCCACTATCCGTGAATTTGGCTTTGGCTTTGCACCTGACTCGCGCGGACGCCTGAAAGACGCCCTTTCTATTCATGGGCTAGATCAATTGGTTGAGGCTGGGCTGCTAATCAAAGTTGATGACCGTGATCCCTATGACCGGTTTCGTGGGCGATTGATGATCCCCATTCGTGACCCACGCGGACGGGTCATCGCCTTTGGCGGTCGTATCTTGGGTGACGGTGAACCCAAATATCTCAATTCTCCCGATACACCTTTATTTGATAAAGGCCGAACACTTTACAATTTAGACAAAGCGTCCCCCGCTTCGCGGCAAACCGGACGCATATTGGTTGTAGAAGGCTATATGGATGCCATTGCACTGGCCCAGGCGGGTTTTGAAGATGTCGTGGCACCGTTGGGGACTGCGCTGACGGAACATCAGATCGAGCGCATCTGGAAAATGGTTGAAGCGCCGATTCTTTGCTTTGATGGGGATAATGCCGGACAGAAAGCTGCGATGCGTGCTGCACTAAGGGCTTTACCGATATTGCGCCCATCCCACAGCCTGAATTTTATCTCACTGCCGACGGGACAAGATCCTGATGATCTGATTCGCTCCGACGGGCCGCAGGCATTCGCCGCGTTGATTGACAAACCACAAATGCTCGGTGACAAAATTTGGCAAGTGGAATTTGACGCCGAACCGCTCAACACACCAGAGACCAAGGCTGGCTTGAAAAAACGGCTATCTGATCATGTACGCGACATTGCGGATCAGGATATCGCCCAACATTATCGGCAAGATTTTCAAGAGCGATATGAAAATGAGTTTTTCGCTAAACGCGATAACCAATCGAGACCGAGACAGTTCACCCGTTCAAAAGGCGGATTCAAATCGCAATATATTTCATTCAAACCAATGGATGACACAAAATCTGTTCTTATCGACGGATATGACCTGCGTATTGCCAAAGCCGTTTTGGGCGGATTGATTCGCCACCCGTCGCAGATTTCCAAGCATTTTGAGGAACTAACCGTCCTTCGTCTTGCCGATTCGCAGATGCAGGCTTTGCTTTCCGAACTGATCCGTACGGCTATGCGTAAAGAAATGCTTGATATGCAGTGCCTTCTTACCATATTGGAAAAGACAGATTGTTATAATGTCGCAAAAGGGCTGTTACGGGCCGACGCGCTGAATTTCACTTTCAACCGCAAGTTGCCAGATCCTGCCCCGTCGGACTTAATCGAACGGGCACAAAATGATTTGGAAGAAGCGATTAAGGTGATAACGGCGCGACCGGGATTGGAAGCAGCTTTGGCGGAAGCAACACGGCGGGTACAAGATAATCTTGATGAAGAAAGCTATGCGGAGCAGCAAAGATTGCGGCAGGTAAAGCAAGATTTTCACGAAAGATTGGTTGAACTCACTCAAATTGACGACGTTGCGTAGCCATTCGAATTGATCATTGGGTTTAGTTTTTAAAGTAGGGGCCTTAGGCATTGGCAAGTAAAGCAAAAAAATCAACGGTAACCGAAGATGCGCCGCTTATTGATATGAATGACTCAGCCGTTAAAAAGCTTCTCACGAAGGCTAAAAAGCGCGGCTATGTGACCTACGATGAATTGAATGAAGCCCTTCCACCGGACCAGATGTCCAGCGAACAAATCGAAGATGTGATGTCATCCATCTCTGATATGGGTGTGAAAATTGTCGAAAATGATGATGAAGCGGCCGAAGAATTGGGCGGCGATGAAGTCGAGTCCATTGATGGCACCGAAAAAGACAAAAAAGCGGCAACAGCCGTGGCTCCGAAAAAAGCCACTGGAGATCGCACCGATGATCCCGTGCGGATGTACCTGCGTGAGATGGGTGCCGTGGAATTGCTTAGCCGCGAAGGCGAAATAGCGATTGCCAAGCGGATCGAAGCTGGCCGCGATACAATGATTTGGGGCCTATGCGAAAGCCCTACGACGTTCAACGCGATTATCGAATGGTCTACCGCGCTTAATGATGGCGAGATGCAACTGCGGGAGATTCTTGATCTTGATGCAATGCTGTCCAAAGATCCTGTTCCCGAAAATCTCGAGGACGATGATGATGATGACGGCGAAATTAGCGAGAAAACTGCCGGGCCATCATTCAAAGACGATGATGAAGTAGAAGATGAACCCGAATCTGCTGAAGGCGAAGGCGACGATGAAGACGATCTGACCGAACGCCGGACCAAGCGGGTGGTTGAAGAAGATGAGGAAGACAATACCCTCTCTTTGGCTCAGATGGAAGAAGCCCTGAAGCCGGAAGCTTTGGAAAAATTCGCAACCATTACGTCGGTTTTCAAAAAATTCTCAAAATTACAGAACACCCGGATGGAAGCTTTTTCGATTGGAGATGATTTTCCAGCAGCGTCCGAGAAAAAATATCACAACCTGCGCGAAGAACTAACCGCCTTGGTCGAAAGTGTGCAATTTCATGCCAATAAGATCGAATTTTTGGTTGATCAGCTCTATTCGTTTAACCGCCGGCTGACAGCGCTGGGCGGTCAAATGCTCCGCTTGGCAGAGCGTCACAAAGTGCCGCGCCGCGCATTTCTGGAAAGCTATGTCGGTAACGAACTAGACGATGGCTGGCTAACCGGCATGGCGAAGACGGACAAGAAATGGGCTGCTTTTGCAGAGAAGGAATCGGACCCGGTTGAACGTATCCGCGCAGAAATTTCTGATATTTCGACTGCAACCGGAACGTCGCTTGATGAGTTTCGCCGCATCGTCAACATGGTGCAAAAAGGTGAACGCGAAGCGCGTATTGCCAAGAAAGAAATGGTTGAAGCCAATTTGCGGCTCGTTATTTCTATCGCAAAAAAATACACCAATCGCGGCCTCCAATTCTTGGATTTGATCCAGGAAGGAAACATCGGTTTAATGAAAGCGGTCGATAAGTTTGAATATCGGCGTGGGTATAAGTTCTCAACCTACGCAACCTGGTGGATTCGTCAGGCGATCACACGCTCAATCGCGGATCAGGCACGCACGATTCGTATTCCGGTCCATATGATCGAAACGATCAACAAACTGGTCCGCACTTCACGGCAATTCCTGCACGAGCAAGGCCGCGAACCGACACCGGAAGAAATGGCTGAACGGCTTTCCATGCCGCTTGAAAAAGTTCGTAAGGTGATGAAAATCGCCAAAGAGCCAATCAGTCTGGAAACACCCATTGGTGACGAAGAAGATTCGCACCTTGGTGATTTCATCGAAGATAAAAATGCGATCATTCCTGTTGATGCAGCGATTCAAGCCAATCTGAAAGAAACAGTGACCCGTGTATTGGCGAGCCTGACGCCGCGTGAAGAACGTGTTCTGCGTATGCGTTTTGGTATCGGCATGAATACCGACCACACTTTGGAAGAAGTCGGGCAGCAGTTCAGCGTGACTCGCGAACGGATCAGGCAGATTGAAGCCAAAGCGCTAAGGAAATTAAAACATCCTAGCCGCAGCCGCAAAATGCGCAGTTTTCTGGATCAATAAAGACCGGTTTTCAAAGCGTTATGATACTATGGTTTGCACTTAACTAACGCGGTGTAAACGGGGTCTTTAGGTTTATGCTCTAAACACAAATTTCGCTAAGATCTGTCAGGCTTTTACTAGTCAGATAGATCACCCGGAATTCTAATGTGATGTGAGCGCTATGCCAGAAACCAGTTTAATACCTCCAGCGCGACCGTCCTTGATGGATCATGTGACCGAACATGGCTCCTATTCAGCTAGCTATGTGCGTGCAATTGTTGAGGATTTTTCAATATTAAGTGGAACCGATATTGCTGACATCGCGCATTTTTTGTGCATGCTACACGGCCGACATCCCGGTGTCATAGATCATGCCGCTACTAAAACCGCAGCCGTCATAGCTCGCGAATGGCTTGTAGAAGCCATTGACGGGTTCACTGCCGAACGCGCTTTTTTGACCAAATTAACTGTTGCGGCCGGCCCGATATCCGGAATTCGCACAGAAGATCAGAGCAATGTAGCGGTTTTAGCGCAGCGTAAAGCAATGGAAATGTTATCAAAATCGGATCGCAATGGCTGTGCTCTAGGTGCTTCTTTTGCATTGATCGTTGATTGGCAAGCGATTCGTCCATTGCTTGAAAAAATTGCAATAAAACTCGATGTTGAACCACGCGATCCGATATTGCCATCGACAGAAACAACCGCATCCCTGAAGGCTGAATTATCACGATCCAATGCCGTAGAGCGCGCGATCAACTTTGGCATTGATCAGGTATTGAGCCAACATCGTGGTCTATGGCAGCTTCTGGAATCCCGCAAAAAGACACGTTTTGCAGCTTGATTGTCAAAATCACATATCTGCCCTATTAACTAAATGATTAACTTGCCTCAAACTCGCCTTTTCCCTATCAAACCATCATTGACGTTTACGGTAAGGGAATATGGAATATGCGTTTTGAAGGCACAGAAGATTATATCGCAACCAATGATTTGAAGGTCGCTGTAAACGCTGCTGTAACACTTCGTCGGCCTCTTTTGATAAAGGGCGAACCGGGCACCGGTAAAACTGTTTTGGCGTATGAAATTGCGAAAGCAACAGGCGCTCCGTTGATTGAATGGAACATAAAATCAACAACCAAAGCACATCAGGGTCTTTATGAATATGATGCAGTTGCGCGTCTTCGTGATGGCCAACTTGGCGATGAGCGGGTTCATGATATTTCCAACTACATCCGCAAAGGTAAACTATGGGAGGCTTTTACATCTCCCGAACTACCAGTATTGCTGATTGATGAAATCGATAAGGCAGATATCGAATTTCCGAACGATCTGTTGCAAGAACTCGACCGCATGGAATTCCACGTTTACGAAACTAAAGAAACTATCAAAGCTGCAGAACGTCCGATTGTTGTAATTACATCTAATAATGAGAAAGAACTGCCTGACGCGTTCCTACGCCGCTGTTTTTTCCATTACATTAAATTCCCGGATCGCGAAACGATGCAAGAAATTATCAACGTCCATTTTCCGGATATCCAGAAAATATTGGTCAAGAAAGCGATGGATATTTTCTATGATATCCGCGATGTTCCCGGTCTAAAAAAGAAACCCAGTACATCCGAATTACTCGACTGGCTGAAATTATTGCTCGCCGAAGACATGCCGCTTGATGTGCTCCAGTCAAAAGATCCAAGCAAAGCTATCCCGCCGCTGCACGGCGCATTGCTGAAAAATGAGCAAGACGTCATGCTGTTCGAGCGTCTGGCATTCATGGCGAAACGTGAAGCGCGTTAAACGGAGCAACACCAATGTTCTTCAACTTCATGGACGAATTGCGCGCGGCGGGAATTACTGCATCGCTCAAGGAACATCTGGTACTATTGGAAGCGCTCGACAAAGACGTTATCCAGCGGACCCCTGAAGATTTTTACTATCTGTCCCGTGCAACTTTCGTGAAAGATGAAGGCCTTCTGGATCGTTTTGATCAAGTCTTCTCAAAAGTCTTCAAAGGTATCGAGACCAGTTACGGGATGGAGGAAGAGGATATTCCGCTCGAGTGGTTGAAAGCCGTTGCTGAAAAATATCTTTCCGAAGAAGAAATGGAAAAAGTCAAAGCGCTCGGAAGCTGGGACGAAATTATGGAGACGCTTAAAGAGCGACTCGCCGAACAGGAAAAGCGCCACCAAGGTGGCAGCAAGTGGATCGGCACCGGTGGTACGTCCCCTTATGGGAATAGCGGCTTCAACCCCGAAGGCGTTCGAATTGGTGGTGAAGGCGGACAGAAAAAAGCAATCAAAGTCTGGGACAAGCGTGAATTCCAGAATCTTGACCACACGAAGCAACTGGGAACCCGCAACATTAAAGTAGCCTTGCGTCGCTTGCGCCGCTTTGCCCGCGAAGGGTCTGCAGATGAACTGGACATCAACAGCACGATCAATGGCACCGCTAAACAAGGCTGGCTCGATATTCATATGCGTCCAGAACGGCATAATGCAGTAAAATTACTGCTGTTTCTTGATGTTGGCGGATCGATGGATCCATTTGTCAAAATATGCGAAGAATTATTCAGTGCCGCGAATAGCGAATTTAAAAATCTCGAATTTTTCTATTTCCATAACTGCATTTATGAAGGCGTATGGAAGGATAACCGGCGCCGTTTTTCCGAGCGGACTAATACATGGGATATTCTTCACAAATATGGGCACGACTATAAGCTCATTTTTGTTGGTGATGCATCAATGAGTCCCTATGAAATCACACATCCTGGTGGATCTGTTGAGCATTTTAATGAGGAAGCCGGCGTAACGTGGCTCCACCGAATGACCAATACCTACCCCGCAACGGCTTGGCTAAATCCTGTACCGGAAAAGCAATGGGGATATTCCCAAAGCGTGAAAATCGTCAAAGAATTGATGAATGACCGGATGTATCCGCTTACCCTGACAGGCTTGAGCGATGCGATGAAGGAATTGACCCGCAAACACGGGTGATCAGATCTAAGCCTCAACCATCATCAAAGTTGTGCCCTGATATTTCTCGGCAGCAGCATCAAACATATCATAGGGTTCAAATTGACGGTCGACCACCACGACATCTTTCAAGCCAGCTAGTTTGAAAGTTCCCAGTTTTAATTCACGGGGCGGCTCCCCTTCTCGCTCAACGGTTACAGCATCTACATGCATTTCATCATGTCGCGTGTAGAGAATATGCGGCGCAAGGACGACCTGCATCTTGTTATAGGTCGCGGTCACACATTTCTTCAGCGCGACGCCTTCGAAAAACTCTTTATTTGGTAGCATTCGGTTTAGATATCAAAATTACACAATGAAGCAACTATTATGTTGCATTGCACCATTTTTTTGCGGCCATTGGAGGTTTGCATTGTTCTGGCTGCGTTAGAGTCATTCCGGCGGCAAACCTAGTTGGGGCCGCTGGCAATCGGATCAATAGATCAGATATTCTTGCAGCATCTGGCCCCATATTCTTTCATCCGGCGCTGATATCGCTTCAAGATCATTCGCTATTGTTGAGGGATTATCGATCCACTCCCGGAGCCCGGGTCCGCCATTAATCACGTCAAAAGCGAGCTTTCCTTCTTCATATTCATAAGGAAAATCCCGCCACAATTCATATCCGAAATAGAGTTTCCGAATCGACTTTAGAGCTAATGCCTGAAGCCGCCACGGGCGGAATGCGGTATGATCATAAGAGGGGCCTTCTGCATGAATCTGAATACCATTGCACAGCATTCCGACATGTTTATGAAATGTTGGCTCGAACCAGCATTCACGCAATGTGCAACCTTTTAACCATTGTGGGCCTTTGCGCTGCATTTCGGCTATCACTGCTTTGGCATCTATGTCGGGTGCACCAAATAGCTCAAGCGGGCGCGTCGTACCGCGTCCCTCGGACAATGTTGTACCTTCCAGCATCACCGTTCCGGCATAGGCGCGGGCCATGGAAAGATTGGGAGCATTGGGACTCGGATTAATCCAGACGCGATCGGTTGGCCAACCAAAGCCCGTCCCTTCTGGTTGCCACCCTTGCATAGGAATCACTCGATATTCGACATCAAGGTTCAAATAGCTGACAAACCAAGCCCCTAATTCCCCCAAAGTCAGACCATGGCGCATCGGCATTGGTGCCGCACCGACAAAACTCTCCCAACCTTCTTCCAGCATCATCCCTTCAATTGGACGACCAGCAGGATTCGGGCGATCAAGTACCCAAACTATCTTGTCATGTTCGGCGGCGGCTTCCAAAATATAACGCAGGGTAGTGATGAACGTGTATATTCGGCAACCTAGATCCTGGAGGTCGATAAGGATGACATCAAAACTGTCCATCATCGCCTTGGTTGGCCGCCGCACTTCACCATAGAGGCTGAAGACAGGAATGCCCAAAACGGGATCGTCATAATCAGACGATTCGACCATGTTATCTTGCTTGTCACCGCGCAAGCCATGTTGAGGGCCAAAAGCGGCGCTTAATTCTATGTCTTTACATTGCGCTAACGCATCCAGCGAATGGGTGAGATTTTCTGTGACGGAAGCCGGATGCGCCAATAATGCTATCCGTTTGCCAGCAAGTGGTGCACGCAATTCCGGTTCTGCGAGTAATCGATCAATTCCAAATTTCATAAGCTATGTGCTGCCTTTAGTTTATGCGAGAAACTATCTTTGTGATGGAAATCAGGCTTTTCTGATGGATGCGACAGAGCCCAATAGGATTTGGAGCCATTATTATCAGCTATAACAGCTGAAAAAGCAGCATTATGGGGTGTTTTCTTAGATAATTTGGATAAATCGAGTACTATTTCGAGCGCGACATGGGAACTGCTCGATTCAAAAATAATAACCGGGGACGTTGGCAATATGAGATTTGTCATACCATCCCGATAACCGGAAAATTGATAAGCAGCCCAAGAAGCTGATGGTGAGAAGTTGAACTCACAATATCCGTTGGACTTTGTTTCCTGAAGAAATAGCTCAAAACAGGTAGTCTTCCATAATTCATCGACACGACTTGGATCAGTTTTATCAGGTAAATCAAGGCTTAATATCGTACCTCTGACATGATATCTCAGCAATAAAATGCCACGATCCCGCCATTCATAGTTCAAAGAAATTGTGTCAACTTCGGGCATGGGAGTCAACGGATGGCATTCTAGGCTTAAACGCATATTGCGAGTTTCCTCTGCTGCATGTAACGAACACCCCCATGACCAATTATCAATCTGATCTCCTGCGCTTACTGAATGATCGCGGCTATATCCACCAATTAACTGATGCGGAAGGGCTCGACAAGCTCGCCAATGAGGCGATTGTGCCCGGCTATATTGGTTTTGACGCGACCGCTCCCTCGCTCCATATTGGTAGTCTAGTCCAGATCATGATGCTACGCAGACTGCAACAAACAGGCCATAAGCCTATTGTTGTCATGGGCGGTGGCACGACCAAAGTCGGTGACCCCTCTGGCAAAGACGAGAGCAGAAAAATGCTCAGTACGGAAGATATCAATCGGAATATCACTAGCATCAAGCGCATATTTGAAAAATTCCTGACTTTTGGCGATGGTCCGACAGATGCTATTATAGTCAATAATGCCGATTGGCTTGATGCCCTCGGATATGTAGATTTTCTGCGCGATATTGGTCCACATTTCACGATCAACCGGATGATGACGTTCGATTCGGTGAAACTTCGTCTCGACCGGGAACAACCGCTCACCTTCCTAGAATTTAATTATATGATCCTTCAGGCGTATGATTTTCTGGAATTATCCCGCCGCAATAGCTGTCAATTGCAGCTTGGCGGGTCCGATCAGTGGGGCAATATTATTAACGGCATAGAATTGACGCGCCGTATTGATGGTAAACAACTATTTGGCCTCACCACCCCGTTGATTACTACCGCTGATGGCGGAAAAATGGGAAAAACTGCCAATGGAGCCGTATGGCTTAACGCAGACCAGCTTGCTCCATATGATTATTGGCAATTTTGGCGCAATACGCAGGACGCTGATGTCGGTCGGTTTTTACGACTATTTACTGATATCGATTCCGATGAAATCTTACGGCTCGAAAATCTGCAAGGGGCCGATATAAACGAAGCTAAAAAAATGCTAGCCGATGCAGCGACAAGCTTGGCCCATGGGGAAGGTGCCGCGGAAGATGCCGCCGACACCGCTCAAAAAACTTTTGAACAAGGACAAGCTGGCGGAGATTTACCGGTGTTCGAAGTTTCCAGCGATGATATTTCTATCCTAGATGCGTTGGTAAATATCGGTTTTTGTTCCTCCAAAGGAGAAGCCAAGCGCATGGTCGCTGGTGGTGGTGCTCGGATAAACGACGAACCCGTAAAAGATGCCAACGCGACGATCGCTATGTCAGAAGCAAATATCAAAATATCCGCCGGAAAGAAAAAACATGGCCTCTTGCGGCGGGCGTTTTAAACTAGACTAAGATCATCAATTTTTAAGAACTGTTACTACAGTTTACCTTTTATTCGGAAAACTGCGTTAATTAAGGGTTTCATCAATCAACGGAGCGTCCTTAATGTCTAGCGTATCGAACAATCAAATGCCAGAATTGCGCCGGGCTACGCGGTTTCCTGTCGATTTCGAAACAATTTGCGAAACGCGCAAACATGGTGAGTTTTTGGTGAAGCTCAGTAATATTTCTGCGCATGGTTGCCAGTTTATACACGATGTAGAATTGAACAAAGGCGACCGCGTCATCGTCCGCTTGCCAGTTGCGGGCAGGATTGAAGCCTTTCTGGTATGGTCACATAGCGGCCGTTCCGGGTTTGAATTTGAACGGGTTATTCGTGAGCCCGACTTTGTCGCAATGCTCGACGCTATCGAACAGTCCCGCAAAGCGAAATCCTAACCACTGCGGATAAGGCTCACGCCCCAATCCTTTTCGAACAGATATAATGCAATTCGGGCGGCCTGCCCTCGCAGACTGTTCAATCCCCCGTCACGGTCCAACAGCAAGCGGGCATCATCTGTTGCCGCAGAAATCAGGCGAGAAATTTGATCCGGCGTCGCGATTCGAAAACCTGCGTCACCGGATTGCCGCGTACCGAGCAATTCACCCGCACCGCGAAGCCTCAAATCCTCTTCCGCAATTTTGAAACCGTCACTGGTTTCGCGCAACAAGGAAAGTCGGGCTCGTGCAGTCTCGCTGAGCGTATCTCCACGCAGCAGCAGGCAGTTGGATTTAATATCTCCCCTGCCCACTCGGCCTCGTAACTGATGAAGTTGTGCCAATCCGAAACGATCCGCCGCTTCAATAATCATCAGGCTCGCGTTCGGAACATCAACGCCGACCTCAATAACGGTGGTCGCTACCAGCAACCGGATTTCGCCGCTTTGGAACTTTTCCATCACCGCATCTTTCTCTGGCCCTTTCATTCGTCCATGTACCAGCCCAACTTGGTCTCCAAACCGCAGTTTCAGGATAGCAGCCCGTTCCTCCGCCGCAGCAAGATCGCTCTTTTCGCTTTCTTCAACCAAAGGACAGACCCAATAAGCCTGACCACCACCTGCCATATGTCGACCAAGCCCGTCGACAATTTCCGGAAGGCGTCCGTCCGAAATTACACGTGTTTCTATTGGCTGCCGTCCGGGCGGCAGCTCATCAATTCGAGACACATCCATCTCACCATATTGGCTCAGGGTTAAAGTACGCGGAATTGGAGTTGCAGTCATTGCCAGCAGATGCGGCGTATTTTGGGCTTTCTGAGTTAGCATCAGACGCTGCGATACTCCGAATTTATGCTGCTCATCGATTATCGCGACGGCCAGCTTTCTATATTGTACCTTTTCTTGAAAAATCGCGTGTGTACCAACCAATATGTCGATGGATCCATCCGCCAGCCCCATCAAAGTGGACTCCCGAACCTTACCTTTGTCTCGACCTGTCAATATCCCTAGGTTGACCGGCAAGCCAGTGAGTAGCTTTTGCAATCCTTCAAAATGCTGCCGAGCCAATATTTCTGTCGGAGCTAGAAACGCCCCTTGATAGCCCGCCTCAACAGCACTGAGCAGTGCCATTAGCGCGACCAGCGTTTTTCCCGACCCAACATCGCCCTGTAGTAACCGTAACATTGGCGACGATTGCGCAAGATCGCCTTCAATCTCCGATATGCAGCGCTTTTGTGCTCCGGTTAGTTCGAACGGCAGCTTGATCCTATCTCGCAAATGCCCGTCACCCTGGATCGACACACCTTTTTTCCGGCGATTGCTCGCTCGAACCAGCATGAATGCCAATTGATTAGCAAAAATCTCGTCATAAGCGAGCCGGTCGGAAGTTCCCGCAGCCTCCTGACTATGAAGTGCAACGACACTTTGCCTCCAACCATCCCATTTTTTGGATTCGAATAAGCTCGGCTCTATCCATTCTGGTAGCTCAGGCGCCATCTCCACTGCTTGTCTAACCAACTGCCCCATCCGCTTATTACCCAAGCCGTCCGACAATGGGTAAATAGGCTCTATCAGTGCGATATCTTTCTCTTCGGCCAGTTCCAGCACATCGGGATGTAACATCTGCAACTCGTCGCCATAACGTTCTAGCTTACCGGATATGATCTTGCTTTCGCCCAAGGGCAGCAATTTTTTAGGCCAACCGGAGTTTCGGCCAAAAAATGTCAGGCTAATAAGATTGCCCTGCACATCGGTGGCCTGCACCCGAAACGGGCTGCGTGGACCGCCGGACCGATAATCAGTCGGTGTCACCTCGGCAATAATAATCAGCCCGACATCCGCTTCGTCCAGTGTCTGTACACGCTTGCGCTGCATCCAATAGCTGGGTGAATGATAGAGCAAATCTTTGACCCGCGTCAGGCGCAACTTTTCTAGCGGCTTGGCAAGAACCTTGCCGACACCTTTAAGCGACTGTGTTTCGCCAAATAATGGATTGAGTATCTCGGGCCGCATGTCTATCCGCCTTATACGCAAGCAGAGACAATATACCAGAGACTGCGCATGCGCATGAATATTAAATTCGAACAAAGATTCAGGAGTAGATATGGAACGCGACGTCAGGCTGAAACGGCTCCATTTTCGTAGCTGGCACCGCGGAACCCGCGAAGCCGATAATATGATCGGAGGATTTTTTGATAAATGCGGTCAGTCTTGGTCGGACAGTGAGATCGAGTGGTTTGAAATGCTGCTGGAAGAAGAAGATGTTGATATCATGGCTTGGGCGATCGGAAAGACCTCCCCGCCAGCACAATTCCAAACTGAACAGATGACTGCGATGCAAAAACTCGACTATTTTGATTTTACGAAATGACAAATATCATCTTGAAACACATATAGAGCCATTAAGTGTCTAATTTAGATAGATTATTATCCTCAAATGATGGTTTAACCATTGCTGGTGTGACGGCAGGATATCGTTCATATTATTTGGCGGATATTGCGGCCCAATCCGGAAAACGTACGGTCTTTATAGCCACTGACGATGCAGCCTTAAGCGCAGTCGCCGAGGCTGCCCGGTATTTTCAACCAGATTTGGAAATCATCGAATTTCCTGCATGGGATTGCCTGCCCTATGATCGTGCATCGCCTGCGCTCCATACAACCTCTGAACGCTTATCTGCTCTTTCCCGCCTAGCGGCGCCAGCTTCCAGTGGACAGCTAGTAGTTACCACGGCAAATGCAGTGACACAGCGGGTGTTGACGCCCACCCGAGTCAAAGAGTTGGTCAAACGACTGGCGCCTGGAACGGTGATAGAACAAGAAAAGCTGGTGTCGTTCCTTTACGCCAATGGCTTTGTACGGGTTGATACGGTTGCAGACAGCGGCGAATTTGCCGCACGTGGCGGTTTGATTGACCTGTTCCCCCCTGGTGCAAAAATGCCGCTGCGCATTGACCTTTTTGGCGATGAAATCGAGACGTTACGGCAATTTGATCCGGCGGATCAGCGCACTGTCGGTAATATTGATGGTTTTGATCTATTACCTGTGTCCGAGGTGTTGCTGAATGACGACAGCATCACGCGTTTTCGGACACGGTACCGTGAACTTTTTGGTGCAGTGTCTACCAGTGACCCGCTTTATCAATCACTTTCGGAAGGCCGTCGGCTTTCCGGCATGGAACATTGGCTGCCTCTAATCGAACAAGAACTGGCGAGTTTTTTCGACTATCTCGCTGACGATGTGCTTATCTTCCGCGACGCAGCGGTTACGGCCGCGGCAGATGCGCAATTTTCATCTATTCAGGACTATTATAAAAATCGTCAGCAGGCCGATAAAGCCAATTTGTCCAGTTATCGCCCGCTAAAACCGGAAATGCTCTATCTCGATCCTTCGGAATGGCGCGCCCAACAAGTTGACGGCCCCATTCACATCATCAGTGAATTTGATGAACCCGAATCCTCGACTGTTATATCACTATCTGTATTCTCCCCACGCGATTTTTCACCCGAGCGTGCCCGTAACGAAAATATTTACAAAGCGTTAGCCAGCCATCTGAATATGCTTTCGAAAAGCGGCACAACCGCCATCGTCGCAAGTTATAGCAAAGGCTCCCGAGCGCGGCTTTATGACTTATTAAAAGACCATGACGTCAAGACGGCAATACTCTGTGATGACTGGGAAAGCTGCAGTTCTGCGGGCGCTTCGGTGGCGCTCACAATCCTGCCTTTGGCTGCCGGTTTTCGTTCCGATAATATCGCGCTACTCACCGAACAGGATATTTTTGGCGACCGTCTGGTTCGAAAGTCAAAGCGGCGCAAAAGCGGCGATGCCTTCATCGCGGAATTGTCAGCACTCAGTCAAGGTGACCTTGTTGTCCATCTGGAACATGGCATCGGTTTATATGAAGGGATCCTTTCCATCCCCGTCGGCGAAAGCCCTCATGACTGCGTTGCTTTAAAATATGCAGGTGGCGACAAACTGTTTGTACCCGTTGAAAATATTGACGTTTTAAGTCGCTATGGCGAAGGCGGCGAATCCGTTGTGCTGGATCGACTAGGCGGAGAAGGCTGGCAGCGCCGCAAATCCAAACTCAAAGAACGCATCCGGGCAATTGCGCATGAATTACTCAAAACCGCGGCTGCCCGTGCTCTGCAACCGGCTACGCCAGCGCGGATCGAAGCCAGTGACATGGCCGGATTTGTAGATCGTTTCCCCTATCAGGAAACCGATGATCAACAGCAAACCATTGAAGAAGTGCTCGAGGATATGGGATCCGGCAGAGCAATGGACCGACTTGTCTGCGGCGATGTTGGCTTCGGCAAAACCGAAGTCGCGATGCGCGCTGCATTTGCTGCAGCCATGGCGGGAATGCAGGTGGCAATTATCGCGCCGACGACCTTATTAGCACGGCAACATTTTACCAATTTCGAAGAACGCTTCCGCCCATTCCCATTGAACATCGGCCGATTATCAAGACTAGTCCCTGCCGCTGAGGCTAAAAAAACCAGAGAAGGCCTCACAAACGGCAGTATCGATATTGTGATCGGCACACATACTTTACTCTCTAAATCAATAGAATTTCAAAGACTTGGCCTGATAATCGTAGATGAAGAACAAAGATTTGGAGTAACCCATAAAGAGCGGTTAAAGGCGATGAAGTCGGACGTCCATGTCCTTACCCTCACCGCGACTCCTATTCCGCGAACTTTGCAAATGGCGATGACCGGTTTGAGAGATTTATCAGTCATTCAAACACCACCTGTCGACCGCTTGGCGGTCCGTACCTATGTCATGCCATGGGATCCCATTCCCTTACGGGAAGCGCTGATGCGCGAACATTATCGGGGTGGGCAAAGCTTTATCGTCGTCCCACGAATTGCGGACCTGCCAGACATTCAGGAATTTCTGAAAGAATATGCGCCAGAGATTAGCTTTGTTGTTGCCCATGGCCAGATGCCTCCCGCCCAGGTCGAAGAGCGCATGTCGGCCTTTTACGATAAAAAATATGATGTGCTTCTGGCAACAACCATCGTCGAAAGCGGCCTTGATATTCCAAGCGCCAATACATTGATCATACATCGTGCAGACCGTTTCGGTCTTGCACAACTTTATCAACTCCGCGGTCGTGTTGGACGATCAAAAACACGAGCTTATGCATATATGGTGACACCAAAAGATAGGGTTATCACCGAAAAGGCTGAAAAGCGCTTAAAAATTCTCGGAGATCTCGACAGCCTTGGTGCAGGCTTTGAATTAGCTAGCCATGACCTCGACATTCGCGGCGCAGGCAATTTGCTGGGTGACGAACAATCCGGCCATATTCGCGAAGTTGGCTTTGAACTCTACCAATCAATGCTGGAAGACGCGATTCTGGAAGCCAAGGCCAAGGGTGCTGGACTGGATTCTCGAACCGATAGCTTCTCTCCGCAGATCACCGTAGACGCGCCAATCCTTATTCCGGAAAAATATGTGCCCGATCTCTCGCTGCGTATGGGCCTTTACCGCCGTATGAACGGGCTCGATAGTCATCAGGATATTCAAGCATTTGCGGCAGAAATGATTGATCGGTTCGGAGAATTGCCTGTCGAAACCGACAATTTGCTCAAGCTGATGGAAATAAAACTAAACTGTGTGAAGGCCCATATTTCAAAAATAGAAATGGGCCCTCGCGGCGCATTGGTGAGCTTTCACAAAGACAAATTCCCCAATGTTCCGGGGCTGCTCGTCTATGCCGAACGGCTTAAAGGCACCGCACGAATCAGGCCGGATA
This sequence comes from Parasphingorhabdus sp., assembly GCF_036963805.1. Classification (GTDB taxonomy): domain Bacteria; phylum Pseudomonadota; class Alphaproteobacteria; order Sphingomonadales; family Sphingomonadaceae; genus Parasphingorhabdus. Next base: position 758,323 of record NZ_JBALUN010000001.1, on the reverse strand, counting down.
ACAAGCTGTTCATAGAACGGCGTTGGCGCGATCCGCGGTCACGGCTTCACGGTCTCACACAATTGAGCAATGGATTGTCAAAATTAGCGCAGCAGAAATCGGACTGATCGGCTTAGATCAATGGCTTCGCAGGGCAAATATCTCGAATTCCTCTGCAGACACGGGGCCAGACCGCAGGAATCCTTGAAAATATTCACAACCTTGCGCGGCCAGCGTTTCTAGCTGGGCTTCGGTCTCAACTCCTTCGGCAATAACCGCAAGACCAAGGCTGCGCGCCATATCAATAATCGATTTAACGACGACCTGATCCTTCACAGAGCCACTAATATCTCCGGTCAAACCACTATCAATTTTCAGATAGTCGAGCGGGAGATTTTTAAGATACGCTAAGCTGCTATACCCTGTTCCAAAATCATCAATCGCGATCCGCAGCCCTCGGTCTTTTAAATCTGAGAGCCGTTGCGAAGCGCTTGAGAAATTGCCGATCAGCTCAGATTCTGTAATTTCCAGAGTAATCCGGTCTGCCGAAAAGCCGGACTGGACGATGTTTTGCATCATATTTTTAACAAAATCGCCATTGGCCAAATCTCCAGCAGTGATATTCACAGACAGCCGCAAAAAAGAGAAACTATCGGGCCATGTCGCCGCAATTGCAAAAGCTCGCTTGTGGATATGTAATGACAATAGTTTCATCAAGCCTGCGCGCTCGGCTACCGAGAATAATGTCGCAGCTCCCAGAAAACCAAGTTTAGGATGATTCCAACGGGCGAGAGCCTCTGCTCCGATTAATTGTCCTGTATCCACTTTGATCTGCGGTTGAAGCGCAATGGCGATTTCGTTGCGCTCGAGTGCGTGAGCGAGATCAGTTTCCAATCTCTGCTCCAACAATATGTCCTTCTCAGCCGTACCGCTAATCTTGATGGGCTGGGCATCCGACATCATGACCTCTGCTAACGCAAGAGTTGCTCGCCGGATTAGCAAGGTTTCATCCTTTGAATCCCTTACAACAGCGACGCCCGCACGCGCTACCAATCCTATGGTGCGGCCCTCAATCGGAATTGGCCTGAAATTTCGGCCCAATAATTCTTCGGCATATCCACCAAATTTTTCAACTGCATCATCGGAGACATCATCCAGTGACACGGCCACCACAAAATTTTGACCATCCATCCTCGCAACGATGCAACTGTCCGAAGGATAATCAGCAGTTTCTGCTATCAAACGCTGCCCGATGCGGCGCGTGATCTCGTCACCAACGGTCCGCCCATAGGCAGCATTGATCGTACCAAAATTTCTAAGACCCAGCATGATTAGCCCTAGGCCGATACCCTGTTCTAGGCGGCTGCGCATCCACGCGCGTGCCGCCGATCCATTGCGCAAACCTGATAAAAGATCTCGTTCTGTCCAGCCATGGCCCAGTTCGCCAGATGTAATTCTCTCTATCCGACCATGAATATATTCACCCGAGGAATGTAGATGATGGATTATTTTCTCACCGTTTAACAAATGGACCACTGCGGCTTGCGCAGAGTCCTTACTTAAGCGCCCCATAGCACCGCGAACCCTTGACCGTTCCTCACTGGATAAAATCCGATAGATTCCTGTGATGGGATTGATATCAAAATCGACTTGGCCGAGACTTTCTCTAAGCTTTTGGCTCACCCAATTTTGGCCGAATGCTGTTTTGGAAAAAGACCATTGTTCATCAACTTGCATCAGCAGTTTATTAAAATTCTTTGTAGCTTCAGCTCCTCCGCGAATATTTTCGACATATCGATAAGCAAAATTGATCGCCTGATTAAGGTCAGAGTGCGGGTTAGCTATATCCATAAAATGTGTCGCACCAGCATAATAACATTTTGTAGCGATATTTTCTTGTGCCCCTGGATCTGCCAAAGCCAATATTGCAATCCCACTTTTGTCGACTAAAGCAGCAATATCCGTTATCGCCGCCAAGCCTTCGCCAGCAGCGTCGCGCAGATCGATTAGGGCTATCAATGCATGGGAAGAGAGAAACCTTCCCTGCACCCCTTCACGCCGCCGGGCAGAGCTAACCCGCCATCCTATAGCAGAAATTTTTTCCGCCAAGGGATCTCGATCATGAAAGGACAGTAAAAAGAGATGCTTTGTAGCCCCGTGATCCAGATAAGATGAACTTGGTTTAATGATCTAAATCCCTATTTTGATTGAAGGGAACATTAATAACATTATCCCAATTCCCTATCCATTTTCATAACAGTCAAATCTTTATAGGCCGTTGCTTGGCTCTAAACAAAACGCTAGCATTAGCCTAAATACTGAATGGGATAAAATCATGCGCGATGGATTTGGACGCAAAATAGATTATCTGCGTATCTCGGTCACGGATCGATGCAATTTCCGTTGCCAATATTGCATGTCCGAAAATATGACGTTCATGCCAAAGAGTGATCTGCTAACGCTTGAAGAAATCACTCTAATTGCTGAACGTTTCATCGGCCATGGCGTGAAGAAAATTCGTCTCACCGGCGGAGAACCACTTGTAAGACGGGATATGAGTGATGTTATCCAACGGCTTGGACGAAAAGTGGAATCTGGCGAACTGGAAGAGCTGACACTAACAACCAATGGCTCGCTGCTCAGCGAATATGCGGATCATTTAGCTGCCCACAATATGCACCGCATAAATGTCAGTATGGATACATTGGATCCATATAAATTTGCAGAGATAACCCGCGGTGCCAAAATTGATCAGGTCCTAACAGGAATAGCAGCAGCCCGTCGGGTAGGCATCCAAGTCAAAATTAATATGGTCGCAGTACGAAACTTTAATCAGGACTGCCTGCTGCCAATGGCGGAATTTTGTGCGGATCATGGTCATGATTTGACCGTAATCGAAACAATGCCGCTCGGCGACGTAGGCGCTGACAGGACATTCGAGCATATTCCTGCGGAAGAATTTATCGCACCACTGGTTGAACGCTATTCAGTTAGTCCTATTGCACATAAGAGTGCTGGACCTGCCCGCTATATGGCGGTGGAACCGCTAGGATTAAGACTAGGACTGATCACGCCGCTAAGCAATAATTTCTGCGATGATTGTAATCGGCTGCGACTGACAACCGATGGCAAGATATTTATGTGCCTCGGTCACAATGCACATGTTGATTTACGCGCCGCAGTGCGCAATGAGGGCATTGAGGCTGTCGATCGGTTACTTCAAAAAGCTTTAAAGCTCAAACCGTTACGACATGATTTTAATGCACAGCTAGACGGGTCCGCAGACATATTGGAGCGTCACATGAACGTCACGGGCGGATGAGCGAAATAAAATGGGCACTGATCGTGTCCCCCACTCCCCAGGCGCAGGAAGCTGGCGAGAAACTTAAGCACTTACTCGACTGGGTGCCGCTCGAAGAAGCCGATCAGGCCGTTGTTATGGGCGGCGATGGTTTCATGTTGCAGACACTGCACCAAATGCTCAACCGGCGCAAAATCATGCCCGTTTATGGCATGAATTTGGGCACAGTCGGTTTCCTGATGAACAATTGGCATGAAGATGATTTGGTCCGCCGTATCGAAAGCGCAAGATCATTCAAAGTGCGCCCGCTGAAAATGGAAGTCGAAACCATTTCCGGCGCTAGTTTTGTACTTCCGGCGATAAATGAAGTCTCTTTACTGCGGGAGACTCGCCAAACGGCAAAACTCGAAATCGAGGTCAACAAACGAATCATGCTGGAAGAACTGGTATGCGACGGTGTTTTAATCGCCACTCCAGCTGGTTCGACTGCGTACAATCTGTCCGCCAACGGGCCAATTTTGCCGCTTGGTTCCAATTTACTGGCATTGACCCCCATTAGTCCATTCCGTCCGCGGCGGTGGAAAGGGGCTATACTACCCGACAATATGCCTATCAGCATCAAAGTTTTAAATGCTGAAAAACGGCCAGTCAGCGCGGTTGGGGACCAACAAGAAGTCCGTGATGTCGCCAAGGTTACAATCTCCATAGACCGCAACCAAACACTGACCATGTTGTTTGATCCGGAACATGCTTTGGATGATCGAATTTCTATGGAACAATTTGTTGTTTGATGGCTTGCCGGGTGCGAATGACGTTGCTATAGCCCCGCTCGTTGTGATGCAAATCGCAGGTTTTCCCCGATAGCTCAGCGGTAGAGCGTTCGACTGTTAATCGAAATGTCGTAGGTTCGAATCCTACTCGGGGAGCCATTTTTTATTCATAGATAGTGAGCTTGAAATTTGCAGCGCTTGGTGCGCTGTGAGGCTTTGTTAGCTTGCCTGCTAACATGCCCCGAACGGCAAGGTACCGAGTATTGCTTTATCTAAGGGCGACAACGGCATCCATCCAGCTATATCAATCAATAAGTGCTGAGATCATCTAACCAATTTGCTGCCACAGAATGCGGCCAGCGACATATAGGATCAACACGGCCGTCAGCCGGCGAATCCAAATTTCAGGTAACGCCTTGCCAGCAAGAAAACTTCCTATTTGGCCACCGACAAGCACAGCTAAAAAATATGGCCAATAGGTCGAGAGAATAACGTTGTTTTGCGACCACGGCGATTTCATCAACTGCCCACCCAGACCAGCGATCGAGTTGACCAGGATGAAGACACTGGCTGTTGCAGCAATACGACGGCTGTCAGACCAGTTTATCAGCAATAAAATTGGAGCAAGGAATATTCCGCCTCCAATACCAACCATTCCGGAAAGGAAACCAATCCCACCACCTATCGCGGGAGCAACCCATAGCTGTTGTGCTGCATATTTTAGCGATGTCGAACTGCTGCGACGATAAAAAGGTTCCGCAAGCAGCAAGAGCCCCGCAATCGCCAACGAAAAACCTAGTAAAACCAAGAAATTGTCGCGATCAATTGCTATGCGACCACCTATCCAAGCTGCGGGAACAGAAAGCAGCAAAATCGGCCAAATTCTTTTCCAGTCGATTAACCCGCGCAACACAAAGCGCCACGTGCCACCCATCACCACAATGATGTTACAGAGCAAAGCAATGATCGGCAGCACGCGGTAATCAATATCGGAAAGCGCAAGCAGAGCGATATAGGTCGACCCACCTCCGAAACCGACCGATGCATATAGACCGGCAGTTAAAAGGAACAGAAAGGCAAGGCCGATTATACCAAAAGCCATCTCAACTCGCCCCCAAAAGCGCAGTTCACAGGGTTAGTATTTCCCGTGGCAATGCTTGTATTTCCGTCCTGATCCACAGGGACAAGGCGCGTTTCGACTCACTTGGTCTTGACCGTCAAAAGGTTCTGATGGATTTTCTAACCGGCCCGACTGGCGTGGTGGCAAAGTCGTGGAGACCGTCCCCAACGTACCACCATCAATGTCATTGCTGTCATCTTCACCGGTAAACGGATCAATATGCGTGGTCAGGAAATCTGGTAATTCCGGCAATTCCGGCACCTGAATTTCATCCTGACTATGGAACTGGCTTACCGCTATGGTTTTCGTCACACTTTCTCGTATGACGTCCAGCATGTGTTCAAACAGGCCAAACGCTTCTTTTTTATATTCATCGAGAGGCTTTTTCTGCGCATAGGCGCGCAGGAAAACGACCTGGCGCAATGCATCCAGTGTGGCGAGATGCTCTTTCCAATGGTGATCGAGTGATTCCAGCAAGATAGATTTTTCGATCTGAACCCAGATTTCAGGATCAATCTGTTCAACCTTTTCGTTGAAATCTGCATTAGCCAACTCAAGTATCCGCGATTCGAGAAGTTCAGGTTCAACCGCGTCCTCTTGCATCCATGATGCAATATCAGGGGTCAGCCCCAAAACTTCTTCAACACGGGTTTTGAGTAGTTCCGTATCCCACTGCTCTGGATAGCTTCCTGGGGGGCAAATATCGGCGATGATTGCATTAATCGTTTCAAGGCGCATGTCTTCAACTACATCGCCAACCGTCTCAGCATCCATGATTTCAGAGCGCTGCTCATAAATCACCTTGCGCTGGTCATTCATTACGTCATCATATTCGACAACCTGCTTGCGGGCTTCATAATTACGCGCTTCGACTTTTTTCTGTGCCGTTTCAATGGCTTTCGACAGCCATTTACCGCCAATTGCTTCGCCATCTTCCAGATTTTTATTCATCATTTTGGCGAACATTGTTTCGGTACCAAATATTCGCAATAGGTCATCTTCCAAGCACAGATAGAAACGACTAAGGCCCGGATCGCCCTGACGACCTGAACGGCCGCGCAACTGATTATCAATACGGCGGCTTTCATGTCGCTCCGTACCCAAAACGAACAGCCCGCCAGCGGCGCGGACTTCTTCGCGCAAAGCGCGGACTTCTTGCTCGATTTTCGCAATAGCCTTGTCGCGCTCGGGTCCTTCTTCCATGTCACCCAGCTCTTGCTCAACACGAAAATCGATATTGCCGCCAAGCTGAATATCAGTACCGCGACCTGCCATATTAGTCGCAATTGTAACGGCGCCCGGGCTACCGGCCTGTGCGACGATATGGGCCTCCTGTTCATGGAAACGCGCATTCAGAACGCTATGCTCCACACCTTCCTTTTTCAAGAAATCCGATAAGAGCTCTGATTTCTCGATCGAAACCGTACCGACCAGAACAGGCTGACCTTTGTCACTATGCTCTTTGATTTTCTTGGCAATAGCGGCAAATTTATCGATTGTATTTTTGTAGAATTCATCATTTTCGTCGATACGCAGAATCGGCTTGTTAGTCGGAATCGTGACGACATTCATTTTGTAAATTTCGAAAAATTCCGCCGCTTCTGTGGCTGCCGTACCCGTCATACCCGATAATTTAGGATACATCCGAAAGTAGTTCTGGAAGGTAATGGATGCCATAGTCTGGTTTTCAGGTTCAATCTGGACGCCTTCTTTGGCTTCAACGGCTTGATGCAAACCGTTGGACCAGCGCCGACCGTCCATCATACGACCGGTAAATTCATCGATGATGATGATCTTGCCGTCTTTGACGATATAGTCTGTGTCGCGCTTACGCATTACATTGGCCATCAACGCCTGATTCAGGTGATGGACGACCTGCGTATTTCCATAATCATAAAGATTGCTACCTTCGAGCAATCCAGCTTCTTCGAGCAACCGCTCGGCTTTTTCTGTACCTTCTTCGGTCAGGGAAAGATTGCGGCTTTTTTCATCTTTTTCATAATCTTCTTCAGTTATATTCTGAACAACCGCATTTACTGAGATGTAAAGATCGGACTTATCATCTGTTGGGCCAGAAATGATCAAAGGCGTCCGTGCCTCATCGATCAAGATGGAGTCCACCTCATCGACAACCGCAAAATTAAAGGGCCTTTGAACCATTTGACTGCGGTCATGTTTCATGTTGTCGCGCAAATAGTCGAAACCGAACTCGTTATTCGTACCGTAAGTGATATCGGCTGCATAAGCCTCACGCCGTTGATTTTCGCTAATATTCGGGATGATTGTTCCAAGGCTCATACCCAGAAAGCTATATACTTGGCTCATCCACTCACCATCGCGGCGAGCGAGATAATCATTCACTGTTACAACATGAACGCCCTTGCCTTCGATTGCGTTGAGATAGCAGGCTAGAGTTGCAACCAGTGTTTTACCTTCACCGGTACGCATTTCCGAAATTTCACCGCGATGCAATACAATCCCGCCAACCATCTGCACGTCATAATGCCGTTGGCCCAAGGTTCGTTTCGCTGCCTCGCGAACAACCGCAAATGCCTCGGGTAGAATATCATCTAGCGTTTCACCATTTGCTACCCGTTCCCGAAAGAAAGGTGTTTTGGCTGCCAATTCCTCATCGGTAAGTGGTTCGATTTCCGGTTCGAAAGCGTTGATCTGATCGACTACTTTCATGATGGATTTTACGTAACGGTCATTAGATGACCCGAATAAGGATTTAGCGAGGCCGCCGATCATGGTGATTTCCGATATTTTAGTGGATATTGAGCTTATCAAGAGCCCAGTTCCGTATGCATTTAAGGGTGATTAGAGACAAATCAACATCGTGACTGTCCAACGGGCGACTAGGGCGCGCCCTCTTCATGCTCAAGCTTGTCACCAATTGTCGAAGCAATTGGCAATACGGACCAAATCGGATTTGTTTGCCGATTAGCTGCAAAAGTAACCGGAGAAGGATTCTCTCGCTGCATCAATGCGTGTGCAGCATTTTCCCAATCTTGTGATATAGTACCATCAATCTGGGGAACGATCTCATTTTCTGCCGTCTCAGCAGCCACCGCAGCAGCTGGCGCATTAACGCCAACAGCATTAAAAAGCAGCAACATAAAACTTGCAATATAGACGTTCATGAATAAGGCCCTGACAGGATGCAGGCTTTTTAGCAAACCAATAGATAAAGGCAAGTTAAGTGTCAGAAACTATATCCCCTCTTGCACCCGCTCATATTCCTGAGCTCCCCGAAATTTCCGGTGTGATCTGCCGTATCGCTCGCGCGCGGTATAAAGAATGGGATCGCTGTGATCTCACTTATATTGAACTCGCCCAGGGAACAACGGTTGCCGGCGTTCTAACCAAAAGCAAATGTCCCTCACCGGAAGTTGAATGGTGCCAACAAGCTCTATCAACGGGGTTAGCTCGCGGTTTGGTAGTAAATGCCGGTAATGCCAATGCCTTTACCGGCGGCCGGGGGAAAGAAGCAGTTCAACTTATTCTATCCATGGTCAGCAATCATTTGGCTTGCGCAGAGGAAGAGATTTTCGTTTCATCTACTGGCGTAATTGGCGTTCCTCTACCTAAAGACAAAGTGGAAACCGGTTTAAACTCGGTATTTATAGCAGAACCCTGTAGTTGGTCAGAAGCAGCAGCGACAATTATGACGACCGATACCTTCCCGAAAATGGCAACCACAAGTGCTTTAATTGATGGTAAGACGGTGTATCTGAACGGTATCGTCAAAGGCTCGGGTATGATTGCGCCGGATATGGCGACAATGTTGGGTTATATTTTCACGGATGCGTGCGTAAATGCCGAATTTCTTCAGGAAATGCTGAGCGCAGCGACATCGAAAAGTTTCAATTGCATTACGGTCGATAGCGATACATCGACCAGCGATACCGTCTTAGCGTTCGCGACAGGTCAGAATGACACCCCTGCCCTAAATTCGTTTAAAGATCCCGGCGCAGATGCCTTCCAGGCTGCCCTAAGCGACCTATGCATGCAAATGGCACATCTGGTCATTCGAGATGGCGAAGGTGCAAGCAAATTTATCGAAATCGCGGTAACTGCCGCTGAATCGGATAAAAGTGCTAAACGAATTGCCTTGTCTATTGCCAATTCTCCACTCGTAAAGACCGCCATTGCCGGAGAAGATGCCAATTGGGGCCGGATCGTCATGGCAGTCGGCAAGGCAGGCGAACCGGCCGATCGAGACAAGCTTTCTATTGGTTTTGGCGGCGTGACGGTTGCGCGAGATGGACTGGTTGTTCCGGACTATGATGAAACACCGGTTACGACGCACCTAAAGGGAGACGAAATTGATATCAGCGTCGACATGGGCCTTGGACACGGGAAAGCTACGGTCTGGACCTGCGACCTGACTCACGGATATATCGAGATAAATGCCGATTATAGGAGCTAAGATGGCGGAGGTCATATTGCGCAAACGGTTTCGGCAACACGGTGAAATACGTGTTCATTGCCACCAGTTGGCCAAGCTTTTGTTATCCGCATGAAGTATTCCGATTTCAACTTGTCAGTGCAGGAAATCATTCGACAGGTCGCGCGAGAAGTCGTGCTGCCGCATTATCAAAACCTTCAAACATCCGATATCCAAGAAAAATCACCGGGCGACCTGGTGACCGTCGCCGACAAGCTTAGCGAAGAGATGCTCAGCGACAAACTGGCCACCCTGCTTCCCGACGCCGCGGTTATTGGTGAGGAAGCAAGCGCGCTCGACCCTTCGGTCATGGATCATCTGGCCGATAATCTGGCGTGGATTATTGATCCCATCGATGGCACCGGAAATTTTGCCGCCGGTAATCCTCCGTTCGGAATGATCGTGGCATTATCCAAGAAAAATGAAACTGTTGCAGGTTGGCTCTATGATCCGCTGTCGAATCGCATGTGCTATGCTTCCAAAGGACAGGGAGCTTTTCTAAATGGTGAAAAATTAACGGTTTCTGCTGATCCCGTAGGCAAGCCGGTGGCCGCGCTCGCCACTGGATTCATGACGTCAGAACAACGGGACAAACTGTTGAGCGCAGCAGAAGGATATTATCATATCGTTGATATTCCGCGCTGTGCGGCAGAGCAATATCCCCGGCTGGCACTGGGCACGAATCATATTTCAACGTTCGAACGAAGCCTGCCCTGGGATCATGCCGCAGGGCTTTTGTTTTTAAACGAAGCAGGTGGAAAAGCAGCGCGATGGAATGGAGATATGTATCGGCCTGCGGATCGCAAGACCGGATTACTCGGGGCCTCATCACCGAATTTATGGGATGAGGCCGCAGAGCTTTTAGCCAATATATTTAGCGATTAGGCTGGAAGGCTTGCTTCAAGCCAAGATTTAAGTTGGCTCTTAGGAGCTGCACCGACTTTTGTTTCAACCGGTACGCCATTGTTAAACAATATCATCGTTGGAATTCCGCGAACACCATATTTTCCAGGTGCGTCAGGACTGTCGTCAATATTCAGTTTGGCAATAGTCACTTTCTCACCCAATTCGTCGCTGATTTCTTCCAGCGCAGGGCCGATCATCTTACAAGGCCCGCACCATTCTGCCCAAAAGTCGACAAGCACAGGGCCATCCGCTTTCAAAACATCCTGTTCGAAACTCTGATCGGTAATTGCTTTAGTAGCCATAGCTAGTCTCCTTTGCTTGTTTAAACTCTATTTAGGCGCCCGGGCACCATTGCTCAAGCATTTGAGCCAAAAGGTTTTTGATGGGCGCTCATAGTTTGGCTTGTTGACTAGGTTTGTGACGGTCTACCAGATCACTAGAGAGCTCTAATAAATTAGGCCCGTGGGTATAAAGCAAAGCCGCTTTTATCGGGCGTCCTGGGAATATTTTCTCAAGCGCGGCGACATAAGCAGCCATCTGGCGGAGATAGGACAGTGGTGCATCAGCTGCCTCTTGAGGAACTGACCGACCAGTCTTAAAATCAACAACTGTAATCAAATCATCGGTTATCAAAAGTCTGTCGACGGTCCCCGAAACAACATATTGATCCACAACCGCAGCAATAGGGGCTTCCGCGAAACTTTCCGGAGAGAATAAATCCGACCATTTCGGGTTGTTCAAAACGGACAGCACAATATTAATAAGCGCTCTGCGAACCGCCGGTTCTTTTATCTTCTTTTGCTTTTCGAGCCAACGATCCGCGACATCTTCCCGGTTTTCAGGTGCTATATCCGGCAAGCGCTCAAACAAACTATGGAGCAGTTTCCCGCGGTTCGCTGCATCCCGCATAGCCTGCGCCGGCGGCGGATTGCCCGCATCATCGGGACCAAGATCAGATGGCGTCAAAGGTCGTGGAGGCCGGGCTTCTGCAGGAGCGGGCGCGAATAACCATTCCGGCAACGTAGTCTTATCTTCATTCGAAGCCTTTGAGGTTTCTTCTCGCTTAGGCACCGGTTTTTTTTTGGAGCCTGATCCAACGTAAATCCGCTCGGCTACCCAGCGCGTGGAATCGACTGGCTCCGCACCCAACGCAATCAAGGATTGTTCGACGGCGTGGTACCAGCTGCCTTCGGGAACAACGCCATCAGCCTTCGGTCCCAATGTTCCCGCCACTACAAGATGTTCTTCAGCACGGGTCATAGCGACGTATAGCAATCGCCAATGCTCTTCCCGTTCACGTGCATCAGCCACTGTTGCATAGGCATCCAGCAATCCGACTCGCTCGGCCTTTCGAGTTGGTACGACCGGATATTCCAGTTCATCTTCCGGTCGTCTCGGATCTCTAATATCAAACCCGCCAGTTTTCTTGTTTGCCGGATCAAAAGTCGCATTGGCGAGAATCACCAACGGAGCCTGTAGGCCCTTCGCACCATGAACAGTCATCAGGCGGACTTCATTGCCACCCTCTAGCTGGTCCCGTTTAATCTCAACATCGCCGCGATCAAACCAGTCCAGAAAGCCCTGCAAAGTCAGGATATGGTCCTGTTCAAAAGCAAGAGCAGTGTTGAGCAGTTCTTCCAACGGGTCGAGGGCTGCGTGTCCAAGGCGAGCCGTCAATTGCTTGCGGCCCTGCATCGGACCGGAGACGACTGTTTCCAAAAACTGATAAGGCGTATTAAAATCTGCCATTTTCAGCAGTGTCCGCAACGATTCAATCTTTGACGCCAACATATCCTGCGTTCGCAAATATTCCCAAAGGCTCTTATCCTTGTGCGTCTCACCCCGGTAACCGTGAGCAAGCAAATCATCCTGTGACCAACCCAACAGGGGAGATACCAAAAGTGATGCCAGATTAAGATCATCATTAGGCTGCAATACAAAACGGATAGTTGCGAGAAGATCTTGCACTACTAGAGGCTGGTTCAGGCGGATTCGGTCAATACCGGCGACGGGCACATTCTCCGCAAATAAGCGCGCCACTATCAGAGCACTGAGATCATCTCGCTTACTCACAAGAATCATGACGTCCTTTGCTTGTAACGGACGGTTTTCATGGCTTAGCCACAATGGGTTTTCAGGCGCGAGCCATTCTTTAATTTGAACGGCAAGCCTTTGCGCAAAAACGCGTTTTTCGTCGCTTAGCCAGTCTTCTTCATCATCCACATTTCCGACTGCACCATGGGCCACCGGCTGCCATAACGTGACACTACCTGCCTCACCGGCATAGTGACTTTGATGAGGCGGGATTGCCTTATCGAGCCCGAGGCCTTTTTCACCGATCTGGCCCAATAGCTTATCGACAACTTCCAGCACTGGGGGTGTGGTGCGAAAACTTCGATCCAGTGACAGGTCTCCAAATTCACGCTCCGAGGCTTCTGCCTTCTCAAAAAAGTCATTCCGCGCTCTCACATAATTATGCGGGCTGGTTCCCTGAAAACCGAAAATGGCTTGTTTGAAGTCGCCAACGGTAAACAAAGTCCGGATTTTATCCGCATTAGCCCCTGTCCCGGCAAAAAATTCACCGGCCAATGCGCGGACAATATCCCATTGTGCCAAATTCGTATCCTGTGCCTCATCCACCAATATATGATCCGTCCGCTGATCAAGTTTGTACCGGATCCATTCGGCCATATTTCCCTGATTGAGCAATTTTGCGGTCATACGGATCATGTCATCAAAATCGACTACACCATTGAGTTTTTTGGCATCTCTATATCGATAATAAAATGCCCGTCCGGCATTTAACGCGCCGCCGAACATATCAGCATAGTCAAATAGCGTCTTGGTTTCGATCAATTGCCGGCAATGATCGTACATGTCGAGGCTCAGTTCGGTATAATCCGGCGCTGCCTTTTCCAGTCCCTTGGGTACCGCACGCCACTCACCATCTGCTTTTGCCCAAACCTTGTACAGGTCCGACAATGTTGCCGCACGCTGGACGGGATTTGCCGCTATCCATGATTGAATCTGTTCAATATATCCGGTCGCGGTCTTTGTGCCCCAACTGGCTAGCGCGTCGACCATATTTTTTAGCGATGCGATATCAAATGCATCATCGCTACAGCGTTGCTCCAACCAACTTTTCGCATCGCCATCTATTGGAAGTTCCAGCAGGCCTCTTACAAACGGCAAAGCACTACTTGGTAGGCTTTCCATAGCATCCGCTTTGGACGCACATTTCATCAGATATTTTTCGGTATCTTCCTCACCCATTCGCACGCTGAGCGCCTGAATAGCTCGAATGATCTCTGTATTTCCCGCCGCTTCCTCATCCAACAACAAGTCGCCTAAGGCCTGACGAGCCAATAGTTTTTGGTCGCGTTCTTCAATCGGCGTAAATAGCGCCGGAATATTCGCTTCTTCGGGGAAACTGGCTAACAATGCCTGACAAAAACTATGGATAGTCATGATCCGCAAACCGCCGCCACGTGCATCCAGTACACGGGCGAACAAAGTCCGCGCATATTCTCTTGTTTCTGGCCCTACAGGAGCCCCGATAGCTGACAGGTCGGCTGCCAACTTCCCGTCATCTAATCGAACCCAGCTTGCCAATTGCCGATGGATACGGTCGGCCATTTCCGCAGCGCCAGCCTTTGTGAAGGTCAAACACAAAATATGTTCTGGACGTACATGTTCCCGCAATAACAACCGAAAAACGCGTGCAGTAAGAACCTGCGTTTTCCCCGTTCCGGCAGAAGCACTCAGCCAGATATTGTCATCCGGCTGAACTGCATCGCTCTGTTTGCCTGCTAGCGGATGAAGAGTGGGTGTCTTACTCATGGTCACCGTCCCCTTTAGGTTCAGGCGAGCGGCCATACCATTCCTCAAGCCGCATCAGTTGATCATAGTCAGCATAAGGCGCATATTCGGGATGGAGCTTCGCCGTCATCGGTTCAGTACCAAGAATATAGTTCGTTACCGCCTTTGTATATTCTACCACGGCATGATCAACCATCTGGTCTGTCTCAATTTTGTCTCGGCTGCGGGAGTTGGTTGGGCTTGCGATATAACCAAAACTGTCCTTGCCTCCCTGTTTGGCCAAAGACCAATATTCAAAGCCAGTCGCCTTGCCGGATAATCCGCCAAAATCGCCCTTTTCGGCGATCGCACCCAGCAAACCTAGCTGCAATGAAAAGCCTTCCTTGACCGATTTATTAGAGGGTGGGCCACCTGTTTTATAGTCAACAATACCAAGACTGCCGTCTGGCATTTGATCAATCCGGTCCGCTATACCGAACAGATCAATACCAGCTATCGTCGCACTACCTTTCTGTTCCGATTTAATCGGCAAACGCCCCTCTGCGCGCTGTTCGGCAACCATGTCAGCAACCCACATAAGGCCCTCGATTAATCGGGGTGCCCACAATGTACGCATAAGCGGATGTGATGATCGTTCATTCAGGAAAGCCAAAGCACGACGCCTTAGCGCATCGGGATCATAATCATCCTCTTTGGCCCACTTATCCAATATATCGTGGATAATCGAACCTCGCCATGCCGGACTTGGTTCTGCATCGATCATGTCGAGCGTTCCAAGCCCCATGATCTTAGCTGCATAAAAGGCAAATGGATCGGCAATCAGCCGGTCAACATTGGTGACAGACAATTTCACCAGACGCTGTTCTGCGCGAGGATTCGGTGCAGGTTGACCGATTCTCACCGTTTCCAATGGTTTATCTATGCGCCGCGCCCAATCCTGAACAACCGGATGTTCTTTGAGATTATCTCCGCACATAGCTTTCAGACGAAGCAGAAATCGCGAAGCAATTGCAGGGCCGGAACTATCCCGCTGCGCCCGCGTCAAAATTACATCATGGGCTCCCATAGCACCAACAAGGTCATGGGCAGACAAACCGATTTGCCGTTCTTGGGCGGATAGCCCCAATGACTTGCGAACCATCGGGGCCAACCATGGGTCCGGCGTGACGGCTTGAGGCCAACCACCCTCATTCAGCCCACTGCAAATCACCAAATCCGCCTGTTGAAGGCGTGCTTCCAGCAGACCGTAAAGTGCAATCCGCGGATGCCCGCCGTAAGGAGGACGAACTGGCATATCGGCGAGAAATGTCTCAAAATAGCTGGTAATTTCCCGAGGTTGGATTTTGATCGGTCCGAACGCCGCGCGATCTTCCATATCCGACAAAAAGTCGGCTAATAAGCGCCCTGCTGGTCCCACCCAGAGCTGACCATTGCTCAATGAATCTCCGAGTTGCCGGATTTCTGTTAGCATTTCAGACCAATCCATAGATCCACTCAAGGCTTTAGCAGCTGGTTCAAAAACCGCTCGCACATCCTGCCACCAAGGTAGCAGATCATCTCTCAACTTTTTTGTTCTGCGATCTTCACTCTGAAATAAGCTATCAATTCCGGACAATCCCGGCGCTGGCCGCGGCCCACGCATCAACAAGTCAAGTTTGCGAACCTGCCTTAACCATTCAAGCCGTTGGTCACCTGCTCGCACTAAGGGATGCTTCAGCAACGCTAAAAATTCGGCTGGAGGGAAGCCATCCGTTGCAGCGGAAAGCAGTGCTAGAAAAAATATACCTTCGGGCTTTTTTGATAAGGGTTGGCCGCCTGTATCATCTGCCGTGATCATCCAGCGTTCGAGATGGGCGGAAATGCGACGTGCCAATGCCCTATCAGGAGTAATGATCGCGACGCGGCGCTCCGGCATTTCTAAAGCCTCTCGCGCTAATAGCGCAACGATCTGCGCCTCCTCTGCACTGTTGCGCGCTTCGACTAACTGCACACCGGCCAAGCTACGTTCATCAGCATCAAGCGATTGCCACCGCGAAGTCAGTTTTGGAATCGCAAAAGCATTGCTTAAGGCCCGGCTGCGCTTTGATGCAGCGCCGCTTGTTCCGGTGCGCGGCCAACGTATGATCTCTGCCCGCGCAATAGACATACGTTCAAGCAGCAACTTCATATGATATTGCGGATGGGTTTCCTGCGCTCGTTTGGCTTGGCCATTTTCGGCATCAGGTGCAAATGGTCCGAGCATATCCCACTCTTCATCGGCCATCACCATATCAAGGTCCGGCAACACAACCATGCCGTTTGGTAAAAATGCTATAGCGCGCAAAAAACGGGCTATAGCCGGTGCGGATGTAGTAATACCGGCGGCAACGACAAAATTTTTAGGCGGTGTGTATTTCCATGCCATCACACTCTGGTCGAACAGGGCATTGCGGCGGGCCGCTTCATCGACCACACCCAATTCTACCAGTTTTGCCTGCCATTTCTCGGCAATAACCCGGAAAAAGGCGAGCGACGTTTGCCAGTGACCAGATAGTTCCGGCTCTACATCAATATTGAAAAGCTGAGTGAGACCAATTTCCTCGACGGTCAGTTGGTCGAGCGTCCGGGCAAATTCACGGGCCAGCCGCAGCGCTTCCTTTGACAATAGCGCAACGCCCTTTGCCGCGCTTTCCCTTTCGATCAGCCTCGCCAGCATCAGCAGGCGGTCCAACGGGTCAATGGAAGGCGGAATATCCAAGGCCAGTTCGCCCCGATCCAGCGCAACGCCAATCGATTCATCCAACTCTAAATCCCCGATCACCGCCATTTGCGGCAACAACAAACCGTCTTCACTAAGCCTTACAAAAGCATCATGGACTGCGCGGCGCGCCCGATTGTTCGGCAGGATGATAAGGCCTCGCGCCAGACCCAGTGGATCTTTGGCGAAACGATCAATCAATCCCTGCGCCAGAGCATCAGCAAAGCCGCCATGTGCGGCGATATTATAAATTGCGGGTTGAGACCGCTTATTCATGCGCGTTACGCACCGTTAAGCGCCGCTTCGGTCGGGGCTATAGCCTCCGGTGATCCTACTTCAAACCAACGGCCTTCATGGACTAATCCAAATAGCCGCCCCTCTTCAATCGCGCGGCTCCACAATATGTTGGTCGAGAACGGCCCTTCCGGTGCATCGCGGAGCAAGCGTTTGGAAAGCAGTTGGATGCCAGTATAAATAAAGGGTGCCTGACGATCCGGTAGCCGCCGTGAAACTCGGCCATTGTCATCCAGTTTAAAGTCCCCGGCGCCCTTATAATTATGTGCCGATGCTTGCGGCACCACCAACAAGAGCGCATCCATTTCTGCATCGTCCCAGCGTTCTTCGAGGCGCTCCAAACTATTGGTCGGTCCATCGGTCCAGAGGTTATCACTATTAATGGAGAAAAACCGGTCCTCGTCAATAAGTGGCGCAGCTTTGACCATTCCGCCACCAGTCTCCATCAATTGCTCGCGTTCATCTGAAATCCGGATATCAAAAGGATAATTAACCGACTTTAAATGGGCTTCCAAAGCATCGGGCAGATAGTGAGCGTTGACTACGACCTTCATCACACCCGCTTCCCAAAGCTTATCGAGACAATGATCGATCATTGCTTTGCCCGCCACTTTAACAAGCGGCTTGGGCCGTGTTGCGGTTAAGGGGCGCATCCGTTTGCCAAGGCCAGCCGCCATGACCATCGCGGTCTCAACTTTGCTCATACCTGCGGTACCGCAATCGGCTGGTCGCGAATATCCGAGGGGATATTGCGATTAAACCAGTCCGCAACCGGCGCAAGATCAGGATGGGTCACATCTTTTTCGAGCAGCCGCCACATGCGGGGCAGAAAATCAAGATAACGCGCTTTGCCATCACGGATGCAAAGCCGTGTAAATATACCGATTATCTTGGTGTTACGCTGTGCCCCCAAAATCGCATAATGACTGCGAAATTGCCCTGCATCGTCGGCTGACCGATCATCCAGATAATATGCCAGCATAGCTTCTTCCAGATCATCCGAAACATCACGGCGAGCATCCTGCAGCATCGACACAAGATCATAGGCTGCATGCCCCGCGAGAGCGTCCTGAAAATCGAGCAGTCCCAAACGATTATCGTCCAGCAGCATAATATTTTCGGCATGATAATCACGAAGAACAGTGACAGGAGAAGTTTGTGCGGCAATTACCGGCTGCAAAACCGTCTGCCATGCATCAACAAAACCCGCTTGATCAACATCCAGCGACTGTGCTGGACAATACCATTCGGGAAGCAAGTTAACCTCCCTGAGATATTGATCCCAATCATATTCAGCTGTGTTAGCCGCAGGTTTTTGGTGCAGCGCCTTTATCAGATCAACTGTTTGCCGATAAATAGTCTCTTCATCTTCCGGATGATCATCCAGATGTTCGCGCATCCTATGGTCACCAAAATCCTCCAGCAGGACCAAACCATGATCTAGATCTTCTCCAAAAATTTCCGGAGCAGCAAAATCCTGCGCCTTTAAGTGGCGGGCGATATATATAAAAGGCCGCGGATCTTCATGCGGCGGCGGTGCATCCATCAATATGGCTTTGCGGTCTCCGGAAATAACGCGGAAATAGCGGCGGAAAGACGCATCTCCGGCTACAGGTAGAATATCTGCATCATTCCAACCAAGCTCGTTCAAAAAATCCTGTGCCGCTGCGGGGGGTGTCATGTTATTGGCCATCTGTCTTTCCAAGTTGGGCCAGCCATCCAAGTCAACTGGCGAGTGTTATCATTTTCAATCTGCAGAGTGAGTTGCAAACCATCGGCCCAGAATGAAGCCGGCATCCGATCCGGCCATTCTGCGATAATGGCGCCGTCCATCAAAACATCATCAAGACCGAGTTCCTGAATCTCATCAGGCCCCTCAATGCGATAAAAATCTACATGCGCAACCGGAAGACGGACTTCAGGTGGTTCATATTGCTGAACAATGGCGAAAGTCGGGCTCGGAACCTCATCAATAAATCCCAAACCGCGCAATATGCCTCGTGCCAAGGTTGTTTTTCCAGCCCCTAGCGTTCCGGTCAGCGCGATCTTATCACCGGGCCGCAAAGCATCTGCTAGCTGCTTCCCCAAGGAGATCGTCGCTGATTCAGTATCTAAGTTCACACGATATCCTGCCTATTGTCGTGGAAGGTGAATGGTGACGAGCGTGCCCTGACCCGGCTCGGAGGTTAATGTCAGTTCTCCGCCATGTGCCAGCATCAATTGGCGGGCCAATGGCAAACCCAATCCACCCACATTTTCCCCGGTTTTCTTACGCGATCTTGCAAAACTATCAAACGCCTTGGATTGTTGCCCTGCACTCATACCGGGGCCATTGTCCGAAATATGGATAACGGCCTGTTTCACATTGCCACTGCCGTTGATAAGGATACGCCCGCCCTGGCCAGTATATCTTATGCTATTATCGATTATCTGTGATACCGCCTGCGACAGGCGCTTCTTATCTGCTAGTGCAGAACCAAGTGTCTGATCCAGCTGCAGTTCAACTTCAATATCTTGCGCTTTGGCATCATCGGAAAATTGGGATGCCACGTCTTCGATCAACTTGTTAAGGTTCACCTTTTCTTTTGCGATGGGCAAAGCCCCCGCCTCACTCTGGCTGAGGTCCAGAACATTATCGATCTGCATTCCAAGTCTTTTAACAGATTGCAATATTGCCCGGGCATATTCGTGCCCCTGATCGGTCAGCGGTCCTGCAACTTCATTATCTAATAGCTCTGCGAACCCCCCGATGGAAGTCAGCGGCGTTCTAAATTCATAACTCATATTTGATAGGAAGGACGCCTTTATTGAATCCGCTTCTACAAGAGCCTCGTTTCGTTCACGGAGCGCCAACTCAATGCGGCGGCTATCGGAAATATCCAACATAGTGAACAGCGCATTGCCGTCCGGCAGCGGTATCGCCGCGAACTCAAACCGTCTCCCATCGGCAAAGGAAATTTGTCCACTTTGTTGCACACGTTCTGAAGTGGCAGTCCGCACCATAGAACGCACTTCCGATATTCTGGCGGGCTGTTTTAATTGCACTGCCATTTTTTGCATTAAGGAATCGACGCGTGGATGCTTGCCCAATTCTTCTTCGCTTAGGTTCCAATTATTTGCAAATTGGTGGTTCCAGATGTTGAGCTTTCCGTCGGCAGCGAAGACCGCAAGTGATTCAAACAAATTGTCGAATGTCGCCGTACGGACGCGCAAGAGTGTATCCCGCGCGCTTGCCAATTGGACTTGTTCAGTTCGATCCTCGATTATCATCAACAAGCCGCCATCGGGTGTCGGATTGGCAATGACCCGTAAATGGGTACCATCGGCCAGCAACCAATTTTCTTCAATCGAAGTAGATGATTTGAACCACTTCGTTCGATCTTCGCGCCATTCCGGAAAATCTCTTACTTCCGGAATGCGGTTCATCTCGCGCATCCGGTCCAATACCCTTGGAAACTCAGGACGCTCTGCGATCCATTGTTGACGCATCGAAAATATGCGTTGGAAAGGCAGATTACAAAATTGCAAAGACTTGTCTGCATCAAACTGCACCACCGCTGCCGATATCCTGTCCAGCATATCGCGCTGCGATTCGTTGAAACGTCTTTGCTCTTTGCGCGAGTCTATCAATTCTTGAATATCAATGGCGTAACCGGCGATGCCCGATTTTCCGAGTGGTACATCAACGACCTGCGTTGTACGGCGTTGCCCGCCAACCGTGGTCGCCACTACGCGCTCATAGGGTTCGCCTTTTTCTTTGGCTTGCGCGGCAGCGTGGGCTGGACTGACGCCGTTAATCGTCTCGATAAGCTCAATGCTCTCGTCCACCACCTCAGCGCCATCATGGGCGTCCACCGCTTTGACATAAGCACTGTTCACTAATGTCAGCTTGAGGTCCGGCGAACGATGCCACATCGGCATCGGCGCTGCCTCAATCAAAGCTGACAGCGCATCAAAGGCAGCCCGCGCCTCTTCATTTTCCGTGCGCAGCTTTTCAATTTGCCCCTGACTATCTGTGGCATCAAATATCCATAACAAAGCGCTGCCATTGGGGGCAATCTGCTGATCGGCCAAGCCGCCGCGGATCAGCAAGGCCTTGTTTGATCCCGCAACCTTGATCGCACGGGTAAAACTGCTGCCGGATTTTTGGGCGAGATTGACGTCTTGTGTCAGCCCTTCCAAATCCTCCCGACTCATCCCCGCATCATTGCTGTGAAGCTCGGAAATATGGGACGGTAAATAGTCAAAGCCCAACCAATGCATTAACCGCTGCGAGGCCTCCAGCTTGCCATCAGAACGCACCAATAGCGGCAGAGCCGGCGACGTTTCCAACAACCTTCCTAACCGGCCGAACTGGCGCAAGGTTGTCTCCGCACGATTTTTCATCGCCAGGCCGGTCCATATTGCCCATGCGGACGCAGCCAACCAAGCGGCTAGAATCAGGCCTAATATGACAGCGGTTAAATCCGGAACGTTCGACATTAATACAAGCGATTAGACGGTTAGAGCATCCGCGAAAAGCCCCTATTCTTTATGGTTTAGAAAAGTCAGACAATATGAGTTATAACGCAGCCGAAAAATCACCGGAGTCTCCTCATGCCTATAGACGAAAGCCGCACGTTCAAATCGATCAACATTGCCCTTTTGACGGTGTCCGATAGCCGCTCGATAAAGGAAGACACATCCGGTGATATCCTCGCGGAGCGCATTGCCAACAAAGGCCATACGCTGATTTATCGCAACCTGATCCGCGATGAGAAATCAAAAATTATCGCGCAACTTCATCAGTGGATTGATGATGAAACCGTCGATGCGGTCATCACCACCGGCGGTACTGGCCTGACCGGGCGTGACATCACACCGGAAGCACTTGATGCAGTGAAGGACAAGGATATCCCGGGCTTTGGCGAGCTATTCCGCTGGCTGAGCTATGACAAAATTGGCACATCGACAGTTCAATCTCGCGCCTGCGCCGTGGTGTCCAGAGGGACTTATATATTCGCGCTACCGGGCTCAAATGGTGCAGTTAAAGATGGCTGGGACGGCATATTGGATACCCAGCTCGATAGCCGGCACCGTCCTTGCAATTTTGTCGAATTAATGCCGAGACTACTCGAAAAATAGATATTTGTTCTATTTTTGTTCTTATGCTAGATAAAGCTATGGAACAAAATAAGAGGTCGCCCTCTCTCGCCCGAAAGGGGCGCGGTGCAGTCACCAACAGTGAAAGTCATCGATTCAATCTGCCAATGCGCGAGGACGATGGCGATTGGCTTGATGATCGCATTTCATTGGGCGACGCTCCCGCAAAATTGCGAACCCAGGTCACGATCGAATCTCCTAAATCGATATTGAGTTTTAACCAATCGCCGGACATCCCATTCGACCGTTCAATCAACGCTTATCGCGGCTGCGAGCATGGCTGCATCTATTGCTACGCTCGGCCTTCCCACGCATATCATGATTTATCGCCCGGCCTCGATTTTGAAACAAAGCTGTTTGCAAAACCCAATGCCGCCCATTTGCTGCGCGGAACATTTGCGAAACCAACTTATCGTCCAGCGCCCATCGCTATAGGGACCAATACCGATCCCTACCAGCCCATTGAAAAGCGCTACCAGATCACCCGGCAGATATTAGAGGTCATGCTGGAAACTAGACATCCTGTCGGGATTACGACCAAGTCCAACCGGATTCTTGATGATCGGGATATTCTCTCCCAGTTGGCTAGCTTGGATCTCACGGCTATCGCTATATCCTTGACCAGCCTAGACAGAAATATTTCACGAATTTTAGAGCCGCGCGCCCCTTCTCCAGCCAAACGATTGGAAGCGGTTAGCCAATTACGCGAACAGTCTATTCCCGTCCATGTCAACATCGCCCCTGTTATTCCTGCAATCACCGATCATGAAATAGAAGAGATTGTTGCTGCTGCCGCGCAATATGGCGCACAAAGTGTTTCGGTCATTCCGGTGCGGCTCCCTCATGAAGTAGCGCCTTTGTTTGAGCAATGGCTGGAAACCCATTTTCCGGATCGCAAGCGTAAGGTCATGGGTATCATTGCATCCCTCCGTGCGGGAAAGAAAAATGATCCCGATTTTCACAGCCGCATGAAAGGCCAAGGTCCTTGGGCTGAATTGCTTCATCACCGCGTTGCCATCGCAGCCCGTAAACATGGCCTTGGAAAAGCGAAATTTGATCTCAGAGCAGATTTGTTCAGACGGCCAATCTTTAAAGGCAGCCAATTGGAGCTATTTTAGGACATTATCACGGACCGAGGCGGCTCTCTTTCCTTTATAAGATGCCGGAGCTACATTTTAGAATGACAAAGAAACAAAATATTACATACGCAAACTATCTTGCTCTCGACACTCTGCTGTCGGCGCAGCACCCACAATCTGATTTCGACGATGAAATGCTTTTCTCATTATTCATCAGACAAAAGAATTGTGGCTGAAACAGATTATCCGCGAATTGCATTTCGCCATAAAGCAAATTAACAATGATGCATTGGTGCCAGCTTATAAGGCGTTAGCGCGGGTGAGCCGAATTCAGGCTGTCATCACGTTAAGCTGGGATGTGCTCTCAACCCTAACCCCCGCGATTATAGCCGATTCCGGCACGTGTTGGGCGCAAGTTCCGGCTTTCAGTCCGATCAGTTTCGGACGGTCGAATATCTGCTCGGGTTAAAGGACAAGTCCTTTTTGAAGTATCAGCAAGACCGGCCAGAATCACAAGTCGCTATGCAAACGGCATTGGAGACGCCAAGCCTTTGGGATCATACTATCGCAACTGTTGCGCGCGCAGGCTTTCCGATATCGCCAGATCAATTAGAACACGATTTCAGTCTATCCCATGTCCCGTCACCAGAAGTAGAAGCAGCATTCCTAGTGGTATATCGTGATCCCGAACGCTATTGGGAGCTCTATCAACTGGGCGAAAAATTGATCGATCTTGACGATGCCATGGCCACTTGGCGAGACAAGCATGTATTAACGGTAGAACGCATTATCGGTGGAAAGCTGGGTACCGGTGGAACGGCCGGTGTTTCTTACCTGCAATCGACCTTGCCCAAACGCGTCTTTCCTGAACTTTGATCGCTACGCACAGCGTTATAAATCAGGAATTTACTATAACTTCAAAAGGGAATTGCTTAATCCCATGATAACGGCAGATATCCGGTCGTGTACCTGAAGTTTTTTAAATAGTCGGCGAACATAGGAGTCCACCGTCGCATGAGAGATATCCAATATGATCGCCATATCAGCGTTAGATTTTCCGCGAGAGATCCAATATAGAACCTGACTTTCCCGCTCAGAAAGAGCTGGTTCGGAATCACTATTTTGGTTTATGATAGCACATACCCTTCTGTGGCAGGATTGTGCGATACCCACCAATGGCCTGACAATGGCCTCATCATCTGCTGACATATTTTTACCAAAATTCATCGAAAAATATGAATTTCTGCTTTTAGGACCGAATAGCGGCACCGCGACCCCATCTATAAATCCCAGTTTCTCCGCTGCCTTCACAAAGTTTAGGTGGTCTTTAGATAATTTTTGATCCGCTATGGCCTGTCGCCACGTCATCACGTGCCCGATGTTCATAACATGATCGGGAATGGGATCGGATTCAAATACTTTGGGATTCAAATAAGTGGCGACTATCTCCTCGGGATATCCAAAATGATAGACCGATGAACGCTTTGACACTTGGGAGTAAAACGGCGGTGTAATATGATATGATATCGCAGCCACGCCGTTAGCCATCAACTGACGCGATAATTCGTTCAGTTGAGAAGAAACTGTATTTTTGTCACCAACCGGATTCCACCTAAATACCACTGTCTTGCCCTACTTTTCCAGCCAAGGAGCCTTGGAGGGTTCACTAATTTCATTGCAACTATACTGTTCTACGCAAGGAAATTAGATAAAGACAATAACCTATCCAATAATATTGGATAGTATAAAAGAGCCATGAATCTAGGGAACTCGCCAATGCTCGAAAAAGAGGATACCCCTTACCTTTAAGAGGTTTGTCACGTGGGAGCGTGACGTGCTTTATAGAAACCACTGATGTATTAAAAGTAATGAAAAAATTATATAACAAAATTAGAATATATTAGTATGATCACAGAAATAGAAAGAATATATCCAATAATTTTTGATAAAAATCATAAAGAAGATAAAAATAACATAAATATTCATGAATTAGTATCAGTCCGACAGAATCGAAACAAATTATTCGGCCGGGAATATTTTACCGACCATTTTTGGGATATAATATTGTTATTATATATTCACCAAATTGATGATTGCTCAATAAATGCTGCAACACTCTCAAATAAAATGGATATCTCTCACTCAGCAACCATGCGATATTTAAATGTTCTTTATACCGACAGTTTTATTTGTGCGCGCAAGAAAATGACTGATGATCAGTTCGATCTCGCACTTGATGATTTATCATTAACCTCACCTGGATTTGAAAATGCAGAGCTTGTTATCCAGCAAACAAGCGATATTTTTAAGTCAAACGCGGCGGCGTCGATTTGAACAGTCATTGATATTATGCGCCTATCAGTTCAAGATTCGACGAGGTTCTTCAGCTTATAATCCCTATATTCCTCACGCAGTGACCTTTTCAATATTTTTCCGGTCGCCGTGTGAGGCAATTCGTCGATGAATTTGATTTCATCCGGCAACCACCATTTAGCCACTTTGTCATTCAAGAAAGCGATGACATCATCACCCGTCACGTCTGCGCCGGCTTTCTTGACTACCAATAATAACGGCCGTTCATCCCATTTCGGGTGATATACACCAACGGCCGCAGCCTCTGCGACACCTGGGCAACCCACAGCAGCATTTTCCAGTTCTATTGAGCTAATCCATTCACCGCCTGATTTGATCACATCCTTAGCGCGATCAGTAATTTGCATGGTACCGTCGGGATGAAGCACCGCCACATCACCGGTATCGAACCAAAGATCATCTTCCACTGTATCTTCATCAGCGCGATAATAGCGCTGAATGGTCCATGGCCCCCGAATTTCAAGCGTTCCGCTGGAAACGCCATCACGGGGCAGGACAGTGCCCTCCTCATCGACGACACGCAGTTCAACCCCAAAAGGCGGACGACCTTGTTTACTGATAACATCCACCTGTGCATCAAAATCCAGATCATCCCAGTTGGCAGGGAGCGACCCAGCCGTGCCGATAGGAGAAGTTTCCGTCATTCCCCAAGCATGAGCAACCCGCATGCCATTTTTCATCAAACGCTCAATCATCGACCGCGGGCAAGCTGATCCACCAATGGTGATGACTTGCAGATTGCCATAATCGCCACCATTTTCGTCCATGTCAGCAAACATGGAGAGCCACACAGTAGGCACGCCAGCACTGTGGGTCACGCCTTCTTCACGGATCAACTTCCACAAAACCTCTGCTTCGTTGCTCGCCGAGAACACCATTTTGGCTCCAACAGCGGCGCAGGCAAATGGCAGTCCCCAAGCATTGGCATGAAACATGGGGACCACCGGCAACATCACGGAACGCGTGGCCAGATCCATAATGTCCGGCTGCACTTCGGTTAAGGCGTGCAAGACATTGGAACGATGCTCATACAGCACGCCTTTAGGATTTCCGGTTGTACCACTGGTGTAACAAAGGCCGCAAGGATCGCTCTCATCCACATCCACCCAGTCAAAATTCCCGTTTTCGGCATTAATAAGTTCCCTGAATGTGGGATAGTCGCCCTTCTCACCATCAAACTGGATATAATGTTCCACCGTGTTCAGCTGCGGCTTCAATATTTCAATGATCGGTGTAAACATCTTGTCAAACAACAAGACGCGGTCTTCGGCGTGGTTGATGATATATACCAACTGCTCTTCGAACAGGCGCGGGTTTATCGTATGGAGAATACCGCCAATGCCCGCACAGCCATACCAGCTCGTTAAATGATGCGCATGGTTCATCGCTATTGTAGCGACGCGATCGCCTTTGTTAATGCTCAGCCGTCTAAGTGCCTGTGCAAATTTGCGCGATTCAAGACCGACATCGCCCCAATTGCTGCGTGTAAGAGAACCGTCCGCCCAATAGCTGACAATCTCGCGCGTGGCATGTTCCCGCGCGGCATGGTCAATCAAAGCCGTAATTTTAAGCGCACTATTCTGCATAGAACCAGCCATTAATCTCTCCAATTATTCTATATCGTCTTTTTTGATGGAAACAGCTCAGCTTACAAGTCTTAAATTCGGCCTCCGGTTCCGAACCGGCCGCGAACCAGTGGCCGGCCCTAGGCGAATATTCGATAGCCCATTAACATGGTTGAGCGTCTCCGCCACTTGTGCATCTAATTGAAAGGATCGACCAAGACATATATGCGCGACCTCCCCCTCAAAGCTTGGAACCGCGGCGATCAGCTCGCTCTTACCGCCGATTAACGGTGCCAATAGATTCTTCAACTCCTGAAGCCCATATAAATTGAGCACATCCAGTTCCATTCGGGTACGCGTAGTTTTTTCCAGACCATCCATAGACTGGGCCCGACGAATAGCGACCCGCGGACTTTCGTCGTCAGAACGTTGATCCAATTCGACGTTGAGCAGAGCGCAGCTCCCCTCTTTCGCCATTTCTGCCAGCAGATCACATTGTTCTTCTTCAAAGCAGCTACCCGAAAATTGTCCGCTGCTATCTGAAAGGTCTGCCAATACAAACCGCTTGCCGCGTTTACTCTCCCGCCATCGCACACCTTCGACCAAGGCAGCCATAACCGCTGGCTTTCGCTGCCCCTCGGCGATAGGTCCCTCCTCACACAATGCCGCATAGCTCATTGCCCCATGGGAAGATGTTATCGCCTGAAATTGGGTTACGGGATGTGAGGCGAAGTAAAAGCCAAAGGCATCCCGCTCCCGCACCATGATCTCACTAAGATTCCAGCTGCTATTTACGGGTAATCGGATCGCCTGCATATCGCCGGCTCCGCCTTCACCAAATAGTCCACCCTGCCCACTAATGCGGGCGTCAGCCGCGCTGTTAGCTACCGAAAGCAGCATGTCAGCTCCATCAAAAACGGCGGCCCGATTGGGCTCCAGCTCATCAAAACCACCCGCAGCGGCAAGGCTTTCAATTTGCCTTTTATTCATTCCTGACGGATCAACTCGGTTTGCAAAGTCATCCATTGACCGGAACGTCCCATTTTCAGCGCGCTCCGCCACAAGCGACTGCATCGCTTTCTCGCCCACATTTTTAAGCCCGGCTAAGGCATAACGAACAGTGAGCGAAGCACCTTGCTGCTGTTCAACGGAAAAATTGGGCCGACTTTTGTTAATCGATGGCGGTAATATAGTGTAACCAAGCCGCTTGATATCGTCGACAAAAATACTGAGTTTATCGCTCTGATGCATATCGAAACACATAGATGCTGCGTAAAATTCGTGCGGATAGTGAGCTTTTAGCCATGCTGTCTGATAAGCAAGTAAGGCGTAGGCCGCCGCGTGGCTTTTATTGAAACCATAGCCTGCAAATTTATCTATTAAGTCGAATAGTTCGTTCGCTTGCGGGCCATTTACTCCGTTTTTAGCAGCACCTTCAACAAAAATGCTGCGTTGAACATCCATCTCCGACTGAATTTTTTTGCCCATCGCGCGCCGCAACATATCCGCCTCGCCAAGCGAGTAGCCGGCGATGATCTGTGCTGCCTGCATCACCTGTTCCTGATAGACGATGATGCCGTATGTCTCTTTGAGAATATCTTCGAGCAAAGGGTGTGGATAGGCCAGCTCAGCCCGTCCATTTTTACGATCGCCAAATAGGGGAATATTGTCCATCGGACCAGGGCGATAGAGCGACACCAGCGCGATAATATCACCAAAATTCGTGGGTTTAACAGCGGCGAGAGTACGGCGCATCCCTTCCGATTCAAGTTGGAAGACCCCAACGGTATCGCCGCTCTGCAGCAATTCGAACACCTTGGGATCATCCCAAGAGAGCGCAGACAGGTCGACTTCAATGTCACGCTCTGCCAGAAATTCCACTGCCTTTTTCAAGACCGAAAGCGTCTTCAAACCCAAAAAGTCGAACTTCACCAAACCGGCTTGCTCGA
Organism: Parasphingorhabdus sp.; assembly: GCF_036963805.1. GTDB lineage: Bacteria > Pseudomonadota > Alphaproteobacteria > Sphingomonadales > Sphingomonadaceae > Parasphingorhabdus. Next base: position 728,839 of record NZ_JBALUN010000001.1, on the reverse strand, counting down.
CAAATTTCATATCAAATTGTGTTACAGGCAAATCCGAGCGGGGATCGCGATACAGCGGAACCAACTGATCAAGCGGTCTATCCCCAATAACAACCCCGGCAGCATGGGTTGAGCTATGCCGCGGAAGTCCTTCTAATTTCATCGCAAGATCAAACAGCCGCTTTACATCAGCTTGCTTATATTCCTGCGCGAGCTCCGAAATCCCGTTAAGGGCCCGTTTTAAATCCCATGGATCAGTCGGATGATTGGGGATTAACTTGGTCAGCCGGTCAACTTGACCATATGGCATCTGCAAAACACGGCCAACATCTCGCAGCACCGCCCGCGCCTTTAGTTTACCGAAGGTAATAATCTGAGCGACCTGCCCTGTGCCATATTTATCCTGCACATAGCGGATAACTTCTCCACGGCGGGTTTCACAGAAATCGATATCAAAATCGGGCATGGACACCCGTTCTGGGTTCAGGAACCGTTCGAATAACAGACCCAATTTTATCGGATCGAGATCGGTAATCGTCAATGCCCATGCAACAACAGAACCGGCACCAGAACCACGACCCGGTCCAACAGGAATATCATGATCCTTGGCCCATTTTATAAAGTCGGCAACGATCAAGAAATATCCGGGGAACCCCATATTTACGATCACGTTTATCTCAAAATCAAGCCGATCAAAATATTCCTGACGCTCTTCTCCTTCTATTCCGCCAAGATGGGCAAGCCGCGCCTCCAACCCCGCAGTTGCGTCGCGGCGTAATTGCTCAACTTCTCCCGCTAAATCACCTGCCAAACTGGGCAAGATGGGAGCCCGCCGTGGGGGTGAATAGGCACAGCGTTTTGCGATTACCAAAGTGTTTTCCAACGCTTCGGGAAGGTCTGCGAACAAGTCCTCCATCACAAGAGCACTTTTTATCCATAGATGTGGGGAAGGCTTTTCGCGATCATCATTTTCCACATAAGCTGACTGCGCGATACATTTCATTGCGTCATGGGCTTCATGGAAACCGGGTTCGGCATAACAACTCGGATTAGTCGCTACTAAAGGAATATTCCGGTCCATCGCTAATGAAATTAAACCGGATTCTGCGGCCACTTCAACCGGATCATCACGGCGCGACAGCTCTATATATAGGCGATCCGGAAAATATTGCTGAAGCTGCGTTAGATAGGCTTGTGCCTCCGGCTGCTGCTCCTCTGCAATCAACCGAGCTACGGCACCCTCTCCTCCACCAGTCAATGCCAAAAGTCCGGTATTATGATGTTCCAACATCTCCAACGGGATATGTGCATCCTGATCCGCCGGGCGGTCCAGATGGGATGCCGAGACCAACCTACATAGGTTTTGATATCCGTCCTCATTCTGCGCATATAGCGCAATCCAGTCTAATGCAGGCTTGTCGCTCCCGCTGCTACCGGGACGGGCTACTCTTAAGAAACAACCCGTTATGGGTTGGACACCGTTAGCACGGCAACCGTCATCAAATGCCATCGAAGCAAACAGACCGATACGGTCGGTTAATGCTACCGCCGGGAAACCCCGCTCTTTGGCGACAGCACCAATTGCCTTCGGCTCCATCGCGCCGTCTAGGATGGTATAGGCTGAAAAAGAGCGCAGATGAACGAAGGGAATCTGTGACATTCTCAAGCTCTAGCGCGGTAACATTGTTTTGACTACGCACAGATGACGCTAGTGGAATCTATCGACCTGTTTTCCACAACTAGTTGAGCGTTTTGCTAAAGCAGCGCTTCAATCTCGCTCTTCAACTGTTGAGGCTTCACAGCCGGCCCATGCCGGGCCACAACATTGCCATCACGATCAATCAGAAATTTGGTGAAATTCCATTTAATTCGTGACCCTAACAGACCTGATTTTTCAGATTTTAGATGTTTCCACAATGGGTCAGCATCGTTGCCGTTAACGTCTATTTTGGCCATTAACGGAAAGCTTACGTCATAATTCAGCGTACAGAAATTTTTAATTTCTTCCGCATCCCCGGGTTCCTGATGTCCAAATTGGTTGCACGGAAAGGCAAGTATTTCCAAACCTTTATCAAAATATTCTTTATGGAGTTTCTCTAACCCTTCATATTGCGGAGTGAAGCCACATTTCGAAGCAGTATTTACGATAAGCAGTACCTTGCCCTTATATTTGGACAGGTCCGCTATCGAACCATCTGCTTGCTTAATTTCAAATTCTGCAATTTGCATAGATGCACCCCGTTCTTTGCAATTTTTTACCCCGATGAACTACATCAGATCGATATTCATCTACGAAAAGTCAAAGCCTATCTCGCTTCACTATGAAAACACTAACTTAATATTCCGTCATGTAGTCGAACAACGCGATCCATTTTCGCAGCCAAGCGCTCATTATGCGTGGCGATTAACGCAGCACTACCTTCTTCGCGAACCAAAGCCATAAGCTCAGCCAAAACTATATCGGCGGTTTTTTCATCCAGATTTCCTGTCGGCTCATCGGCCAGTACCAGCTTTGGCGCATTTGCCAGCGCTCGCGCAACAGCAACGCGTTGCTGCTCACCGCCCGACAATTTACTGGGCTTATGATCCAATCGCTCGCCCAGTCCAAGGTTACAAAGCAAAGAGGCTGCGCGCTGTTCAGCATCGGACTGCGATATCCCGGCTATTAGCTGCGGCATGACCACATTTTCCAGTGCGGAAAAATCAGGCAATAGATGGTGAAATTGGTAAACAAAACCCAATAATTCCCGTCGTATTCTCGTATGCCCGCTGGCTGACATATGAGCCGTTTCTTCGCCGTTCAACTTAATCGATCCCTCAAACCCGCCTTCGAGCAAGCCGACTGCTTGTAACAAGGTTGATTTACCAGATCCCGAAGGGCCGAGCAGTGCCACAATCTCATTTGATCGAATATCAAGATCGACACCCTGAAGAACGTCTATCTGCACATCGCCCTGTTTAAAACTCCGCTTCACATTGCGCAGTTCAACAACTTTATTTCTCAATTCATTCATAACGCAGCACCTGCACTGGATCCGTACTCGCCGCTTTATAGGCGGGATAAAGGGTCGCAAGAAAGCTGAACAGAAGCGCAAGCATGGCGATGCCAAATACCTCCATCGGGTCTGTTCTTGCGGGCAATTCAGTTAAAAAGCGTATCGACGGATCCCAAAGGTTTTGACCTGTAATAATCTGGACGAAGCCGATCACATTCTGTCTAAAATATATCGCTATCAAGCCAAGTATTATACCGGCTGCGATACCTAATGTCCCTATCGCTGTCCCGACAGTAACGAATATCCGCGTCAAAGAAGCCCGTGAGGCCCCCATCGTCCGCAAGATAGCAATATCGCGCGTTTTTGCCCGGACCAACATAATCAATGAAGATAAAATGTTGAAAACCGCCACCAATATAATGATGGATAAAATCACAAACATCACCACACGCTCAACCTGAAGAGTCTCAAACAGAGATGCGTTCATAGCCTTCCAGTCTGTAATCACGGCGCGGTCCGCCACCTTTGGGTAAAGCGGTGCCATGATTTCTGCGACATTATCAGCATCATTTGTCTTAACTTCAATCATACCAATTTGATCGCCCAATAGCATCAAGGTCTGGGCATCTTCCAAAGGCATGATGACAAAGGCCTTGTCATAATCATAAACACCCACTTCAAATATCGCGGCAACCTCATAAGATATTTCGCGCGGAACTGTACCAAAGGGTGTTGACCTACCTTGCGGATTGATAACCGTGATGCGGCTTCCCACTTGGGCGCCCAAAGCCGTAGCCAACCGGCTTCCAATACCCACACGCCCCTCACCTGGCACGAGACGACTTAAATCTCCCGCAATCGTCTTTCCATCCAATGTTTCATTGTTAAGAATATCGGGAACGAGCATCCCCCTGACTAAAATGGCTTCAACCCGCCCATTAAATGTGGTGAGAAGAGGCTGCTCAATTAAAGGAGAAGCCGAAACAACGCCTTCAGTATTTCTTGTATCCTCGAGCAAGTCACGCCAGTCAGGAAGGCGTCCACCATAGCCTTGAATAACGGCATGACCATTCAAGCCGACAATTTTATCGAACAATTCGGCGCGAAAGCCGTTCATCACGCTCATCACAACGATCAATGCGGCGACGCCCAACATCACAGCGACCAAACTGATACTTGCGACTAAGAAAATGAAACCTTCCCCCTTGCCCGGGAGAAGATAACGTTTTGCGATGATCCATTCATAACGGGATAGGAGCATAGGAGTTTGATCTTCCTGAAAAACTATTGTGGCTTTACGGTTGTGAGACGTCGCAGGCAAGAGTTGTGCTGGTTAAAATGCTGTTGCCATTATGACACAAGCCTGAACCAATATTTCAAATTTATGAAAATTTGCATGACAATAGAGGCCATTCCGATCAGAGATAGTGACAGAATCGATTGCCGTCTAAAGGTCATGGTTCAGGGATCCTATCTGGTTCCACCGGGTGTTGGGGGACAACCGGTGTTGAATAAGACAGGAAAACAGGGGGACGATATTATCGTCACCATTTTCGCCCGGGGTCAGAAATGGCTCCGGGCGTTTTTGTTTCCCGAACAATATCTCGCCGTTACGCCCTCTTGAAATCCCAAAATCCAATAATATCTTTATTAAGCGAAATGCCTTTTTTGGATCTCGCAAAACAAAACCGGACGCCATTTGGGTCCATAATTTTAATTGCTCTAAAGAGGATAAAAAGATGAACCGTTTTGATTTCACCCCCTATCGCCGCTCAACCGTTGGTTTTGATCGGCTTTTCGACTTGCTTGAGAATAATGCCCGCGCCCAGCAATCAGAAAACTACCCCCCCTTCAATATCGAACGCAGCGGTGAAGATCATTATCGGATTACGCTTGCTGTAGCCGGATTCAAAGATAATGAGATTGAAATCACCGCTCAGCAAAATTTGCTTTTAGTGGCTGGTAACAAGGGCAGTGATGAGAATGAAGGAAAGCAATTTCTACATATGGGGATTGCCAACCGCAATTTTGAACGCCGTTTCGAACTTGCCGATTTTGTTCGTGTTGACAATGCAATTTTGAGCGATGGGTTGCTATCCATCGATTTGGTGCGTGAAATCCCCGATGCAATGAAACCACAAAAAATTGAGATCAACGCTGGGGACAATGTCACCAAGATTGATCACAAACCTAAAAATTCCAAGGAAAAGGCTGCCTAGCCGCTAACCTCAAGCAAAATGAAGGGCAGCCGATTAGCCTTGGCTGCCTTTTTTTCTAAGTTCCGTTTATGATTCCCAAAAAAAATGGGGCAGCCAGATGAGGATCCGACTGCCCCTGACACCCGCGTGGTGTCACTCTTGACGAAATTAGCCCGGGTCGCAAATGGCCAACTTCGTTCAAGAATCCGCATTGGCAATGTTGGAAAGGACGGCGTGATTCAATATCCGTACCTTTCCGCTTTCAACCGAAACAATGTCATCTTCTGACCAGGTTGAAAGTTGCCGATTAATATGTTCACGCGACATCCCGGCAAAATTGCCAAGTTCGCTTTGACTCAAATCTAGTTTTAAACGCCCTTCTTCCGCGCCAACGACTGACAATCTCAACAAATAGCGAGCAAGTCGCGGCCCCGATGTGTAAGCGCGATCGCCCTCTATCATGGTGTTGGCTGTTCTAATACGGTTCGCCATCACCTTTAATAGCCGTAAAGCCATATTTTTGTGATTTTTCAAAATATCTTCGAAGGCTACGCGCGTTATCGTTAGTGCGGTGGTCGGTTCAATCGCCGTTACGCTCGCGGTTCTTTCACCGCCATCGAGCAAAGCAATTTCTCCCAAGACCTGTCCCGGCTCAGCATAATCCAAGACAATCTCATGGCCATTGCTAGCGACCATGCTGGTCCGTGCATTGCCTGATAATAATATCAGCAAAGAATTGCCCGGATCGCCCTGCATGATCAAATCATCCCCTTTTTCATATTGCACGAAATGCCCACGCAATATCAAATCTGCCAATTCCGCCTCGTCACAATCAGCGAATAAACTATGCTCTGCCAATATGCCTGCAAGTTCTTCGGCCTTCACTGTTCTGCTCCAACCCAGTTCGTTGCAATAAGTAAACGTCCTGATAACCAGTTCTCATTGCCTGACTGTGACAATAGTCACTTGGTGTAAAAAGGATTGGATAAATTAGACAAGTCGGCTTTGTTTTACCGCCGCCTCAATGAAAGAGGCAAAAAGTGGATGCGGGTCAAAGGGTTTGCTCTTCAATTCCGGGTGATATTGCACACCGACAAACCAACTATGGTCTGGGCGCTCAACAATCTCTGGAAGTTCACCATCTGGCGACATACCGGAGAATATCAGGCCCGTCTTCTCGAGCCGTTCAACATAGCCCTTGTTCACTTCATAGCGATGCCGGTGCCGTTCACTAATTACGTCCGAACCATAGATTTCACTCACTTTAGACCCTTGCCTCAAGTGCGCTTCATAAGCTCCAAGCCGCATGGTTCCACCAAGATCGCCACCCGATTCCCGCTTTTGGAGCCCTTCTTCGGTCATCCATTCGGTGATCAATCCAACTATAGGCTCATCCGTTTCACCAAATTCAGTCGTCGACGCGGTATCAATGCCCGCAAGATTGCGCGCAGCCTCGACACATGCCATTTGCATACCCAAACAAATACCGAAAAATGGTACATTATGTTCTCGTGCAAACCGTACAGAACCGATTTTCCCCTCGCTACCACGCTCACCAAAGCCGCCCGGGACAAGGATCGCGTGCAACGGTTCAAGTTTAGCGGCCAAATCACTGGCATCCTCGAACATTTCGGCATCAAGCCATCGCACTTGCACTTTTACCCGATTCGCCAATCCGCCATGGAACAGCGCCTCTTGAAGGGATTTATAGGCATCCTGCAGACCGACATATTTACCGACTACACCCACAATGACTTCACCTTCTGGATTCTCGATACGCTCCATTACATCGGTCCAGCGAGTTAGGTCCGGGTCCGGTGCATTAATTATCCCGAATGCGTTTAAAACTTCGCGATCCAGGCCTTCATTATGATATTGCAGCGGTACATTATAGATGCTGCTGGCATCCAGCGCTGGGATCACCGCTTCCTTCCGAACATTGCAGAATTGAGCAATTTTTGAGCGCTCACTATCTGGCAAAGGGTGCTCGCAGCGGCACAACAAGATATCCGGTTGGATTCCCAAAGACGTCAGCTCCCGTACGCTATGTTGCGTAGGCTTGGTCTTTAACTCTCCAGCGGCAGCTATATAGGGAACCAGCGTCACATGAACCGAAATCGCATTGGCGCGGCCCACTTTATTGCGCAGTTGCCGAATCGCTTCAATAAATGGCAGGCTTTCAATATCGCCAACCGTTCCGCCAATTTCGCAAAGCACGAAATCTATGCCGTCGAGCTTGTCTTGAGCAAACTCCTGAATCGCATCAGTAACATGAGGGATGACCTGCACTGTCGCACCAAGATAGTCACCTCGGCGTTCCTTGGTAATAATCGACTGATAGATTCGTCCGGATGTAACATTGTCCGATTGCAGCGACGGAACGCCGGTAAAGCGCTCATAATGTCCCAAGTCCAGATCGGTTTCTGCACCATCGTCAGTCACATAGACTTCACCATGTTGGTAAGGCGACATCGTGCCCGGATCAACGTTCAGATAAGGGTCCAACTTGCGGATTCGCACCGAATATCCACGTGCTTGAAGAAGCGCGCCGAGGCTCGCTGCCATGAGACCTTTGCCAAGTGAGGAGACCACACCGCCGGTAATAAAAATATATCGCGCCATGGGAGGAGAGGCTTAAGGCGTGTCCAGTGGAAATGGCAAGCACGCGAATCCGAAAAAACGATATTTATTTTTTTATGCGAAATATTTTTCGCATTCGCACAGTCACAACCGTCAATTGGAGAGACTATTGATCGAGCGGAACCGTTCCATCAACGGCTGGCGCTTGTTCCTTGGATGAACCCGCTTGAACGGCGGCGGCAGCCAAGGGATCGTCACCGGCTAAAGGCACACTATCTGCAGGTTGGGTCTGAGATATTGGAGCGCTGGTGTCACGCTCCAAGCTCTGATCGATAGTAGAAGGCTGACCTTCCGATGCCGCCAAAAAGGCTAAGGAAATGGACAAGGTCACAAATAAAGCCGCCAGCACCGTCGTTGTGCGGGTCAATAAATCTGCTGCGCCGCGCGCAGACATCATTCCGGATGGACTACCGCCCACTCCCAGTCCGCCACCTTCTGACCGCTGCATCAATATAACGCCAACTAAGGCAGCTGCGACAATCGCCTGAACAACGGTAAGAAATAAAAACATGCAAAAGGTCCGAACGTAATAGTTTAACTGAGAACAGCGCACATAGCGATTGGTCAGTACGAGTTCAAGCGATGAAACTGCATGTTATCGACGACTATAGCAAACCAAAAGCTAACGGATAGGAACAAGCCAGCTAAACACGAACCACATCACCCCGTCAGAACGCGGCCGCAGCCTCGATAATAGGTCCAAATTTTTCCGCCGTCAGACTTGCGCCTCCAACAAGACCGCCATCGACATTGGGAATAGAAAGCAATTCCGATGCATTTCCACCGTTCATTGAACCACCATAAAGTATACGCACGCCCCCTGCACGTTCGCCCATCAGATTTCTTAGTGCGTTACGGATAGCAGCATGCATTTCTTCTACATCAGCGGCTTTTGGCACGCGCCCAGTTCCGATCGCCCAAACTGGCTCATAAGCGACAGTCAACCAATCCACATTAGCGCCATCAGGAAAAGAGCCCTCCAACTGGCCGCAAACAACTTCAACAGCCTTTCCTGCATCACGCTCTTCTTCGCTTTCGCCAACGCAAATAATAACCCCAAGACCAGCATTATGCGCCGCCTCGGCCTTCGATTTTACTTCGGCGTCCGTTTCATGCTGGTCAGCGCGCCGTTCGCTATGGCCCAATATGGCCATGGAAGCGCCCGCCTCACGGATCATATCGGCAGAAAGGCAGCCCGTATGCGCTCCACTTTTCGCGAAATGGCAATCCTGAGCGCCGATCGCAAACCCGGGAAAATTGGTAACAGCTTGCGCAATAAGCGTCACAGGTGGACAGATAGCGACATCAACAGCTTGATACTCGTCAGCAACCTTCGCTATTTCAGCGATATTGGTTAGCTGGTCGCGCAGACCGTTCATTTTCCAATTGCCGACGATATATTTCCTGCTCACCATATTCATTTTGCCCCTTGCTTATTTCCCAGTTGGAATCATACCCGCGCTAACAAATAACTTCACGTCTGCCAAACATGTTTAGTTTAAACAGGTTTGCCCAGAATAGCTTTTGGCCGACTCTGCCCCTTTTGCTTGAACGAAAAACGCAAGCCGCCTAAAGCATCAGAAAATATATTTACCCTAACAGAATTGCAGCATTTTCATGATCACATTTTTTCGCAATATCTTCTCATCGAAAATCGGTTTGTTCCTGACCTTGGGATTTGTCGGCCTGATCGCGATTGCCTTTGCGTCTGCCGATGTCACTGGTTCAGGTGCCTTTGGAGGGGTTACGGGCTCTGGCACTGCAGCGAAGGTCGGTAGCTCCAAATTGACAACGTCTGAACTTAGTCAGTCGGTCAACAACGCCTTTCGTGCGGAACAGCGTGAAAATACTGGGCTCGATCTGAAGACCTATGTTGAAGGCGGCGGTTTTGACAGCATTTTGGAACGCTTAATCAACAGCTTCGCTATTGCCGCCTTCGGTGACAAATATGGTATGACCGCTGGCAAGCGTCTGGTCGATGGCGAAATTGCAGGCATATCGTCATTCCAAGGTGCCGATGGCCAATTTAGCGAAGAAAACTTCCGCCGCGCTCTGCAACAGCAAGGGATTAAAGAACAACAACTGCGTGATGATTTCACCCGTAATTTGCTGGCGGATCAGCTTCTGTCTGTCGCCGGATTCGGCGCTTTTGCACCACAAAAACTAGTGACCCCTTATGCATCGCTACTCTTGGAAGCGCGACAGGGCAACATAGCGATTATCCCATCCGCAGCATTTATAAAAAACATCAAGCCTGCGGACGCCGCTTTGGCTGCTTTCTATAGTAAGAATGGATCACGCTATACTATTCCTGAACGCCGGTCAGTCAGCTATGCTTTATTTTCCAAAGACAGGTTTAACGAAAAGGTAAAACCGACTGAGAAAGAAGTTCAGGGTAAATATAATCTTGATAAAGCCAAATATGCCGCGAGTGAGGCGCGCAATATCAATCAGGTCATCTTGCCGACCGAAGCGGCTGCAAAAGCGCTTGCTAATAAAATTAACGGTGGGATGAGCATTGGCGCCGCAGCGAAATCGGTTGGCCTTTCCGTATCGGAAGTAGGAGCTGTCAACAAAAGCGCACTAGCAGAATCGGCATCGCAGTCTGTTGCCAACGCTGTCTTTGCAACACCTTCGGGCGGCGTATCAACTCCGGCACAAAGTGCACTGGGTTGGCATATAGCCAAGATTAACGACGTTCGCAAAGTTCCGGCTCAAAGCCTGGAGCAAGTTCGTGCGCAAATTGTGGCCGAACTTAGCCGCGCTAAAATAGACGATGTGTTAGCCGAGTTAACCGTCAAAATGGAGGATGAATTTGCCGCTGGCTCTTCACTGGCAGATGTCGCTAAAGCGGAAGCATTGAAGATTGAATCAACTCCGATGCTGCTTGCCAATGGACAAAATCCGCAAGATCCCAATTATCGTCCGATACCAGAAATGCAACGCATACTGGCTGTTGCTTTCTCGTTAGAGGAAGATTCCGATCCGCAAGTCGTGGAGATTATTCCCGGCCAGCAATATGCGATTATGTCTGTCGTCGAAATCGCTCCTGCGGCCCCGCCTCCTCTCAAATCGATCCAACAAATCGTGACACGCGACTATATATTGAATGAAGGTTCCAAAAAGGCCAAAATTTTCGCCGATCAAATAGCCAAGCAGGTAAGCGGCGGCATGTCCATTTCTAAGGCGGTTGCCGATGCGAAAGTGAAGCTACCCAAAATAGAAACCATCAAAAGCACTCGCGCTGATCTCGCTAGACAGAGCCAGCAAGGACAGGTTCCACCTCCGCTCACCTTGATGTTCAGCATGGCAGAGGGCACCGCCAAAACATTGAAGGCTCCGCAAAATCAAGGTTGGTTTGTCGTCAATCTCAGCAAGATTGATCGCGGTGATGCATCAAAACGCGAAGATTTGCTCAAGGCAACGGGTGCACAGTTTAAACAGGTCTTTGGTAATGAATATACAGAGCAGTTTATCAACGCGATGAAAGTTGATGTCGGCGTAGAGAAAAATGATAAAGCGCTGACCACATTAAGAAACCAATTGAGCGGTCGTAACTAAATGGCTGGTTTAAGGGCTGTTCCAGACTGATGGCACGTAACTTCGGCATAGAGGCTGCGCAAGAAGCGTTGCGGTCAGGTAAGCCTGCGCTAATTTGGCGCAAGCAAGTAGCGGATATCGAAACACCGGTATCGGCGGCGCTAAAACTGATGGAAGCCGAGCGTGGTGATTTTCTGCTGGAATCAGTGGAAGGCGGCGAAACTCGAGGGCGGCATAGCCTGATCGGCCTCGCTCCGGACTTTGTCTTTCGCGCCAATGGTCAGCAGGCAGAGATCAACCCGAATTGGTTGAGCGATCGCGAAGCCTTCGAGGCCGAGCAAGACAGCAGCCTTGATGCCTTGCGCAAATTGGTCAAACGGTGCCAGATGGACGTACCGGAAGGCCTGCCCCGGGCGCTTGCCTGCCTCGTCGGTTATTTTGGCTATGAAACAATTGGCTTGGTAGAAAAACTGCCGCGAGCGCCGCAGTCCGAACTAGATTTGCCAGACATGCTATTTGTCCGGCCCACCGTTGTCGTCATTTTTGACCGATTGGCAGATGAGATGTTTCTTGTCGCTCCAGTCTGGCCGGAAACTGCTGGTGATGCCGAGAGCAAGATAGCTCGCGCCGAAGAACGGTTGGATGAAGTAGAGCGGCAGATTGCAGCACCGGTTCCGGCATTGACCTCCCAAACCCACGATCTCAATCCGGATGATCTTGCCTTTGAAGCGAAGCTGACGCCCGAGCAATATAAGGATATGGTGCTGAGTGCCAAAGATTATATTGAGGCGGGTGACATTTTTCAGGTCGTTTTGGCCCAGCGTTTCACCGCGCCCTTTACCTTACCTCCGGTGGAGCTTTATCGCTCATTGCGCCGGATAAACCCTTCTCCTTTTCTGTTTTTCCTCGATCTCCCCGGTTTTGCCCTAATCGGTTCGAGCCCGGAGATTTTGGTGCGGGCCCGCGACGGTGAAGTCACGATCAGGCCCATAGCTGGAACCCGTCCGCGCGGTGCCAATGCTGCCGAAGACAAAGCCAATCGTGAAAGTCTTCTCGCCGACCCCAAGGAACGTGCGGAACATTTGATGCTGCTGGACCTTGGCCGCAACGATGTAGGCCGGGTGAGCGCTGCAAATAGTGTCGAGGTCACAGACAGTTATACGGTCGAATTTTACAGCCACGTCATGCATATCGTCTCCAACGTGGTGGGAGAATTGGCACCGGATAAAGATGCGCTCGACGCACTGTTCGCAGGATTCCCAGCTGGCACAGTAAGCGGCGCACCAAAAGTCCGCGCCTGTCAGATCATCGCGGAACTAGAGCCAGAAACCCGCGGCGCCTATGCTGGCGGTGTCGGCTATTTCTCCCCCGATGGCAGCATGGACAGTTGCATCGTCCTTCGCACCGGTATCGTCAAAGACGGCATTCTCCATGTTCAAGCCGGTGCCGGCATCGTAGCGGACAGTGAACCCGCCTATGAACTGCGCGAATGTGAAGCGAAATCAGGCGCCTTGTTAGCGGCGGCGAAAGAAGCAATGCGCCGTGCACAGGACGCAGGCTTTGGGCAATAAACTCCGTCAGCGGCTCCATTCCAGTAGAAGCAAACCCTATTCCAACATTTTTGGCGCTTCTTTCTGAAGCTTTTGCTTAATTTTATTGGCAAACATCGCTAGCAACGGCGGCAAATCGAACATCGCGTAAACCTCCTCTTCGCGGACCTGCATTTTGCCGCCAATATGCTGGCCCATGACTTCCAATGTGCAGTGCATCGTGTCGTCTTCCCAATGATGGTCGGTCATAGTCGCGCCGGGAACGGTTTCACTCAGCATATGGACCCCTTTGCCAATGCGATCTCGGGCTTCTGTCAGTCCTAGTTTATGCGGAATGGTTACGGTTACCGGTTCAGCCATGATGTAATTTCCCCTTGCCACCCCAATATCACTCGGATTGTCTCCGTCAAACGATCTGCATCATTCACAGCGGAAAAACTTGGCCTGCGGCGTTTTTATCATTAGGCAGCATTTCATGATCTTGGTTATCGATAATTATGACAGCTTTACCTTTAATCTGGTCCATTATTTGATGGAACTGGGCGCGGAGGTCCGGGTAGAACGCAATGACGCGATGAGCGCCAGTGAGGCTTTGGCAACCGGCGCTGATGCATTTTTGATATCGCCGGGTCCCTGTACACCAAATGAAGCCGGAATTTCACTTGATCTCGTGGCCGCCTGCGCCGACGCGCATAAACCGCTACTGGGTGTCTGTCTGGGACATCAGAGCATTGGCCAGCATTTCGGGGGGAAAGTCGTGCGCGGCGGATTAATGCACGGAAAAACATCACCGGTCACACATGATAATAGCGGCGTTTTTGCGAATATCCCATCGCCATATACCGCGACCCGCTATCATTCGTTGATTGTCGAGGATATTCCCGATTGCCTTCTGGTAAACGCCACAGCTGAAGACGGGTCTGTTATGGGTTTTCGACACGAAAGCTTACCTATCCATGGTGTGCAATTCCATCCCGAAAGCATTGCCACGGAATATGGCCATGATTTGCTCGCCAATTTCATGCGTCTGGCCGGCTTGGCACCGAAGCGAATCACATGACCACTTTACCCAATCCTGTTTCCCCTTTGTCAGAAGCCGACGCACGCAATGCTTTCGCAACGATACTCGACGGGAAAGCGGATAGCGCCGATATCACGAGCTTCCTAATAGCACTAACCGATCGCGGTGAGACGGCGACCGAGATTGCCGCAGCAGCACATGAGATGCGGGCGAGGATGATTTCCGTCCAAGCCCCCGCCAATGCAATTGATGTGTGCGGGACTGGCGGTGACGGCAGCCATAGCCTGAATATCTCAACCGCGACGGCCTTGGTCGTTGCCGCCTGCGACGTTCCGATGGCAAAACACGGCAACCGCGCCGCATCCAGCAAATCAGGGGCGGCAGATACGCTGGAGGCTCTGGGACTGGACCTCACCAAGGCCGCGACTGGCGGTGAGCAATCCCTACGCGACGTAGGTATCGCCTTTTTCTTTGCGCCCAATCATCATCCCGCGCTCGGCCCGCTAGCGCCCATTCGCAAGGCCATTGGTCGGCGCACGATCTTTAACTTGCTTGGCCCGCTATGTAATCCGGCGCGTGTGAAACGTCAGCTCATTGGCGTGGCTTCTCCTGATCTAGTGGAAACCTATGCCGAAGCTGCCGCGCAGCTTGGTTATGAAAAGGTCATGATCGTTTCCGGCGAAGAAGGATTGGATGAGCTCAGCATTTCCGGACCATCGAAAATAGCCGTCGTCGAAGGGCGCTCCATTACTCACAGCAGGATTATACCTGAAGACCTTGGCCTGCCGCGCAATCCTGCTGACGCCATCAAAGGCGGTGATGCCGAACATAATGCCGCTGCCCTGCGGGCACTGTTGCAGGGTGAGCCATCGGCTTATCGTGATGCTGTATTGCTCAATAGTGCGGCCGCATTAATGGTTGCAGGCGAAGCAGATAGCTGGGAAGCAGGCGCCGAAGAAGCCGCTGAAGCTCTGGACAAGGGTCTAGCCAATGCACTGCTCAATTGCTGGATTGCTAATCAATGAGGCGCGGTCGATGAACAAACTTACCGAAATTTGCGAAGCGAAACGCGAACACGTACAGAAGCGGAAATCGCAGATTTCAACGTCCGATATGCATGATCAGGTCAGGCATCAAGCCCCGCCACGCGGCTTTATCAAGGCGATAGAGCAAAAATCGGCAACCGGATTTGCTCTTATAGCGGAGATCAAGAAAGCCAGCCCGTCCAAAGGCTTGATCCGGGAGGATTTTGATCCGCCCGTCCACGCCCGCGCCTATGAGGCCGGAGGCGCAGCCTGTCTTTCAATTCTCACCGATATGCCCTATTTCCAAGGTGCAGATGAATATCTTGTCGCGGCTCAAGCGGCGAGCAAGCTGCCCTGCCTGCGCAAAGACTTCATGATCGATCCCTGGCAAGTCGAAGAATCCCGAGCCCTTGGCGCCGATGCAATCTTAATTATCATGGCGGTATTGGATGATGCCGCCGCTAACGAGATTGAGGCCGCCGCATTGGAATTGGGCATGGACGCGCTGATAGAGGTGCATGATGAAGCGGAACTGGAACGGGCGTTAAAATTAAAATCCCGGCTTTTGGGTATTAATAACCGTAATCTCAAGACCTTCGAAACCAGCCTTGAGCAAACCGAACATTTATCAATGCTGGTTCCCGAAGACCGGATTATGGTATCGGAAAGCGGGATTTTCTCGCATGAAGATTGCCAGAGATTGTCACAATCCGGCGCACGCGCATTTTTGGTCGGAGAATCGCTCATGCGGCAGGATGATGTCGAAGCGGCGACTCGTTTGCTTCTAACCGGCAGCCAGGAACTGCAATGAGCAAACTCACGCATATCGATGGCGACGGCGCAGCTCATATGGTCGATATTTCAGCCAAGGATAAGACTATACGTGAAGCGCGCGCCGAAGGTGTGATCAGCATGAAGCTGGAGGTTCTGGAAGCCATTAGAGCCAATGCAATGAAAAAGGGCGATGTGCTGGCTACTGCACGCATCGCCGGGATCATGGCGGCAAAGAAAACCAGCGATCTTATCCCGCTTTGTCATCCACTGGCACTCAGCAAAGTGGCCGTGGATTTTATATTTCTGGATAACGGTATCAAGGTTCAGGCGATGGCACGCCTTACCGGAAAAACTGGCGTTGAAATGGAGGCTTTAACAGCAGCTTCAGTCGCACTTTTAACAGTCTATGACATGTCAAAAGCCATGCAGAAAGACATGGTAATTAGCGACATTCGTCTATTATCGAAATCGGGCGGAAAATCAGGAGACTGGACCGCCGAATGAAGCCATTGCTGCCCTTGGAAGACGCACAAAAGCGGTTAATTGCCATGGCGCGGCCCTTGCCCGCAGAAACGGTTCCGGTCGAAGAGGCGTTAGGCCGCTATCTTGCGGAAGACGTTACTGCCAAGCGTAACCAGC
Organism: Parasphingorhabdus sp.; assembly: GCF_036963805.1. GTDB lineage: Bacteria > Pseudomonadota > Alphaproteobacteria > Sphingomonadales > Sphingomonadaceae > Parasphingorhabdus. The sequence goes on along the minus strand of NZ_JBALUN010000001.1, from coordinate 712,477 downwards.
CTGCCGCCGATATGTCCGCGATGGATGGCTATGCGATCCGCTTTGAAGATCGCGATGGACCATGGCAATTGGTTGGCGAATGCAAGGCGGGAAGCCCGCCCTGCCCGCCGATAACGGCGGGACAAGCGGCCCGTATTTTTACCGGTGCTTTGATGCCAGACGGTGCCGACACAGTTGTCATGCAGGAAAATGTCGAACGAGACGGCGATATGATCCACCTGACCAGCGATCCGTCACCCGCCCGAGGCCATCATGTTCGCCATCAAGGCGGTGATTTCAAGGCAGGCGACATTGCGCTGGAGTCAGGAACATATCTGAAACCAGCAGCCTTGGGTCATGCGGTGATTGCCGGGCTGGGTAGCATCAGCGTGGGGCAATGTCCCAAAGTAGCGATCCTCTCGACCGGGGATGAATTGATCAAACCCGGCTCGGATACAAAGCCGCATCAGATTCCGGCCAGCAATGACGTCATGATAGCAGCTATGCTGGCGGGTCTACCCGCCCAGTCCCGTTCTATCAGCCGCATCAAGGACGATATGGAAAGCCTGTGTGAAGCGCTGGAAAGCGCCAAAGACTGCGATATCATCGTTACCATCGGGGGGGCGTCCGTGGGCGATCATGATTTGGTAGCACCAGCTTTCCAACGGCTTGGCGGCGAAACGGATTTCTGGAAAATCGCGATGAAGCCGGGCAAGCCGCTCATGGCTGGCAAGCTAGGTAACAGCCTCGTTCTCGCCCTGCCCGGCAATCCGGGGTCCGCTTTTGTTACAGCCACATTATTCCTATTGCCGATAGTCCGTTACTTGGCGGGCGCAAAGAAGCATATGCCCGTCATCCACATAGCAAATACAAGCACCCCGCTACCCGCAACGACCCAGCGCGCTGAATTCCTGAGAGCACAGGTCGATGGTCAGGGCATCACCGCCTTTGATAACCAAGACAGCGCAAAGCTCTCAGTACTGGCTGCGGCCAACGCGCTGCTCATTCGTCCAGCCCATAGTCCCGAACAACCAATTGGTGCAGCGGTTTCTTATATCGCCGTTTGATAATAAATACTTGACTTGGCATGGTTTGTTTCATAATTGTTCCTTATTCGTTCCCGATAAGGACATGAAATATGCTCACACCGAAACAACATGAACTTCTATGCTTCATCCATAACAGCTTGGAAGAATCAGGCGTGTCTCCCTCCTTCGAAGAGATGAAGGATGCATTGGGTTTGAAATCCAAGTCTGGTGTTCATCGGTTGATCAGCGCTTTGGAAGAGCGCGGCTTTTTACGGCGGCTCCCCAATCGGGCACGAGCTTTGGAAGTCACCAAGCTCCCCGAAGGCGGAAATTTGAAACCGCTTGCGTCCAATGTAATCGATATTGCAGCGGATCCCGTGCGGTCGGCATCTGTGAAAGAAATTCCGGTTGTGGCCAATGATGTGATTGAAATCCCTCTACACGGCAAGATTGCCGCGGGTGTCCCGATTGAAGCGCTTGAAGGCCAGTCTGTGCTCAGTGTTCCGGCTGCTTTACTGGGTTCCGGTGAGCATTATGCTTTGGAAGTTTCCGGCGATTCCATGATCGAAGCCGGTATATTGGACGGGGACTATGCCCTAATTCAACGCACCGAGACCGCGCGTAATGGCGAGATTGTTGTGGCACTTGTCCATGATGAAGAGGCCACGCTCAAATATCTGTTTAAAGAAAATGGGCAGGTCCGGCTTGATCCAGCGAATCCAGCCTATGAACCACAGATTTTTGGCGCGGGCGAGGTAAGAATTCAGGGAAAAATGGCCGGTTTATTGCGGCGTTATAATTGAGACCGGATTGGTTTTATCACCACTCGGTTTAGGCTGAGCCAGCCTACGATTGATTCGTGCTTTTGGGGCGATGAACTGCATCCATTGATGATGGCCAGAACGCTCTAACACCGTAGTGACATCCTGATTTGCAAGATCAATTGTCATACCACCGGTTTGCCGCAAAAGCTGGCGATCCACTTTGAACCAACGCGGCTGACAACTTGCAGGAAGACCCCGTTCGCTGATGACAATATCGGCACGGCGACAAGCCGCTGAAAGCGCGAGCGCTGGAATATAATAAGAACTGCGGGTCGCCAATATCACCCATTTTCTGTCTTCAGATTCTATGACAATGGTGCAGCTATCCGGGTTGCACCTGGCATTCGGCCATTGTTCCAGTGCAGCAGCCTCCCCTTCAACGCCTGCATTTTCCAACAGTATTTTCCGAACAAATTCTCCGCTACGGATGCGTAGCATCGCAAGCTCGCCAACGTGATTACGTACACCCACATGGCGTCCATCACCGGTAATATAAAGATCCGGCGCTCGGTTTGAGACTATTATAGACAGACCTAGAAAAATCGGGAGAAAGCCCCACAGACGCCAGCGTTGAGCCCATAAAAACAACCATAGTCCGCCAACAATTACCAAAGAAAAAGCAGATTGCGGCATTGTGGGCAGCATTGTTACCGCCCCTGGACGGCTGGACACAAAATGCGCAACAACCAACAAGCCGTCCAGCGCCTTCTCACAAATCCACCATATCGGAGCGCCCAAACCGGCTGTGTCTAAAAGCAGTGCAAATGCTTCTAACGGCATGATCACAAATGTTGTCAGTGGAATGGCTATGATATTGGCAAGTGCACCGTAAATGCCCGCCTTGTGAAAATGAAACAAAGCAATGGGCATAAGTATCAACTCGACAACCAAGCCAGTTAGAAAGAGAGAAAAAAGGAAACGACCAGTTTGCTTCAAAAACCTTTCATCCCGGCGAGCGAACAGCGCCTGTATCTTGGGATTCTCATGCATAGCGATTATCGCCGTGACCGCGGCAAAACTAAGCTGAAAACTTGGTCCGAGGAGCGATTCCGGCCAGAAAACAAGTATGAACAAGGCGCCTGCGGCAACCACGCGCAATGTTATAGCATTTCGTCCCATGATCAACGCCGCGAGTACCAATAAAGCTGCTACGCAGGCTCGAATTGTAGGCACTTCTGCCCCCGTCAACAACGTCTAGGCAAGAGCTGCGACCGCAGCACAGCCAGCGGCCACTAACGGTAATCGAAAACGCAAAGCCAATAGCGGGGATAGCGCAAGGATTCGCAACACCAGCAAATAAACCGCGCCGACCACCGCTGTCACATGAAGCCCGCTAATCGACAAGAGATGTGCCAACCCGCTACGCCGCATTGCCTCCGCATCGGCCTCGCTAATCGCTCCGCGATCACCCGTTGCTAAAGTTGCACCTATTGCACCAGCACCTCCGGCCATACGCGACTGCACATGACCGGATAGCTTTTTGCGATAATTGGGTAGTTCCGAAACTAGCCCCCACGATCGCTTCGGTAGTTGTATTACCTCAATTTCACCTAAAAGCTGACCGGTCGCGCCCAATCCCATAAACCAAGCACGGCGAGAGAAATCATAAGCGCCGGGCAGGCTTGCCATAGCCGGCGGCATTAACCGCGCGCGCAGCTTTATGATCGCACCTGCCCGTAAATCTGTTCCGTACTTGCCAACAGGCACATTCACGCGCACGCGGGGCGGTAAATCTCCCTTTTCATGCGTAGCCAATATCAATCGGACTATGTTGCGTGCACTAACGACTTCGGTCGCTTCAATCTTTGCGTAGAAAGTCGATACAGTCGGGCGTTCCAGCACTGGCGCGGAGACAGCCCAGCTACGCATCCACATTAAAGCACATCCGATGGCCATCAACAATGAGAACCAGAAAACGGCGTTACTGGTCCGCCCGCCCCGATTCATCACTTTGACACTTAAGGCCAAGCCTCCGCAGCACGCAAGAAACGCTCCCCATAACCAGAAATTTGAGAGCAGAAACCAGATAGCGATTCCCGTTCCGACTCCTACCGGCACCCATAAAGCCAATCGTTCTCGCTCTTTTTCGAGCTGTATTTCAAGGCTTATAAAAATTTGCTGATTTCTTATATATTCAGGCAATTGTCGTGCACGAAACCACATGCTAAGGGCCTTGTCATCCGAGCCAGAAATGGTTGCCGTGCCGATATTATCGGCAGTCACACCAAGGCTGTTCGGGTCGAAGCCATTCTGCATCCCATTTGCTTAACAGAGGAAAACACTAAGCGTGACTCTTAATGAAACAGAACAAGTCGTCACGCGTTTTGCGCCCTCTCCAACCGGCTTTTTGCATATTGGCGGCGCCCGAACTGCGATGTTTAACTGGTTATTTGCCCGGCACCACGGCGGCAAAGCGCTGCTACGGATAGAAGATACCGACAAGGCACGTTCCTCTCAAGAAGCCATTGATGCGATTTTGGAAGGACTAGAATGGCTTGGCTTGGATTGGGATGACGAACCGGTATTTCAGTCCGAACGCGCCGCCCGCCACGCTGAAGTGGCGCATCAGTTGCTCGCCGCCGGAAACGCCTATAAATGCTTCGCGACGCCCGAAGAGCTCACCGCCATGCGCGAACAGCAAAAGGCGGAAAAGAAACCCATGCGCTATGATGGTCGCTGGCGTGACCGCGATCCATCGGAAGCACCGGATGGAGCGCCGTATGTAATCCGGCTAAAGACCGAAACCGGTGGAAAGATGACCATCACTGACGCTGTTCAGGGAGAGGTTTCTGTTCAGTATAGCGAAATTGATGACTTTATTCTCCTGCGCTCCGATAGCACGCCAACTTATATGCTGGCAGTGGTAGTTGATGACCACGACATGGGCGTCACCCATTTAATCCGCGGTGATGACCATCTCAATAACGCTTTCCGGCAACTGGCTTTGATCCGCGCTATGGGATGGAAAGAACCTGTATACGCGCATATTCCGTTGATCCATGGCAATGATGGCGCGAAACTCTCCAAGCGCCACGGCGCGTTAGGCGTCGAGGCCTATCGCGATATGGGTATCATGTCCGATGCGATGTTCAATTATCTGCTGCGGCTCGGTTGGGGGCACGGCGATGACGAGATTATTTCGCGGGCGCAAGCGACGGAATGGTTTGGCCTTTCCGGCGTCGGAAAATCGCCATCGCGCTTCGACGCTAAAAAACTCCAAAATCTAAATGGTCAGTATATTCGGGAAGCTGATGATAGCGCACTAGTTACCCTTGCCGCGCCATGGATTGAGGAAGAGCTTGGAACGGAATTAACGCCTTCCGAACGGGAATTATTGGCTCAAGCGATGCCAGTTTTGAAAAGCAGAGCAAAAAACCTCATCGAACTGGCCAATAATAGCCTTTTTCTCTATAAAAAACGACCACTTGACCTCGACGAGAAGGCACAATCTCTGCTAGACGCTGACGCAATGCAACTGCTGGAATCGATTCATTCTGCATTGACTGATCTTGACGACTGGACAATTGAAACGACCGAAGACAGAGTGAAGACGATAGCGGAGGCTAATGAATTGGGGTTAGGAAAGCTTGCACAACCTATGCGGGCAGCTTTAACCGGAAGTGCCAGTTCACCCGGAATTTTTGACGTGCTAATCCTCTTGGGCAAAGAAGAGTCATTGGACCGTCTTGCAGATCAAATTTAATAACCTGATTTTTCAGGGTCAGAAAGGACAATATTGTGGGCAACAATAGCGCAGGATTTAGTTTAAACGGCGAAAATCACGAATTCGCAGTAATGAAAGGCACTGAAGGGCCGGACGTCATCGACATTCGGAAACTTTATGCGCAAACCGGCGCTTTCACTTATGATCCTGGCTTCACGTCCACTGCCAGCTGCGAATCAGAATTGACCTTCATTGACGGTGATGAAGGCGTTTTACTACATCGCGGTTATCCCATCGAACAATTGGCAGAGCAGAGCAGCTTTATGGAAGTTGCTCATTTATTGCTACGCGGCGAATTACCGACTTCCGATGAATATGCTGATTTTACCAACACCATTACCCGTCACACGATGCTCCATGATCAACTGCGCGGTTTCTATAATGGCTTCCGCAGGGATGCTCATCCGATGGCGATCATGTGCGGTGTGGTTGGTGCGCTTTCCGCCTTCTATCATGACAGCACAGACATTAACGACCCGCAGCAACGGATGATCGCCAGTCACCGGCTAATTGCGAAAATGCCAACCATCGCGGCTATGGCTTATAAATATGCAGTCGGTCAGCCACCACTTTATCCGGATAATAGCCTGAGTTACACAGGCAATTTTCTGCGGATGACCTTTGGTGTTCCAGCAGAACCTTATGAGGTGAACCCGGTAATTGAAAAAGCCATGGACCGGATTTTCATCCTCCATGCTGATCATGAGCAAAATGCTTCGACTTCAACCGTAAGACTTGCCGGATCTTCTGGCGCTAATCCTTTCGCTTGTATTGCGGCCGGCATCGCTTGCCTCTGGGGCCCTGCCCACGGCGGCGCTAACGAAGCGGCACTGAACATGCTCCATGAAATTGGTCATCCTGACCGGATTCCTGAATATATCGCCCGTGCCAAGGACAAAGACGATCCATTCCGTTTGATGGGTTTTGGCCACCGGGTTTATAAAAATCACGACCCTCGTGCGACCGTCATGCAGAAAACCGTTCGCGAGGTATTTGCTGCATTGAAAGTTAGCGACCCAGTATTTGACGTTGCCCTGCAACTGGAAGAAATGGCTCTCAATGACCCTTATTTCATTGAGAAAAAACTATTCCCGAATGTCGATTTCTATTCGGGCATCATTCTCTCAGCAATCGGTTTTCCAACATCGATGTTTACCGCTCTATTCGCTCTTGCCAGGACAGTTGGCTGGGTTGCGCAATGGAATGAAATGATTTCTGACCCCGGTCAGCGTATCGGTCGCCCTCGTCAACTTTACACGGGGCCAACCCACCGCGATTATGTCGAAATCGGCAAACGCTAATCGAAATGATAAAACGAAAAGGGGGGCTTCATCGCTCCCCTTTTTTGTGCCTAATCTATACGTGTCGGCAGTCTGAGCGTAAATGTGGAACCTTTGCCAACTGCGCTTTCTACGGTCAGGCTACCGTCCATCGCATTGGCTAGGCGCCGGGATATAAATAGACCAAGCCCACTACCACCATCGCCAGAACGCCCTAACCGTTCAAATTTCTCGAAAATCCGCTGCTGATCATCTTCTGCAATACCGTCGCCTTGGTCACGGACTGAAATCGCAGATAGCTCGTCTCCGTGCATCGCCTGCAATTTTATAACCGAACCATCGGGAGAATAGCGAATCGCATTGCCGATCAGGTTGACCAAGACCTGCAGAACCCGGCGGAACTCGCCCTGTGCCGGAATTTTCTTATCTTTACTGGGCAAATCAATTCTGATTTGATGATCGGCGGCCTTCACCGCCAGCAATCCAGCAGCCCGGTGCGCCAAATCAACTAGATCAATATCATCGGCCGCGACTGAAAAGCTTGTCCGTTGGATCGCTTCTAAGTCTGACAGGTCATTGACCAAGTCCATCAAATGACGGCCAGCGGAGGCAATATCCTTGGCATAATCAGAATAATCGCCGCGTAATGGGCCTTCTAAACGGCTACCAATAGTTTCCGCATTCGCAATAATCTTGCCCAGAGGCTGACGCAAAGCGGGGCCCAGTTGCGACCCGAAAAGAGAGTCACTTATCAAATCACCTTTTTCGATGCCCGAACGATCCGCATCATTTCGCGCCAGTTGTTCTCGCTCTTCATCTAGCTCCAACGCAAAACGATAGCCGGAAAACAAGCCGTCATTATTGATTAAAGGTTGTCCTGAGAGATAATAATGCGATTTTTTCTCATTCTTTTGACGAACATGCTGCCCCCGCACAGGTTGGCGTTCGGAAATAGATTCGACCAAAACGCTTTGTTTGGACGGCTCAACAAAATCAAACACGTCGAGAAGCGAGTGACCAATATATTTTTCAACCATGTCCCATTCACCGGGCAGGGAGAGTGCCATGATACGCAATGACGCATCGGTACGAATGGAACCGCGTCCATTCAGCCGGTCAAAATCGCGTTGCCGTCCCGATATTTGGTTATAGGCCGTTTGCGAAGGCGTTTCTTTCCAGTCAATAATGCTGATCGCAACATTGCCGTCCTGTTCCCCACGTTCCAGTCGAATTTCGACCCACATGCTGATCAAATTATCATCATCCGCTGCCTGCACAGAACGCGACAAATTCATATTAAGCTGTCGACTCAGACGGCATAAGTTTGAAAGCTGCGGTACGGCCAATGGACCACCTTCATAGCCGCCGCAGTGTAAATGCAGACGTAATAGAAGTGGATCGGCCGAGACTAGACGGCCGTCAGCATCCAATTGCCCGCGCACAGGCTCAGCAAGATTGCCGGAAACCATCACTAGACAGATAACCCTGAAAAATGGGTGTTAAGCTTACGCTGGGCGTCCTGAAGCAGCCCATTACCCGACCATTGGCTGACGAGTTCCGATGCCCTATCGACATCAATTTCATTATAGGACGCGGGTGTGAGCATTTGTCCGCTGCCGTCCAAGGCTCCGAAAATCGACAAAGCATGATCGGTCGAAATATCCATAGCACGCATGGCCAAGACAAGCCGCATCATCTTCGGTTCTGCTGTAAACAATATTAGCTGATCAACTGACAGTCCGGATCGCTGCGCCAATCGCGCCAGAAAAAGATCGACACCATCGTGCAACGGGTGCGGACTCTCCGCGCTCCCGGCGATGTGATCGACAAGTTGGGCCAGTCTCCGCGCGCGGCTTTGGATTGCAGCACCTTCATCGTGCCCCCCCAACAGTTTTTCTGCTGCTTTTATAAGTTCTTGGCCTTCGTAGCCTGATAATTTTTGCAACGCAGCGGTAATCGGCCACGTCAATGCGAACAATATATCTGCTGGCAAATTGGAGATATGCGCATGAATTAAACCCGAACCGCCATTGTCCCGGCTTTGCGCCACGAGCAAAGCCATCGCAGCGTCCGCTATCACGGCGTCTTCACAATCAAGGTGGCGTATCAAAACCGATTCGAGGTCGGCTTGGGAAATTTTTTGTAGAAGCCGGGTGCCAAGTTCAACGCGCTGGATACATGTGAATACATATTCTAGCAGGTTTTTTGACTCCAGCAATCCTGCGCTTTGGAGAAGAGCATAGCTATGCCCCCTCCCGCTATTGCCAATCTCGATAATAATATCATGTTTTAGGCCGAATTCTTCTGCTGCGATCATGCAGATTTCGATCTCGATTTCTCGGATAATCGCTCGCAAATATTGGAGGCCATTGGACAGCATTCGGTCCGACAAATTAATGCCGGACTTGGGAAATAAGGCAGCGGCAAGATCATCGGAAACATAGGCGCTTGCCACGCCAACTGCAGCAGCTTTTTGCACAAGGCCATCGCCTGGATTCTGATCCATTGAGAAATCTCGTTTTGCCATAGAATTAACCGTACACCAATGTGGTTAATATCTGGCTAAGTGCAATATTGCCTAATTATGTGGCTCAATTAGCTGTTTTGAAGCGAGAAAATCAGTTTGTGCAGTGATGAGATAGGCCATGCATAATAACGCCGAGATATATAGACCAATTGAAAAGAACCCGGCGGCGCTGGCAATTAATAAAATTAATAAAACCAAAAGGATATCAGGTCTAATTAAATTTAACTTAGAATTGTTCGATGCTCTAATGACCATCCAGAAATTGCCGACGAATAAAAATAATATCGCAATATCTGCGAATATAGTCGATCGCGACCCTTCTTGGAAAACCGTAAAGATCAAAACAATCGCTGCCACCCCATAGAAAGAAAGGCTCGTTAAGTCGCGTTTTCCATCATTTACCGAAAAGATCGCAATCCGGTTATGAAGTGCGATGCAGAGCGCCCCAAGAAACAAGAAACCAAAAGAAATGGCGGGTGAAACAATCAGGGAGAGGCCTGCTGCTATGACTGCACAAGCCATGCCGGCCAAGCCTATATATCTTTTCCCCTCATGAGCTTTCCAAAGCGATGGTATAGCCCTTCGCATAAGCGGCCAGACTAAAAATCTATCGAGAAAATTCTGCTTGGGTATCTCGACTTTATCTAATTGCCTCTTGGCATATGTCACACTGGCTTCTGCATCGAGCAACTGCGGAACAGCATCTGCCCGCATATCCTCGTCAGATACCAACTCCCTATAGCACTCAGACTGCACCGCGGTGCGAAGCAGAGCCGATCCAATATCCCAATCATCCGGGATTTCCGCTATTTCTTCAAGACGCATGGCCTTTAAAAGTGCGATGCCAAGCCACCTTTGGCTAAGGTCTATACGCTCAAAATTCTCATATAAGTTTGCATTTGTAACGACATATACAAGCTCACCCGATTGCTCCGACAAATGCTTTTCCAGCGATTGCCATGGAATTATCCCATCGCCAAGAAATACCATGTCGTCATCCTGCGAAACATATTGACCAAGGTCGCCGGCATTGCGAACTATCTCCGCATCAATGCCCTGCCCTTTCAGAATATCGATATATTGGAGCAACGCGCCATGCATTGTCGGACATAGGAATATAATTTTTTCCGCGCCCATATTTCGAACGGACTCAACTTGCTTTTCGACAATATTACCGTCAAATAGCGACAATAGGCCTGCGGGGCCATGCCCCGTCATATCCTCGGTCGCTAAGGAAATTAGTGCCAATCTCAAAAATACACCCCAAATGATGCGTCAAACAACATGAGCATCATATAGGATTTCGGCGAGCGGCATTAAAGCTATATCTCTCGCTCGCGGGTATTAATGAGTGTATTGATTAATCGCAGTCTATTTAGTCGCGGTGGTTTTCAATCGCGGCAATTGCTCGTTCAAGCTTTGTCAGCACCGTGGGTTCTCCGGGTGCAGCTATTGCTGCCTCTTCCGCCAAGTTCAGTACACGAGTCGCACCAAAGCTTGCTGCCAGCCCCTTAAGGCGCCAAGCAGCATATTGCCAATTGGCATCGCAACGTGCCCGGTGAAGCAAGTCAACCTGACGCTTGGCACTTTCCAAAAAGGCCATGCGCAATTCTGCGATAAGTGACTGATCGTCACCAACTGCGGCGGTTAAAGCCGCGTCGAGCGCTCCATAATCGAATGACATTTGAGTATCATATAGCGCCGTGGTTAACTTATAGTTTCTCTCAGCGAATTTTATGGTAAATAGGGCTTATGACAAGTGGATCAAAAATTATCGGTATCAGACGCAACCGCAGCCAAGAGCCGCACATTGAAAATATAGAGTTTGATGAAGCAGATGGCGATCAACCGCCAGTGCTGAGTGATGATGATCGCAGCGACCAAATGGAAAGCGGTGCGAATCAAACAGTTGATCAAAACGGCAGCGATGACGAATGGAGTCATTATGCCGATGAGGACCCCGTTTCTTTATCCAAAAGTCACAATATTCCGCCCGTATTATTGGGCCTTTCCATATTGATATGGACTGGCTTTTTTGGCTGGGCCTATCGCGACATTTTTACAACGATTCCGACAATGAAGGTGGGGATTGATCTAATTTCTCAATATTGTCTGCCAGTCGCAACCTTTGCAATTATTTATCTGCTTTATATGCGCAACAGCACGCGTGAAGCCAAACGCTTTGGAGATGTATCCTCTTCTCTCCGTTTGGAATCTGAGCAATTGGAATTTCGCCTTAAGACTGTGAATAATGAACTGTCTATGGCGCGCGAATTTTTGGCCGGTGAAACGCGGGAACTGGAAACACTCGGTTCACAATCGTCAGACAAGCTCAACAAAGCTGCTGGAAATATTAAAGCGGTTTTGAGCGAGGGTCTTTCGAAGATGAAGAAATTGGATGATGTCAGCGGAACAGCATATAATAATCTGGAACAGCTGCGGACGCATTTGCCATTCGTCATAAACACCGCAAAAGACGTGACCAATCAAATAGGCAATTCTGGCCGCGCAGCACAGACAGAAATGGCTGGTATGGTCACGGTTCTACGGCGAATTGGCGAGGTTGGATCGACTGCGAAGAAAAGTCTGGATGAGTTGAGCCAACGTTCAGAAGATTCCTTGAACAATCTCGATACGACTGCTGAAAAAATTAAAGAAAAATTTGCGAAGCAGCTTTCTGAGGCAGAAACTGAGTCAACTCGCATAGCAACTGTTTTGAAAAATGCTTCTACAGAAGTCATCGAAGCCCTGCACCAGACGCGGGCCGAGCTTGCAACGGAAACGTCCGAAAGCTCACAGACCCTAAAAGCCGACCTAACGGCATTGACCGATACTTTAACATTGGTAGGCATAACCGCCGATGGCGAAGAGGCTCGCTTGAAAGAGCTGGTGTCCCAACTGCATCAAAGCATTTCCGAAATCACGACGAAAGTCGCGACTTTGGATAATGAAAGTGGCCAAAAAACAGCGAAGCTAGCCTTTGCGATGACAGCGCTGGAACAGAATAGCGAATCGCTGAAACAATCAATCGCGCAAGGTCATGACACCGCCGACGATATGATCGAGCGCATGGAAAAACTGCTTGTTGCACTTGATAGTGGCGCACGCGAACTGGACGAAACATTACCAGCAGCCTTCGACCGGATGAATGAGAAATCTGAAGCCAGCTCGGCCTTGTTTAGCCATATGGCGCAGAAAGCGGCAAAGGTTGGCGCGGTTACCGACGAAGTGACTTCGAAAATTGAAAAATCCGATGAAGCCATCGAAGAACAACGCGTCAAACTCGCAAAGCTCAGTGATGATGGCAATATTGCGACAGACAATGTTCTCGGCAAAATCGATGGCTTGGCGAGAGAATTGCAGAAGGTTCGCGAACAAAATGAGGCTTTAGCCGAAAGTGCCGGTGAGAAACTCATCAGTGCCCTGATGCGTGTAAAGGATACCGCAAGACAAGCATCGGAACATTCACGGCAAGCTTTAGAAAATTCAATTTCTGGATCTGCAGCAGCTTTCGAAAAAGTCAGTGAAAAAGCGCTCAATAAAATTATCGATGATAAAATTTCCACGATCGCACCGAAACTGGAAACCGCTATAGCTAAGGCTATGGCGGCAACGGAATCAACTGCTGGTCAACTGGCGGGGCAGCTTAACGCCATTGAAGACATGACCGCGAAGTTGGAACAACGCATCTTGTTCGCGAAGGAAAAAGCAGAGCAAAGTGGAGATGAAAATTTCTCACGCCGCGTCGCGCTGCTAACAGAGTCCCTGAATTCCACAGCCATTGATGTGACAAAATTGCTGTCGAATGAAGTAACCGACACAGAATGGGCCGCGTATTTAAAGGGTGATCGCGGTATATTTACCCGCCGCGCAGTACGCCTGCTCGATAGCGGAGAGGTTCGGGAAATTTTGACAGAATATGACAATAATTCCGAGTTCCGGGAACATGTGAACCGTTATATCCACGACTTTGAAGCTATGCTCCGCGGTGTCTTGGCGACCCGTGACGGTAGCGCGATAAGCGTTACATTATTGTCGTCTGACATCGGAAAACTCTATGTCGCCCTTGCTCAGGCGATTGAACGCCTTCGCAGTTAGGGCCTATAGCCCCAAACGCTCCCGGCTTCCAAAAAAATCAAGGTTTTCAATGGTTATCCATTGATTGCTATAATTTAGATAGAATAAGGCAAAAAAAGCGGTTGCTAGCAACGTCGTATAGAAGATCAGTTTAACGGGTTTATAATTGGCCGGTGCACCGTCCGATTGCCCCTCCACCATATCTACGCCCATTTCACGATGATTACGTATCCCAATGGGTAGAACGATAAACACCGACACGGTCCAAAAGAGCACATAAATAAATATAATCGACACCAATTGCATGGTTATTAGGCCTCCACCACCATCACCGAAACAATCGGCTTCTTTCCAGTCCATTCTGTTGCGCTGCGGCGAACCATCAGCCGCAATTCTTCGGAAAATCTGGTGATATCGCCAACGGGCTTCTTGAATTTCTTCAATATTGCCTCGCACATTTCATCGAGAAAATCCTCTTCATCTTCTTCTAGCGGTACGCCCAAGAGTCGCAAAATCGGCTGGCCAGAAATTCTGCCGCGGTTATCCAAGCCGATCGCTACGGAAATCATCCCATTATAAGCGATTTTACGGCGATCGTTAAGCGTCTTGCCGTCGGCTGGGATAATCACATCCCCATCGACGACCAGACGTCCTGTCTTTTCTTGACCTATGATTTTAGGGCCATTGGGAGACAGCCGAACGACATCGCCATTTTGCTGGAAGATATTCTTCGGAACGCCCTGCTCTGCACCAAAGCGCTCCTGTTCTTTCATATGACGTATCTCGCCATGGACCGGCACCAAAATTTCGGGCCGTATCCATTTATACATTTGAGCCAATTCCGGTTTCCCTGGATGACCGGACACATGAATATCTTCTTGGCGATCGGTGATCATGACAACCCCCTTCGCAGCAAGTTGGTTTTGGATCCGACCAATGGCGATCTCGTTTCCGGGTATCTGTTTCGAGGAGAACAGTACGTTATCCCCTTCGGTCAACCTAATTTTATGGCTTTCACCAGCAATCCGTCCAAGTGCAGCTCTTGCCTCGCCTTGACCGCCAGTAGCAATAATCATGATTTCGTCGCGCGGAATAGTCATCGCTTCATCGAAATCGACGGTCGGCGGGAAGTCTTTTAAATAACCATTTTCGCGGCAATTCTCAATCATCCGGTCTAGCGAACGCCCTGCGACGCATAACTGTCGTCCCGAATGTTTCGCAACTTCGCCAAGCGTTTGAAGCCGCGCCGCATTTGACGCAAATGTCGTAACTAGAACCCGATTTTTAAGATTTTCTACGACTCGCATTAAATTGCGATAAACATCGCCTTCCGATCCCGAAGCCGTATTGTTGAAGACATTGGTGGAATCACAAACCATCGCCAGAATGCCTTCGTCACCAACCGCTTTTAACTGCTCGGGCGTTGATGGAACGCCAAGCATCGGCTCGTCATCCAGCTTCCAATCACCGGTATGGAAAATCTTCCCGTAAGGCGTGTCGATAAGCAGTGCGTTGCCCTCAGCAATACTGTGAGCAATCGGTAAATAGCGAAATCCAAAAGGCCCAAGGTCAAAGCTGCCTTCGTTGGGAATGATATTCAGCTCAACATCATTTTCCAGACCGGCCTCCGCCAATTTCCGGCGTATAAGGCCTGCGGTAAACGGTGTCGCATAAAGCGGTACGTCCAACTCCCCCGCAAAATAGGGGATCGCACCAATATGATCTTCATGCCCATGGGTCAGCACAATACCGAGCAAGTTTTTCGCCTGCTTTTCAATAAATTCAAGATCGGGCAGAATCAGGTCAATACCCGGATAGCCAGCATCTCCAAAAGTCATGCCGAGGTCGACCATCACCCATTTTCCTTCACAGCCATATAGGTTGACGTTCATGCCAATCTCCGCTGACCCGCCAAGAGCCAGGAAGAGAAGTTCATTTTTTGGTTTTATCATTAGATGTTGGTTGCTCTCTGATAGAGGATTAACAGTCCGCGCAATGTGAGGTCGGACTCAAGATGGTCAAAAACGTCCGTATGGTCGTCAAATAATATGGACAGTCCGCCGGTGGCGATGACTATGGTAGGGCGGCCTATCTGAGCTTTCGTGCGTTTGACCAGCCCTTCGATCATTGCAATATAGCCCCAGAAAATCCCGATCAACATCTGGCTTTCTGTCGTCCGTCCAATAACATTGTCATCATCCGGCGCTTCCAGTGCAATGCGCGGAAGCTGTGCTGTTTTTCCGACAAGGGCGTCGAGTGACAGATTGATGCCGGGGGCAATAACGCCCCCTTTATAGGCCCCGTCATAATCCGCCACATCAAAGGTCGTTGCTGTCCCGAAGTCTATTATAACCACGTCCTGCTTATATTTTTCATGGGCAGCGATGATGTTCAGCACCCGATCAGCTCCGACCGTTTCCGGCGAAGCGACATCGAGTGCGACACCCCACGCGGCTTCACCGCGACCGGCGACTAAGGGCGTCACGCCAAAATATTTTTCCGACAAAACGGTTAAATTGTGAAGCGCCCTTGGCACAACCGTCCCAATAATAACAGCATCAATAGCGTCGAGCGTAAGGCCGTTCAAATCGAGCAATTGCCGAAGCCAAACAACATATTCATCAGCCGTGCGCCGAGCATCCGTCGCAATACGCCACCGCGCCTTGATGTTCGATCCATCAAAAAGCGCAAATACTACATTCGTATTGCCAGCATCTATCGCGAGCAGCATGATTGAACCTTCCTTCTAACCGACATGAACATCACCGGCATGTATTTCGATAATCGCTCCGTCAGCCTTTCTCAAGCGCAGAGCACCATCATCTGACAGGCCAGCATATTCACCATCCAGGCGGCCACCGTCAGCATCACTGGTCACCAAACGGGTCCCGACCGGATGAGCATTTAATTGCCATGCGGTCAATATCGCAGCCAGACCAGATCGTCGCCATTCTTCTACTGTATCAGCAAAATACTGGGCAAGCGTGTCCAAAAACTCCGCTGGCCCCAAATTTATGTCAGCACGTTCACGATGCAAGCTGGTGACTGCACGTCCTTCAACCTGCGGTGCTATCGCGATATTCACTCCGATTCCGACGATAACGGCATTTCCTGCACGCTCTAACAGGATACCACAAATTTTCATGCCAGAGGCTAATATATCATTAGGCCATTTCAACCGTACATCGTCATGCGGAAGATACGCGCTGATCGCCTTATGCACTGCCAAGGCGGCAACGAAGGTCAGGGTCGATGGAGCGGGATCATCAGGATGGCAACCGACCATAGTACTGCAATATAAATTGCCTTCAGGGCTTTCCCATTTGCGGCCCAACCGTCCCACGCCGCCGCTTTGTCTCTCGGCCCGTAACCATAGCCCTTCCGCAATGCCGCTTTGGGCGCGTATTTTCATATCCGCATTGGTTGATGCGGTTTCGGCTATCGTTTCAACATGAAAGGTCAGAATAAAGCCTGAGCCGCCGCTGCTGTTACCGGTGCCAATAGCGGAATCGCCAAATATCCGAGCGGGGAAACAGCCACGGCCAATAACGCAATTAGTGCATTTTCGGTTTTATGGCCCGTTTTAACAATTTCGCCAGATGGATCGTCGAAATAGATGATTTTGACGACTTTGATATAATAAAATGCACCAATAACCGAAGCAGCAATACCGATAACGGCCAGCGGCAACATGCCCGCCGCAACGGCAGCATCAAAGACCAGAAACTTGCCCCAAAATCCGAACAACGGCGGGATACCGGCAAGGGAGAACATAAAGACAGCGAAAGCCGCCGCCAAGCCCGGACGGGTCCGTGATAGACCGGCCAAGCTCGACAATGTTTCGAGCGGCTTGCCCTCCGCATCGCGCATTTCCATGACGCAGATAAAACTACCCAAAGTCATCACAACGTAGATAACAAGATAGAACAGCATTGCTGAAATACCCTGCGCCGTTCCCGCAGCAAGCCCTATCAAAAGAAAACCAACATTATTGATGGAACTATAGGCAAGCAGGCGTTTGATATTCTGCTGACCGATACCCGCCACAGCGCCGAGTACAATTGATGCAAGGGCCACAAATACGATAATCTGCTGCCATGTCGATGTTTGACCACCAAAAGCATCAATAATCACACGTACAGTCAGCGCAATAGCGGCAACTTTTGGTGCACTTGCAAAAAAGGCGGTGACCGGTGTCGGTGCGCCTTCATAAACATCAGGCGTCCACATATGAAAGGGCACCGCGCTGACCTTGAAGGCCAAACCGGCAAGAACCAATACAACCCCGATCAGTGGTCCGGTGGAGAGCTCCCCCGTCAAAGTTTCGCTTATAACGGTGAAGTTGGTCGATCCAGCAAAACCATAGACAAGAGATATCCCGAACAACAGCATTCCGCTAGCCAAGGCGCCCAGCACAAAATATTTCAAACCGGCCTCGGATGACCGAATATCATTACGGATAAAGCTAGCCAAAACATAGGCTGACAGGCTGTTCAATTCCAAGCCGATATATAGGGTCATCATATCGACGGCTGATACCATCATGCCCATACCGATGGTCGCGAACAGGATGAGCACCGGATATTCCGGGCTGTAACTGCCATTATCCTTAAAAAAACGCGGAGCCACGATCAGAGACACAATCGCAGCGAAATAGATCAGCAATTTAGCGAAGCTGCCGAACCTATCCATCCGGTAGAGACCGTCAAAAGCATCTCCGCCAAACTCAAACGAGGGATTGGTGAGAAATTCGAGAGCATAAGCCGAAGCGCCAAACAGCGCGACCACTGCCAATATTGTGATCAACCGTGCAGACTTGCCGCCGCCCCATGCCGCGATCAGCAGCAATATCAAACCGCTTACCGTCAGAATAATCTCGGGCAGAGTGAATATCAGTGAAAGTCCGTAATCCATTAGTGCGACTCCCCATGACTAGATTCTGTTTCATGAGTTGTCGGCGAAGCTTTTACCTGCCCCATTTTCAAATGCGCATCCCCTTGTGGCGTAGCGCGGTCAATCCGGGCAACCAATGCCCCTACATCACCGCGAATAGGCGCCATGAAACTTTCCGGATAGACACCCATCCACATTACAGCAGCCGCAATCGGAGCGAGCAACGCAATTTCACGAATGGACATATCGGGCATAGCTTTAACATCGTCATGCATTAGTTCGCCAAAAGCGACCCGGCGATAGAGATACAACATATACCCTGCACCCAATATGATACCCACGGTACAAACCAGCGTAACCCAGCTATTCACCTGGTAAAGACCTATCAGCGATAGAAACTCGCCAACAAACCCGCTGGTGCCCGGCAAACCGATCGAGGCCATCGTGAACAGCAGAAAAAATACCGCATATTTCGGCATATTGATCGCAAGCCCGCCATAGCGCGAGATTTCACGCGTATGCAGCCGGTCGTAAATCACGCCAACGCATAGGAACAAAGCAGCAGATACCAGTCCGTGGCTCAACATAACAATGATCGCGCCTTCAATACCCTGACGGTTAAAGGCGAACAGGCCGACCGTCACAATCGCCATATGGGCAACGGAGGAATAAGCGATGAGCTTTTTCATATCTTCCTGCACCAGCGCAACCAGAGAAGTATAAATCACCGCGACCATCGACAGGCCAAAAATCAGCCAGATAAATTGCGCTGATGCCTCAGGGAACATAGGCAGTGAGAAGCGTAGAAAACCATATCCGCCCATTTTCAAGAGCACGCCAGCAAGGATCACTGAACCGGCAGTCGGAGCCTGAACGTGCGCATCGGGCAACCATGTATGAAATGGCCACATTGGCATTTTTACCGCGAAGCTGGCGAAGAACGCCAACCAGAGCCACGTCTGTGCCTCCACCGCGAAATCATAATTGAGCAAGGTTGGAATATCGCTGGTTCCAGCATCCTGAACCATCCACAGCATCGCGATCAGCATCACGACGGAACCAAGCAATGTGTAGAGGAAGAACTTGTAACTCGCGTAAATCCGGTTCGCGCCGCCCCAAACACCTATAATCAAATACATCGGTATCAAGCCAGCTTCGAAAAGGATGTAGAACAGGAAGATATCCTGCGCCGCAAACACGCCAATCATGAGCACTTCCATGAACAGGAAGGCCGCCATATATTCGCCAACGCGTTCCTTGATCGACTCCCAGCTCGCGCCGATACAGATCGGCATCAGGAATACCGTCAACATGATCAGCATCATCGAGATGCCATCTATGCCTAGCGCCCAAGCGAAATTACCGAAGAGATCAGCCCGTTCGACATATTGCCATTGCGGTCCGCCTATATCATAATTGGCCCATAAAACCACGCCCAGAGCGAATAGCACCAGCGTTGTCGCAAGCGCCAATAAACGCGCGGCATGTGCGCCGAGGAATAAACAAATAATCGCGGCCAACATGGGAAGGCCCATCATCAGCGATAGGATTGGGAAATCAAGCTGGTTCATCAGTTCGCTCCCCGCAAGATAAGCCACGTTACCGCAGCGGCCAATCCAAGCAACATCACCAGTGCGTAGCTATAGAGATATCCGGTCTGGAAGCGTTTCGCGAGACCTGCACCGCTTGCGACAACACTAGCGACACCATTGGGACCAAAGCGATCAATCATGCCTTCATCGCCCGTTTTCCAGAATAGCCGTCCGAACCAAAAGGCAGGGCGCACGAAAATAAGATCATAGAGCTCGTCAAAATACCATTTGTTGAAGAAGAAAGTGTATAGCGGCTGGAAGGTCGCTGCCAATCGTGCAGGACGATTATTTCCGTGGAAGTACATCAGATAAGCGATTAGCAATCCGGTTAACATCGCGGCGGTAGAGGCCAGCTTTACCCAAAGCGGAACTTCATGCATTGCATGCATCAAATGACGATCAAAAGCCAAGCTACCGGCCCAGAAGCGAAAGCCTTCCGTGGCATCGATAAATTGATTATGGAATATATAGCCTGCCGCAATGGCGCCAAGGCTTAACACAGCCAGCGGAATCAACATGGTCACGGGGCTTTCATGAGGATGATAGCCACCTGTCGAATCTTCGGCAGTTTCCGGTGTTTTATGAACGCTGTGCTGAATATGCTCAGACTGTATCCAGCGCGGCGTGCCCCAGAACGTCAGGAACATCAGGCGCCAGCTATAGAAGCTGGTCAGCAGTGCAGCTGTGACACCGATTGCAAAGGCGAACTGGCCGGTACTGGTGCCGCTAGCAAAAGCCGCCTCAATAATTGCGTCTTTGGAATAGAAACCCGCGAAACCGCCAAGTCCGACTATGCCAACGCCGGTAATCGCAAGCGTACCCGCCATCATTGCCCAGAAGGTCAACGGTATTTCTTTCCGAAGCCCACCATAATAACGCATGTCCTGCTCATGATGCATGGCATGGATTACCGAGCCCGCGCCTAGGAACAACAATGCCTTGAAGAACGCATGGGTGAACAGATGGAACATAGCAGCGCTATACGCTCCGACGCCAGCTGCGAAGAACATATAGCCCAATTGCGAACAGGTTGAATAAGCGATCACGCGTTTGATATCAGTTTGGACAAGCCCGACGGTCGCTGCAAAAATCGCCGTACAAGCGCCCACCACCGTAACCACCGTCAAAGCCACTTCACTCGTCTCAAACATCGGCGACAAACGGCACACCATGAAGACACCGGCGGTAACCATCGTAGCCGCATGGATAAGCGCTGACACAGGTGTCGGTCCTTCCATTGCATCAGGAAGCCAGGTGTGCAGACCCAATTGTGCCGATTTACCCATCGCACCGATGAACAATAACAGGCATAATATGGTCATTGTATCAAGACGCATACCAGCGAAGCCAATGCTCGATCCGGCCATTGCAGGAGCCGCTTCCAATATTTCAGGAATCGATACGGTGCCAAAAACGAGGAAGGTACCAAAAATGCCCAGCATAAAGCCAAGATCACCGACCCGATTGACGACAAACGCCTTGATCGCGGCCGCGTTGGCACTGGGCTTTTTGAACCAGAAACCGATGAGAAGATAAGACGCCAATCCAACGCCTTCCCAGCCAAAGAACATCTGAACCAGATTATTGGCAGTCACCAGCATTAACATTGCAAAGGTAAACAGTGACAAATAAGCGAAAAAGCGCGGTTGGTCAGGATCTTCATCCATATAGCCCCAGCTATAGAGATGGACCAAGGTCGAAACCGTGGTCACCACAACCAGCATAACGGCGGTCAACGCGTCAACGCGAAGCGCCCATGAAAAATTCAGATCACCCGACTGCACCCATGTCAGCACCGGCACCACTTCAGCGGCGCGGGACAACATGATAAAGTCGATGAATATCGGCCAACTCAGTGCGCATGATGCGAACAAAGCTGCTGTCGTGACAAATTTCGCTGGAACATTACCAATCATGCGATTGCCAAAGCCTGCGACTATTGCTGCCAGCAAGGGCAGGAAAACGATAAGCTGAATCGTCAAATCCTTAACCCTTCATCCGGTTGACATCATCGACGGCAATCGTGCCGCGCTGACGGAAATAGATAACCAATATAGCGAGCCCGATCGCAGCTTCACCTGCGGCAACGGTTAGCACGAACATCGCAAAAATCTGTCCGGTTATATCACCTAAAAAGGCGCTGAACGCGACGAGGTTCAAGTTGACCGCGAGCAATATCAACTCAATTGCCATCAATATGATGATGATGTTTTTGCGGTTCAGGAAAATGCCGAGCATGCCCATCACGAACAGGATGGAACTGACCACCAGATAATGTTCAATGCCGATCATAGTTCGACCCCCTTACCCACTTCAGGCTGCATATTGCGTGTAGCATCTTCGGGCCGCCTTCTAACCTGCGCTTGTACATTCTGTACACGGACACCGCCGCGCTTACGGTTGGTCAAAACAATAGCCCCCACCATGGCAACCAAAAGAACAAGCCCTGCAGCCTCGAACAGAAATATATATTTTGTATAGAGGAGCGCGCCCAAGGCTTCGATATTCGAAGGTCCACCGGCTACCGGGCCAACAACTGCGGTCGCATCCCCCATGCCGCCAGCACTCCATGCCCCGATGCCAAAGATTATTTCAGCCATTAATACGATAGCCAGTAAAAGCCCCAAGGGCAGGTTTTTCATAAATCCAGCGCGCAATTCTGCAAAATCAATATCAAGCATCATTACGACGAAAAGGAACAAAACAGCCACTGCGCCAACATAGACGATAACCAGCAGGGCAGCGATAAACTCGGCCCCAACCAACAGCATCAGTCCGGCGGCATTGAAAAACGCCAAAATCAGCCACAGCACGCTGTGAACAGGATTACGCGCAAAGATACAAAAAGCCGCGCTGGCAATAACGATCGATGCGAACAGATAGAAAGCAAATATTTGCATTATAACGGTTTCCGTAACCCCCTTAGAATCTTGTCAGCGCCTTAACGGTATGGTGCGTCGGCGGCAAGGTTGGATGCGATTGCTCGCTCCCACTTGTCACCATTTTCGAGCAATTTGGCTTTGTCGTAAATTAATTCTTCGCGTGTCTCGGTTGAATATTCAAAATTAGGACCTTCGACGACGGCATCCACAGGACAAGCTTCCTGACAAAAGCCGCAATAAATACATTTGGTCATGTCAATATCATAGCGCGTCGTACGCCGGCTGCCGTCTTCACGAGGCTCAGCCTCAATCGTAATAGCCTGCGCCGGACACACTGCTTCACATAATTTGCATGCTATGCAACGTTCCTCACCATTGGGATAGCGGCGCAGCACATGCTCTCCCCGGAACCGCGGTGAAATCGGGTTCTTTTCATAAGGATAGTTGATCGTTGTCTTTTTCTTGAAGAAATATTTCAGCGTCAACCAGTGCGCGCCGATAAATTCGAACAATGTGAATGCTTTAATAGTTTGGGCGATAGACATTAGCCATACCTCGTCAGCATAAGATAGCCGCTTACCAGGAATACCCAGAAGATCGACACGGGTAAAAATATTTTCCAGCCCAGACGCATCAGTTGATCATAACGATAACGCGGCACGGTCGCTTTGACCCAGCTAAAAACAAAGAAGAACATAAACATTTTGGCAAACAACCAGATTATGCCTGGAACGGCATAAAGCGGCTCCCAATCAATAGGCGGCAACCACCCACCCCAGAAAAGGATGACGTTCAGGGCGCACATCAACAAGACATTGGCATATTCACCTAGCCAGAAGAGCGCAAAACTCATCGAGCTATATTCGGTCTGATAACCCGCTACTAATTCGGACTCTGCTTCGGTCAGATCAAAAGGATGGCGTGCGGTTTCCGCCAATGAAGCAATGAAGAACATGACAGCCATTGGGAACAGCAAGGGATTGATACCAAAGGCATTAACTAAACCGAACACATGCCCTTCTTGCGCTTTGATAATATCATTCAGATTGAATGTTCCGGACCAGAGCACCACCGAAATAATGATGAAGCCGATGGAAACCTCATAGCTTATCATTTGTGCCGCGGCACGCATGGCAGAGAAGAAGGGGTATTTGGAGTTACTCGCCCAACCGGCAATAACCACGCCGTAAACGCCGAGCGAGCTAATCGCGAGAATATAAAGCAAACCGATATTGATATTCGCGAGTACCATCGTCTCGCTAAACGGTATGACCGCCCATGCGAGCAGTGCGACGGTAAAGGTCAATATTGGGGCAAGAAGGAACAAGCCTTTGTTTGCACCTGATGGAATAATGGTTTCCTGTAGAAACACCTTCAGTCCATCGGCGAAAGACTGCAGTAGACCAAAGGGCCCGACCACATTCGGTCCGCGCCGCAAAGCCATGGCGGCCCAAATTTTTCGATCAGCATAAATGGTCATTGCAACGGCCAGCATCAGCGGCAGGGCAATCATCAGGGTCAGCGCGAGCGTGGCAACAAACCAGCCAAGTTCAACACCGAGGAATGTGGATTGGAGATATTCGGTCATTCTGCCGCCTCCAGCAAATCATCACCATGCAGCAATTCTGCCGAGCAGCGCTGCATCGTTGCGCTGGCGCGGGCGATACTGTTGGTAAGGTAGAAATCCTTGATCGGATGAACCCCCTGTCCCGTGGGATTATCTGGCAATCCGGATGGCGGCGCCCAATCAAAGGACACCAGTCCTTCCACAGCCAGCTGCGGATGGTCTTTATACATCTTGACGCGCAGTTCTTCAAAACTGTCAAAAGGCAAGGTTTTGCCCATTACATCAGACAAAGCCCGCAAAATGCTCCAGTCTTCCCGCGCGTCGCCGGGGGCAAAAATCGCTTTGTTAGAACGCTGAACACGGCCTTCCAGATTTACATAAGTACCATTTTTCTCGGTATAGGCAGCTGCTGGTAGAATAATATCTGCTGCATGCGCACCGGCATCACCATGGTGACCGATATAGACCTTAAAACTCTTCGCAAATGCGTCATAATTCATTTCATCCGCACCAAGCGAGAACAGCAGTTTGGGGTTTTTCGCAGCAATCGCCTTTATCCCGCCATCATAAGCATAGCCGAGCATCAGTCCGCCAGTACGAGAAGCGCCGATATGCAATATGTTAAAGCCATTCCAGCCATCACGGACCAGCTTATATTTTGCAGCCAGCTTCAAAGCCGCGCCATGCGCACCTTCGACACTTAAAGCGCCGCCGCCCAAAATAAGAGCAGGCTTCTCGGCATTTTTTAAGGCATCAACTGCCGCTTTGGGGAGCTTGGTCAACAAAGCCATATCGTCACCCAACCATTCAACCGGATAGGTTTGATCTACTTCTGGTCCGATACCAAAGACTTTTGCTCCGCCTTTGCGCACAGCCTTGCGGATCCGTGTATTCACCAGCGACGCTTCCCAGCGCGGGTTGGTGGACACCAGAATGATCACATCGGCTTCTTCAATACCCCCAATGGTCGTATTGAAGTTCACTGCAGCGAGACTGGACACATCATAAGATAGGCCGGTTTGACGCCCTTCGAGCATTTCCGATCTCATGGATTTCAGCAATTTTTTGGCCGCATACATGGTTTCGCAATCGACCAAGTCACCGGCTATCGCGGCAACCGAACTTCCAGCCTTTACAGCCGCAATTTCTTCAAAAGCTTCATCCCAGCTCGCAGGAACCAAATTGCCATTGCGCCGGATATAAGGTTTGTCGAGGCGGCGTTTCATCAAGCCGTCAATCGCGTGGCGGGTCTTGTCTGTCGCCCATTCCTCATTCACATCATCATTAACGCGAGGAAGTGCGCGCAGCACTTCACGGCCGCGGCTGTCGATGCGAATATTGGTGCCGACACCATCCATGACATCGATACCCATGGTCTTGGTCAATTCCCAAGGCCGAGCTTCGAAAGCATAGGGCTTGCTGGTCAAGGCACCCACGGGGCAAAGATCAACGACATTTCCGCTCAGTTCACTATGTACAGCACCTTCAAGATAGGAAGTAATCTCCATCCCCTCGCCGCGTCCAATGGCACCGATTTCTTCGACTCCAGCAATTTCTTCGGCAA
Source organism: Parasphingorhabdus sp. (assembly GCF_036963805.1). Taxonomy (GTDB): domain Bacteria; phylum Pseudomonadota; class Alphaproteobacteria; order Sphingomonadales; family Sphingomonadaceae; genus Parasphingorhabdus. Next base: position 686,540 of record NZ_JBALUN010000001.1, on the reverse strand, counting down.
AACGCACACAACGAGTACAATGGATGCAGCGGGTCATAACAGTCTTGACCACGGGGCCCATATATTTCTCAGTAACCGCGCGCTTATTTTCTTCGTAGCGCGATCCACCTTTGCCATAGGCCATGGCCTGATCTTGCAAGTCGCACTCGCCGCCCTGATCGCAAATGGGACAATCAAGCGGATGGTTGATGAGGAGAAATTCCATCACCCCTTCGCGCGCCTTTTTGACCATTTCGCTGTCGGTACGGATTTCCTGCCCATCGGCGGCAGGCAAAGCACAGCTCGCCTGCGGCTTTGGTGGTCCCGGTTTTACCTCGACCAAACACATGCGGCAGTTGCCCGCGATGCTCAGGCGTTCGTGATAGCAGAAACGTGGGATTTCTTTACCGGCTAGCTCAGCGGCCTGCAACACAGTCGCGCCCTGAGGAACTTCAATTTCGATGCCATCTACGGTGACTTTAGGCATTATTCCGCCGCCTCCATCATTTCTTCGCCATGATGCTCTCTTATGCGGCGCTCCATCTCCGGACGAAAATGCTTGATCAGTCCCTGGATCGGCCACGCCGCTGCATCACCAAGCGCACAGATCGTATGGCCTTCAATCTGTTTGGTGACTTCATACAGCGTATCGATATCGCCAATTTCCGCATTACCATCGCGCATTTTTTCCATCACGCGCCACATCCAACCAGTGCCTTCACGGCAAGGCGTGCATTGGCCGCAGCTTTCATGTTTGTAGAAATAGCTGAGCCGAGAGATCGCGCGAACGATATCCGTGGACTTATCCATCACGATAACCGCCGCAGTGCCTAGCCCCGAGCCCACTTCTTTAAGGCCATCAAAATCCATCGGTGCATCCATGATCTGCTCGGCAGGAACCAATGGGACCGAGGAGCCGCCCGGAATAACGGCGAGTAGATTGTCCCACCCACCGGTAATGCCGCCACAATGCTTTTCGATCATGTCTTTGAAAGGGATCGACATAGCTTCTTCAAATACTGCTGGCTTCTCGACATGGCCAGAAACCTGAAACAGCTTTGTGCCCTTGTTATTTTCACGCCCGAAACTCGCGAACCAAGACGCCCCGCGCCGTAGAATCGTTGGAACGACTGCAATTGATTCCACATTATTGACCGTCGTCGGACAACCATAAAGGCCCGCACCAGCAGGAAATGGCGGTTTCAGGCGCGGCTGGCCTTTTTTGCCCTCAAGACTTTCAATCATCGCGGTTTCTTCGCCGCAGATATAAGCGCCTGCGCCGCGATGGATAAATACATCAAAATCATAGCCAGATTTGGAAGCATTTTTTCCAATTAGGCCAGCGTCATAAGCTTCCTTGACCGCCGCCTCCATGACCTTGGCCTCAAAAATATACTCACCGCGAATATAGATATAGGCGGCCCGCGCCCGCATCGCAAAGCCAGCGATCAACGCGCCTTCGATAAGCTTGTGCGGATCATTGCGCAATATTTCGCGGTCTTTACAGCTGCCCGGCTCGGACTCATCGGCATTGATGACCAGAAAACTTGGTCGTCCATCTGGCGACTCTTTCGGCATGAAGGACCATTTCAGGCCGGTTGGGAAACCCGCCCCGCCGCGACCGCGCAAGCCGCTTTCCTTCATCTCGTTGATAATCTTGTCATTACCGCGCTTGATAATATCCGCGGTATTGTCCCAGTCACCACGCTTTTGCGCGTCTTTTAGCTTCCACGACTGGAAGCCATAGACATTGGTAAAAATCCGGTCCTTGTCCTGCAGAAAATCAAAAGCCATTATTTCTTACTCCTGCGGCCCCAAAGGCCGCCTGCAACCGCAATCGCAACAACAGCCAACGCAACCCATCCTGCATATCCGTCGAGCAGCATATTACCACTCCTTCCGGTAGTCATGATTGGCCTTGACCATATCTTTTAACACCACGGGACCGCCTTCGGGTTCACTCGTCTTGCGACCAATTTGTGAACCGACCGAAATATCTTTTCCTTCGGCCAAGTCTTCCAATATGCGAGACATGATATCGTAGTCGAGATCTTCGTAATTATCGTCGTTTATCTGAACCATCGGTGCGTTGGAGCAATTGCCCATGCACTCGACTTCGATCAGCGTGAACAAGCCGTCTGGTGTCGTCTTGCCTTTCGCCATACCCTTATTCTTACAGGCCGCCATAACATCATCGCTGCCGCGCAGCATGCAAGGCGTTGTACCGCAAACCTGCACATGGAAACGACCAACAGGAGCCAGATTATACATGGTGTAAAAAGTCGCGACTTCATAGGTCCGCATATAAGGCATATCCAGATAGGCAGCGACATATTCAATTACCGGAACAGGCAACCAACCCTGTGTTTTCGTATCCGCGCCGACCTGACGCTGGGCCAGATCAAGCAGTGCCATGACCGCCGATTTCTGACGGCCTTCCGGGTATTTCGCGATCTGCCACTTAGCGAGCTTCTCATTCGCTGGGGTAAATTTAAAGTCACCCCATTTGGCACGAGTTTCAGTCTCATCCGGTATATTTGGTGCTTCAGCCATCAGCGAATAAACTCCACGCGCGACACTTTATCGCCTTCAAAACTATATACCGACATCACTTCAAACGGCTCAGTGGAAGAGGAACGAAACACACGTTCGTGCAACGCTATATGTGACCCAAGTTCAAACGATGTGAGAATTTCTGCACGGTTTTCCGGATATTCGGCGAACATCGCTAACAACCCGGCACGTACGCCTTCTCTTCCTTCGCGCAAAACTGCACCGCGATAGCCAGCCTCGCATGCATCATCAGTCATTAGCGAGACGTAGCCATCGACATCTTGCGCATTATAAAATGCAATCATCTGCTCAGCGGTTGCAAGAGGGCCCAGACTCATCTGTCACACTCCCCGAACACAATATCCATGGCACCCAAAATGGCAGTGGCATCGGACAGCATATGCCCCTTGGTCATGAAATCCATTGCCTGCAGATGCGAGAAAGCGGTCGGTCGAATCTTACAGCGGTAGGGCTTATTGGTTCCATCACTGACCAGATACACGCCAAATTCGCCTTTAGGGCTTTCAGTCGCGACATAGACTTCGCCAGCGGGAACGTGGAAGCCCTCAGTATAAAGCTTGAAATGATGGATTAAAGCTTCCATCGATTGTTTCATCTCGGCGCGCTTAGGTGGCACGACTTTACGGTCGTTACTAGACACAGGGCCTTCCGGCATTTCATTCAGGCACTGCCGCATGATGCGTGCAGACTGACGCACTTCTTCGACCCGGACCATGAACCGATCGTAGCAATCGCCGCGCGTCCCAACGGGCACATCAAATTCCATACGGTCATAAACATCATAAGGCTGCGACTTGCGCAAATCCCAAGCGATCCCGCTGCCCCGGATCATTGGACCAGAGAAACCCCAGCGGACGGCGTCCTCTTTGGACACAGTCGCGATATCTACGTTACGCTGTTTGAAAATCCGGTTTCCGACAACCAGACTCATCGCATCTTCGAATAATTTAGGGAACTCGTCGAGCCAATCCGCCATGTCGGTCAACAATTTCAACGGCACATCCTGATGCACGCCGCCGGGCCGGAACCAGGCACTGTGCATCCGGGCACCACTGGCACGCTCAAAAAATTCGAGGCACTGTTCGCGAATTTCGAAAACCCAAAGGTTCGGCGTCATCGCGCCAACATCCATGATATGCGCGCCGATATTGAGCATATGATTGCAAATACGCGTCAATTCAGCAAATAACACACGCAAATATTGACCACGCAAGGGCACTTCTAGGTCGAGCAATTTTTCAATCGCCAGTACATAGCTATGCTCCATTGCCAACGGAGAACAATAATCCAGCCGGTCAAAATAAGGCAAAGCCTGCAAATAAGTTTTATGCTCGATCAGCTTTTCAGTGCCGCGGTGAAGCAATCCAACATGCGGATCAAGCCGTTCGACAATTTCCCCGTCCAGCTCCATCACCAGCCGCAAGACGCCGTGCGCTGCAGGATGCTGAGGACCGAAATTGATCGTGTAGTTCTGGATTTCCAGATCGCCAACAGTGGGATCCGCAGCGTCGGCCAATCCGTCCATTTCGTCGAGATAATCAGCCATTAGCTTTTATCCTTTGGCGCAGATTTATTAGTCCCCGACTTGGTGCGCTTGGGCGCTGGCTTTTTTACAGCCGCTTTATTCGGAGGTAATTTCTTAACTGCAGCTTTATTCGCCTTTTTACCAGCCCCGGTATCTTTTGTGCTTTCCGTGCTCTTAGGCGTTGGTGGAGGCGCCTCGCCACCAACTTTTTCATCACCCGGCAGGATGTAATCAGCGCCTTCCCATGGAGACATAAAGTCAAAGCTGCGAAAATCTTGTGCCAGTTTAACGGGCTCATACACCACGCGCTTGGCTTCTTCCGAATAACGCATTTCGACATAGCCGGTTAGTGGGAAGTCCTTACGGAACGGATGCCCTTGAAAACCGTAATCGGTCAAAATCCGGCGCAAATCGGGATTACCATCGAATAACACGCCATACATGTCGAACACTTCGCGCTCGAGCCAGCCAGCGACTTCCCAGATATGAGTAACCGTTGGCACCGGTGTATCTTCGTCGGTTGTAACTTTTATACGGATACGATGGTTTTTCGTCAGGCTGAGCAGATGATAGCAAACCTCAAACCGCTCGGGCCGTTCAGGATAATCAACACCCGCAATCTCGACGAGTTGCTGATATTCATGCTCATCCCGTAATTTGTCCATCACCGCAGGAAGTGTTTTGCGATCAACGGTAAAGCTAATCTCATTATAAGCCTCGACAGTGCTGAGCACAGCCGCGCCCAAGGATTTAGCGAGTGTCGCAGCAACGCCTTCGTTGCTGGAAATTATCGGTGCCCCGTTTGCCATACTAACGCTCTAACGTCCCGATGCGGCGAATTTTACGCTGCAATTGCATCACGCCATAGAGTAGCGCTTCTGCTGTAGGCGGACATCCCGGCACATAAATGTCGACCGGCACGATCCGGTCACAACCACGAACAACCGAATAGCTATAATGATAATAACCACCGCCATTGGCGCAGCTGCCCATGGAAATTACATATTTCGGCTCCGACATCTGATCGTAAACCTTACGCAGCGCCGGTGCCATTTTATTGCACAATGTCCCCGCCACGATCATCACATCGGACTGACGCGGGCTCGCCCGAGGCGCGACGCCAAATCGCTCCATATCATAGCGCGGCATACTTACGTGGATCATCTCCACCGCACAGCAAGCCAGACCAAAGGTCATCCACCAGAGCGAACCGGTCCGCGCCCATTGAAACAGATCTTCGGTGGACGTGACAAGAAACCCCTTGTCATTCACTTCCGAATTCAGGTCTTTGAAAAACGCCTCGTCTGGCTGCGTGTTGGGAGCCATCGGCGTACCATCAGCATTGAGAATCGGGCTATTGACGGTCTCTAATCCCAATCTAACGCTCCTTTTTTCCAAGCATATATAAAGCCAATTACCAGTTCGAAGAGAAAGATCATCATCGTCGACCATCCGACCCAACCAATTTGATCAAGCGATACCGCCCATGGGAAAAGAAAGGCAGCCTCCAGATCAAAAATGATAAACAGGATGGCTACTAGATAAAAGCGCACATCGAACTGACTACGAGAATCTTCAAAAGCAGGAAAACCGCATTCATATTCAGAAAGCTTCTCAGAATTAGGACGATGTGTCCCAATCATTCGGGACACGCCCATAGGTAAAAAAACGAACAGGGCGGACAAACTGAGAGCTACTGCTAGGAATAATAGTATCGGTGCATATTCAGACAGATCGACCACAAAAGACTCATTTCTCTAAAATTCAGGCCGCTTTTAGGGATAGGCTCCCCAAGCTGCAAGGGCCAAATTCCCTGAATTGGCGGTATCTAATGCTGTTTACGTCGTTACAATAGCGACTTAGCCAAGATTTTATGAAGCTTGCTATGCAATGCTTCATTAGCTGCCAAAATTTCACGCTGCCCAATTGGTTGGTCACCGCCGGTAAAATCGCTTACAAAACCGCCGGCTTCGCGAACCATCAAAATGCCAGCAGCTACGTCCCAAACTTGCAAATCGGCTTCCCAAAAACCATCAAAGCGGCCAGCGGCTAGCCAAGCGAGGTCCAGCGAGGCTGCGCCATTGCGGCGGATACCGGCCACTCGCGGAGCAATTGAACCAAAAATTCGAGCCCATTCGCCCAAGTCGCCATGTCCGTTAAACGGGATGCCGGTAGCGATAAGCGACTCAGAAAGATCGCGCCGTGCGGAAACCCGCAGGCGTTTGTCGCCGAGATAAGCGCCCTTGTCCATTTCGGCCCACCAAGTCTGATCGGAAACAGGTTCATAGATTAAGCCACTGGTAATTTTGCCCCAACCGATCCCGTCGAATGACCGTTCCTGCACCGCGATGGAAATTGCGAAATGGGGAATACCGTGAAGAAAGTTGGTAGTGCCATCGAGAGGATCAACAATCCAGCGTGGCTTGCCTTCCTCTCCTTCGATCATGCCGCCTTCTTCTAGAACAAACCCCCAGCCCGGACGGACCTTCATCAGTTCATCATAAAGGATGCGTTCAGACCGCATATCGGCTTTTGACACAAAATCAGCCGGTCCTTTTTTGGACACCTGAAGATGTTCAACCTCACCAAAATCCCGACGCAGGCGTGATCCGGCCATACGTGCGGCGCGTTCCATAACGGTAATAAGGGCGGAATGTGCTGGCATGTCTTATGCTTTCAGTATCGGGGTCGCAATTGCTTGCCCGTTAATAGTGTGCCTGTCAAAACTGGCATATCGACGATCGCAGGTAGCCCAAAGCAAGCTCAGGACTAAGAGTCGTTAAAACCCTTACGATACTTTACTGACATATTCACGGGCGTAAACGTCAACAATGATCCGTGTACCGGCAGAAATAAACGGCGGCACCATGACGCGCACACCATTATCAAGAACAGCCGGCTTATAACTGGAAGAAGCCGTCTGGCCCTTAACCACTGCATCGGCTTCAACAATCTCGGCCTCAATCTGGTCAGGCAATTGCACAGAAATCGGCTTTTCGTCATAAAGCTCCAGCATAACATCCATGCCGTCCTGCAAAAATTCTGCGGCATCGCCAAGCAAATCGGTTGGCAGCGTGATTTGTTCGTAATTTTCTTTGTCCATGAAGGTCAGCATTTCGCCATCAGCAAACAAATACTGAAATTCCTTGGTATCCAGACGAACTTTCTCAACCGTATCAGCACTGCGAAAACGAATATTGGTTTTGCGCCCGTCAACCAGGTTCTTCATTTCCACCTGCATATAGGCACCGCCTTTGCCAGGTTGTGTATGCTGAATTTTGGAGACCTTCCACAGGCCCTTTTCATAATCCAGTATGTTGCCGGGACGAATATCTACGCCGCTAATTTTCATGGAACATCTCGCTTTCGGAAATCTTGTGTTGCGGCCCTGTATAACGAGCGACGGAGATAGGCAAGCACAGCGAAGATCAGATGTGGCGTTTTCATACAATACAATGCCCTACACGCCCCTTAGGCGTCGGGTAATGGAAAATATCCTGGACAAGATGGCGCCCGAAGAAACATCTGCCCCTGCGACCAGACTGTTCAGCGGGGCCGTATCATTGGTCCCGCTTGTCCCCCCCACATCCCACGTCGGGTTTCTCAGTGAAATAGAACGCATGCCCCATTTCGACATCTCTTCGGAAGAAAGCTTTGTTAGAAATTTCCGAAAAGGGAGAAAAGGATTTTACATAATCGACCGTTGATTTGGACATATGGAGTCCGATATCCATCGGCATACGCAAAATATCAAAAACATATCAATGTTAGCGAGCTGTCTGTTTCATACAATACGCAGCGCTTATATCAGTGTAATTAACCCGCATGGTAAAAGCTGACTTTTCTAAAACCCCGATAGACCGCATGACCGCCAAAACGGATCAATGTAAGACTATTGCTGCAGGCGTATTCGGTCACTCCATTCGTGACGGCAGGGTGCAATCCTTCATCCCGATGTCCGGATATGTCAGGGACTTGGAACAGCTTCCCAATTTTTCGCCGCCTTCGACAGACCAGTTTTTGGAACAATATGTTCGGTCAAATATCGGGGTGACAGAAAGTTCATCCTAAGACGGATTAATTTTCGAATATTTCAATGAACCGCTTCACGGCATGCGCCGGACCGTCGGGATCATTCCAAACCGCCCCGCTAACGGCAAGAAAATCTGCTCCCGCATCAATTAGCGGCTGACAATTTTCGGGCGTGATCCCACCAATGGCTACACTTGGAATCTCCATAATGGTTGACCACCACTGCAACACATCAACTTCTGGCCGGTGGCTAGTTTCCTTGGTCTGTGTCGGGAAGAAGGCACCAAAGGCCACATAGTTCGCTCCGCCCTCTCCTGCCTCCATCGCAAGATGCCTGCTGTCGTGGCAAGTAATCCCGATTTGCACCTCATCACCCAATTCCGCCCGGGCATCTTCAAGCTGCTCGTCCGTCTGCCCCAAATGCACGCCATCCGCCAACAACCGCTTGGCGAGCGCAACATCATCATTCACGATGAATGCGACATCATGCGCATCACATATTGCTTTGAGTGGCTCAGCTAAAGCAGCAGCTTCGTCTAGACCAATATCTTTTACCCGAAATTGAAACGCAGCAACGGGCCCTGCCCCCAATGCTTCTTGCAACAACACCGGAAAATCACCGCCCACATCGAGCGGTGAAATCAGATATAGTTGGCAAGATGAGGCTTCGGTCACGTTATTCTTTAACGGTCGAAGCCTTATGGATCTGATCGATAGCGCTGCCTAGCGATTGGTCAAATTCTTCATCGGTCATTGGATGGCGCAAATCTTGTAGCAAGGCGCGAGAGAAGCTGGCGATCATACCGCGGTTCTTAGCAAGCTCTGCGCAGGCCTCGTCGCGAGAGAAGCCTCCGGAAAGCGCGACAACGCGGGCGACCCGGGGATGGTTGACAAGCGGCTCGTAAAGATTAGCTTCGGTCGGGATCGACAATTTCAGCATGACTTTTCGATCTTCTGGCAGCGCATCGAGCTGTTTCTTGATCTCTTCGAGCAATATGGCATCACATTGCGTACGCTCTGCACTTTTAATGTTCACCTCAGGCTCGATCATCGGCATCAGGCCATGATCCAAAATCTGCCCTGCAACCTCAAACTGCTGCTTGACGATAGCCGCTATGCCCGTTGGCGAAGCCAGATTGATGACCGAACGCATTTTTGTACCAAACACGCCTTTGGCTTTGGCTCGGTCTAGCAACGCACCCAGTTCCGGCATCGGCTTCATCATCTGCACGCCGTCAGCTTCATCTTCCAGACCTTTGTCCACTTTCAGGAACGGAACAACACCGCGTTCCCAAAGCAACGCCGGCAAAGGCTTTCCATCCGCATCACCATCCATCGTTTTTTCGAACAATATGGCGCCGATGACTTTGTCTCCATTGAAACTGGGTGCCGTAACAATACGGCTTCGCATATCGTGGATCAGGGCGAACATTTCATCATCGTTGCTAAAGGCATCTTCGTTGACGCCATAGCCTTTGAGCGCTTTTGGCGTCGAACCGCCACTTTGGTCCAAGGCAGCGATAAAGCCGCCGCCATTTTCGATTTTGTCCATCATTTTCGGATCATGCATGAAATTTCGTCCTCGATTTTTCGTTAACAGAGTTTTGTCTATTTTTGCAGCGCGGCAACGCCGGGCAGTTCTTTGCCTTCCATCCATTCAAGAAAGGCGCCGCCCGCAGTCGAAACAAAGGTGAAGTCATCCGCTACACCAGCGTGATTAAGCGCGGCAACCGTATCACCGCCGCCAGCTACAGACAGCAACGAACCTTCCTTGGTCAGAGCCGCCGCCGTTTTTGCCAAAGCGACAGTCGCCCTATCAAAAGGCGGAGTTTCAAATGCACCCAAGGGACCGTTCCATACCAAAGTTTTGCAGGTTTTCAGTACATCGGACAGAGCTTCGACCGCCGCAGGGCCGATGTCCAGGATCATTTCATCGGCCGCAACCTCATGCACATTCACTGTCCGGGTCGGCGGATTGGGTGCAAATTCTTTCGATACAACGACATCATAAGGTAGATGTACCGTGCAATCGGCTTTATCCGCCGCTTCCAATATTTCATTAGCGGTATCGGTCAGGTCATGTTCGCAAAGCGATTTGCCGACATTGACGCCGCGCGCGGCCAGGAATGTATTCGCCATACCGCCGCCGATGATCAGATGATCGACTTTCTCGACCATTTGCCGCAAAACGTCCAGCTTGCTAGAAACTTTCGCCCCGCCAACAACGGCAACCACAGGATGTTCCGGGTCACCGAGCGCTTTGTTCAGCGCACTAAGCTCCCGCTCCATCGAACGACCGGCAAAGGCTGGTAAGAATTCGGCCAAACCAACGGTTGTGACATGCGCGCGGTGGGCAGCAGAAAACGCATCATTGACGTAAAAGTCACCAAAGGAGGCTATTGCTTTGGCCATCTCCGGATCATTAGCTTCCTCACCCGCCGCAAAACGGCTATTTTCCAAGACGACTATGCTACCATTTGGCAAAGCATCAATGGCGTCACGGCTGAGTCGTTGCATGAAGCCGACTTCACGGCCCAAAACTGCGGCCAACGGCGCAACCACGGGCTCCAGCGAATATTTCATATCCACCTTACCCTTTGGTCGCCCAAAATGAGCCAGCAACAGCACTTTGGCGCCGCGAGCGGCCAATTCAGTCACGGTTGGAATAACCGCTTTCAGCCTTGTATCGTCAGTAACCTTGCCGTCTGACATCGGAACATTCAGGTCTACCCGGACAAAACCGCATTTTCCTGTGATATTCTCAATATCATCTAGTGTTTTAAAGCTATTACCAGCCATTGCTCAGAACCTTTCTGTTTAGAGAAAGCCTGCCATTACACCGGCGGTATCAATCATCCGGTTGGAAAAGCCCCATTCATTGTCATACCAGCTAACCACGCGGACCAACTTGCCGTCCATCACCGTCGTTTCCAGACTATCCACGGAGGAGCTGGCCGGTTGATGATTGAAATCACTGGATACAAGTGGTTTGTCTTCAAACACCAGAACGCCCTTCATTGGCCCGTCTGCGGCGGCTTTGAGAGCATTGTTGATTTCTTCTACGGTGGTATCGCGGCTTGGTGTGATGACCAAATCGACGAGGCTGACATTTGGCGTCGGCACGCGAACCGAAGATCCATCAAGCTTACCATTTAGTTCTGGTAATACCAACCCAACTGCACGGGCAGCGCCAGTTGTCGTCGGAATCATGTTAACCGCACCGGCACGGGCGCGGCGCATATCGCTATGCATCTGATCCAGCATGCGCTGGTCATTGGTATAGCTGTGAATTGTGGTCATGAAACCGCGCTCGATGCCCACGGTGTCGTTCAGTACCTTAGCAACCGGCGCAAGGCAGTTTGTGGTACAAGATGCATTAGAAACAATGATATCTGATGACGTCAATACGTCATGGTTCACGCCATAGACGACCGTTTGATCAACATTTTTGGCAGGAGCCGAGATCAGAACGCGTTTCGCGCCAGCATCAATATGCGGCTGCGCGGCTTCCTTTGATTGGAAAAATCCGGTGCATTCCAAAACAATATCAATGCCCATCTCGCGATGCGGCAAATCGCCAGGATTACGCTCTGATGTTACAGCAATTTTGTGGCCGTTGACAGAAATGCTGTCGCCATCCGCAGTGACTTCGCCGGGGAAACGGCCGTGAACACTATCATATTTGAACAAAAGCGCGTTGGCATCAGCATCCGCAAGATCATTAATGGCTACCAGCTCAAGACCGCAGTCCGGACGCTCCATAATGGCGCGGGCGACCAAGCGGCCGATGCGGCCAAATCCGTTAATTGCTACTTTTGTCATAAATATTGCTCCTTTGAATTCTAATTTTACCTGTTTTCAGCCTAATTTTGCCATTATCTGCGGCGTAATTGCATCTGCAGTCAGACCAAAATGCTCAAAAAGGTCGTCAATCGGCGCTGATGCGCCAAAACTGTCTATACCAAAGCGCAGGCCGTTTAGGCCCGTATAGCGCTCCCAACCGAATGTCGTTCCAGCTTCGATGGACACCCGCAATATATCATCCCCGCCCAGAAGTCCGGATTTATAATCATTTGATTGCGCATCGAACAGCTCGGTGCATGGCATAGAAACGACGTCCGCCCCAATGCCCTTTGCCTCAAGCTGTATCGCGACATCCATTGCCAGCGACACTTCAGAACCTGTGGCAACTAGAACAACCCGTTGACCGTTTTCTGCCGATTTAACCGAATAAGCGCCTTTTTCACAAAGGTTTACGCTGACGTCATGGCGGAACGGCCGCAAGCTCTGACGCGTCAATGCTAGGGTTGAGGGCCCGTCCGAACGCTTCAGTGCAAGCGCCCAACACTCGGCTGTCTCAATAGCATCAGCAGGCCGGAAAACATGCATGTTCGGCATCAGACGAAGGCTTTGAATATGCTCGATCGGTTGATGAGTTGGTCCATCTTCACCCAATCCAATACTGTCATGGGTCATAACATAGATAGCGCGCGAATTCTGGATAGCCGAAAGCCGCATGGCACCGCGGCAATAGTCGGTAAAGACCAGAAATGTTCCACCGTAAGGAATGATGCCGCCATGCAGCGCCATACCATTCATCGCGGCCGCCATACCAAATTCACGAATACCGTAATAGATATAGCGCCCAGAATAATCGTCTTTAGTCAGAGGCTTAGTGGAATCTGTTTTGGTATTGTTTGAACCTGTTAAATCGGCGCTACCACCAACCATTTCAGGCAAAGCGGCGGTAATCGCGCCCAATGCCATTTCGGAAGCCTTGCGAGTTGCGACCTTGGGAGGATCTTTAGCCAAGCCTTCCAGATAGACCTGCATAGCATTTCCATCCGGCAAAGCTCCCGACATCCGCCGTTCAAATTCCACCTTATCGCTATGTCCGTTAAGGCGAGTATTCCAAGCTTTATGGGCGGCAGCTCCCTTTTCACCCAATTGCAACCAATCGGCTCGCACATCATCAGGAACAACAAATGGCTCATAATCCCAGCCTAATGCTGCGCGTGTGCCTGCAATCTCTTCATCACCAAGCGGTGCACCATGGGTAGCGGAAGTACCCTGTTTTGTCGGCGCGCCGTAGCCAATAATAGTTTTACAGGCGACTAATGAAGGCCGCGGATCGGCTTCTGCTTCTTTCAGAGCTGTGCGGATATCATCAAAATCATGTCCATCACAGGAAACGACATGCCAACCAGAAGCGCGGTAGCGTGCGGGAATATCCTCGCTAGTAGATAAGTCTGTGCTGCCATCAATAGTAATACCGTTATCATCCCACAACACGTTCAGACGACCAAGGCCCAAATGCCCGCCTAAACCAACCGCTTCGTGGTTGATCGCTTCCATCAGGCAGCCATCTCCAGCAATAACCCAGGTTTTATGGTCCACCAGATCGTCGCCAAATTGGGCGTTTAAGTGCCGCTCTGCGATCGCCATACCGACGGCCATAGCAAAACCCTGTCCCAATGGACCGGTAGTCGCCTCAACGCCTTCCAATTTGAAATTTTCCGGGTGACCGGCACAAGGCGATGATAATTGCCTGAAATCCTTGATATCCTGAAGCGTCGGACGCTCATATCCGGTCAGGTGCAACAAGGAATAGATAAGCATTGATCCATGCCCCGCAGAAAGGACGAAACGGTCACGATCCGCCCATTTCGGCGCTTTGGGATCAAATTTCAGGAAGTCTCTAAACAACACGGTTGCAACGTCCGCCATCCCCATGGGCATGCCTGGATGGCCGCTATTGGCAGCTTGTACTGCGTCCATCGACAACGCACGGATGGCATTTGCCATATTTTTTTCAGAATTTTTTTCGGAAACGGTCATGATATTCTCAGATCCCCCAGCAGTGATCAGGTTATGATGACGATGGACTAAGGAAATCTACCGATTCGCCATTTTGACACACCCTTTGATAGCCTAGCTCCGTATCGTCAAGGCCGAGGTGCAACGATATCCTGTTTACGAGGCGGCCCAAGATTGTTACCAATGAAACACAATAACTTATATGTCGGAACCAAGTCATGGAAAACGAACGTGTGATCCTTGCGATCGGCCGTATCGAACGGGCGCTGAGTCGCATAGAAACCGCTAAAGAAACCTCTTCCAACCAAGTGGCTGACGCTGCGATGCAAAAGCGGCATGCAGCGTTGAAAGACGAAATGAAACAGGCCATTCATACTATCGACGGGCTGATTGCCCGGCAGGAGCGCTAATATGGCACAGGTAAAACTGGAAATTGGCGGCCGATCATTCTTGGTGACCTGTCAGGACGGGGAAGAAGAGCATCTGGGCAAGCTCGGCGCGATAGTTGATACAAAGACCAGAGAAGCCGGCGATCCTGCTGGATTGACAGAAAGCCGCATGTTGCTGTTTACGTCACTCCTGCTAGCCGACGAACTGCATGGCATGAAAAATACACCCCCCAATGAGCCAGCGCCTCAAGCAGCCATCCCAGCGACCGGTAAGCCGCAGAAATCCGCTGATGTAGAAGATGAACGGGTAATTTTGGCCCTTGAAAAGCTAGCGGATCGTGCAGAAGCTTTTGCAAATAGCCTTGAGCACAGTGACAATCGTCCCTAGATAGTATTGTGACGGGTACTGCCTGATACGAGCTTGAAGCGAACATCCCTGAGGCGATATAACAACATAGGGAGCTGTCCCTGCCCGGATTGCGGACTTTTTTGAAGTCGGGTCCGACGCATATGGCGCCCACCTGACGTAATAGGCGTCAGAGGATTTTCCGGCAAACGACCTAGGTGGTCCCGTCACTTTTTCAAGAAAGACATTTCTTTGAATAACTTATCAGATAAAAAGCAGAAATTGCGTAAAGAATTTCGGCGGCGGCGAGATGCATTCCACAGCCAATTGGATATGGCCACACGCGGTTTAGCTTTCCGGCGCCCCCCTTCCCCTTTAGCAAAGCTGATTGCACAAAGCGAAGTCATCGCCCTTTATAGCGCAACAGGTTCAGAAGCTCCCACTGCCAGACTGGCAGAATATCTTACGGAAACCGGAAAAACATTGGCATTTCCAGCCTTTATGGGGGATTCGCCACTAGAATTCCGCAGGGTTGATAACATCGACCTGCTTGAGGCTGGCTATCGGAATATAGCCGAACCCAATACGGATTGCCCTGCAGTTACACCCGATCTGATCATCACCCCGCTGATTGCCTTTGATCGGTCAATGGGTCGCCTCGGACAAGGCGGCGGTCATTATGACCGAACCTTCGCAAAATATCCGGATGCATTGCGGATAGGCCTTGCCTGGTCCGTGCAGGAGACCGATTCCGTTCCGCGACAACCCCACGATATGTTTTTGCACATGATAGTCACTGAATCTGAAATAATTCAAAGAGTTGATATGACATCATGACAGTAGGCCCAGACGATAAAGCTCCCCATAACCCACCGACCGCACCCAGCTGGCGTCAGCCATTTGGGATGATCCTTATCATGGCTTTGATTCTGCTTTGGTGCGGGATTGTTGTCAGCATGATGGACTGGATAAGCAACCTGAACTTCTGGTTGCAATTGCCGATCTATATATTTGCAGGGATAGTTTGGATATTCCCCATCAAACCGCTGCTTATATGGATGAATACTGGGAAATTCCGTTCTTAAGAAAATTCCGTTCCTAAATCGCCACTTCCCTTTTTAAGGGAAATGGCGCGAGTGACGAGACTTGAACTCGCGACCTCCGGCGTGACAGGCCGGCGCTCTAACCAACTGAGCTACACCCGCTTATGCACCGGCATGTTCGCCGGGATATGCAGTGGAGAAGCGCAAGTATAAGAGCTCTGCCTGACTGTCAACAACACTCTTGCAAAGATGCAAAGAAAATTTTTTTGGTGCCGATCGGCTTGGGTCAAAACCGATGCCAGAATAATCGATTTGACGTCAATTTGACATATTTAATCCAGATAAAAGACTGACGACGGAAACAACCGTTTCGGATGAATATACATTGGACATTTGACGATGTTACATTTTGTTACGGTTAAAAAGATCTTAACATAACTCTTAAAAGTCGGTTAAATTTCATAATATACCGCAGTTTTCAGGGACTTTTATTGACGATGGCGTCACCGAGTTTTTGACGCCATATTTACGAAATATTTTCCTTTCTCATGCATAGAAAACCCAAGAATTCATTGGGGACCAGCATGTTAACGATCGGAAATGTCATTGCGAATCATGTTCGTGTGGGCGGCGCCATAGCGCTTCTCGCAGGAACCTGTTCCTTCGCAATGGACGTGCCCGCCGCACATGCAGCCGGGACATTGGCCGGCACGGATATCGTCAATATTGCTCAGGCCTCATATGATGGCCCGAGCGGTCCCATCACCGTTGACTCGAATCCAGTCACGATCAAGGTCGACGAACTTTTGGACGTAAGCGTTGTTTCCGGTAATCCGGGAGACGTAAGCGCTTCTCCAAGTGCAACGTCGCAAGTCCTAACCTATCAAGTGACCAACACCGGTAACGGCACCGAATCATTCACTTTAACCGCCGATACCAGCAAAACTGGTGATGATTTTGATGCGACATTCGAACAAATCATAATCGATGATGGCAATGGCGTTTATGATCCCGGCGTCGATACCGTATATACAGCCGGCGCAAATGATCCTGTTTTGGCTCCTGATGTCAGTGTTACTATTTTCATTCTCTCTACGATCCCGGACACCGCCAATGATGCCGAGCGCGCCGAGGTGGCATTATCAGCCGTCGCAAATACCGGCAGCGGAAACGCTGGCGACGTAATTGTCGGCCAAGGAGATGGCGGCGGTGACGCGGTCGTCGGCTCAACTGGTGCAAATGCAGAAGATAGCGGCTTTTTCATCATCCAGGCCGCCGACGTCTCTTTGGTAAAAAATGCTATTGTAGTCGATCAATTTGGCGGCGCGCAGCCTGTTCCAGGCGCAACCATTACCTACCAACTGGTTGCAACCGCCAAAGGTTCCGGAACGCTGACCAATTTGGTCATAGCTGACAATATTCCCACTGACGCCACCTATGTCGACCAAAGCATCACATTGGAGGGATCTGCGCTTACCGATGAGGCTGACACTGACACCGGGGCCTTTGACGGCAGCAAGATCGCAGTAGCGCTTGGCTCTGTGTCAGGTGGCCAAAGCCGCACCATCACATTCCAAGTAACGATTGATTGAGGAATAATTCATGAAAATCAGTATCTTAAAGAACCTATCCATAATAGTCGCGCTTGTCGCTCCGACCATGGCAATGGCCGCCAATAATGTTGCGCTGTCCAGCGATGTTTTTGTTGAGCGAAAAGTTGAAAAACCGGACGGCAAAACCGCCATCATGCTTGAACAACCAACGACGGTGACGCCGGGCGACAACCTTGTCTTTATCGTAAAATATAAAAATGTTGGCCATGCGCCAGCAACTGATTTTTCTGTCACCAATCCGCTCCCCAAAGCGGTGACGTTTAATGGAACGTCCGATGGCACTGAAATTGTCTCTGTAGATGGAGGCAAAAACTGGGGGCCGCTTACGGCTCTTACATATACGCGCTCAAATGGAGAGGTTGGCCCTGCCCTGATGAGCGATGTCACGCATATCAGATGGAAATTTAGTCGCTCTCTTTCGGTGGGTTCTGAAGGGAAGCTTGTATTTCGCGGGAAAGTAAAATGACCGCAAACCGTATCGGATCGCCGCGGGGGTAGGGTGATCCACAAATAGCATACCAGGAGACCAGTAATGACCAGTAAACTGAAGCTTCTCGTTGCCACAGGCGTTGTTACCGCCGCAATATTGGGTGCAAACCCAGCATTTGCTGCAGGAACCACTTCAGGCACCGGGATTACGAATAATGTGAATGTCAGCTTCCAAGTTGGAGGCGTCACGCAAACCGCAGCAACGGGTTCAGACACGTTCGTAGTCGATAGAAAGATTAACTTGACGGTAGCCGCCTCGGATACGGCAACAACCAATGTTTCGCCGGGCCAAAATGGCGCGATTACCACCTTTGTCGTCACCAACACATCAAACGCATCGCTGGACTTCAGTCTTGCGGCAACCCAAGGTCCTGCCACCAATGGCGGTACCGATAATTTTGATGTATCGGGCCTTCAGGTGTTCGTTGAATCAGGCGCTACGCCCGGTTATCAGCCAGCTGAAGACACCGCGACATTCATAAATGCGCTTGCAGCCGATGCTAACAAAACGGTATATATTCTTGGTAACGTTGCCGCCGGCCGCGCCACTGGGGATGTATCCGGCGTTGTTTTAACGGCGGTTGCGCGTGAAGATAATGCTGCTGCAACACTTGGCGCTGCACTGACCAATAACAACGGCACTGCAAATGGTGCAACTACGGTTGAAACCGTATTTGCTGATACCGGCGCAAATGCAACCGAAGCGGCTGGCGATGACTACACCGTCGCAGCGGCTGACATTTCCGTGTTTAAAAGCAGTCGCGTGGTTAGCGATCCAATCAACGGAGCGTCCAATCCTAAAGCAATTCCAGGCGCTATCGTAGAATATTGCATCTCGGTTGCCAACGCGGCTGGCTCAGCAACAGCTACCAGCGTTGCTATTTCAGATACATTGCCGGCTGACACGGCTGCTGGCGGTGTGACTTTCAGCACCGGTTCCATCCGGGTTGACGGCACAGTCACCAGCCCGGGTGCATCGCAGACCTGTACCGGCGGTTCGGCTGGCGGCGCGTTCAGCGATCCAATCGTCAGCGGCACATTGTCAGACATCGCGGCCAATTCGGCCCGTGCCCTGATCTTCCGTGTAACGGTAGACTAGGAAAAATAGGGTATATGGCGGTTAACCAGTATCTATTGGTTAACCGCCCGCCCTTTTTCCAATGATGGGATTAACCACGTTCTTTAAGCCCTTGGGGCCATTAATCGCTGCAGGCGCGTTAGTCGCGTCTGCCTCTATGGTGCCCGCACATGCGCAAACATTCCCCCTGATCAGCAACGTTGCTCAGGCGGAGTGGGATATTGGCGATCAACGCCTGCAAAAACCTTCCAATCGCGTCGATATTCAGGTTGTAGCCCCCCCGATTGTGCCGCCTGAAATCACTATGTACCGTTTCGATGATCCGCCCGGTGCAGAACAGCTTTCTCTTCCCGGCACAATCTGTAGAGGCTCCGGCGGTAATATCCCCGTAGAGCTCAGAGGTGTTTTTGCCGGGATTAATACCAGCCCGGCTGCTGTTGCCCAAACCAGCAAAATTCGCGCCGGCGAACCGCTAATTGTGTCCGTTCTTGCCCCAAACAAGAACGTAAATACTGCTGCTATCGATAGTTTCGATATTGTTCTCAAGACGCCATCTGGCGACAGTGAGGTCATCAATATCGTTGAAACTGCAGTGAATAGCGGCCGTTTTGTCGGCATGATCAATACCGCAGCAATACCGCCAGCACCGGTCCGGAACGATTGCGTTCTGTCTGTGCGACCTGGCGATCAACTTAACGTCGATATTGACGAAGTGAGCGGTAATGCACTCGGGACAGTTGCGATCGGGATTTTAATTGATCCCTTTGGTGAAACCTTTGACAGCGGTGATGGGAAACCAATATCGGGGACACGGGTCACGTTGATAGATAACGCGACCGGCCAACCAGCGGACGTTTTCGGTGATGACGGTGTTTCTGTGTTCCCCAGCACCATCATTTCCGGCGGAACCGTCACCGACAGCGGCGGAAATATATATGATTTTGCAGAAGGCTTTTACAGATTCCCCTTCGCTCGCCCCGGCCGATACAGGTTATTGATCGAGCCTCCAATCCCCTACACAGCACCATCAGCCGCCACTCCCGCTGAATTGTCAGCTTTCCTGCGAACCGACGGACGGCCATTCACAATCGTGGATGGCTCCTACGGCGGTATCATCACGCTAAGCGACCCGTCCCCTGTTCGTGTAGATGTGCCTATGGACCGGCCCGGCGTACCGATAGTCATTACAAAGACTGCATCTACCGCAGTTGCCGTGCTAGGTGATGCTATCCAGTATCGGGTTACTGTCCAGAATAGCGACGCAGTTCGCACCACCGGCGCCATTACAATCGAGGACCAACTGCCGAATGCGATGCGCCTGCGCGTCGATACTGTTCGCTATAATGGCGCACTCGTAACGCCGATTGTCCAGCCCAATGGTCAGAATTTCGCGGTCAATGTACCTGCCCTTGCCCCCGCTAGCAGCGGATTGCTGACCTATTTGGCGGAAATACGACAAGATGCCCAGCCTGGCGATGCAATTAACACCGCGCAAGCACGCGACAATCGCGGCGCAGAAAGCTTAGTCACCAGTGCCCCCGTTCGTATCGAACGTGACGGAATTTCCGAAAGATTTACGATCATCGGCCGCATAACCGATGGTGGATGCACCGTAGACCCGAATAAAGCGCAAGGAATTGGCGGAATTCGGGTCATGTTACAGGACGGAACCTATACCGTCACGGATAGGGATGGCCGCTATCATTTTGAAGGCATGAAGCCAGGCCTGCACGTTGTTCAGGTCGACCCGTCAACCTTCCCTGCCGATATGGCACCGATAGACTGCGCAAAAAATACGCGCGCCGCTGGCAGCGACATTTCGCGCTTCGTCGAAGGCCGCGGTGGTGCCTTGAAACGTGCAGATTTCCGCGCTCACAAAGTGGCTGCACGTGAAATTCAAGCCATTGAGACCTATCAAAAGCCGGAAATACTCTCCGATCCTGAAGCCGCAGGTGCAGAACGCAATTGGCTCGCGGATCAAGCCCCCGGCATTGCATGGGTGTTTCCCGCGGAAGATTATAATCCGCGGGTCAAGGCGCTGCGCGTTGCAATCAAACATCACCCCGATCAGAAAGTCGAGCTTTCTGTCAATGGCAAGCCGGTAAACGCCTTCGCCTTTGACGGAACCAAGAAAAGTGCAAATGGCGAAGTTCAGATTAGCGTTTGGCGCGGTCTGGAAATTGAGAACCGGAAAAACATACTTACGGCCCGTGTGTTGACAGAAAATGGCAAGCTGGTTGAAAAACTCACCCGTGAAGTCCATTATTCCGCCAGTCCGCTGCACGCCGAGCTGCTTAAAGACAAATCTGTCTTGATAGCCGATGGCGTTACACGGCCCGTTATCGCCGTGCGGCTGACAGATCGCGACGGCAAGCCTGCCCATCATGGTCTGGTAGGTGATTTCAGCGTTCCTGCCCCCTATACGCCGGCCATTGAGGTTGATGCACAACAGGCCAACCAGCTTTCCGGTCTGGAACGCGGTGCTCCTGTGTGGCGCGTAGAGGGCGACGAAGGTATTGCCTATATTGAATTGGCACCGACAACGGCTTCCGGCTCTGTTAGCATTACCTTCCCCTTCCAGGACGGCGAAGTATCGCGCGAACAGCGCATCGAAACATGGCTTGATCCGGGTAATCGTCCATGGACAGTCGTCGGCTTTGCAGCCGGAACCGTGGGTTTTAACACGCTTGATGAACGGCTCGAAGATCTGGTTGACGATGATGATAATATCAATGTCGATGGCCGTGTTGCGCTGTATGCAAAAGGCCGTGTCACCGGCAAATGGCTGATGACGCTGGCCTATGACACGGACAAGCAAGAAGATGAAACCCGCTTTGCAGGTATTATCGATCCGCGCCGCTATTATACGGTTTATGCTGATCGTTCGGAACAGCGTTACGATGCCGCTTCGGTGCGCCGTCTGTATCTGAAGCTTGAACGTCCGCAATTTTACGCGTTATTTGGCGATTATGAGACCGGCATTAACGAACCGGAACTGGCCCGTTATCAGCGTGCGTTTAATGGCGTCAAAGCCGAATATCGCAACGATCAAGTTAGTGCATTGGCATTTGGTGCCGACGCCGCCAACCGTTTCCGGCGTGAGGAGATACAAGGCAATGGTTTATCGGGTCCTTATGCCCTTTCTACCCGAGATATTATCGCAAATAGCGAGCATATCACCTTGGAAACAAGAGATAGATTACGTTCTGACCGGATTATCGAGCGCCGTGAATTAACCCGTCATATCGATTATGATATCGATTATCTCGCTGGTACTGTGCGTTTCCGCGAACCTGTTTTGAGCCGCAGCAGTGGCCTTGATCCGCAATTTATCATCGCTGAATATGAAGTTTTGGGTATTGGTGGCCGTGATTTAAACGCTGGTGGACGGATGACCTATCAATCGAAAGATCAAAAATTCAAAATCGGCGCAACTGCGATTCATGATGAAGACGAAAGCGTTAAAAGCGATTTGGTAGGCGTCGACGTGCGCTATCGCCCTAATCTTAATACAGAATTTCGCGCCGAAATGGCTTCAACCGACAATGAAGAAAAACTGGCCGATATATTGGATGGCACGCCTAGTTCGAGCGGTAGCGCCACAGCATGGCTAGTCGAAGCAGAACATCATGGCTCTCAATTCGATATACTCGCCTATGTGCGCGAACAGACGGCAGGTTTTGGCTTGGGCCAGCTTAACGCTTCGGAAAGCGGCACCCGCAAATTCGGCATCGATACGCGGGTTCGTATCAGCGACAAGCTATCGCTATCCGCCAGCGGCTATCAGGAAAATTTCCTGACCTCCTCTGCCCGTCGGCGGGCCGGTACCGCAGAAGTCGAATATCGTAACGATGATACGGTCCTGCGCGCAGGCATTGTTCACGCTGAAGACAAATTGTCTGACGGTAGCGTCAATCGTTCCACTTTGGCCCGCCTTGGCGCCACACAAAAATTGTTCGACGGCAAGTTGGAACTGGACGCACAAACCGAATTCGCGCTCGGCGGACAGGATGAAAGCATTGATTTCCCTGCCCGTCATACCTTTACGGCACGCTATGCTATAACCAATGACGTTAAATTGGTGGGTACCTATGAAATTGCCGATGGCGAGAATATTGATGCGCGCACTGCCCGTATTGGTGTTGATGTCGCGCCGTGGGATGGAGCCCGCGCCGTGGTTAGCGCCAATCAACAGGAAATTACCGAATATGGTCCGCGCACCTTTGCCGCTTACGGCCTGACGCAGAGCATTCCGCTGGACGACAAGTGGACAATCGATTTCTCGCTCGACGGCAATGAAACCTTGGGCGGTTTTGATCGCAGCGATGTGATTAATGATGAACAACCTGTCGCGTCGGGCGGTTTCCTTGGCAATGATGGCTCGTTGACGGAAGATTTCGTCGCGGTCACCGCTGGCGCAACCTATCGCGATGATGACTGGAGCTGGGTATCCCGCGCAGAATATCGTGATGGTGATCTCAGTGAGCGTTATGGTTTTACCTCTGCCGTATTGAAACAAATCGGCGAAGGCAGCGCTTTGGGAGCATTGGGCAGCATCTTCCACGCAGAAGATGAAACCGGAACCAGCACGCAAGTCATCGAAGCGGAAGCCAGCTGGGCCCATCGCCCAATAGATAGCCGTTGGTCCTGGCTTGAAAAACTCGAGTTTCGTGAAGATAAAATCCGCAATGCAACAGCGGGCACATCCGGACCGATTGGCGGCGCGCCGCTGCTCGTAAACGGAGACGTAACTTCCCGTAGAATTATCAACAGTTTAAGCGTCAATTATACGCCGATTGACGTGGATGACGGAATTTTCACTGAGTCCGGAGAATATAGCTTCTTTTGGGGAAGCCGCTATGTTTTCGATAAATTTGGTGCAGATGATGTCGAAGGCTGGAGCAATGTTATCGGGGCGGACGTCAAGTTCGATCTTTCCGATACCATTGATATCGGCGGACAGGCGACCGCGCGCATAGGCACTGATTTTGATACCATTGCCTATAGCGGGGGACCGAGTGTCGGGATCACACCGTTTAAAAACGGCTATATCTCGCTCGGTTATAATGTGGTGGGTTTTGAAGACCGCGACTTTGAAGAAAGCCGCTATACCAGAGATGGGCCCTTCATCACCTTCCGCCTGAAATTCGACCAGCAAACTCTTGGAAGTTTGGGACTTTAAAGGGTTGGTTGGTTTAAAATTCGCTGCCTTTTAGTCAGCGAATAATAAAACAGGTGTCTCAAGCAAATGCCTGAGCGCTTGCACATAACTGGCGGCATCATAGCCATCCACGACCCTGTGATCACACGAGATCGACAGATTCATAAGCTTGCGCGCTTGAATCTCGCCGTCGATGATCATGGGGCGTTCGACGATCTTGTTGGGGCCAATAATGGCGACCTGCGGGCGTTGGATCACGGGTGTGGTCGCGATACCGCCCAAAGGCCCCAGAGACGTCAATGTCAGCGTAGAACCGGACAATTCCTCTGCCTTGGCACTGCCATCGCGTGCAGCGGCCGATAAACGACCGATATCCGCTGCCAACTGCCATATATTCTTGTCCTGAGCATCCCGTATAACGGGCACCATAAGCCCTTGATCGGTCTGTGTGGCCATTCCCAGATGCACGGCGCCATAACGTGTCACAAGGCCTGCTTCGTCATCATAGGTGGCGTTTAACATCGGATATTGCGGCAAGGATTTGCAGATCGCGACGATCATTAACGGCAACATGGTCAGCTTTGGCCGGTCACCGCGATTGGCATTCAGGTCTGCCCGCATGTCTTCAAGCGCCGTCATATCAATTTCATCGACATAGGAAAAATGCGGAATATGGCGTTTCGATTCTGCCATATTTTGTGCGATTTTACGGCGCATGCCGATGACCTTTATCGTCTCGTCATCCCGCTTCTGAGAGACGCCTGAGGGACGATATCCCTGCCCGCTGCCATAGTTTAAATAGGTGTCGAGATCGCTATGCCGGATATGATCTCCCTGCGCTTTTACCAAGCTAAGGTCGACGCCCAGATCAGCGGCGCGTTTACGCACGGCGGGGGTTGCAAGAACCTTTGTCGATGGCTTAAAATCCGCCGCCATGACGTCAGTTTTCGGTGGCTTAGGCGCTGCTTCAGGGGTTTCTGGCGCGGACGCTGGAAAATCTGATTCAATTTCAATATTTTGTTTATTATCAATTACTTGACTTGACGTCAAGGCGTCATGACTGCCGTCAATCGCTGCTATCTCGCTTTGTGTTTCTTCGCTTTCCACGGCACCTTCGTCAACTTCAGACTCTATCTGAACCAGCATCGAACCAATGGCGATGATGTCTCCCTCTTCACCAGCAACCGCAACCACCGTCCCCGATACCGGCGCTTCCATCTCCACGGTCGCTTTATCCGTCATCATATCGGCAATCCGGTCATCTTCTTCAACCCGGTCACCTACCTTCACATGCCAGGCAACAATCTCTGCTTCTGCAATGCCTTCACCAATGTCTGGGAGGTTGAAAGTATAAATGCTCATGACGTCAGTTCTCCGACTATCTTATCCAAAGCCTCACCAATCCGAACCGGTCCCGGGAAGTAAGCCCATTCGAGGGAATGGGGGTAAGGCGTATCAAAACCAGTAACGCGCTCTATCGGTGCTTCCAGATGATAGAAGCAGCGCTCCTGAACCAAAGCCGATAGCTCTGCACCAAAACCACTAGTCCGCGTGGCTTCATGAATAATCATGCAGCGCCCGGTCTTTTTGACCGACTCTTCAATCGTCTCGATATCCAACGGGACGAGCGTACGCAAATCTATAACTTCTGCGTCCACCCCATGCGCTTCGACAACCGCATTGGCGACGTGCACCATTGTTCCATAGGTCAATATGGTCACCGCTTCACCGGCGCGGACGATGTTCGCTTTGCCCAGAGGTATCTTATAATAATCTTCGGGAACTTGGGACGCTTCAAACTTCGACCACGGCTCCACCGGCTTGTCATAATAGCCAGTAAACGGGCCGTTATATATCCGCTTAGGTTCAAAGAACATCACCGGATCATTATCTTCAATCGCAGAAATTAAGAGGCCCTTCGCATCATATGGCGTTGACGGAATGACCGTCTTCAAACCACAAACATGCGTAAACATGCTTTCTGGCGACTGACTATGTGTCTGACCGCCAAAGATACCGCCGCCAAAGGGTGACCGCACGGTAATCGCGCTGGTGAACTCAGCAGCAGACCGATAGCGCAAGCGCGCTGCTTCGGAGACCAACTGATCAAGGCCCGGATAGATATAATCAGCAAACTGAATCTCAGGCACGGGCCGCATGCCATAAGCCGCCATACCGACAGCCACGCCGATAATCCCGCATTCGCTAATCGGGGTGTCAAAACAACGCGTTTTGCCATGCTTCTCCTGAAGACCAGCCGTCGCGCGAAATACGCCGCCGAAATAGCCGACATCCTCACCCATGACGACGACATTGTCGTCGCGCGCCATCATATTGTCCAGGCCACTGTTAATGGCCTCTATCATGTTCATGACGGCCATTTGATTTCCCGTTCTCTGTTCGCCTGTTCGCTCTGCTCTTTCAAGTGCCACGGCATTTCTTCAAACACGTCCTGGAACATCGTTTCAAACGGCTGATGCAGGCCATGGCCTAGGATGCCGTTTTTCTCGGCTTCCTTAGTCGCAATCTTCACGGCTTCGATGCACTCTTTGTCGAGTGCCTCATGCTGCTCCTTGCTCCAGATTCCGCGCTGAATCAGATGGTGCATCAGCCGATTAATCGGGTCCCCCAATGGCCATTCTTCTCGCTCTTGCGCGCTGCGGTAGGCACCTGGATCGTCGGAAGTGCTATGCGCTTCTGCGCGATAGGTAAAATGCTCAATCAACGTAGGCCCGTTATTCGTTCTCGCCCGCTCCGCAGCCCATTGGGTTGCTGCATAAACGGCTAGAGGGTCATTACCATCAACGCGCAATCCAGCGATACCATAGCCAGCCGCACGCGCCGCAAAAGTCGTTCGTTCCGCACCGGCAAAGCCTGAGAAGGAAGAGATTGCCCATTGATTGTTCACTATATTCATTATGATGGGCGCATTATAAACAGTCGCAAAGGTCATCGCGCTATGGAAATCTCCCTCTGCCGTTGAACCTTCACCACACCAAGTCGCGGCGATCCTTGTATCTCCCTTGGCCGCGCTGGCCATCGCCCAGCCAACCGCTTGCGGATACTGAGTTGCCAAATTGCCCGAGATCGAGAAAAATCCATGTTCGCGCGAACAATACATGATGGGCAGCTGGCGGCCTTTCAACTTGTCTTCCCGGTTAGAGAAAATCTGGTTGATCATATCCACCATGGGATAGCCGCGTACAAACAAGATGCCCTGCTGCCTATAGCTCGGGAAGCACATATCGTCGCTGTGTAACGCCATTGCAGCAGCAACCGATGTCGCCTCTTCGCCAGTGCATTTCATATAGAAGCTGGTTTTACCCTGCCGCTGCATTCGGTGAAGCCGGTCATCAAAAGCCCGAACCTGCGCCATGGTCTTCAGCATTTTCAATAAACTATCGTCAGATAATTTAGGATCCCAAGGTCCAACAGATTTATGGTCATCATCCAACACGCGGATCATGTCATAGACCATTTCGCGCATATCGTCCGGAGCGCAACTTGTATCAGGGCGCAACTGGTCGCCTGCTTTGGGAATGATTACATCGCTATAATCGACCGGATCACCCGGCCGAAATTTCGGCTCGGGAATATGCAAAGACAATGGCGGCAAATTGATTTTGCTATTGTCATCAGCCATCCAAATTCTCCTGTTCGGCTGCAACGCTACAGCTTAGATTTATTTCAATTATTTGTTATATTATTTCAACTGTCCATAAAGGTCAATACCTCTGTCCTATGCTTACAAATAAAAAGGGGGAGCAGTTCACTGCTCCTCCTTTCAACGCCACCTACAGCGATATCAGTTTTTAGAAGCGCATCGCCATGTTCACCATCGCCCGGTCATCCCGATAAAGCTGTTGCCCCAGCCGACTTTCAACTGCGGCACCAAAGCTCAGAGCTCCATTGGTAAAGTTAAACCCGCCTTTCATCTCGCCATAAGATGCATCTTGCAATCCTATGGGCAAAGCAAATGGAAGATTGTCAGCGTCGAGGAACCGTAAACGGAAATCCGTATCATTCCCGGAAATCCTGTTTATATAATCCAGCTTCATTTCAGGTTGGAAAGACCATCCCGATACAAACGCCATTTTGGTGCTACCGGATAGCTTCAATCCCACCTTAGCTTCCAAGCCTGAGCGGTTAATCTCATCCACTGCCATTCCCAGACTGCCCGCGCTGTCTCGGAATCCGTTAACATTATAGGACGAATAACCAATACTAGCACGCGGTGTGAGCATCAACCCATCCACATCGACATTATACCCGGCTTCAATCTCACTCGCAAAAGCCAACGAAGTGGTATTCAGACTATTTACCGACAGCCCCCCAGTAATCCGGCTATTAGAATCAATCCGAGAATGAGACATGGATGCCTGTCCGCCGACATAGAAGTTTCCACCTAGACGATAATTGCCATAAACGGACGCTTGGTTTGTCTGGACATTGGCAACACTACCGCCAACCTCTTGGATGCCATCAGCATAGCCAAAGGCGGTACCGAATGTGGTACGATCATTTAAGCCAAATTCCAGTCCCATCGCGATATGCCAGCTACCTTGCGTCGCTCCGACATTGTCACCCGAAAAGGCAAGAGACGACCGATTATATCCTACAGACATAAAGCCGCTTATATTCTCTGGAAGCCTCACCGCGTTCCAATTGGATGACTGATAATTTTTGGCGAAGCTAATCTGAGATGCCGTACTTCCAGTCAGTTGCTGTCGGCTATCAAGAACCTCCGGCGCGCCAATGATACGAATTTTGCCCGCACCGCCTTGCTCTGTGCCGAGCAACGACAATCGGTCTGAAACCAATGTCCGCATAGATCTGCTCTGTTTTTCGTCTAAAGTTGTTGTTCTCCCAGCTTGCGATGCTGACAGGCTCTGGAAAGTTGCGTTTAATTCACCGGCTTCCATCACATCAATCAACCCGTAAACATTAGAAAGATCAGTGTAGGAGCTGCCTCGAGCGCTATCTAATGCGTTACCAAATGCTAGTGAAAATGGGTTGGTAATACCGTGACTGTTGAAGAAATCAGAGAACCGAAGCGCCCGCATCCGCGCGGTTACATTATTCGGACCATAAATCAGCTCTGGATATAATATGCCAATCCGTCCGACAACGTCATCAAAACTATTTTCGACGCCACCTTCTGCTGTGATAATCTGGAAAGTCTGGCCGTAACGAGCACTGCCTCGACCAAAGGCGTTGATCACGGCAGCTGTACCGCCCAACGAAATCACACCAAGATTATCATCGTCACCAATTACCGCTAATTTGTCATTACCGTAACGTCCGACATCAAAAATAGACAACGTGCCGGATGCCAGAATCACATCACCCGCAATTGTTAAAGTGCCGGTATCCCCGAAGTCCTGACCAGGCGCTATCGTTCCATTAACCGAAGTCAGATAAGTGGGATCAAAGAAACCATCACCTGTTAAAAGCCCTGTACCAAGGAAAGCCTCTCCTGTTGTTAGGCTGCCGCGAAGGTCGAGCCACCCGCCGGTTTGGGTATAATCACCCCAGACTTTCAGGTTGCCGCGCCTAAGGATATCAAGCCTCGCTGCTCCCTCTATATTAAGACGATCAATAGTCACGTCATCGCGCAATCTAGTTGTCCCGTTCGCTGCCAATGTCACTTCATAATAGCGAGCTCGAATGTCAGCCGATGGATCAGCAACGATATTATTAGGAACGAAGTTTAGGCTACCAGGGCCACCTTCGATATAAACGCTATTAGGCGTTCCCT
The DNA here is from genome assembly GCF_036963805.1 of Parasphingorhabdus sp. GTDB lineage: Bacteria > Pseudomonadota > Alphaproteobacteria > Sphingomonadales > Sphingomonadaceae > Parasphingorhabdus. The sequence continues at coordinate 656,736 of NZ_JBALUN010000001.1, read as the reverse complement.
CATCTAATTCGACGCTTAAAGTTGAAAGGTCGATACAATCATCAAGAAAACAGAGATTACCAAATTTTGGTGTATCTCCTGTAACACCGGGTGCTTCAAACCCGGGGAGTGCGTTGACGAGTTCGCCATCAACACTAATCCCATAATTGGGGTCCATATCCTGCACCCAATGGTTCGGGTTTAACCAGTTGCGCGTTCCAGAGCGGCTCGAAGCGTAAACATAGCTATTATTGGCTACGATCTGATCCCAGAACAAATAAAGCGGTTGATAGAAGCTTTGTGTCCCATAAGATGAAAATGGTTGATATGTTAAAGGGTCTGCCGGATTATTGCCGAAGAACCTCGAACCACCGGACAAAACCGCGGTTATAACTGGCGTGTCGAAAAGCTCATCCGCAACCAATGCGCTGCCGGAATCACCGCCGGCTGTCGTTCCTTCGCGCGGCAACGCGGCGCCGTCATAAAGGTCGAAGTCGAACATCCCATTTGTGTCATCAAAAGCATCTTGACCAGCCGGGCTATCAAAATCGGTATTATATAGAGTTTGCGGTAACCCATAATCATCCGGGCCGAAGAGGAAGTTATTTCTATCGTTTAGCGAACTTGCAGACGAAATCATATTCTCGGCAATACGGCGACGGAAATCAATGCCCAGATTTGAACCATTAGGCCCCAAACCTCTTGCCCCATAACCGTTTATAATGCCGTGCGTTTCTGCAGTTAATGGAGAGAATAACATGGTCCAAGTCGGCACTCCGTCAGCATGTGTATCAAGAGTTGCCAGCGCAACATCTGCCTCAAGAAATCCTGTTGCTAGGGAGCGTTCGTCATACCAAACTTGCTCAACATTATAGATATTGAAACCCAAGTCCGTCTGGTTTGCTATACCACCGTCAAGTCCAACCCAGCGGCGAACGGCAGGAAGGTTATTGGCACTAAAGCCAAAGGCGATAGCAGTGCCTCCCGTAGCGAACCCGTAGCTATTAGCGGCTTGGTCATTGACACAATGGGCGGCGAATATGACAGTACGCGGGTTAATGAGGGTACCCGTGCAAAGACCCAAAGAAGTGGTGTTCTGATTAGATCGAACAGTCATCTGCCCAACGCCTGTGACATCTACAATATTGTCTAAAATTCCGCCGGGTGGCGGATCGTTTAGCGTTAGGTCATCGCGAATGACAATATGGGGAGTATTTTCCACCATCGTCGGAGCGGTTTGGGCCTGAGCCGGTGCAACCAAGGCAGCAATACAGGCGATTGGAGATATATTTATCAGTAATAGGCGAGTTCTGCTACGGAATTTCATTGTAAAGCTCCCTGAAAATTGTTTGGACTACGCCTCACTACTCTCGGAACTGACTTTACTACTGTATTTTCGGCATTACGCGACTCGTTACAAAATCATTATTATCACAGATTGGCGCGAATATACATTCCCGCCCTGCAATAAAATTATCTGCAAAGGAAATTCAATGATAATTTATCGCAACTTTTCAGAGCTTGGTTCACATTGAAATTAAACAGCAACAGGCGCAGAAATATGGGATTGCGGAACGTAGTCCTGCACCTCAAAATCCGTAATTTGATAATCAAAAATTGACTTCGGCTTACGCAATATTTTAAACTTCGGTGCTCCAGTGGGTTCACGAGACAATTGTTCTTCCACAAGCTCTGAATGGTTGAGATAAAGATGCACATCGCCGCCGTTCCAAACCAATTCACCCGGCTCAAGATCACATTGCTGCGCGATCATCCGAACCAACAATGCAGCAGAATACACATTAAACGCAAAACCCAGTCCAAGGTCGCAACTGCGCTGATATAATATCGCAGATAATTTACCGCCCGACACGTAAAACTGATAGGTTTTGTGACATGGGGGCAATGCCATTTGATCCAGTTCAGCCACGTTCCAGCCAGTAAATATATGCCGCCGCGAGCCTGGGTTATTTTTTAACCCATTAATCAGCAACTTTATCTGATTAATCCCTTTTTCCTCGAGGCGATACAGGTCCTCTCCTACTGGCGTATAGCGCGGCCAGTTAACCCATTGCTTACCGTAAACAGGGCCCAGATCACCCCATTGTTGCGCGAACGCATCATCGTCGATAATCCGCTGTTCAAAAGCATCACGATCAATATCCTCGCCGGTTTCCTTCCGATATTTATCCAAAGGCCAATCGGTCCAGATATGGACTTTTTGTTTCACCAGTGAACGAATATTCGTGTCTCCGGTCAGGAACCACAACATTTCTCTGGTCGCAGTTTTCCAGAACACCCGTTTAGTAGTGAGAAGTGGAATAGCATTGTCCGCCAGATCAAAGCGCATCGTCGCGCCAAATACGGCTTTGGTTCCTACCCCTGTGCGATCCACTCGTTCATCGCCATGCGTCCAGATATGACGCATCAGATCGAGATATTGTTGTTCGTAATGCTGGCCGGGAATCACAACGCTCACTCCAATTATATATTCCAGGTCACGCTATACCGCCCGGCTGTGATCCTCAACCTGACAATTTATTATCAGTACAGCCTGGTCGAAAAACTCATTCAGGACAAAGAGGCTGAAGGTTCAAATTCTCTCTTCCTGACCAACAGACAGAGATATTTGCAATCTCGATCATCCAGAAAGAGGGTAAATGCAGAGATCGTATCGCCCTTGCGTCAGTCCAATCATCACATGGCAAATAATCTTTACCCTACTACCCTTCAAAATTTGAGCAACTTGCCGTTCTGAGAAGAATATATATATAAAATCGGAAGGCAAACATGGGCATTGCAAATAATATCAATCCTGCTGACGGCAACGATTCTGTCATCGAGAGTAGGAATGCGACCAGAGAGCCTATCCATACCGAGATACTAATTTGCCAATCCGGACAAAAATTAAGCCGTGCTACCTTGTCCGATATTTCAGTTTCCGGATTTAAATTGACGAGCAAACGAAGCCTCAACCCCGCTCAACCCGTTTTCATACGATTACCGGGAATTCAATCGCTGAGCGCAACTATCAGGTGGGAAGGTTTTAAGGACTATGGATGTCAATTTACACGAACGCTAAACCCCAAAATTTTCGAACAATTGGTTTCAAAATTGCGAAGTCTAAACCCCACATCGGATTAAACGGGGGCCTCTATTTTGGGTCCGCGCCTTGACGTTATCGTTAGAAAAAGGTCTGCAAATAGTGTCCAAATCCATGCTTCACGTGAAAGTGCGGCACTCTACACGACTATAGCTTTGCTATAATTGCTCGCGGGCCCAAACCTTCAAATCAGTGACAACGGTTTTCTTCGAGCCCGCGACACAATTGAAAATTCCGTTCAAAATGGCCGCTAGAAACTGTCGCAGATCAATTAATGCATAGGGTGAGCGATGCGCGTCCAAACCTTCACTGGATAGAATTTGCATCAGATCGTGATGGGAGAGCAATTTTACTATTTGGCTCCAATCAGCTTCTTCCTTTAAGGACATAAGGTTCGACAATTCGACGATGAGGAAACATTTAAACTCTTTATTTTCCTCGTTTTTGTTACCAATCGCGACACTGGCGACTGCCGACAGGAAAACATCTTCAAATTTTACAATCTCATTCACACTACGGTCGGGCGTGGATCCGATTTCCAGACAATCCAATGCCATGCCGATTAAAAATAATTCCCGCCATGAATAAGACACCGTATTGCCTTTGCCGGTATTGGCACCTTCCGGAAACCCGAGGCGCTGAAAATGTTGCAACCGGCCACGAAAGGCAACCTGCTTGCTATTCGCAATATTGTGCTTGGTAACTAGAATATCCAGTATCTCAGCATATGTGAATTCCACGGTTTTCCCCTATTCCGATGCAGCGATAATTTGATAGTCGGTGATGAACATCATTGTTCTTGTTTCGGCCGGACTAACAAGTGCTAAATTTGAGCTTCGATAGCAAGCTACATCAAGCTCACCGTATAAATTCGTGAAAAGATGAGGCACCCGATAGACACTTCTTAAGCAATGTGATTGCCGTAAGGGAATGGGCTATTTTACCACTCTTAACGACAATAAAAATTTACAGGAGCGCTTTCATCAAAAAGCGGTCACCTTAAATATAGCGGCAGCCTGAGGTGATATAACCCGGATAAATACCTAAAATAAGCCATTTATCGATTATTTTTCATAGAAAGTTCATCGGAACTTTTAAATGAGAATCCCAATGCAACGTTAACCTTATTTTGATTATCGGTACGTATTGCAATCCTATGACCACTCGCGTTCTCATCGTCGACGACCGGCCCACAAATCTAAGGATTTACGCCCAGTTTGTAACAATCATGGGGGAGGAATACTCCGCCGTGACCTTTGCTGACCCTGTAGAAGCACTGGAATGGCTGAATTCTAATAGCGCCGACTTGCTGGTTGTGGACTATCGGATGCCTCAGATGAATGGCGCGGAGTTCATCAAAAAAGTCCGTAAAATGTCAAGTTGCAGCGACGTACCGGCCATTGTTATTACTGCACATCAAGACCGCGAATGCCGTCTGTCAGCGCTGGATGCCGGTGCCACCGATTTCCTGCAAAGTCCTGTGTCTCATGTCGAATTTTGCAAACGCGCAATGTCTCTACTTACCAAGAGTCAGAAAAGTGTAAACTTAAGAAAGCGTGCATCGGAAATCGAGCGCAAACACGCATCACTGAATGATATCGCGGATGAAAGTGCGCCTGCCAACAAAAGCATGTTGGAACAGATCATCGATACGATCCCAATCATGATCAACGCAACGGACCGCTCCGGTAGATGCCTTTTTACCAACGCTTATCAATCCGCTTTGTTCGACAAAACGCCTGATGAAATGGTCGGTCGTGATTTCAACGAACTATTGGCTCCAGATCTAGCCATAAACGCTGAACGCCGAAACAGCATCGTATTGAAATCAGAACAACCGATCCCGCATTATGAAGAAAAGCATACTAGCGATGGCGTCGAACTGATCTTCCACTGCAACAAATCCCCTCTCCTTAATCATAATGGCGAAACAATCGGTGTTTTGTCGACAGCCGTTGACATTACCGCACGTAAGTTCGCCGAAGAGCATAGGACCCATCTAGCGCTGCATGATATGTTAACAGGCCTACCCAATCGTGCTTTGCTGGCCGAAAAAGTGCGCAAAGCCATTAATACATGTAAGAGTACCGGACAGGAAGCGGCGCTATTGCTGCTCGATCTCGACCGTTTTAAGGTCATAAATGATACGCGCGGGCATCACAGCGGCGATACTCTCTTACGGGAGGTAGCTGAACGGCTCGTTGATATTATTGGTCCTGATGATTTTGCAGCGCGTATTGGCGGCGATGAATTCGCGATAATTCTGGGAAAAATTGATGGTCCTGATGCCATTAATTCCCGCTGCAACAAGATATTAAAAGCAATAAACGAGCCCTATTCGATTAGCGGTATTGAGCAAGTTATTGGAGCCAGCATCGGAGTAAGCTTAATTCCGAACGATGGCGATGAATATGAAGAATTACTGCGGCTTGCAGACCTTGCCATGTATGATGCAAAGGCCAATGGCCGTAATTGCCATCGCTTCTTTTCAGAAGGCATGAACCAGATCGCCCAAGCTGATGCTGCGCTCGAAATCGAACTTCGCGATGCGTTGAGCCAGAATCAGTTTGCGTTGGAATACCAACCGATTGTTGATGCAAAAACCCTAGACTATGTCGGACTTGAAGCGTTGCTACGGTGGGACCATCCGACCCGCGGACGCTTGCTTCCATTACAATTTATTCGGGTTGCCGATGATACCGGGATCATGGATACTCTTGGAAAATGGGTCATTGCCGAAGTATGCAGCCAAATCCGTCGGTCAGCGGATGAGGGAGTTGACCTTCCGCGCGTGGCCATAAACGTGTCACCGCGTCAGTTCCAGAATCAGGATGTCTGGCAAGACATATTGGAAAACATTGAACTGAACCGGATCGATCCATCGAAAATAGTCGTCGAGATTACTGAGGAATTGCTGCTTAATAATAACGCCCATGTCAGCCAATCGTTAAACCGCCTCCGCGATGCGGGTGTTGGCATTTCCATTGATGATTTCGGTACTGGATATTCGTCGCTCCAATATCTTCGTGACCTGCCCGCCAATTGCCTGAAAATTGATCGCACCTTCATTTCACGAATTGAGCATTCTGCCGCCGATCGCGCAATTATTGGTACGATTACCCATTTGGCCCATGCACTGGACATGCGGGTTATTGCTGAAGGCGTCGAAAATGACGCACAACTGGAATTGCTGCAGGTCTCTGGATGTGATGAAATACAGGGCTTTAAAATTGCCCGGCCACAGCATGTCGATAATTTGCCCAAACTATTCGGTAAGCAAAATAAGTTCCTCCCCGATTCGGCGATAGGATAGCCCCAATGCTATTCTTTGTCCGGCCCACACATTTCCGCAAACATAAGCATAAATATAGACACGGACATTCGGCTCACCATCATCATGGGCACCATAACGATATAGTAACACGTGGCCGCGACCGTGAGCGCGAGATGATCGTCAACCGGCTAATATTAATTATCATAACGCTAGCAGTGACATATCTCCTAGGTGGTGCTCCCAATGTGATGCTCGGCCTTCAGCTTCATCTAATAGGAAGCTTAGCACTGTTGATCGGTTATCGTTTCAATCCTGAGCCAAGCAACGCCAGACGTTTTGCTGGACTGGTGGTTGACTTCGGCGCCTCCACCTACCTATTTGAAATAGCTGGCGGGGCTGTAGCCGCGCTCTACCCGTTATATCTTTGGGTGATATTGGGCTATGGCTTTCGCTTCGGTATCAAATGGCTAGGCATAGCGGCGGCGATGGGAGCGCTCTCATTCGGCTGGACCGTTTATAGCGTGCCGTACTGGCATCATAATATGTCACTATCATTGGGATTGGTAATCGGTCTGATAGTTGTTCCTACTTATTGTTCAACCCTGATCATCAAAATTTCACAGGCGACCAAAGAAGCAGAGCAAGCAAACAAAGCGAAGAGTCTTTTCCTCGCAAGCATTAGTCACGAACTCCGCACGCCGCTGAATGCCATTATCGGCTATGGCACCCATTTGTTAGATATGAAGCTGCCCGAAGCCCAGCAACAAATGGTTGGAACAAGTGTCTCAGCCGGCAAGCATTTGCTCCACCTGATAAACCAATTGCTCAGTTTTGCGCAATCTGACACGCAAGAAGAGCTGCCCACACCCAAAGAATTCAGCGTAGTGGATATTTTGACTGATGTGCGGGACATCATGCAATTAGCGGCTACCGAAAAAGGCTTAGAGATCCATCTCCAAGCCGAAGCGATGAGCGACCACCGCGTCTCTGGACAACTCGACTATATCCGTAATATCCTGATCAATCTGACAAGTAACGCGGTGAAATTTACCTCTACCGGCTCTGTGACACTTAAATGCTGGATCGACGACACACAACAAGCGCCGAAGCTATGGTGCTCAGTGACTGATACCGGACCGGGCATAGCGGCAGAATCCCACGATAAAATATTCGGTGTCTTCCAACAAGCGGATGACGGCATCGTCGACACTTTCGGCGGCACAGGACTTGGACTGGCTATTTGCCAAAGACTCGCGATGCAAATGGGCGGCGAGGTGAGTTTAGTAAGTGCTATCGGAGAGGGCAGCACCTTCACCCTATCCTGCCCGATTGACATGATCAAAGACGACGAAGACGCGCTGCATGGCGAAAACTTCAAGATATTGTCACTGGGTTTCGCCCCACATGGCCCGCTTATATCGCATGAAGACGCCAAAGAATTCCATATCGAACATATCCAATGCACAACAACAGACAAGTTGGCAACGATCCTACAGAATTTTCAGCTATCCTCTTATGACCTCGCTCTGCTTGATGATCAGATAGCGGAACAACATAAAGATGATGCTATATTTTGGAACTATTTCCGCGATGCTAATTTGCCGCCGGTCCTACTTTCCTCAAACAACAGCAAAAGTCTTGATGAGATTAAACTGCGTGCCGCTTTTGCCTCTGTCTTACCTGCATCTCCGGATTTTGATACGATACGCAGCGTCGTTCAAATTGGTTGTTCCTTCAACCGAAACCGTAATCAACCAGAAGATGATGTCGGACGGACCATCCGCAACGACGTTGGACTGAACATTCTTGTGGCGGATGACAACCGCACAAATCAAATGGTTTTGCAAACCATACTTGCCAATGCGGGCCATAAGGTTGTCGCTGTTTCCGACGGTGAGCAAGCCTTAGATGAACTTGAACAGCAAAGTTTTGATATAGTGTTTCTCGACGTCAACATGCCCAATATTGGGGGCATCGAATGCTGTAAAATATGGCGTCAGATCGAAGGACCACGCGAGCATATTCCGATCATCGGCCTTACTGCAGACTCCACTGACGAAACAGAGAAGAAATGTCTTGATGCAGGCATGGATTTACGCCTCACAAAACCGATTGAAGCAGGACTCTTGCTCGATATGGTAGCTGAGCAGACAGGCAATTATATCAGCGTCGATGAAGTGGGACTATCTCAACAATCCGATCCGTTTAACGTCGTTCGTTCCATCACATCGACACGGATCAACGAACTTGCCCCGCCACTCGACCCAGAAAAGATTGATTATTTAAGATCCATCGGTGACGATGATTTTGTTCAGTCAATCGTTGATGCCTATATCGAAGATACAACAGACATAATGCACGCCTTTGATCAATCGGTAAATGAGTGCGACGTCGAAGCTTTCCGTTTTCAAGCCCACGCGTTCAAAAGCGGTGCCAATAATGTTGGCGCAATGAAATTGGCCCAGATGTGCGGAGAATTGGAAATCATCACGGAATTAAAATTCACCGAACGTCGCTTTGAATACCTGTCCCAGATTAATCAGGAAGTGTCACGGATTACGAGCTATCTGATTGATCCGGAATTTGTTCAGAATAGCCGGATCGACAAGGATTATAGCGCAGCCGGATAAACTGCTATCCAACCACCTCAAGTGAACGCGCGATTTTGCGGTCTTGCGCCTTAGCTAATCGCTCCATTTTCCGCACATCGGCTTCTTCAAGATGAAGCGCAGTTTCCGCCCACATATCTGTAATTTCCAACAACTCATCTAATGTGACCGGATTGGCCAGGCGCCGCGCTTTATAGACTGCGCGTTCGGCATGGAATCGTTTGCCATTTTGCTTGGCATATTCGACAATTGCCTCTTCGCCCTTGCCATCCTCAGCCAGAATATCGACGACGCCCATGTCATAAAGCTCTGCGGCCCCGAACAATTTCCCTTCCAATATGAACTGTTCTGTTTCACGGCGGCTTAGCCGCTGTCGGAGATAACTATAGGCTCCCATACCCGGGAATAAATTGAACAAAATTTCGGGCAAACCGAGCCGCGCACTTCTTTCCGCAACGAGAATATCAAAGGCCAGAGCATGTTCAAAACCTCCACCCAAAGCATCCCCCTGCACCAAAGCCATGGTAATGATGGGAGCGCCAAAGCCTGTGCTATTGGCATATTGCATATGCACACAAGTCCGCGCATATTTCTTCAACGCGCCTAAATCACGTCGCCGGATGCAATCCGCAAAATGTGTTAGATCACCGCCCAGATTGTAAATGCCCGGTGTGTGCGATCCAGAGACAAAATAGCGCAACGGGTCCGTATTGTGGGATACATCCATCGCGTAATTTGTGTGTATCCAATCCTGAACCTGTTGGATTTCATCACCCAGTTCATAAGTGTAACTGGGGCGTGATTTTTGGTTCATATAACACCAGAAAATTTCATCTGTTTTATCGAACCGCAAATCAAGTTCATTGAACTTTTGTGTCAGTATATCTTGGTCGAGACCAAATTGCGTTGTGATCGGAGAATCATGTCCATCAACGATCAATTCACTCTCAATATCATTCACCGCCTGGCTTCGTAAGTCCATATATACACTCCACATAATCGGGGTTACGTCGATACTTTGTCGTAACAATTTCCGAAGCGCTTGGGTGATATTTTTATGATACGCCCCAAAAAGAAGCAAGTAAAAGTAAATATATTAATCAACATCCTTAATGAAGTGAGAAATCCATAGGCTTATGCGGGACAAAATGGTTAACAACCAATTGTAAAATTGGATAAAATCTGATGTTAAATCATATTGTCCGCACAGGTATGTCCACCGCAATCCGATGGAGTTGAATAAAAAAAATCACCTTTTTCGCTACCATTTACCCTGCCTCTGCTTCGGACCCTGCCGATGCACTCACCAAACCGCGATACGCACGAACCGCCGATCTAGTGCCTTGCGTAACTTCAAAGACATCCTCCGCAATGGGCATTGCCACGTTATATTTTTTCGCGAGAGCTATCACGGTGGGCGCGCTTTTCACACCTTCTGCAACCATCAGCATTTCTTCAATAATATCGTCGATTTTACGACCTTTTCCAAGCTCAACACCGACATGTCTATTCCGGCTCAACGGACTGGTGCAGGTTGCAATCATATCACCCATTCCAGTGAGACCAGAGAAAGTTTCCGAGCGCCCGCCCATGGCAACGCCTAGCCGTGTAATTTCAGCCAGACCGCGGGTAATCAAAGCAGAGCGGGTATTGTCTCCTGCCCCCAAACCGTCGCCCATGCCGACTGCAATAGCGATAATATTTTTGAGTACTCCACCTAATTCACAGCCCAATAAATCAGTATTAGTGTAAACACGGAATAAACCAGAATGGAATAGTTGCTGTAATTGTTTGACGATAATCTCGTCTTCCATTGAAATCACACTGGCAGCAGCCTGTCCTGCCATAATTTCGCGGGCTAAATTGGGACCCGTTAGCACCCCAACGGGATGTCCCGGCAGCACATCTTCAATAACTTCGGTCATCCGTTTGCCAGTGGACAGTTCCAAACCTTTGGTCAGACTGATTACCGGGACCCATGGCCGCAAAAAGGGCTTGGCTTCTTCGAGTACTGTGCGAAAATTACTGGACGGAATTGCCATAACTAGCACGTCTGCATCGGAAACAGCTTCCCCAATAACATGAGTGGCCTTCACAGCATCCGGCACTATCGCATCGGGTAGGTATTTGCTGTTGCGGTGGTTTATGTTGATATCATGAACGGTATCACTGTTTCTTGCCCAAATTTTTACGGGAGCATTGCGCGACACTAACGAGGCTACCGTTGTCCCCCAAGAACCTCCGCCCAATATGCCAACTCGCAATTTCATGCCTTTTCCCTATATTTCCTGCGACTGTGTTTCTCAAAAAGAGAAGCCTGCGATCAAACTGACCAGAAACTCAATGTTTTGCAAGAAATGCTAGATGTACAGATGCAGTATCTTTCGGCTTTTCTATCATCGGAACATGTCCCGTTTCTTCGAAAATTACAGCCTCACTATTTTTAATGCCATTTTCCAGAACCGATACACAACTGACGTCAATCAGACGGTCATTGCGCCCCCATATAATCAGGCTAGGCGCTTTGACCTCGGCCAACCGGTCATTAAGCGGATTGTTGATACCTGAGCCAGCAATTTGCCAGAATATCTTGTCCAGAACATCTTTATGCGCTTTAGCCTCTGAGAAGAATAATTTCTTGAAATTTTTCGGCATCGGTATCGGCTTAAAGGATATAAATGCCATAAGCCGATCCACGTCCGATAGATTATTCAAAGCTAATGAATTGTCGCCTTTTTCAGCAGCGATTTCCAATTCACTTTTATCCTTTCCGACCGTGCCCGCGTTATTAAACAGAGTAAGAGATGAAACCCGCTCAGGATATTCCATTGAAAATTGCAGAGCAATATAGCCCCCCATACTATTGCCACCGATATGACATGTGGAGATATGCATGGCCTCGAGAAAAGCGTTCAGGCGATGTACCTGCGACAAAATATCATATTCCCTATCGAGGGAACGGTCATTTTCGCCAAAACCGGGCAGATCAGGGGCAATTAAACGATGCCACTTTGTTATATACGGGGCATAAATAGACCAGTTATCCTTGTCGCCACCAAAGCCATGTAGCAAGATCACCGGCACGCCGTCGCTCTCGCCACCTTCCAGATAAGGCCAGGTATCATCGCCAACTCTGATCGATTTTGGTCGCATACCGCCGCGCGCGCGGATCATGGCCGATATCGCTCGATATAATATTTGCGGAAAAACATGATATGCGATCATCCCGGCCAACATTATTGCGCCCAAAATATATAAAATGATCATCATCATGAAACTCCCCCGTTCGCATTTAACGCAGCTATTTTGCCAATATACCCTCTATCCAGTTGGTCATATCCGTCAGCACCTTGTCTTTTTCAGGCTCGTTAAAAATTTCGTGAAAAAGCTCGGGATAGATTTTAAGCAGCTTCTCATCCGAACTAATGTGCTCATGCAGAAAAATTGCCCCTTTAGGAGCAGCCAGACTATCATTTCCGCCATGCAGGAACAGCAGCGGCAGCGTAACCTTAGCGGCCTCTCTTTGTACCAAATCCATATTGGCCATCATCTCAACCGCAAGACGCGCGCTGATCTTGCTTCCGGATACCAAAGGATCTGCAAGATAGTCAGCCACAACCTCTGAATCACGGCTAACGCCATTGGCATCCAGCGCCAAAACGCCCATTTTTGGAGCAACTTTTGACAGCAATTTGCTCAACCCCTTCATAAGAGAAGAAGGTTCCTCGGTAGCCTTGATTGCAGCCCCCGAAAGCACAGCCGCTACAAATTGAGACTGGTTTTTCAGCAAATAAGTCGTGCTAATTAATCCGCCCAAACTATGTCCGACCAATATCCGAGGTAACACCTGTTGATCAGCCGGCAGTCCATCAATCAGCGCATCCAGCCCGTCATGATAGACAGAGAAGTCGGGAATAAAGCCATTAACTCCCTCCGATTTTCCATGCCCCCAATGGTCAAGACTGTGAACCGCAAAGCCATTTTTGACACAATGTTCAGCAAAATAACCATATCGACCGCTATGCTCATCATAGCCATGCACCAGAATGATGACCGCGTTGGAACGACCTTCCGGGCTCCAACTCTGGCAATATAGCCTTGCCCCCGCACCGGCGGACGGCGAAATTAGATTCAGCGCACCTTCTTGGTGCTTCATGCGATTTTTCTTTTCATCGCAACCACATGATCATGCGCCAGTTCAGATTCATATTCGAACAATATCCGGTCCAGCGTCTGGCTAATTTTCGTCTGGGTACGCACCATTTCAATTTCCGGCCACGTCATACGCTCACCCAGTTGAATAAGTTCGGCTATTTCCTCGACAGACAAATCGCTAAGGATTTTAGCCGGGCTCCAGAACATCGCAGGGCGAATGATATTAATGTCACCGGTATAGTCCTGATTAATCACCGACAGTGTCATATTGGCCAAGCTGTTGAGCCGTGGAAAATGGGACAGCGGTTTCTGCATTATCTCAACATTGGCGTTGAGCCATGCCTTCATTGTTGATGTCGTAGCATTTCTAATAGCGGAAAGCGGGTTATTTTGTTGCTTCACATCTGTCGTAAATGGCGTGATTAGGGGATTGGCTTGGCTTACTATATGATGATTAACCCCATAAAGCCGCGCTAACCGCTTGGCGGGCAAATCATTGGTAACCGAACCATCAACCCACTTGCGATTGGGCAAATAGGGCTTACGCTCCCCAGTATGGTCTTTCGCAGCTAATGTTACAGGCGGGTAAATGCCCGGCACAGCGCATGAAGCCATAACCGCTTCACGAATATAGACATTGGGCGATGCGATAGCGTTTAGCAGCCGTGATGTCTGATGCTTTTCAGCTGGCGCTATCGATACATTCAAATGCCGACCCGTCAATTCATAGGCTTCCTGAAACGTCAGATCCGGGATCATCTTGGTAATACGAGCGCGTATTTGATCTATTTTAAGGCTTCTGGAACCACCGAACAAACCAAAACCCTGATTATCATCGTCCCGGCCTTCTGTTACCAGATTTTCAGCCTCAAAAAATGGAGAAATTTCTTCATCGACATGCGTGCTAACCAACGCGCCAACGACGGATCCGCCACTGGACCCCGACAGGATATGCGGCAACAGACCTTCAGACCATAATGCCTTCACGACGCCCACATGAAAATAAAGAAATGCGCCAGAACCACTCATCAAAAAAGCCGAGCGGCCATAACAATGCTGCGCTCTGCGAAAGAAATCCAACTTTTCTTCAAAAGGGATATCATCGACCTTATCACTGGCCAGATATTCCAAAGAATTAACAATCGCGTCGACATAATCCTGAATTAATTGCTTGGTCCCGAATTTGGCTTTCTGATGCAGGCGATCATTGCCCATACCGTCCATATTTCCGTGTATACCTTCGTTCAGAGCATAGAGCAGACCTGCATTATCCTGTTCTTTCCAAAGCTTAGAAATCCTTTTCAAACGGCGACGGATGGAGGCGCTATCGAAATGCTTACTCTCATCCGATTCCTTCCACTTGTCGACGCCAGTGGACCGATCATGCGCTGCGGCAGCATCTGACCAGTCGGAATAATTTTCCGCCTGAGCCATCGCCTTTTCCATCTTTAAAGTGGTGCTTAAAATCATATCTTACTCGCTTACTATGATACGGAATACACGTGTCGCCGCGGAAAGACACCTGTTAACGGGCGTCCCGGAATATTTGCCTCTCCTTTATTTCGACTTCACTGGCTGCGCTCGTCTTGGCGATTTGGATACCCGCCGGTACATGACCGACTTACCTTCGGTTTCCGCAGCCTTTTTCACTGGCGCGGCCTTTGCCTCTGTTTTGGCTTTTCCAACCACTGGCTTGGCATCCAACAACTCGTCAAAAGCTATTTGAATAGATTCCCGAAAAAATTCAATATCCGGCATCATTTTTCTATCAGAAACAATACTAAACGCAATCGTTCCGTTATAGCTTGGTGTTGCGATAAACAGCCCCATACCATTACCTAACGGTCCCAAACCATATTGATGCGTTATCTTTGCACCGTTCATATACAATTGGACTTGGGGCCCGGGCACATTGGAAATGAAGAGGTTGCTCACTTTTTGGGAAAATCGTTCACTATTTAGTACACGGGCAACCCCAGACATGGTGGCGCCGGGAATATGCTTCGTAATATCCGTCATAATCCGCGCGCTAAGGCCAGATTTAGCTGCCTTTGTTTCACGCGTCGTGTCTCTGATCGCTTCCAGCCTTGTCAAAGGATCTGTAATATTCGACCATATTTTTACGGTCATAGCCGATATATTCGTTCCCGGATTGGCTTCTTCTCCCTTGCTGCTCCTCGCATTTATGGGGACAACCGCAACCAAAGATTCGGTAGGAAGCTCTTTATGCTTTGTCAGATATTTGCGCAGCGCCCCGCTGCAAATGGCCAGCACAACATCATTTATAGTGGTTCCATCGACCTTCAAACGGATCGTTTTCAAGTCGCTCAGATCAAATGTTACCGCCTCAAACATTTTATGGGGAGAGACGGGGCCGTTGAAACGAGTGTCAGGGACTTTTCCTCCCCCTCCTTCTTGCGCCCCTATGATATTTTTCTCTGCATTTTTTAACAAAGCAGGGGTTAATTTTAACACAGCTTGAGTCAATTTTACCGGTGATGTCACAGCACTATTAATCGCACGGCCCAGAATTTCGACCGGGTCAGGCAGCGATGCGATTTCCGTTTCCTCCGTCGGAACCGGGATGGCAGGCGTACCCTTCATATCAATATCCGAGATAGACGCAAAAAAATGCGCACCAGAAGCGCCATCAATGGTCGAGTGGTGGATCCGCGTCAAAATTGCATAGCTGCCTTTTGCAATCCCCTTGATATTATCCAGTCCCTCCACAACAGACATGTCCCACAACGGGCGGTTCATATCGAGAGATTTGCTGTGGTGCCTTGCGACTTCAATACAAAATTGCCGCCAGTCTCCCGGTTCCGGTAATCGGCTGTGCGAAATATGCGTTTCAAGGTCGAAATGCTCGTCCTCAACCCAATAGGGATGATCCATATCCAATGGTAGTCTGTATAATTTGCGTTTGAACATTGCTGAAGCCTTCATACGACCACGCATATGTTCGATAATATCCTTAAATCTTACTTTTCCGCCGGAAATAGAAGAAGGATCGCAAATATAGACCGCCATGACATGCGTCGGATTGTTCGGGGTTTGCATGTACACAAACTGCGCGTCCTGCGCACTAAGCTGATGGAGCTGCGGTTTGCCTGTCATGGGAGACTCCTTTCCTATAGGCTCATTCATTCAAATATTTTGTCGGCAAGACTCAGCACCTCTAGACGCGACTTTTCCATTCTCCGCGACAATGCCCTAAATTTACGAAGCAATGCCTTACGCTTGACGATAGTTTCTTCTGACGATTCACTCGTCAAACCTTGGCTAGCCGCCATTTTAAAGCCATTTTCGAACAGGATTTTACCGATGGAAGCTTCGCTGGTTATACGCCGCATCAAATAAGCCTGCCGCCCCTCCTTTAACGCTTCGGCAACACAAGTTTTTTTGTCTATGGTCTGTCCGGGACCTAATCGGGACAATATATCTAACACAACGGTGTAAGATTCCACGAATGGTAAAAACACAGCATGGCCTATGAGTGGCTGGAAACGGTTGGTCAGGCTTTTCAACAAAATGCCGCCATGTTCCAATTTCATTTCCCAATCAGGGCATGCACGAGTCAATTCCGCTTTCAGATTTTCTCGAAACTCTTCCTTGGGCGGATAGAAAAATTCAAATTTAAACAGATCACGCAATCTGTCAGTTTCTGCCCAGAACACATCGACCGCTATTTTATCCTTGTCTTCCCTCGCTTTGAGTAATGACAATTCGATAATCGCCTTATCGAGAAAATGATGGATGATCGAATTGCGATAATAGCTGGCCAGCGGATGTTTTTCCGGTTGTATGGTATAAACCGTACTCGACCCCTGATCATAGCGAAGAAACAGGCCACTATTCACCAGCGTATCAACTACCGTCTGAAGACCTTCGAGATTTTTCTCCGTCAGATCATCACTGAACCGGATATTCCGCGCCTTTGCCCATTTTACAAAAAAGTTAATTACAGCGCGCAATTCATCAGCAGTCATGGCGCGGGGTGCAGTACCCAACAAACTCAAGCACATTAGCGAAGTGAGAGTCAGCGGTGTTGCCCTGTTGGCTTCCACAGCAACCTCAAATGCTATTTTTGATAGCCCAATCCGATCATTGGGCCGCGGCGCCTTTTTGATAACCACGGGCTTGCCGAAGTCCACGTAAACCTTGCCCATGGGCTCCCGTAAGCTACGCAAATAGCCTATGAACCAGCTGAACGATTCTGCCTTTTTAATCCGGCCGGTTTGTTCCGAGGCATATTCTTCCACATCACGGATCAAATCAAAGCTGGTGACAACCGGAATGATATGAACATTTTCAATATCATTCAAATTGGCGCTATCCATAACATATTTCAACAAGCCGTAACGCGGCGGCATCAGCTTCCCTAAACGCGACCTTGTGCCTTCAAATGCCCATGTCATCGGAAATCGCTTTTCCAACAGATAACTAACATAATGGCGCAGGACGAGCTTATAAACCGGATTATTCTCAAAGCTGCGACGAATGAAAATTGTTCCTGCGCGCCTCAAAACAAATCCAAGGCCAAAAAAATCCAGATTAATACCGCCAAAAACATGCAACATCGGCAGGTCATTTTGATAAGCGAGGTCCGTGGGCGTCACGCCATCTATATAGGTTTTATGCGTGAACAGCAGCAAAGTCGGATGATCCCGCATGGTTTTACGCAACCGTGTTAACTCGTTCTTGTCGAACACCACTTCGTCTTCATAGCCTTGCGAAAGCATGAAACGATCCAGACGAGCTTTCATATCAATGAATAACGCACTGGGACGAGCAATGAGCTCCCTCATATATTTGCCAGCTTCGTCGTACAGTGCACTCTCTGACTTATTAAGATCTGTAGCCAGTTCGGTCATGGCTGCGCGGAATTTAGGGCTTGTACGCAGACCATCTGCAACGAACCGCGGGACTTTGTAGCGGCGCCCTCGAAGCCCCCGTTCTTCGATATCGAGAACCAGACTAGCTTGTCGAATAACAAATCCGGCAAATTCATTTTCTTCATCGTCAGGAACAGAAACTGCATTTTGTTGATCAAAACGCTGTTTCAAATCGGCAATGGTCGCCGGTTGCCCGGTGAGACATTGTGCGCGGCGTTTGTTGCGAAGCAAGATCATCCGCGCGCGAAAGCTGCCCGGTGTGCGGGGATCACCAAACAGCGCATGTCGCTTTTTTAGCGCCCTGCTTTTTTCAAAATTCGGAATGCGCCAAGCAATCCGGACTGGTATTACAAGTGTATCAGGCTCAGCATCCAGCTTCTGGCTTAATCCCTTCAACCGCAGGTGAACTCGTTCATCGGAAATGGGCAGGCTGACCCAGTTAAACTCGTGTGCCTGCCCGCCTTCCGCCAGCGAACTATTCAGCCAGTCGAGAAGATAGCGGCGTTCGACACGATTACGGGCATCAATGACAAATAGTTTAGGCCCCTGTGCGAGCAGAGGTACAGATTTTGCTATTGTCGTTGATTCGTCCATTCCTGCTCCCTAATTTTTATATATGGCCGCTTTTGTAGAAGCAGCCTTTTTTGTAGATGCTGTTTGTTGGGAAGCCTTCCGGCCAACCGTCTTTTTTACAACAGGCTTTTTCACAGCCTTTTCGTCTGTAGATGTTCTGGAGCTGACCTTTGCCGCTACGCGTGTTTTTTGCGATGCAGGTTTCTTAATCGGCGTTATTTTTGTATGAGCGATCGCCTCCTCGGTTTTCCCGCCTCGCGCGCTTTTGGCCGGTGTTGTCTGTTTTACAGCTGCCTGCTTTCTCGGCGCGGATTCGGCTTTCACAGGCGCCGCAGCAACCACCGCATCCTCATCTGACTGTCCCAACGCTTTCAGGAACATGCCGCGTACCTCTGCAACATGATTATTCAGCGTTTTCCTCGTCCAACCGCTGGTATCCACAGGAGGTAGAACATCCACCTTGACGACTGCAGGGCGCATAACAAATTCATTTTTGGGAGCAACATCACCAGCATTGTGGATCACGATCGGTACCATCGGTACACCGGCCTGCAACGCCAGATGGAACGCACCTTTTTTGAATGGGCCCACTTTGGGCGACAAGGTGCGTGTCCCTTCTGGTGCAATGCAAATGGATTTTCCGTCAACCTTTATCGCGTCAACCAGCGGCGCCATTGCCTTGATTGCATTCCGACCATTTGCGCGGTCAACAAATACGGTTCCGGCAAATTCCATCACTTTTCCGATAATCGGCGTATCTCTGACCTCGTGCTTGGCTATGCTGCCGACATCCTTGCGAACCAACTTTGCCATGATCATCACATCAGCTTTGCTCTGATGATTAAAGACGAAAATGCACGGGCGATTGACCCAAAGGTTTTCTTCACCCGAAACATCCAGCTCAACACCAGTCAAAGCCGTTGCTATGTCGCCAAAAAGTCCGGTGGAAAAATTCGTTGCCTCACGTTGTGATCCGGTCAGCGCCCAAATCGGCAATCCCGCGACAAAAGACGTAACAAGTGAACCCGTTGCATATATCGTCCGCAAATAGTCAACTGGCCTACCCTGCCCCCTGCTATCAAATTTTTGCAGCGGCCAACCGCGTTCCTTGGAAATTTCTGTCAGCTTACCGTTGGGGTTTAACGGACGCGGCTTACCGACCCGTTCCAACAGCTCCAGATCATCGTCACTGTCCGAATAAAAATAGCTCTTGTCGAGATCGAGATTATACTCCTTTGCCAGTTTTTCCGCGGCGATGACTTTGCCCGCTCCAAAACATAGCGGGCGAATGATATTGCCCGTAAACTCTCCATTTTCGACTTCATATTGAGAGCATAATACATGCTCGATATTCAAATCCCGCGCAGTTGGCTCTATCTGGTATATCGTCGCGGAAGAGACAATCGCAATCGTATGTCCCTTTGCAATATGCGCCTCAATCAAAGCGCGTGATTCCGGATAGACTTTGCGCGCTATATGCTTTTCGTAAAGTTCTTCTCCGAATTCGAAATAGCTGTCCTCGGTCACACCTTTCATGAATTTTGCCGCCGCCATCATCAGACCAGAAAAGCCCATGCTGCCCATCGAATATTGCGCCATAACATTGGCTGTTTCGATCAGCTCCTCGGCACCCAATTCCCCACGCTTGATTTTTTCCCAAAGCATAGCGGTCGCGGAATAACCGGCGATGATCGTACCATCAAAATCGAACAGAGCAGCGATATGCGGCCCTTCAGGAGAATTGATTACGTCCTGTAAATAGGAATCCCGATCAGCCATATTGTTCCTTCAATCATCAGACCTATCCAGTCTAATTTCGTTCTGCCAAAAAAACGCTGCTTTTCACAGTCTTTATTAGGCTAAATTGATATTAGTCCGTCAACAGTCCGTATATGTCCTGATACAAACCTATGGCTGTCGTCAGCCGACCCGCCTGCAATATAGGACCAACAAAATAACATCTGCAATTTGACCACCGCAAAAAATCACCATTGCTCCCCTTGCTCCCCTCGCCTAATTATAATTGCATGAACATTTTTAAGCTGCACCGTCTCTCGCTTCCCCTCATGGCGCTTGCCGCATTTGCGGTGGCGACTTCACTGACCGGGTGCAAACGGGTACCCGATGTCGACGCAGATCGGCCAGAAACTGCGCGGGCTTTCCCGCCAGCATCTCGGCCGGTTTCCGACCTAGCGGGCAATCAATGGTCAACGGAAACGGCCCGAGATACGGTGGGTGAGGCGGAAGAAATTATGAAGGCCGCAGGACTGGAGCCGGGCATGACGGTCGCGGACATTGGAGCCGGTGAAGGCTATTATACCGTACGGCTTGCCGAAAAAGTCGGGGCCGATGGACGAGTGCTGGCGCAGGATATTGACGAAGATGCGATTAAACGTCTGGCTGACCGAGTGGCGCGCGATGCACTCGACAATGTCTCAATCAAATTGGGCGCGCCTGATGATCCGCGCCTGCCCAAAGACAGCTTTGATCGCATCTTCCTAGTCCATATGTATCATGAAGTGAGAGAGCCTTATGCTTTTCTCTCGCGGCTTCGTCCCGCCATCCGTTCAGACCGCGATGGTGGCAGATATAATGGCGGTGAAGTCATTGTTGTCGATGTGGACCGTAAACTTACACAACACGGTATCCCGCCCAAACAACTTTTCTGTGAGTTCGAGGCCGTCGGCTATCAGTTAGTCGGCTATATGGAGCGGCCAGCACTAGGTGGTTATTTCGCACGGTTTCGTCCAATCGGCAAAGCGCCGTTGCCGGGAGAAATCAAACCCTGCGCATTACAACAATAGCCATTGGCAATGATTGGCAATAGGACTTAGCTAACCTTCGTCACCCATTTTCAGCGCAGCAATAAATGCTTCCTGTGGGATGCTCACATTGCCATATTCGCGCATCTTGGCCTTGCCCTTTTTCTGCTTGTCGAGCAGCTTTTTCTTGCGGCTGATATCACCTCCATAGCATTTCGCCGTCACGTCCTTGCGCATTGCCGCAATAGTCTCGCGCGCGATCACCTTGCCGCCAATGGCTGCTTGTATCGGGATCTTGAATAAATGGCGCGGGATTAAATCCTTCAGCCGCTCACACATATGCCGCCCACGTGTTTCAGCAGCATCGCGGTGAACAATCATGCTGAGCGCATCAACAGGATCGCCATTGACCATGATATTCATCTTGACCAGATTGCCAGTTCGCAATCCAACCTGATGATAGTCAAAACTCGCATAGCCACGCGAGATGCTCTTGAGCCGGTCGTAGAAGTCAAACACGACTTCGTTGAGCGGCAATTCATAAACCACCTGCGCACGGTCACCGACATAAGTCAGATTTTTCTGTACGCCGCGCCGGTCCTGACACAGCTTTAGAATACCGCCGAGATATTCATCCGGGCAATAAATAGTCGCCTCAATCCATGGTTCCTCAATGGCCGAAATCTTGACGACATCGGGCATATCAGCCGGATTGTGCAGAAACTGCTCGGACCCATCGTTCATCACCATACGATAGACCACCGATGGTGCCGTGGTGATCAAGTCGAGGTCATATTCGCGGGTCAGACGTTCCTGAATAATCTCGAGATGCAAGAGCCCGAGAAAACCGCAACGGAAGCCCTGCCCCAATGCGGCACTGGTTTCCATTTCGAAAGTGAAGCTCGCATCGTTCAGCCGTAGCTTGCTGATGCTTTCGCGCAATTTTTCAAAATCCGCAGCATCAACAGGGAAGAGGCCACAGAAGACAACCGACTGAACTTCTTTAAAACCGGGCAATGCTTCGGTCGCGCCGCCCTTCACTGTCGTGATCGTATCGCCCACGGCGGTTTGGGAGACTTCCTTGATCTGCGCCGTGATAAAGCCAATTTCACCAGCAGCGAGTTCCGACAATTGTTCGATCTTCGGCGTCATACAGCCGACGCGGTCCACCAGATGTTCGGTGCCTTGGGCCATGAATTTGATCCGCTGGCCCTTGGTTATTACACCATCAATAACGCGAACAAGAATGACAACGCCGAGATAAGGATCATACCAACTATCGACTAGCATGGCCTTTAACGGCGCATCGCGGTCTCCACCGGGAGGCGGTATCTTGGCAACAATCTGTTCCAATATATCTTCAATGCCGATGCCTGATTTCGCGGATGCGAGAACTGCCTCGGATGCATCAAGTCCGATAATTTCTTCAATTTCGTGACGCACACGCTCTGGCTCTGCCGCTGGCAGATCAACTTTGTTCAGAACGGGGATGATTTCATGGTCATGTTCTATCGATTGATAAACATTGGCTAAGGTCTGCGCTTCGACGCCTTGCGCCGCATCAACGACGAGCAAAGCCCCCTCACAGGCTGCAAGGCTGCGCGATACTTCATAAGCAAAATCGACATGACCCGGCGTGTCCATAAGGCTGAGTTCATAGGTTTCGCCATTTTTGGCAGTATAACGAAGACGCACCGTCTGCGCTTTAATCGTGATACCGCGCTCACGCTCAATATCCATATTATCAAGCACTTGCTCGCTCATTTCGCGCTCAGTCAACCCACCGGTATGCTGGATCAAGCGATCCGCCAGCGTTGATTTGCCATGGTCAATATGGGCGATAATCGAAAAATTACGGATATGGGAACGTTCGGTCATATGGGCGCCGATAGCAGGGGTTATAGCTGCTGTCAGCAGGGAAACGCGCAAAATGTACGCAGCTTTAACCGCTATGATCTGGCAGCATGCATTTTTTCAGGCTGCAGAAGCCATATCTTCCGATTTTCCGCTAATCTAACGGATGAACGACAATTAGCTTATTTCAATAGAAACGAACGAAATCTTAGTAAATTCCGCCTTCGTCCTGAAGGAAATCACTATCATTTTGTGCCGGTCCGTTATTACGACTGGCATTTGCTGCATCCCGGTTGCGCGCAGCAATCTTGGACGCCTTTAATTGCGCTTTCTTAGCTTCCAAACGCGCCAAAAGATCTTCCTTGCGGATGGAACGTTTTGGTTCTGTTTCTGGTTTAAACACATCCCATATAACAGAAGATTTTGGATCATCAGACGGCCAGCCACCGAAAACCCGCTTCCCGGTCTTGCGGTCCACCTTCACCATACGAATACCGCGTGGTGCTATGAAAGGAGTTTTCGGCATACCGGCCATTGCTTTTTCAGCAAATTGTTTGAAAATCGGCGCAGCCATTGTGCCGCCCTGCGCATAGCCCCCCATATTGGCAGGTTGATCAAAGCCCATATAGACACCAGCGACCATGTCCGGTGATCCGCCCACGAACCACACGTTAGTCGGACCGCTCGCCGTTCCGGTTTTGCCGAAAAGTGGACGATCCAGACTTTTTAGATTTTGAGCTGTCCCGCGAGTAATAACGCCTTCCATGATATTCACCATCTGATAGGCCGTCATAGGGTCCATGAGTTGCTTGCCTGCAGGTTTCGGACGAGGCATTGAATGTCCATCCCAATCATCCAGATTGCAATCTTCACAAATGCGTTTGTCGGCGCGGAAAATGACCTTGCCGTGCCGGTCCTGAACAAAATCAATCACGGTCGGCTTTAACTCACGGCCTTGATTGACCAGCATGGAATAAGCATTGGTCAGCTTTTCAACCGTTGTATCGCCTGCGCCCAGTGCGAAAGCGAGATAAGGTTTATAATCGCCAATACCCATTGTTTTAATGGTTTTGACGACATTCTCCATACCCGCATCATTGGCCGCGCGAACGGTCATCAGGTTACGAGATTGCTCTACACCCCATCGCAATGTCTGTTCCCCTGCTCCGCGAGAACCACCGAAATTCTGGAAACATTTGCGACCCAAAGAAGCGGATTGATACACACAGAACGGGCTATCAACGATGAGCGTGGCCGGTGTCATACCGTGGTCGAGCGCAGTCGCATAAACGAAAGGCTTGATCGTCGAACCCGGTTGCCGCTCGGCTTGAGTTGCCCGATTAAACGAGCTCATGCGATCATCAAATCCGCCTTGCATAGCCCAAATCCGGCCGTTGCGCGGATTTTGAACAACCATGCCGCCGGAAACCTTTGGCACATTTCGCAAGATATAATTACTGCCACCCGCTGGGCTAACCGCGATTATATCGCCAGCAGCCAAACCGCTTGGCGCGCCGCCAATACGCCCCCTTGCGCCATCAGAAAACCCGATTTCAGCGCCATTGCCCTCACGCTTTAAGGCGACTGCTATCCGCCAATCTGCATAATCGGTACCGATGAAGGTAGAAGCCAACCGTTGCGCCCATTTATTATCTATTTCGATCTTGTTGATCGGACCGCTCCAGCCCTTGCCGCTACTATAACGCAATAAACCGGTGCGCAGAGCATCCTTAGTATATTCTTGCAACTCGGGATTGAGCGAAGTCCGAACCCAAAGACCGCCCGAATAGACGCTAAAAGGTCCAGCCTTCTCGTTCTCGCCGAACTGCTCGATCAGCTGACGGCGAACTTCTTCGATAAAATAACCACCAACCCGTTCAAAACGAGCGCCGCCAGAGCGAATGGCGCCCAACGGCTGTGCAACCGCACGATCATGCTGCTCTTTCTTGATCCAACCATTTTCCAGCATCCGGCCCAAGACCCAGTCCCGACGATTTATAGCACGCTGCTCGTTATTTTCAGGGCGATAGTTAGACGGCCCCTTTGGCAAAATCGCCAGATAAGCCATTTCATGCAGAGCCAACTGATCGACATCTTTCCCAAAATAGGCTTGCGCCGCTGCTTGTACGCCGTAAGCATTTCGACCAAGAAAAATCTGGTTGAGATAAAGTTCAAGAATTTCCTGCTTGGTCAGCACTTCTTCAATACGATAGGCCAATAAAGCCTCACGCACTTTACGGCGATAGGACACTTCGTTTGTCAGCAACAGGTTTTTGGCGACCTGCTGCGTGATCGTGGAAGCACCGATGGGTCGCCCACTGCTCGATATATTGCTGATCATCGCACTAGCGATACCGGGATAGTCGAGACCGCCGTGTTCAAAAAATGTTCTGTCTTCCGCCGCTAGATAAGCACGCACCAACAATGCAGGATATTCAGCATATTCCAGTTGTACCCGCCGTTCTCGGGCATAACTATGAACCGGTTCGCCGTCGTAAGCGCGGACCATAGTTGGCAGTGGCGGCTCATATTGTTGCAGCGTTTTTGCATCAGGCAAATCGCGTGCAAAAATGACCCAAATCAGCAACCACGCTAATAGACATAGTGCAACAAAGCCCAAAAACAGACGGAAAAGTCGTTTCTGCCACAGCTGCTCTAATCGGTTAATAAAACCGCCAGTATTGCGTTCCAGCTTATACGCGAGACTTTCCGTCGTACCGGCGCTTTGATTATCAGGTATATATTCGTCCATATGGAGCGCTGTCTAGCACTATCGGAGGCATTTTCCAGAAAATATCGACGAAATATTTTATCGATCCACCCTCAGGTACCAAATGTTACAATAGTGCTATGTCTCAAAGATTAACCGACAAAGCTCAGCTATCAGCGCTGAGCCAATTTCCGGGCAAAATGTGCCTCTACGGCATTGGCGATTCCACGGGCAACTTTGCCTTGCCCCGAACGGGAAATCAATAACGCCACGTCATCTTTGTTGGTCAAATAACCGCTTTCAAACAAAACCGATGGCGTATCAGGTGCCTTTAGCACGACTAGAGAAGCGAACCGGTGCGGATTGGTACGGAATTTGATTGCCCGCTCCCCTTCCCTGATCAGCAATTTGGCGAAATCAGCGGATACGTTCAGCGTTTCACGCTGTGTCAGGTCAATGAGGATTGACGACACCTCTTGATTGGCACCGCCCAGATTAATACCATTGATAATATTCGCGCGATTCTCTCGCGCGGCTAATTTTGCTGCTTCCCGGTCTGACGCAACTTCTGACAAAGTGTAAACGGTTGCCCCAGAAGCAGCTTCGTTACCGGCTGCATCTGCGTGAATGGATATAAAAAGATCCGCGTCAAGCCGCCGTGCGATGCCATATCGTTCTTCGAGCACGAGGAATTTATCAGTATCGCGTGTCAAAGCCACACGAACCCGTCCACTAGCAAGCAATTGATCCCGAACAGCCTTAGCAATGGCCAGCACCACGTTCTTCTCATATTTGCCGCCGTGAGGTGAAACCGTTCCGGGATCATGCCCCCCATGCCCTGCATCGATGACGACGAGAGGCCGGTTACTATTTTTAGGGCCGCTGATCTTAGGCAATGTCACCGTATCTTGCGGCTTACCCAGCGGTACCTTTACACTATAACTATTCTTAGGCGGCTCAGCGCGGAATTGGGCCGGCGGGAGAAACGACTTGCGGCTCGTTATAAAAGGATAGGCACCACTGGACTTAAGACTCAATGTCAGACTTTTCCCATCGGCAGAAAAACCGCCTCCGGTAATGACGGCCGGGCGATCGAGATCAAATACGATGCGCGCGGTATTGGAGTCATATTGTCCCTGACGCACAGATTTCACTATGCCCATCGCCCGACCTCCGCGTCCAGCGATGCCCCCTTTAACATCAATGGCTATCCGGTCCGGACCCATTAGCGAGAATGTGGATGCGCCCTCTACCACACCATCAAAGGATACTATAATTTGGCTATCATTACTATCAATACGGCTTACCGAGCCGGCAATTGCAGGGTTTAATGTCAATAACGATGAAGCTATAATTGCTGCAAATGGCATAGATGCCTTATGCAGTGCGTCTGCCATATTGGTCCAGTGAAAATTCATATTTAGGTATAACGTCCTTGGTTTCCCGCCACTATTTGCGGTAAAAACTCCATTAAGGACATAATCGTAATCTCTCGTAAAATGAGTTGGTTAACCGTGCGTTTACCGTGTTTCACTCTTGTTTAACGTTAATCCAATCATCAAATTAGCATAGCAGGCCAATCATGCGATAGTTTGTGTTGCTGATTTGTAATTGCGGTGCTAGCACCCCATGTATGTCGTAGTAACTATTTCAAAAACGGCATAGCTAAGCTGGATATAGATCCGGCACATACAGGTTGACGCAACATGAGGCATGACATCTCCGGCTCCGGAACTCTTCCACAGGGAAGTGTTTCTATGGACGGAAAGACTCTGGCTAACGGCCCGGGCCATGCATTTGTTGCAGACACATTTTTTTCAAAGATATTTGAACGTAACCGGATAACGCTGCGCACCCCAGATCGATGGACAACCATCGGAGTGGCCGCGCGCAAGAAGACGTTATCCCTTTTATATTGCATGGTCGCGACGGAAAAATACTCGCCGCACCATGCCAGGAGTACATTAAATGACAACGCGCATGTTAATCGACGCGCGCCACCAGGAAGAAACCCGAGTGGCGGTCGTAAAAGGGAACAAAATTGAGGAATTCGATTTTGAATCTTCAGAACATAAACAGTTAAAAGGCAATATTTATCTAGCAAAAGTGACGCGAGTAGAACCATCGCTTCAAGCAGCTTTTGTTGACTATGGTGGAAATCGTCACGGATTTTTGGCCTTTAGCGAAATCCATCCCGACTATTATCAGATCCCCAAAGAAGATCGCGACCGCTTACTCGCCGAAGAGGCCGAGCATGCAGCTGAAGAAGCACAGCTTCGTGAGCGCGAGGAAGAAGAAGGCGAAGGACCAGCAGAGGTTATCGGATCCGAAGCGACCGAAGAGCTGGATACAACCTTGGAAGACGTCGAGCAGGACGAAAGTGTCGACACCATCGATGTAAGCGAAGGTCAAGTGCCGACGGAAGATGGGAATGATGACGATGATAGCGATGATGACGACGCATCCGATGAAGAATCGTCCAATCGCGACGGCAAGTCCAGAGGACGTGGCAATGGTCGCAATGGCGGTCGCGGTGGTCGCGGCGGCAGAAATAACGTAGCCAAAGCCAGCGATCAGGCACGCCAGAAGCGGATGGCCTTACGCAAGCGTTATAAAATTCAAGATGTTATTCAACGCCGTCAGGTTGTTCTGGTGCAGGTTGTTAAAGAAGAGCGCGGCAATAAAGGCGCCGCCCTCACCACTTATCTAAGTCTCGCCGGACGCTATTGTGTACTCATGCCCAATACGTCTCATGGCGGCGGTATCAGCCGGAAAATTAATAATGCCGGTGACCGGAAGCGGTTAAAAACCATCATTGCCGATCTGAACTTGCCCAATACAATGGGCTGCATCGTTCGGACCGCAGGTCTATCTCGCACGAAGCCAGAAATCAAACGTGACTTTGATTATCTTGCGCGTCTTTGGGATGAAGTTCGGGAGAATACTTTGGGCGCAGTGGCCCCCAAATTGATCCACAGCGACAGTGATCTGGTTAAACGTGCCATCCGTGACATATATAATCGCGATATCGAAGAAGTATTGGTCGAGGGCGCAGATGGTTATGCTGCGGCCAAGAATTTCATGAAATTGCTGATGCCAAGCCATAGCCGGCGGGTAAAAAGCTATGCCGATCCGGTATCCTTGTTCCAACGCTATGGAGTCGAAGATCAACTATCGGCAATGTATCAGCCCGAAGTTCAGTTGAAGTCCGGTGGTTATCTTGTCATCAATCCGACGGAAGCATTGGTATCGATCGACATTAACTCGGGGCGTTCAACCCGTGAGCATGGCATTGAAGCTACAGCCGTAAAAACTAACCTTGAGGCAGCAGCAGAAATTGCCCGTCAATTACGCCTTCGCGATATGGCTGGTTTGGTTGTGATCGATTTTATTGACATGGATCGCCATGGTAATATCCGCAAAGTCGAGCGGGCAATGCGCGATGCATTGAAAAATGATCGTGCGCGCATTCAAGTGGGCCGCATCTCCAGTTTTGGTTTGCTGGAAATGAGCCGGCAACGCTTGCGTACAGGTGTCCTCGAGGCATCAACCAAGGTTTGCCCACATTGTGAAGGCACGGGCCTTGTTCGCACAGCATCCTCTTCTGCTCTATCGGCCCTGCGGTTGATCGAGGAAGAAGCTGCAAAAGGCAAAGCCAGCCAGATCACCCTCACCGCCAGCCAGGAAGCAACAATATATGTCCTGAACAGCAAACGGCATGAGATTGACGAGATTGAGAAACGCTACGGCGTATCAGTGGAAATAACTCCTGACGGAGAGATTGAAGGCGCCCGTATGGAAGTGAAGGGCGCCGGTGGGCCTCCTAAAAATACTCCGAAATTCGAGCCCATTATCGACGATGATGACGAGGAAGAAGAGATCGTCGAAGTTGTTGAAGAAGCTGAAGCAGCCGAGCAGGGCGAAGAAAGCGAAGAGCGTCCTCGCAAGCGCCGGCGGCGGCGCGGGCGGCGCGGGCGTGGTGCTGATCGTAACAACGAAACAGTCGAAGGTGATGACAGCAATAGCGAGAATCAACAAGCCGAGCAACGCCAACCAGAACCGGCAGAACAAGGCACTGGAGATAGTGATAAGCCGAGACCACGCCGGTCCCGGGGCGGACGCAACCGCAAGTCAGCTGTAGATACGGTAAAGGCCGATACGGCAGCAGCGTCAGAAGATGCAGGCGCACCAACAGCAGAAACCGTGACGGAAACTAGACCAGAGCCGGCAGAAAAGCCGAAACGGGCAAGTCGCTCACGCAAGAAGGCCGATGCGCCGATTGCTACATCAGAAGATGCCTCTGCAACAGACGAAGCGGCAACCGTAAAAACCGATGAAAAGCCCAAACGCCGCCGCGCACCGCGTAAAGCCAAAACAGTGCCGGAAACGACGGATGTCCCGGCAGAAATCACCGGCGCAGACAAAGCTGAAAAACCGGCAGCAAAAAGAGCGCCTCGGTCAAGAGCAAAGAAAGCTGATGCTGACGTTGTGAAAGTGCCAAAAACTGCGGATACTCCGGAAACTGTAGAGAAACCGGCGGCAAAAAGAACAGCGGTAAAAAAGCCGTTGTCGCAAAAAGCGGATGAAAGCACAGCCAAAAATAGCGACGGCGACGAAAGTACTACTGAAAAAACCGGGACGCCGCGCGGCGGCTGGTGGCAACGTACTTTTGGTTGAAGAATATAAACCGGCCTCTGTCCGTTAAAGCGGGTAGAGGCCGGTTCTATTTTCATCGCAGGTTCAGCCTCATCAGGCCAAAAGGAAGGTATATTCGCCAGGGCTTCATCCGAAGGAAATTCATGACTTCGCCAATTGATAATATGCGCAAACCTAAGGCCCGTCTTTCGTTGTCCCGTATCGGACAACTAATCACCGCCTTGCTCGCAATGATCGCTATCGCAGTGCAACCGGTCGCCGCTCAATCCATCCTTAGGGACGCAGAAACCGAAGCTTTATTCAGCGACATGGTAGCCCCTTTAGTCAAAGTGTCAGAGCTCGATGCAAAAGATGTCGATGTTGTCCTCATCAATAGCAGTGAGATTAACGCTTTCGTGGCGGGCGGACAGCGGATATTTTTCTATTCTGGAACCATTGAAGCAGCGGACAGCGCCGTAGAAATTCAGGGCATTATGGCCCACGAGCTAGGTCATATTACCGGCGGCCATGTCATCCGGTTTAATGAAGGCGTAAAAACCGCAACCGGCATAACCATTCTTAGTCTGATTTTGGGTGCAGCAGCCATCGCAGCCGGCGCGGGTGATGCTGGCGCGGGAATTTTGGCGGCGGGCCAGCAAGCGGCTACCGGAAAATTCCTCGCCTTTAGCCGGATTCAAGAACGCAGCGCCGATTCAGCGGGCGCGCGCTATCTATCCGGTGCAGGTATTACCGGCAGAGGTTCAATTGATTTTTTCAAAAAACTGCAAAATTACGAGTTCCGCCTCGGTATTCCGCAGGAAGACAGCTATGGCCGTACTCACCCGCTTTCGGGCGAACGTGTCACTCTACTCCGAGACGTTTATCAGGCTGATCCGGCATGGGATGCTGTTCCTGATCCCGACATTGAGAGGCGATTTCAGCGCGTAAAAGCAAAGCTGCTCGGTTTCACCAGCGAACCGGCGACAACGCTGCGGAAATATCCGGAAAGCGATCAAAGCATCCCAGCACGTTATGCCCGCGCTTATGCATGGCATAAAAGCGCCTATCCCGACCGCGCCTTGTTAGAGGTCGATAACCTTTTGAAAGATGAACCGAACGACCCATATTTTTTGGAACTTCGCGGACAGATAATGCTGGAGTCCGGTAGACCAGCTGACGCAATAGCGTCATTACGCAAGGCGGTCCAATTAACCAATAACCAGCCCCTAATCGCTAGCCTGTTTGGCCATGCCTTGATCGCAACCGAAGATGATAGCCATTTTGAAGAAGCGCAACGCGTGTTGAAAGCAGCGGTAGCCAAGGACAACGAAAACCCATTTGCCTGGTATCAACTAGGCGTTGTATATTCCCATCAAGGAGATACAGCTCGCGCCCAGCTCGCAACTGCGGAAAGTGCCTTGCTACAACGCAATTATAGCAGTGCTATTCGCAGCTCACAAATCGCCATGGCGGGAATACAGGAAAATACGCCCGAGTGGATCCGCGCACAGGATATTTCCTTAATCGCAAAGAATGAATTTGAGCGAGAGGATAAACGACGGCGCTAGACCGGAGGGACCAACAGTCTCGATAAAAGGTATTACATCGCCTCAATCGCAGTTATGGCATTCCCAATAATAATCCCAGCCAGTAATGTTTATGGGCAAACGGACGAAGCACCGACAAGGAAGTTTTGTTTTTTAAATGGATAAAAGTTGGAACATTTGAATAGAAAGTGGATGATTATGGTTGGTGGTGGTTTGGCCATAGCGGCGGCTGCGGCCGTCTGGTTCATTCAAACAAGCGGCGCTCCAGCAAGCGGGAAGGCTACTCAAGCCGCGATGACAGCGGGTATCGATGTAAAAGAACAAGCCGCTATTGAAGCCATTGTCCACGACTATATTCTCAAAAATCCCGAAATCATACCCGAAGCAATAGAGATTTTGCAAAATCGGCAGAAAACAGCTGCAATCGATGAAATCCGTTCCGATATCGAAGCCCCATTTGCGGGCACTGCCTTTGCGGGCAATCCCAATGGTGATGTAATCGTTGTCGAATATTCTGACTTTGCCTGTCCCTATTGCAAACAGACCACTGCCGATATTGGGCGTGTCTTGAAAGAAGACAAAAAAGTCAAAGTGGTGTTTCGCGAACTTCCGATTCTCAGCGAAGCAAGCAATGATGCGGCATTAATGGCATTGGCCGCTGCAAAGCAGGGCAAATATTTCGCCTTTCACGAAACCATGTTCGCGACCGGACGGCCAACCCCCTCAACAATTGAAAATGCAGCCAAAGAAGTCGGCATCGACTTAGCGGCAGCACGGAAATTTATGGCGACGCCTGAAGCCCAAAAAGAGCTACAGAATAACATTGCCATCGCCCGAAAACTACAATTTACCGGTACACCGGCATTTGTTGTGGGCAACCGAACCGAGGTGGGTGCGATTGGCTATGATGGCTTGAAAGAAATGATCGCTGCAGCGCGCAGTTCCAAATAGGCCTTTATTACCTTGGCCGAAGGAATTATTCGCTCCGTCCCTTAAAGTCTTGGGCTACAACATACCATTCGGATGACCCTTTGCGACTTGCAGGCGGCTTGGCATGTTTGACGGTTTTGAAATGCTTTTTCAGTAATGTCAGCAAATCATTATCTGTTCCGCCAGCCAGAACCTTAGCGACAAAATCCCCGCCTTCCTGTAAATTTTCGACTGCAAAATAGGCTCCGGCCTCGACCAGACCCATGGTGCGCAAGTGATCGGTCTGTTGGTGACCGACAGTATTTGCTGCCATATCCGATAAAACAAGATCAGGGGCACAGCCCAAAGCATCAATCAGCTTTTTCGGCGCGCTGTCATCCATGAAGTCCATTTCAAAGATAGTGACGCCTTCAATCGCATCCACAGGCAACAGATCGATGCCCACAATCTTAGCCTTAGGCACAAATTTCCGAATAACCTGCGCCCATCCACCAGGGGCAATTCCCAAATCAACGACCGCTTTTGCCTTGCGAACAAATTTAAATCGCTCATCCAGCTCCAAAATCTTATAGGCCGCGCGCGAACGATATCCGTCCGCCTTCGCCTGTTTGACATAGGGATCATTTAGTTGCCGCTCCAACCAGCGGGTCGAGCCGATTTTTCGGCCCTTCGCGGTCTTTACCTTTTCACGTTGTCCTGATCTGCCTCTACTCATGGCCGCTCTCCATTCATGACGGGCGCCTTTGCTCGTTAGACGATATCAGCGAACGCAATATGCCTTCCCTTATACCGCGATCGGCCACACCGACACGGCTAGCAGGCCAAATATCTAATATGGAATCCAGTATGGCACAGCCACCGACAACCAGATCTGAGCGTTCTTTACCGATACACGGTATCGCCGCACGTTCATCCGGAGAGCAGGCCGCCAGCATTGCGCTAATATCACGCATAGATTCTGCCGGTACAATTAAACCGTCTATTACCTTGCGGTCATAATGCGGCAGTTTGAGATGCAGGCTAGCGAGCGTTGTTACCGTTCCACTCGTTCCCAGTAACCGGAAATCGCTATCCTCCGATATCGGCAAACGCTCAGCAAATTCTGCAAAACTGTCTGTAACCCGCGCGCGCATATTTAAAAAAGCTTGCTCCCGAGCCGCAACATCATCGCCGTCATATCTTTCACTTTCGGTCAACGACACCACACCCCAAGGGGCACTCAGCCAATCGATAATTTCCGGAGCTGGCCCAGTCGTGTCGACCAACACCAGTTCAGTCGATCCTCCACCAATGTCAAATATCAAGGCAGGCCCGTCGCCCGGCTCCAGCAAGATATGACAACCCAAAACGGCGAGTCGCGCCTCTTCCTCAGCGGTAATAATATCGAGTGCGATGCCAGTTTCCTGCCGTACACGGTCAATAAATTTTTCACCATTGCTGGCGCGGCGGCAAGCCTCTGTGGCAACGGAACGGGCGAGCGTAACATTGCGACGCTTCAATTTATCTGCACAGATGGACAAGGCCGCAACAGCTCGGTCCATAGCCCTATTACTGATACGACCGCTCTCAACCAGACCTTCGCCCAACCGCACAACGCGAGAGAAAGCGTCCGTAACGATAAAGCCATCAGAAGACGGTTTTGCCACCAGTAACCGGCAGTTATTCGTGCCTAAATCAATTGCCGCATAGGACCGCAGCTTTGGCCAGCGGGCACCATTGTAATGAGAGGGAGACGCATTTCGACTCCCGTTCTTATAATTCGCCGCATGTTTCGGACGGTCCATCGTTGCAGATTTTTCGACGTCCTGCATTTGCGGCGATGGGGATGGTTCATCCACCATAACCGATACTCTTATATTTCTCCGGATCAGATAATACCGCCGGTACTTAGCATCAGAGATAACGGCAGCCCGACCGATGTGCAAGAGTTTAGCGTAAAACGGGACATCCAACGGTTAATTTGAAAAGCCTTGACCCACCATCACCGTCGGCTTATTGCGCCCACCGGCACTCCCCTGTCGTATAATGGTAATACCACGGACTCTGACTCCGTTAATTGAGGTTCGAATCCTCACGGGGGATCCAATAACTCTTCCATAAGATATTGATATTCAAGATTATTGTGCTTAATTTTGATGAAGCGCTCCCACTTTCATTCCCACACTCGGATCAGGTTGAAAAACGGCCAACGGCGAACAATGGCGAACAAAGTAGGGTGTAAGAAAGCGCTTATTTACCTTTTTTCGGTATGTGACCAGAGAACGAAAAAAGGATTCAAATGAGCGCCCACACACCACTGTTGCCTTCCAAAGCAATCAAACTTGTCGAAGAAGCAGGCTTGGCCGAAGCTCAATCGATTCTGGCAGACTACGCCGCAGCTGGGCTGGTTAAGACATATGCGTTGATGCGGACTACTACATCAGCCGGTCAGGCTCCGCAATCCGTTAGGGACGCCGCGATCCCAGCAGAAGTATGGCAACGGATCATCGCGGATGGCAAAACCGCTGAAGCATTGAACGGCGGCACCGCGCGCTTAGCTGGCTCTGACCTTATTGGCGGTGAACCGGACGTCCAGATTACCGGGATAAGGTTTTCGGACGCATCTCTGGGCAACGTGTTGGGACGCTACTGTTCTGAGCCAAAACCGATTGCATCCTGCAAGGCTAAAAAAGCGACTATTCCGACGCAACCACCTGAATCGAACGCCGAGCTGTCAGCCGAATCTCATATGAATCCACCTGAGAAGGTCCAGCCTCCGATACGGGACAGTGACTTGACCGCGACAATCGCTCAGGTCATGCAATCGACGGGGATTGGACGAACAAAGATCAACGATCTGATGAACGACGGGACGCTAGTCCGTAAGAAGATCGGCAGCCGCACGGTCATCACAGTGGAGAGCATCAAGCGTTACTTTCTTTAAATCCTTCCGCCTGATAATTTTCGGACGTAACGGACTCCCAGTCGTTTCGTTTTAGAGAGGAAGCATTTTACGATGTAGCCTATCGGTCGGACAAAAATAGATACAGGAAATTTCGCCTAATGGTGAGATCGCTGATCAGCATCTTTCCCAGCCACAGGCGAAAACACGACCATTTGGCAATCCCAACCTATCACGCGACTCTGAGCGGGAGTAAATTGGGATTGCCAAGAAGCGCAACTCCATTCAGTTTTAAGCCGCCTCTGCTGCCTCCCCAAAGACTTTCTCTAGAAGACCTGTCTGCTCTCCCTCCAAAATCGACCGAGCTATCGCTTCTGGTCGCTGCCGTAAATATCCATCAATCAATGCAAAGGTAGCTTCCGGAATACGAAGACATGGATCACCCTGAATGCGCCGCCATGCAACTAAAGCAATCGCCGTCAGCAAGGTATCCAGTTCGCAATGCTGTCGTGCAAGGTCCCAGTTTCCGGTTTCAAACGGCAAATCTGGGTTGGCCTTATCCCGTATCAACGCCACCGGAATACCGATCCGGATCAGCACCTCCGAAAGATGATGCCAGGTTTTGCCAAACCCTTTCATCGCTGCGTTGATATCCAGATGGGCTGGACGCACTGTGCGGGGCCCAAAAGCCTGGACAAGCTGTGGAGGCAGGGCGAGATCATGCGACATAGCTGCAAGTTCCATGACTTTGGCGTCCATCGCTGAGCCTCCATAGGTGACCAACGTCCGATCGGCACTAGCGCGTAAATCATCGAAGGCAGCGGACAACATCGCTCCTTCATCCTGATGTTCTGTTGTCCAGCTGCGCAATTTGCCGACCGATATCCGGCCAAGATCATCGATGCTGATATCGAGCAATGCGATCATATTCAGTTTGCGCGCAGCGATGCGGGTTTTGTGGCAGTCAGGATTAATTTCCTGATAGGCTTCGGTAAGGTAACGGTCGAACACCATTTCGGTGTCGAGGATTGTATATTTTTGCATAGTTTTTCTTTCTCCTGCTGACGTGCAGCAGGTTCTTGTTGTTAAAAAGTAACGGGACGGAGGTCGTCAACACGGCGCCAAGCCTGGAAGGCAGCTACCAAGCTGGCCTGATCCGGATCTTCGGCGAGACAATTGAACACCCATGACAGCCACAGCGCCTGTGCGTGATCTGCTGCTCGCCGGGATTTTTCTGATGGCCCGGCCATCTCCGAAGCCAGAGGAATACCGAACAATTCGGCGCTGACCCTGACATATTGGTCCTCTGTCCGGTGAACATGGATCTTGCGGTGGAGACCGAGATTGAAGATCGGTAGAGCACGAACGACATCGTCAGCAAAATCGGCTTTGTGCTTTGGCCGGTGAGACCCGCCCGGAGCTTCCAGAATTGTGCAAACGCAGTCGGTTTGTTGATCCAGCAGCTTCGTCATTTCCAGTAAAGGAGCGGTTCGATCCTTGTCCGGATATGTATGATGATGGCGCGTGAACAATACATCGTCACCAGACTGGAAATTGACTTCAAAGGCACCAAAAGCGCGAATGAACCGTTCGGTGTTGCGGCGATAGGGATGGTAGGTGACGGAAAAGGTGACGATCCTCTCCGAATATATGGGAGGTTTCATAAAAACTGTCCTGAAACGCCAAACGGGCGGTCATCCGAAGATGCCGCCCGTTTGGCTGGTGAATAAAAATATGCTGCGAAGATCTAGTTGTTCCGGGTTTTGACAATATCTCCTTCAACGGTGACGCGGGTGTGTTCCCATCGGACAGTCCGCTCAGAGCCATCAGCGGCAGCTTTGTCCAATATGGATTTGCCCCGGCGGATTGCCCGTTCGACCTTTCCTCCACGGTCGCATTTTGCTTCCACGACAATGGCTCTCTCGTTCAAAAAGAACATCCGCTTTCGGTCGAGTGAAACCATAACCAATGGCCGGCTCTTATCGAGCTGCGCTGGCTCGACTTCCAAAACTTCAGCGCCGCCAATGGAACGCAGGATCAGCGCATAGCCAGATGGTTTTTCACAGCTATTATCGGCCCAGACGCTGACTATCATGTCATGCCTGTTATCGATGGCAGCATCTGCAGCGGCGTTGAACACTGCCTCGGATGGAAAACTGATAGCTCCAAAGGTTATGGCGCAGGTTCCAGTCCGCTCTGCCTGCAAACCCAGCTCATAGCGCAAGGCATGCGTCATCGCCTTGCGCGGACAGCCCGCGCCAGTTGTATTCTTCTTCATTCTATATTCCTTTTCTTAGTGACGTCCTTTCTGGACGGAGCTTTTCCATTCACTTCGGAAGCTCAAATTCACTTTCAATTTCATTGTTCTCCGGGCAGCTTTTTGGCTGCCCGTTTCTTAATCTTCAGGATTCAGCGGTATCGCTCCAGCCATGTGATTGGCTCGATATGCGGCGTGCCCGAAAACGGCTTTAAAGCCCGCGCATACCAAGCCTCTTCTGCCTCGCGCTGATCATGCGCGACTTCAGTCCACCAGACCTTGCCATTCCAGCGCCAGCCTCGATCTTTTATGATCTGGCGATAATCATATGGCAGTCCGCGCGCTTCAAATAGCCACGTGTCGCGGCGGGCGTTGTCAATTGCTTCGCCCAAGGCAGTTTTGCCGGAGGGCGTGACAAAGGTCAGCAAATTGGTGAGACTGGTCACGTCATCCATTGCGCGATGCTTGACCGGATTAAACATGCCAGCCTGCATCAGCAGATGATCGGCCTTGGCCCCATCAAAGCCCCAGCCAGCCCAATCGCAATCGCGCATGGAGCAGATCCATGGCTTTGCATCAAGATCTGGGAGCAGTCTCTCGACAAATCGCCGATCATGAAAGCTGTTGTGAGCGCAAATGGCATCCATCCCATTCAGGAGTGTTGCAATATGAGCGGTATTGATGCTTCGGCCTGCCAACATCTCGTCCGTCAGACCGGTGAGCTGGATGATCTTTGGCGACAAAGGAACGCCGGGGTCTTGCAATGACTTCCCTGCACTTTCGATGCTGACAATTCGTCCCATCGCATCGACGATGACAAATGCGATGGCAATTTCGATTACAACATCGCGAATGGGATCAAGGCCAGTGGATTCTGTATCGAGGATCGCAACGTTCATCAGAGGTTCGACTGGGTCTGATAACTCTGGCCAATCCTGGAATGGCGTGACCCGATGCAAAACTCGAACCTTATCTTCTTCGTTTCCGGGCGGGTGGCCTGTAGGTGAATGCCCAGCGGTGGTCTTTATATTCATGATATACCTCTTGGTAGGAGGCTGGCCGACGGAAAAATTTTCCATTCATATTCCAACCTCAAAAACGAGGCTTCAGCCGGATGCTATTCTACTTTTGACGCGGAAGATAGATCTGCCGCTTTTCCCAGTGTGGATTCATGCGGAGGTAAACGGGAAGGCCGTTTATCGACCAGCGGTGCGCGAATGGATGATCGCCTATCAAACCGATGGCTTAACTCGTTGCCAAATTAAGCTCACATACTTATTGCCGAAATATGTAATAAATTGTTTTCGAACGATGGGGGGGGCAATTGGGCTTGTCAGATAGCATTAGAATTGTTCGCATTTTTATAGGATCTCCAGGCGGGCTCGAGGAAGAACGACGCGCAACACGCGAAATTATCCAAGAAGTAAATCAGGCGCACTCAGAGCACTGGGGGTGCCAATTGAAGCTAGTTGGCTGGGAGGATACAATCCCCGGCTACCAACGCCCGCAGAGCCTGATCAATGTCGATCTCGACAAATGTCAATATTTTATAGGTGTTCTTTGGAACCGATGGGGCACCAAACCCGATCTCGAAGCCAGCGCATTTACCTCCGGATTTGAAGAAGAATTCTGTCGCGCAAAAGACCTCACAGCTGCCGGATCGATGAAAGATATTGCTCTCTATTTCAAGGCAGTGAACGTCCCCGATGGCCTTGAGCCAGGACTAGAGTTCCAAAAGGTCAAGGATTTCCGCAAGCAGTGCATTGACGAAAAGCGCATATTTTTAAGGATTTTACGGAAACGGCCGATTTTCGTGATCTCGTTCGCAGTAAGATCAACGAAATCGGGTGGCACGAATTTGACCAACATGCGCTGCCCGGATCATTTAAAGGCGAAGCAGAGCAATCTCCTCAGGAAGATGCGGGTCAGATATCGCCAACGGATAAGAAGCTCTTCGATCCGGAGGCTATTGAATTTCTGTCAGCAATATCGATACGCACCGGCGAAAACGAACAGACCAGCCCCTATGAAGTCGCCAGATTTCGGTTGATCGCAGCCTCCTTGAAGGGTTCTGGCAATGACGAACTCTATTTAGGAAATCACGATGCAAACCTGATCTTCCGATATAAGAAAGAGCTGTCATTCTCCTTGCAGGAAATTCGCGCTCTGGTGGATTGCGGCATCGTCGGTTTTCACCATCAAAACGTGCCTTTGTGGCGATGGCTGGTCGATCTGGGCATGAAAGAGGAGCTATTCAAAAGGATAAAGGTTCTTGCGATTGTAGGTGATACCGAGGTGCAGGGGAACGCGATCAGGCTGCTTCAGATAATTGGTGAACCTGTCCCACAGTTTGATGAAAATTTCACCAGAGAAACGATCGTAACGCGCTGGCTGGACGCTGATGATAATAATCAGGCATTTAGTGCGGCCGCCGAATTTCTGAGCCATAATGGCGCGGAGGACGAAATCGAGATTATCGAAAAAATCTCCGCAGGCTATCCGCCCCACAGAAAAGCAAAACTGGATACCATCGTTGCGACCATAAAAGCTCGATTTTCACGTGAAGAAGCGCTTAAATATATCTGTTCGCAGGGCGTCGATAAGGTCATCGAATCCTCTGTCGAGATGATTTTTTCGACACCGAGCGCGCTTTCAACAGACATTCTCGCAGAATGCCTTTCTGCCAAGCCGGACACCATACGGCTTAAAGCGACGAAGCTGCTTATCGAAAGGGGCGAACTAACTGAGGCGGCGGCCCAGATACTTTTGAGTGACAGTAACCATGAAATCCGTCTCCTGGCGGTTGAAGGCCTCCAGAACGGTGAGTTTCCGGTGGCTTTCGAAACTGTAAAGACCATCCTTACTATCCAGAAGGCTACCTTTGGCCTAGGTTTACTTCAGGCAGCCAAGACAGATGAAACTTACTATGATCGATATCTTGAAAATCGGATGGGAGAAAAGGATTTTGACCAGCTCAAGCAACTAGTCGCCGAGGCTGGGGTATTCAACGAAAAGGAACTGTTCGCGTTTTATGGAAAGTTTAGTCGAAGGCTTTCAGACGACATACGCGCAAATCTTCGCGATCAGTTCGCGTCGATGTTCGAGGAGAAGGTGAAACAGGCTGAAGCTATCCCAGGGATCAAAGACGATTACCGCACGAAAGTCTACCAGCTCTGGGATTTCTATCAAAAAAAGCTTTGCTCCCGTGCGATTGCCGTTTTGTGCGGTCTTAAGATCAAGTCAGACATCGGGCTAATTAGAGCCACGCTCGATTCGACCGAGATAGACCTTTCGCCCGAGCTTTTGGCATATCTAGCCAACTTTGGTGACTGGTCCGATGTCGGTCGCATCGAGCGCCTTACGTCGTCATCGAAGGGTAACCGCGGTCTGCTAGATTTCTCTTATAACATATTTGCCGAGGAGAAGGCTGCCGCGATTTTTAAACTTGGGAAACACCGCATTGCCGATTTGCTTAATGCGGATATGTCTGCGCCGATAAGAAAGGCACTGACTAAGCTTTACCCAAAAAGCATTTTCAGGAATCTGAGCAATGATGCGATCATAGCTGAGTTGGACAAAAAAGATGATGAGTATCGCATCATTTTCACGCTGAAATGCATCGAAAGTTTACCCAAAAAGCGGATAGAAACGATTCTCAACCAGTATATAGACCGCGATACTCAGAGATATTACAATTGCGTCCACTGGCTCGATCTTGGCGCATCACTTCCAAAAAAACAGGCGAATGCAATCGTTTGCCGAGAAATGTTCCGTCGTTCGCACTAATCCGCTTGCCTATCTAACGAGCTTTTCGTGCATCGCTGCAAGTAGATCTGCTCTTTCAGGAGTCTCCTGATGCCAACCCTCCAGGCTGAACGGTAGAGTTGTCCGTTTTCAGACAATCCGCGATTGAGCTTCTATGACCGGGAGTGGGCGCATTTCGGACTGACGATAATTGGGCTGGTAGCGGAATGGCAGGTTTTAAACAGGCTGGGGCGCAAAGGAGACATTCACTTCAAATTCGTTGTCACTTTTCTGCTTCAATCCGCAAAATCCATGTTTCGACGTTTTCGGGCAGACCGAGCCGTCGAGCAGCGGCAATATCGCGCCGTGGATCGTAGGCAAACGCGGTGATAGGAATGGCGCGATTGGCCATTTCGAGCATCATGTGGGTGAACCGCTCCATGTTGGCGGTTGTTTGTTCCTTTGGGATTACGACGGGCGGCTCTTTGAGAAAGCTCAGGGTGTTGATCAGCATAATCTCATCAAATCGATCACGCAGTTGATCGTTGGTCAAAGGTTGCAGGTAAGAATTGCGACGATAGTTGGTTCGCCAGCGCTCGTGACGTGGTGCCTGTTCGGGAATATGGTCAATGGTGGTGAAGTCGGACGCCTGTGGTTGCTTCAGGGATAGTTCTGGGTAACCGCAATGGCGTATCCAGGCGCGTTGGATGAACTCAAGGACATCCGATTTCCAAGGCGCATCGTAAACGCCGTTCCCTTCGACCACGGTGAGTGGAAAAGTCAGAAGGTTTTCCACGATAGTTGCATGACGCTCGGTGAAGTAGATGATTGCATCGACGTGGGCGAAGCGCGGCGAGCCATCGTTGTTTAGGCGACGCACGGCGTGCCAAAGAATATAGGACACAATGTGCGGATCATAGGCTTCGTGGTCTTCGTTTACGAGGATTAGAATTTTTACGAGACTAGTGCGCGGGTAATCCTTCTCGTGCGCTTCAAGCTGGCGATTGGCTTTCTGTAACGGGCGAGTGATGCCTCGCCCCACCCGTTCGAGCACCTGCTTACCGATGCCTTCCGGGTCGTCCGTATTCTTTATCATGGCATCCATCGGGGCGCTTCCGAGAAAAATCGGCCAATCCGGACGACGCCGTAATTGCTCGACCAGATTTTCAATCCGATCCTTACCGTCATCTGCAAGCGTTTTCAGCTCAATGGCTACGAGACCGCGCAAGCAAGCGTAGTCTGGCCGAAGTTGCTCCGAATTGTCAGGATCATCGAGTGAGTGACCGCGCAAAGCTTCAAGAATAAAGCGCTCGACGCGTGGGGTCAGTGGCTCGACAGGGCCGGTTCGTTCGATACGCATGGCGTAACCGACATAATTGATGCTGC
The DNA here is from genome assembly GCF_036963805.1 of Parasphingorhabdus sp. GTDB lineage: Bacteria > Pseudomonadota > Alphaproteobacteria > Sphingomonadales > Sphingomonadaceae > Parasphingorhabdus. Next base: position 613,442 of record NZ_JBALUN010000001.1, on the reverse strand, counting down.
TGCTAATTGCTTCTAAAAAGATAAAATCCGTCGCGCGCCCGTAAACAGCATCATGCGTTTAAGACTGCCATGCCGTCGCTTGTATAGTTATATCGCACGTCACTATCGAGCGCAAAACAGCCAATCAGCTTTCTAACCAATCAATGTCCGTTTTCGGGAGATCGGCGGCGCAACTTCAATAACCGATGTTGGGCGCATTTCGAAACGAGAGCAATTGGGCCGCTACCGAAACGGCAGTTTCGCTTCTTGCCCGTTACCGTGCCGATACCTTGAACACCATGCATTGAGGTCCTTTTCTGCGCCGCAATAGCGGCAGTTTGAAAAAGAACTGTTTGAAGAACGGGAAATTTGAAATTCCCGGGTTGAAGGGAAAAAAGAATATGGCCGCCTGCGCGGCATATGGAGTCCTTAAAAATGAAAAAAGTAAAAATTATAAACGACTTGCAGTCGATCACGATGCCTAAGACAATAGATGAATTTGAAGAGGAGAGTGGAAAATCCCGATATATAGAATTTCGGGCACGTCCGCCGTAAGCGGACAAAGGCGCCTCTCAGGCGCTCTGGGGGACGCAGACCTTTTTCTGCGTCCCCCAGTGGCTGCTGAGCAGCCTGTCAGCAAATATCTTTCCTGCTCTTTACGCTTTCTTAATTGTCTGCCAGTTATGGCGAAGCCACGGGGCCGGGCTCGGCCTCCGCTTTTCCCCTCTACCCCCTAATTCAATAACCCTTTCATTACTCGGGTATTGATTTGCAGGTGTTCGCTTCTGACGAACTTTTGGGGTGACCGCTTCCGCTTTAACCAATCAATCGGCGACCAAGGCTTTAGGCAAGGTCTGTATATCAAAGATTACATTAGCATCTCCGATAGTGCCGATGACCGGGACCGATAACTGCTTCTGCGTCAGTCGCTTTCCCAGATCCATGCGGGCGAGGTCGAACCCGTGCTCGTGGTAGGAACATTCGCCATCGCGTATTTCGATATCCCCGTTTATTCTTACATTCATCTCTAGCGGTTCGCTAGTTTGAAGCACGAGACGGGCCAAGGCTCCTTCTTTCCAAATTCTGCAGTCATCATACACTATGGCTTCGCCCCATCCGCTCGCGTCGAAAAAGCTGATTTTCATATCGTCCAGCCGATGCTTGGAATCATATTTTGATCTACCTAGAGCGACATAGATTATGTTCCAGTCCTGTTCAAAAGAGTATTCAGCAAGGTCGAATTCCGCTTCTTTGGTTAATCTACTGCCTCCCATAACTAGTGTATTCAAACCCGGGCATGGCGTAGCAATAGAGGCACAGAATTCGTTTTCAATTGCGAGCAAGATATCATTTACGCCGCTTTGGTAGTTGGATGGGTTAACTGGAATGGTATAGTTCATGAGATTCTTTCCTTTGCGGCTGTGCCGCGCTGAGTGGTTTCGAACCACGAAGCTGGAATTTTTCCTTTCAACTTCATGATTCAAACTTTCTGCTTTTCTGAAAGAATTACTCTCTTCTGAATTACCTATCCCGATGCTGCGCTACCCTGCATCTTACGTCTGACCCGATTGCAGGCCCCAACCCCCTACCCTCGTCTCGAGCCAACAATGTTAGTTGCCACCCATTCTCTCGACCAACGTGGAGCCCTAGCTAGGGGATCAACCCGGTTTGACGAGCTATGGTATGGCGATTAGCAATCACCACACACAAAGTTTTTGAACGGCTGAAAAAATGTGCAACCATTATCAAAACCATCCCGAAGCTATTCCCACTTGGAAGGAATATATTGGCGCGGTTGATGATACACCGTTCTCTGAAATCAAGATCGATGTCTGGCCGAAATATCAGGGCATAGTTGCCCGCGTGGATGACGGTCAGAAGAAACTGGACACCATGCAATGGGGCGTTCCGCTGACCATGAAAGGGAAGCGCCCTGGCACGACCGTTACAAAGCGAATAACCAACGTCCGCAATCTTTCCAGCTCGTTCTGGCGCTCGATGCTGACAAAGCCTGAAAATCGCTGTCTTGTGCCCTTCACGCAGTTTGCAGAGCCCAAGCCTAATGCGGGGAGAGAGGAATGCTGGTTTAAGGTCGACGAAGCTTCTGTGTCCGCTTTCGCCGGGATCTGGCGACCTTCCGATGAAGGCAATGTTTTTGCGTTTCTAACCTGCGAACCAAATCCGCTTATCAAACCAATCCATCCCAAAGCCATGCCGGTGATTTTGCATCCTGAGGACTATGACGATTGGTTGTCAGGAGATGAGGCGGAGAAGTTTGCGGTGCCGTTTCCATCACAGTTAATGTCAATGGCAGACTGATCAAGGATTTGTATGATCCAGCTTATGGGCAGCAGATGCTGGCTGAAGGTGAAAATTAATCAGTCCATCGGTCTAGCGTAATCATTGGCGTTCCTTTGTCAGACGATACCAAGAAATTGCATCGGCCGTCACAATCATAAATTCGGCACGGCGGATGCTTGCCAACTAATGAATAGTCCGGGCCTTTGACCATGATGAGAGCCACAAGGTCGACTTTGAATGTCATTTGGCATTTTGTGCACCAAGCTTTGATCTGGATGCCATTGAGGCGCATGTTTCCAACCGTGGAAAATGCCTTCGGGAGAATCGGTTTTTGCTTATTGGAACCCATTGCTCAGCGAGAACAGAAAGCGAACATAAAGAAAAGCTGTTTCAGGAATATAAATGAAAAATTATAGCGACTGTCAAACCAATCTCAACACCCAGAATTGTCTCCTCGCGGAGCAGTTTTACTAGATCAAAGAAGGTCATGGCGGGCAAATTGTGATCGCATGCTGCGCCGGATTCAAGTGGCATTTGAGGGTGTAGTTAAATTCTGAGAATCCGATTGCACTGCAGTATTGAGTGGAAGCAGGAGCCGATTGGTAAATTTCACCCAGCTCTAAGTGCGGACGACTGCGAAAGCTATATCCTACGTCCGCTTCGCGCCCCAAATGTCGTCATTCCCAAGGTCGGCGCACGTTCCTGAAAGCTGCCATTGCCTGAACTCAATGCGGTCAAACCATAATGTCCGAAACTGGGTGGGACGCTGACAGACTGCTTTGGGGAATACATGGATGATTACTGCCGTCACCGCGCATTACAGGTTTCCCGAAAAGGATGATCGATCAGGAAAGCGAAGCGTTGGGTTCAAACGGGGATGACCGTTGACAGGCGAATTATTGGTTTGAAAACCGGTGGTCGATATTTTAGCATGGCTCCATGGAGCGTCGGGACCGTATCATCAGGAGCATCTGGGCGGCGTGCCTCTTCCTTGCCGGCATCAATCACGCTCGCATCTTGCTTCAACACGGATTGTTCTGGGATTATCATGGGGCGAGCTTGGCAAGTGCCGTTTACTGGTCAAGCCTGACGGTCATTGATCCGCTGGTAGCAGTCCTCTTGTTCGTCCGACCGAAGATCGGAGTGCCGGCAACAGTTGCCGTTATTACGACCAACGTCGCCCATAACCTCGCTTTGACAGCCCTTAATATGCGCGATGGCACGCTTTTAAGGTATGTGATTTCAAGTCCCCAGCTCATGAGTCAGATCGGCTTCTTGCTCTTCGTCATCGCAACACAGCGGATGGCGCAGAGCGACGTTCGTAAGGTTAATGTAGTGGGCACAGTCAAAATAACTAACAAACCCAGTCAAATGTGACTCAATGCAATGGCCGAAACGGGGCAGTTTGCTCGCTGGCAGCTATTAGCTTGAAACGTCGGGGTCAAAACCATCATTATGAGTCAAATTTGTTTGATCACGCGGACCGTTTCGTGCCGAAAGCCAGCCTTTTCGTAAAACCGCAACCCTCGGTCATTGCTCGCAAATACATCCAACGCTAGACGTGCATACCCCATTTTCTTGGCCCATTGCTCCGCCTCATTCACAAGTGAACGCGCTACGCCTTGACCCTCTGCTTCGGGTTTTACTGCCAAGAGCGCAATGTAACCGCACTTCTTGCCAGCAATCTCGTCCATGCCTTCTCGGACATTCACATAACCAATTCTCTCGCCACATTCCTGGATAGCTATAAAAGTCGCATTTTCTCCTATATCGCTATTCCAAGCCGTCGCGGTAAAACCGTCTTGGAATAGCTCAACCTCCCTTTTGCTGTGAGCGGGAGCTTCAATGACTTCTGTTAGTCGAGGGTTTAGACCTTCGATAAACCCGCGGTCTGCGTCGTTCTCTTCAGCGCGGATTGAAAATGTCATGTGCGTCCTACTTGAAATATTATCTGCAAGGTTCGAACTTACCCTGCCAGATTCTTTCTGGATATGCAGCAGGTAAATACCGTCGGGTTTCGGACGCTAGGTCGAGCTTGGAACGACCAAAATTGGGGTGGTTGCTGACCAGCCGCTTTAATAATCCATTTAATCAATTTGAATGGCCGAAACTGGGTGGATTCCCGACAGTCTCGTTTTATTTTGGAAACTGAGAAGCCGGACATAGCCCGAATGGTTTGAGCTGGGCGGGAATGAGAATGGCCGGTTTGGACCGAGCGTTCCGATACAACTGCCACGCCGCCCTTCGAATAGAATTTTGATCACGTGATTATGTTGGCAATCCAGTGTGTGCTTTTATGGCATCTGCTTTGTTTGCTGCTCTGACCGTTCCAAAAAAGAAGGCGGGCCAACACCATCCATTCTTTACTGCTCGCGACGTGCCCTTAGAATTAGAATATATGCTAAATTCTCTCAATTCAGCCCCCCATTTGTATCTTCACTGTGCCCGGTCTGTAGCCGCTCGAAACAACTAACGAATTCTATCATCGATAATTCGAGAGAATCTAAAATTTCATATTCGTCATCAGAATAAAAATTCCGACCTAATGCATTTTTCATAATTCTGACGATTAGCGACCACCCCCATATTGGAAATAATGAAGATTTTGCAGCTTTCACCTTCCGTTGAAGTGTTTCCGCCGATGGACGAATTGCTTCTAAGGAAAGCTTTATCATTTTGATAGTGTTTTGCGTTGACCCAATAGCTTGGCGAATCTGTAAATCAGCGTATCGAATTTTATCTGTTTCCTGGTTGACTTCCTTTGTCTTTGACCGGGAATGCCAAGCCGCTACCGCGATAACTGGGGCTAAAGTCACTCCACCCAAAACTAAGGTGCCGCCTGCCATACCCGCTCCACCAGCGGCTAATGCGCCACCACCGAACCATGCGAGCGTAGCGTTTGTAGCGGCTACTCCTGAGAGCGTCGAAATAGCGGTGCCTGTTGACGCTGAACCAACTAGCGCAACCAACGACCAAGAGCCCGCTGCTACAGCGGCTCCAGCACCTGCACCTCCCGCAATGGCAACGGATGACGAATAGTCCGCAATGATACGATCTACATTGGATATGGGATTTTTTTGACAGAATTCAGAACGGGGCAGTGTAATTCCAGATGACGAAACGAGATGGCGGCCACCAACATAGCTCAGCATTTTCCGTGATGCTTTGGCTGCCTTGAAGCTTTCAACTACCAATTTTCCGAGAGTAGAGATATTATTCTCTCTCTCGCTCTCCAGCGAGTATAGCTTGTTTCGATTATCTTGGTATTCTCGGCAGTGGGAAGCGTAGGTGGCCTTCGCAGCCTCAAGTTGCTCGTATCCGCCGAGCGTCACCAAATTCATTGCGAGATCTTTGAAGCTCACGAATACCCCTACTCAAAGAATTAGCACTAGGTAAAAATTCTGCTTATAGCTACTCTTTATCACAAGCAGCAATCATAAATTTTGCGCTGTTAATTACTCCCATTGGACCTCTTCGCGATTAGTATCGATCATTCTATTCGTCTCTGATCATCTGCTTTTTCAGCTACAACGATTTTCGGGCAGCACAACTCCACAGTGGTGTGACCGAGATTGGGCGCGCAGTTGCAATAAGGTTTAGTGACTTGATCGTCCGGATGCAGGAAACAAACGAGTTGACGGGAATGTCGCAATTTGGGGCGGTTGCCGACCAGCCGCTTTTGTTTGCCTTCTAATCAGTTCGAATGACCGAAACTGGGTGGGAAACGAACGGTCCGGTTATGGGTTGCAAATGCACGATTGCGGACGTTCCAGTCGCGTGGTTATGACGATGGCTGTAAGCTCAACCGACAGTTTTTTGAACACGGAGAAGAATGATGCGCCTGCGAACTGCTGAACTCAACGACGCCCCAAGCGTAACGGCTCTCTTTGAACGGGCGTATCCGACCCTCATGGCAGCGTCGTATGACGCAGCTGTGCTTGCAGTAGCTCTACCAGAAATGACGAGGGCAAATCCTACTTTGTTGGCCTCGAGAACTTACTACGTGATAGAAGACGGTGAACGCCTAATCGGCTGTGGGGGCTGGACGATCGAGAAGCCGGGAAGCGGAGAGGTCAAACCGGGCCTTGCCCACTTACGTCACTTCGCAACTGATCCGGATCGCGCAAGAGAAGGTATAGGTCGCTCGATCTACAATCGATGCGCGATTGAGGCGTCGAATTCCAAAATTACGAAGTTTCAAGCGTTCGCAGGGCTTAATGCCGAGCCGTTTTACCAGCGCATGGGATTGGAGCGCATTCGAGTAGTCGACGTTCCTATGGGTCCGTCCATCAAACTCCCTACTGTTCTTATGAAGGGACCCGTGTGTGCGCTTTGATAAACGACCGCTTTCAGTGTCGGCCCATAACCGTCGCTATGTCCGGCATTGGGGCGAAAGCTGAAAGTCAGCTTTCCGTGCTGGATCACCAATTGCGGACTGTCGGCAACCGGCCCAATTGCAGTCGGCCGGAAAAAGGGGACAGGAATGTAATTTTATATTCCGGCAGCAGTTCAGAACCGATCGAATGGATCCATGCCAATTTGCCACTGCTGCGCATTAAACTTATTACCTGTATTCTTCTTGGCTTCTTTTACGCGCAATTTTTCTGCGGCAGCGGCCTCCACTTTTTCCCTTTTCTCGGCTTCAACCTTTTTATTAGATTCCTCAGCTTCGAGCCGTTTGATATGCTTTGCCAAATAATCATCTATCTTTTGATCGGCGTTATGGTAATATTTTTCCCACTTCCTGAAATTTATTTCATTAGCATGCGAGAAACCTGCATTCGTTCGCGGTTTTTCGATTGTAGGATCGGGATTGACCGGAAAAGCCGGCACAGGAGCCGGTTCAGGCACTTTAGTATCCTCCACCGCATTAGATAGCTTGGTGGTCATTACTGGAACACTTGTCGTATCCGAAACTGACATTGACCTGACATTATCCTGGCTCTGAGCATCGATAAGAAGTTTTGTTTTTTTGTTAGCTCCATTCGCCGCTTCAAGGCAATCGGCTAGCAATTGGCTTTCGTCTTCGAGTGCCCCTTTCAAAGCGAGCAAATATGCCGAAGCCGCATCTACAAGGCGTTTGGCCTCTTGATATTGTGATCGCGATACAGATTTGGAATCTTTCCGGTAAGCAGCCAGCAATTGCTCATTCTTCATCTTCAAGGTCGCTGCCCGTGAGCGAGCGCGTTGCATATTCTGATCAAGCACAAACGCCTCGTGCTCAAGTCTGGCGGCCTGTGTCATTGCAGCGATAATTTCTTGATCTAGCGCAGGGTTCTTGCCGGCGCTGCTATTTTCTCGGTCGGCATTTGAAGTCCGCTGTCCGATATCCGATAGCCTATCCTCGAGCTTTGCATCAGCCTGCGCCATAATTGCTTCCCATTGACGCCTTTCGTTTTCAATACCTCGGTCCGTGACTTCACCGCGCGCCTCTGCGGCGGCCAATGCTGAACCTAGATGCTCCGGTGGTTCTGCCGCAATCCCTCTTCGTTCGTTTGAACGGTGATTCACACGGCGTTTATGTCCAGCTTGCTCCAGATGACGATTTGTAATTTCCGAGCAAATTTCTCGTAAGGTTTCAATCCATCGTTTTTCCGCTACCTCGCGCACTTTTTTATGTTTGAGCGGCACGGCTCGGCCATTGGAACGGTGCTGCTTTGTTGTGACCGCAGTGAAGTCCCATTGTCCGGCTTTTAACCGATCAGTGCCATAGCCCTGCTGCTCCAGTGTAGCGATATCACCTTGTGTGATACGCCTGCATGGCCGATCATGATAGATGAGGTGAAAATGCCAGTTTCGGTCGTTGTTCTGGTGATCAGGTGCATGCATGACAGCCACAAATGGCAATTTGCGTTTGGAAAATTCTTCAGTGATGTCCTTGAGAAGCGCAAACATTTGAGGGGCCGACAATTCGTTCGGCAACTCTCCTGTCAGGCGAAACTGCATACGGCCCCCGCGACCTTTATGAAATTTAGCAACCGGATCGGAAGTGGGTTTAGATTTTTTTCCCTTTGAGGGCAGAATGCATCCCGGCTGAGACGATAGATAATCCCGCATCTGTTCAATCGATTCAATATCCAACTTCGTCACGCAGTCTGCATCGGTTGCTGCAAGCGCTCTTTTTAACGACAGCGGACATTGCTCATCTTTCGATACAGCTGACCAGAACTTTTGGTTATCCGCAAATCGAAATGACATTTTGTCCGGACTTGGCTTGGCTTCATTTTCTTCAACCAAAGCCCAATATTCCGCGCGAGCACGATCATCATCATCGATGTTGGTGATAAGTGCTCGATGCCCATCGGGCTGACGTGAAACAGCGCTGTCCCGAGTGATATAAATATCCTGGTCAATAATCATGCTACCGAACTGACCGTCCGCCGCTTTCCCAATCGGAAGGTCGGAACTAATTGAAAGTTTGGCGACATCTTTACACTGAGAAACGCCGTCTGGACTTAATGATTGAACTTCAAATTCGTCGACCAGCTTCTCTACAGGGTCAAGGCGTGCAACCGCGGCATCCCGTTCGATATAGGAGCAATGACTCTTTGCTGCGCCCGGGGACACGCGGGTGCCTTCCTGATAAGTTTCATAAGTTACCCGGGTGATGGATTTGTGTGACAAATGAAACGATGTCATTCCGTTCTTATCGGTAAACCGGTGCATCCGAGAACATGGGATATGAAACGATATCGTATTTTGCCCGCGACGCCCTTTGGTTGCTGTCTCATCTTTTGCAACGGTGCGCACCTTCGGATTAAATGACGTCTTATATCCATCAGGTTCCAGCATGCCTTGCTGTATGAGTGAGAATTTAATGCGGGACGCTGCAATCCGGTCTGCTAGTTCGAGCTGTGCATTCGTTGCCATAATCATTTCCTTCAAAACATATTATAGGACATGGATATTTGAAGTAGAAGTAATTATTGTTATTTATCAGAATGTTAAGTCAATGTATATCCAATGATATGGCATTGGCCTGGGATTGGAAATTAACAATAAACGGCTGCCGCAAGGCTGTCCGCACGGCAGTTTGGGCGCCTGCCCAAACTGCGGAAGTGCGCTTAAGAACACTACAATTACTATGGAAGAGCATTGGACACTTAGATCGTATAACGTTCGCCTAATATAAATACAAAATGCCATCAGGTTGTATGTGCAATGTGTTATTTTTAGAATGACTATGCCGAAACATAAATAGAAAATTTCCCGATCGCTATGAGGCGACCGGGAAGAGTTCAGAGAGTTCCGTTATCCATCCGATCGGCAACAGATCGGAGGCTTTCTCCACTAAATCCGCCTTCTTCAATAGCTCCAAGAACCTTGCTTTTGATCACATTAAGTTCGAGATTAACATCAGTCACAGAAGCAATAGAGTCGAAGTTGAACCTAAGCGGTGATGGAGGTTTTGGAAATTTCTCCAGTGCGGCCTTTACCTGAGGCAGCATTTTACTCATTGCCGTATTGTCGCCAACAAGCTGACGAGCCCAATCAGCAATTAGGTGGCTCGCCTTTCGGCAGTTCTCCGGCGGGCTTACAATCGATGAATGAATTGTTTCTCCATCCCTTTTCAGGTATTCAATCAATCCAGGCTTAAGGTAGCCAAGATCAAGTGTTGTCAAACCTTCAAAGCTGCCATCAAATTTTCCCGACCCATCTTTGTTGTTCTTGACATAGATGGGTTCAAATCCGGTAAGTTGTTGGCCGAGTTTTTTAACGCCTTCGGCTGCGCCAGTTTTATGAGGCGTGACTGGCAAAAACGCCACGCATTTATAGCCAGCACCACCAAAAAGTTGCTGCAAGCCAAAAATAAACTCGTGGTATTGTCCCGATGCCATGGCGTTAGCGCCAAAATCGAGAACGACATTTTTACCATAAGTTTCTTTGAAGATTATCTGGGCCGTATCAGGACTAATACCCCAACCGAGGGATCGGGCAGTCGGATCAGCCAATTTTGTCGCCTTGTTGCCAAGATCACCGTCGATTAATTCCACGGTCCGGCCTGCAAGTAGGAGCAAGGCCTTCATCAGCTGTGCGAACAGGCTTTTACCTTCTCCACCGGCATTTGTTATGACAATCACCAAAATAAGCTGCTGCATAGGGTTAAGCTGAGATTGAGTGTTTTGAGATTCAATCATGATCACTCCCCTCCGAAATCATTGCCGCCACGAACATCAGCGTAGGGATTTATAGGCAAACGCGCAGTCTGACCTTTTTCGATCTGAGGAACAGCCGATGGTTCATCACTTCTAACCGGAACAGCTGCTTGCGAAGGCTCTGGCGCCTTTTGATTTTCTAATGACGGGTGAGTTTTCCAGTATTTTACTGCCGCTGCAAAGCTGCTGTATCCTTTACCAACAGGATGGTCATTTTTTTTCAACAAACGAAAAATGCTCGCCATTGAAAAGCCAGCTTCTTCAGCTTCTATAATTGAAGCCCAGTGTATCCTAACTTCGTCGCGAATGGGTGATCGTGACGCAGTGCTGCTCATTAATTCTTGGATAATCGACATAGTTATTTCCTTAGCGCGAAACTGGGCGCCATCCATTTGGTCATCAGTGACCTGACAGCAGCCAGAAAACTGCTGTCTCAATAGTTATGGAATGAGAACATCTAGATGCCTATTTTCCCAAAAGTAAATTATTAGCTTGATAAACTACTTTTGGGGACACACTGTAGTGCAATGACAGCGAAAAAGAAAATGGGTAGGCCGAACAACATTGAGCGTGCCAGGCAAGATATCGCGCATCGTAAGCTGCTCGACCAAAAATGTGCACATCTAGGCATCCTGATGGACCGCATTACGGACGGCGAAATTGCAGAAAACGAAGCCGCAATAGAGTTCGGTCAGATTGCTGAAGAGATAAAGGATTTTGAGTTCGAACTGCCAAAGCGCGGCAAGAATATTTCGGGACCGAATACAGACAGGCTTGCGCTGCTGGAAAGATTAGCTATGCTGCAAGGGCGTCGCGATAATCAAGAAATTATTGCACATTGGATTTCCAATGTGATCTCCGACACAAACTTCGAAATTACACGCGTCAAGCAACAGCTTCTGCACTCCGTAAAAGACCAACGCCAAGTGTTCAGCTATCAGCATAAGCTTCTTCAGAAATTTGAGGTCGCTGGAATAACAAAGCACAATGCGTCACAGATTTCGATATCGGACTTAAAGGTAGTGCTAAATAAAGCCCCCACAAAACCGATTTCGAAGGTAGAAGCGGACGAGGTCGTTAATAATGAACCAAACAATTATTCCGTGTGGTCCGATTTTCTAAACAAAGATCACCAGCAATATTCCATCACTGCGGCCCCCATTAGCTCCATTAATAATCGAGGATTGGCCCAAAACTTGGAAAATGGCGACTATCCGCCGTTTATGGATTTAGCTGATTATAACCAGCCTGATCTTTTGCCAGAATTTAACGCGGCGAAGCTACCACAAGACCAGAAAAATATTGTTTTTAAAATCTGCAGGGAGTGGCTCATTAAAACATACGGTGAGCGCAAATCATTAGAACTTTGGAAAACGCGGAAGGATACATGGCCTTTCATGCTCGCTCTGAAATATAATTTCGCCCATGAAATTCCGGACATGAGGCGCGTGCAGCTACCTGGAAAAGAGCCTAGAAAGACTTTCTTGCTCGCTAAATGCCGGTAAATATAAAGTTTGCAGCCCTGCTCCTATTAATTTAGCCACCCGCAGATATTGTCATCGGATTCTGTTACCGTTTTTAAGAGCTTAAATTTGAGCCTACTGGCGCTCAAATACCATCGCAAAAGTTAAAAAAAACCTACCTGTTTACTTCGGACGGATAAATGTAGTGTTTTAAACTACGCAAGTTATTGCAAGCATCCTTAGATTAAGTCAGTAGGCAAGGTCATAAAGTTTCGGGGAAAATACAAATGACTGGCCAGCAACAACGCGACGCACTGCACCGAGAAATCTGGCGAATTGCAAATGAGGTGCGCGGCGCGGTTGATGGCTGGGATTTTAAGCAGTTCGTCTTAGGCGCTTTGTTCTACCGCTTCATCAGCGAAAACTTCGTAACCTATATCGAAGCCGGTGATGACAGCATTGACTATGCCACGATGGCCGACAGTGACATACCAGACGATGTAAAAGTGGATGCCACCAAAACCAAAGGTTATTTCATTCACCCCAGCCAGCTGTTTTCGAATGTGGTCGCTGCGGCCAATACCAACGAAAGTCTGAACACTGATCTGGCCGCGACCTTTACCGCGATCGAGGCATCCGCCAGCGGCTTCCCATCAGAAATGGATATCAAGGGGCTATTTGCCGATTTCGATACGACCAGCAATCGGCTGGGCAATACTGTGAAAGATAAGAACTCTCGCTTGGCCGCAGTTCTCAAAGGTGTGGCGCGCTTAAATTTGGGAGATTTTGGAGACAACGAAGGCGATCTATTCGGTGACGCCTATGAATTCCTCATTTCCAACTACGCCGCCAATGCGGGCAAATCGGGCGGTGAGTTTTTCACCCCGCAACACGTTTCCAAACTGATCGCCCAGCTAGCGTTGCATAAACAGACCAGCGTCAATAAAATCTATGATCCTGCAGCTGGCTCAGGTTCCCTGCTGCTGCAAGCCAAAAAGCATTTCGATAATCATGTGATCGAAGACGGCTTTTTTGGGCAGGAGATCAATCACACCACTTACAACCTCGCCCGCATGAATATGTTCTTGCACAACATCAATTATGACAAGTTCAACATCCAGTTAGGCAACACTCTGGAGCATCCGCATTTCGGCGATGATAAGCCCTTTGATGCGATTGTCTCCAACCCGCCCTATTCGGTCAAATGGAAGGGGTCGGATGATCCCACGCTGATCAATGATGAACGGTTTGCACCCGCCGGTGTTCTGGCGCCTAAGTCAAAGGCCGACTTTGCCTTCGTGCTACACGCGCTTAGCTATCTATCGGCCAAAGGCCGTGCAGCAATTGTTTGCTTTCCCGGTATTTTCTACCGCGGCGGCGCGGAACAGAAAATCAGGAAATATCTGATCGATAATAATTTCGTCGAAACTGTGATCTCTCTCGCGCCCAATCTGTTTTTCGGCACGACCATTTCGGTGACGATTTTAGTGCTGGCCAAAAACAAGACCGACACTGGCGTCCAGTTTATCGAAGCCAGCGGCGAGGCGTTCTTCAAGAAAGGCACCAACAATAATTTGATGGAAGATTGCCACATCACCAAGATTATCGAGATGTTTGATACCAAAGAGAACGTGGCGCACATCGCGAAAACCGTGCCGTATGATAGGGTTGTCGAAAGCGACTATAATCTCTCGGTCAGCAGTTATGTGGAAGCTGAAGATACGCGCGAGGTGGTGAATATCACCGAGCTGAATGCAGCACTGAAGGTGACTGTCGCCAAGATTGACCAGCTCCGCAGCGATATCGACGCCATCGTTGCCGAGATTGAAGCATGATCGAGGCGGGATTTCTAAAGAAGCTGCTGGACAAGGCTAATGTGGAATGGGTGCCTTTGGAAAAAGTTACGCTGCCCACGAGCAACATCAAATGGTCGGATACTGACCGAACGTATCAATATATCGATTTGTCGTCGGTAGACCGAGAAACTGGAATAATCTCTGAAACCAACGAGATTACAAGAGATACCGCTCCTAGTCGTGCTCAAAAGCTAGTTCAAACTGATGACTTGATCTTCGCAACTACAAGACCTGCTCAGCAAAGGTTTTGCCTTATCTCACCTGAATGGTCTGGTGAAGTAGCAAGCACGGGTTACTGTGTCCTTCGCCCGGACCCGTCTAAAGTATCGCCCGGTTGGCTACTACACTGGATCGGCTCCGCTCAGTTCAAAACATATGTTGAAGAGCAACAGAGTGGTTCTGCTTATCCGGCAATTTCGGACGGAAAGGTCAAAGCTTTCAATGTCCCCATCCCCTGCCCCGAGAACCCGAAAAAGTCGCTTGCGATTCAGGGTGAGATTGTCCGGATTCTGGACGCTTTCACTGAGCTTACAGCAGAGCTTACAGCAGAGCTTACAGCCCGCAAAAAGCAATACAATTACTTCCGCAACCAGCTCCTGACCTTTAAAGATGGTGAGATGGACTTGAAGGCATTGGGTCAAGTGTGTGAATTCAAGAACGGATTTGCTTTTAAAAGCAAGCTTTTTCGCGGAGAAGGTCGTCCAATTATCAGGATTACAAATGTATCCGGCGGAACCATCCAATTGGACGGTGTTAAATATTTCAATCCTGCTGATTACAAAGAAAATACAGAAGCATACGCCATTTCAAAAGGCGATATTTTAGTAGCTATGTCTGGAGCGACAACTGGAAAGATCGGCTACTATCCGCACGAGAACACCGCCTATCTCAATCAGCGCGTAGGAAAATTTCTACCAAATCCAGATTCATTAAATAATCGGTATCTATACCACTTTCTACTTTCGCAAAATCAACAGATTTACACACTCGCTGGAGGGGGTGCTCAGCCAAATCTGAGCTCGAACGCTCTTAAAGCCAAGCTGAAAATTCCGATCCCTCATCCTGACGATCCCAAACGGTCCTTAGAGGAGCAGATTCGGATTGCATGTATTCTGGATAAAATGGACACCCTCACCAATTCACTCAGCGAAGGATTTCCGCGCGAAATAGCGCTGCGGAACCAGCAATATCAATATTATCGCGACCTGCTGCTGAGCTTCGCAAAGCCGGAGGTAGCGACATAAAATGGGCAAAAGACTAGAAGATATTGCTCAGCAGCTTCGCGACAGAGCGGAGAATAATGGCAAGAAGGTTCAGCTGATCTACGCTTTCAATGGCACCGGAAAGACCCGCCTTTCCCGCGTTCTGAAGGACTTGGTTGCGCCGAAATCATATGAAGAAGACGCTCCGCCCGGGCGTGAAAAAATCCTCTATTACAGCGCCTTCACCGAAGATCTGTTTTATTGGGATAACGATCTTTTAGATGATACTCAGCTCAAGCTGATGATTCACCAGAACAGCTTCACTGACTTTATTTTCAAAGAGCAGGGTCAAGAGGTTAATGTCACGAGGAACTTTCAGCGCTACACAAATGACAAGCTGAACCCAAGCTTCAATCAGGAGTATCAGCGTCAGGACCAAGCCGGCAACGAGAGCACGATAAAGGCGTTTTCCGAAGTGACCTTTTCGGTCGAAACTGGCGGCAATACGCCTTCGGGTAACTTCAAAATATCCAAGGGCGAAGAGAGTATTTTCATCTGGAGCCTTTTCTACACCCTGCTCGAAGTTGCCAGTGGAGTGCTTCAGGTCGCAGAACCCGATGACAGAGATACCGATCAGTTCAATCAGCTGGAATATGTTTTCATTGATGATCCGGTGACCTCGCTCGATGAAAACCATCTTATCGAACTGGCGGTAAATTTGGCTGCATTGATCAATCAGGCTCCGCCTGAGCTGAAATTTATCATCACAACCCACAGCCCACTATTTTACAATGTCATGCACAACGAGCTTGGCTTGAAGAAACAAAATAAAAGTGATGGTTGTTATCTTTTGGAGCGCCTGGACGATGGGACCTATGACCTGAACGTGAAATTCGGTGACTCCAACAAGAGCTTTTCATACCATTTGCATCTCAGGAGAGTGCTGGAAGAGGCAATCTCTGCAAACCGGATTGAACGATATCACTTTTCGCTTTTGCGCAATCTTTACGAGAAGACGGCAGCCTTTCTAGGCCACAGGCAATGGGGAGATCTGCTTGACACGGTGGAGGGTGATAAGAAATCCTATCTGAACCGGGTCATCCAGTTTTCCAACCATTCGACACTTTCCAGCGAAGAGGTCCGGGAGCCGACGCAACCAGAAAAGCAAATCGTAAAGCTGTTGCTTGATAACCTGATCGATAATTACGGCTATTGGCAACAAGGCGAGCAAAATGGTTGAGCAGACGAAACCCATAGCTGAATCGAACAACTTCATCGTTCTGGACAAATACACCAAAGAATGGACTGCTGCCGAGCATTATCAGAGCGAAGATGATCTGGAACGCGAGCTGGTCCGCGATCTAGTTAATCAGGGTTATGAATTTCTACCCAACCTCAAAACCCCCGCTGCCATGCTGGCCAATGTGCGGGTGCAGCTCCAGTCGCTGAACAGCGTGACTTTTACCGATGCCGAATGGGCGCACTTTACCGAAACCTATCTGGATAGGCCCAGCGATAACATCATTGAGAAAACCAAGAAAATTCAGAACAACCATATTCATGATTTCGTGTTCGATGATGGCCGCATCAAAAACATCGCGCTGGTCGATAAGAAGAATATCGCACGCAACAAAGTGCAGGTGATCAAGCAGTTTGAACAGGCCGGGGTTCATGCAAACCGGTATGATGTGACCATATTGGTGAATGGATTGCCTTTGATCCAAATTGAGTTGAAAAAGCGCGGCGTCGCTATCCGCGAGGCATTCAACCAGATCCACCGATACAGCAAAGAAAGCTTCAACAGCGACAATTCTCTGTTCAAATATCTGCAAATCTTCGTGATCTCTAACGGCACAGATAGCCGCTATTTCGCAAATACCACCAAGCGCGATAAGCACAGTTTCGATTTCACAATGAACTGGGCAAAATCCGACAACAGCCTGATCAAAGACCTGAAGGACTTCACTGCTACTTTCCTGCAGAAGCGCACGCTGCTAAATGTCTTGCTGCAATTTTCGGTTTTTGATGTCAGCGACACGTTGCTGGTGATGCGTCCCTATCAAATAGCCGCCACGGAACGCATTTTGTGGAAGATCAACAGCTCTTATCAAGCGAAGGGGTGGAGCAAGCCTGAAAGTGGCGGCTTCATCTGGCACACCACCGGTTCTGGCAAAACTCTGACCAGTTTCAAGGCCGCGCAGCTGGTCACTGAACTGGATTTCATCGACAAGGTATTCTTCGTCGTGGACCGCAAGGATCTCGATTATCAGACAATGAAGGAATATCAGCGGTTTTCGCCTGATAGTGTCAACGGCTCTGACAACACCGCCGGGCTGAAACGCAATCTGGATAAAGACGATAATAAGATCATCGTCACCACAATCCAGAAACTCAACAATCTGATGAAGATCGAAGGCGATCTGCCTGTCTACGGACAGCAGGTGGCTTTCATTTTTGACGAATGCCACCGCAGCCAGTTTGGTGAAGCGCAAAAGAACCTTAAGAAGAAATTCAAGCGCTACTATCAATTTGGCTTCACCGGAACCCCGATCTTTCCCGAGAATGCTTTGGGAGCAGATACAACCGCCAGCGTATTCGGCAGGGAGCTGCATTCTTACGTTATAACCGACGCCATCCGCGATGAAAAAGTGCTGAAGTTTAAGGTCGACTACAATGATGTCCGCCCGAGATTCAGGAATATCGAAACCGAGCAGGATGATCAAAAGCTCAACGCTGCAGAGAACCGGCAGGCCTTGTTGCACCCAGAGCGAATCCGCGAAGTTTCGCAATATATCCTTAACAGCTTCCGCCAGAAAACTCATCGCATGAATACAGGCGACGGCTTTAATGCAATGTTCGCCGTCAGCAGCGTGGACGCCGCTAAGCTGTATTATGAAACCTTAAATGCGCTGCAAGCAGATAGCGAGCGGCCGCTAAAGATCGCTACAATTTTTTCTTTTGCGGCCAATGAAGAGCAGAATGCAGTCGGCGATATTCAGGACGAGGGTTTTGATGTGTCGGCGATGAACAGGAGCGCAAAGGAGTTTTTAAATGCTGCCATCACTGACTATAACACGTTCTTCAAAACAAATTTCAGCACCGAGAGCAACGGCTTTCAGAACTACTACCGGGACTTGGCAAGCCGGGTAAAATCCAAAGACATTGACCTGCTAATTGTTGTCGGAATGTTTCTTACCGGATTTGATGCCCCTACCCTTAACACTTTATTTGTTGATAAAAACCTACGCTACCATGGACTGCTGCAAGCATTTTCTAGAACCAACCGGATTTATGACGCCACCAAGACATTTGGTAATATCGTTGCTTTTCGTGATTTGGAGCAGGCGACCATCGATGCAATCACGCTTTTTGGTGACAGTAATACCAAGAACGTGGTTCTGGAAAAGAGCTATAAGGAATACATGGAGGGTTTCACAGACTTAGCCACGGGCTTAGCCCGGCGTGGGTTTGTAGAAATATTGCATGAACTCAAGGAACGCTTCCCGAAACCTGATGAAATCGTGAACGAGACAGATAAGAAGGCGTTCTCAAAACTGTTTGGCGAGTATCTGAGGGCCGAAAATGTCCTTCAGAATTACGATGAATTTGCCGCGCTGAAAGCATTTCAAACAGTGGATCAAAGCGATTCTAAAGTCGTCGAAGCCTTCAAAGAAGCCTACTACCTGAATGATTCTGAGATACACGACCTTGCGGCTGTTACGTTGCCAGCTGAACGAAAAGTCCAGGATTACAGATCAACGTATAATGACATTCGTGATTGGTTGCGCCGGGAAAGAGCGTCAGATGAAAACGCGCAATCCACCGTCGAGTGGGACGATGTTATTTTTGAAGTCGATCTGCTTAAATCGCAGGAATTCAATCTTGACTATATTCTTGAGCTAATCTTTGAGAAAAACAAAAACGTGAAGGACAAAGACGATCTGATCGAAGATGCCCGCCGGGTAATCGGCGCCAGCTTTGGGAACCGAGCGAAAGAGAGCCTTCTGGTGGATTTCATAAATCAGACTGACCTTGATATAATTAGCGACAAAGCCGATATTCTTGAGGCATTTTACTCATTTGCCCAGAAGGAACAGCGCCGTGAAGCTGAAGAAATTATCGTTGCTGAAAATCTTAACTCAGAAGCAGCAAAACGTTATTTAGTTACTTCTATTAAACGCGAATTTGCCAGCGAGAATGGCACTGATCTGAATGCGGTCTTACCCAAAATGAGCCCTTTGAGCCCACAGTTCCGCGTCGTAAAGCAACGTGTATTCGAAAAAATGTCGACTTTCGTGGAAAAATTTAAAGGGGTTGGAGGACAGTTATAGCAGCGCCAGGTAACTAAAGTCGGATAATTCTGACTTTTTCCTGAAAGCATTACGCATCAGGGCCGCCAACAATTGTCCGACCATATATGCGATAGCAAGTGATACGGGCGATATAAACGTCACGCCAAAGTCTCCAAACCCTGCAAATAATCGCTCCATTTCTGCAATAATGTGCGGCGCATCTCAATGAAAGAGGTCCGCTTATACGCACGCACAACTCTATCGGGCACGACATGTGAGATGGCCGCCTCCGCAACAGAATCTGGTATCTCCGGCACATTCTCCGCTGCCCAGTCACGAAACGAACTGCGGAAGCCATGAGTGTCATGAGAGAGGCCGGCATCGCGTAATACTTTGTTGAACGTTCCATCTGAGAGCATTTTGCCGGTAGGGCTAGAAACCACCAGGTCGGTTGGCTGCGGCTCGAATTCTAGTTCCGAGCGAATCTGTTCAAGAAGCTCTATTGCGCCTGTGTTGAGCGTGACAGTATGCGTAACTCTTTCTTTCATTAACCAAGCTGGACGATGCCAAAGACGCTCAGCGAAGTCGAATTGGCCCCATTGAGCTCCGCGAACTTCTCCTGGACGTGACGCAGTAAATATCTGAAGGAGCTGCCCTCTACGACCCTGCGTTGGCGCGTTGTGAATATGAGCAGCAACCCACGCCGGAACTTCCCGGTAAGGCATCACGTCAAAGTGACCAGGCTTAGGTTGTCTAGGAAGGCCTTTACTAATAGATTTCTGCGGTGCTTCTGTTGGTCGCCAGCCCTTCGCGTGCGCAAAGTTTAATACCGTTCCAATGCGCTGACGAACTTTCTTCGCAATCTGGGGTTTGTCGCTCCAAATGGGCTCGAGCGTAGTGATGATATCGGACGTAGAAATCAGATGAACACTTTTCCCCCCCAAGGTTGGATAGGCATGCTTGGTCAGGGAATTGAGAAAAGCATCCGCATTCTTTTTGGTCCATCCCTTTTGCAACGAGTTGTGTGTCGATATGGCCGCTTCCTGAAAGGTTGGAACTTTCTGCCTCTCGCGATCGCGCTCTTCGATTGGATTTAGGCCCGATTTCGCCGCGCTTCTGAGCAGCCCCGCCTTTTGCCGCGCTTCCGCGAGCGAAAGCACTTTACGCTGCAGTATAGGAATAGTGACCTCTAGACTACTGTCGTCGGTCTTGGGTGATGTTTCCACGGTCCCCAGACCAATATCTCGACGTTTCCCATCCGCCTGAATTCGAAGCACCCACGATTTTGCGCCACTTGGCTTCACCATAAGGTAAAGACCCTCGCCGTCACCATGCTTTCCGGTTTTGGCGTTCCTGACCGCCAGAGCGGTTAATTTCGGCATAGATTGATCCCCTAGTTGTTCCCACACTGTGATGTGACTGGAGGCGATTGTCAACGAACAACTGCCAAATAAAATCGGCTTAATACCTTATGATTTAGCTAGGAAAACGGCGGCCTGCGAACATCAGCGAGCATCAAGTTAGATTCCTCACGGGGGATCCAATTTACCGAAATAAGATATGTATTTGAGTCGGTTTCTCTGCAAACTTGTTCATTTCGAATTTAACGGCGGAACAGATTTTTGCGAAGCAATACCGACACCGATATTTTATTCCGTTCGACTACGCCAGCCGTCGTCGCGAAGCCATAAGCCGGCGGACACCATTCATTATATCTATAATTAGAGAAATGGAGGAAACCAAGTGTTTGGAGGCCCGACCCGGAATCGAACCGGGGTGCGCGGATTTGCAATCCGCTACGTCACCACTCCGCCATCGGGCCGGAGAGGAAGCGCAATTGCTTTGCTTTATGCCAGATGTCAACAATAACTTATCTCCGCGGCCCGACATAATGTCGCGGAAAAGTCGCTATGATTGAAAAAACGCTGAAATCCGTCTTGGCGGCATCGATAAGTGCAGCTAGAAGCGCATGAATGACGAACATACTGTATTGCCTTAATAATACAGGAATGGCATAGGCGAAACTCAAACGCATCAAAGGTGGTATTGTGGGTCACGAGAATTTTAAAGAAATGCGCAAATCCATGGTGGTAAGCCAATTACGGACAAGCGATGTCAGCGATCTGCGCGTTATAGCCGCAATGAGCCACATCGCCCGGGAAGATTTTGTGCCCGCTGCATCTCGTAGCGTCGCCTATTCCGACCGCGGTGTGAGCGTTGGTGAGGGACGGTCTTTAAACGCTCCGCTAGCCACGGGGCGCCTTTTGGACACAGCGGAATTGACGAAGGATGACAATGTCCTGCTTATCGGCGCTGCGACCGGTTACACCGCCGCTGTGCTGGCGCAACTTACCGGTTCAGTCGTTGCGGTCGAACAATCGGCCAAACTCGCTGCCAAGGCAAAAGACAATCTCAGCGCACTCGACAATGTGCAGGTTGAGCAAGCAAATCATGGCGAAGGCTTTGCCAAAAACGCGCCCTATTCGGTTATCATCATTGATGGCATTGCAGAGGCAATACCATCAATGATGACCGACCAGCTTGCGGATGCAGGACGTCTGGTCGGGGCAGTAATGGACAAAGGCGTTGTTCGTCTGGTCGTCGGGTATAAAGTCGGTGACACGATCGGCTATCAATTTTTTGCGGATTGCGGCGGCACTGTCCTGCCCGGCTTTGAACAGGCAAAGAGCTTCAGTTTCTAATATGCAGACTGTTCTGCACATATTTTCCAGGAGACGTTTTCAATGAGTAAGCGCAATCTGTTGCTTAGCGCCGTCGCCATTGCGACCCTCTCCAGCCCAGCCCATGCCGATACGCTCCGCGAAGCTTTTGTAGCCGCTTATAAAACTAACCCCACATTGTCGGGGGCTCAGGCCGGACAGCGTGCAGAAGATGAAAATGTCGCCATCGCAAAGGCAGATGGTCGTCCAAGTTCCGGGTCCACCTTTGTCTATCAGGAAAATTTCCTGCGCAACGCTAACAGCTTCACAGCACCGCTTCGGCAAGCCAGCGCAAGCGGTGACATTAGCGTCCCCATTTATTCCGGCGGTCGGGTCAAAAACTCGGTCCGCGCCGCGAAGACTCGGGTTTCTGCCGGTCAATATGATCTGCGCGGCACAGAGGCCAGTTTGTTCAGCAATGTAGTTGCCGCCTATATGGACGTCATGCGCGATGAAGCCGTCGTCAAATTAAACCGCGCCAATGTCGGTGTGCTTGATGTTAATCTGGAAGCAACCGGCGACCGCTTTGAAATTGGCGATCTGACCCGCACCGACGTCGCGCAATCCGAATCACGGCTAGAAGTAGCCAAAGGCGAGCTGGAAACTGCGCGCGCCAATTTAATTAGCAGTAAGGAAAATTATATTGCGTTGGTCGGACAAGTTCCCGGCGAGCTGCAATCACCGCCGCCCCTGCCCAATTTGCCAGAATCGCCAGATGAAGCGGTGGACATTGCCTTGCAATTTAATCCCGACCTGTTGGCGGCAAAAGAACGCAGTGAGGCCGCAGAATGGGACATTAAAACCGCGCGCGGTGTCGTCAAACCGACAGTCTCAGCTTATGCTCAGGGCAGCTATGTGAATTATCTGGATACGTTGGGCGGCAGCGTCGCCAGCGCCACTCTGGTTCAGGAACAATCCGATGCCCAAGCCGGTGTGCGCCTGACCGTTCCTATCTATCAAGGTGGACGTCCCGCAGCTCAGGTGCGTCAGGCACAAGCCCGATCCGGGCAGGCTTATGAACAGCTTATCGAAACGGAACGCAGCATTATCGCGCAAACGCGTGCGGCCTATTCCAGCTGGCGGGCGTCGGAACGTGTTATCCAGTCATCAGAACGGGCAGTAGCTGCTAGCGCTCTATCTCTGGAAGGTGTTCGTGCTGAAAATAGCGTCGGTAACCGAACTATTCTCGACATATTAAACGCAGAGCAGGAATTGCTCAATGCACAGGTGCAACTGGTAACGGCACGGCGAAACAGCTATGTTGCCGGCTTCACCCTGCTGGCCGCAATGGGGCGGGCGGAAGCCCGTGACTTGGGCCTCGACGGCGGACCGCTCTATGATCCGCAAGTCAATTATGACCGAGTTAAAGGTCAATTTTACGATTTTCAGTCCGATCCAAATCCTGAGCCCCAGGCAACCCATACGGTCAATACTCCGGCGCAGACAGCCGATATTGAACCTCTACCAGTATCCAAAGGTAGAAATTAGCGCTCCATCAACAGGCAAATAGTTGCCGATGCTATGGTTAATAGGCTAAGGTGGCCCAATAGCGCGAGCTGCTTTGGTAATATTGAGTTTGGGGACTTTGCAAATGGCGGAACATAATAAGGAATCTTCGATGGAGGAAATTCTGTCTTCGATCAAACGGATCATCGCGGAGGACAAGGCGATTGACACGGAACGCCCGGCTGCGAAGCGCGAAGATATGTCGCAAAGCAACGAAGCCGCACCACGCATCAAATCTGTTTCCAATAATGTTACCCCCATTGCACCGATACCGAAAATAATCGCCGCCAAAAAAGACCAGATGGGTCAGCCCTCCGATAAAGTTTCCGATCGTGATGACGGTATACTGGAGCTTACCAATGAGGTCACAGACAATATTGCCTCTTCCGCTCGCGGCGTGTTTGGCGATCGCCGTAAGGAAGAGCGTTTGATTAATGATCAGAAGCTCGATTCGATGCGCCAGTCACTCTCCGCGCTGGTAGCTATGGAAGGCGCTAGCGACTCTGCACCCGCAAAACCGAGCAATGGCACATCACTGGAAGATATGACCCGCGATCTTATGCGACCGATGCTAAAAGAATGGCTGGACGACAATCTGCCAAAACTGGTTGAAGAAATGGTCTCACGCGAGATTCAGCGGATTAGCAACAAGTAGCTTTACCGAAGCTGATCCTGCCCAATCTAATCTCGATTGCCATGACGGACGGACGTGCTAAGTTCGGTCGCATGAAAAATCTATCAAAAGCAACATTCATCGCCCTGCTAACCGCTAGCACAATATTTTCTGCGCCGATTGCATCCGCACGGCCAATGACGGCAGAGGATCTTGCGACGCTGAAGCGCCTTGGTGTACCGGCGGTTTCGCAGGATGAAAAATGGACCGCCTTCGGTGTTACAGAGACCGATCCGCAAAGCTATGAACGCTCAACAGCGCTTTATCTGCTCGATCTCACGAAACCCGATGCGGCTCCTGTACGCATTGCCGATGAGCCTAATGCAAGCGAACATAGTCCGGCCTTCTCCGCTGATGGAAAAACCATTTACTATCTTTCAGACGCCAGCAAAACCGAACAGCTTTGGCAAGTGGCAATTACAGCCGAAGGGCAGGAAGGCGAACCAGTTCAGGCTAGTGATTTGAAGGCTGATATTGCGGGTTTCAAACTCTCACCCGAAGGCAGTAAAATAGCTGTTTGGGGTGATGTTGCAAAAGATTGCCCGACCTTTGGTTGTGATAAAGACGGCAATCGCGCCCTGTCCGGCCCCGGTACCGGACGGGAATATGAGGAGTTATTTATTCGTCACTGGTCGAGTTGGGAAACGCCGGGCAATTATAGCCGGATTTTTGCTTTCGACCTCGACAATGGCAAATTAAGTGGCAACGGCCAGCCATTAGATGGTGATCTGATCGGCGATAGCCCTTCAAAGCCCTTTGGCGGCGGCGAAGAAATTGCATGGTTTATGGAAGGTGACGGCCTCGCCTTCACGCTGCGCAACGCAGACCGCAATGAACCAAAATCGACCAATTTGGACATTTACGGCGTAGCTGTTGATGGATCAGAGGCCACCCCCCAGCCAATGCCGGGTAACGGCCAATCGACCGACAGTTTGCCAGCCTTCTCACCAGACGATGAAATATTTGCATGGGCTGCCATGGAACGTCCGGGATATGAAAGCGACCGGATGGTCATTAAGCTATTGACCAAAGGCAGCAAAGAACCGCGCATCCTGACAGGTGACTGGGATCGCTCCGTCAGTTCCATAGTTTGGACAGCCGACAGCACAGCCTTGATCGTCACCGCACAGGACGTATTGGATTGTCCTGCATTTCGCGTGGACATAGCGGACGGCAAAGTGACGCGGCTGACCAAAGAAGGCAGCGTCGGCAACATTACCCCGCTTAAAGACGGTTCGATGATTTACACGCTCAACAGCCTGCAAGCGCCGGACAATATATATCGCCGCGCAGCCGATGGCACCATCACACAGCTCACCAATATTAACGCCAAAGAACTAGCCGAAATTGACAAAGTTGCCGTGCAACGCTTTAATTTCAAAGGGGCGGGAGGCGATCAGGTTTGGGGTCAGATCATCAAGCCGGCAGGGGCCAAGGGCAAGCTTCCTATGGCCTTTCTGGTGCATGGCGGTCCGCAAGGCAGCTTTGGCAATGGCTGGTCAACCCGTTGGAATCCCAAGGTTATGGCGGCGCAGGGCTATGCCGTTGTTACTGTCGATTTTCACGGATCGACCGGTTACGGACAGGCGTTTACCGACAGCATTAATCAGGATTGGGGCGGAAAACCGCTCGAAGACCTGAAACTGGGTTACGCCGCTGCGGTGAAGATCGACAAGCAGATTGACGGGTCACGTTCCTGCGCTTTGGGTGCCTCTTATGGCGGCTATATGATGAACTGGATTTCGGGCCAATGGCCGGATCAGTTTGACTGTATCATCAACCATGCCGGTGTGTTTGACCTGCGCTCTATGTCGCTCAGCACAGAGGAATTATGGTTTGACCAGTGGGATCATGGTGGCCCTTGGACGACGCGGCCAAATCCGGAAAAATGGAATCCCGTCAAGCATATCGCGAAATGGAAAACCCCGACGTTAGTCATCCATGGCGAAAAGGATTTCCGCATCCCCTACACGCAAAGCCTGATGGCCTTTACCGCGCTTCAGGAAAATGAAGTACCATCCAAACTGCTGATCTTCCCGGATGAAAACCATTGGATATTAAACGGCAAGAATAGCGTGCAATGGCATAAGACAGTGTTCGACTGGATGGCGAGATGGACAAAGGAAAAGCCCGCCAAATAAAACGCGCTTAGTTTCCGGGTTGCCCCTCGCCAAAACCGCTGGCAAAGGCATCGCATGACATTAGATAAAAATTTCGACCCTGCGGCCATTGAAGCACGCTGGTATGCACATTGGGAACAATCCGGCCAGTTTCGTCCTGAACGCAGCGAGGCGGAGCCGTTTACTATCGTCAATCCGCCGCCCAATGTTACCGGAAGTTTGCACATTGGTCACGCACTCGACAATACATTGCAGGATATTGTCATCCGCCACGAACGGCTGAAGGGCAAGGATGCGCTTTGGGTCGTCGGCATGGACCATGCCGGTATCGCCACCCAGATGGTGGTTGAGCGGCAGATGAACGAGCAGCAGCAAAAGCGTACCGATTTTACCCGCGAAGAATTTGTCGAAAAAGTCTGGGAATGGAAAGAAGAGTCCGGCGGCACGATCACCGGACAGCTTCGCCGTTTGGGCTGTTCGATGGACTGGTCCAACGAACGCTTCACCATGGACGAAGGCATGAACGAAGCCGTGCTCAAGGTATTTGTGGACCTTTATAACGACGGCCTGATTTACCGCGACAAACGACTGGTCAACTGGGACCCTGCCCTGAAAACCGCGATTTCCGATCTGGAAGTCGAGACGGTCGATACCAAAGGCAGTTTCTGGCATTTTAAATATCCGCTCGCGGATGGTGTAACATTGGATGATGGCCGCGACTATATCGAAGTCGCAACAACACGGCCTGAAACCATGCTCGCCGACATGGCGGTTGCGGTTCATCCTACCGATGAACGCTACCAAAGCGTCATCGGCAAAGAAATTCTGCAACCGATAACCGGACGCCGGTTCAAAATTGTGGCGGATGAGCATGCCGATCCGGAACTGGGTAGCGGCGCGGTAAAAATCACACCGGGCCATGACTTTAACGATTTCGAAGTTGGCAAACGCGCCGGTTTTGCAGCTGGTGATATGCTCAACATGCTCGATGGTGAAGCCAATGTTTGCCAGACATCTGACGGCCTTGTTCCCGACGAATATATCGGCCTGCATCGCTTCAAAAAAGATGGTATCAAGGGCGCACGCGAACTAGTCGTGCAGCAGATGAAGGAACAAGGCTTCCTCATCCCTCATGTCAGCAAAAACAAAGACGGCGAAGAAGTAGAACATGATGCCGAGCCACGCACGATTGCGACGCCTTTTGGTGATCGCGGCGGCGTGGTTATTGAGCCATGGCTGACCGACCAATGGTATGTCGATGCTGAGACCCTCGCCCAACCTGCGATTGAAGCGGTGAAGTCGGGAGCGATTGAAATCGTCCCCAAGACTTGGGAAAAAACCTATTTCAACTGGATGGAGAATATCCAGCCTTGGTGTGTGTCGCGGCAACTATGGTGGGGGCATCGGATACCGGCATGGTTTGGGCCGAAGAAGGATGGGAATCGCCTAATTACGGACCAAAACAATCTCGACGGTTTAGAGATTTTTGTCGCTCAAACAGAAGAGGAAGCGATTGACTTGGCTAGGACTTATTATGGTCCTGATTATTCTGTTCTAAGCACAAACGATCGAGATATAGAAATGCCCGATGGCATGGTACATGTCTCGATGGATACAGGTTCACTTCGATCAGTAATGATACATCGCGACCAAGACGTCCTAGACACATGGTTCTCGTCTGCCCTTTGGCCATTCGGCACGCTGGGCTGGCCCGAAAAAACCAAAGACCTCGAACGCCATTACCCCAATGACCTGCTGATCTCCGGCTTTGACATTCTATTCTTCTGGGATGCGCGGATGGCGATGCAAGGCATCAAAATGATGGGTGAAGTGCCGTGGAAGCGGCTCTATCTGCACGGACTGGTGCGCGCGGAAGATGGTTCGAAAATGTCCAAGTCCAAGGGCAATGTGGTCGATCCGCTCGGCCTGATTGACGAATATGGCGCCGATGCTTTGCGCTTCTTCATGGCGGCGATGGAAAGCCAGGGCCGCGACATTAAAATGGATGACAAGCGGGTCGAAGGCTATCGCAATTTCGCGACGAAGCTATGGAATGCCTCACGCTTCTGTGAAGCCAATGGCATTGGCGGCAGCACAACACTCGCCGCGCCCGAAGCCAGCCTTCCGGTCAATCGCTGGATTATTTCCGAAGTGGTCGAAACGCTGGCCTCGCTCGACAAAGCGCTGGGTGACCTGCGTTTCGATGCGGCTGCGAACACCATTTATCACTTTACGTGGGACCGGTTCTGCGACTGGTATCTGGAACTGATCAAGCCCGTCTTGCAGGGCGAAGATGCCGCTGCTGCAGATGAAACCCGGGCCGTGGCCGGTTGGGTACTCGATCAAATCATCGTGATGCTGCATCCCTTCATGCCCTTTATCACCGAAGAATTATGGCACAGCATGGCGGCAGAAACCGGCGGCCGGAACTATGATCTGATCGTCGCCAAATGGCCCGAACCAAAGGCCGCGATTGATACAGATGCCAAGGCTGAAGTCGATTGGCTGATCAGACTGATCTCGGCGACCCGTACCGCAAAAGTCGAACTCAACATCGCACCGGGCACGAAAATGGCCGCTCATGTACGCGATGGCGATAGCAACCTGCAAGAACGGATTGCGCGTCAGGGCTCTGCCCTTGATCGCGTCGGTCGGTTGGAGAGCTTCTCCTTCGATCCGTCCCCTGAAGGTGCGACCGCGCAAATCGTTATTGATGGTGCGACCTATGTGTTGCCCCTTGCTGGCGCGATTGACATTGATGCGGAAAAAGCACGTCTGAACAAGGCAATGGAAGCCTCGCAAAAGGAAGCGAAAAGCCTGAGTGGCCGCCTGAGCAATCCGAACTTTATCGAGAAAGCCAAACCCGAAGCAGTCGAAAAAGCGCGCGCTGATCTGGCCGAGAAAGAAGCGGAAGCGGAACGGTTAAAGGCCGCTTTGGATCGGTTGGGCTAAGCTCATCACAATACACACATCGTCATCCTGAACTTGTTTCAGGATCTATCAATAAGACAGGCGCTGGCCTCCAAATAGATCCTGAAACAAGTTCAGGATGACGAAGCTTGGCGTTTGGGCTGCTGTGGCGAACATTGCAAAACAACCCTCCCCGCAGTTTTACCGGCCCTGACTTCTCCAGCGCTTGATAACACGGGTAATAATCTCTTCCTCACCACCCTGTTCGCGCCATAGTTCTGAAAATAGCGGATCTTCCGATGCAGGACGGCGCTCTTCTGCCAGATTATCGAGCGACACCCGAATAGGAATCGCCACACCTTCGCCGCAGACGATACATTCGCGGTTACGGAGTGCAGGAATAGAATCCAGAAAACCGCGAGCGCCCTCCGGCATAGCGGCCTTCACAAAGGCTTGGTCACGGTCATTGTTCAGACGCATAGAGATGATTGTACCGCATTGTGACAATACGCCTTCAGCCAAATCCGATGGACGCTGCGTGATCAGGCCAAGTGACACGCCATATTTACGGCCTTCTTTGGCAATCCGGCTTAATATGTCACGGACACTGCTTTCACCCGCGATATCATCATTGGGAATATAACGGTGGGCTTCTTCACAAACCAGCAGCATTGGCCGACTCGGTTCGTTACGAGCCCAAATGGCATAATCGAAAACAAGGCGGCTCAGCACTGCAACAACCGTTGGCGTGATTTCGGACGGAACCGCCGACACATCAATAATCGAAATCGGTTTGCCATCCGCTGGCAGACGGAAAATTTTCGACAGGAAATCCGCCATCGTATCACCGACCAACATGCCCGAGAACATGAAGCTGTAACGCGGATCGGCCTTGATCTCGTCAATCTTCGTCTTCAATCGCATAAACGGCGCAGTGTTGGTTGATTTATCCAGCTTACCCATTTCATTCTGGATGATATTGGTAAGGTCCGACAACAGATAGGGAACCGGACTATCGACCGTCAGCTTCGCAACACCTGCTGCGGCCTGACTCTTTGCTTTTGCAGCAAGCAGACATTTGGCCAGAATATCGCGATCCATCTGTTTGTCATCACCACTGGATTTGACAAAGACTTCGCAATGTTCCTGAAAATTCATCAACCAATATGGCAGGTTGAGATTGTTCACATCGAACAAACGGCCATTGGTTTTAAACGCTGCGGAATATTCACCATGCGGATCGATCATCAAAATATGACCCTCTGGTGCGATGTCGCATATCTTGTGCAGGATCAGCGCCGCAGAAGTCGATTTACCGGTACCGGTTGAACCCAAGAGCGCGAAATGCTTGCCGAGCAAGGCATCAACATAAAGCGCACCACGAATATCATCGGTGGGGTAAACTGTACCAATTTCTACATTGGCCCGGCCATCGGATGCATATACCTGTTTCAGATCCGCCGTTGTCACAGCATAGATGACGGAACCGGGAATAGGATAGCGGGTCACACCGCGACGGAAATTATAAATATGTCCGGTCAGACGCTCTTCATCACCTTCGCCAAGGAAATCAATTTCGGCGATAATCAGGCCACTCTGTCTTTCATGAAGTTTCTGGGTCCGGATATTGGCAAGAAGCCATGTCGCACCAACACGGATTTTAACCTGACTACCGACCTGTCCCGCCATTCTAACCGTCGCATCAGGATGTTCGGCTAGACTAGCAAGAACGGCTGCATCCATGAGGATGCGCGACCCCGATCCGGCAATTTCAATGACTTCGCCGATTTTATGGCCTTCGGAACGTTTCTGAGGCGGTGCAGAAGCATGCGCCGTCACTGGCTCCACCTGATCGCTATGAGCCGACGGTAGCGGCCGTGCCGCTGGAAAATTGTGGGAACTCATATCTGACATGAAGGCGCAATCCTGTATCGTTTCTCTGGCGACAGGATTAGTGCCTCATGGTTAAGGAATATTTAGCAGCCTTTATAATTGGTAAACATCGGCTGAAACAGTTCGTTTTCGTCACATTTTCCGGAAAATATAACCCGCGCCCCAGCCAAATATGACGGAGATGAGCACCGCCAAAAGGCCATAAACAAAACCATTTTGCTGAGACAGGTTAGTAATAAACCGACCTAATCCGATTTTCTCAATCGTGATATCCTTAATCTCTGCAGCCTCAACGCGGCCATCAATGATCAGGAAGGTTTCAGCGGAATATTTACCGACAGGCACACTGGCAGGCAAATTGATCCGTGCCTGATAAAGAACAGAATCGGTAATTTCGACGCTGTTGGGCAGATTCTTATATAGGCTGCTGCGGGTGTTAAGGTCCACCAATCCAGAGGTGAACCGCCCCAGTTCCTTACTGTCTATCGCACCCGCTGGCGACAATTGCAGATGGTCGAGACCAAGTTCGTAAATGTCAGCTGTCTTCGCATCGACAATCTCTCCCACCGGCCGAGAAGATGCGACGGCATAATAGCCGGGAGCGGAACGAAATTCACTGCTTGCGGCATTAATCCAGATACCGGCGATTTTCTGTTTCTCTCGCAAAACGATCGATTCTGTCGGTCCCTTCAGAACAACGACAATATCGGCACGGTCACGATTACGGGTTCCGGCGGGATAAGTAATCGCGCCAAAGAGTAAGAGCTGTGCACCGTTAAAATCGCCTTTAATACTAATTTTGTCCTGCGACACATCCGGCACTAATATGGGCGCATTGGCGGTGGCTAGAAACAATATGCCTAGACCCGCGATAATCTTCGTAAATTTTGATCTAGTGTCAGTCATAGTAGCTGCACTGTAAAAATTTCGTCAGGCCGGAAACCAAGCCCCAGCGCCATGCGGATGGCAACGAGCAGAACCATGACAGCAAGGGCCAGCCGCAAATATTCAGGCCGCATTCGCTGAGCAAACTTGGCGCCCAATTGCGCCCCGGTAACACTACCTATGAGGAGCAGGCCAGCCAGAACGATATCAACCGCGCGCGTGGTCATACTGTGCATCATGGTAGAAGCAATGGTGACAAATAATATCTGAAACAGAGACGTACCGACCACCACTTGTGCGCCCATGCCGAGTAAATAGAGCATAGCCGGAACCATGATAAATCCACCGCCTACTCCGAGAAGCATCGTCAATATACCGGTTAAAAGACCCAGTATAAAAGGTGCAATCGGGGAAATATAGAGGCCAGAACGATAGAAACGCCACCGCATGGGAAGGTTGGCAACCAGCGGATGGTGCCGCCTTTTACGGGCCGGCAGCGGTTTGCCTGAGCGAACAGCCTTTACACTGCCCCAGGATTCCTTCGCCATCAGACCGCCGATGCTACCCAGCATCAGCACATAAAGCACCGAAATCACCGTATCAATCTGGCCCCAGCTTTGCAGAATTTGAAACAATCCTGTGCCAATGAACGTCCCGAATATACCGCCGACAACCAACACTCCGCCCATCCGGAAGTCGACTCCCTTGCGGCGCATATGCGCCGCGACACCGGAAATACTGGCCCCTGTAACCTGAGTCGAGGCGGATGCAGCGGCAACCGTTGGAGGGATGCCGTAAAATATTAAAAGCGGTGTAGTCAAAAACCCACCGCCGACGCCAAACATACCGGACAGAATACCGACTAACCCACCGAGCAATACGATAACAAATGCATTAACCGACAGGTTAGCAATAGGGAGGTAAATATCCATAATTCCAGGGACTAATCCCTTTTCGTGACCGGATAAAGGGACTTGATCTATTGATGTTGAAGAAATTTCCTGAAATCACAAATAAGTGACATTAAATGTTGATCAAAATCCCATCGCGACGGTCAGAGCAACTCCGGATTCCGGTGCCGCATTTCCTCCCATCCGTTGTCGCCAATCCAGTGAAAACCGCACATCCGCCTCACCCACCGGGATATAGAGATTGGCCCGAGGCCCAATATCAAAGCGCTGCAATCCTTCTTGCCCACCTGCCCAGACACCCGCCCCAGCTGTTAATTTATAAATGCCATGCTTTAAAATGTCTCGCTGAACATTAGCCGAAGCATCGAAGAAGTAGCTATTATCATTAGAAAATATGTACCCCATCTGCCCATAACTCTCCAAAGCGGTACCAAATAAAAACGGATCGGGTCCAGATCCGCCCGCTAGGTAAAATGCAGTTCCGCGTTTGAGTGACGACCCCACACCAACGCGCTGCTCAGCAAAAAAAGATATCGGAACTTTGCCCACCGGTTTCAGCTTCATCCCGACCGCTACATCCTCTTCACCTTTTGTAAAAAGCGCAGTTGAGGTCCGAACAAATGCCGAAAGATTCCGTTGTCGATCCCCCGTCAATCGATAAGTTAAGATGCCACCTGCCTGGCTTCCGCCATATTGACCACCTGATGATTGTAGCATTGGAACGGCCTGCCCAAAACGATCAGAACCATCGCCTGATCGGACGAAGGACCAAAAATATCCAGAAAGGGGTTTGGGTAATCGAGAATAGCTGGATTCAAGATTCGTTTTAGAAACCGGACGGCGCGGTGCCAAAAATAAACTCTTGTCGATAATGACCGATTTGGGTTGCTCCCGTAAATCTCGAAATATAAGTGGAAGTTCTGACGACGATTTTGATTGTTCGGTCTTTAAAACCTTCGGCTTCACCGCGTAAATGGCTCTTTGCTTTTGAACGTCTTTGGATTCAAATCTAACTGAGATTCTCGTCGATCGATTAAAAAATACAGATCGAGATAATGAATGCTTCCTCTCTATTGACGCACTCGGCTGTAGTCCTTTTATTTTGACTGCTGCCACTACAATAGGCGGCAACTCCACAGAGGGGCTGAAAGCTTCCCAAGCGAAACGTCCCAATATCCATACAAGGAATATGGTCGAGAATGCCCATAATGGCGCGCCTTTTCTAACGGGCATGGGCTCATGGCTTCCGGCGGACATTATTGGTGGCCCTCAATTGTTTAACTTCATCCATCTTAGGATAGAAGTGGTTTGTCTTTTCCCATTTGGCTGGCGCACCGGCTAGAATTTGAAAATATTGGGTCAACGCTCGCTTTGCGGCTAATATATTGATTATATTGGCAACGAATGTTCGGGGGATCGACCAAAGAGCTTCGCGCAAACCATAAAGCGCAAAAACAAAATAGCCCTTTATTGCCAATCGCCAGACCAGAAAAAATGCATTGAAAACTAACATTGTCTTCAAAAGACTAGAAAGCGGATGTGGTTGATAGATGCCTGTCAATCCGATGACGTATAACAGGCCAGTCAGCAACATCGCGACATATGCCAGTGCCAGAATAATCGCTGCAAAACTGGCCTTTCTATCGCGCAGCCGCATCCAGTTTTCTCGCCAACATTTTTTCCAGCCGAGCCGATCCCATCCCGACAATGCAATGCCAATCATCCATCGGCTTTTCTGCTTAATTGCATCTTCAAAATTATCTGGAAAAAACTCTTGAGTTGCCACCCATTGACCTTGCTGGTCTTTAAGACGGGCAAAAATCCCTCTGGCTTCTCCATCGGTCAAGTTGAGACCTAATTCATAATCTTCTGTTAAACTTGCGGCATCGAACGGTTTACCCCGTGTCTGAGCGGATAGCTTACCCAATGCATCCCGTCTAAAGGCACATCCAACACCGGCCGAGGGTATCGACACGCCGAGCGCCTCTCTTAATACCATTTGTTTTCCATGCATCTCGGCGAATTCATCGCCGTAATGCCCAGCGACCCACATGGACTGTGAAGCACGGCGAGGAATGACGGGTATTTGCACCAAAGATGCCCGGTCTATGAGATAATCAAACAACTGCAGTGCCATAGGATGCACCAAGTCCTCCGCATCCTGAAGAACAATAGCCTTGTAACTGGTGGACTCAAGTATCTCGTCTCGGCACAAGGCACGCCATAAACGGTTCAGGCAATCGGCTTTAGATGTTGGACCATCATGGTCGCAGATAATGATGCGTATATTTTCCACCCTGTTCGCCTCGGCGGCTACCGCTGCGATAGTTGCATTATCATTAGGATAACAACCTACATAGATGCGATAATTCTTATGACTCCATTGATCCAAACAGCGCCGTAGCATCCCGCCGATAACGGCTGCTTCTCGCCATGCCGGGACAAATATAGCCAGTGGCTGATTTTGATCTGAAGGCGGCAAATTCTCTACGATGGCACGATCGTATCGACTATAGATCAACAGCTTTCGCTTCACCGAATGAGCAATCCACATCGCGTCAAATATGACGTCATCAACGGATCCTATTATGAAACATAGGCTCGCAAAAAGCAGCAGTTCCTTTTGCAGGGCATCTATAGACGGAAAAATATACTCATTCATTTACCGTACCCCAAATGTTTCGATAACGTCACCAGCTTAGACGATCCCGATTAGGGACAGAGCAGATGCCCACCATCTCGACGACTGCATATTACCAAATATATCTCGATGTAACATTATGTAAATAAAGTTAATTCGCTATTGCGAGAAACAGTTAATTGGGTGCTGGACTTGCTTGACAGATCAGGCCATCATTCAAAAAAATTTGTTAGGAGACAATATGAGCGCATCCCTGACTCAGGGCTCGCCCGCTACCAATACTGGACAAGCATTTGGTACAAGCAGGTATCGAAATTACGTGCTCATTTCTTTGATGCTTCTCTACACATTGAATTTCATTGACCGGATCCTAATCGGTGTCGTTGCACAACCGATTATCGAAGAATTCAAACTGCAAGACTGGCAATTTGGTTTGCTGTCCGGCTTTGGGTTTGCACTCATGTACACTATTATTGGGATTCCCATCGCGCGACTGGCTGAACGCATAAACCGGGTTAGAATCATTGCCGCCAGCGTCATTCTTTGGTCGCTTATGACTGCGCTCTGCGGAATAGCAGGCAGTTTCATAGCCTTATTAGTATTTCGCATTGGCGTAGGTGTTGGCGAAGCTGGCCTGACTCCAGCGGCTAATTCGATTATTTCTGATTATTTCCCGCCGCGCAGCCGAGCACGGGCGATTGCTATTTATACTATGGGTATAACTTTAGGCGGTGTGCTCGCAAATGCTTTTGGTGGGCCTATTACGGAGATGTTTTCATGGCGTGAGGCTTTTCTCGCATTGGGCATCCCAGGGATTATCTTTGGGTTAATTTTCTTGTGGACCGTGAAAGAGCCTCCGCGCGGCTATGCCGATCCTCCGACCGCTACGAAGCCTCAAAAAATGGGGATTGTCGACACGGTCAAGGAACTTTCTGCTAAACCGACTTTCTGGATCAATATGTTTGCGGCCGCATTTGTGGCTTTTGTCGGCTACGGCATCACCAATTTTCAAGTCGCATTTTTCCAGCGCGTTCACGAAATGTCGATATCGGAAGTTGCGCTGCAAATCGCAGTGCCCATAGGTCTTGCGGCCTCCTTTGGTGCGTTTATCACTGGATACCTGACCGAGAAACTTAGTGGTCGTTATCCCAATGTCGTCGCCTGGTTGCCGGGCATCATGCTCATTGTCTGTGTGCCGCTCTACTGGCTCGGATTCACAACCGAAAGTGTTCCCTTTGCGCTCGGCTTACTCATTGTCGCAGCCGTCCTCCATTACGGCTATCTCGGTGCGCAATATACAATATGCCAAGGCGTCGCGAGCCCACGATCGAGGGCAACGGCGGTCGCCCTGTTCCTGTTTGTTGTAAACCTTATCGGCTATGGGTGCGGTCCGCTGGCTATCGGAATTTTGAGCGACATTTTAATGAATGCCCATCTGACGGCATCGCAATTTGCTGCCGACCTAACTCCTCAACTCTGTAAGGGTAAGCCGGATGAGCTGATCGCCGCGCTAGGTGCTGCGAAAGCACAAACCTGTCTGACTGCCAGTGCAGAAGGACTCCGCTGGTCGATGATTTATATTGTCAGTATATTCTTTGTAGCTGGCAGCATGTATGTTTATGCTTGCAAAACATTACAGCAAGATCTTGTCGCCAAGATGAACTAATATTCTCAATCACAAAATTAGAAGAACAACTATGTCCAAACCTGAACTTTGGCAGCTTTCAAAAGCCAGCTACCCTTTTTCTAATATCACCCAAACCCGTTTTGGAGATATGGACGTGCTGGGTCATATTAACAATGTCGCTATGGCCGATCTATTCGAGAATGGTCGGGTTCGGTTTAACCATTCTATAGGTATGAAAAACCGTTTACAAGGCAGTCGTTGGCTGATCGCAGCCTTGCAGATCAATTATCTTCGCGAGGCCCACTTCCCGAATGACGCAGAAATTTGCAGCGGCATCGGTCGAATTGGCAACTCATCTTGGGAGATTATTTCGGCAGCATTCCAGAATGACCAATGCGTCGCGACCTGCACGACCACATTAGTGCTGACCGACAAGCAGGGTGCCAAGCCAATTGACGCAGAGTTCCGGGCCGCACTGGAAGCGCAGCAAGTAAACCGCGGCTAGCTTCTAGTCGTCGAAGCTCGCAGTTCGTTTCTGCATGAAGGACATGACGGCCTCTTTCTGATTAGGTCCGCGAGCGATCTTATCCTGCTCAACACTTTCCATCATCAGAATCTCGTCTTCGTTCATGTCCGGTAGCTTGTTTATAAGGCGCTTTGCCGCCTTAATCGCATCAGGATTCTTGCCTGCAATCTCTGCTGCAAGCTCCATAGCTTTGGCCAGCGGATCATCGGAAAGATGCGACACAAAACCCAGTTCCTTGCCTTCTTCGCCTGAAAATATCCGATTGGTATAGGTCAGTTCGCGCAAGATGTCATCCCGGACAAAGCTGCGCCAAGTTGCATAACTCCCCATGTCCGGGATCAGGCCCCAACGCATTTCCATGATAGAAAGTTTGGCATCCGGCGCTGCAATTCGAATGTCCGCGGCAGAAGCAAATTGTAGGCCGCCGCCAACACAAGCGCCATGGATAGCCACAATCACCGGAGCCGGCAGTCGCCGCCATTGCAGCACGACATGCTGATATTTATTTGCATTGCCGTGGGACCGTTCAATTAGGCTGCTGGTGACAGCCGAGTTGGCGAAGCTCGACATATCAAGACCGGCACAAAATCCTTTTCCGTTGCCGGAAATTACAATTGCCCGCACATCCTTCATCACCGCCAACTTATCGGTCGCGTCGATAATCGCATCAATCTGCTCTGAATCGAGAGCATTCATCTTGTCTGGACGATTGAACCGAACATCGGCGATATGATTTTTGACCGAGATAGTAACGCGTTCTGACATGATGAGGCTCCGTAAAAGCTGGATTCGATTATGATTGTCCTGAGAGTTTAATCGCTCGCTTAATCAACGGCAACTGATCATTACCAAAATACATTTTTTCCCCCTTCCCGTCTTTATCAAGATACGGAACGAAGATGCTAGGCGACCCGTACGCTCCGCGCTCTATCGCCTCCTCTGTATTAGCCCTCAGTCGATCCTTAACCCGCTGTTCCTGCGTTTGTGCGGCTAGCTCCTCTCCATCCATGCCAATCTCGTTGGCAATAGCGATCAAGGTCGCAGGGTCATCCAGATTGCGCTGAGCGCCATAATAAGCTTCGAATGCAGCGGTCGCAAATTTGAACAGAGCTGCCTGATCACCTTCTAATGCGCAACAAGCACGCATGGCCAGCACCGATTTGACGGGGTGATGTTCGCTCGGAAAATTCATTTCTATTCCAGCCAGCGCCGCCCAATCTTTCATTACGCGGAAACTGTGAACAAATTTACGGTTATCAGGGTCTTCGCGAGCGGCGTACACACTCTGGTTCACGGCATTGAACACGCCGCCAACCAGAAATGGTTTCCATATGATCTGCGCGCCCGCTTCCGCGATTATCGGTTGGATATTGTGGAATGCCAAATAAGTCCACGGACTGGAAAGGTCGAAGTAAAATTCAACTTTTATGGTCATAATTACCCCTTAGTTCTGTACAATATCTCAGTCATTTTAGCGTCTTCCTGCGGAAGGCATAGACGCTCTTTCGCATTCATCAATATCACAATGGCAGTAGTAAACGCATCAAGTCCGACTATTCACGCGCATAGTGAACCTACGCATTTAAACCCGAACTTAAAATAAGTGTCGCTTTAACTAAACCGCATTTTAACCGTTAATTGAAAATTGCAATCGGCAAAGATGAAGGCGGCGCCAAATGCTTCACAAGATCAAGACCAGCCAACTCGAATTAGGGATGTTTATTTCATCTTTTGATGGCTCTTGGTTTGAGCACCCTTTCTGGCGCTCCCGGTTTTTATTAACTGAGGCCGAGCATTTGGAAATGCTTATATCCAGCGACATAGACCAAGTCACCATCGACGATAGAAAGGGCAAAGGCTTGCCAAAGCCTTCCGCGCATTATCAGCCATCTCTGGCAAGAAAATCGCCAGCCCGTTCTGCCTCGCTAATGGCAACAAACCATCAAACGCCATTAACTCAGCTAGTGGGAGAAGAATTCCAGCCACTTTCTCGGCGCGAGCACGCAAACGAGGTTCGGAAAGCGTCGACGCTCATAAAAAGCTCACGAACCGCGGTTATGAGTATGTTTGAAGACGCTCGCTTAGGCAATCCCGTCAAATTGCGCAAAATGGCACCGTTGGTCGATCGCATTTCAAATTCGGTTAGCGTTGACCCTGCGATCATCCTCAATATGGCCAGGCTTAAAACCAAGGATGAATATACTTATCTTCATTCCATTGCGGTCTGTGCACTGATGATAAATTTAGCTCGCAAACTGCGCCTTCCAGATGCCCAGATACACGATATAGGCATGGCTGGCCTATTACATGATGTTGGCAAGACCTCTATTTCTGACAATATATTGCTGAAGCCAGGAAAACTCACTGATACCGAATGGGCGGAGATTCGTAACCATCCGCAAAGAGGGCATGATATATTATCAGCGTCGGCTGGCGTGTGCGATATCGCCTTAGAAGTTTGCATCGGCCATCATGAGAAAATGGACGGGACAGGATATCCCGGGAATATTCCAGCCGACAATCTCAGCCTTTTTACACGGATGTCATCAATCTGTGACATCTATGATGCGATTACCTCTCAAAGGTCATATAACACTCCCTTGTCCGCATCCCGGGCGCTTGCAAAAATGCAGACATGGTCAGGCCACTTTGACAAATTAATATTCCGGGATTTTGTAGAAAGCCTCGGTATTCTCCCCGTCGGAACGTTGGTGCGCATGAACCATGACGAATTGGCCATAGTGATCGGGGAGTCGCCTTCCGATTTTGCGGCGCCCATTGTTCGTACCTTTCGGTCTTTGATGACGGATCGTGCAATCATACCGCAAGACATCGACACTGCCGCCAACAAATCCAGAAGGATACTCGCTGTTCAAGACCCTGAAACATTCGGATATTCTGACTGGTCGAGTTTCTCAGCCGATTTGCTGGGACAAGGCCCATTTACATAAGAGCATGCGGACACTAGATCGTCTTTCCAGGTTTTCGGGTGGGATTTAAAGCGATTTATAGGAAGCGCGCATCTGTAGTTTTCACCAGACTTGCGACAAGATGGTCGGGCTGATGCGGTTCTGGAACAACTTGCCGTTGATCAGGTTATTGGCGAGGAATGGGTATATCCCAATGATCCGCTTGTCGCACAAATGAAACAAATGCAAATGGGTGAATGAAAGCCTAGCATTTCGCGCCTTTCATCCCTAAATGCACAATCATGCATTTCTTAGATCAAGCCAAAATTTATGTCAGTTCCGGTCAGGGCGGGCCTGGTGCTGTCAGTTTCCGGCGCGAAAAATATATCCAATATGGCGGCCCCGATGGCGGCAATGGCGGAAAAGGTGGCGACATCATCTTTAAAGCGGTCGAAGGGCTCAATACCCTGATCGATTTTCGCTACGCACAGCATTTAAAAGCGCAGCGCGGCAAAGGCGGCGCTGGACGCAACCGTACCGGCGCGGGCGGTCAAGACAGGATCGTCAGAGTACCGGTTGGCACGCAGGTTCTTTCCGAAGATAAAGAACATGTGCTGCTCGACTTTACCCGTGAAGGGCAGGAAGAGTTATTTCTGGAAGGCGGCATCGGCGGA
Source organism: Parasphingorhabdus sp. (assembly GCF_036963805.1). Classification (GTDB taxonomy): domain Bacteria; phylum Pseudomonadota; class Alphaproteobacteria; order Sphingomonadales; family Sphingomonadaceae; genus Parasphingorhabdus. The sequence goes on along the minus strand of NZ_JBALUN010000001.1, from coordinate 572,198 downwards.
CGTGGTAACGCGAGCTATAAAAGCTCGACCAACCGCGCCCCGCGCCAGCATCAACCCGGTGAACTTGGCGAAGAAGCTGCGGTCTGGTTGCGGCTTAAACTGATTGCGGATGCCGGGCTGGTCGGCCTGCCCAATGCGGGCAAATCGACGCTGATCAATTTTGTGTCCAATGCGGATGCCAAAGTGGGCGCCTATCCGTTTACCACCATTCACCCGCAACTGGGCGTAGTGCAGCATAAATCCCGCGAATTCGTCCTTGCCGACATTCCCGGCCTGATTGACGGCGCGGCAGAAGGCGCAGGCATTGGCGACCGTTTTCTGGGCCATATTGAACGCTGCAAAATATTGCTCCACCTGATCGATGCCACTGGCGATGATCCCGTTGCCGCTTGGAAAACAGTGACGAAAGAGCTAGAACAATATGGCGGCGGTCTTGCCGAAAAGCCCCAGATATTGGCGCTGAATAAGGCGGACCTGCTCGACGATGAGCTGATGGAATCAATCGCCGCTGATCTCCGTGCCGCAGGCGCTACCGATGTGTTGCCGCTTTCCGGTGCCACCGGAAAAGGCTTAGAAGTGGTGCTGGATAAAGTACTGGAAGCTGTGGGCGGCCATAGCTCGATTGAAAAAAACACAAGCTCCGCCAGTGCCGCAAAAGCCGATGGCGACGAGGGGGAAAAAGCAGACTGGTCGCCCTTGTGAGCGCACCAGATAAAGAGATAATCGTTGTAAAAGTCGGCTCGTCTTTATTGGTCGGCAGTGATGACCATCTGCGCCGGGACTGGCTGAAAACGCTGGTTTCCGATATTGCGAAACGCCATGCAGATGGGGCATCGGTGATTATTGTGTCATCCGGTTCCATTGCTCTCGGCGCGCGCAAGCTGGGCTTGGAAAAAGGCGGCCGTGCGAGCCTCGCGGATGCGCAGGCCGCAGCCTCTGTGGGCCAGATCGCGCTGAGCAGCTTATGGTCCGAACTATTGGGCGAACATGACATTACGGCGGCGCAGATGCTGCTCACGCTCGACGATATGGAAGATCGCAAACGCTATCTCAATGCCACAGCGACACTCGAAAAATTGATAGAACACCGCGCCGTTCCCGTGATTAACGAGAATGACAGCGTGGCCACTGACGAAATCCGCTTTGGCGATAATGACCGGCTGGCCGCGAGAGTTGCGCAGGCGGCCTCGGCGGACCGTGTCTATCTTTTGTCAGACATAGACGGCCTGTATGATCGTGCGCCCGGTAGTGAAACCGAAGGGCAGTTTATCGGGTTGGTCGAGCAAGTCGATGCGCGGATCATGGCAATGGCGGATGGCAGCTCATCCTCCGGCCTTGGCTCTGGCGGCATGTCATCAAAACTGGAAGCCGCCCGGATAGCCAATCTTGCGGGAATCGAATTGTCAATCATCTCTGGTAAAGAAGACCATCCTTTGGAACGCTATGCCCTGACCAATGTCGGCACCTTGTTCAAGGCCAGCGGCAATGCCAATGCACGCAAAAGCTGGCTCGGCGGGCGGCTGACCTCTGCCGGTACGATTACCATCGATGCGGGGGCCGCGGCGGCCTTGACCGAAGGCAGCAGCTTGCTTGCTGCAGGGATCATCACCATCGAAGGACAGTTTAACCGTAGCGATGTTGTCGAAATTGCCGATGCAGATGACAAGATTATTGCGCGCGGCCTGACCGAATATGATGCGATGGATTGCGCCAAGATTATCGGACGCCGAAGCTCTGAATTAGAAGCTCTACTTGGCTATGCTCCGCGCAGTGCGGTGGTGCACCGGAACCAGATGGTTCTGGTTTGACGCACAGCCTAAGCAGATAGATTATGCGTACCAAGCAAACTCTGGCAATAACCGGCGCAACCGGCTTCGTGGGCGGACATTTGCTCAACCTCGCAGTTCGAGCCGGGTTTCCAGTGCGTGCGCTAACCCGCCGGACACAGGATGACCGACCCAATGTGACATGGGTGCGCGGCGCACTAGACAATAGCGCTAGCCTTACCGAGCTATGTGATGGCGCGGAAGTCGTGATCCATATTGCGGGCGTCGTCAACGCGCCCAACCGCGCAGCATTTGAAGCAGGCAATGTAAACGGCACTCTGGCGTTAGTCGAAGCGGCAAAAGCGGCGGGATGCAAACGCTTCATCCATGTGTCATCGCTCGCCGCCACCCTGCCCAAGCTGTCCATCTATGGCGATAGCAAAGCCAAGGCAGAGAAAATTGTCGCAGCCAGCGGGCTGGACTGGACGATCATCCGCCCACCCTGGGTTTTTGGTCCCGGTGATGCAGATACGCTCGATATGTTCAAATCGGCGAAAACGGGGTTCATTCCTTTGCCGCCCAATGCCGATGGACTGCTATCGGCCATTCATGTGGATGATCTGTCGCGCGCCTTAATGACGCTCATTCCCGAACATGAAGAACTGACCGCCCAGATCTTTGAGGTTGATGACGGTAAAATCGGCGGCTGGACCCAAACAAGTTTCGCCAAGGCAATCGGCTGGGCCGTTGGCAAGCGTATCAAACCAGTGGCAACACCGAAATTTATCCTGAAATTCGGAGCAAAGGCCGACCGTCTGTTCCGCCGCGACAAGGCTAAGCTGACAGCGGACCGGGTGAATTACTTTTGCCATGATGACTGGACCATCGATCCTGCCAAGCGCTTACCTGCTGATCTGTGGATGCCCCATATCGACACGAGGCAAGGCCTGAAAGACACGGCCCAATGGTACCGGCAAAATGACTGGCTCTGACGGCTGACAGAATCAGCCCGTTTAGATAAGCGGCCCGGTAAATTGCTCCGTCAGATAGCTGGCAAAAGTCAGCGCCAATCCCACTAGAAAAACGCGATAAGCCCAACCGAGATAGCGATATTTCTTGCGCCCCAAAATGACGCCCATTTGATAAATATCGCGCAACATCGCCCGATAGGTTGTTTCCTGACTCTTAAATTCCTGATCGAGCAGACGGTTGATAAATTCATCTTCCGTAAGGCGAGTAAAACAGCCAAAAAACAGCATGTTAGGATCGCTATTGGCACGTAGCTGCGTTGCAGGCATGACCGCAATGGCTGCTAATCCCGCCGAGGCAAAGGCAGAGATCGCCAATATCAGAAGCGGTAAGGATAAATCGCCCGCCTGACTTTGACCAATGGCCAGCGTAAAAACGACAAAAGTCGCACCGATTAACATATTGGCTTTGTGATCCGCCATCATGCTGAGTTGCACATGATGTTGTTGTGTCGTCCGCAATGCATAAACAGCATCATCTGGCCATTTCCGCTCTTCGGTCATGTTTCCGTTGCCCTTTTCATCTCATTGGATGCGACCCGATGCGGTGCAAGAGTGGCATAGTTGGTGCAATTGGGCAAGCGACCGTGCATATCCCCATTCTTGTGCCCTGTTTCGGCCTTATTCGCTTGCCAATGGGGATGTCTGGTTGGCAAAGGTCGCTTAGGGCAATTTTGAGCCGAAAAGTTAGGAAATATTATATGGCAAGTCGCGAAGAAATTATGACCAAGGTAGAAGCCTTGATCGGGCCGTTCAACAACAAGGGCGCGGAATTGACCGATAGCACGACCTTCGCAGGCAATCTGGAATGGGACAGCCTGACGGTAATGGATTTCGTCGCAGCTGTGGAAGATGAGTTTGACATCATCATCACGATGAATATGCAGGCCGAGATTGAGACTGTCGGACAGCTTACCGATGCGGTTGCCAAGTTGATGGATCAGTAACAACATCATCGCTATCCCGAAAGTTTTTAGGGATAGCTAGAATTGAGAGTAAAATGACCGATCTTTTATCCAAATATGATCCGCTGATCCAGGAACGCGAAACCCTGCTCGCCACCGGCGTGAAGGACCCGTTTTCTCTGGTGATGGAAGAAGTTATTTCCCCCACCGTCGCCATTTGCAATGGCAAGGAAACCATCCTGCTCGGCACCTATAATTATATGGGTATGACGTTTGACGATGACGTGCGCGAAGCGGGCATTAAAGCGCTCAAAGAATTTGGTTCCGGCACGACCGGAAGCCGGGTTTTCAATGGAACCTACAGCCTGCACCGCGACTGCGAAGATGCGCTTAAAGAATTTTATGCGATGGACCATGCGATGGTCTTTTCCACCGGCTATCAGGCAAATTTGGGTATCATCTCAGCGTTGGCTGGCAAGGGTGACTATGTCATTCTCGACATTGATAGCCATGCCAGCATTTACGACGGCTGCTCCATGGGCAATGCCGAAATTGTCGCATTTCGCCATAATGATGTCGAAGCACTGGAAAAGCGGCTCAAACGTTTGCCCATAGACGCCGGGAAACTGGTCGTCCTCGAGGGCGTCTATTCCATGATGGGGGACGTCGCCCCGCTCAAGGAAATGGTCCGCGTGTGCAAAGAAAATGGCGCGATGGTGCTAGTCGATGAAGCCCATTCAATGGGATTTATCGGTGAAAATGGCCGCGGCGTCTGTGAAGACCAAGGCGTAATCGATGATGTTGATTTCATCATCGGCACGTTCAGCAAATCGGTCGGCACGGTTGGCGGTTTTTGTGTTTCCAACCATCCGAAATTTGAAATCTTGCGGCTGGTTTGCCGTCCCTATGTATTCACCGCCTCACTGCCGCCAAGCGTTATGGCAACGGCCAGTACTTCGATCCGCAAGCTGATGCATGCGGGCAATAAACGGGTGCATCTTTGGGAAAATAGCAAAAAGCTCCACAAAGGCCTGCGCGATCTGGGTTTCGAACTGGGAACAGCCGAAGCGCAAAGTGCGATTATTGCGGTCATCATGCCCGACCTCGAACGGGGTGCGATGATGTGGCAGGCATTGCTAGAAGAAGGGCTTTACGTCAATCTAGCACGGCCACCAGCGACACCGGCCAATATGACATTATTGCGGTGTTCCCTCTGTGCCGAACATACATCGGAACAAGTCGACCAGATTTTAGGCATGTTCGCAGCCGCAGGTAAAACAGTCGGTGCGATTTAAATATAGCCCCGTCAGCCGGTAAACAGCGTAGCGACTATTTAATCGCCCCGCCCGCTATTAAGCGCGGTAACATCGTGAGTGCGCCCAATATCGGCCATTTTCGCTGCCATGGCTTAATTACATAATCCGTTCCGGCATGGCGGTTTATCTTCCACGCAAGATAATCAATGCCGCCAGCATAAGTGCCTGATGCCTTGGCCAAGCGCGCCAACGTGAGCAACTTGCCGTTGCGGCGCAATCGGGGCCAACGGTTTTTCTCTGCCGCTATCTGCTTTTCCTGACCAGTGGCTATCATAACCTTGCCATCCAGTAATTTCGCGGCAATAGCGGTCTGTCCAATTACCGCTAAACCAAATTCTTCATAACGGTCGGGGGCAAAGGCGATCACCGATTGCGAACGCCCTTTGCGTTCGGCCCTTAATTCCGCACCATAGGTCAAGGCAAACCCTTTTTCCCACAACTGCGGGAGCGATACCGGCTGCTCCAGTTCGTCGGCATGAGCCAAAGCGCCGTTCAACAACGTAACCGGCGCGCCTTCTATCGCCTCAATCACGGCTTGGCGCGCCGCTTCATCCGCAAACCAAGGCATCCGTGACGGTTGGGCGAAACGGGCCCAGACACTGACGGCGCTGGCTTCGCGTCGGTTTAACTGGTGAAAATCTGCTTCGCTTAACACTGCGATTTTGGCGATCAGGCCGTCATTTTCGGCCGGGAATACATTCGGCGGCAACAGCTTGTTCGCGCCCACCAGCCAGCTTTTTCCATAGGCCGCCTCATAAGAGGAGACGATCAGATAAAAATCGAGCATCTGCCCTTCCAGCTCTGTGGTCCGTAGGCATGATCCGTAAAATAATACGGCGCGGGAGGCATTGCCATATTGCACCGCAATAGACGCTGCGAAAGCGGCCACGCGCGGTTCAACCGGCTCTGCCAGCTCCGCTTCGATCAGATGTTTAAGGTCGCTCACTCGCTATATGATAGCCTAAGCAGCGAGGCGAAGGAAAGACACCGGTTTGGTTGATTTCAAAACAATTGGCTGGCCTTCTTGTGCAAAGAATAATTCGCCGTCCATCACGACATTGCTATTCTTGCCTTCGATGCGAATCATGTCACCTTGTTCCAGATGGATGCCTTTTTGGACCGATTTTCCCAATCGGCCAAATAGCACAGAAATCATGAAACGGACCAAGGCCGCTGGTTTCTGGTCAATCGCCATGAATTGCAGGCGCCCGGGGTTACCGGCGGCCCTTGTCAGCCGGCGCATCAACAATAGTTTTTCGAGCGTCGTCACAATTACAATAGCGAAATTACCCTGATACTGACCCTTCCTGATCAGTGAAATGCTGATCGGTGATGGCAGGTTGGGCAGAAATTTCGCGCGTATGCCGAATAATACCGAGGCTAATGCGGCAAAAACAGTCAATATATGGGAAGCCGCATTGGGCAAACCGAGCGGATAAATCTTGTTCCGACAATAAAGGATGAATTCCGACAATCCCGCACCGCCGAGAAACATGCCTAGAACGACTTTACTATCCTTACTACCATCAGACAATGCAATCAGTTCACGGTTGACCAGATGCTCATGCAAATCATGCTTGGCCATTTCAACAATCCGCTCCAGCGCCTTTAAAGGATTGCCTTCCGCGCCCAGATCCAATGCAATTAAATTGGTTTTACCATTGGGCAAGACGGCAACTGGCGGAGGATTGTCTCCGAAATGCCCGCCTTGGTATAATTCCGTCAAGGCTGCCTGCACTGTGCCGTCACCGCCATTGATGACCAACACTTTCGGCTTCACTCTGGCTATTGTCTCTAACGCTTTGGTTATTTCATCAACATCGTCGACTTCATAATGAAAAACATCGCTGTTCTTTGCGCAATAAGAACGCACTTCCGGCAATATCGCGCGGTTTCCCGTAGAATTTGGATTAGAAAGCAGCGCTACATTGGCCATTATTTAATTGCCCGTTCCTTAGTAATATCTGCCCGTTACAGATATTTTATCTCAATATTGATCGACTTCACTTCATTACCCACTGGAAAAGCGGTCTTCTCGTAACCGGGCTTACCCAAGTTAAAAATATTGATGCTTGGATTGTTCGACATGCCGCCACCATCCTTGCTAATGTCGGTCTTGCCATTGCTATTCATATCGTGGCGCACAGCGATCCCGTAGGTTCCGCTGGATGGAACTGGCACACAAATGGCCATGGCATTGGCTTTAGCGGGCGTTTCAATACGATTGATCCACGCGCCTTTTTTCAGCCATTCCGCCTTAGTACCACGATAGAGTTGCACGCGGATTTTTCCGGATGAGGATTTAACACCGCTTAAATTCACCAACACCGCTGGCCCATTGCCACTCCGGCACTTGCTCAGGTCGTTGGATATTTTCTGTCCTGCGATAGACGCAGATACAGGCACAGCCAAAAGGGCGGTTGAAAGCGCAAGAGACGCAGCAAATTTCAACATGACGAAAATACTCCTAGTCGTTATACCCGCGTTCAAACTGCTGCGGATAGAGAATCAGCCCCCTGATATAATTATGGTTATGGGAATGATTTGCGGCAGAAACATGGTGAGAGGGCGACTATAAGTTGAAATTATTTAGTTCTACCGACCGATACATCGCCCGATTGATCGCTGTTCCGCTGATTAGCACGCTTGTGATCGCGGCAATGTTGCTGGTGCTCGAAAAAATGCTGCGTCTGTTCGATTTTGTTGCAGCGGAAGGCGGCCCGGTTAGCGTCGTGTGGCGGATGCTTGCAAATCTGATGCCGGAATATCTCTCGCTCGGCATTCCGATCGGCCTGTTATTGGGCATATTACTGGCTTTCCGCAAGCTTGCGCTTAGTTCGGAGCTAGATGTTTTTCGGGCTGTGGGTCAGGGTTATGGCCGCCTTTTAAAGGTTCCCTATATGTTTGCCGTCGCGCTGATGCTGGTCAATCTCGCGCTTGTCGGCTTCATCCAACCCTTGTCGCGCTATTATTACGAGGAATTGCGCTTTGAACTGCGGTCCGGTGCGTTGGGCGCATCGATCAAGGTCGGCGAATTTACCAATTTGGGCTCAAGAATGACGATGCGGATCGAGGAAAGCCGCGATAATGGCACAAAATTAAACGGCATGTTTGTGCGGGCCGAGAGTAAATCTGGGCAAGTTATGTCAGTCACTGCAGAGAGTGGACAGTTTTTGGCAACCGATGATCCCGACACGATAATATTGCGTTTGTCGCAAGGCGTTTTAATCCATGATTCCCCCAAATATAAAAAGCCCCGTATTTTGAGCTTTAGCAGCCATGATTTACCAATTGATCTGCCCGATATAGAAGCCTTTCGATCAAGAGGCGGCAAAGATCTGGAATATACAATTCCGGAACTGGTCCGTGTCGGACTGGATGGCGCGCGTCCGTTAAACGAACGGAACCAGAGCATAGCAAATTTCCATTTCCGCATGGTAGAAGTTGTGATGATGCTGCTCATGCCGCTTTTGGCCGTGGCTTTGGCGATACCGCCCAAAAGATCCAATTCGGCATTGGGTGTCTTCGTCTCAATCGTGATGATTGTCACTTATCACAAGATTAACCAATATGGCGAAGATCTCGGCGCATTGGGCATAGTTGAACCCGTAATAGCCCTATGGTTGCCGTTTTTAATGTTTAGCGGCCTGATCATCTGGATGTACTATATCGTCGCCCATGTCCCTGGCGGGCAGCCTATTGCAGCGCTAGAAAAGGCCTTTTCAAAATTTGGTGGTGTGTTCAAAAGCATACTTAATTTTAGCCGAAAGCGTGCCGATGTCCGGGAATAACCGCTCAACCCAAAACCCGATGAACGGAGACTCATAGCCATGGATTTTTTCCCATCGCGGACATTGGCCATTTACATGGCGAAAATGCTGATGCTTCGCACCTTCGCTGTGCTGGCAATGCTGGTACTGGTGCTACAAGCTCTGGATCTGCTCGGCGAAAGCGGACGCATTCTAGCACAAGAAGGCAATGGGCAAGGGGAATTATGGACCTATGTTACTTTGCGAGCGCCGCAATTAGTCGCCCGCTTCCTGCCCTTTGCGGTATTGCTGGGTACCATCATTACCGCTGCCACGCTCAACCAAAATAGCGAAGTCATCTCGATGAAAGCAGGCGGATTATCCGCGCACCAAATTCTGGCACCGCTGATCATCGCCAGCATGCTCGTCGCCATTATATCATTCCTGTATAATGAAATTGTTGTGGCTCCCGCGACAGCCCGGCTATCAGCATGGGAAAAAGTGGAATATGGACCAATACCCGAAGCCAGCAACGTGCGGACCAATATATGGGTCCGGGACGGCAATAGTCTGGTCAACGCAAAAACAGTGATCGGAAGCGGTAATGATGTGATTTTGCGGGATATCACAATCTACGACCGCGTCGATAATAGTTTACGTAGCCTGATGCAGGGCAAAGAAGCCCGGTTCACCGGATCTTCGTGGACGATGACAGGCGTGACACGATTTAACGTGGTTACCGGTACCGAAGAGCAAAAAGACAGCATTACGATCGGCAAGGCTTTGCGTCCCGATCAGTTCACCCTTGCCAATGTGAATGCCGAGGCACTTTCCTTCATGGAACTTCAATCAGCAATAGCTGAATTGAAAGAAGCAGGCCGCCCGACAATGGGGTTGGAATCTAGCCTGTGGCACAAAATTTCCGGCCCGTTATCGTCAATATTGATGCCTCTGCTAGGCGCGGTTGCCGCATTCGGACTCGCCCGATCCGGGCAATTATTCGTTCGTGCCGTCCTCGGCATGGCCTTGGGTTTCGCCTATTTTGTGGCGGACAATTTCTCGCTCGCCATGGGCACTATCGGTGCTTATCCGCCCATATTGGCCGCATGGGCACCATTCATGCTCTTCTTCCTGATTGGCGAAACGGTATTAATCAGAACCGAAGAATAGACTTAACCGGTTATGCTCGGTTGCGCCGATGCGGCATGACCAGAGCTTCCCCGAACCAGCCCAGCAACAAGCCCCCACAAACCGGTATGATTGGCGCGATAATAGGTCGAATCCTTTGGAAGCGCTTGGGTTATACGGCGATGCGCCTCACCCAAGCCATGATAAGGCACACCGGGTAGCAAATGGTGCAACGCATGATAGCGCAGCCCCACAGGCGCCCATAAAGCAGGCAAAAATCCTGGCGGCGGGACGTTGACACTATCAAGATATTGTTCGGTCACGCTCATCACATCACCGTCATTTTCCCACAAATGCGCCACTAAAGTACGGATTTGGTTGAGCACCACCGCACCCGCTGCAATTGCCACCGCGATCAAAAAGGCCCTCATCGGTAGAAAACCGACCGCCACAGCCATCAATAATCCTATCGCCCAAACGGTCGCCGCTATTTCCTGCGCATACCATATTTTCTTAAACTCAGCTTCGGGCGCGCGACGACGAAACTCGGGGTTTATTATCAAACCGGAATAACGCTCGACAACTACTCTGCGTAGCGGCGGGATCACTGCTGACAGCGGTGCCAGCAACGCATAACGAATGAATAGACCGACCGGAGCCAAAGCGGACACCAATACAAAAAGTGGCACTGTATAAGGCTTCATCAGAGCCAGCGGCAAGTATTCAGGATCTTCGACCGTGCCATAGCGTGTACGGGCATGATGGAGATTGTGAATCCCTTCGTACATGAAGGACGGTAACAATAGCGGAATACCGATCAAGGCGTTCCATACGAACCGGAAACCCGGCAAGGACCCGCGCCGAATATGGGTAAGCTCATGAATGAAGCTGCCCGCACGATAAAGTGCCAGAACCGAAATGATTCCCGCCAAAATGGCCAGACCGATGCTATCGACCATGATCGCGGCAACCATCGCACCATATCCAATCAGGGCCGAGGTCAGCAAATCGGTCCAATAGATCGCAGGGCGCACAACGTTCAGGTCACGCGTTACATTTGCCGCAGTGCGGATTAGCTCGTTATCATCAAAAGCTGCGATTTTCGCCGCCTTTGCAACAACGGCGTCCTTTAACATATTGGCGTCTTTAGCCTGAGGGGATGTAGCGTTCATAAGTTCCTGTCTTCTCTATAGGGCAATATACAGCAGGACATCGTGGCGAGATAATGGCATTGCTATGGTTTATCAAACTGATCTGCGGCATCGACAAGGCAGTTTCGAGCGCTTGACATATTGACCCGATTACCGCCACAGAACCGCAAAGCTTAGTGCAAATATCTGCTCAAGAGGTGCAATCATTACAGTGTCATCGCATATAATCATAGAAGCTGTTTCGACCAAGGGCCAGCTTAAGAAATTTGTGGAACTGGCCTATCGTCTTAATGCTGACGACCCTCATTGGGTGCCGCCGCTCAAATCCGAAGTCTATGCGCTGCTCAGTCCAAAGAAAAATCCGTTTTTCGAACATGCCACCGTTCAGCTTTTCCTCGCGTGCCAAGACGGCAAGCCGGTTGGCCGTATCAGCGCGCATATTGACCATCTGGCGCTTGAACAACCGGTAGAAAAGGGCCTAGGAGCAGGCACCGGCAACTGGGGCATGTTGGAAGCGGCCAATGAAGCAGTTACGACAAGCCTGATCGAAAGAGCCGAGAAATGGCTAAAAGCGCAAGGCATGCACCGTGTCATTGCACCGCTTAGCCTATCAATCTGGGATGAACCCGGCTTGCTAACAACCGGTCACGATCATAGTCCGACCGTGATGATGGGCCATAATAAGCCCGAGTATCAACGCTGGATCGAGGCTGAAGGTTATAAAAGCGCCAAAGAGCTGATCACCTATGATCTACCCATTGTAGATGGGTTTTCGCCGCTGATTGACCGGATTGTCAAATCTGGAGAACGCAATAGGAAACTCAAGCTGCGCAAGGTCGATAAATCGCATTTTGACCGCGATGCAAAAATCATCATGAACATCCTTAATGATGCGTGGTCGGACAACTGGGGCTTTGTGCCGCTAACCGACCATGAAATCGCCCATGTCAGTGTGAAGCTTAAACCGATAGTCTATGAAGACCTCATCATGATCGCAGAACTCGAAGGCAAGCCAGTTGCTTTCTTGATGACACTGCCCGATCTTAATGACCGGCTCAAAGGTATGAATGGTAGTTTGCTGCCGTTTAACTGGGCCAAATTGCTATGGTGGCTAAAATTTCCAAAATCCCCGACCATGCGCGTGCCGCTAATGGGCGTGATCAAGGAATTTCAAAACAGCCGGATCGCTAGCCAGATGGCGTTTATGATGATCGAATATATCCGGCGCGAAGCCGTATCCAAATATGGCGCTGTCCGCGGAGAGCTGGGCTGGGTATTGGAAGATAATCAAGGGATGGTCGCGATTGCCGATGCCATCGAATCCAAGGTGAACCGGGTCTATACGCTATATGAAAAAGCGATCTGATCGGTTTATCGGTAAAAGATTATCAAAAATCAGTATGACGCATTGAAAATGGGTTAGAGGCTCAGTTCAACCCACGTCGGCGCATGGTCGCTGGCCTTTTCCCGTCCGCGATGCTCTTTATCAACTCCGCAACTATGCAGCCGGTCTGCCGCCAAGGGGCTAAGCAGCAGGTGATCGATCCGAAATCCCTGATCTCGCTGCCAACCGCCGCTGCGATAATCCCAATAGGTCCAGATTTTACCGGCGGGATAGATGACTCCTAGCGCATCGGTCCAACCATCATGCAAAATACGCTGATATGCCTCCCGGCTTTCGGGCTGCATTAAAGCGTCATTTTCCATTGCTTTGACCAAGAACACATCATTGTCGCGAGGAATAACATTATAATCCCCTGCAAGGACGGCAGGAACTTCCTCTTGCCAAATTTCCGCCGCACGGTCGCGCAACCGCTTCATCCAACGCAGTTTGAAATCAAATTTGGGGCCCGGTTGCGGATTACCATTGGGCAGGTAAATGCTCGCCACCCTCACGGTTTCGCCATTAAGGTTTTTGACATTTGCCTCAAGATAGCGGCTATGTTCATCCTCAGGTTCCCCGTCAAGACCGCGCTTAATCTCTTCGGGTTGCTGATCCTTGGTTAGAATGGCAACGCCGTTAAAGCTTTTTTGCCCGTGCCAAATCGCACCATAGCCGATTTTCTCAAACTCGGCGGCTGGAAAACCTTCATCCTGCGTTTTAATTTCTTGCAAACAGGCAACATCCGGCTTGGTCTCTTCGAGCCACTCCAACAAGCGCGGCAGGCGAGCTTTTATACCATTAATATTGAAACTAGCGATTCTCATTGATGGCGCGATCAGATGGAAAAGCTGGAACCGCAACCACAACCGGATGCAGCATTGGGATTTGTAACCTGAAACGCGTTGCCGCCCAGAGATTCGACAAAATCAACGGCACTACCACGGACAAGGTCAAGGCTAATTTCATCAACGACCAGAGTTACGCCGGACTCTATTACCGCGATATCATCTGGTTCGATTTGTTCGGCTAAACCGAAGCGATATTGGAAACCGGAACATCCCCCGCCCTCTACTGACAAACGCAATATCGCTGGCTTAGCTTGCTTTTCGGCAATAGCTGCCACACGTTTCGCAGCATTGCTAGTCAGGAAAATATCCTGACCGATTTCTTGTTCGGAAGTTTGGACGGTCTGGGTCATGCTCTTAAGATAGGGACTGTGCAGCACAGTGTCAAAAGAAGCCGAGAGAAAAAGCGTCGAAAATTGATTCAGGCAAAAAAAAGGACCGATCAGCGTTTCAGCATCATCGATCCCTTAGAGCACCCTCTCCCAAAGGTGTGTCTTGTTTAGACTAAATTATTCCGCAGGTCCACCTAAAGCAGCACCGGGAGTAGCTTTTTGAGCCAAAAGAAAATCGCCTGATTGCATGAAAGGTATGGGATTAACCGCTTCGCCAGCAATACGCACTTCATAATGAAGGTGGCTACCGGTCGAACGCCCCGTGGAGCCCATGAAGCCGATAAGATCACCGCTCTTAACGCGCGTATTAGCTGCCACGTTCAAACGAGACATATGGCCGTAGCGAGTCTGAATTTCGTTACCATGGTTGATTTCAATATAATTGCCATAGCCATTAACCCATTGAGACCGGCCGACAATACCATCAGCTGTTGCATAGATTGGCGTACCGATAGGGCCAGCCATATCCAAACCCTTGTGACGGGCACGGCGACCTTGGAAAGGGTCAGAACGAAAGCCGTAAGAACTGGTCAGCTTAAAATTTTCAACGGGTTTACGTGATGGAATGGTCAGCTTGACAGGAGCGGCTTTTCCCTGCCCCGACCAGCTGTTAAAAAGTAGACGAAAAGCAGGATCGGCTTCACCCAATATATTATCGGGTCCGGAAGCCGCATTTTTCAATGCATCTACCGGAAGTCCGGCATCATCCGCAGCAGCGGCCATCGCGGTGGAAGAAAAAATCATTGCTGATCCAAAAATCGCGACTGTTGTGACTTTTTTCACAACGCTCTGAAACAATCCTACTACGCTATCGGTCATATACTGATCGAGTCCTGCTACTGGGAACCAAAAAACCTTGGTCCTAATTTTTGACAGAATGTCTGTCCCCCGTCTCTGAGACTCGAAGTAAGTTTATTTTGGTTAATTATTCAATACCAAGATAATATTCTTGGGTCAGACCGGCAGCAAGGCGCGCTGAGTCGTTGAATGGAGGCTTTAACCCGCCTCGAAAGTGGGTTTTTACAAGATTTTTCCAGTGGCGATAAGGATCGCTTTGTTGCCTATTACAACACCACTCAAACCATTTGGTTCCAAAAAAGACGTGATTTATTTCGTCATGATATATGCGGTTTAAAACTTTTGCGGTGAACGGATCACCCTGCGCTTCAAAGCGCGCAACCGTATCGAGCGTGATATCCAGTCCTCTCGCCTCTAGTACCATCGGGACAATGGCCAATCTCGCAGAGGCATCATATGCTGTTTCTTTCGCCGTATCCCAAAGACCATCATGGGCTGGTAATGCTCCATAGAAACTGCCCATCTCGCGCAACCGTCGCTCAAGCAAAACGAAATGCATTGCTTCTTCTGCGCCTACACGAAACCAGTCATCTGCAAATTCACGCGGAAATTCAGCGCCGAAACGCCCGATCATATCAAATGCCAGATCGATGGCGACAAATTCGATATGAGCCAAGGCATGAATTAATGCTATGCGTTTTGTGACAGATGTCCCCTTGCCTCTTCTGGGCATTTGTCCGGGCCGCAACAATTCCGGCCGTGCAGGACGTGCGGGGACATCCGGCATTTCAGTGCTAAAATCCGCCGTCAATATGCCCTTACGCCACTGTCTGGTGGCAAGACGCGCAGCCATGACCTTTGTCGCAGGATCTGGCATCATAAGAACGTGTCGGATCGCTTCGCCCGCAGACGAGTGCATGGTTCCAACGACAGTCATTTTCTGGCGCGCCTATGCAGCCTGAACTATGGCCAGTACTTCTTCCGCATGACCTTTGACCTTAACTTTTGGCCAAGCCTGAAGTACCATGCCATCCGGCCCGATTAAAAAGGTCGACCGAATAATGCCCATATAGGTTTTGCCGTACATTTTCTTTTCGGCCCAAACGCCTATTTTTTCAAGAAATGCAGTGCTTTCATCCGACGCAATATCGACGGTCAATTCCTGTTTGGTGATAAAATTTTGCTGACGCTTCGGGCTGTCTGCAGACATGCCCAGCACAGCAGCTCCGGCCTTTTCAAATTGCGGCAATAGTGCGGAAAAGTCCTTCGATTCCGTCGTGCATCCCGGTGTACTGGCTTTAGGATAGAAGAAAAGAACGAGCTTCTTGCCGCGATAGTCAGACAATTTCACTGTGCTACCATCGGGGGCGGTCAAGTCCATGTCCGGCATTTTATCGCCAACATCTATCATATAATATCTCCTAATATTTCATCGGGGTCCGGCCGCAAGTGCCGATTCCACTCGTCGATAACGCATTGGCGAGCCACATCATACCCGCTTAACAGAGCATCCCAACTTTCTTGGCCGGCCGCTTTGGCGATAAGCTCTCGACTTGTTTCCGCCGGATAATCGCATGTCGGCGACATTAGCCGCAATGCGACAAGCAAACGGGACATGAGTTCATGCGCAGCGACCATATTTTCATTTAGATGCCCCGCGGCGGCCAATCCCAGTGCGGCCTTGTCCAATTGCGGGTACAACGCATCCCCGGTTTTCAGCTGAAGGAAGTGAATGATAAACTCCCAGTCCACTAGCCCGCCTTCCATAAGCTTGGTATCTAATGGTCCTTTTGGTGGTTTGTGCTCGACAATATCCAGCCGCATCTTACGCACGGCTTTACGCAAGATTTCCGGCTCTTTTTCCTTCTGCAATATGGTTTTAATCTGGCTCTGCAACTGATCGCGCGCCTTAACGCTGCCATAGACAGGTCGGGCTCTGGTCAATGCCATATGCTCCCAAGTCCACGCGCTTTCATTCTGATATTTATAAAAGCTTTCCAACGTCACAGCCATTGGCCCCTGCGCACCAGAGGGCCGGAGCCGTGTATCCACCTCATAAAGCGGTCCGGCAGCCGTTGGCACTGACAGGGCCGCGACAATTCGCTGGGCGAGACGATTAAAATATTGTGTACCCCCCAAGGGACGCCGTCCGTCCGATTCAGCACTATGGTCACCCGTAAACAGAAATATCAGATCCAGGTCAGAGGCATGAGTCAAAGCCTCCCCGCCCAATCTGCCCAATGCGAGGATTAATATTTCGCTGCCAGCAACCTTGCCATGGACTGTTTCAAATTCTGAAATCGTGGCGTCGGTCAACACCTGAATAGCCGCCTCCGCGACGCGGGCATATCCCGCAGCAATGGCCAATGGATCGTGGCGCGACTCAATCAACTGCGTGCCAAGGGCAAACCGTTTTTCGCCGACCCGCGCGCGTACCCGGTCGAGCAGCATCTGATAATCATCACCATCTTCGCGCCGTGCAAACTGCACCGCTAGTTCCTCGACGCACGGCGGCAAATCCAATGCGGTTGCATCGATCAACCCTTCGAATAATTCCGTTCTGCGGGCCAATTCGTCCGCTAATACCGGCGCATGACTCAATATCCGGCCAAGCATTTCCCGTAGCGCTGGCCGCGCCTCTAACATGCGGAAAAAGTTAATCGCTGTCGGCAGCTTGTCGATCAGACCATCCAACCGAGTTAGCGCCTGTTGTGGATCTGGCGCTCCGGCAATAGCTTCGATCATATCGGGTAGAACTGCCTCAAAAGATTCGACCGCAGCCGTGCTTCTCAAGGCCGTTACTTTACCGCTCCGCCAGCGTTTGATTTTTTCCACAAAAATGCCGGTGTGTGTAACGCCGCGGCTCTCAAGCGCTGCTTCTAACGCCTGATCCGATTTCGGGAGCGCGCTACTATCATCAGAAGCAATCAGTTCGTCATAAATCACACCGAGCGATTCAACAGGCGTCTTTATTAAATCCAGCAGGCCCGTCCCTTGGTTCAGCCCATGCAGCCGTGCTACCCTGTCCATCCCGGCACTATCGTCCGGAAGGCTGTGGGTTTGCTGATCATTGATCATTTGCAGGCGATGCTCAATCACCCGGTAAAGCTCATAGGATTCAGCCAAAGTCTTAGCATAGCCTGCATTGATCCGCCCCGCATCAGCCAGTTCGCGCAAGGCGTCCCTTGTTGCTGGCACCCGCAGCGCCGGTTCGCGGCCACCATAGATTAACTGATGCATTTGCGCGTAAAATTCCGCTTCTCTGATCCCGCCCCGCCCGCGTTTCAGGTCATAGCCAGGTCCGAATTTTTGACCCGCGGCGTAATGATCCCGAATTTGTACGGACACCGCACCGATATTGCGAATAGCTCCATAATCCAGGGAACGCCGCCAGATAAACGGATTGATAGTTTCCAAAAAATAGCGTCCAAGCTCGGCATCACCGGCAGCAAAGCGCGAGCGGATAAACGCCGCCTGCTCCCATGCCAAAGCGCTTGATTCATAATAGCTGATCGCCGCATCTATCGGCAGCGCTACCGGGCTCACTTCTGGCGAGGGCCGCAGTCGCATATCAACGCGAAAGACATAGCCGTCAGCATCGCGGGCATTAAGCGCATCGACCAATTGCTGGCCTATACGGCGCGAAGAATCGCTCGGCTCTTCACGGCCACGCGTCGGGATTTTGTCTGGATCATAAAGAAAAATCGGGTCGATATCGGAGGAATAGTTGAGTTCCCGGCTGCCATGTTTGCCCAGCCCGATGACGGCAAAACCCGACGGATCAGCATCAGGATAGCGGGTGGCATATATATCTGCCAAAGCCTCCTCAAGCGCACGGTCGGCAAAATCGGACAGCTGTGTAATGACGTCGGTCAGGCTAAGCTGTCCGGCCAAATCCCCCACCGCCAGTGTCAGCGCCAATGCTCGCTTTTCCCACCTTAGTTTTTGGCGTACAGTTTCAGCCCCGAGGCCAGCGTCTTTTACAAAAGCAAAAGCCGCACTTAAATCCTCACCCAACAGCAAAGCCTTAAGTTCCGGCTGTATCTCCATAGCCATGGCGAGATAGGGCGCATTATTTTGCGCGCGCTTGATTGCATCTTGCAGACTGGTGGGTTTAGGCAGGCCCTGTATCATTGCCCGAGATATTTCCGGCGGAATTTATCGGCAAAGGCAGCAAAAGCGCCTTGTGCTATAGCCTCTCGCATACCTGCCATAAGTGATTGGTAAAAAGAAATATTATGCTCCGTCATTAACATCGCCCCCAATATTTCCTTTGAGCGAATCAGATGGTGTAGATAAGCTCGGCTATAGGTTTGGCATACAGAACAGGCGCAGGCCTCATCCAATGGCTCCAGATCTTCGGCAAATTGCGCATTGCGAATATTGATCGGCCCGGTTGCCGTAAATGCTTGGCCATTCCGGCCTGACCGGCTTGGCAGTACGCAATCGAACATATCGACACCGCGCTCAACCGCGCCCACCAGATCATCGGGCTTGCCTACTCCCATCAGATAGCGCGGCTTGTCGGCTGGCAATTGATCCGGGGCATAGTCCAGAACACCGAACATCGCCTCTTGCCCTTCCCCAACGGCCAAGCCGCCTATGGCATAGCCGTCAAAGCCAATTTCGATCAGTGCTTTGGCCGATGCTTCGCGAATATCTTTGTCCAGTGATCCCTGTTGAATACCGAAGAGCGCAGCTTTTGCGGCATGTTCCTTCCCACTGTCAAAACCATCACGGGACCGTTTTGCCCAGCGCATCGATCGTTCCATCGAAAGCACCGCTTCCTCACGCGTCGCACCATTTTTGGTACATTCGTCGAAGGCCATCACAATATCACTGCCCAGAAGGCGTTGAATTTCCATCGACCGTTCCGGCGTCAGCATATGGCGCGATCCGTCCAAATGGCTTTTGAACTCCACACCATTCTCGCTCATCTTGGTGAGATCAGTCAGGCTCATTACCTGATACCCGCCGCTGTCTGTCAGTATCGGCCGGTCCCAATTCATAAATTTGTGTAATCCGCCAAGTTTCGCCACCCGCTCCGCTCCGGGACGCAGCATCAGATGATAGGTATTGCCTAATATAATATCTGCGCCGGTTTTGCGGACAGTTTCCGGCTTCATCGCCTTCACCGTCGCGGCTGTTCCCACCGGCATAAAAGCGGGAGTGCGGATTTCCCCGCGCTGCATCGTGATTTTTCCCGTACGCGCCTTGCCATCGGTGGCGGCGATCGAAAAAGAAAAACGTTCGGCCATTAAAATTTGTCCCAATCAAATAAATAAGGTCCGAAAAGAGACAGAATTTTGCCTTTTTTCCCTTATGGTGTAACCAAAGGGTCGTTCTGTACGAATCCCTCATTAACTGTGCAGGATGGTAACAACTTTTCAAAGACCAAAATCGGGAGAATATTATGACAATGACAATGAACCTGGGTTCAGCCGCAACCGCACTCATCGCGGCGGCAGCTTTGTCGGCCTGTTCCGGCGGCGCTAACGAAGCAACCGAAGGCGCGGAAACCGCCAGCGCCGAAGAAGTCACCGAAGTGGTTGCGGCAGATAAAGAAAAATGTTTCGGCATCGCCAAAGCGGGCGAAAATGATTGCGCCGCTGGCGAAGGTACGACCTGCGCCGGAACAGCCGTTGTCGATTATCAGGGCAACGCTTGGAAATATACCGAAGCAGGCGAATGTGAGCCACAGGGTGGTTCGTTGACCGAAGTGGCCGACAATGATGCGCCGGTTCCCGTGGTTGCTAGCGAAAGCTAAGCGTTCAACATATCAGATTTTGAAAGGGCGGTTCCGATGGAGTCGCCCTTTTTTATGGTACCATATGGCGATATTGTTCGAACTTGGCCTTGTTCATACCCCGAGGAATATTTCCAAGTCCCTACTACCCCCTGATATGGGTTGCAGGGTTTCGATATGATCGCTACACGCTGCCCCGTCAATGAGGTGCGTTGGCTGAGTGGTCGAAAGCGCCGCACTCGAAATGCGGTATGCCAGCGATGGTATCTAGGGTTCGAATCCCTAACGCACCTCCACTGACATAAAATCCATAAACGCCGAACAAGCCGCGCGCGAAAACCATGGCCTGTAATTTCCCAACCAAGACACACAGACCACAAACAAACGGCTTACGCTTGCATCTATCCGATAACTGACTAAATTACGTATATGGTACAAACCAAACATATATCATCTAATAATCCGTTGCCAAAGGACACACCTGCGGTTCTCAGAGCCGATTTCACAATTGGCGATGTCGTGAAACATCGTCTGTTTGATTTTCGCGGCGTCATCTATGATATTGATCCGGTATTTGCCAATAGCGATGAATGGTATGACGCCATTCCAAAAGACTTACAGCCTTCCAAGGATCAGCCTTTCTATCATCTATTGGCGGAAAATGCCGACAGCAGCTATGTCGCTTATGTCAGCCAACAGAATCTGCTCGAAGATGATAGCGGAGAACCCGTGATGCATCCCGAAGTCGGACGGATGTTCAAATCGGTCAATGGCGGTAAATACCAGCTCCACTCCATTCACCGGCACTAGAGCCCGTACAAAAGGCTATGACTTAATCTTCCAGCCTTTTTTCAGCAAGATATAGCATAAGGCTGTCAAAGCGACATTGATGCCTAACAGCACGAAAGAGCCAACTATCACCGGCGAATCGGCTTCTCCAAGAAAACCGTACCGAAAACCGGAAATGGCGTAGAAAAAGGGATTAGCATGGCTTATTGCCTGAAATGTCGGGGCCAATCGATCGATTGAGTAAAAAGTGCCCGACAGCAAGGCGGCTGGAGCGACAACGAAATTAGTTACCGCTGCAGAATGGTCAAATTTTTCTGCCCATATTGATGTTAGCACACCCAGTAGAGCGAGCATGGAAGACCCCATGAAGCCGAACCAGAGGACGGCCCACCAATGGCTGATACTGACATCAACCCCAGGCCATAACGCCATGGCAGCCCAAACGGCAAAGCCCACCAGAAACGCCCGCGTTACCGCTGCCCCGACCAATCCAGCCAAGAGCTCACCGACAGACAAGGGTGGCATGAGATAATCTACAATCGTACCCTGAATTTTGCCCACCAACAGCGCAAAACTGCTATTTGCAAATGCATTTTGTAGCATCCCCATACAGATTAGTCCCGGCGCGATAAAATCAGCAAAAGGCACACCCATAACGGTGCTACCTCCCCTGCCCAGAGCAACGGTAAAAATCACCAGAAACAACAAAGTCGTAATTGCGGGCGCCCAGACAGTTTGCAGCTGCACTTTGAAAAAGCGGCGCACTTCTTTCCAATAGAGCGCGAAAAAGCCGCTCCAATTAACACCACGGATAACCGCCACCCCCGGTTCTGCATAGGTTGGCGCTATAAAAGCGGTCTGATCGGCTTCACTATTTTTAGGCTGGTCTAACATAGGCTTTTCGCCTATCGGCTAGCGGCGGCAATCACAACTAATATTTGCTGCCCCATATTATGTCTGATTGAATTTATGGCCATCCGGCCTATATTGAGTTGGATATTGGAATTAATTAGGATTTTGCATGGCTTGGACCGACGAACGTATCGATCATTTGAAACAGATGTGGGAAAAAGGCCTGACAGCAAGCCAAATTGCTGAAGAGCTAGGCGGCGTCAGCCGGAATGCGGTGATTGGCAAAGCCCATCGCCTCGGCCTGAAGTCCCGTCCATCTCCGGTAAAAGCGAAAGCGAAGACCGCGAAAGGCGAGAAGCCGGTGGTCAAACCGAAAAAAGTGCCGGTCAAAGAAACCAAAAAGCCTAAACAAAAAGAAGAACATGTTGCACGCCGTGCGATGCCGCCGCCAACACCGGCTGCACGCACCCATGCTGCGCAACAATCAAAAGTACCACGGACCGACGGCCCGAAAATCGTTTCAGTTGGCCCCGGCGGCTTTTTGCGCCAAGGCCCTGGCGATCAACAGGCACCGATCCCGCCCGCACCACCGCGGCGCTTGGTTCCCGCGAAACCCAGTGATGAAATTGCCGACAAGACAAGTTTGCTCGATCTGAACGACAAAATTTGTCGCTGGCCGATGAATCACCCCGGTGAACCGGATTTCCATTTTTGCGGCGTAGAAGTGAACCCCGGTTTCCCATATTGTGTAGAACATTGCGGCCGGGCATTTCAGGCGCAATTGCCACGCGGTGCGCGGCGTGCGCCACCACCCTTACCTTTTGGCGGCCCAAGAGTCCGCTAATCCGACCTATAGCAGAATATTTTACAGACCATTTGGCAAGAGGCCCAATAAGCCTCTTGCCAGTCTGACTCCCACGCTCTTATAGGATCATCATGTCCGATGATCTTTTTGGCGCTGATCCGCCTACCACTTCGAAGCCTGGTGAATATGATGCCTCTGCTATTGAGGTATTGGAAGGCTTGGAACCTGTCCGCAAACGCCCCGGCATGTATATTGGCGGCGTAGATGAACGCGCCCTCCACCACTTGGCGGCGGAAGTTATCGATAACAGCATGGACGAGGCCGTTGCGGGCCATGCCAATCGTATCGAGATCACTCTTGATAGCCAAAACCGTTTAACGGTTACGGATAACGGTCGCGGAATTCCCGTCGATGCCCATCCCAAATTTCCGGGTAAATCGGCGCTAGAAGTCATTATGACGACCTTGCATTCCGGCGGTAAATTTTCCGACAAAGCTTATGCAACGTCCGGCGGTCTGCACGGCGTTGGTGTTTCCGTAGTCAACGCCTTATCATCCGATACCGTCGTTGAAGTGGCGCGTAACAAGACCATTTACCGCCAGTCCTTTTCCCAAGGTATCGCGGTATCAAAACTGGAAGAAGTTGGCAGCACGCCGAACCGTCGCGGTACAAGCATCTCTTTCATTCCGGATACAGAGATTTTTGGTGAAGGTAATAAATTCAAACCGTCCCGCTTGTTCAAAATGGCCCGGTCAAAGGCTTATCTCTATGCGGGTGTCGAGATACGCTGGAAATGCGATGCCGAGCAAGCCAGCGATGATGTTCCTGCCGAAGCGGTTTTTCAATTTCCGGGCGGCCTATCGGACCATCTCCGCGAACAGCTGAGCGGCCGTGAATGCGTTACAACAGATTTCTTTGCCGGTCGTCAGGATTTTCCTGATAGCGCTGGCCGTGTTGAATGGGCGATCACTTGGCCGATTTGGACCGATGGCAGCTATAGCTGGTATTGCAACACTATCCCTACGCCCAATGGCGGCACCCATGAAACCGGCCTGCGCAATGCGCTTGTTAAAGGTCTGCGAGCTTTTGGTGAACTCGTACAACTCAAGAAAGCATCGCAACTCACCGCTGATGATATTATTTCGGGCGGGGAGATGATGCTCTCTGTGTTCATTCGCGAACCGCAATTCCAGAGCCAGACCAAAGACCGGCTGACTTCGCCAGAAGCATCGAAATTTGTCGAAAATGCCGTGCGAGATCATTTTGACCATTTCTTGACCGACAATATGGATCGCGGCAAAGCACTGTTGGGCTTTGTCATGGAACGGATGGACGAGCGGCTAAAACGCAAAGCCGAGCGCGAAGTTAAACGCAAAACTGCGACAAGCGGCCGCAAAGTGCGGCTGCCCGGCAAGCTTACCGATTGTTCCGGCAATGATCCGGCGGGCACAGAAATGTTCATCGTCGAAGGTGACAGTGCTGGTGGCTCTGCCAAACAAGCGCGCAATCGCAAGACGCAAGCGATCTTGCCGATACGCGGTAAAATCCTGAACGTGGCATCGGCCAATAGCGCCAAGATTTTTGCCAATTCCGAAATTGCCGATCTGACGTTGGCTTTGGGATGCGGCGTTCGAAAAGACTGCGATCCCGACAATTTGCGCTATGAGCGCGTGATTATCATGACGGATGCTGATGTCGATGGCGCACATATCGCAACGCTTTTAATGACTTATTTCTTTCAGGAAATGCCGGAACTGGTCCGGCAAGGGCATTTATTCCTTGCCCGTCCACCGCTTTATCGCCTGACTGCTGGTGGTAAGAGCCTCTATGCACAAGATGATAAAGCGCGTGCCGTCATTGAAAATGGTCCGTTTAAAGGCAAGAAAGTGGAAGTCAGCCGCTTTAAAGGTCTGGGTGAAATGAATCCCAGCCAGCTGAAAGAAACCACCATGGACCCTGAGACCCGGTCGCTATTCCGAGTAACATTGCCGCAGGAATATGAAAACCGCGCAGCTGTTAAGGATCTTGTGGACCGCTTAATGGGCAAAAACCCGGAACACCGTTTTAATTTCATTCAGCAAAATGCGGCCAGCCTTGATGAAGAGGCGATTGATGCCTAACCGGCCTAGCCGATTCTGGATCATCGCAGCGTTTGTTCTAACCTCTGCTTTTTCTGCGCCTTCTTATGCACAGACCGTCCAAATTTCGCCTGTTTCTTCTGAATATCAGAGCCGCGCAGATAAATTGCTGGAAATTTTGAAAGGCTCGCAGAAGGAAGAAAGTTTCTTCGCAAGCTCGTTTTTAGATGCGGTCCCGCTGACCCAGTTCCGTAATTTTCTAAGCCAAATCAACATCCAATATGGCCAGCCCGTCAGCATCAGAAGAATTATCCCGGCAAGCAACACAGACGGTACGGTCGAGATAAGTTATACCAAAGCCATTGTTGCCATGCGGATGGTCTTGGATAGCAACGCTCCCCATCCCGTTATCGGCCTGCAAGTCACCGGAGCGAATATAAATAGTGATAGCATACAGAAAATCACGGAGGAATTTCGTGACCTGCCGGGCATTGCCAGTTTCCAGATTGCCGACTTGTCGGGTGCAAAAATCCAGACGGTCGCTGCTTTCCATGCAGACAAGCAATTGGCGATTGGATCGACGTTCAAGCTTTATATATTAGCAGAGCTGTCGCGCAGCATAGCGGCGAAGGAACACAGGTGGAGTGATGTCGTTACGTTGGACCGCAAATCCCTGCCTTCCGGCGTACTTCAAAATTGGCCCGATGGCGCGCCGCTTACGCTGCAAACACTTGCAACATTGATGATCTCGATCAGCGATAATAGCGCAACCGATATCCTGATAAATGCCCTCGGCCGCAAGAATATTGAAGAAATGTTGCGGCTTACAGGTCATGCGCAATCCGCAAAAACAATACCATTGCTCACAACATTGGAAATGTTCGCGCTTAAAATGCCGGCCAATGACGATCTTCGCGAAGCTTTTGTTGCCGCTTCCGAAGATGAACAACAAAGGCTGATTGAAACGAAACAAGACCGTTTGGATTTGCCCTCGGTATCCATATCCAATCTTGCCAACAAGCCGCTGCATATCGACACGATCGAATGGTTTGCTTCGCCTGCTGATATCAGCAAGCTGTTGCACTATATTGCTAAAACCGGCGATCCGGTAGTTCGTGACATATTGAAAATCAACCCGATCATACCGCCGGGAGATGCCTTGCGGTGGGTTGTTATCGGAGCGAAAGGCGGGTCTGAACCCGGCGTCATATCCTTTGCATTTTTGACGGAGTCCCACTCCGGCAAGACTTATGCTGTTTCGGGAAGCTGGAATAATAACCAGATTCCGGTAGATGCCACCAAGTTTATATCCATGATGAACCGGTTATTGAATCTAACCGCCGCGCGTTAAATCATCGCTTTCAGCAAAGTCTATTCCGACAATGCGGCGACGAACGCCTTTACTTTTTTCTGCCGCCATTGGGGAAGCGGTGCGACGAGCCAATAACCGCGGGTGGATTTACTATCCTCCCCGATTATTTCGACGCGGCCGTCCTTCAAATCCTGTTGTACCAGCATTTTCGGAACCCATGCATGGCCAAAACCATTGGCTGCCGCTTCAATAGCAAGACCGCCATCGGCGACCCGCATCAATGTTTCTTCGCCTTCAGAAATCGGGCAGCCGGGCCAGTCAATTTTTGGTCCCGCTTTTCCGCCTGGTGCAGCGACTTTAACGAACATCGTGTCGCCTAAAATAACGCCTTCATTATCACCGGGACCATCGGTCAGCCCGATGGCGACATCCAAATTAGCTTCCGTAAAATCTGCGCCGCATTCAGATGCAACCAATGCAAAACTAACGCCCTCATTATCCTTAGAAAATTGGGCAAGCTTTGCATTGAGCCATTTCGCGGTCAAATCGCGCGGCGCCGCTATCGTCAATTTATGCGAGGATTGCCCCGCCTGCATCGCCCGCACAGCATCTTCAAATTCTAAAAAGCCTGACCGCAGCGCATCAAGGCCCGCAGCCGCTTCATCCGTCAATTCCAAACCTTTAGGCGTACGCCGAAACATAACCACGCCCAGCATATCCTCTAGCGCCCTGATCTGTTGCCCCACAGCCGCAGGCGTAACAGCAAGTTCATCGGCCGCCCGCGTAAAGCTGAGATGCCGCGCTGCGGCATCGAGCACACGAAGCCCGTTTAGCGGTAAATGGGTCCGCTTCATTGTTCTACTGTAGGGGCGGTAAGAGGGAAGTTGGGTATTCGGACTTCAAAAGCATCCGGCTCCACGCCGACAAACACGAAATGTCCGGCCATCGCGCCGCTAGGCGTGTTGAGGGGGCAACCAGATACATAATCATGCGATTTTCCCGGCTGGATAATCGGCTGCTCTCCAATAACACCCTCACCGTCGACTTTATGCAAACCTCCACGGGCATCAGAAATACGCCAATGCCTTGTCAGTAATTGGACCGCGCTATCGCGCCCATTCTCGATACGGATGTGATAGGCCCAAAACCAGCGTAGACCGTCAATGTCGGACTGCTCCGGCAAAAATGTCACCGAAACCCTGACGGTTACACCATCGGTAGTTTCTGCAAATGGGAAGAATGATTCCATCATCATCTTACACTAGCCTCAAAGACCGATAGACGAAAGAGCCTGATCCAAATCTTCGATCAGATCGATGGAGTCTTCCAGTCCCACATTAATCCGTAGCATGTCTTCGCTAATCCCGATTTCCAATCGCGCCTCTTCACCCAGCCCATGATGGGTGGTCGATGAAGGATGGCACATAAGCGAACGGCTATCCCCGATGTTATTAGAAATATCGATAAGATTCAATGCATTAAGCAATGCATGAGCCTCTTTCCGTCCGCCGCCGACATAGAGCGAAAATATCGGTCCCGCCGCTTCCATCTGACTCATCGCCAGATTATGTTGAGGGTGGCTAGGCAGCCCCGGGCACAATATTTTCTCTACTCGCTGCTCTAAAAACTTGGCCACTTCGATAGCATTATTACTCTGTTTGCGGATACGAAGGTCGAGAGTCTCGAGTCCCTTCAATACAACCCAGGCATTAAAGGCACTAAGCGTTGGCCCCGTATTGCGAGTGAAGGCCAGCAAGCTTCCCTCGATAAACTCTTCCGTACCACAAATAGCACCAGCCAGAACACGGCCCTGCCCGTCCATCATTTTCGTCGCGCTATAGGCGACAACATCAGCACCAAATTCCATGGGCCGTTGAAGCACATTGGTTGCAAAGGCGTTGTCGACAACGCTGGTAATGCCCTTCGCCTTTGCTAGACCGCAAACAGCGCGCATATCAATGACGTCCATCGTCGGATTGGCAGGTGTTTCAAAAAAGAAGACTTTCGTCTTTGGCGTAATCGCCTTTTCCCAATTACCCAGTTCCCGACCATCAATGACCGTCGTTTCGATACCAAATTTGGGCAGCAAGCTGTCGGTCAACCAGCGGCAAGATCCAAAAAGCGCACGGCTTGCTACCACATGATCGCCTGCCTCCAACTGACATAGCAAAGCGGCCGTCATCGCCGCCATGCCGGACGCCGTTGTCCGACAAGCTTCCGAACCTTCCATCATGGCGATGCGTTCTTCGAGCATCTGCACCGTTGGATTTTGCAGACGGCTATAGGTCATACCGCTCTGCTCGCCGTTAAAACGTGCGGCCGCGTCTTCCGCGCAGTCATAAGCATAGCCAGACGTCAGGAATAACGCTTCCGACGTTTCACCAAATTCGCTGCGCATCGTACCGCTGCGGATCGCTTTGGTCGCTGGGCGCCAATGCTTTGTAATTTCTCGATTTTGGCCAGTATCTCTTTTCATGGAAACAATCCTAAACTCTGTTTTACCTAGCTGGCAAGCTGCGCGACAACAGCATCGCCAATTTCACGAGTGGTAGCGCTGCCGCCCAGGTCATGCCCTAATATGCCTTGCTGAAGCACATCTGCAACAGCCTGTTCAATGCGGACCGCTTCGCTCTCCATATCAAAACTATGACGCAACATCATAGCAACAGACAATATCATGGCAGAGGGGTTTGCAATCCCTTGCCCCGCAATATCGGGCGCACTACCATGGATAGGTTCATAGAGACCACGCGTTCCGGTACCCAGAGAAGCAGAAGCGAGCAACCCGATTGACCCCACACACATGCTGGCTTGATCGGATAATATATCACCGAAAATATTGCCGGTCAGTACGACATCAAACTGGCCCGGATTGCGTACCATCTGCATTGCGGCATTATCGACATACATGTGGCTCAGTTCGACATCGGGATATTCCGCCGCCACTTCATTCACAACTTCCCGCCACAATATGGAGGTTTGCAGAACATTGGCCTTATCCACCGAACAAAGCTTCTTCCGCCGACCCTGCGCTGCCTTAAACGCGACATGGGCAATACGGCCAATCTCTTCCTCGTCATAGGACATGACATCATAGCCTTCCCGCAACCCCGCATCGGTTGTGCGGCGACCTTTTTCGCCAAAATAAATATCTCCGGTCAATTCGCGCAGGATCAAAAGATCAATGGCCCCTGCAATATCGGGCTTCAGAGCCGAAAGGTTTTCCAGTCCTGCAAAGGCTTTGGCCGGACGCAAATTGGCAAATGTCTGCATTTCCTTGCGCAGTCCGAGCACAGCTTGTTCAGGACGCAAATGACGCTCGAGATTATCGCAATCAGGGTCTCCGACCGCGCCGAATAATACAGCGTCTGCAGCCATGACCAATTCCAGTGTCTCGGGCGGCAAAGGATGACCATGTTTTTTATACGCCACGCCGCCCACATCTGCATGATCCAAACGCAGGGTCGGCAATTGCAGTGCCTCCAATACGCGCAAGGCTTCCACCATGATTTCCTGACCAATACCGTCGCCGGCAAGCACCGCAATATGCATGTTATTTCCCTAGAGTTTATAGGTGACTTTCTGGCACTCCCTGCCGCGCCCGGATGAATTAGGCAACCACCCTTTTCAGACGGTCCACTAAAACCGTTCGTGCCGCCATGACGTCATTGCGACGATCTTCGAAAAAATGCCGCTTGAGGAAAAAGCCAGTCACCCTCAATCCGTCAAAAATATCATTCCATTCCGGGCTATCTGACACCTTCAAAAAGGCCGGTAGCGGCAAGAGCTTGTCTTTGTAGGCATATCCTGCACCAATGCTCACTGCCATAGCGCTTTTCGGACTGATATAGACCAAATCCTCCGTGCCGCCCGTCACTGCACATTCCTTGAGGGATAGCCCGAATCCCAATTCCGACAAAAGCAGCAATTCGTAACGCACCAGCGCCACCGCCCACCCCTTTGCCGAGGGCGCACTACATATTGCATCAAGCAAGGCGGATAACGCGCTATATAGCTGCGGATAGCTATGTTCTTCCGGCAGTGTGGCTGCGGTTAATGCAGTTACCCAGTCGAGCGCGGCACTTGCCAGCGGTTCGCCTAGATAAGGGCCACGGCTTTGCTGTAATTCCGCCGTCATAGAGGCCAACTGATCCTCCGTCCTTACCCGATAATCAGCCTGCACAATATTGGATGGAATAAGCACGGGCCGCATCGTGCGCGACCGTGCGCCCCGCACATAGCCAGCGATCAGACCATTTTCCGGGGTCAGCGCGCGCACAACCGCACCATGCTCGCCATGTGGGCGGACCGAACAGATAATTGCCAAGGTCCGCAGACTAGCCATGGAAATAATCATATACTTTCCGTGCTACCGTCGCCGAAACGCCAGGCGCGCCTTGCAAATCTTCGAGCGAGGCATTTTTCACGGCCCGCGCAGTACCAAAATGCAGCAGCATCGCTTTTTTGCGGGCCGGGCCTATACCCGGAACATCGTCCAGCGTACTGGTGCCTATGGCTTTACTTCGCTTCTGGCGATGTGCCCCGATAGCGAAGCGATGCGCTTCATCCCGCAAGCGTTGGAGATAGAATAGCACCGGACTGTTAATCGGCAGGTTGAGTTCGCGGCCATCCATGAAGTGGAATGTCTCTCGCCCGGCATTGCGGTCCGGCCCTTTGGAGACACCGATCATATTGACATCTTCAACACCTAATTCAGCGAGAGCATCCTTCGCCGCGCTCATCTGCCCCTTGCCGCCATCGATCAGCACCAGATCGGGCCATTCGCCTTTTTCCCGACCGGGATCTTCTTTTTGGGCGCGAGCAAATCGGCGTTCCAGCACCTCGCGCATCATCGCAAAATCATCGCCGGGTTTAGTTTCAGGGTTCTTGATATTGAATTTTCGATAAGCATTCTTACGGAAACCTTCGGGTCCGGCAACAACCATCCCGCCTACCATATGTGATCCTTGAATATGACTGTTATCGTATATTTCTATGCGATCTGGCACAGCCTCCAATTCCAGTAGTTCGACCATCTCCCGCATGATTTTGGCCTGTGTGGATGATTCTGCCAATCTGCGGTCGAGCGCCTCCTCCGCATTTCGGCTCGCCTGCTTGAGAAGTTTTAAACGGTCGCCGCGCTGGGGCTTTGACACGCTGACTTTATAATCTGAGCGCGTCCCCAAAGCCTCTGCCAATAAAGCCGCATCTGGCAATTCACGATCCAACAAAACCAGCTTAGGTGGCGGCATCGAGTCATAAAATTGCATCAGGAAGCTCGAGAAGACTTCTTCAATTTCGACATCCGTAGTGTGGGCCGGGAAAAAGCTGCGATGCCCCCAATTCTGGCCGCCGCGAATAAAAAAGGCTTGGATACAAACCGTTGACCCCTTGGCAGCCAGTCCGAATATATCCGCATCCGGCAACCCAGCGGCATTAACGGCCTGGCTGCCCTGAATGAAAGTCAAAGCCTTTAATCTGTCCCGACAGAGCGCCGCCGTTTCAAAATCCAGCGCTCCGGATGCCTTTTCCATCTGTCCGGCAAGCTTTTGTTGCACATCCGTCGATTTTCCGGAGAGAAAGTTACGCGAATCCTCAACCAGTTCAGCATAATCTTCTTTGGAAATCCGATCCACGCAAGGTGCCGAACATCGTTTGATTTGATAGAGGAGACAAGGCCTCGAACGATTTTTGAAGAAGCTGTCTGTACAAGACCGGAGTAGGAATAGCTTTTGCAAGGCGTTCAGCGTTTGATTGACCGAACCGGCACTGGCAAAGGGACCGAAATATTTACCCGTGGTCTTTTGCGCCCCGCGGTGCTTTTGAATACGCGGAAAATCATGATCTTCGCGCAATAATATGAAGGGGAAGCTTTTATCATCGCGTAACAAAACATTATAAGCGGGCCGGAATTTTTTAATCAGCTGCACTTCGAGAAGCAGCGCCTCGGCCTCGCTACCGGTCGTCACAATCGTCATCGACCGGGTTTGCGCGACCATCCTCAACAACCGGTGCGGTAGGCGGTTCATTTGAACGTAGGAACCGACACGGTTTTTCAACGACCGAGCTTTGCCGACATAAAGCACATCACCACGACTATCCTGCATCCTGTAGACACCGGGTCGGGTCGGCAATGTGTTTAATGTTTCGCGGATTGCAGCCATGCCCGCTTCAAGGTCAGGCGTCTCATTACCGCGCACGGTATAAGTGGCTTTATCCTCGTTAAAACGGTCGGGAGATTGCGGGCCTGACATAATATATATCTAAGCTCGGGCGCAGGTGATTACCAGCGCACAATCCTAGCCCGAATAGTTTAACTTAGTTGATGGTTGAACCTAGATCCGCGATATTCTGGTCAATCATCGCTTTATCCGCAGCCGCATCGTGCTTACCTGCGATCAGGTTCTGCGCAGCTAATGTCGCTGCTCCAGCGGCCTTGGCCCGCACCTCGGCAATGGCCGAGCGCTCAGCAGCAGAAATTTTGTCTTCAGCCATTTTTTTGCGACGCGCAATCAAGTCAGTCGTCGCCTGTTTAGCATCGGCAACGACCAGTTCCGCTTCTCTTTCAGCCTGCGCTAAAATTTCAGCCGCTTCATCATCTGCTGCCCGCAAACGAGATTCATATCTTGCGCGCAGCTCTTCGGATTCTTCCCGAAGCTTCTTTGCTTCATCCAATTGCTCACGAATGTTCGCAATTTTCCTGTCCAACGATCCGCCAATGGCAGCCGGAACTTTTTTCCAAAGTACCAGCGCTATAACAACCAGCATCGACAAAGAAACAAATACAGTCGCGTCCAGACCGAATACAGCCGGTGTTACATGCCCGTCTTCGGTATGGCCGGTTTCAAGACCTTCCACGCCAGTTACGGGCAAGCCTTCATTGTCCAGCGGTGTATCCAAGCGATGTTTAACCGTCTCAGATGCCGCATCCAGCTTCACTGTTAGCGGTTGTGCGTCTTGCTTCAGTTCATCAGCCATGTTTCAACGCTGCCTTTGTTTCTTTCAATGCTGCCGCTTTGGTCACTTTTGCTCCAGAGATTTTGGCAACTAGGTCTTGTGCGGCTTCGGCGGAAACGCTTTCAATTTCTTTCAATGCTTCCCCGGCTCGCGCTTTAATATCTGCTTCTGCCGTTGCCACTTTCGCAGCGATATCAGCGTTGGCTTTGGTTTTGCGCTTTTCGGCAGCCGCATTGGCTTTTGCTCTGCTGGCTTCAACCACGCCCTGCGCTTCACTACGGTCATTTTCCATTTTGACGCGGTAGCTTTCTTCCAGTTCATCGGCCGTCACGTTGGCGACACGCGCTGCTTCCAGATCGTCGGCAATCCTTTTATCCCGAGCAACAACAGTGCCCTGAATTTTAGGAAACATACCTAAACCGATGACAAAAAATGTGAACCCGAAAGTCAGCAAAAGCCAGAAAATCTGGGACGCATAGGTTGCGGCGATTTGATCTATTTGAGGCATCGAACCAAAGGCTCCAATATTTTGAAATAGCGGAGCAGCATGAAAGCCGCTCCGCCGATTTCATATCATTTATTAGGCAACGAAAATCAGGATCATTGCGACAACGAATGCCAGCAGTCCTAAAAGTTCAGCTGCGGCGAAGCCGATGAACAGACGGCCTTGTTGGCCATCCGCTGCTGATGGATTACGCAATGCGCTTTCCAAAAAGCTACCGAATACGTTACCCACACCTACGGCAGCTACACCAGCGCCAATTGCTGCCAGACCTGCGCCCAATAATTTTGCTGCTTCTGCGTCCATGATAGTTACTCCTGTTCAAAAAATATCGTTTGGAAAATTAGTCTTGTTTCAAATTAATGCAGGTTCACCGCATCATTGATGTAAAGCGATGTCAGCAATGCAAACACATAGGCTTGCACAACCGCCACCAGCAATTCGAGGGCACTGATACCGATCATCAGCGCAAAGCTTGGTAATCCTACTAATACACCGAAACCGGCACCAGCATTCGCGCTATTGATAACAAAGCCAGCGAGAACTTTCAGCAGGATATGTCCCGCTGTCATCGCAACAAACAAACGTAGCGCGAGACTGAATGGACGGACGAGGAAGGATAGCAATTCCACCACAAAGATGAAGGGGATCATCGGGATTGGCGTGCCGTCGGGAATGAACAGCGAGAAGAAATGCAGTTTATGCTTGGCAAAGCCGACAATCAGAACGATCGCGAAGCTGATAATCGCCAAAACACCGGTCACCGTCAGATGACTCGTTACAGTAAAAGGATGCAATCCCAGTACGCCAACTGGCAAAAGCCCGAGAACGTTGGAGAAAAGAATGAACATGAAAAGCGAAAAGACATAAGGCGCATATTTTTTACCCGCGGGGCCAATATTCGCGTCCATCATATCGTCGATAAAGCCGGTAAAGCCTTCGACCATCATCTGCCAACGACCCGGAACTAGCTCCCGTTTCATACCGCCGCGCATGAACACGAATAATACGACAACCGCCAGCCCCATCCAGACAGCACTATTGGTCAAAGCGATCTGATGACCACCTAATGAAAAGCCTTCAAAAATCGTCTGCACCTCAAATTGGTGCATTGGATCAATTTTACCTTCTGCAGCTGCCACTCAATGGACCCCATTTATTCAAACGGTACGCAAAATCACTTAATTCTTTTTCGCGCTCTCGTTTGAGAGTTTAATAATATTTCTGAACGCTACGATGATCCCCAAAAACAGGAATATCAAAAGAAGCCAAGGCGCGGTTCCGATAAAATGGTCCAGCACCCAGCCAACCAATGCACCACCACCAATGCCTGCAATCAAATCTGCCAATACCCGATTTCCGAGCCGATAATTATTATCGACCCCTTTCTGGGTTTTGCCTGATCTGACCGCCTCTTCCGATTGCGCCTGATCGATCCGCTTCTTAAGCGCCTCTATCTTAGCATCATCGTCCATCAGATTTAACGAACCTTCTCTCTGTCGTGATTCTTTGAAAAACTATAGAAAATCAGCCAAAAAGCCGATTAACCTGGTTCTACTCACGACAGCGAGCAGTCCCGCTAACCGCGCCCGTTTAGAAAAGCGGATGCGCCAAGTCAACCGCCATACTGCGGCGCAGAAAATTCGGAGAAATATCAGCGATTTGAAACGAAAAAGGGCGCGCTGGTATTGGCAGCGCGCCCTTTGTCAAAACTTTGTTTCAATTTGGCCTTATGGGCAGCGCGAATCACGTATTGGCTCAACAGATGTTCTTGTCTGCCAGCTTCCGTCGGGTGCTTGGTATTTTTCTCCCGCAACCGTGCGGTTAATCAGGTTGCAGCCCGAAGTGAAAGCAAATTGCTCAACCGTCGAATTGGTTTCCTGTGCCTTGCGAGTATAGGCCGCCTTCCGCTTAATATTCAAATCTTCGACCAGCGCTTTCACCGAAGCCGATGGAGCTTTGACATAGCCCAGATAGCCGTCCGGCTTTTCACCAATGGCTCCCGAAGAACGCGCGGATTCATAGGCGGGATCGCGCTGGGCCATCACCGGCGTTGCTACAATTGCGGTCAAAGCCAATGTGCCCACGATGGCAATCGCTTTATTCTTCCGTATAAACTCAAACATCAGAAAATCTCCGCTTCACTATTAATTAAATCTTTCGCGTCGCCATTCAACCGATAGACGACTTCCTGTTTTATATTGATATTAAGGTTAATCACGATGGGTTTATCGGGTGCAGAAACCTGCACACAACCTGCCAGAATGGCACTTAGCCCCAATGCGACCCCCAATATCAATCCGGTTGTCTTTCTGTTCTTCATGTTTGTCCGAATCGCATTATCCAAACGATACGTCAATTCGCTTATCCTATGGTTCATTATCGCTTTCCCGTGGCTGAACAGATGATTCAGAATTTTTCTGCAATGCTTTAACGGCTTCCGTAGCCCGTTCTTCCTGCGCCCTTAGTAGAGCCGGTAAATTCCGACCAACAAGCAATTCCGGTTCATAAAAAGCCTTTGCACTGCTTAACAATTGCATGAAAGGCGCTTGAATGCGGACATTAAATTCCAGTGGAATCTTAGCGATTTGCTTCGTAATGAAATTTTTACTTGCGCTGTCCCCTTGCTGAAGACCTGCAAATTTCACTTCTGTTATGATTTCACCATCAATCGCGCCGTCCATTCCAATGGTCAGTTGCTGATATTTTATCGATTTCAAAGCGTTGAAAGCAAAATTCGCAAACGTTCCCATATCCTCGTAAGTTAATTCGCCAATATAGGCGAGTGTCCCGCCCCCTTTGCGGGCAACGAGATAGCCACCAGCAATGCGGCCTCCGTCCTGATCGAAGATCATTGGTAACTTGCCGTCGAAAACTCCTGTTGCGCTCAAATTCTCGAAATCAAATTGATTCAAAAACTGCGCCGCATCCACGCCGACAACCGTGAATTCCAACCGTCGTGCAACATCTTCGCCAAGATCCAAAATTGTAGGCTCAAGATAGAGCATGCCGCCAGCAAAGGGCCACTGGCCGCCCTCCACCTGCATCTTATAGTCCGGTAGCAGACGATAGAATAGCTGACCGTTAAAGACCGCTACGCCGGGATTAACCTCTGCCATGTTAACCGACTGACTGGGCTCCGTAACCAGACCGAGTAAATCAGAAAATTTTATTTCGCCCGAAAGCCCCGTTACCGGACCAAAGGCCGCCGCCAAATTGACAGAATCGGTGCGGAAGATACCCGTGCTTCGAATACCGTTACCTTTATTATCCCAATTTATTTGCCCATGTCCGGTCACAATACCATCGACATTGGCAATAATACCCAAGGTTAATGGTGTCAGCAATTCCGGTTGTAGATTTTTATCAAAACTAATCCCACCGACATCCAAAAGCGCCTGACCAACGCTATTATCCAGCGAATGGACAATATTGATCTTTGCGACCTGACGTAATGTTGTCGGTTCGTGCAGCATGCCATCGGCGAGAATCTTGCCATTTGCGAATTTCAGCTTCACGTCATCGCTTATCAAAGGCCGGAACCGTTCAACCTGATTTTCATCACGGACCTGCAGCTTCGCATCAGCCAAAAATTCACCGCCAATATAGCGCCAGTCGCCCTCGATATTTTCCATCAACAGCGGTACATTGGCTATCTGTCCATTAGCACCAGAGATTTTGCCCGAAATATTGCGGCCAAATACCGCACTAAACCGCGCCGCGTCAAACTTTGTCATGCTGTCCAAAGTACCCATACGAAGCGATATATTTTGCGCTGTAATCCCTTTTGTGATCGAAAAACCGAGTGCGCCACTAGACAAAGAGAGCGGCGTTCCGCCCATCGTGCCTTTTAAATTAAAAGAGGGTGCAAGTGCCGCAATATTAACGCCGGACCCATTGCTCGAAACCATAGCCCTGCCTCCATCCGGACAGAGGCGCGCGGTAGTAGGACCAGCAATGAAAGAGGCGGCGCGCAAACTGGCAAATTGCAGATCAACGCATTTTCGAAATAGGGCAAAGCCATTTTGACCAAATTGACCGCTGATGGGTATTTGAAGCCCGGTGAGTTGACCATCCGCGAGTGGGCCAGACAGAATCACACGACCGTCAATGTTCGTCCCTCCTCCCGAAGCAGGCGAGAAACGGAGACCGGGAATATTTAGCTTTGCACTACCGGACTGATAAGTTGCCATGTTTATATTACCGGAAAAGCCATGCGATAAGCTGCCGTCATTTAAATCTATTCTCGCCTGCGGAAACTCTCCACCGCTTAACATGAAGCCGCCTTCGGCAAGCATTTTTACGTCTTTGTCCGAAAATGTCAGTAAAATGGGATCATCGAGCGCAATCCGCCCACCTGATCGAGAGAACGCATGAAAAGCGTTGATTGCTAATTTCGTACCCATAGCGCCCATATCAAAGCGGAAATCACTCGATAAATCGAGCGCACTGCCCGCCTGCTGCACCGCCCCGGCTAGTTTTCGGGCAATCGGACCGATGGGCGTCCCATCGGTCGACTGTGCCAAAGCTGATGTCTGAATAAGCATGCTATTTGAAATTTGCGCCGAACGAATTTCAGCCTGTCCATTAAACCGCGCAGTTACCGGATCATCACCATAGCCGATTTGGAATGGACCTATAATAGTTCCAGTCTTGGCGTTGCCATATGGTGAGTTTAACCGGCCGAGCATAAGATCAATATCGCCGCTGCTGCGTTTTAGATCACCGGTGAATGCAACGGCCGATTTTATTTCTTTTGCTTGATATTCGGAATAACGCAACGCCCCGGTCGATATACCGGCATCGCCTGACCAACTCGTAAAATCCTTCCCCAAAATAACCGCAAGCTGAACACCAATATCCTGTGCCGCGAAATCAAAATAGGGGCATTTGGCAGACTTGAGCCGAAGCGGTCCCTCTAATGCGAGTTTACGGTCTTTAATCGCCACCTTACCGAAATAGCTCGGATCGGACATCCGGCAGCCACCTAAATTTAACTTCTTACTGAGCGCGGCGAGTTCTCCTTTAAATCCATCGTGCAAATTACCTTGGCCGTTAAGAGCAAGTCCGATCGCACCGAAATCAGTGTCGATCCGCAACTTCGCTTTTTCCACGACCAAAGAAATATCCGGCAACGCCAAAGGGCTATCATCTTCCGGATCGGAAAATTTATCGAGTGCACCAAAAGACAGCTTCCCGTCCTTCAGTCGGCCGAAAACTTTCACACCGCGTGCAAAAACCCAATTTATTCCGGCGCCGTCCGTGTTCAGGCTATTGCCAATTTCTACCAGATCTGCGGTTAAATCAGGCGCACTGGGATCACCGATGACCAGATTGCGTATAATTTGTTTACGAAAACCGATGTCTTCAATATCGTAGCTCGCCTCTATCCCCAATTTATCGAGTTCAGAGCGGACAAAATTATCCGCGATGATGATACGGCTGAACCAGAGTATGATAAAACCGGCGAGCAATAAAAACAGGATCAGATAAATGAATAGCCGTGGCCGCATTCGGCTGCCTGATCGGCCTTGATCTGTTTCTTCCTCCATTCCTGCTGAAATGCAGAAGTCTACCTTAAGTTGCAATGTACAAGTGTAGGGATCGCATAGTTTTTACTCTATTTGTTTGAAATTGGACATATTCGGCCAATCTCGGATGTAGACCGGCTTTCTCATCCCATTTTTCAACGGACAGGTTATGATTTGAGAATGTCGCAACTGGAAAACGTCAAACAAAACCATGAGAATTCAAAAGCCCATCATGGAGCGGGCCATCGCTCACGCTTACGGGAACGTCTTCTTGACGGTGGAAGCAATGCGCTATTGGATCATGAGCTTGTTGAATTTCTGCTCACCATGGCCATCCCGCGGCGGGACATGAAGCCTCTAGCCAAAAACCTTATCGACACATTTGGAAGCCTGTCTGCCCTGCTGACCGCCGATGGGGATTCGATCAAACAAGTACCCGGCATGGGGGAGACGAGCACCGCTGCGATTAAGATTGTTCATGCTGCCGCACTCAGATTAATTTCTGAACCGGTTCGTGAGCAGCCCATCTTGACCAGCTGGCAGGCACTTCTAGACTATTTGCGCGCCGATATGGCGCATCTGCTCAACGAACGGGTTCGAGTCTTGCATCTCAACAGCAAAAACCGGCTGATCCGCGATGAATTGGTGAGTGAAGGATCGATCGACCAGGCCGCCATTTATACCCGCGAAGTGATTAAGCGTGCTTTGGAATTGGGATCAGCCGCCATTATATTAGTGCACAACCATCCCAGCGGCGACAGTGCGCCTAGTCGACAAGATATAGCCATCACCAAAGATATTTGCGATGCCGGTCGCAGGCTGGGCATTGCGGTGCATGACCACATCATAATCGGCAAGGACGGCCATACGTCCTTCCGGTCGCAGGGGCTGATTTAAGCACCTCATCAATAAAGAAACATCGGCATGCCTTCAATCTGCACAAGATTAGCGCGATATTGGCGCGCATCATAAAGGCCTGATACGTTGACGCCTTTGGTGCCGCCCAGCAACGTATCAATGGGCACCACTCCATAATTGCCATCGGTAAGGCAAACCATGTTCGATGTGCGACCTTCCTCAATTAATTGTACGGCTAGCGCGCCAAAGGCAAAGCCAACCATCCGGTCCATCGCGTCCGGCTCCCCGGCACGCATTAAATAGGCAAGCTCCTGCACAATCGTGCGTTCCGGTGAACGGGCCTCTATTTCCCGCGCCAGTTGCGTGCCAATATTGACGCCCGCGCGATTCGTATTCGATTTGCTAAGATCGCTATCATCGGAATCACTGCCAGCCAGTTTTGCTCCTTCAGACACTAAACAAATAGCATAGCCTTCTGGATTCGTAGCCTTGTCGTCCAGCAACAGAGGGAGAAGCACATCCATATCTGCAGGAACCTCAGCAATGACTGTGCGATCTGCTTGTGACAGAAACCCGGAGAGCAACGCAGTCTCACCTGATCTGCGCCCAAATAGTTCTATCACTGCGATCCTTTCATGGCTGGCCACAGTGGTGCGCAGCGCATTAATAGCCGCCACCGATCGAGTGACGGCGGTGGAAAACCCGATACAATAATCCGTCCCGAAAACGTCATTGTCCATCGTCTTGGGAATCGAAATAACATTGCGGCCCAAACTAGCCAGATGGGCTGAGAACCGAAGCGTACCATCGCCGCCCATGATGATCAGCGCATCGATTTTCAGCGCGTCTAAAATATCGAGAACCTTTTGCGTTTGATCACCATCAGCAGTCACACGCGGGTCACAGCGCGAACTGTGCAAGATTGTGCCGCCCTGCCGATCAATGCCCCGCACGCTATTTTTGTCGAGGACCATTGCGCCTTGCTCAAGTGACTGCGGATCGGCTGGATCGATTTCCAGCACCCCTTCCCATCCTCGGCGCAAGCCGATAACTTCCCATCCTCGCTGCAAGGCCGACATAGTTATCGAGCGAATACAGGGGTTAAGGCCGGGAACGTCACCGCCGCCGGTCAATACTGCTAAACGCATATCAGTCTCCTCACTTGTCAAACCGCCTGTGTTCGACCCATCATATCCCAGATTGCCGACTCCTCAACATGATGCTAGCGGGGCGGCAAATCTGCATCGGCTCTAATGACCGTTCTAACCAGCTTTATGATAATCAAGGAAAGAAAAAATGATCCCGCGCTATTCCCGTCCCGAAATGGTTGCCCTCTGGGAACCTGAATCCAAATTCCAAATCTGGTTCGAGATAGAGGCGCACGCGACCGACGCATTGGCGGAACTGGGCGTAGTCCCCAAGAAAGCGGCCGAAGCAATTTGGGCCAAGGGTAAATTTGATGTCGCACGGATTGATGAAATCGAACGTGAAGTAAAACATGATGTTATCGCCTTCCTGACCAATGTCGCCGAAAATGTCGGCGATGAAGCACGCTTCATGCATCAAGGCATGACATCAAGCGATGTGCTCGACACCTGCGTTGCGGTCCAGCTAACACGTGCTTCCGATATATTGCTCGACGATATCGACAAGCTTCTCGCGGCCATAAAAACACGCGCCTATGAACATAAAATGACCCCCACCATCGGCCGTAGCCATGGTATTCATGGTGAGCCCGTAACCTTTGGAATGAAACTGGCACAGGCCTATGCTGAATTCGAACGGAACCGCGAACGACTAGTGCTGGCGCGCAAGGAAATTGCGACCTGCGCGATATCCGGCGCAGTGGGTACATTTGCGAATATCGATCCAAAGGTGGAAGCCCATGTGGCAAAAAAAATGGGCCTCGAAATAGAGCCCGTCTCGACCCAGGTTATTCCCCGCGACCGACATGCACAGTTTTTTGCAACATTGGCCGTCATCGCTTCATCCGTCGAACGTGTTGCGGTCGAAATCCGTCATTTGCAGCGCACCGAAGTTCTGGAAGCCGAGGAATATTTTTCTCCCGGCCAGAAAGGCTCCAGCGCGATGCCGCATAAGCGCAATCCTATTCTGACAGAAAATCTAACCGGCCTTGCCCGTATGGTACGCAGCTATGCCCTGCCCGCGATGGAAAATGTTGCCCTGTGGCACGAGCGGGATATTTCGCACAGTTCTGTGGAACGGATGATCGGTCCTGATGCGACTATCACTCTCGACTTTGCACTTTCTCGCCTCACCGGCGTGATCGAAAAGCTACTGATCTATCCAGAGCGTATGCAAAAGAATCTCGACCGGATGGGCGGCCTTGTTCATTCGCAGCGTGTCCTGTTGGCGCTAACCCAAGCAGGCATTAGCCGCGAAGACAGCTATCGTATCGTTCAGCGCAACGCGATGAAGGTCTGGGAATCCGACGGCGAAGTTGCTCTGCTTGATCTGCTAAAAGCAGACCCTGATGTCACTGCAAAGCTTTCTAACGAAGAACTGGAAGAACGCTTTAACCTCGATTATCATTTCAAACATATCGACACAATTTTTGCCCGCGTCTTTGGCGACTGAAAACTTTAACGGGGCGAAGCATCCGGCTTTGCCCCAAATATCGTATCAAGTCTGGTCACTGATCAAATTTGCGCGTAATACACAAATAAATACGCAAATAAGGGTCTGATATGCAGTTTATAAAAACGCTTTTCTGGGTGATATTGGCGGTCATTTTGGTCGTATTTTCGGTCAATAACTGGTCGCCGACATCAGTGCTAATCTGGGAAAATATTCGCATTGATACCAAATTGCCCGTTCTCGTCATTGGCGCATTTTTATTGGGCTTCGTCCCCCTTTGGTTGATCCATCGGGCGTCAAAATGGCGTTTCAGTCGCCGTATCAAGACATTGGAAGCGGCAGTCAATCCTGCACCGACGACGACGACAGGCAATACCGTATCATCGACCTCGCCTGCCCCATCAAGAAAATCGGATGAGGCTCCTCTGGATTTGCGCAAAGAGCAAGTTACCGAACCAGCGCCAGCGGTGTCACCAATTGCCCCAACTACGGCGAAAACCGACAAGGCAACGGGCATATGAGCAATCCGATATTTGTTGCGATTGATACCCCTGTTCTTGACGACGCGATCACGCTGGCCGAATCAATTAAGGGCCATGTTGGCGGTTTGAAACTGGGCCTCGAGTTCTTTTGCGCCAATGGACATCACGGCGTCCATGAAATCCAGAAAGTCGGTCTGCCCATTTTTCTAGATCTGAAACTGCACGACATCCCCAATACTGTGGCCAAAGCAATGCAGGCTATTAATGTCCTGGAGCCGGCGATTGTCACTATACACGCCTCTGGTGGGCGCGCGATGATGGAGGATGCGAAAGCAGCCGCCGGAAGCAGTACCAAAGTGGTTGGCGTGACCCTGCTAACCTCACTTGATGAGCGCGATATGGCAAGAATCGGCTATAGTGGCAGCCCGCATGACCAGGTTGAGCGGCTGGCCAATCTAGCTGGCGAAGCTGGTTTGGATGGTATTGTTTGTTCCGGCAATGAAGTTGCGGCAGCTCGCAAGCTTTGGAAAAGCGGCTATTTCATCGTCCCGGGATTACGCCCTGCCAATGGCAAGGCCGCTGATCAGAAGCGTACCGTTACCCCTCGTGCAGCGCGCGATAATGGCGCGAGTGTTTTGGTAATCGGTCGGCCTATTACTGCAGCGGAAGATCCCAATGCAGCGGCGCGAGCGATTGAGGCGACGCTTTAACAAACTTGAACGACAACGTTTTTAGTGGCTTGAGGCGGGTTCAGGATGACGCGCGCCGATAAGTGCGATATGGCCGGACCAATGAAAACCCAAATCAAAATATGTGGACTGTCGTCCCAAGCTAGCATCAGCGCCGCCGCTAAAGCAGGCGCAAATTATATCGGCCTTGTGCATTTTGAAAAAAGCCCTCGGCACGTTACGATTGAGCAGGCAGTGACGCTAAAACAAGCGGTTCCTGATTCCGTCAAAACGGTTTTATTACTGGTAAACGCGGACGCAAAAACCACCGGACAAGCGATCAATATCTTACGCCCCGATGTGATCCAATTTCACGGAAGCGAAACTCCGGAATGGATAAAACTGGTCCGTGATCAAGGCGGCATAGAGGTGTGGAAAGCCCTAGGCGTAAGAGACAAGATGACATTGGCGAAAAGCAATCGCTTTGAAGGCGTAGTGGATCGCTTATTGTTCGATGCACCGGCAAAAGCATTGCCCGGAGGCACCGGAACCAGTTTTGATTGGACCCTATTTGATGGGTATGAACACCGGATTCCATGGGGACTCGCGGGTGGTCTGGGCATCCATAATGTCAGAGACGCTATAAAAAGCCTCACGCCCCAGCTAGTAGATGTTTCTTCCGGTGTCGA
This sequence comes from Parasphingorhabdus sp., assembly GCF_036963805.1. GTDB lineage: Bacteria > Pseudomonadota > Alphaproteobacteria > Sphingomonadales > Sphingomonadaceae > Parasphingorhabdus. The sequence goes on along the minus strand of NZ_JBALUN010000001.1, from coordinate 527,869 downwards.
ATCATCTCCCGGAGTCAAAGATGTAGACAAGATCGCCGCCTTTTGCCAAGCGGTGCGCGACGCATAAACATAGCTGCGCTGACCCTCTCACGCGAAAATAATAGATTGAACCGATGACAAACTCTAATCCCAACAGCTTCCGCAACCAACCTGATGATCGTGGTCATTTTGGCCAATTTGGCGGACGCTATGTCGCTGAAACGCTGATGCCGTTGATCCTTGATCTGGAAAAACATTATCGTGCAGCGCAGGCAGATCCGGCTTTTGCGGAAGAATTTGACGATCTGTTAGAACATTATGTGGGGCGTCCTAGCCCGCTTTATTATGCCGAGCGCCTGACCGAGAAAGTTCGGAAGGATGCGCCGGAAGGAAAAGGCGCGCAAATCTGGTTCAAACGGGATGAGTTAAACCATACCGGCGCGCACAAGATCAATAATTGTATCGGTCAGATATTGCTCGCCATACGCATGGGTAAAACTCGCATCATCGCCGAAACGGGAGCTGGTCAGCACGGCGTCGCAACCGCAACGGTTTGCGCGCGTTTTGGCTTACCCTGTGTAATCTATATGGGTGCAACGGATGTCGAGCGGCAAAAACCCAATCTGTTCCGGATGAAATTGCTCGGCGCCGAAGTGGTGCCAGTTACTAGCGGCGCAGCTACACTCAAAGATGCAATGAACGATGCGATGCGCGACTGGGTCGCCAATGTGGACGATACATTTTATATTATCGGTACCGCCGCTGGTCCCCATCCCTATCCCGAAATGGTTCGCGATTTTCAAAGCGTGATCGGCAAAGAGGCCCGCGAGCAAATGCTGAGCCGTGTCGGCCGCCTGCCTGATTTACTCGTTGCGGCCATTGGCGGGGGTTCCAATGCTATTGGCCTGTTTCATCCGTTTCTTGACGATCCCGGTGTTGAGATGCTTGGCATCGAAGCGGCCGGACATGGGTTGGACAAGCAACATGCAGCATCCTTAGCCGGCGGCAGGCCGGGCATATTGCATGGCAATAAAACCTATTTGCTGCAAGATGAAGATGGCCAGATTGATGAAGCCCATTCGATCAGCGCCGGTCTCGATTATCCCGGCATTGGTCCGGAACATAGCTGGCTGAAAGAATCCGGCCGGGTGCGCTATGACAGCGCCACCGATACGGAAGCGCTCGACGCTTTCCAACTGCTGTGCAGCACCGAGGGTATTATTCCTGCGCTGGAACCCTCCCACGCCATCGCCGCCATCGCACGCGAAGCCGTGAAAATGGACAAGGACCAGATCATTCTTGCCAATTTGTGTGGGCGCGGGGACAAAGATATATTCACGGTCGCTGAGGCGTTAGGGACGAAAATATGACCCGTTTATCCGGAGCTTTCCCAAGCGACCGCGCTGCGCTGATCGCATTTGTCACCGCCGGCGATCCGACGGCAGCCGATACTGCGGCGATTCTTGACGCGCTCGTTGAAGGCGGCGCGGATATTATCGAACTCGGGATGCCGTTTACCGATCCGATGGCGGACGGTCCGGTCATTCAGGCCGCCAATATCCGCAGTTTGAGCGCTGGCACGAAAACCGCTGATATATTTAGCATTGCGACTGATTTTCGTAAGCGGCATCCGACTGTGCCGCTGGTGCTGATGGGATACGCCAATCCAATGACAACCCGCGGTGCCGACTGGTTTGCCGATGCTTGCGCCAACGCGGGCGTCGACGGAGTGATCTGCGTCGATATTCCTGTCGAGGAAGACGATAGCCTAGGGGATTCATTGCGCGCTAAAAATATAGCGGTCATTCGCCTCGCAACGCCAACAACAGACGCGAAACGGTTACCCGAAATTCTGAACAATGCCTCCGGCTTCCTATATTATGTCTCGGTCGCAGGCATCACCGGCCTGCAACAAGCGGCGCAGGCGAGTATCGAAGAGGCTGTGACACGTTTGAAGGCAGGAACCGATTTGCCCGTCGCGGTCGGCTTTGGTGTACGTACACCTGCACAGGCGGCTGATATCGCCCGTGTTGCGGACGGCGTGGTGGTTGGTTCAGCCATTGTCGAAATCATCGGGAAACACGGCGCTGATGCAGCACCGCTTGTGAAAGACTATGTAAAATCGCTTTCTGATGCTATCAGAAATGCACGTTAAAAATTTAGGGAATTGACGCATGTCTTGGCTCACCAACGTCCGTAAAAAGATCGCCTCGATCGCCAAAAAAGAGACACCGGACAACCTCTGGCACAAATGCAAAAAATGCGAAGCCATGGTTTTCCTCAAGGAATATGAGGATAACATGCATATCTGCCCTAAATGCGAACATCATGGCCGCATTGGGCCGATGATCCGTTTCGCTCAGATTATGGATGAGAATAGCTGGAAGATTATTCCCTTTGCTACGGTACAGGAAGACCCGCTGAAATTCAAAGATCAGAAGAAATATTCGGATCGCCTCAAAGCCGCGCGTACCAAGACCGGAGAACAGGACGCACTAATCACCGTCACTGGAACAATTGAAAATCTCCCTTGTGTGGTCGCCGTTCAGGACTTTGCATTCATGGGTGGCTCCATGGGCCTCGCCGTGGGCCAAGCTTTTGTAGATGGTGCAAACCGAGCCTTGCAGGATCAATGCCCCTATATTATTTTCACCGCCGCTGGCGGAGCGCGGATGCAGGAAGGCATTTTGTCGCTGATGCAGATGCCCAGAACCACAGTGGCAATTTCAATGCTGCGAGAGGCGGGATTGCCCTTCATCGTTGTGTTGACCGATCCAACCACGGGCGGTGTAACCGCAAGCTACGCGATGCTCGGCGACATCCAGATATCAGAGCCTGGTGCGATGATCGGTTTTGCTGGACAGCGCGTGATTGAAAACACCATCCGCGAAAAATTGCCCGAGGGTTTCCAGACAGCGGAATATCTGCTGGAACATGGCATGATCGACATGGTGGTGCATCGCAAGGAATTGCGCGCACAATTGGCACAGATCATGGGCTATCTCATGGCTTGGAAAACTGCGGCTTAAACTAGCCGTACCCTTTATGGCAGACGGTGCACGCTCCGACCATCCGGCGGTTCAGAAACAGCTCGACCGGCTTTCGCTGCTATCCCCGGGGCGCGATGTGCTGGGGCTGGAGCGGATCAGCGCAGTCATGAAACGACTGGGCAACCCGCATCTAAAACTGCCACCGGTTTTTCATGTCGCGGGCACCAATGGGAAAGGATCAACTTGCGCCTATATACGAGCGGCGATCGAGGCAGAAGGCTTGAAAGCCCATGTTTATACCAGCCCCCATCTGGTACGCTTCAATGAACGGATCAGAATAGCCGGATCGTTGATCGAAGATGAATATCTGGCTAAACTACTGGCCCGCGTACTTGACCGCAGCGAAGATATAAATCCCAGTTTCTTTGAAGCCACGACAGCCGCCGCGATGCTCGCATTTGCCGAGACACCTGCTGATGCTTGTATATTAGAAGTTGGCCTGGGCGGCCGGTTGGACGCCACGAATATTGTGCCAAAGCCAGCAGCGACCGGAATAGCCGCGCTGGGCATTGATCATGAAGCCTTTTTGCTATCGCCTGAAGATGGCGTGCCTACTGATCCGATGGTCCGTATTGCGTGGGAGAAGGCCGGTATAGCAAAATCAGGCACGCCATTGCTGACCCAGAAATATCGTGAAGATATGAATAAGGCAATTTCGGATCATGCTGCATCCACTCACGCGCGATATTTGCCGCGCGGTGAGAATTGGGATGCAGCTATATATGAAGACCAACTTCATTACCGCGATGATTTCGGAAAATTAACGCTGCCCCTGCCCGCCCTTCCCGGCGCGCATCAGGCGGATAATGCTGCCTTAGCCATTGCCATACTGCGCCATCAGGATGCTGTAAAAATATCCGAAGCCGCCTATCGTGCCGCTATGGGTTGGGCAAAATGGCCCGCACGATTGCAAAAACTTTCTTTCGGGTCGCTGCACGAATTGCTGCCTGAGAAAACAGTATTATGGCTCGATGGGGGACATAATGTAAATGCGGGAGAAGCTCTGGCAGCCCATTTTCACAGCTATCCGAACCGGTCCATCCATCTAGTCATCGGCATGCTCGCCAACAAAGATTCCGATGCAATCGTCAGACCGCTCCAAGCGAAAATCGCTAGCATCACAGTCGTGCCCGTCGAGGGTCATCTCGCGCACGGCATCAATGATTTTGCCAACATCAATGTGGCCATCGCCGAGGCCTCCGATATTACGAAAGCGTTGCAAAACATCTCTGCGCAGAAACCGCAAACCGTGCTTGTCGCCGGTTCGCTGTATCTGGCCGGTTCGGTGTTAAACGCTAATCAGCAAGTGCTAGATTAGTCTGGGTTCTTAGCCCCATCCTCTGCCGTATGTTCCGTCCCAGCGGTGCCCAAAGACCGGTCGACCAATCCCGAGCGGATCATTAGCCAAAACATGATAACACCAGGCAAAGCAGCCAGTGTCGTCAACAGGTAGAAATTAACATAACCCATTGCCTCAATCAGCGACCCTGCGGTAGTTCCGGTCAGGAAACGACCCAAGATACTCGCCGCCGCGGATAGCAGGGCAAATTGCGTGGCCGTGAAGCTCAAATTACATAACGCAGACAGATAAGCGACGACGGCAACGCCGCCGATACCACTCGCGAAATTCTCAAAACCAATGGCCCCTGCCATCGCCCAATTATTATGGCCGCTGGCAGCAAGACCCGCAAATGAGAGATTACTCACCGCCATCAACACAAGACTGAGCATGACCGCCTTTTTCATACCAAGGCGGGAATAAACGATGCCCCCCACAAATATGCCGACCAGAAAAGCAATGAATCCTAGACTGACGTCGTAAAATGCGATCTCGTCATTGGTAAATCCAAGGTCTTCAAACAATAGTCGGAAGGTCAAATTGGCTAACGTGTCGCCAATCTTGTGAACAAGCACGAAAAGTAAAACAACGGGCGCACCTGAGCGTTTAAAAAATTCTACAAGCGGGCTAGCATATGCGATCGCGGCTTGAACGGGGCCTTTCAGCGGTTGTGGTTCCTGACGCCGGCTCGGCTCGCGCATGACCAAACCCGTAAAAACAGCGAACAAAGCAAACAGCGAACAGACATAATAAGCGATGGACCAGTTGCTGCGGGCAGCGATAACCAATGCCACTGCCCCTGCTGAAGCTGCGCCGATACGCCAGCCATATTGGGACATGCCGGACCCAACGCCCAATTGCTCGGGTTCCAGCAATTCGATCCGATACGCGTCAATAACAACATCAAATGTGGCACCTGCAATACCGACCATGATCGCAGCGACTGCAACCGTGACAATATCAGCTGAAGGATCCAGAGATCCCAGATAAATAATAGCCGCCATTGCCATTGCAGCAGTCAGGATCAACCATGATAGACGTTGCCCCATGCGGCCAATTATAGGCAGCTTTACGACGTCTATAATGGGTGCCCATAACCATTTGAAATTATATGCCAAAAATGTGAGCGCAAAGGCCGTAACGGTGGACTTTTCAATCCCTGCTTGAGCGAGCCGGGTGGTAAGCGTCGCAGCGATCATTGTCAGCGGTAAAGCGGAAGAAATGCCCAAGAAAAAAGCCGCGAGCGGAGCCGCTTCACTGTAAGGCCTGACACCTGCTGGTAATTTCCCACGCCATCCGGTGTCTGCTATCTGTCCACTCACGCTACTATCTCCCACGAACTGAGGGAAACACTAGCGGCAAATGGTTTGAAAGCTAGCCGGATTTTTCAGATGCCCCTAAATTTCGAGCAGCTTGGCGCCTATAATCTTTCCTGCGCCTGGTCGCTGTACGATAATCGCATATTTATCAGCGCCGGATATATTCAGGTCTTCGCCAGTTAGAGTGATGCGTGCCGAATTTCCATCCCAACTGCCAAGATTTCGCTCGGCTTTGACAACATTGGTATAATGCAACTTCCGTCCGCCATTTTCGCCGCGACCGACACTGACGTTTTCAGACGAACTCAATGCCAAAAGGGAAATACCAGCCATATAGCGGGACTTACCCGTAATGTTTACAGCGACGGTGCCGTTCGAAGTGCGTTGCGCCTCGATAATCGGACCATCATTAGTTTTCGCTAGCCGGACCAGCGATCTGATATCGCCTTCCCGTGATCCAACAGCACCGCCGCCGCCATTGACCACCATCTGCGGTGTATAAACCCCCGAACCGGTATTACCCTTGGCGGCATAGTTGCGCTGCAACCTGGTATTATCTTCCCGCGCGAGCGTGTCTTTCCAACCGAGCCGGTCCCAATACGTAACAGGCCGCGTAATCACCAGCAGGGAGCTATCTTTTGCTAGTCGGGAAGCTAGCATATCTGCGGGGGGACAGGATGAGCACCCCTGACTGGTGAAAAGTTCGACAACGACCGGATTAGGGGAAACCGTTTCATTGCCAAAAATTTGCGGCGGTGAAGCTATTTGCGCGGGCACATCGCTTGATGTCTGGGCCACTTGAACACCCATAAAGCCTGCAAATGCTGCTGCAGCAACCATTGCCGACAATATTATATGACGCATCATGACACCTTCCGAATAAGCAACTATCCAGCCATTCGTCTGCACCATCCGACAGGTTACAGATTGCGGCAAAGTTTATTTTCCGCCATGCAAAAAACCATGACCGATAAAGAATCAGGTAAACTGTACAAAGCAACACCCACGCGCGGTGCAAAGCAAGAACCCGCCCGGGCCAAACCGCCAGAAGCGCATAACCGTGAGGGGCAGCGCATTGCCAAATTACTGGCGCGTGCCGGCGTCGCATCACGGCGCGAAATTGAACGTATGATTAGCGAGGAACGGATCGCGCTAAACGGTGTTACCGTTGACCATCCATCACTGCTGCTCAAAAATCTGACCGGCATCACCGTTGATGGCCAAGCTGTATCCGAACCATCGCCCGCCAAACTATTTCGTTTTCACAAACCAAATGGCTATTTGACAGCAGAACGCGACCCCGCTGGTCGCAAGACGATTTATGATGTGATACCGGACGATATGGAACGCGTCATGCCGATCGGTCGTCTGGATCTAAACACTGAAGGCTTGCTGTTGATGACCACCGATGGTGAGTTTAAGCGCGAGATGGAGCTACCAAAGACCGGTGTCGAGCGGACCTATCGCGCACGAACCTTCGGCGACATTACCCAAAACCAGCTGGAAGAGCTCTACCGCGGAATCACAGTAGAAGGCATGCATTACGGCCCGATTGAAGCAAATCTGGAGCGGCGCACCGGGCGTAACCAATGGATAGAGATGACCCTGACCGAAGGTAAAAACCGGGAGGTTCGCCGTGTACTAGAACACTTGGGCCTTAAAGTATCCCGCCTGATCCGCACCCGCTATGGTCCATTCGTGCTGGGAGATCTCGCGAAAGGTGAAATCGAAGCCGTTCGCCAACACGATCTGGTCGCGTTCCGGAAAAAGCTGATCTAATGCGGATAATCGCTGGAAAATGGCGCGGTCGGAAAATTATTGCACCCAAAGGCGAAACCACTCGTCCCACCGCTGACCGTACACGCGAGAGACTTTTCTCCATGCTCACCAGCCGATTGGGCGATTTTGCGGATTTGCAAGTCCTTGACCTGTTTTCCGGTTCCGGTGCGCTTGGGCTGGAAGCATTGTCGCGCGGTGCAGCCCATTGCACTTTTGTCGAGCAGGACCGCGAGGCGCTCAAAGCTTTGGAAAAAAATATCGCCACACTCAGCGCCGATGCAGATGTCCGCATTGGTTCGGTTCTGGCCCTTGGTGCGGCGCGGAAACCTTATGACCTTATCCTGATGGACCCTCCTTATGAAACGGGGGCCGGTGCCGTGGCTTTATCCAAATTGGGCCGCCACGGATGGTTCGCGCCCTCCAGCTGGATTGCTATAGAAACCTCTCGCAACGAAGAGGTCAGCGTCAAAGGTTTTGAATTGGAAAGCCAGCGCAACAGCGGCAAGGCGAGACTACATATCCTGCGCCCCGCCTGAACATTATATCAGCTATTAGCGGTTATATAGGCCTTTGCCGTCACATTCTGATCAGCTTGCGACTGCGTATAAGCGGCTGTTGTAGCCATTAATGCGGTTGCGATAATCGCGCTAAATACCAAACGTTTGCTCATTTTAAGCTCCGAACTATGGAATAATTTCAAACTTAAACTGCATATGGTGCACTGCAACATAAAATGCAAGCTGTACTTTGGGTCAGATCGATAAATATTGCATGATATAGCCCTTGCCGCCGCCGCCGATGTTCCCTAACTGTTCACCTGTGACCGAACCCATTAATATACCTGCGGAAAATGATCCGCCTTATGTCCGCGGCCTTAATGCGCCACAACGCGATGCTGTTCTGACCACCGAAGGACCCGTGCTCGTTCTTGCCGGTGCCGGCACTGGCAAAACCGCTGCCCTCACCCGGCGGCTGGCGCATCTAGTCTATTCACGCAAAGCGTGGCCGTCGGAAATTCTGGCCGTGACCTTCACCAACAAGGCCGCGCGGGAGATGAAGGAACGGATCGGAACGATTGTAGGTGATGCCGTAGAGGGCATGCCATGGCTCGGTACCTTTCACAGCATCGGTTCAAAAATGCTGCGCCGCCATGCTGAACTGGTTGGACTGCAAAGCAATTTCACTATCCTGGATACGGATGACCAACTGCGCCTGCTCAAACAGCTGATTCAGGCTGCGGAACTAGACGAAAAGCGCTGGCCCGCAAGGATGCTTGCCGGACTGATTGACCAATGGAAAAATCGCGGCCTGAACCCCGCTGATCTCGATGCCAATGAGAATGAACGCTATGCCAATGGACGCGGACAGGAATTTTACGCCGCCTATCAGGCCCGGCTAAAGGTGCTTAATGCCTGCGACTTTGGCGACCTGCTATTGCATATCCTCAACCTGTTGAAGACCAACCGCGAAATTTTGAAGCTGTACCAAGAACGCTTCAAATATATCCTTGTTGACGAATATCAGGATACCAATAGCAGCCAGTATCTCTGGCTGCGGTTACTCGCGCAGGAACGCAAAAATATCTGCTGTGTCGGCGATGATGATCAGTCCATCTACAGCTGGCGCGGGGCAGAAGTCGCCAATATCCTGCGTTTCGAAAAAGACTTTCCCGATGCGAAAGTGGTCAAGCTGGAACAAAATTATCGCTCCACGCCCCATATTCTGGCCGCCGCATCGGGGTTGATCGCCCATAATAGCGGCCGTCTTGGCAAGACCCTTTGGACCGAAGAAAAAGATGGTGATAAGGTGCAAGTCACTGGCGTCTGGGACGGCCCCGAAGAAGCGCGGCGCACGGGGGAGGAGATGGAAAGCCTGCAAAACAAGGGCGTTTCCCTCAACGACATGGCAATCCTTGTCCGCGCGCAATTTCAGACGCGCGAATTTGAGGACCGGTTTATCTCTATCGGCATGCCGTACAAGATTATCGGCGGTTTTCGTTTCTACGAGCGCGCGGAAATCCGCGATGCCCTCGCCTATCTCCGGGTAATTGCGCAACCCGCCGATGACCTTGCCTTTGAACGGATAGTCAATGTACCGAAGCGCGGCCTTGGGGATAAAACTGTGGAAAAAGTCCACCGGTTGGCCCGGGCACAAGGGATACCGCTCGCCGCAGCAGCGCTGAGCATTTGCGATACGGACGAATTGCCCGCACGGGCCAGAACAACGCTGTCGAACCTTATGCGCAATTTCACGCGATGGCGAACCGATGCTAATGAAATGGCCCATGCCGAATTGGCGCGGATCGTGCTCGATGAATGCGGCTATACCGCCATGTTGCAGGCAGACCGCACACCGGAAGCTGCTGGACGGCTCGAAAATCTGACCGAGCTAACACGCGCGATGGAAGAATATGAAACATTGGGCGACTTCCTCGAACATGTGTCATTAGTAATGGACAATGAGGCAGCGAGCGATGAGGCAAAGGTCACAATCATAACCATGCACGGTGCCAAGGGTCTGGAATATGACTATGTTTTTTGCGCTGGATGGGAGGAAGGCGTCTTCCCGTCCCAGCGCAGCCTTGACGAAGGCGGGATTGCATCGCTGGAAGAAGAACGCCGCCTCGCCTATGTCGCGATCACCCGGGCAAAGAAGAAATGCACCATCTTCCACGCTGCCAATCGGCGCATTTATGGTCAGTGGACCAGCTCCATCCCTTCCCGCTTCATTGGCGAATTGCCCAAGGAACATGTTGAAGAAGAATCCAGCATGATGGGAGGCGAAAGCCTGTGGCGCGCAAATTGGTCAGAACGTGCCGATCCCTTTGCAGATAGTGCACGCGGATCGAGCCGCGGGCCGGGATGGAAACGCGCACGCAATACGGGCAGCTTCGACAGCACGCCCAAAAATATCAAGGAAGCGCGCCGCAGTGCGGTCTCCCTTGGCAATAAGGGCCGCGATGATGTCAGCGTCGGCATGCGCGTCTTCCACACCAAATTCGGTTATGGCAAGGTGATGGAAAAAGAAGGCAATAAGCTGGAAATCGAGTTTGAAAAAAGCGGACAGAAGCGCGTGCTCGACAGTTTTGTGGAAGTGGCTTGATATCCTTTAAACCCGTTATTCAAAAATATCTTTGATCGCCACGCATCGGATTAGATTTCTATTTCCCGCCATCCCCCGGGCTGTAAATCTTCGATAGTCCAGTCGCCGATACTCCACCGCACAAGCCTTAGCGTCGGATGGCCGACGGCAGCCGTCATCCGGCGTACCTGCCTGTTTTTCCCTTCGCGGATCGTCAGCCTAAGCCAGCAATCAGGCACGCTCTTGCGAAAACGAACCGGGGGATCACGGGGCCATAGAGAAGGAACGGCGATGCGTTCAACTTCCGCTGGCCGCGTCAAACCATCTTTCAAACGAACGCCCTGCCGCAGCTGATCAAGAGCCGCCTCTTCCGCGTCGCCTTCAACCTGTGCCAGATAGGATTTTGGCATCTTATATTTAGGATCCGCAATCCGCGCTTGGAATTTACCGTCACCTGTCAGCAGAAGCAGCCCTTCGCTATCACGGTCCAGTCGCCCCGCGGGATAGACACCCGGTACATCTATATAGTTCGATAGAGTCGGCCGACTTGTCTCGGTACCGCGATCCGTGAATTGCGACAGCACGCCAAAAGGTTTGTTGAATAGGATCAATTGCGACATCCCTGTCCTTTGGCACTCGCAACGTAAATCTGCAAATATTCAGGTGCTTGCGATAAAGTTAATATTTAAAACGAAGAAGCAAGGGGATATATTCCTGCCAGTCAACGCCCTTGTCTCGAGATAATCAAGAAAAAGTACCGTACCAGAATCTCTTGCTTACACCCGCTTCCATACGGTCCATTGGAATAGCCAACGACCGATATGTCGCTTTGTTGCCCGAAATTTCGTCCTTTAATTCAATCTGGATATCCATCAATTCTCCAGTTTTGATAGAAAACTCCCAATAGTCTAAAAATTTCTTTTGCGCTTCCGGCGTGATAATATCTTTGAAATCAACCGTCCGACCCGCATTAAAACCTGCATGGTCATGCCAAGCCTGATTAACTTCGGTAAGATTACCAAGCTCATCTGAAATCCATGTGATGATCGGAATTGTATCCATCCTGTTCCGCGAGTGGACCATCACTTCTTCGTGTTTTTCCTGAAGCGTCACCAAACTGGTCATATCAACACTTACTGCGGCAATTCCAACACTGCCATCCGGCAAGGGCAGCGGCACTTTTGTAGAACGGAAATGACGTGTATCGGCTCCGGCGAGTGTCCATTTTTCATGCACCGATTGGGCTTGCCCTGTTGCCTGCACCAATGCATCATTTTCTAGGATCGCCAAGCCTTCCGTATCCTCCACCGCAAGCTCTTGAGCCGTTTTCCCTAGGACCGCCTCTAGCTTTTGGCTTAAAGTTTGAAATCCGCCATTAACATAGATAAATTGTCCATCCGTATTCTTTGCATAGACCATAAGATCGGAAGCCGATCCAAGTGCTTCCAATATTTTTTCAGCATGCGTCTGTACGCTAATATGAGCGATCAGATCTTCTATATCCGTACACGAACCGATCCAGCGAATGATATCATCATTTCCATCCCGAACCGGAGCGCCTCTTACCAAATACCAGCGATATTCGCCGTCAAACTTTCTAAATCGATATTTGGCTTCATATTCTAGGCCTTGGGTCCAGCTTTCCTGCCATGTGACAGCAGCACGTGCCCGATCTTCTGGATGAATTACGTTCAACCAACCGTCACCTAGAATCTCATCCGCTATCAGACCAGTGTAGCGTTGGAACTGAGCATTGCTATAAATATTACCACCGTCACAATCGCAAACAAATATAAGAGCCGGTATGGATTCGGCTAGAGTCCGAAACTCCAGACCACCATACCATGGGTGTTGGCCTATCAAGCGCGGTTCTTTTAGCTGCTCATTTTTACTATTTTCCACTCGGAAACGGCCTCCACTCAACCTTTGTCGGATCGACTTAGCGTCTGAGGCGCTAAAGTGCCAAAAAAATATTTTTTCGCTCTGTTTTTTCTATAACATACTACAGTCTAACAATATATTTGTGGATGTCGAAACGATCGATTTTTTTTTACAAGTCTTTACGCTGAGCTGAATTGTCTATAGCCATGTCAGAGTCATCAGAAGAAAGTTGTTTTAAATGGTCGAGAACGAAGCAACCGAAATAATTTCAGCCTACGGCAAAAATGCCATGACACTCAGAGACTTGGCGAAGTTTCTACAAGACGAAATTGAACTGCGGAAAAAATATTTTGGCGAGAATATTGTGACCGGATATGGTTGGGATGTGCTGCTGGAACTGCTCATCACAACAGGTGGGAAATGTCGTGCTTCCCTTACCGCAATGTCGACATTGGGAGGAATGAGAGCAACTACTGGTCTTCGCTGGATTGATGCTCTGAGTAACGAGGGACTCGTGACCGTTGCCAATGATGATGATCCCCACAGGAAATTTGTGGCTTTGACCCGCCATGGTAAAAAAGGAATACAATCCTACCTCAAAGAAGTTGCCCAGTTACGGCAGCTCACTCAAATTGATGAAGAGATAGACTAGGCGCTTAATCGCGTGACTTATTTCCCGTCGTTTATCGGAATAAATCATTACCGGCAGACTGTGCTTCCGTTTTTCGGGTCATTATTGTTGATGATTATCCATGGGGATATCATATGGAACATAAATGCAATTTCATAATTTCAACGTCGACATATTTCTGCAGCATTACTGGCAGCAAAAACCGCTATTGATTAAAAGCCCATGGACGTCTTGGATCCCACCCCTTGACGCTAATGATCTGGCTGGCCTCGCCTGCGAAGAAGGTGTTGAATCCCGTTTAATCACACAAGCTGACCACCAGAATGGCTGGAAACTCGAACATGGCCCTTTCCCCGAAGCTCGTTTTAATCAGATTGATGCAAAACACTGGACTTTATTGGTACAAGCGGTTGATCATTTTGTGCCGGAAGTTGCTGCTCTTATCGAGCCATTTCGTTTCATACCGAATTGGCGCATCGACGATATCATGGTGAGTTACGCCACAGATGGTGGCGGGGTGGGACCCCATTTTGATCAATATGATGTATTTTTGATCCAAGGCAGTGGGCAACGCCGTTGGCAAGTTGGCGGCTATTGTGATGGCGATAGCGAACTACAGCCACATGAAGACTTGCGGTTATTAGCCCAATTTGAAGCCACTGACGAATGGATATGCGAACCGGGTGATATCCTTTATGTCCCTCCCGGCTTTGCACATAATGGTGTCGCCATGGGGGATGAGTGCATGACCTATTCTATCGGTTTCCGTGCCCCTTCGCGCAGTGAGCTTATTGGGTACTGGGCTGATGATCTAATTGAAGAAATGAAAGACGATGACCGTTATCGCGATCCGCCGCTTGAGAAGCCCAAAAACCCTGGTGAGATATCGCAAGAAGCCATCGATAAATTGCACCAGATGCTGCTGCAGAAAATGGACGACCGCAAAGCCTTTGCTCGATGGTTTGGGCAATATAATAGCACCCGCAAATATCCTGATATGGATTGGCAAGCAGATCAGCCGCTCGGGACAGAAAAACTCCGCAAATATCTTGCAAGCGGGGCCGCCTTGCAGCGCAATCCTGCCAGCCGCTTTTCCTTCATCCGGCAGGAAGAAAATGTAGTTTTATTGTTCGTTGATGGCGAGTGCTTTACGTGTTCTGATGAAACCATCGCATTGGCAGAACTAATCTGCGCAGAGGACCACATTCATATTGATCAAAATCACATTCATTCGGATAAGGTCATGGAGCTTCTGACAAAGCTATATAACCAAGCCAGTTTCGAATTTGATGATGAAGATTGATTTCAGCATATCATCAACCCGCAACAATTTGTTCACCGATATCCAGTGTCTTGCCATTTGTAATAATCACTCGGTCACCCAGCTTTACCTGTTCGAATAACAGCCGCGCAAACTCGGTCGGGACACCAACACAGCCGCGCGTCCCATAGCCCCATTTCACATCGGCACCATGGATCGCAATCCCGTCATTGGTAAGCCGCATCATGTAGGGCATCGGCGCATCATAAATATTGGAAACATGGTCCGCGTCTTTTTGCGTAATAGAGAACACGCCGGTCGGCGTCGGTTTAAGAGCATCTCCAAATTTAATCACCGTCGCACCAATTTCATAACCGCCCTTGAACACAGAGAGAGATTCCGCTTTCAAATCGACCGTAATCACGATCGGCCCATCCGGTATGCCTTCATCATCCCATTTATAATAACCATGTACAAAGGGTTCGTCGATTTTCAGAACGCGCTTGATGACAAAAGATGAAGCCATATTCGCTTGTATTGGAGAGAGCGCCCCCTCAACCGGCTGAGAAGCAAGAGCAGCAGTGGGAATATCGGTCACAATATCTTCCTGTATCACCAACTTATTTGGAGACAGCATAACCGGCGTTTCAGAAGCGATGGCCTTGACTGACCCCGAAACCACGAGAGCAAAAAGCGCAAGTCCCGCCAAAAGCAATATTAATTGACTAATTCGTAACGCAATTTGGTGAGTCATATCTGAAGCTCCTCAAAACTTAAGATTTTGTTTACCAAAATCAAAAGCGGGCAGCTATCGCGGACTTCGACCTGTACCGCGGAGAGACGCAGGTTGATCAAAAATTAATGGGCATCGTTAATGACATTAACCAAACAATATCCATGTAAATAAAAAATTGCTGTCCCACCTATGCCCAGCTGAGTTAGGACTGCATAATGGGACTGATTAATAGAGAAATTCAAATGCCATCAGACAAGCTGCTATCTATCCAAAATCAGAGACTTTTGGTGTCCTTGTGAAATTATCAGGTAGTTAATCGCAATGACGCAAACCGCCCCCCATCCGTTCACAATCGCCAATTACCGCTATTTGTGGTTCTCGCGACTCGCTGCCATGTTTGCGCTTTACGCGATGATGCTCATTCTTGGTTGGCAGGCATATAATCTGGCGCGTGAGGATATGGGCGTCAGCGCCTCAGCTGGCATATTGGGATTACTCGGATTATTGCAATTTGTGCCTTTGTTCATCCTAACTCCGGTTGTTGGATGGGTAGCCGATCATATGGACCGGCGCTGGATCGCCCGTATCACATTAGGCGCACAGGCTGCCATCGCACTGGTCTTGGGGCTGCTTACCGTCACCGGCCAAATCACCCTCTGGTCGATTTATATCATCTCCATGTTGCTGGGCATCTGCCGGGCTTTTCTGGGCCCCGCAATGACTTCGCTCGCCCCCAATCTGGTGCCAAGAGAGTCGCTGCCCCGCGCCATCGCGCTGTCCACCATCGCTTGGCAAGTCGGCGTTATCGCCGGTCCGGGCATGGCGGGACCGCTTTACAAGGTCGCTCCAGCCCTGCCCTATTTCGTCTGTGCCGCGCTTTACACATTGGCGATGCTGTCCATCTTCATGATCGGACCGGTGCAGCGCAGCGCGATTGATCGCACCAAAGGCCCATTGCGTCAGGTGATGGACGGCATGTCCTACGTCTGGACAAACAAACTGGTACTGGGAGCAATAACGCTGGACCTGCTGGTGATGTTCCTTGCCGGTGCCACCGCAATGATTCCGGTTTTTGCAAAAGATATATTGGGCGCCGGTGAAATCGGCCTGTCGTTGCTGGCGGCTTCGCCTGCCGTTGGCGCGGTTATTGTGGCCGGTATATTTTCCTTTGCGCCGCTGTCGCGCAATGTTGGCAATATGATGCTCATTGCCATGGCTATTTTCGGCGTCGGGACCATCGGCTTTGGTCTTAGTACGTCCCTGCCCTTGTCCATGGCCTGTTTGGCACTGTGCGGCGCAGCGGATATGTTTGGGGTCTATGTTCGCAGTTCGCTGATCCAGCTGCACACTCCTGATGACCGGCGAGGACGGGTTAATGCGGTCAGTCAGATGACCATCAGCGCCTCCAATGAACTGGGTGATGCGCTATCAGGCGGCCTCGCCGTATTATTTGGTCCCATCGCGGCCATTGTCGCGGGCGGTGCAGGTGCTATAGTGGTAACAGGAATCTGGTCCCGCCTGTTCCCGCAACTGGGCGCGGCCAAGACTTTTGATCCTCCAGAGGATTTGGAAAAAGACGAAAAACAGACGGCTAGCGCCACATGAACATGTCTAGGAGAACAGACCAATGATCGCCGATAATATTCTCGAAACCATCGGAAATACGCCGCATATCAAGATGCAGCGGCTATTTGGTGATGCTAACGTCTGGATCAAGTCAGAGCGCTCCAACCCCGGTGGTTCGATCAAGGATCGTATTGCTTTGGCTATGATCGAAGATGCTGAAAAATCTGGCGCGCTGAAACCCGGTGGCACGATTATCGAGCCGACATCCGGTAATACTGGCGTGGGCCTTGCCATGGTTGCCGCCGTCAAAGGTTATGAACTGATACTCGTCATGCCGGAATCCATGTCGCTGGAACGCCGCCGATTAATGCTCGCCTATGGCGCAAGCTTTGATCTCAGCCCCAAAGAAAAAGGCATGAAGGGCGCTATTGAACGTGCGCAGGAGTTGATTGATTCTACGCCGGGCGCATGGATGCCGCAGCAATTTGAGAATCCTGCCAATTTTGAGATTCACAAACGGACCACGGCTCAAGAAATACTGGCCGATTTCAAAGATAATCCGCTGGATGTGATTATCACAGGCGTCGGCACTGGTGGCCATATTACCGGTGTTGCCGAAGTGTTGAAACAGGAATGGAGTGGGTTGAAAGTCTATGCGGTCGAACCGACTGGTTCACCAGTGATCAGTGGCGGCCAACCTGGGCCCCACCCTATTCAGGGCATTGGTGCGGGTTTCATTCCGGGCAACTTGCATACGCAAAGCATTGATGGAGCCATTCAAGTTGAACCGGACGCTGCCAAGGCTATGGCACTACGTGCCGCGAAAGAAGAAGGCATGTTGGTTGGGATTAGTTCTGGCGCAACATTGGCAGCGATTGCTCAAAAAATCCCCGAATTGGGTGAAGGAGTCAATATTCTTGGTTTCAACTATGACACCGGGGAACGCTATCTATCCGTGCCCGAGTTTTTGCCCGAAGAATGAGTTCCATCGAAGTCAACACATTCACCTATCTACACGGTGATCTAAAACTCGCAGGCTATATGGCCCAACCGAGTCGCTACCCGCGTGCCGGAATCTTGATCGTGCCAACCATTTCCGGCCCGAATAAGATCATGTTTGACCGTGCACGATGGCTTGCCTCGCTGGGCTATTCAGCCATGGTCTGCGATCTATATGGTCAGGGCGAAGTTACCGACCACCGGATGGGCCAATCATTAGCAAATGCGCTGAGAACCGATCCCGAATATTATCGGGAACGCTTTCGCTGCGCATTGAACGAATTGCGTGAACGATCTAAACTTGCCAATCACCGTATTGCGGCAATCGGATATTGCATGGGCGGGGAAATTGTATTGGAAATGGCGCGCGGCGGAGAAGATTTGGCATTGGTTGTCAGTTTTCACGGCCTTCTGGCAACTCCCCTTCCGGCGAAAAGAGGGGCGATTAAATCGCGGATATTAGTTTGCCATGGACGGGCAGACCCCTTGGTTCCCCCTAAACAGGTGCGAGCATTTTTGGAAGAAATGGATTTCGCCGGAGCAGACTGCCATATGCATACCTACACCGGCGTAGTCCATGGTTTTACTGATCCAGCAAGTGACGGCAAGCCGCTAGATGCGGTAGCCTATAACAAGTCCGCCGACCGGCAAAGCAAAGCTGCAATGCTGAGTATGTTTGAAGAACTTTTCTAAAGTTCAAACACCTGCAGGAATTTAGACACTCGGGTTATCATCATCCGTATCAAAAATGCGCACGGGCGTATCAAATTCGACCGATTTTTCTTTTATATCTTCGGTCGAAATCGGAGCAGTGGCCGATGGAAAGCCGACACCAACAGTTACGAGATATGGCGTCATCCTCCGCATGGATGGGATAGTCTTTTCGGAATGCATCGCATCTTCTCCTAATGCAGATCATTCCCCTGTCTTCAATAGCGTTCAACCACCGCCATGCACAAATCAAGCGCGCAGCGACTGGTTGAGGCAAAAACAAGTCTTCCCGCCTTATTTGGTCGCATGGCCTATCTCAAGCTAAAATCTGCCATTATGAAAAGTGGGTTTAGGCTACCGCAAACATATCCGGTTCAAGCGCCATTATAGCCTCGCTGCCACCCTCAATTTTCCGACGGAGCGATCCAGCATCCGGAAAAAAGCGTTCCGAAAAATATCGCGCCGTGACCAGCTTAGCTTCATAAAATTTTGCATTTTCTTCGCCAGATGCGAGTGCCTCAGACGCAGCTTTAGCCATCCGCAACCACATCAGCCCGAGCGCAACAATTCCCATGATATGCATATAATGGTGAGCACCTGCTCCGACATTGTTAGGATTGGTCATCCCGTTTTGCATGAACCACATGGTGGCTTTTTGCAGTTCGCCGTTTGCCTTTTCAAGAGACTCGGCAAAGGCTTTCAACTTGTCGTCGCTTTTGGCTGCTTCCACTTCCTGGGTGATTAGAGCAAATAATGCTTGAACACCGCGGCCGCCATTTTGAGCCAATTTACGGCCAACGAGATCCATCGCCTGAATACCATTGGCACCCTCATAGATCATAGCGATGCGAGCATCACGGACATATTGTTCCATGCCCCATTCGCTTATATAGCCATGCCCACCATAGACTTGCTGTGCATTTGTTGCGATTTCATAGCCCTTGTCGGTACCATAGCCTTTGATCACCGGCGTCAATAGCGACAGCAGGTCGTCTGACATCTGACGCTCTTCTTCGCTCTCTGCCTTGTGGATCAAATCCGCTTGTAAAGCCCCCCACAGACACAAAGCGCGCATAGATTCAGTAAATGCTTTCGCGTCCAGCAGCATACGGCGAACGTCTGGGTGCACAAATAGTGGATCGGCCTTCTCGTCGAGATCTTGCGGACCAGTCAGCGCTCTGCCCTGACGGCGGTCATTGGCATAGTGAACCGCATTTTGATAAGCGACTTCGGCAATACCCAGCCCCTGCTGCCCAACGCCCAATCGAGCAACGTTCATCATGATGAACATCGCCGCCAGTCCTTTATTCTCTTCACCGACCAAATAACCAATCGCGCCGTCATAGTTCATCACACAGGTGCTGTTGCCGTGAATCCCCATTT
The DNA here is from genome assembly GCF_036963805.1 of Parasphingorhabdus sp. Taxonomy (GTDB): domain Bacteria; phylum Pseudomonadota; class Alphaproteobacteria; order Sphingomonadales; family Sphingomonadaceae; genus Parasphingorhabdus. Next base: position 508,154 of record NZ_JBALUN010000001.1, on the reverse strand, counting down.
TATGTTCTATCGAACCACAGGAAACCGCGTTGCGGTCACCGAGTGATCCGTCTTCCTTGACGATAAATTTGGGCACGATGAACAGAGAGATGCCTTTCACGCTATCCGGCGCGTCGGGCGTTTTCGCAAGGACGAGGTGGATAATATTCTCGGCCATATCATGCTCACCAGACGAGATAAAAATCTTCGTGCCTGTTACCGCATAAGAACCATCCGCGTTCGGTTCAGCCTTGGTCCTAATCAGCCCCAGATCTGTACCACAATGCGGCTCGGTCAGATTCATTGTGCCTGTCCACTCACCCGATAGCATTTTGGGTACAAATATAGCCTTCTTTTCGTCACTGCCTTTCGCGAGGATAGCTGAAATAGCACCGTGGGTCAGCCCCGGATACATGGCAAAGGCCATATTGCCGCTGGCCATATATTCCTCAAAAGCCATTGAGACGATATGCGGCAGATCTTGTCCGCCAAATTCCTCTGGGCCGGACAATGTACCCCAGCCCCCTTCGCAATATTGCCGGTAGGCGTCCTTGAAGCCGGTCGGCGTCGTAACACTGCCATCTTCATGGCGCGTGCAACCTTCCCGGTCACCAACTTGGTTGAGCGGGAACAGAATATTTTCGATGAATTTCGCGCCTTCGGTCAGGATGGCATCAATCATTTCCGGTGTCGCATTTTCAAAACCGGGTAGATTAGAATAACGCTTAACATCCAGCACATTGTTTAGGATGAATTGGGTGTCGCGAACTGGGGCTTGATAATTGGGCATTATCTAAAACTCTCTTCCATAGGATGTTGGCCAAATATTTTGGCTGCTTATCGTCAAATATTATTGCACTTTGGCGTCGGTTACCGCGCCCTGCACAATTTTGATAAATTCGGTAAGCTCCATGATGGAGCTATCAATGTCGCTCCGCTGCTGTTTGAGGAGGTCAACCTTTTCCTGGCATCGGTCGATGGTCACTTTCATTTGCGTAGCTCGTCCGTCGCCAAGATCATATAAATCGATCATTTCGCGGATTTCTGTCAGACTAAAACCGACATTTTTTGCACGCATTATCCATGCAAGCCGCGCCCGATCTCTCTTCGTATAGACACGCGACAGGCCTTTGCGATGCGGCGCTATGAGGCCTTCATCTTCATAAAAGCGCAGCGCTCGAGCGGTGACACCAAATTCTTCCGACAAATGCGAAATCGTAAAGGTTTCGCGATTTTGCAGGTCGGGTGTATCAATCTCGGCATGATTGAGTGGTTTTGACATTCAAATACCATAGCTTCCGCTAACGTAAACGTCAATACTAACTACCAGGGCAGAGATCTTCTATTTCGCGGCCGCGAGTAGATCGCGCAACCGCATCGCCTTCCCCTACCAAGGAAAAGCTTACACCATCTAACAGCGCGCGTGGAGTGCAATAGCTTGCACAAGAACTCGGTAAATTACCTGGAAATTTCAAAGCGACGCCGTCAAAGCTTGCCGTAAAACTACATTCTTGTTCGCTGTCCAACGTTATCCGGACATCTTCCCCAACGCGTTCGGCAGCCCCTAAAGCTTCGCATTTGCTATCCGGCCCAAACACCGCCAGCAGTCCTACTTGATAACCCCGTTCGTCATTACCGACAGCGCAAAAGCGATCCTCTCCAAGATCGCTTTGCCTCTCAAATGCCCCTGACAGGCTGACATTACGGACATCAGGTATAACACCAGCGTCAATAGCGGCTTGCTCCAATGGCGACAATTGCTCGCCTGATTTCGACGCTATTTCGCCCTGCCCCTTATTTATCGGATCACACGCAACGAGCGCGACAGCACTGAACAACGTGAAGCCCCACTTCACGCGATAGACTCTAACTGACCATTCTTTACTTTTCGATAAAAACAGCTCGTTGTTCCGGTATGACAAGTGGGGCCGGCTGGCTTTGCCTTTACCCATAAGGCGTCTTGGTCACAATCAATCCGTACCTCGACAACATCCAAGATATTACCCGAAGTCTCGCCCTTCTTCCAAAGCGCTTGGCGGCTTCGCGAATAAAAATGGGCAACATCAGTTTTCAGTGTCAGATCCAGTGCCTCCGCATTCATAAATGCGACCATCAGAACATCACCCGACGAAACATCCGTCACGACGGCTGTTATCAAACCGTTCGAATCATATTTTGGATTTAAGGTTAATCCGGACTCCCGGTCTTGTTTCTCATTATCTGTCATTTGCTTGAATTACCTTCACGAACTTAACTGCGCAACGCAAAACCAGCCTTTCATCAACTAAGCCAGTCCAACACAGACAAATATGAAGTTTTTATGTCCAAGGGGGAAGACAAACGGTGGAATCGAACCTATATCCCTGCCAATCCCTAGCGCACGCTTTGGCGGCGCATATTTTTTGGGCGCATATTGGCGCGTATTAAGGTTCAACATGCTTACAACTCACCCGTTTGACGATGACAAGCTACGCGAAGAATGCGGGGTTTTCGGCGTCGCTGGCGCAGAGGATGCAGCAGCAATGGTGGCACTCGGGCTTCATGCCCTGCAACATCGTGGGCAGGAAGCTGCCGGAATCACTTGTCGCAACGGTCACGAATTCTACAGCCATCGTGCTCTTGGTCCGGTAGCCGGTAATTTCGATAGCCAGGAAGTAATGGGCATGCTGCGCGGAGATTATGCCTGCGGTCATGTACGCTATTCCACCACGGGTGGAGGGACGCTTAGAAACGTTCAACCACTGGAAGCGGAGCTTGCCTCTGGCGGTTTTGCTATTGCCCACAATGGCAATATATCAAACGCCCTGAAGATCCGGCACGAGTTGGTTCAAAGCGGTTCGATATTTCAATCCACCAGCGATACTGAAGTTATTATTCATCTTGTCGCAACGTCAAAATATCGCACACTTCTTGATAAGTTCATCGATGCACTGCGGAAGGTAGAAGGCGCGTATTCGCTTATTTGTATGACACCTGATGGAATGATCGCATGCCGTGATCCGCTTGGTATCAGGCCTTTGGTCATTGGCAAAATTGGTGATGCCTATATTTTTGCATCCGAAACAGTTGCGCTTGATCTAGTCGGCGCAGAATATGTCCGCAGCGTGGAGGCAGGCGAGTTGATCGTCGTATCCAACGGTGAAATGCGTTCACATAGGCCATTTGGCGATACCACCGCTCGCCCTTGCATTTTTGAACATGTTTATTTCTCGCGGCCCGATTCAATCGTCGATGGGTCTTCGGTTTACAGTGTAAGAAAGGCCATCGGGGCCCAACTTGCTATCGAAAACCCGGTCGATGCTGATTATGTTATTCCGGTTCCGGACAGCGGAACTCCCGCAGCAATTGGCTATGCAGAGCAATCGGGCATTCCGTTCGAACTCGGGATTATTCGCTCTCATTATGTGGGAAGAACATTCATTCAACCAGGCGACGGCGTTCGGCATCTTGGTGTAAAGCTGAAACATAATGCCAACCGACCACTGGTTAATGGCAAAAAGATCGTTCTGATCGATGACAGCATCGTGCGTGGAACTACCAGCTTGAAAATCGTTCAAATGATGCGTGAGGCAGGCGCAGCAGAAGTGCATATGCGTATCGCCAGCCCTCCGACAATGCATAGCTGTTTCTATGGCGTGAATACGCCAAGACGGGAAAAATTGCTCGCAGCGATGAAATCCGTTGAGCAAATGTGTGAATATATTCAGGCCGACAGCCTATCCTTTATCTCGATTGATGGGCTGTATCGCGCCGTAGGCGAGAACGCACGATCGGATGCAGAGCCACAATATTGCGATGCTTGCTTTACCGGTGACTATCCCACATCTCTCACCGACCAAGAAGGCGAGAAGCAGCCGGATCAACTCACGATGTTGAATGAAAAAGTGGCGTCTAAAGAAACGCCGATACTGGTATAATAAATTAGTTCAGTAAATTAGATACGGGTGAATATTACCAATGATCTTTGAAAACCAACTGGCATTGGTGACGGGTGCAAGCCGGGGAATTGGCGCAGCGACAGCAATAGCGCTTGCTGAAAAAGGCGCGCATGTTATCTTGACCGCACGCACGGCCAAAGATCTCGAAGAGATTGAAGATAAGATCCATCAAGCTGGTGGCAATGCGACCATCGCTCCGCTGGACCTGACCGATGGCGACAGCATCGGGCGATTGGCGCAAGCCATTTCCGAACGCTGGGAGGCTCTCGATATCATGGTTTTGAATGCCGGTATGCTGGGTACTTTAGGTCCCGTTCCGACTATAGATGGCAAGGAATTTAACAGCGTTCTGACCCTCAATCTCTTGGCGCAGCAGGCTTTAATTGCCGGTTTCGACCCAATGATGCGAAAAAGCGACAACGCACGGTTGCTGGCTATCACCAGCAGCGTCGGCCGATCCCCCCGGCCATTTTGGGGTGCTTATGGCGCGTCGAAAGCGGCGCTGGAAACATTGGTCATCAGCTATGGAGAAGAGATGCGCAATCTTGGGAAGCTCCGTACCGCTATCATCAATCCGGGGCGTACGCGCACCGATATGCGTGCGAAAGCCTATCCCGGCGAAGATCCACAATCGGTGAAATCACCAGAAGTTGTGGCCAATCGCATGGTCGAAATTCTTGCTAGCGATTTTGAAACGGGCGAACGCTTCGATATTAGCTAGTCGATATAAGTTAGCGGTGCGCTATTCAGCTGCTTTCCCCTTCTCACTATCCAGATATGTTTGAACTGCATTATAAAATGCGATGCGTTGGTCCTTTTGGGCATCAGGAGATGCACTGGGCCAATTGCCGTTGCTCGCTATGACCAGTTTGCGTGCTGGATCGATAAATATCCCTTGCCCGAAGATTCCCTGACCAGCAAAGCTGCCGTCATCAAAGGTCCACCATTGATAGCCATAGCCACGGCCCGGAATCCCGATATCGGCCTGTTTCGTTCCGGCCTTAGTGAACCAACCGTCAGGTACTATGCTCTTGCCACTAATTTTTCCGCCATTCATCGCGAACTGACCAAATAATGCATAATCCCTGACAGTAGCAGAGATACAGCAGCCGCCAATTTCCTTGCCGCCTTCATTCAGCAACCATTCGGCATCCTGTGACATGCCATAGGGTGCCCAGATTTTTTCCGAGAGATATTGGGAAATCGTCTTGCCAGTGGCTTTGGCCACCAGAACTCCGATTAAGTTGGTTTCGCCCGTATTATATTGCCAGCGCGTTCCGGGCTTTGCCTCGTTTTTTAATGTCTTCATATAGACGATGATCGGATCGACACCATCAACCGGCTTGGTATTATTGAAAAGTGCCACATCGGATTTGGGATCAGCATAATCCTCATTCCACTTAACGCCTGACGTCATCGTTAAAAGCTGCTCAACGGTCACATCCTCGTATCCGCTGCCTTTCAGCTCAGGGATATAGTCGGTTAGCGGATCATCGATCGACTTTATCAAACCGTCTTTAATGGCTGCACCGACCATAGTAGAGACTAGTGATTTGGCGACTGAGAAAGACGTCCAGCGATCATCCTTCCCGAAATCCATCCGATATTCTTCCAGCCGGATTTTGCCATCCTGCAATATCACGATACCGGCAGCCCGCTGGTCTTTCATATATTGGTCAATCGACAGCATCTTGCCGCCCACATCAAATTCTTTAGGAAGAGCCTCACCTTTTTCGAGTATTTTGGGCTCTGCGCCAGCCGCTATCGTGTTCGACGGGACAAGCGTATCCATCATCCGAAAGGCTTTGTTGCGCTGGTCATCCGTCCAAAAGAGTATGTTTTTGTCCGTGGGCAATCCGGCCGCACTGGCTGCGATCTCTTTGGCCTTTTCACATCCAGCCAGTCCGAGACACAGGCCCACGCCCGTCATCGCAAGCGTCAGCTTTTTCCCTAAACCCATGATCCGCTCCTGCTTTGTTTTATTCTTTTATCAAAGTCACTTGCGACACATTTATGCCACCACCTGCGAAGCCGCCTTCACAATAGGTCAGATAGTAGCGCCACAGCCGCACGAAATGCTCGTCAAATCCGACCGGCAATTTTCCTTCGTCCACCGCCGTGTCGAATTTCTGACGCCAGAGCCGAAGCGTATTACCGTAATCCGCTCCAAAATCATGTTGATCCGACCAGCTTAGGCCGCGTTCTTCTGCCAACGCGCGAAAGCGGCTTTCGGAAAGCAGCATCCCGCCGGGAAAAATATATGTCTGGATGAAGTCAGCACTGGAAGCATATTGTTCAAAAATATCGTCGGCTATGCTGATATATTGAATGGCCGCTCGTCCTCCGGGTTTTAAGTTGAGCGCGACGCAATCTAAGAAGTCCGGCCAATATTTTTGACCGACGGCTTCGACCATTTCAACACTGGCAATCGCGTCATATTGGCCGATCCCATTATTTCCGGCAACATCGCGGTAATCCTGAATGAGAAAATTCGCCTCTGGATGATGCGCCCGCGCCCATTGGGTTTGCTCGTCCGACAGGGAGATTCCTGTCACGTCCAATCCATATTCTCGCGCCAAAGAGCCGGACAAATATCCCCAGCCGCAGCCTATTTCCAATATCTTCTGGCCCGGTTTTATATCCAAACGACGTGCAATAGCTGCGACCTTTTTCGCCTGCGCCTCTTCCAGATTCTCTGTTTTGCCAGAGGCATCTTCAAATAATGCGCTCGAATAGCTCATGCTTTGATCCAGCCACAGGCGATAGAAATCATTGCCGAGATCATAGTGATATTGAATGTTTTCGCGCGCGCGTACCTTGTCATTATGACGGCGGGAGTGACGCAATTTAGCGATTAACCGGAATATTCCGCCTGCACGCCCCGTATCTTTCAAGCCAGAGCGGTTGCGGGTGAACAGATCAAATACCGGAACCAGGTCAGGACTTTCCCACTCGCCCAATTCCCATGCGCGGTACCAGCCAACAGAGCCGCTATTCACCAGCCGCAGCAAGGCGTTCCAGCTGTGGATGGTAATTTCTGCCATTGGGCCATCGCCGCGACCGCCGACTATGCGCGTGGTGCCGTCGGGCAATTTTCCTTCAAATGTACCGTAATCCATGCCTGCATCGATGCGGTCTAATATACGGTGAAAACCCGGAGCGATTAGTCGCGCAAGTAATCCGCCGCCGGTTGCAAAGCGCTTGCGCGCGTTGAGCAGGTGTTTGCCACGTTTGGGTGCTTCAACATTCATGGCGCAAATATGGACCAGTGGTAACTGCTTGGCAATGCGTTACTATCCTTATCTGTGGCCCTAAGTCTGGCCATCGGCTTAAGAACCCGGAGCCGCCGCAGAACCGGCCAATATCCCGCCATCGATCGTCACCTCTGTACCGGTAATATAGCGCGCTTCATCCGACGCCAGCAGCACCGCAACCGCAGCCACTTCCTCCACTTCGCCAAAACGCCTGAGCGGGGTATCCTTCACCATTGCCGCCATCGCTTGCGCACGATCCGCCCCTTCGCCCAGCATAGGTTCCCACATCGGCGTCAAAATCGCCGCGGGATGAATGGAGTTACAACGAATATCCCACCCCTGTTGCGCACAATATAGCGCCACGGATTTGCTATGGTTACGGATCGCGGCCTTGGATGACGCATAGGCCGCAGCGCCCGGAATACCAACCATTCCGGATCGCGAAGAAATATTGATAATAGAGCCCGCACCCTTTTCCTTCATTGCGCGGATGGCATAGCGGCAGCCCATGAACGTGCCATCGAGATTAACCCGGTGCACGGCACGCCAGTTGTCCAGAGATACGTTTTCCGGATCATGTGGCCCAGCGCCCGATTCAAAACCGGTAATCCCGGCATTGTTTACGACAATATCGGCAGTGGGATGTTGCACTGCCAAACGTTCCCAATCCGCTTCTATTTCAACATTAAGGGCAAAGGTTGGACTGTTCAATTCCTGTCCAACCTCCGCCAATGTTTCGGCATTACTGTCGGTGAGAAGGACAGCCGCGCCTTCATCGATAAAAGCCTTGGCAATCGCCTTGCCAATACCGCGTGCAGCGCCGGTGATGACGCAAAATTTTCCTGATAATCTCTGCATAAAAATCCTGAACAATAGGTGTCAAAATATCCGGCCTGACAGACCGGAATAGTGTCATTTTGAAATTGCCTGTCGGCGACCTATTTATTCATCGACCTGATATCCTGTTTCAGATTGAATCTATTTATAACAATCCTCTGCCAGAGTTTCAATCCATCTGCGCCTTAGCCTTTGCATAAGCCTCTAAGGCACGGGTGCGGGCGGCTTTATGGGTGATAATTTTTGATGGATAGGCGGCAGGTTTTACACCAGTTTCTTCGGGGTCATGAATATAGGGGTCGCTGACATCGGCAAGTTCCGGCACCCATTGGCGGATATAATCACCCGCGTTGAACTTTTCCGACTGCACCAGCGGTGCCATGATCCGAACGAACATATTACTGTCCACTCCGGAACCGGAGACCCATTGCCAATTGACGCTGTTCGAAGCAAAATCGGCATCCACCAAGCAATCCCAAAACCATTGCTCGCCCTCACGCCAGTCGATCAGCAAATGTTTGATGAGGAAGCTCGCCGTGATCATCCGTACGCGATTGTGCATCCAGCCAGTGGTCCATAGTTCGCGCATGCCTGCGTCAACAATCGGATAGCCTGTGTTGCCCTCACACCATGCCTTAAAATCTTTGCGGACATTTGCGTCCTGCATATCACGCCATTCAAAAAGGTGGAATTTCTCACGATAGCTGTCGCTGCCATATTGCGGAAATTGCTGGATGATGTTCTGCGCATAATCGCGCCACACCAGCTCTTTCAGGTAGGTTTCAACTTGAGCGCCCTGCCCGGCGATCCGGTTCCAGATGGCGGCGGGGCTAATTTCCCCGAAATGGAGATGCGGGGACATACGCGACACCAGTTGCTCGGAAGGCAGGTTACGGCCTTTGTCATATTGACCGGCGTTCTCCGCAAATTCTTCAAGATTCTCATGCGCTCCTGCCTCGCCGGGATCCCAATCGTCAGTGAAACCCTCCGCCCAATCGGGTTTACCCGGCAGCAATGCCCAGTCATCAAGTTTGTCGCTTTCCGGCCAAGCATTCGGTGCCTCCAGATGGTCTGGTGCAGCCACCGCATCAGGCGGCGGCATTCGTTCGCGCAGCGATTTCCAGAAAGGGGTGTAGATTTTATACGGGGTGCCGCTGCCTGTTTTCAACGTACCGGGCGGCAACAGGTAATTGCCGTGATGCAATAGCAACTCGGCCCCATCTTTCAGCTTGGTACTCAAATCCTTCTGCGCGTTCAGCCACCACGGTTCATAATGGTGCAGCGCATGAATTTCAGTCGCGCCGCTCGTCTGCGCTAAATCCACCAGAACATCAGCCGCCTTGCCACGACGCAATATTAGCCGCGATCCCTTCTCCCGCAAGTCGGCATCCAGAGATTTCAGACTATGGTGCAGCCACCAGCGCGATGCGCCGCCCATTTTGCGATGCTTGGGCGTTTCATCATCCAGTATATAGACCGGAAGAACGGCTCCACGCGATGCAGCCGCCAGAACAGCGTCCTGATCAGACAGACGAAGGTCGCGGCGGAACCAGATGATGGCTGGAGAACTCATTTGCCGTCTTGCGGTAAGATCGCTGTCACAGAGAAGCGGTCTTCCACCATCGGACCTCGAAAGCGCATATCGGATATATGGAGGGATATCCCGCCCGGTTTTTCCTCTTGCTGAAATACCGGCATGCGCGACCAGAGTAGAAAAGCGCGGGCGTATTGATCGGTCTTTCTAGCTTCTTCGATCATCTTCGATGAGGCATTATTTTGCACCAGTTCACCTTTCCAGTAGACAGGTTCCGGATCAAAAAGATCAAACTGCGCTTCGCCATATTCCGTGCCATTGGTTCCGGCCATTTGCCAAATCATATCGCGTCGCCAGAATGTGACCGGCATGGGATTAGCCACGACCTGTTCAGGGCTTTGTCCCATGCGATGCTCGACTGCCAAAGCGGTGTCCGACTCCGCCTTTCCGGTAATCAGGCCATTAGCAAAAATATAAGCGCAAACAGCAGCAAAGCTGATCCACGCGGGCCGTTGCCAATCGTCCCTGCCCTTTTTCTCCCGCCGCCGCGAAATCCAGAGGCCTGCGATCAGCGCGGCCCAAATCCAGATGTCGATGATAAAAATGCTATCGCCATAAAACCACTGCGAGGAAAAAGGCTCCAGCAGGCGGATGCCATAGCTGTTGAGCCAGTCCAGCGCGGGGTGGCTGAGACAGCCGATATAGGCGAGCGTCAGCAGCCAGCCCTTGTGGATCGGCAACCGTTCCGCAGGGCGTTTCCCGCGCTTTGCTTCCCAGCGATCAAATCCAATCATGATCCCGGTTAGCAACAACGGCAACAGCAGTATCGCGATTGGTCCGTGGGTAATGCCCCGCCTGATCGCAAGATGCTGCACGCCGTCCAATAAAGTCGCAACCGCATCAATATCGGGAATATTGGCGGCGATGATCAATGTCGCCATGCCGAGACCGGTTTTCTTCTTGAGACCAAGCTGCCCCAGAACAGCGCCCGCAAGGCTGTGGGTCAGATTATCCAAATGAGCCGCCAAAAATCACACACAACGCACCCTCGTTCAAAAACAGGAGAGTCATACAAGTCATTGTAATATAACGATAATTATGGCCTCAAATGCTATTATTCATAAGAGAGTGTGAACTTCAATTTACGCCGCTAATTGTGGCAAAACATCTCCTACATTGCAAGCATCTTGCACGCACCATGAACCGGACGGTCCGTTAAAGTTCCGGCCCGTCCTCTGTCACGGTCCACGTCTGGCCTTTGCTCAGTAACGCCTGCAAATCCGGTTTTTTACCAGCAGCAGCCTGTGCATTTTGCTCAACTACCGCGGCTTCGAAAGTCGGGCGCGGATCGTCGTAGAGCACACCGATAGCCATCGGGAATTCACCGAAAGGCATTTCAATCAACATATGGGCAACCGAACGATTGGTCACATCATGGACAATCACATCCGCCGCCTGCCAGTCGCCATCGACGACATCCACAACTTTCAGCGACAATGTATCACGGTCGAGCGTGATGCCTTTCGCCCCTTTTTCGAACAGCATTGGTTCACCATTAGCGAGCAGCAATTGCGTAGAAGCGGCAGTTTTCTTAGCCGCGAATTCCTCGAAAACATCTTTATTATAGACGATACAGTTCTGAAAAATCTCGATAAATGATGCACCCTTATGGGCGTGGGCCGACTTCAGGACATTGGTTAGGTCTTTGTGAATATCAATGGCGCGCGCAATAAAACGTGCCCCTGCCCCCAGTGCGAAAGCACATGGAGAGGCCGGACGATCAACGGAACCATAAGGCGTGGAAGGACTATTCGTACCCACGCGAGATGTTGGCGAATATTGCCCTTTGGTCAGTCCGTAAATTTCATTGTTAAACAGCATGATCTGACAATCCAGATTCCGCCGCAACAAGTGCATCGTGTGGTTGCCGCCGATGGACAGAGCATCGCCGTCGCCCGTTATGATCCACACATCCAGATCGGGATTGGCCAGTTTCGCACCGGTCGCTACCGCTGGCGCACGGCCATGAATGGTGTGGAAACCATATGTTTCCATATAATAAGGGAAGCGAGAAGAGCAGCCGATACCACTGATAAACAAGGTATTTTCCGGACGCACACCCAGTTCCGGCATGGTCCGTTGAACCGCTTTCAGGATCGCATAGTCGCCGCAACCCGGGCACCAGCGGACTTCCTGATCCGTTTCCCAGTCTTTTATCGTCGTGATTTTTGTCATCTCGTTCATATTCTGTCCTTCGTCATGCTGAACTCGTTTCAGCATCTCCCGAGACCCTGAAACAAGTTCAGGGTGACGAGAAACTAAAGTAAATTCTCTGCAATCGCCGCTTCAATTTCGGCGATAGTAAAGGGCTGGCCCGATACTTTGTTAATCGGCTTGGCATCGACCAGATATTGATCGCGCAAAACGGTCTTCAGCTGACCCGTGTTCATCTCAGGGACAATGATGCGGTCATAGCTTTTCAGCAATTCGCCAAGATTTTTCGGCATCGGCCAGATGTTCCGGATGTGGATATGGGCAACATCTTTGCCTGCTTCCACTGCCCGGCGCACCGCTTGATGGATCGGACCAAAGGTCGAGCCCCAACCAACCACAGCCAACTTGCCGCCAGCCTTACCCAATGCGACTTCCTGATCGGGGATGCTATCGGCAACCCCCAAGACCTTGTCACGGCGAATTTCGGTCATTTTCTGGTGATTGGCAGCACCATAATCAATATGGCCGGTATCAATGCCTTTTTCGATGCCACCAATACGGTGCATCAATTCCGGCGTACCCGGTTTAATCCAAGGCCGCGCCAGTTTCTCGTCACGAGAATAAGGCTTCAGTCCGCCTTCCGGCATTTTGTCCATGAATGTCACGGGAAATGGTTCCAGCGTATCGACATCGGGAATCTGCCACGGCTCGGCTGCATTGGCGATATAACCGTCTGTCAACAGCATAACCGGCGTCATATATTGCACGGCAATACGAACGGCTTCGATAGCGCATTCAAATGCATCGCTAGGTGAGCGTGCGGCAATGACCGGCATTGGCGCGTCGCCGTTGCGGCCATAGACTGCCTGATAAAGGTCCGATTGCTCGGTCTTTGTAGGCAAACCTGTCGAAGGTCCGCCGCGCTGTGAATTGACGATAACCAAGGGAAGCTCGGTCATGATCGCCAAGCCCATGGCCTCGCCTTTCAGCGCAATGCCGGGACCGGAAGACGATGTAATACCCAATTTACCGGCATAGCTTGCACCAATGGCCGCTGCGATAGCCGCAATTTCATCTTCTGCCTGAAATGTCGTGACGCCAAATTCTTTGAGGCGCGACAGGTGGTGAAGGATCGCGGAAGCGGGCGTAATCGGATAGCCGCCAAAGAATATCGGCAGATTGGCCAACTGCGCCCCGGCAACCAGACCAAGAGACAAAGCCTCAGCGCCGGTTACGGTGCGATATAAGCCCGGAGCTGATGGAGCCGCGCCGACTTTGCGGGTAGTCAAATGACCGCCGCCCAGTCCTTCACCGGACAATTCGGCCGTTTCGCCATAGGCATGGCCAGCATTGAGCGCCGCTATATTAGCCTCTGCTACATCAGGCAGTTTCGCAAACTTGCCTTTCAACCAATCAACAATGGGTTGGCGGTCACGCTCGAACATCCACAGCGCTAGACCCAGCGTCCACATGTTTTTGCAGCGCAAGGCTTCTTTATTGCCTAGTCCAAAGGGCTTAACGGCTTCAAGGGTCAGCGCAGATATATCGAGCTTAAGCAATTGCCACTTCGCCAAAGAGCCATCGTCCAGCGGATTATTCTCATATTTCGCTTTGTCGAGATTGCGTTTTCCGAACTCGCCTGAGTCCGCGATGATCAAACCACCTTCACGCAAAGCATCCACATTGGTTTTTAGAGCCGCCGGATTCATCGCGATCAGAACATCCGGTTGGTCGCCTGCGGTTTCAATCGCGCGGCTACCGAAATTAATCTGGAATGCCGACACACCGAATAATGTGCCTTGCGGCGCGCGAATTTCAGCCGGAAAATCCGGGAAAGTCGCAAGATCGCTACCAGCCAATGCAGTGGACAGGGTAAATTGCCCGCCCGTAAGCTGCATCCCGTCACCGCTATCACCAGCAAAGCGAACGACGACATTTTCCGCATCCTCTGGTTGGTTATTGCTGTTATCGTCTTGCTTAAGCACCGTAGCCATATATAATTTCCGTACCCATCATCCTGATAAGAAGATGCGGTAAAGCACTTCTTGCCCCCGCTTCAAACCATAAAAACTACTAGGGATAAAGATTTTGTTTGAAACGAGGCATTTCGACTGGTTCTGGCCTAATACAACTTGCTTTGTGAACCCCGGCTGATCTACTCGCCCAAGGACATTGTTAAAATAATTAGCAACGATACGGAGATTTGCGGATGACAACGGCTTTTGTGCGACCCGATACTCAGGCAATGCTGGCATTGCTGGAAGCGGCGGCGGCCGTCCCCATGGATAAAATGGAACCAGCGGCGGCCCGAGAAGCATATATCGGGATGCGCTTTCTGGTCGATGTAGAACCCACCGAATTGGCTGTTATCAAAGACCTGACGTGCCCCGGACCTGCCGGCGATATTAAGCTGCGTTACTATGATAAACGGGAAAGCCGCGAAAAAGGCCCCGCCATTATTTTCTATCATGGCGGCGGTTTTGTGATCGGTAATCTGGAAAGCCATCATCCCTATTGCACGGAAATGGCCGCACAGATGGATTTGCCATTAATCGCAGTAGACTATCGTCTCGCACCGGAATCGCCTTTTCCTGCGGCTCCTGATGATTGCGAGGCAGCCACCCGGTGGATCGCAGAAAATGCCGCCAGTGCGCTAGGTATCGAAATTACTGGTCTTATCCCTTGTGGTGACAGCGCTGGCGGCAATCTCGCCATTGTTGTGGCACAAGATTTGGTCAAAAATCCGGCTGCAGTACCCGTCATCGCACAGGTTCCTATCTATCCGGCCGTTGATAGCACCACAACAGGCGGCTCCATGGACGAATTTGCCGAAGGCTTTTTGTTGACCAGGGACTCGATGGATTATTTCCATAACCATTATGCCGGTGTCGCCGGTGATCCGCGCTGTGATCCCATACATGGTGATTTGGCGAGCAGTCCGCCTACTGTCCTGATGACTGCGAGCCTCGATCCGTTGCGGGATCAAGGCCGGGCGTATGGCGCAAAACTGATCGAAGCGGGCGTACCGGTGACCTTCACGGAAGCCAAAGGCAATATTCACGGTTTGATTTGCCTGCGTAAGGGCATTCCCTCTTCTCAGCAGGATGTCGATGGCATTTGCAACTCATTGAAAGTAGTTTTGGCAACTTTATGAACGATTTTACGAACCTTCCATACCGCCCCTGTGCGGGAATCATGTTGGCCGATACTAACGGCAAAGTCTTTGTCGGGCAGCGAATAGATGCAAAGGACAGCAACTATCCCGATGCTTGGCAAATGCCGCAGGGCGGGATTGATGACGGTGAGGACAGTGAAACTGCCGCGGTTAGGGAACTGGAAGAAGAAACCGGCATTACCGTTAATCATGTGCAGATCATCGCCCGCAGCGCGGAAGAATATTATTATGACCTGCCAGATGAATTATTGGGGAAAATCTGGAAAGGCAAATATCGCGGCCAACGACAAAGCTGGTTCCTGATGCGTTTCAGTGGTTCGGATAGCGACATTGATATTGCTACGGAGCATCCTGAATTTTCACAGTGGAAATGGACCAGTCCGTCCGGTTTGCCCGACCTTATCGTTCCGTTTAAAAAAGATTTGTATAAAGCTATCCTGAAAGAATTCGCACCTCTCATTTAGGCATAAAAGTAAAGGCCCTATGCTCAGCAGACTTTATCTTGCAGGCTCGGTTATAGCTTGTATTTCCGCTATGCCAGCACAGGCAGCCTTGCCTGACGCGGTAACCGCCATGCTTGATGCGGCAATTACATCCGGCAACGACGCCGATATTCAATCCGTCGTCAAGCTAGCGAAAGTAACAAATCCGGATGATATTTCCGAGATTGATGCCATGTTAGAGGCCTATAATCAGCAACAGGCTGAACTGGCAGCAGCCAAAGCACAGGCAAAAGCAGATGCTTTAAAGGCAGCTGCGGACGTCGCTGCCAAAGACGAAGATGACGGCTTTTTTGATAAATGGTCGGGAGAGGGGCAGATTGGCGGGCTTCTCTCAACTGGCAATACCAGGAATACGGGCATTAGCGGCGGACTAAAACTAAAAAAAGAAGCAGAAAAATGGCGCGCTACATTCCGTGCACTTGCAGATTATCAACGCACAAATGGAGCGACAAGCAAAGAGCAGTTTAATGTCACGCTTGAACCTAATTATAAGTTCAATGAACGACTTTATGTATATGGACTTGCCCAATATGAACGCGACCGATTTCAGGGGTTTGCGGGACGCTATACAATTTCAGGCGGCTTAGGTTATACAGTTGTCAACAAAGACGGGATCACTCTGAATATAAAAGCCGGTCCGGCTTATCGCATGACGGAATTTATCGGCGGTGGTTCCGATAAAAGATTAGCTGCTTTGTTTGGGCTCGATTTTGATTGGCAAATTGCGAAAAACTTAAAACTGACCCAAGATGCCGGCGCTAAACTAGGCAGTTCAACGTCAGCAGTTGCTGTTATATCACCCGGTTCGAATAGCTTTAATGCCACCACAGCTTTAAATGCGAAACTCTTGGGCTCGCTATCCGCGCGTTTTTCCTATTCGGTAGAACATGAAACAGACCCGCCAGCCAGCCGTTTGAAAACCGATACAGTTAGCAGAATGTCGCTGGTTTACGGGTTTTAATACTTGGAATAAATGCGGAGCTATCAATTAGCCTCAGGCTTCTCATCACCGACCTTTGGCTTCAACGCAACCGCTTCTGCAGACATTACGGGCTGTTTTTCAGCCGACGTAATAACGGACGATAGCTGAGCCGTTTGGGGACAGCGCGTCCGGCATAAGGTTTCAATCCGCGAAAGATTAATCTTTGCTTTTTCTAATGCCCCCCGCTGAACCAGGGCTTCGCCCTGCCCGGCCAACGCGTCCAGATTATTCGGATCAAGGATCAAAGCTTCACGGTAAAGCCGAATGGCCTTGCCCGGCAATTTCTGTACGCGTGCGATCTGCGCCAGAGCGATAAAGGCGGACCCGTTACGCGGATCAACCGCCAAAGAGGTTTCATATAGGTCCATCGCCAACTCAAGATTACCCTGATGCTGTGCAGCCTCACCCTTTTGCATATATTCAACCGAACGGGCCTTGATATCCACATCTGCTGACTGGCCAAAACCAGCACTCGAAACCGTGGCGAAAACAAGGGACAGCGCAAGGGCAGCGGGTGAAAAACGCATAATTAACTCCAATAAAGACTCGTCCGTTTTAGCAGGGTCACCTGCACGTTCAATGAACATGCGCGCGTCCGTCATGATCTGCTATCACAATTTTTCGAGGCAGGTGAAATAAAAGCCATCCGTTCCGTCTTGATACGGGGTGAGTAAGAGACCTTTACGATATGGTCGTCCAATCGGCAAATCAACCTCTATATCCCGCCATCCGGGGTGCTCTTTAAGGAAAGCCTCGGTTTGATCGCCGCCTTCAGCATCCAGCAAGGAACATACTGCATAAACCAGCCGTCCGCCGGGGGCGACCATGCGACTGGCCAAATCCAAGAGCCGCGCCTGAAGCTCAGTCGTTTGTTCCAGCCGTTTGGGCGTCATACGCCAACGTAGCTCAGGGTTTCGGCGCCATGTCCCCGTACCGGTGCAAGGCGCGTCGACCAGCACTAAATCACATTGGCCGCTTAATGGCTCCAGTGCTTCGATCTCCTTGTTGGGAGACAAGAGCATGGTTTCGACATTCCGCGTACTCGACCGGCGCAATCGCGGATCGATGCGGCTCAAACGCCCGCGGTCGGTATCAGCCGCAATGATACGCACATCATCCGGCAGTTGCGCCGCTAGGCCGAGCGTTTTTCCGCCAGCACCCGCACACATGTCCAGAACCAGTTTTGGCGCGCCGACCAGACATGCGGCGATAATCGCCTGACTGCCCATATCCTGAATTTCGATTTGGCCCATATTATAGGCTTCGCTATTCTCAACGCTCGTTCCGGTGGGCAATCGGTAAGCGTGGGATAGGGGTAGAGTTTCCACCTCTGGCCAAGCGGTTGCGATGACGCTGGCATCCGCCTTTTTCGGGTTGAGC
Source organism: Parasphingorhabdus sp. (assembly GCF_036963805.1). GTDB lineage: Bacteria > Pseudomonadota > Alphaproteobacteria > Sphingomonadales > Sphingomonadaceae > Parasphingorhabdus. The sequence goes on along the minus strand of NZ_JBALUN010000001.1, from coordinate 490,358 downwards.
CTTATGTCCAATGGCGCGCGATCAAATAAGGCGGCTTTTTCGTTTCCATCAACCGGCTGCGCGAATTCGTTCAGAAGCCAGCCGGCAATCGCTTCTCCGCCAGCAAACTGTTCATTGTCTTCCAGTTTTGCCGGACCATAAGTTGAACCATCAAATGAATCCCGCAACTCGGGCAATTCCTTGGCCAACCCGACCATTGCGGCGCGGCCATTTTCCGGCCGTTCGCCAAAGCGCCGTATAGCCGCATAGACATGCTCGCGCACCGCACGACGGTCTTTTGAACCGGCATAGCGGCGCACTTTGAAGAATTTCTTGGCGATATTATCTGCCGAAGCCCCATTGTCCCGCGCAGCGACAATGATGTCGTCAAGCAACTCGATGGCCGCTTGCAGGCGCGCGGATGGGGTCAATTATCGTCCAGCAAAGGGCGGTGTTTTTGAATATCGTCCCGCTGCGGAATGCAGAAAAACTTGCTCGCTTCCGTCTTGATTTGTTCAGCGTTGAATTTCTCCAACCGGGCGGCGCGGTCAGCGTCGATGTTTTCCATCCACTCCGTCCCTGCCTGCCTGCACATTTCTTCACTAATAAAGAGTTCGTGCGAAACCGTCATTGTCTTGTCCGGGTCCAGATCATTCCAGCCCAAGAGGATCAGCAAATAGGGTATAAAAATTTCGTTCATAGCTTTCCCATCACCCCTTTAATCCGGTGCTCAACGCGTTGGATAATTGGGTGCTTCCCGCGTGATAGAAACATCATGCACATGGCTTTCCTGCAAACCGGCATTGGTTATCCGGACGAATTCCGCCCGTTCCCGCAAATCTTTCAGCGTCGCCGAGCCTGTATAGCCCATAGCGGCCTTCACACCGCCGACCAATTGATGGACCACATCGCCAGCTGGGCCCTTGAACGGCACTTGCCCCTCAATACCTTCGGGCACCAGTTTGAGCTGGTCTGTAATATCCTGCTGAAAATAGCGATCTGCCGAACCACGTGCCATCGCCCCCACAGAACCCATGCCGCGATAGCTTTTATAGGCACGGCCTTGATAAAGAAACGTATCGCCGGGCGCTTCTTCCGTTCCAGCCAGCAAGGACCCGACCATCACCGATGATGCACCAGCGGCCAAAGCCTTGGCGACATCGCCTGATGTCCGAAGGCCGCCATCAGCAATCACTGGAATACCGGATTTCGCAGCTTCTTCGGCGCAATCCATAATGGCCGTCAATTGCGGAACACCAACACCGGCAACCACGCGGGTTGTACATATCGAACCCGGTCCGATACCGACCTTAATGCCATCTGCTCCAGCATCAATTAGCGCACGGGTTGCAGCGGCTGTCGCGACATTACCTGCAATAATCTGCGTGTGGCTAGAACGCTTCTTAACCTCTGCCACTGCCTTTGAAACCATGCTGCTGTGGCCGTGTGCCGTGTCGATCACGATCAGGTCACATTCTGCATCGATCAACGCTAGGCTGCGTTCAAAACCTGCATCCCCAACGGTCGACGCAGCGGCTACGCGCAAGCGGCCCGTACTGTCTTTTGTGGCATTGGGATATGTGACTGCTTTCTCAATATCCTTGACGGTGATCAGGCCAACGCAATGATATTTTTCATCGACGACGAGCAATTTCTCGATGCGACGTTGATGCAGCATTCTGCGGGCTTCTTCCTGACTGACACCAACGGGAACGGTCACCAGATTATCTTTGGTCATGAGTTCCGACACCGGCTGCTTCGGATTTTCGGCAAAACGCACATCGCGGTTGGTCAATATGCCCACCAGCTTGCCGCTGGATTCGACCACGGGAATACCGGAAATCTTGTTCAGAGCCATTATACCTTCGGCATCTGCCAATGTCGCATCCGGTGCGATGGTGATCGGATTGACGACCATGCCCGATTCAAAGCGCTTGACCTGCCGTACGGCGATGATTTGCTGTTCCAGCGTCAAATTACGGTGCAATACGCCTATGCCGCCCAATTGGGCCATAACTATAGCCATATCGGATTCCGTCACCGTATCCATGGCCGAGGACAGGACCGGAATATCCAGCCGTATTTCCTTGGTCAGCCAAGTCTGGGTATTGGCTTGGCTGGGAACAATGTCGGATGCGCCCGGCAGCAACAGGACATCATCAAATGTTAGTCCGGTTCGGATTTCTCTGCTGCTCATGCTGGGCCACTTTCTGATACGCTTAATGTGATTCTGTGGCGGCCCATGTAATCAGTTCTGTCACTAATCGCTAGGGCCTTTAAGCGGGTAAGTTGCAATGTTGCCGAAATAATGGCCCAGCGCGACGTGAAAATTGGCATCAGCCGCCGCCCCGCCCAATATTAACCCGTCATCTGCTTCATCACTAACATCATGATATCGTCCGGCAATATAGGCATCCAGACGTTCCTGATCGGCAAAGGCGCTGGTGATCATGAAGGATGGTATGCCCATTTTAAGAAAGATATAGCCATCCTGCCGCTTCAGAAACTTGTCGGATGTGCCGGTGGTATCTATCTCGCGGCCTTCGGCTTTCGCGACTTTTCCCAAATCCTCGTCCAGATCGGTTTCACCGTGCCCCACAACCGCGATCAACTTTCCATCGGGGGCCAGTGCGACGGTATCGGCATTAAACACAGCAACCAGCCTGTTCAATGCAAAGCTCGGATGTGCGACAAAGGCCGATGCACCCAACAACCCCTGTTCTTCGGCAGTGGTCGCGAGGAAATAGATGTCGCGGTCGAGAGAAATTTTTGCCAATCGTTTGGCAGTTTCAATGAGCAAAGAGATACCGCTCGCGTTATCAACGGCTCCATTGCAAATCCGATCCCCCAAAGATTCAGGTTCGCAGTCCCCGAAATGATCCCAATGCCCCAGAAACAAAACAGCGCCAGTTTTCGGTTTACGGCCCGCTATTTTTCCTATGACGTTGTTGGAAACATAGTTTCGTAGCTGCGTCTTTACGGACAGATTAGCCAATATCGGGACTAGAACCGGCTGAAATTCAGTGTGTTCAATGTCTTCATCAAGATTTTTGACATCTACATCCCCTTTGCGGAAAATTTTCTCGGCGGCATCCGCGCTGATTATGCCTTCCACAATTGCGTGGGAATTTTTGTCAGCAAGGGAAGCGCTGACCGAACGGAAGCGCCGCGCATCCCTTTTCCAACGAGACTCGCCCTTTATGATGGCGATAACACCAGAAGCTCCCGCCGCTATAAGGTTGGCCTTTCGTTCACGAAAGGCCGGAGAGTCGGTGCTGCCGGACGGAGAGCTTGCGAATAGAAACGCGATCTTGCCAGAGACAAAAGGACGCATGTCTTCGATATTAGCGCTCCCATATCCTGCGTGAACAATCGGCATGTTCGCTAGTTGATTTTCTGCAGCCGCGCCGCGCAACACTATTTGATCCTTGCCCACCTTTATCCGCTTCGCCCGCTTTCCCTGCAATATGAAAGCTATTTCCTGAGAAACCGGAATCCTGTCGATCATCGCTACAGGTGCATACCAATTGTCATTCTCACTCGCCGGTAAGAGACCTGCATTTTTCCATTGGGTCGCGATATAGTTGACGGTTTTATTTTCACCCTCTGTCCCGGGCTTTCGACCGCCGAAATCGTCGCTGGCCAATATTTTTATATGCCCCAGAAGGTCATGCTCCGTAATATCTGCTGCATGCGCCGCCGAACAAGACAGAAAAAAGACCGTGAAACAAAATGAAAAGATACGCATAGAATATGATAACTCTGTTCTTTGATGAAATATTCGCTTTTTTCTTGGCATTATGGCGGGATTAATCAATGGTCATAAGCCCTAAAGTCGGAGATTTAGCAGATGGAACTTACAGCCGCATTTTTCTTTTTCGTTTTGGTGATCATATATCTTGGCGCAAGCATAAAAATTGTCCGCCAAGGATTTCATTACACCATCGAATATTTCGGCCGGTTTACCACTGTTGCAACGCCCGGTTTTAACTTTTTCCCCGCCTTTTTCTATCGCGTTGGCCGCAAGGTCAATATGATGGAGCAGGTTCTCGACATTCCGGGGCAGGAAATCATCACCAAAGATAATGCGATGATCTCTACCGACGGAGTGGTCTTTTTTCAGGTGCTTGATGCGCCAAAGGCCGCCTATGAAGTGAATGATCTTTATAATGCCATCTTAAATCTTGTGACCACCAATTTACGGACGGTCATGGGTTCGATGGACCTTGATGAAACTCTTTCCAAACGCGACGAAATTAACGGGCGCCTGCTAACCGTGATTGACGATGCCACCACCCCGTGGGGCATTAAAATCACCCGCGTAGAAATTAAAGACATCCGGCCGCCACAGGATATTATTAACGCTATGGCGCGGCAGATGAAGGCAGAACGCGAAAAACGCGCGAATATTCTTGATGCCGAAGGCGCACGGGCTTCTGAAATCCTTCGTTCCGAAGGCGAAAAGCAGGGACAGATTTTGCAGGCCGAAGGCCGCAAAGAAGCCGCTTTCCGCGACGCTGAAGCCCGTGAACGCGAAGCAGAGGCCGAAGCAAAAGCGACGAAAATGGTGTCCGATGCGATTGCGGGCGGCAATGCCCAGGCGATTAACTATTTTATCGCTCAGGATTATGTCAAAGCGGTATCCAAATTCGCTACGTCGCCTAATGCTAAAACCATCCTGTTCCCCGTAGAAGCGACGCAGCTTATCGGCACATTGGGCGGCATTGGTGAATTGGCCAAAGAAGCATTCGGCAATAATGGCGGTTCCGTCACACCGCCCCCGCCACGCCGCAAAGGACCGTTTGAACAGCAAGGCGAATAAGCATGGACTTCATTGAACAGGTCATGACGCTGGAATCGCATTATCAGTGGCTGATTATCGCACTGCTATTGGCAATAGCGGAAATAATGGTCCCGGGCGTATTTTTGATCTGGCTGGGTACGGCAGCGGCCATTACGGGCCTGATCGCCATGTTCATCGATATTAATGTCGCAGGTCAATTCACATTATTTGGTTTAGTTTCATTAGCGTCGGTATTTCTTGGTCGCCGTTGGTATCTTAACAATGTCGTGGAAAGCGACGACCCGTTGCTCAATAATCGCTCCGGTCGCTTGATCGGCCAAACAGTCATCGTCGTAGAGACAATCAGCGAAACCAGCGGCCGCGCCAAGGTCGCCGATGGCGAATGGCCGGCGAAAGGCCCAGCCATGAAAAAAGGCACAATGGCGCGTATCGTAGCTGTGGAAGGCGGCGTCCTCCAACTCGAAGCGCTGGAGGACTAGAACCGCAATTTCAGTCTCAGTGAGACCTCAATGAGACTGGGCCTATTTCTTGAAGAAGCCTTTAGCCATATTCGTGATGTCGTTGAGGGGATTACCGTCGCCATCACGGTCAAGAAAGCCTGTGACTTTGCCGAAGATTCCGTCTTCGCCGCCGAGTTTTTCCATCAAGCCGCCTTCGCCGTCCAAACCGGCTTTCTCTGCCATGGCGGGTATCAAGCCTTTAAGCTTCTCTGCATCCACGCCAGCTTCGGCAGCGGCTTCCTTGATCGCAGTCGCCTTATCGACGCTACCATCCTTTAATTTAGCAAAAAGAGCCTCGCCGCCTGTTTTCAGTTCATCCGCAGTCATGCCGATTTTTTCGGCCATGGAGTCCAAATTCACATTGTCAGGCAACATACCCAGCGCACTATCCAAAAGTCCCATTAGTTATCTCCTTCAATTGTTATTTTTTTAGCGGACGAGCTTACCGGCCATCCCGATAATATCATCCAACGGGTTTCCGTCGCCGTCGAGATCAAGCAAGGACGCCAATCCGCCAAGACCCCCAGAGGATGTTTTCGAACCGCCGCCAAGTAGGCCGCCGATCAAACCGCCTAAGCCGCCTCCGCCATTACCGGAGCTTTCACCGCCTTGTTTGGCCATATAGCCAGCGACCATCATCGCAACGACAGGTAGCATTTTCTTCAGCAATTCGCTGCTGATCCCCGTTTGCTGTTCTGCGCCAGCGGCGACCGTACGGCTCACTTCTTTCGATCCGAAAATCTGGCCAAGTACGTCATTACCTTTATCGACCGGCGTTGGCTGGGTACCCAGCACACTATCAAGCAGTCCGCCGCCGCCAAGCTGGCCCAATAAACCACCCAGTCCGTCCAGACCGCTTGGCTGTGACTGTGCTGTTTTCTTAAAACCTCCCAATATGGAGGGCAGCAAAGCGGCGGCGCCCGCTTGCGCAACAGTTTCGTTAACTCCCAACTCGCGCGCCATCGTTTCGATGCCACCAGATTTCTGCAATATCTCTAAAATGCTCATTACCTGTCTCCTTGAACCTCGCGAAATCTGTGATTGATTCCGCTTCCCTGTCAGTCACTCTAACAGATTTTCACTCTTAAAACGGCAAATTACTGCGCTTTACGAGAGTTTACACTGATATGGCCGCAGAAGCGCCGCTATTCGTCATCCCCCGTTTGACTCCCCGCCACGTAACACCGAAGAAAGAATATAAGGGCATATCGGTGAAGCCCAGAGCAATAGAGAAGGAACATGTCATGAGCATATTTGGAAAAATCAAAAACGCAATTTTCGGCGGCGAAGCAAAAGCAGCTGAACCGGCGCCAACCACGACAGCCCCGGCGGTAGAAGCAGCACCTGCCCCCCGCGCAGCTATTTCCGAAGTAGATGTTACAGCGCGGCTCGACAATATCCCCGGTTCGGACAAGCTGAACTGGCGCACATCGATTGTTGATCTGATGAAACTCGTTCAAATTGATGCAAGCTACGCAAACCGCAAAGAACTGGCGCAGGAATTGGGTAACGCTGATTATAGCGGCTCGGCAGAAGATAATATCGCCCTGCACAAGCGCGTCATGTCTGAAATTGCAGCCAATGGCGGCATCGTACCGGCTGAACTGAAAGACTGATTTACCAGTCCTTTACTGGACGTCATGTCCAAATGAATTTAGGCGGGGGCTGTGAGCGATCATAGCCCCCTTCCTTTTGCCGAAGCGCCGAAAAACTGCCGCCGCTGCCCCCGCTTGGTGGATTTGCGTAAAACTCTCCGCAAAGAACAACCGTCATGGTGGAATGCGCCTGTCCCTGCTTTTGGTGATCCCGAAGCGCGGCTTGCCATTGTCGGCCTCGCCCCCGGCAAAGAAGGCGCGAACCGGACCGGACGGCCCTTTACCGGCGACGCATCGGGCGATCTGCTTTTTGCAGTGCTGAACAAAATGGGTTTAAGCAGCGGCCTGTTCCAATCACGCCCCGATGACGGCTTACTCTTGAACGACGCGATCATCATCAATGCAGTCAAATGCTTGCCGCCAGAGAATAAACCAACCGGTGCAGAGATTAGCAATTGCCGCCCCTATATGGTCAAGGCATTAGACGGCCTACCCAATTTGCAAATCATATTGGCGCTCGGAAAAATCGCGCATGATAGCGTAGTGCGTATGACGGGCGCGCGGCTAGCCGATTATCGGTTCGCTCATGGGGCAACGCATAAATTGCCCGATGGCCGCACCCTGATCGACAGCTATCATTGTAGCCGGTATAATGTGAACACCAAGCGATTAACGCCGAAAATGTTTGAGGAAGTTTTTGAAAAAGGAATTTCACTTGGCTAAGTTCAACATTTTCCAAAGAGCCTTAAGAAAAATAGGCCCTTTACGACGATTAGTTTTGTTCGATCTCAAAAGAGCCCGCAAAAGTCGAGCTGATGCAATGTGGCTTTATGAACAGTCAGTCTTAGCGAACATTGGTTTGTACATCACCATCTGGGCAGGAATTGAACGGATGCTTAATACCTTCATTCAGCAATACCACCCTCATGCTAATCAAAATTTAAAAGAAAAACTGCCATCTGATTTGGGAGCCAAAATAAAATATTTAGCTACAGTGGCAAAGGACCAACGGTTACCGTTCGAAGTATCAAATTCAATCCTCCATTGGGTCACGGAGCTTGGTGAGCAAAGAGACTATCGCCATTTGATTGTTCATGGGTTTGGAGTTCGAAAAAAGAGATACACTGACCATGAATGGACTTTCCAGAATCTCGTTCTAAAAGGCAATGAAGCAATCTTAGTTGAAAAGACATTCGGTAATGATGAACTAAATCAACGATTAGACAGAGCTTCGGAACTATCGCAAAACATATCTAGGATATTAACCCCAATATTATTTGACAAGGTCAACTAAACATCCTCTGCTAACCGCCGGTAAAGCTCTGGCCGACGGTCCCGGAAAAAACCCATACCTGCCCTGTGTTTACGCGCTTGTTCCAAGTCAAACGTCGCGACCAAAACACCGCTTTCCTTAGCCCCATATTCTGCCGCCAGATCACCCCATTCATTGGCAATGAAGCTGTGGCCGTAAAAGGCCTGTCCCTCTTCCACGCCGATCCGGTTACTGGCGACAACGGGCATGCAGTTGCTTACCGCATGACCCTGCATCGCGCGGCGCCACATGCGGCTGGTGTCGAGATCAGCGTCATAAGGTTCTGAACCGATGGCGGTCGGATAGAATAATATTTCCGCGCCCATCAGCGCCATGGCTCTGGCGGTTTCGGGAAACCATTGGTCCCAGCATATCCCCACACCGATAGTCGTTCCGAACACATCCCATACCTTGAAACCGCTATTGCCCGGACGGAAGTAGAATTTTTCCTCATAGCCCGGACCATCGGGAATATGGCTTTTGCGATAGACGCCCATGATCTCGCCCTGAGGATCAATCATCGCTATGCTATTATAATAATGCTGCCCGTCGCGTTCAAAAAAGCTCGCGGGAATCGCCACAGCCAATTGTTTCGCAAGCTTTTGCATGGCCTGAACCGGCGCACTTGCCAGCGTAGGCTTGGCCAGCGCGAACAACGCCTCATCCTCGGTTTTGCAAAAATAGGGTCCGGCAAAAAGCTCTGGCGGCAATATGATTTGCGCGCCCTGCTCGGCAGCTTCGGCGACTTGATCGCTGACGGCTTCTATATTTTCGGCTTCGCTAGCGTGTAAGGATGTTTGCAACGCTGCAACGGTGATTTCTTGTGTCATGCCGTTATCATAGCTTGATGCCGAAACGCGCTGCAATCGGAATTGTCGCGATATATAAAATTATCGTCAGCAACACACCCACCGAAAGCGATGCCCAGAAATTTATTCCCTGTCGCAGCAATATCGGGATCACAAGGAACATCGGCAAGCTGGGGATGACATAGAAAAATGTCGCCTGCACATGTCCGGCCAATAATTCCGTGTCGCCAGTATCCCGCCACAACCAGATCATCGCCAATATGGAGATAAGCGGCAGCGATGCGACGAGCGCACCCATTGCCGGATAACGCCGGGCAATGATCGCAACAATGGCGACGATCACCCCCGACACTATGGCACGGACAATAAACTCACCCATGGTTCAGCAAGCTATCAAGGCCGCTTTTTAAACAGCAAGGTCATTCGATCAGATTCGCCGATAGCCTGATATTTGGCTTTATCATCTTCCTTGTTGGTCAGGACCGGTGGCAAGGTCCATACGCCTTTTTCATAATCTGACGTATCTTTCGGATTGGCATTTATTTCCGAAGAACCGACTAGTTCGAAACCATTGAGTTCGAACAGCGCAATGACCGAGGCTTGTTTCAAATAGCCTTTGGAGCCGTTTGACATCGCATAGGATGCATCTGCTTTTGCGCGGTGCTGAACCACGCCGACCATACCATCATCCGCGAGGCTTTCGCGCAGCGCGCGCAGTTCGGAATCCGCACGCGTGCCGTTGAGCATTCCGTGCAGGGAACGGAATATCAGCACCCGATCAATTTTTCCTTTGAGTTCTACCGGTACTTCATCGCTTTCGAAGGCGGCAATTTTATCAGCGGGGACATCGGTCCATTCAGATGCCGATTTCGGGAACCGTTCCTGCCAAGCTTTCATCTGCACTTCGCGGGTCAGGTCCGCGAAACTGGCGCCGCCACTATCATTGTTAATCGCAACATATTTTCCGCTACCGCTCAGATAGGGGAGCAATATCCGTGTGTACCAGCCGCCGCCGGGTCCATATTCCGCAATAGTTTGATCAGGCTTTACCTGAAAAAATGCCAACGTCTCTGCAGGATTACGATATATATCGCGCGCTTTGTCATCACTGCGGCGCTCATGATTAATGGCTGCCGTCAGGGCTGCATCCTGATGCATAGCGCCATTTTCTTCGTGGTGTTTTGCAAGCGCAGGTAGCGCCGTTGTTGCCAATAATGCAGTCGCCAAACCAGCGAGTATGAGTTTCTTGGTCATTAAATCAGGCCTTTCCGATGGGGTGCTCTATCAGCATATTAGTATAAATGACCCGCACAACCTAGCTTTTAGGAATCTGCTGAGAGATGCAGTGAAAGCTACCGCCCCCGCGCAGCAATGCGACGCTTGATAGGCCGACAACCTTGTGCTTCGGGAATAAAAACGCGATTTTCCTGATAGCACTATCATCATTCTCCGCGCCATATTGCGGAACAGCAACGACCGTATTGCCAATATAGAAGTTCATATAGCTCGCCGGTGCGATGGCCCCGTCGATGAGATATTTCCCAGCCGAAGGAATTCGCACGACGTTCAGACCGGCGGCAACTGCCCGTTTTGCAGCATCTTCAAAAATATCAATATTCGGATCTTCGGAGTCATCGGCCTCTGGAATGGCGACGATCCCAGTCCCGACAAAACGGGCCAAATTATCGACATGCCCATCCGTATGATCTGCCTTCAATCCGTCGCCCAGCCAGCATATATTGTCGATGGACAGGGCTTCGTTGAGATTTGCCTCAACCCGCTTGTGCGTTATGCCTTCATTCCGATTGCTGTTGAGAACGCATTGCTCTGTGGTCAGCAAATTGCCCGCGCCATCGCCGTCAATCGCTCCGCCTTCCAGCACCCAATCATGACCATGAACCGGCAGATTCCATGGTTGCGCAAGACGCGACCCGATATCCTGATCGCCGGGCATCTCAAATTTCCTGCCCCATCCATTAAAGCCAAAGTCATTCGCGTGGCGGCCGTCACCATCGACGGTGATAATCGGACCGGTATCGCGCAGCCATATATCACCGAAAGGCTCTATTATGACCTCGACCAGATCATCAGCCAGCGAATTTGCCCGATCAGCATCCTTTTGATCGCGGCAAACGAGTATGACCCGCTCCCCATCACCATTGTCGCAAATCGCATTGACAAAAGCCGCAACTTCCTGCTGCGCCTCTGCCAAGCCATCCGGCCATTCTTCAACATTACCGGGAAAGCCGATCCATACCGCTTCATGCGGCTCCCACTCGGCAGGCCATCTCACCATATATTTACAACCAGCGCCTAGTTCGCGGAACGGCTTTGGTCGCGGATACCGCGAAACTCATCGCCTTCATTCCAGTTTGGCCAATCATCGGTCATCGCTAGCATCCGGCCAACGGTATAATAGACTTTCAGATCACCCATAACGCCGTCCCAATTCCAGTCAGGATTAAACTCATCCTTTGGTCCATGGTAGCGATTATCGGTATAGTCTTTGCTACTCGCTTCACCCGCGGCTTTGCCTCCGTCGATCAAGTCTTCGCCGCCTTCAAAATAGATCATCGGCACGCCCAATTTTGCAAAGCTGAAATGATCAGAGCGATAATAATAGCCTTTTTCCGGTGTCGGTTCGGCTTCCGCTACGCGGCCATCAACCTTCAACGCCCCTTCCAGATAGCGATCCAGTTGGGACTTACCCTTGCCGACCACAATGACATTTTTTGCAGGTCCGGCCATGCCAAAAGCATCCATATTTACGCCGCCAACGGTCTTGCTGAGCGGATACACAGGGTTTTGCGCATAATATTTAGAACCCAGCAATCCGGATTCTTCAGCCGTTACCGCCAGAAACACAATGCTGCGATCCGGCGCACCGGCTTTAACATGCGCTTCTGCAAGGGCGACCAACGCTGCGGTTCCAGTAGCATTATCTACTGCGCCGTTACAAATATCATCACCATCCGGTGCCGGTTTGCACCGTCCCAAATGATCCCAATGCGCGGTGTAGAGGACATATTCATCGGGACGGGTCTTGCCTTTGATAATCCCGACGACATTTTTGCTGTTCATTTTGCTGATGTCATTTTCAAATGACAGTGAAGCGGTCACGCCCAGCGGCACCGCTTTGAACGTTTTGCCTTTCGCCGCGACCATCAACTTGTCTAGATTCTTGCCGACACTGGTAAAAATCTTTGCCGCAACATCTTTCTGGACCCAACCATTGGCTTGGGTTTGATCGGCGCCGCCATCGGCGGACTGCGGGAAAAATTGAGGTCCGCTCCAACTGGATTCTACCACATTCCATCCATAGGCCGCCGGGGCCGTATCATGGATGATCAATGCTGCGGCTGCGCCCTGCCGCGCAGCTTCCTCATATTTATAGGTCCAGCGGCCATAATAGGTCATCGCCCGGCCACCAAAATCACCTTCGAGGCTTTCCGTACCAAAATCGGGATCGTTCACCAATATGACGACCGTTTTCCCTTTAACATCGACACCTTCATAGTCATTCCAACCGCGCTCAGGCGCGTTGATGCCATATCCGACAAAAACCATCTCACTATCAGCGATATTGATTTTTGGTTGTTCCTGATAGGTTGAGATGACCATTTCGGGACCATATTTAAAGCTCATCTCGCCCTTGCCGCCCTTGACGGTCAAAGCGGAAACATTTTTAGCATTAATTTCGACCAACGGCACATCCTGAAACCAGCTGCCGCCATTTCCAGGCTCAACGCCGACCTCTGCAAATTTCTTGGTCAGGAGAGCAAGGGTTTTTTCTTCGCCTGCGGTGCCGGGTGCGCGGCCTTCATATGCATCTGAGGAAAGCTCCTGCGTAATATCGCGCATGGTATCAAGCGACAGTTCCGGTGCAGCGACCTCTGGCAACGCCGTGCTAACATTCGGGTCGTCTATTTTCTTACATGCTGTAAGAGCCAGTGCCGGTACCAGCGCGAGGGCAAACCATTTCTTTTGCATTTCAGATCCTCAAGATAATTTATCGTTCAAATTTGATTTCAGACGACACTAATTACATCCACTGGCCTTAGACGCAAGCCCTTGCCTGAAACGCGCAACAAAAAAGGGCGGCTCCAACGGGCCGCCCTTTTTTCTAAATATCGTTGAACCGATTAACGTGAGTAGAACTCGACGACGAGGTTAGGTTCCATCGTCACCGGATAAGGTACTTCGTCAAGCGTAGGAACGCGAACATAAGTAACTTTGTCTGTGCCGTCTGGTGTGACATATTCTGGAACATCACGCTCAGGCAGGCTCTGTGCTTCGATAACCAGCAGCATTTCCTGCGCCTTGTCGCTCAGCGACACAACATCACCGGGCTGCACTTTACGTGAAGCAACATTACATTTTACGCCGTTCACGCGAATGTGGCCGTGGCTCACAAGCTGACGAGCGGAGAAAATCGTTGGTGTGAATTTGGCGCGATATACGACCATATCCAAACGCTGCTCCAGCAAACCGATCAAGTTCTGGCTAGTATCGCCTTTCATGCTCGATGCTTCTTTATAGGCGCGTTTGAATTGTTTTTCGGTCACGTCGCCATAATAGCCTTTAAGCTTTTGCTTGGCACGTAGCTGAATACCGTAATCGGAAATTTTGCCTTTGCGGCGCTGACCATGCTGACCGGGACCATAATCGCGGCGATTGACGGGCGATTTGGGGCGACCCCAAATATTTTCGCCCATACGGCGATCAAGTTTATATTTCGAACTGGTACGTTTCGTCATAAATGACTCCTAATTTGCTATTTATATTCGTCCCGGAATGCACCGAAAATCCTATGGGATTAACGCGGCTACCGCTTCACCGGGGTGCGGAGCCAATTGCAAGTCGCGACCTATGACGAAATTCCAAACCGCTGTCAAGCGCGCACTACAGCGCTAAACCGGATAAAAATGATCGCCGCCGCATGTCATCGGGGCTGCGCTGAATTGCTACTCTGTATTACGATTCTGCGTACCGCGACTATAATTGGATCGGTTCTGTAGCTGCTCTTCATTCTCGCGTGCAATATTAGCCCATTCTTTCTTGGTCCGACAAACACGGTCCGGAATGCGCGAACCGACAGTCATTACCGACCGGCACACAATTTTATCCTCCTTAATCGGTTCCTTATCGGCAGAACTGCCAGAAAGTTCACCTGCGATTGCGAGGGCGATAAAATATGAAAGCACAATATATCCTTATAATCTAATGTTCTAAATTTGGCACAATAGCGCAAATTTTTGATGTAAAATGATCCTGCACTCGACAATCGATCCAAGCTCAACTAACGCCGCAGTCATGCCTTATACTATCGATTCTATATCAAATATTCAAGACATGTCGCAACTGCGTGAAACGATCGATGAACTTGATTCTGATCTCATTTCACTATTCAAACTGCGCTTTCAATGCATGGAAGCCGCAGCCAGAATAAAGTCTGAAAGATCCGCCGTACGTGACGAAACGCGTAAAGCGGAGGTTCTTGAAAATATAAAGCGCTTTGCCAGCGAAGCAGCTATTCCAGTGCCCATCATGGCCGCAATCTGGGAAATGTTAATCGAAACCTCGATTAGCTATGAACTGGAAAAATGGGACCAGTTGAGAGACAAATAAGCGCTCTGGCCCTAGTTTTTCTGGCCGCTATTTTTTGACAAATGGATTTTCAAGCGAGCTAAGTATACCGCGCCACGTCTGCACTTCTTCATTGGTCCATGCAGGCTTGGTTATCATGTTACGCAGCGTGACCTTTGTTGCAGGCACCCGGTCCGGTGGAAAAAAATATCCCGTCCCATCCAATGCCCGTTCCAGATGCTCGTAAAATCGATCTAGCTCGATTTGCGGAGCCGGTTCTTTCTTCTTTTTCTCGATCGTCGGCTGAACGGTTCCGGCCTTGTCCATCTTGGATAGCTCATAAGCCACTAATATGACTGCTTGCGCGAGATTGAGCGACGCAAATTCGGGGTTTATCGGCACGGTGATTATCTTACGTGCTAATTCAACATCAACAACTTCAAGCCCGGATCGCTCTGGTCCAAATAAGATCGCGCATTTGCCGCTAGCCGCGGCCATATCCTCCGCAGCCTCAACCGGTGTTAGCACGTCTTTGGTCATCCCGCGTTTGCGAACCGTGGTCGCATAGACATGTGCGCAATCCGCGACCGCTTCTGCCGTTGTTGCAAAAACCTGTGCTTCCTCAAGAACATTATCAGCGCCAGCCGCGGTCGGGCCCGCCGAAGGATTAGGCCAACCATCACGAGGGTCAACAATCCGCATTTCGGTCAGGCCAAAATTGAGCATCGCACGCGCCGCTTTGCCAATATTCTCACCAAGCTGCGGCTTTACCAGAACAATTATCGGTTTACCGGTGCTCATTGGTCGCTGCCATCGCTGATGCCAACATCCTTCACGCTACCGGCAAATTCTTCAAAATCCCTTGCTTCGGTAAAATCCTTATAGACCGATGCAAACCGGATATAGGCGACACTATCAAGCCCTTTCAGGCCATCCATTACCATCTCGCCAATACGTTTGGAGGGAATTTCCGTTTCGCCGCTCGTTTCCAGTTGGCGTTGGATGCCGGAGACCAGCTGATCCATTTGTTCCTGCGCAATTCCGCGCTTCCGGCAAGCCAAAGAAACGGACAGATCAATCTTGGAACGATCAAATGTTTCCCGCCGGTCTTCACTCTTCACCACGATTATCTCGCGCAGCTGGATCCGTTCAAATGTCGTGAACCGAGCACCGCAACCTTCGCATTGCCGCCGCCGCCGGATGGTTGTGCCATCTTCCGTCGGTCGGCTATCTTTAACCTGGCTATCGTCATGGGCACAAAATGGGCAACGCATAAGGGCTGAGTTCGCTTATTCTGGGTAAATGGGAAAGCGGGCACATAATGTTTGAACGCGCTCACGGACATCGGCTTCCACGGCAGGGTCACCGCCCTCACCTTTTTCGCGCAGCCCGTCGAGAACGTCGGCAACCATATCACCAATCATCTGGAATTCCGCTGGACCAAAGCCGCGTGTGGTACCGGCAGGAGAACCCACACGAATGCCGCTCGTCTTCATCGGCGGCTGTGGGTCATTGGGAATGCTGTTCTTGTTGCAAGTAATGCCAGCACGTTCGAGCGCTTCATCCGCATCACGGCCTGTAATCCCCAAAGGAGAAAGGTCAACAAGAGCAAGATGGGTATCGGTTCCGCCAGCGACCAGATTGGCGCCGCGTTCTTTAAGCCGAGCGGCCAAAACTTTGGCATTCTCGATGACAGCTGCGGAATAACTTTTGAATTCGGGCCGCAAGGCTTCACCAAAGGCCACCGCTTTAGCGGCGATGACGTGCATCAGGGGACCGCCCTGCAAGCCTGGAAAAACTGCCGAATTTATCTTCTTGGCAATAGCTTCATCATTGGTCAGCACCATGCCGCCGCGTGGACCGCGCAGGGTCTTATGTGTTGTTGTTGTCACTACATCGGCATATTCCAGCGGACTAGGGTGATAGCCAGCGGCCACCAAGCCAGCGAAATGGGCCATATCGACCATGAACAGCGCGCCGACCGCATCAGCAATCCCACGGAACTTCACAAAATCAATGTGACGCGGATAGGCTGAACCACCGGCAATAATCAGTTTCGGCTGATGCTCTTTGGCAAGCGCCTCGACTTCCTCATAATTGATCAGATGGTCATCCTCGTTCACGCCATATTGAATTGCGTTAAACCATTTGCCCGATTGCGCCGGTTTCGCGCCGTGGGTCAAATGCCCACCGGCATCCAGCGACATACCGAGGATGGTATCACCCGGCTTGGTCAGCGCCAACATCACCGCGCCATTGGCTTGTGCACCCGAATGTGGCTGAACATTGGCAAAGCCGCAGTTGAAAAGCTGTTTCGCGCGTTCAATGGCGAGGGTTTCTACATCATCCGATGGTCCGCAGCCCTGATAATAGCGGCGGCCGGGATAACCTTCGGCATATTTATTGGTAAAGACCGACCCTTGGGCCTGTAGCACCGCTTTGGACACAATATTTTCGGAGGCTATCAGCTCGATCTGATTTTGCTGACGCGACAATTCAGCATTAATCGCTCCCGCTACCGCTGGATCACTCTCATCTACCGAAAAGTCAAAAAATCCGGTTTGGCGGATATCCTGCATATCTGCGACGTTACTCATCATGCTGCTCCTTAGGCTATTGGGGCGGAAAGTTTATCAACGCGGCGCTGGTGCCGGTCGCCGCCAAATTCTGTGTTCAAGAAAATATTCAAGCAATCTTTCGCGATCTCAATCCCGACCAAACGCGCGCCCATAGCGATGACATTCGCATCATTATGTTCGCGGGCTAGCTTGGCCGAAAGGCCTTCGGATACCAAAGCGCAGCGGCATGCTGAATTGCGATTAACCGCAATGGAAATACCAATCCCGGAACCGCAAAGAGCAACACCGCGTTCTGCTTCACCCGACGCAACGGCATGTGCCAGCTTATACCCATAATCAGGATAATCGACGCTATCCGCTGTCATCGGACCGAGGTCATTCACGTCATGCCCGGCCTGTTGCAGCCACTCTACCAAAGCGGCTTTCATTTCTAAAGCTGCGTGATCAGATGCAATGGCGACGCGCATAGGTGGATTATCCTTCGATCGAGGTGAGAATCATTGGTCCAGTATCTAGTAGAGCAAATAGGCTTAGGCCACAAAATATTGCGCTTTTCTAACAATAAAATGACTTCCGGCTTCCAAGCATCGAGCCATTGCTCAGACTGAAGTCAATGCAGCCGGATGCTCAAGCATTTGCCGCCTGTCAAATTTCCATCTGGCTGCCGAGTTCGACCACACGGTTGCTCGGAAGTTTGAAAAACTCCATGGCTGTGGCCGCATTACGCAGCATCCATGCGAATATTTTTTCCCGCCAAATCGACATTTTCGGTTTTTTGGATGGCAATAATGTTTGTCGCGACAGGAAGAAGCTCGTCGTCATCATATCAAACGGCATGCCGCAGTTTTTGACCTTGGTGAGCGCCAGTGGAATGTTCGTTTCCTGCATGAAGCCAAAGTTGAGGATGAGGCGATAAAAGCCGTCACCAATATCCGTCACTTCAACACGCTCTGACAGGGGTATACTTGGCACATCCTTGATATTCACTGTCAAGATTACGACGCGATCATGAATAACCTTATTATGCTTGATATTATGTAACAGGGCCGCTGGTATGCCCATAGAAGATGATGCCATAAATATGGCGGTGCCAGAAACCCGCGTCGCACTGTTTTTAGCGGATTTGGTAAAAACCTCGATCGGCATAGCAGCCTCTGCCATGTTTTCCCGCATGAGTTTGCGTCCTTTGGCCCAGGTTGTGAGCAAAAGATATGCAAATGCGCCTACTAATAGCGGGAACCAGCCCCCTTGTGGAACCTTGGTCAGATTAGCGGCAAAATAGGCTCCATCGACGATGAAGAATATGCCCACCAGCGGCATTGCATACCACCATTTCCATTTCCACAAGGTCAAGACGACAATTGCCAACAAGCAGGTATCAATGAACATCGCCCCCGTGACGGCAATCCCATAGGCCGAAGCCAGATTACTCGACGTCTGAAAGGTCAATACGAGCAATATGACAGCGATCATGAGCGCCCAATTGACAATCGGAATGTAGATTTGCCCCGCTTCTGAAGCACTGGTATGCTTGATAGTAAGGCGCGGGATAAAGCCCAGCTGGATCGCCTGATGGGTGACCGAAAACGCGCCGGAGATTACAGCTTGGCTGGCAATAAATGTCGCCATTGTCGCCAATATTACCAATGGCAGCCGCAGATATTCTGGAGCAAGAATGAAGAATGGATTTTGGATAGCTTCGGCGGCACCAGCGGTATCAAGCGCCAAAATCATCGCGCCCTGCCCGAAATAATTGCAGAGCAACGCAGGCATAGCAAAGCCAAACCACGCAATGCGCATCGGTTTTTTACCAAAATGCCCCATATCGGCAAACAAGGCTTCCGATCCCGTTACAGCCAATACAACCGAACCAAGCGCAAGAAACGCCTTAATACCGTCGGTCATGAAAAACTGAACGGCGTACCAAGGATTAAGCGCCATTAATATGGAGGGGTGCGCGATTATCTGGATGATCCCCAGCACCGCGATCACGGTAAAATATACCAGCATGATAGGCGCAAACCACGCCCCGATTTTGGCCGTCCCTCGGGACTGTATCATGAACAAAAGGACCAGAAGAGTAACCGCAATTGGCAATACCAATGGAGCGAGACCGGACTGGACCACCGTCAGACCCTCGACCGCGGAGAGGACCGAAATAGCCGGGGTAATCATACTGTCGCCGTAAAATAAAGATGTCGCAAATACACCCAACAGAACCGCCACCCAGCCGAATTTCGACTTTCGCAATGCACCTGAAAGCAAAGCCACCAGCGCAAGGCTCCCGCCCTCGCCTTTATTATCGGCGCGCATCAGGATCGTCACATATTGGATCGACACAACCAATGTCATCGACCAGAAAATCAAGCTCACAACGCCTAAAACGTGGATACGGTCCAATTCCAGCGGATGGGCACCGACAAATGTTTCGCGAAAGGCATAGAGCGGACTAGTACCAATATCGCCAAAGACGATGCCAATCGCACCGGCAACCAGTTTTGCAACAGCGCTACCCTCTTGGCGTGAACCATGGGGTTGGATGGCGCGATTGCGCGTCCGGTTCGGTTGTGACGACGATTCAGACATGATTGCCGACGTGGCGGTCCCCCGATTGGGTCAAAGCAGCTATGCGATTGCGATACATCTGATTCGACAAGCGCGCGCGACTAGCACGAGCATTTATAGCACGCAATGAGGGTGACAGATACATCACTTAAACTATTGACAAACCTATGCTTTACTTATCAACATTGGGGATTTCAGGGGATGGAAGTGATGGCTGCATTTGTTCCATAGCAGCTAAACGCGACTCGAGATCATCTCGCCACGGAGCGTCTTTCGGGCTCCGCTCCAGCAATTCTGTCCAGATTGCGCGCGCCTGATCAATTTTTCCGGATTGAGCATAGGCCATGCCAAGAAAAAATGGCGGGCCAGGATGTTCCGGCGAAATATCAGCAGCTCTTTGAAACGCAAATTGGGCGGCTGGCGTGATAATACCATCTGCGTGGACGACTAGCGCGTTACCCAGCCCGACCCACAAGTCAGGGTTATTCGGATGTTCTTTGACACCATTACGTAGATAATTAGCCGCAGCACCGTGTTTTCCGCTGCGATTAAGCGCATCTGAAAACACCAGCCATTCGCGTGCGGTACCAAAACGCTCACCCATTTCTTCGCGGGATTCGATATTACTATCGTCAAAACTATTGGGCTTTTCCAACGGCTCAATCGATACGCCTGCCATGCCCGGATGACCCTGCCATGCATAGCCCGCCACACCGAGCAACAGCGCCGCACCCGTAATTTCATAGGCCCCGCGCGGCAATTTCCCGAACCAGACCAGACTACCAAACAGCAGCAACAGAAACCCCAAGAGGATCAACCAACCCATTAGCTTTTGTCCTTTTTGCGGCGGAAACGCCCGCGCGCCAACCATAGAGCCGCGAGTAACAGAAAGATCGGAGCGATCCACAAAGGCCACGTCAGCGGAGACATCGGCGGGTCATAAGACACCCAATTGCCATAGCGCTCCACCAGCCAAGCCCGAATTTGTTCCGGACTTTCCCCTGCGGCGATACGTTCGCGGACCTGACTGCGCATATCCCCGGCCATCGGGGCGTTGCTGTCAGCAATCGACTGGCTCTGACATTTCAGGCAACGCAGTTCGTCCATCAGGTCCCGCGCCGCCGCCTCTTTGGCAGGATCAGCCAATTGTTGATCTGCATAAGGAGCGGGCGGCAATCCTGTCTGTGCCACCGCTGGAATCGCAAAAAGAAATGCGGCCAAAGTAAGACAATGTCTCATTGGGCCTCCCGCAACATTTTAAGCAATTTTGGGACATCCTCTTTGCGGATATCGCCAATATGCTGGTGGACGATCATACCTTTGCCATCAATGACGAAGGTTTCCGGTACACCGGACGAGCCCAATTCCAATTGTACCGAACTCGTCGCGTCGGAACCAATCCGGCTATAGGGGTTACCCCAGCGGTTTAGAAAATTTGCAATGTCTTGCGGCGTATCCCGGCTAGCGATGGCTTGGATTTCCACTCCCGCTTTCTGAAGTTCCAACAGCTGCGGTGCTTCGGCAATACAAGGCAGGCACCAGCTCGCGAAAATATTGAGCAGCTTGGGTTTACCATCCACCAAATCGGTGCTGCTCAATGCTGGCCGTTGTTCAACCGCCGCAGGAAGCGAAAAGGTCGGCATCATTTTGCCAACCATTTTCGATTCAATCACATTGTCCTTCGGCATAATCAAACCCGCCGCGACAGCGACGAAAAATAATCCGAATAGCCCCAAGGGCAACCACAGCAACCAACGATTCATAGCGCCAGTTCCGCATATTCTTTCTGCTTGCGCTGCAAATAGCCGCGCCGCAAACGTCCGATAACTGCCAGCGCGCCTCCTAGTGCAACTAAAATTCCGCCGAACCAGATCAGCGTGACAAATGGCTTCCACCAAGCACGAATTTGCCAGCGCCCTTCCTCATCCCCGTCACCTAGCACCACATAGAGCTGCCCATTCCAGCGGGTCAGCAATGCCGCCTCGCTGGTCTGTGTTTGCGCGGATGGAAACATGCGGTTTTGCGGTGTAATTTCTATTATGTTTCCGCCATCATATTGCGCGGTCATTCTTGCTTCCAAAGCCGTCCAATTAGGGCCAGCAAGGGGTTCAATCGCTTCGAACTTGAGCTTCCATTTGTTTACTATAATCTCGTCACCGGGCTTCGCAGCAATTAGTTTTTCTTCGGTAAAGCTGCTTTCCGACGCCATCCCGACCAATGCCACCGCGATACCGAAATGGGCCAGAACCATGCCATATGTGTGCAGCGGTGTTCGGCGTAAATTCCGCTTCCACAAGGGTGCAAAGCTGGCCACTGAAATACCCGCAGCCAGTGCCAGCGCAAGCAAAGGCAAGACCGACATGCCGGATGTCAGCAAAACCAGCAAAAATAGCGCTCCGGCGGAAATTACTATGGGAAGTGATATCCGGTTGAGCAAAGCCTTTGCGCTATCCCGCCGCCAACGCAGTAAGGGCCCCATGGCCATAACCGCCACCAAAATGAGCGCTAGCGGTCCAGTTGCCAGATTAAAATAAGGCGGGCCAACGGACAGTTTTTCATCGGTCAACGCCTCTACCACCAACGGATAGAGCGTCCCGACAAAGACGATGCCCAAAATCGCTGAAAGCAACAGGTTATTGGCAACCAACGCGCCTTCGCGGCTAATCGGTTCAAAGCGCGCTCCCTCTTTTACAGTGCCAACCCTGAGCGCAAACAGGGCCATTGCGCCGCCAATATATATGGCCAGAAGCGCAAGAATGAAGCTACCGCGTTCGGGATCAACCGCAAATGCATGGACGCTCGTCAAAATACCGGAGCGCACCAGAAATGTACCGATCATCGACATGGAAAAAGCCACAACAGCCAGCATTACTGTCCATGCTCTCAGCCCGTCACGCGTTGCCAATACCGAAACGGAATGGAGCAACGCCGTCGCCGCTAACCACGGCATTAAGGACGCATTTTCAACCGGGTCCCAAAACCACCAACCGCCCCAGCCCAATTCATAATAAGCCCAATAGCTGCCCGCCGTGATACCAAGCGTTAGGAATATCCAAGCGCCCAATACCCAAGGCCGCATCGCCCGCGCAAACGCCGGACCAACGTCACGGGTAATCATCGCGCCAACCGCGAAAGAGAAAGCAACCGACAGACCGACATAGCCAAAATATAAAGTAGGAGGATGAAAGGCCAAGCCCGGGTCTTGAAGCAAAGGATTTAGCCCCTGCCCATCGGCTGGGACCGGATACATCCGCTCAAACGGATTGGAGGAAATTAGCAAAAAGGCATAGAAACCAAGGCTGATAAACGCCTGTGCAGCCAATGTTGTGACCAGCGTTTTCACCTGCAAACTGCGCTCAAACAGCGCAATACACGCCCCCGCCAAGCCCATGACCGTGACCCACAGCAGCATAGACCCTTCATGATTGCCCCAGGTTCCGGCAAATTTATAAAGCAGCGGTTTAACCGACGCGCTGTTTTTCACCACCAGCGCAACCGACATGTCCGACCGCAAAAAAAGCCAGATAAGCAATAGAAAGGATAAAGTCACCAGCACGCCTTGCGCAATCGCCACAGGGCGGATCGCGGCGTAAAAATCTTCGCGTCCTGCACGTACACCAATCGCGCCCAATGCAAATTGCAATAGCGCCAATCCGGCAGCCAGCCATAAGGCGATCAGACCTGCTTCTGCAATCATTCGACCAGCGTATCCGCTTTTTTCATATCGCCAGTCATATCGATTCCTTCAAGTTCGCGGGGAATATAATTCTCATCATGTTTGGCGAGCAGGCTATCTGCCACAAATATGCCATCAGCGGTCAGCTTGCCATCTGCAACGACACCGGACCCTTCGACGAACAGGTCCGGAGTGATCCCCGTGTATATAACTGCCTGCCGCGACTTTCCGTCCTGCACGATAAAATTAACCGTCACGCCATCTGCCTCATGGTGGATCGACCCTTTTTCGACCATACCGCCTAAACGGATGGCTTCACCGAATGCCGGTTTTTTTTCGGCAATGTCAGTTGGCGTGTAGAAATAACTGGCCTGATCCTGCAACGCAAACGCCGCCAGCAATCCAGCACCGATCAAAGCGACCAATGCCAGCACGGCCAATGTCAGTCGTTGGTGTTTCGCTTTCACGCGTCGCTCTCACTTATCATTACACTCATTTTCGCTTAGCTTTAAGCCGATCCGCCTTGGCTTCAGATGTGCGCATTCCGGTATAGCTAACGACAATCACCGCCAGCGTGCCGAGCAGCACTATCGCATAGGATGCGATTACAAAAGGCCAGTGATTCATTCTGCTGCCATCCGTTTCAATCGCGCTTCGACTTTGGTCTCTGCCAATATTCCCCGCATCCGCATTAAAACGATTGCGCTGAATATAAAGCTAAAGCCAATGACATTTATCGCCAGCGGCCATAGAAAAGAGGCATCAATCGACGACCCGCTGACCGTGATGCTGGCCTTTTGATGTAGGCTGTTCCACCACACCACCGAGCGGTTGATAATCGGAATATTAATCGCCCCGACGATACCAAAAATAGCGGTAACACGAGACACTCCGCCCTTACCACCACTCGCATTGGCAAGCGCAATATAGGCAAGGTACAGGAAAAACAAAATTAGCACGGACGTGACCCGTCCATCCCAGACCCACCAGGTTCCCCAAGTTGGACGTGCCCAGATTGATCCAGTGATCAGCCCCAAGGCTGTAAATAAAGCGCCCGGAATTGCAACTGCGCGCGCTGCAACCGCTGCCAAGGGATGCCTCCACGCAATTTGCACAATGCTAGAAATGGCAATGGCCGTCCAACCGCCCATCGCTAACCACACCGTCGGCACATGGATATAAAGAATACGGACACTATCGCCCATTAACCGGTCGGCAGGGGCATAGAATAATCCATAAACCGAACCGAAGGTAATCAGCACTATTCCAATCGCCATGAACCAAAGCGTTAACGGCCTGGCAAGCGATAGAAAGCGTGTGGGATTTGCGTATGCGTGCATGTAAAAAACGGTCATTGCCTCTGGCTACTGTGCGACCAGTAAAATCTGGTTTTTTGATGGCAGAACTGGCGCAAGGCGACAAGTGTTTTTCTGAACTTGCAGCCACTTGTGACGATTTGAGGAGCTATGTCGGTCATATAATAAAAAATATTTGGGATATAAGCCATTGGAACTGCGCCATAGCTTGAAAAACTACCGTTGAAGCGACGACGGGCGGCCATTTATTAGTCCTCTGTAAACCAAGTGCCACTAAATCTGACGGTTAGAGAGCAAAATTTCGACCAATATTATATTGGCCGGGCGGGCTGAGGTCAAAAAAATACTTATGGCAGTCAAAGGCTTATTCAAAGCATTTTCCGGCGGATCGTCGGGTGATTCCAAAACAGAATCTATTTCTGTCATTACATCAGATGATTATGCACGGCGTATCGAAGTACTCGATGACTTTGAACAGGCCGGGATAAGTTGGCTATGGGCCACCGATGAGGAAGGCCGGTTGATATATCTCTCGGAAAAAGCGGCCGAAAATCTCAACAAGCCGATTGGCGAGCTACTCTCTGTACCGCTCACCGCGTTGTTCGAGAATGATCCCGACAATCCCGATGAAAAGTCCGATCGTCCGCTGCATTATAAATTTAGAAAACGAAGCAAGATCAATGATCTTGTTGTTCGGCGCATTCCCGCGACGTTGACTCAGGGAGATCGTCCGACATGGTGGATGATTGCTGCGCACCCGAAATTCGATGATGCTGGCCAATTTCATGGATATCGCGGCAATGCCAAGGACGTTACTCTCGAATATCAGCGAAAGCTGGAAGACTCCCGCCTCGCCGAATTCGACTCGCTAACCGGACTGGCGAACCGCCACCGCATGGACAGCCAACTCAATGGAATACTCGGAGCCTTTAAGGCCGCCAGCCGCAGCTGCGCCATCATGATGCTTGATCTCGACCGGTTCAAACAGGTCAATGACACCATGGGCCATCCCGCCGGCGATGAGTTGCTGAAACAAGTGGCGACGCGCATGCGCAAGATTATCGGCGACCGCGGCGAGATCGGACGGCTGGGCGGCGATGAGTTTCAGATTATTTTGCCCGATATTGATGATCGTGGAAAATTAGGCGAGCTCGCTGATAAGATCGTTAAAATTATATCTCAACCCTATCCGATTGGCGAAAAAAGCGCTGTGATTGGAACATCCATTGGCATTGCGGTCGCACCCTATGACGGTGTTGAAAAGGATGAACTCGTTCGCAGTTCTGACCTTGCTCTATATGCCGCCAAAAATTCAGGGAGGGGCCAATTCCGCTTTTATTCTGCAGACTTGAAGGATGAAGAGGAAAAACGCCGACTGTTGGTAGAAGACTTGCGCGATGCGCTGGAAAATGACCAACTTGATCTTCACTATCAGCCGGTTGTCCGCACGGATGATCATATGGTAGTGGGCTTTGAAGCGCTAATGCGCTGGGTTCACCCCGAACGAGGAGCCGTTAGTCCGGATGTGTTCATCCCCATTGCCGAGGAACTCAATCTTATTAACCAACTCGGTGAATGGGCGCTTCGCCGCGCTTGTGTCGATGCCATGCATTGGCCAAAGTCTGTGCGCATCGCGGTCAATGTGTCGGCCGTGCAATTTGCAAACAGGGATTTTCCGGAAATCGTAAGGAAAGCACTGGCTGATAGCGGCCTGGAACCCGACCGGCTCGAACTGGAACTGACCGAAAGCGTCTTTTTGGGCGACAGCGAAACCACCGACAATATGTTCAAAACATTGAAAGAACAGGGCATCAGACTAGCACTGGATGATTTCGGCACCGGCTATTCATCACTTAGCTATCTCCGATCTGCCCCGTTTGACAAGATTAAGGTTGATAAGAGCTTTGTCGATTCCTGCACACAGAAAGACAAGAATAGCGCAAAGATCATCGCGGCCATCGTCAGCCTGTCCGACGCGCTAGGCATGGAAACCACGGTCGAAGGAGTAGAGGCCTTTGATCAGTTCAGCCTCGTTTGTTCAAAAGGCGCACGATATATTCAAGGCTATATCTATTCAAAGGCCCTCAAACTCAGCGAAATTGAAGAAAAAATGGGCAGCGGCGAATTCCGGATTGAACCCGATGGACCAGAATTATACCGGCCAGACCGGCGCACCGTATTCCGCCGCATCGGCGCTATTCACGAAGATCACCGATATGACGTTGTCATGCGCGATCTGTCCAAGACTGGGGCCAGATTTGAAGGGATGCTAGGCGTTCCGGTGGGTACAAAGCTAGTTCTCGATCTTGGCGGCGGGCAATTGGTTATCAGCACCGTAATACGAGCTAATGAATCGATGCTGGCAACAGAGTTTGAAACACCATTGGTAAACGATGGCGCTGGTGGCCTGTGCACGCGTCATCGAGTCTCACCTTATGATCTGGCCTCGGCAGGCATGCCGCTAGCAGCTTTGCCGCCCGGAAATTATCCGCTGTCACATAATATATCCGGTCAGGCGGGTAAGCCACAGTTCATGCAAGTCGCTATCTAAACCTGCGGACTGTTTTGCGATGGGGCACAACGATCTTAACGACCAATAAGTGCCCGCGCCATATTATCGGCCACCTCTGCGGACGGCAATTTCCTCGACGCGCTTTCTTTCCAGATTTCCGTCAGGCGATCCGGAATTTTCGTGATCCTGCGATTAACCTCTTCGACATTGCTATCACCCAAATATTCCAAACCGACATTAATAATGCCGCCAGAGTTTATAACATAATCCGGAGCGAACAGGATATCGCGATCAAAAATCCGCTGACCATCTTCCGGCGTTGCAAGCTGGTTATTAGCGCCGCCCGCGACGATCGGAACATTGAGATGGGCAATGGAAACCTTATCAAGGATAGCGCCTAAAGCATTCGGACTAAACACATCTGCTTCCAGACGCATCACTTCGTCCAGGCCGACAACATCGGCCCCGATTTCTCCGGCCAAATTGCCGGCATGTTCTTTATTGATATCGGCAATACTCAGCCGCGCGCCGTCTTTTGCCAGCAACCGCGCCAGTCCGCCGCCGACACTACCGACGCCCTGAATAGCGACATGGACATCTTCCATGCTATCACGGCCCAGCTTGTGTTTGACGGCAGCTTTTACACCCAGATAGACGCCCATGGCCGTAAAAGGTCCCGGATCGCCGCCTGCGTCGCCGTGATCGCTGACCGGCAAACCGGAAACAAATTTAGTCTGTTTGGATACTTCGACCATATCCGCCGTGCTAATGCCAACATCTTCAGCCGTGATATATTGTCCGCCAAGCGAATCGATCATCCGGCCAAAAGCAGCCAATATTTCAGGAGTTTTTGTCCGGTTGCGGTCTGCCAATATAACCGCTTTGCCGCCACCTAGAGGAAGTCCGGCCATAGCGTTTTTAAAACTCATCCCGCGCGAGAGACGCAGCGCATCGGTTACAGCCGTTTCGCGATTCTCATAATGCCAAAATCTTGTACCACCAGCACCGGGGCCCAAATGGGTGGAATGAAGCGCAATAATCGCGCTTAGTCCTGTCTCAACATCGTGAAAAAAGTGGACAGCTTCATGGCCGTCAAAATCTGGTAAATCCCACATGACTGACATTTGGAAAAGCTCCTCGCTTGATGAGTAATATAATGTTGCATGAACGCAATAATATTATAATGTGATTTTGTCACCCCAAATAGCTTTGGATGTGCCAACCATTTGAATATGCTCAACATGTGGTTTAAAAAATGGGGCGACCGAGGGGTCTCGAACCCCCGACCTCCGGTACCACAAACCGGCGCTCTAACCAACTGAGCTACGATCGCCATAATCGTGCAGCGAAAAACAAAAATGCCTACTGCGCCGCGCTGCATAGGGACGCATGGGGGCAGACGTCAAGCATTTAGCACAGCAAAATTGCATGAGGCAATAATCACAAGGCATCGCCGCGCTGACGCTGGACCAATCGCGCCGGTTGCCGCGCGGCATCGACCAAAGCACGTTCCTCAACCAAAGCACTTTGCATTTCCACTGCCAAATCCAGTCGGAACCAGCTTGTCTTTAATTTGACCTGCCCTTGCACTTCGGTTGGCGCGGCAAAACTGGCTAGAAAAGGTTCCGCCCAAAAATCGTTGAGACTGCCATATCCCGATTCCACCCGGCGCCCCAAAAATTGACGGGACTGGGCAATATCAGGACTTTCAGAAAGCATGGCAAGCAAGACCGCCTGCTCCGGGCGCAACGTGTTGATATTGATCGGCGACAAATCGGTGGTCGGCAACGCACAGAGCCACGGGGCAATCCGTGCGTAAATATCGCTGGTGACGCCTTTTACAGTGCGCAGTTCGCTAATATCCACCATCACCGCATTGGCGGTTCGATAGGGCGTCTCCAGCCGCGTATAATAATCATCCTCGGCTCCACGGCGCGATGGAACGGTATCACTATCCATCCAATCCGTGATCGATTCCGTAATATCTGTGGCATCTCCGGGCGGCACCTCTAGCAACGTCATCAAGCGGACAAATTGATTTTGACCATCTGGTCGCGCCAATAAAATATCATCCTTCTGGCTCACCAGACTATTAATATTAAAGCAGTTCCCGCCATCGGTAAGCGCTGCGGTAATCATGCCTCCGGGGACCGGAAAGCGGCGTTCTTTGCCGTTCCACCCCCCCAGATTGGTTGTACGTCCGGGGGACAGGCTGACAATTTGTTCGGCCGATTGCATGCCAATTGATTCGGCTGCGATCAGATAAGCCTTGGCCTGACTGAGTTCGCGGGCGTTGGACGCCAGCTTGGTTGCGCCGGCTAACCGGTCGATCCCGTGAGCAGCCAGCACTGCGATCACAGCCACCAATAATAAAACAGTCAGCAAGGCGGCCCCGCGCTCGCCTTTTTTCGGCAATGCAAAAGGCTTCATAAATAACCCGTCCCGACCAGAAATACTTGGCGATAATTTCGTCCGTTCTGGTCAAAGCGGATTTCCACCGCACGCGGTAAATCACTGAGTCGTTCCGTCTGCCACATACGGACCCACTGCCCTCTTTTGTCGCGAAAGCGCAGTGCAACGTCGCTAATACCCTCAATCAATAAAGCCGGTTCGCTAATCTCGCCGCCATCGGTTGTTTCATATTGCAACCGCTCCAGCCGCCCGTCATTCAACTGATAGGATACCCGCTGCATATTGGAGCGCGGTTTATTGTTGAGATTGCTTTGCCCCCCTCGAGTGAAGGATAGAACCCCTTGCCCACTGCTGCCCGTTTCACTGATGAAGGCTGCGACTCGGTCACCATTTTCGTCACGGTAAGACCGTGGGAGCGCTTGACTGAGATCTGATTCCATCAAAGATACCAAACGTTGCATCTTTGCCATATCGCTCAATTTAGCGTCCGTAACCTCATTGCTATTCACCGCGCCGCGCAAAAGCGCCACGCCAGCCACGGACAACAGCGAAAAAATGAATAGAGCAACCATCATCTCGACCAGCGTAAAACCGCATTGCGAATTGCTGCTATCGCCGCGATCGAAATTTGCACCTGCCATGATTAGTTTTCTATATCTACATTGTGCCGGACAGCAAAGAGCGGTTGCAGTGGGCAAAATATCAATTAGTCTGAGCAACCGGCAATAGGAGCCTTTTCGGACTATTTGATGACATATCAAAACACCACATCCGCTGACTATCTTGTCGCTCTGGGACAAGTCCAACGGTTCCCGAGCCGGAGCGTGGAACTGTGCATGTTAAAAAGCTTTTTAAAGAAAGACGAATGCCAGCGTCTGGTCCAGCGTATTGATGACAAACGGCGACCATCAACCATAGCAGATGCCAACGGCGATGATTATTTTCGTACCAGCGAAACCTGCGATCTGGACCATACCGATGCTTTTGTTGCAGAAATAGATGCAAAAATATGCAATTTCGCCAATATTGATCCCAAATATGGAGAACCCCTTCAAGGACAGCGCTATGCCGAGGGGCAAGAGTTTAAAGCCCATACGGATTTTTTTGACCCCAAAGGTGAGGATTATAAAAAATTCTGTTCCGTATCCGGTCAGCGCACTTGGACATTCATGATCTATTTAAATGAGCCTAGCGCTGGCGGTGCAACCCGCTTCGTTAAGCTAAACAAGAAATTTGTTCCGAAAACCGGTAACATATTATGCTGGAATAATATTCTCCCGGACGGAACGACCAATGACCTCACGCTCCATCATGGAATGAAGGTCCGCAGCGGAACCAAATATGTAATCACAAAATGGTTTAGAGAACGTCCTTGGCCATGGACAGAATAAGCATGAAAGCATGACAATATTGCGCCAAATTTTATGAAAATAACCAGCTATCGCCCTGGCCCGGGCATGATGGTTTCAGCGGCCTTCATTGGCCCGGGCACCGTGACAGCGTGCACGTTAGCTGGCGCGAATTTTGGCTTCGCGCTAATATGGGCACTGGCATTTGCGACAATAACGACCATCATCTTGCAGTCCATTGCAGTCCGGGTGTCTCTGGTTTCGCGCATGGGCCTTGCACAAGCGATGATGCATTCGGTTGCCTATCCGCCGCTGCGCTGGCTCGCCGCCTTACTACTGATAACTGCATTGGCGCTTGGCAATGCGGCCTATGAAGCCGGTAATATTTCTGGTGCCTTATTGGGTTTGGAGGCGCTTAATGGTGATCTGTCAGATAATCGGAACTGGGCCATTGGAGCGATAGCTGTGCTGGCCGGTGCGGCGATCCTGTTTTCAAAACCGCGCTGGGTCGAACGGATATTGATTGTAATGGTGCTATTCATGTGCCTGTCGTTCCTGCTGACCTTCCTGCTCACCAAGCCGGATATTGGTGCAATTTTGGCTGGGTTCGTGCCGACTATTCCCGATGGCGGCCTTTTGACCGCCATTGCGCTGATCGGGACGACTATCGTTCCCTATAATCTGTTCCTTCACGCCGCGAGCGTCAGAGAGCGTTGGAAAGACGAGAGCGACTTGTCCGAGGCACAGACAGACAGCGCTTTTTCAATCGGGCTCGGCGGGCTCGTTTCAATTACTATATTGGCCACTGCCGCAGCGAGCCTGTTCGGCAGCGGAAAAGAAATTACCAATGCGGTGGATATGGCCGAGCAGCTCAGCCCGCTTTTTGGCAGCTTTGCTAGCGCGACACTGGGCGCCGGCCTGTTTGCCGCAGGCCTGACTTCTGCTATTACCGCGCCACTGGCGACAGGATATATTGTGCAAGAAATTTTCGGCAGCGAAGGCGGCAACTTATCGCGCACGCCATTTAAGTTAGGCGCACTATTCGTCATATTGTCAGGGACTTTTGGCGCATTGCTGGATTATAAACCGGTGGAGATTATCTTTGTGGCTCAGATTGCCAATGGATTGCTCCTGCCAATCATTGCCTTTTTCCTCATCAAGCTCGCCAATGACAGCACGCTGCTTGGCCGCCATGTAAATGGCTGGAAAGGCAATATGGCTGGAGCGATTATATTGGCTATTACCCTCATGCTAGGCATCCGGCTTATTACCCGTGCTTTGGGGTGGTGGCCATGAACCACATGGTCGACCTTAACGCCGATCTAGGCGAGGACGAGAGCGTCGCCGGCATGGCGCGTGACATCGCCATTATGGATATTGTCTCGAGCTGTAACATTGCATGTGGCGGACATGCAGGGTCTATAAAGACCATGCGGGCGATGCTTACAGCGGCGAAAGAAAAAAATATTTCAGCCGGAGCCCATCCTTCTTATCCTGATCGCGCCAATTTCGGACGTAGGAGCATGGATATCCATCCCACCGCCCTGACGGCGAGCTTATGGGAGCAATTGGCAACGATCAAAGCAATAGCGGCAGAAACGGCCATAAACCTCACCCACCTAAAACCGCATGGCGCGCTCTATAATGACGCGCAGGACAAGGAAGCTCTGGCGGATATTCTGGTAGAAATTGCGCGAACAGAAAAGCTCGCGTTGGTCGGAATGGCTGGATCAGTCATTCACCAGAAAGCGAATAAAAGCGGTGTGCGCTTTATCGCCGAAGCTTTTATCGATCGCCGATATACCGATCGCTCCCGCCTCCAATCGCGTACGGAGAATGGAGCCGTCATCGCCGATGATGCAGACAGAATAGAGCAGGGTCTCTCTCTGGCACAAGGAAAAGCCATTGCTACGGCAGGCGAGCAATCGGTCATCATCCATGCAGAAACGCTGTGCCTTCATTCGGATAGCGATGGAGCACTGGCAACGGCAAAGGTCATACGACGTGCGTTAGAGCGTGAGAATATATCCATTGCAGCACCGACCGCATGAAA
Organism: Parasphingorhabdus sp.; assembly: GCF_036963805.1. GTDB lineage: Bacteria > Pseudomonadota > Alphaproteobacteria > Sphingomonadales > Sphingomonadaceae > Parasphingorhabdus. The sequence continues at coordinate 457,311 of NZ_JBALUN010000001.1, read as the reverse complement.
ATTCCAGATATACATGCCTGTGATGACTGGCTCTCATGCCCGTTGGAAAATTCCACTGTAGCGAGCGCCGCGATTAGAAGCCAATCGATTTGGCAAGAAGTCGTGTCGGGACTCGATAGTATCGCTGTCCAATTTGATCCGGCCCGAATTACGCCCTTTGAAGCTATAATATTATTCCGAGAACAACTTTTAGAACCGCGAGAAAATGGGGCTTTAACTGCAACTCCCCTCGTCATTCCGGTTTGTTATGATGAAAGTTTTGGCCCCGATCAGGCTTGGTTGGCTAATAAAATGGGCCTATCCGCACAAGCCCTGAAAGAATGGCACAGCGGTCTGCAATTCACCGTGACGATGCTTGGTTTCATGCCGGGTTTTGCCTATCTACAGTGCGATGAGGATATTACCGATATCGGGAGGTTATCCAAACCCCGACAGAAAGTAGAGGCGGGTTCGATCGGTATCATTGGCGCTCAGAGTTGTATCTATTCATTCAGCAGCCCCGGTGGATGGCCGATCATTGGACGCACGCCGTATAATTTGTTCGTTCCCGACAGAGAACCGCCAGCATTGCTTTCCGCTAATCAAACGGTCTCATTCCGCCCCATAAGCAAAAGCGAGTTTGATACTCTTGTCCGAGGGCAAGCCGAATGACGCTCGCAGTCATCAAACCCGGATTGCAAACGACCTTGCAAGGCTCGCCCTTTTCAGGTCACCGACATCTGGGCATGCCCGCCGCCGGGGCCGCTGATTGCCTATCCCTTGCTTTGGCGAATCATTTGGTAGGAAATGCGGCCGATGCGATAGCGATCGAAATTACGCTGGATGATGCCCACTTTACTGCAGATCATCCCAGCGTCGTCGCTCTGACCGGCGCTGCCAGCTATTTTCGCGTGAACGGCGATGACCGGCCCTTGCATGAACTGATATATATAAACCCTGGCGATGAAATCCATATCGGTCCGACCCTTCATGGCTGCCGGTCCTATTTGGCTGTCGCAGGGAAAATTGAAGCGCAATCCCTCTTGGACGGGCAATCTACCTATCTCGGTGCTGGACTAGGGGGATTTCATGGCCGCGCGTCGAAAGCGGGGGATATTATCAAATGGGCGCCGGGCCACGCGCCCCAGAGAATGGGCAAAACAACACCGCAGGGCCTGCGGCCGATATTATCTGATAATTATATCCTGCGAGTCACCGCTGGCCCCGAGTTTTCGGCGCTCGACAGCCGTTCCAGAGAAATATTGTTTGAGATTAAATATCAAGTTGGACCACGGACCAATCGCATGGGTCTTAGCTTGCAAGCAGAGATTCTGGCAATGGAAAAGCAATCGCAAATGCAGAGCGCTCCGGTCTTTTCGGGTACAATACAATGCCCGCCAGATGGTGAGCCGTTTCTGCTGGGACCAGACGCCCAAACTACTGGCGGCTATCCACGGATAGCCCAAGTGATAAGGGCCGACCGTCATTTGATCGGACAGCTTCGGCCCGGTTCGGAAATCCAGTTTGTGAAAGTCTCAAATGAACGGGCTACAGAAATCTATCGCCAGAAGCTTGCGCTTCTCACACCATGGCTGGGCACCATCAACCTGTGGTAAGCAGAGGCACTAGACCTCTGCCAACACAGCTTAGTTTTTCTTGAGTGACAAACCGCCGAAACGCTTGTTGAAGCGTGCGACCTGACCACCGGCATCGAGAAGGCGTTGGTTACCGCCGGTCCATGCTGGGTGCGAGGAAGGATCAATATCAAGTTGCAGCGTTGCACCCTCTTTGCCCCATGTGGAGCGGGTTTCGAACACTGAGCCATCGGTCATCTGGACCTTGATCACGTGATAATCGGGATGTATATCTTTTTTCATTTTTTGCTCCAAAACGGGTTGGTTTCCGACCATATCCCTAAGCGTGTAAAATTCTGCGAAGCGGCGCATTAACCGCCGCTGCTATAAAGTGCAAGATTCTTTTGTCGTCTATGCGGTTGGTGGATCTGCAATCATCGCCGTGAAATTTGCTTCCGCAGCCACTTTATCGCCAATCATTGCTTGGCCCGAAAATTTACAAACGCGGGCTCGCTTCTGAACAAATTGCACGTTCAACGACATTAAACAGCCCGGCTCTACCGGATTGCGGAATTTTGCGCCCTCAATGGCCATAAAATAAACCAGCTTGCCGGAGCCAACTAATCCGAAGCTTTCCATTGCCAAAACACCGGCAGCCTGAGCCAATGCCTCCACAATCAGAACGCCCGGCATGATTGGCCGTCCGGGGAAGTGACCTTGGAAAAACCCTTCATTAATCGTGACAGCTTTCACTGCGCGAATGGAATCGTCCTTGATCAATTCTTCCACACGGTCGACAAGCAACATGGGATAACGGTGCGGTAACACCGCCATCACCTTGGTTACATCATAATTTAGCGTTTCAGACATTGAGTTTATTAACGACCGGAAGGTTGTTGACCGGCGGCAGCTTGCTCAGCTTGCTGTTGCGCTTGGCCGGGCTCCCAACCTGCAGGCGGCGTAATCGATGCCGTGGGAACCAGCTTGTTGAGTTCCAGAACAATGTCATCGGTCATATCAACATATGGTTCACGCGCGACTACCGCTTGTGGTTGTAGCACAAGATCAACTTTCTTCGTTTTCATTGCCGCTTTGATCGCATCGTTCAATTTCATGCCGACCTGTTCTTCAACATAGGCCGTCGCTAAAGTCACACGCTGTTGCAAACGAGCCAATTCCTGCTGGCCGGACTGACGCTTCGTTTGAAGAGCCTGAGCCTGTGGCTGAACAGTGGTCTGATTAGCACCGGGCTTTTGAACAGCGGCATTATAAGCTTCCACGAGAGGCGTTAATTCTGCTTGCAGAGCCGTCGCGCGTGCGTTGGTGGCATCAATGTCCGCCTTATAGGTAACTTTCATCTGCGCCACAGCCGTTTGATAAGCCTGAGACTTAACGACAGCCGCTTCATAATTGGCGACCGCAATGCTGGTCTTTGATTGTGCCGCAGCGGGCGTTGCAACCATGGCTGGTACTGACAAGGTCGCGAGGGCCAAAGCAGCAGATTTCAAAAGAGTTTTTGTTGAAATGGTCATTAGAATTGGGTTCCTACATTAAAAGTGAATAGTTTGGTATCATCACCCGGCTCTTTTAACAAAGCGCGCGCTACATCGATCCTGAATGGACCGAATGGAGAGTTCCAGTTAACACCAATGCCCACGGAAACACGCGGACTGATGCTATCGCCAAAGAAACGTTCAGTAAAGCTGGTAGCGATGGGATTGGGGCTACCATTTGCATTGAACTGATCCACAACTTGAACCGCTTCGCCGGTATCGGAAGTGCTCAGATAAAGAGGGCCGGTATCCGTCACAATTGTAACCGCCCCGCTAGTTGGGTCTGTCGTTGTAACAACGGCACCGTTGGCATCCCTAACCGAGACGGTACCAACTGCTTGCGGGTTTTGCAAAATTGGAGAAACGACATTGAACACGGCGCCAGCATCGACAAAGATCGAAGGCCGCAAGCCCAGTTCGCGGGCACCAGAGCCGAGAGGAATTTCAAGCTCAGCACGTCCCAGATAATAAGCACGCCCACCGATAGCATCATCAGTTTGCTGACTATTACTAACGACGATTTGGTTAAACGGCGTGCCATTTGCATCCAGCGCTGGCGTCGTGAAGTTACGGACGACACGAGGACCAACTCCGCGAATGTCAAAGCCGCGAATTTGCGGTTCGCCGAGGAAAAAACGGTCCGTCAAACGAACGTCGTCGATCCCGTCAGCCGTACTCCCGCGATTTTGGAGCGGATGGATATAACCGCCTTCACCGCTAATCGAGAAGATGAAGTCACCCAATACCCGCCAATATTTAGCGGCGTTGAGGCGCCCTTTCAAATATTTGACACTGCCGCCTAAGCCAGCAAAATCTATGCTGCCGACGACGGTTTGCCCTTTTGTTGGCCGTACCCGGTTATCACGGTCATCATAGATGAGCGAGGCACCGATCGAAGACGTCGTTCTTTTACCAAGTGCATCGCACAAGAAACGGCCTGCAACCAAAGGATCACATTCATCTTCAGCGCTGTTCCCACGGTCGCCATCGCCGTCGAAATCTGTAAAAAAGCTTCGATCCAAGGTCACGTCATCAAAGCTCAGCCCGTAACGTACCGAAGCGGACAGATATTCGGTAATTGGCACACCGGCACGCACTTGAAAGCCGGTGGTCAATTGTTCATAGGTTGTTTCGCGATTATTGTTGATATAGTTAAAGCTGTTCAAATCACGGCGAAAAAGATCCACACCAACAGCAATATTCCGGTCGAACAAATAAGGCTCAGTAAAGCCAAGTTCCAAAGATTTCGAGTAGCTGGACAAGCTGGCACTGGCCCGCAATTCCTGTCCTTTACCACGGAAATTCCGTTGACGGATAGAGGCTTGCAAAATGAAATTTTCAACGCTTGAGAAACCAGCAGAGAGCTGTAATTCACCTGTTGCACGCTCTTCTACATTCGCTTCCAAAATAATCCGGTCAGGGGCACTACCCTGCTTCTGTTCAATTTCCAATGTCTCCTGAAAAAATCCTAGTGACTTTATCCGGTTGGCTGAACGCTTAACCTGAAAACTATTAAAGGCGTCGCCTTCATTTAGACGAAATTCGCGGCGGACAACTTTGTCGACCGTCAGTGTATTCCCGTTAATATCGATACGTTCAACATAGACGCGATCGCTTTCGGCAACCTTAAAGGTAATCCCCATAGTGAGCGTGTCTTTATCACGATCAAATTCCGGGCGCACATCGGCAAACGCATAGCCAAAGAGTCCGGCCGTTTCGGATAGGCTTTCGACCGTGTCTTCGACTTGCTTCGCGTCGTAAAAATCGCCTTCTTTCATTGGCAACAGCGGTGTCAGCGTTGCAGCAGTGAAATCTCGAATATCGCTTTCAACGGTGACGCCGCCAAATTTATAGCGATCGCCCTCCTCCACCACATAAGTGATGATGAAATCTTTTTTGTCTGGTGTCAGTTCTGCCACAGCAGAAATCACGCGGAAATCGGCATAGCCTTCGGTCAGGTAAAATTGCCGCAGCTTTTGTTGGTCAAAGGCCAGGCGATCCGGATCGTAGGTGTCGCTGGAGCTAAAGAAACGATAGAAACGCGCTTGTTTTGTCGCCATTTCACCGCGGAGCTGGCCATCAGAAAATACGTCATTCCCAATGATATTAATCTGTTGAACCTTGGATTTAGGCCCCTCGTTCACTTCGAAAACAATATCGACACGGTTCTGGTCGAGCTGAACCATTTTAGGCTCAACGCTAGCAGCGAAACGGCCCTTGCGCTTATAAAGCTCAACGATGCGCGCAACATCGGCGCGCACTTTGGATCGCGTAAAAATCTGACGCGGTGCCAACCGGATTTCCGGACGAATCTTGTCTTCCTTGATCCGCTTATTGCCTTCAAGCAATATGCGGTTAATAACCGGGTTTTCAATCACCTCGATGACCACTGCCCCTGCATTGTTCCGGATGCTGACATCCTTGAACAATTCGGTCTCGAACAAATCTTTCAGCGCTTGGTCAGCCGATTCCTGCGTATATGTTTGTCCGACCCGCAACTTCATATAGGACAGAACAGTCCCTGACTCTAACCGCTGCGAACCATTTACCACAATCGATCTGATAGTGTTGCCGGTGACAAGGCCCGACTGAACAGCGGGCACTTCCTGAGCATGGACAGGCACCGTAATGCCCGCCAGAATAGTACCACTCAATAATATGGGCAGGAGCCGTTTTTTATGCTTCACAGACAAACTCGCTTTCACGCCTTAAACTCAAAAAAATCAACCTGTGCACAAAATGCATCAGGTTTGCGAAACTCCCTGCCCCAACCGGACCGATCAATCAATGGGCAATCAACCCGAGAAAACTCTGAACAGTCCGAAAGAGGTTAAATCATTAAATGTCACCACCAACATGAACATCACGACAAGAGCAAAACCGGATCGAAACGCCCATTCCTGAACCATAGGATTAGCGGGCTTTCGCCGTACCGCTTCTATGGCATAAAATATCAAATGCCCCCCATCGAGCATGGGGATTGGCAGGAGGTTGATGAACCCTAAGTTAATTGAAATTAACGCTACAAAAAATATGAACTGGTTTAATCCTGCGACAAATTGTTCGCCTGAAACCTGAGCAATTTTTAATGGCCCGCCAAGTTCTTTGACCGAACGCCGTCCAGTAATCACCTGACCTAACGTCGTCACGATAAGATCGACAATCTCCCCAGTCTGGCGCGTCGCCACGATCGGCGCTTCCCATAGAGGCACATCGCGGCGTTCCAGACTGCCCGGAGATATACCGAGCAAGCCGATCCGGTACTCGTTGCCGAACCGGTCTTTCTCAATCCGCACGCCGATTTTGGCTTCTTTGGAAATAATAGAGCCATCACGCTCAAATTTAATTTCCACCTCTTCATCAGGGATAATGGAAATCTCACGCGACAGATCAGAGAAAAGGTTGATCCTATCACCATCAATTTCAACGATTTTGTCGCCATTTTCCAGGCCAATTGACTCAGCGGTCGAGTTTTCCGCAACAGTTCCGACAATTGGCGGGGTGACGCTTTCGCCATACACCAAAGCAAAACCGGCCAATATCAATATGGCAAAGAGAAAATTAATTGCCGGACCGGCAAGCACAATAGCGGCCCGCTGCAACAATGATTTCGACTGGAAAGTCCGGCTGCGTTCTTCCGCAGGTAATTGGAGCCAGTCGTCACTAGGTGTGCTGGCAGGATTCATGTCACCAGCAAATTGCACGTAGCCGCCAAGCGGCAACATACCAATTTTCCACCGCGTCCCGCGCTTGTCATTCCATCCGATGATCTCTTTGCCGAAACCAATGGAAAATGCGTCAGCCTTTACGCCGCACCAACGACCAACCAGATAATGGCCCATTTCGTGAATAAACACGAGCACGCCGATAGTGAGCAAAAAAGCAAATAAGGTCAGTAATATACCCGGATTTTCTGTCAAACTTTAACATCCTCAATCATGGTGATAGTCCGTTCACGCGCTTCTTTGTCAATCCCGAATATATCCGCAAGATCATTGGGTTCAGGCGGGCTATAGCCGTCAATAATGCGGGATACAATCTCGGTGATTTCCAGAAACTGAACGTCGCCCGCCAGAAAGGCCGCAACAGCGATTTCATTGGCCGCATTTAATATCGCTGGAACTGCGCCACCGGCCTCTATCGCACCACGCGCAAGCTTTATCGCCGGGAAGCGATCATAGTCAGGTGCTTCAAAATCGAGTTTGCCGATTTTGGCCAAATCAAGCGGCAAGCAATCGGTTTTCATACGTTCGGGCCATGCCAATGCACTGGCAATGGGAATTCGCATATCCGGCGATCCCAGCTGCGCTAGGGTAGAGCAATCATGATATTCCACCATCGAGTGGATAACCGATTGGGGGTGAACCAATATATCGATATTCTCTAGACCGACGGGAAAAAGGTGATGCGCCTCGATCAGTTCCAGCCCTTTGTTCATCATAGTCGCGCTATCGACCGAAATTTTGGCGCCCATATCCCAGTTGGGATGGGCCACAGCTTGTTCCGGCGTGACAGAAGCCATTTGTTCTTTCGACCAAGTCCGAAAAGGGCCGCCACTGGCCGTCAATGTTATCTTGCGAACTTGATCAATCCGCCCGCCCTGAAGGCACTGGAAAATTGCATTATGTTCGGAATCCACCGGTAAAAGTGTCGCCCCGGCATCCCGCGCCTGTGCCATCATTAGGGCACCGGCGGAAACCAAGGCTTCTTTATTGGCGAGTGCAACAGTTTTTCCGCATTTTAAAGCTGCCAATGTCGGCGGTAGTCCCGCACATCCGACAATCGCGGCCATCGTCCAATCAGCCCCCAATGCAGCAGCTTCGACCAACTGATCGGGTCCGGCGGCAACTTCGACATTGGTGTCCGCGAGCAAGGCTTTCAGCGCATCATATTGGCTGACGTCCGCAATAACGGCAACCTCGGCGTTAAATTCTTTGGCGAGCTTCGCCAGTTCTTCCGCGTTGCTGTTCGCTGTTAAGGCGACAATATGATATTTATCGCGGTCTAGCCGGATCAATTCCAGTGTGGAGGTCCCAACCGACCCCGTGGCTCCGAATATTGAGACAGTTCTGGGCGACAGCTTGTTCATTGGAACGCAAATAACATGATGATTGCGACCACAGGTGCCACTGGAATCAAGCCGTCCAGCCTATCCATAACTCCGCCATGGCCGGGGAATATTGTACCGCTATCTTTGACCCCTGCCCGGCGTTTCATCTGGCTTTCAAACAAATCGCCCATCTGCGCCAATACAGCCAGCGGGATGCTGAGCAGGACCAACTGCAACGGCAATTGGAAATAGACATGCAACGCAAAGCTGAACAACGCGGTGACAATCACGCCTCCGATCAATCCTGCCCATGTCTTATTGGGGCTATAAGTCGGTGCAAGCTTCGGCCCGCCAATGGCCCTGCCGGAAAAATATGCACCGATATCAGTCGCCCATACCAGCGCAAGTGTCCAGAATACAATCAACAGCCCGTTATCAATACCCCTGAGATACAGGATGGAAAGTGCTGGTAATCCCGCATAAAATATCCCGAGAGATAATTTAATCGAACGGTCGAAGGCCGCAATGAACATCGCGGACCCGATAATCAATCCCAGTGCCAAAAAGGAAGGCCCCGCAGCCATGTACGACATGATCGCAAGCGGTACGGACAAGGCATAAAGCCCCAGCCGCTTATTTTCGGTGCGTCCGGTTAGGTCAGCCCATTCCGATAATATGCCCAGCGACATCAACACAACGAGCAGCCATAAGGCATGCCTTCCGATATCATGATTGCCAAGGATGAGAGCAATCACCGCCGCCGCGACAAGGCCCACACCAACAAGGACGCGGGTCAGAAGTTCGCTGGGCTGCTTTTTTACTGGGCTCTCAGGATCAGTCATCAGCGTCCGCCAAAACGGCGCTCTCGGTCTCCAAAGGATTTTAATGCCCTTTGTAGCTCACGCTTGTCGAAATCGGGCCATAAGGTATCGGTAAAATAAAGCTCAGAATAAGCCGCCTGCCAGAGCAGGAAATTGGACAGCCGGAGTTCACCGGATGTCCGTATCATTAAATCCAGCGGCGGCAAATCGGCGGTATCAAGCGCGCCTGACATATGGCTGATATTAATTTCATCAGGATCAACTTCACCCCGTTTTACGGCGGCGGCGATGCTTTGAACGGCGCGCAACATTTCATCCTGCGCCCCGTAGTTTAACGCTATGGCCAGCGTCATCCGGTCGTTATTCGCCGTCCGTTCCAGTGCATTGTCGATCAATTGCACAATGTCGCTGTCCAGTGCCTTATAATTGCCAATGACTTTCAGGCGGATGCCGTTTTCGTCAAACTCGTTGATATCCGATTGAATATATTGGCGCAGCAACCCCATAAGATCGGTGATCTCATCGGCCGGTCTACTCCAATTTTCCGAAGAAAAAGCATAGAGCGTTAACGCCTCAATGCCCATTTCTCCAGCAACCCGGACAATATTGCGTACAGCCTCAACGCCTTTTTTATGGCCTAATGCCCTCGGCAGGTGCTTTTTTTTCGCCCACCGGCCATTGCCATCCATGATGATAGCAATATGGCGCGCGCCATGGGTGAGATCCGCCGCCTGTGCTGCGTCCACCACCGGATCATTTGACCCTTTCTTGGAGGGCACTAACCTCACTGTGTCAGGATTTCCTGTTCCTTGGCGGAGGATAATTTATCTGCTTCCGCGATCATATCGTCGGTCAGTTTTTGGACATCGGTTTCCAGACGCTTTTTATCATCCTCGCTGATTTCCTTCTTATTTTCGTCTGCCTTGATGTCATCCATGCCATCGCGGCGCACATTGCGGATGGCAATACGTGCTTTTTCAGCAAACTGACCGGTTAACTTTGCGAGATCCTTACGGCGCTCTTCGGTAAGATCGGGGATAGGCAAACGGATATTAGGGCCATCGATAATCGGGTTCAGGCCCAATCCGGCAGATCGAACGGCTTTTTCAACTGGCTGGATATTGCCTTTGTCCCAAACCTGAATGGACAACATGCGCGATTCAGGAACCGAAACCGTAGCGACCTGATTAAGCGGCATTTTTGCGCCATAGACCTCAACCGTAATATTATCGAGCAAAGCGATATTCGCACGCCCGGTCCGCAAACCGCTGAGATCGTGTTTCAAAGCCTCAAGTGATGCCTTCATGCGTCTTTCAAGATCGCTCTTGTCATATTTAGCCATGGTATATTTCTCCCAAATTCTATGCTGTTTCGCCAACCATTGTCGCAGTGCCGCCGCCGCCAAGAACGGTAGCCAGATTGCCCTGCTCACGGATCGTAAAGACGACAATCGGAATATTATTTTCCCGGCATAGCGCAACCGCACTAGCATCCATTACCTTCAGATTGTCGGTTAAAACCTGATCAAAGCTGAGCGCATCATAGCGCACCGCGTCCGGATTTGTTTTAGGGTCAGCATCATAAACCCCGTCCACACTAGTTCCTTTGAATAAGGCTTCGCAGCCCATTTCAGCCGCGCGTAATGCCGCCGCTGTATCCGTGGTGAAATAGGGGTTGCCCGTACCGGCAGCGAATATCACGATCCGGCCTTTCTCAAGATGCCGGACGGCTTTGCGGCGAATATAGGGTTCGCAAACGCTTGCCATAGGGATTGCAGATAATACCCGCGTGTCACAGTCCATCTGTTCCAGCGCATTTTGTACAGCCAATGCATTCATCACAGTGGCCAGCATGCCCATATAATCGGCGCTCGTCCGTTCGAAGCCCTTGGCTGCGGCCGCCAAACCGCGAAATATATTTCCGCCGCCGACGACAAGGCAGAGCTCAAAACCGGCTTCTTTGGCAGATTTCACTTCCGCTGCAATGCGATTCACGGTTTCCGGATCGATACCGAAATCACCCGATCCCATCAGAACCTCACCAGAGAGCTTCAACAAAATGCGCTTAAACGCTGGTCTTTTCATGCAAATTCCATTCCACTAACTGTTACGCGTTAGCCCCATATTTGGCACCAAAAACAACAATGGCGCAGACCATAGTTAGTCCGCGCCATTGCGCCAAGTGTTAATCCGCCAAACAATATTTGGCGAGAAATTTGGTGTTTAGTTTCCGAGCGTTGCAGCCACTTCTGCCGCGAAATCTTCTTCTTTCTTCTCGATGCCTTCACCAAGTTGAAAACGAACATAATCCGTCAATTTGATCTCGGCGCCAGCATCTTTACCGGCTTTTTCGACAACTTGAGCGATGGATGATTTATTATCCATCACAAAAATCTGGCTGAGCAATGCGTTTTCTTTTGCAAATTTGGCCATCGCGCCATCAACCATTTTCTCAACGATATTGGTTGGCTTACCAGACTCTGCCGCTTTTTCGGCCGCAATTGCGCGCTCGCGCTCCATCAATTCCTGATCCAGACCGTCGGCATTCAAAGCCAATGGGAATGCCGCAGCAATATGCATAGCAATCTGCTTACCAAGTGGCTCAAGAACATCAGCACCGGCGGTGCTTTCCAGAGCAACCAAAACGCCGATTTTACCCATTGTAGGGGTGACGGCATTATGGATGTAAGGCACCACCGCACCGCTGCTTACCGCAACAGTTTTGATCCGGCGGATCGCTTGATTTTCACCAATAGTCGCAACATTGTTGGTCAGCGCTTCCTTAACGGTTCCGCCCGTAGGGTAAGCCGCTGCGGCCAAAGCCTCAACATCGTCGTTGCCGAGAGCCAGTGCGACGTTGGTTACATTGCCCACGAAAGATTGAAACTGGTCATTTTTGGCTACAAAGTCGGTTTCGCTGTTCACTTCGACAGCAACGCCTTTGGTGCCCGAAACAGCAACGCCAACCAGACCTTCTGCAGCCGTCCGGCTTGATTTCTTCTGTGCGGCCGCGAGACCTTTGGTCCGCAACAAATCTACCGCTGCTTCAACATCACCGTCGGTTTCGCTCAACGCTTTTTTGCAATCCATCATGCCGGCGCCGGAGCGCTCACGCAGTTCTTTCACTGCTGCTGCTGTAATAGCCATTTTTATGTTCCTCAAATTTCGTGTGTGAGAATATTGCTTTTTATAAAACGAAGGGGCAGCAACTTGCCGCCCCGCCATTTTGCTATGCGTTCAATATATTACTGAACGAAGACGCTGCAAGATCAGGCTGTTTCATTAGCCTTTTTTTCAGGTGCCGCTTCAGCAGCCGGAGCCGCTGCAACTGGTGCTTCTGCGGCAATAGCTTCTGCTTGTGGAGCGATTTCTGCGCCGAGGTCTTTGCCCGATGCAACAGCCGCTTCTTGGCCGCCTTTGGTTGCAGCCGCAGCCACTGATTCGCAGTAAAGACGAATGGCACGTGCCGCATCGTCATTTGCTGGAACCGGAAATGCGATATTGCTGGGATCAACGTTCGAGTCGAGGATCGCAACAACCGGAATACCAAGAACATTGGCTTCTTTAATGGCGAGCTCTTCCTTGTTGGCGTCAATGACGAACATTACGTCAGGAATGCCGCCCATGTCGCGAATACCGCCAAGAGACAGTTCCAGCTTATCACGCTCACGCGTCATCTGCAGGGCTTCTTTCTTGGTGAAACCAGCCATGTCACCGGAAAGCTGCTCTTCGAGCGTCTTCATCCGGCGAATCGAATTGGAAATGGTTTTCCAGTTGGTCAGCATGCCGCCGAGCCAACGATGGTTTACGAAATGCTGGCCGCTTGCACGGGCTGCTTCTGCGATAGGCTCTTGCGCCTGACGCTTCGTACCAACGAAGAGAACCTTGCCGCCGGAGCCCACTGCGTTTGCAATGAAATCAAGCGCACGAGCGAACAAAGGTACGCTCTGCGAAAGGTCAAGAATATGGACACCGTTACGGGCACCAAAGATGTATGATTTCATCTTTGGGTTCCAACGGTGGGTTTGGTGGCCGAAATGAGCTCCGGCTTCAATCAATTGCTGTAGGGTGACGACAGGGGCCGCCATAATAATTCTCCTTATCCGGTTATGCCTCTGGAAAGCTGAGAACCTCAAACGACCTGAAAGACCGCTATTGGCACCGGTATGAGTGCTTTCCATGTGGAATGAGCGTGCCGTTAAAGCGAAGTGGTGCAAAATGCAACCCTAAATTGGAGCGAGGATGGGAACCCGCGCGGACATGAGACACTCAATATAATTCAGTATAGTGGTAAGTATACACTGCGTGAACGATTGGAAACTTGATAATTATTTAAATCAATCATATTGATGATCTTCAATAAGTCTTGCTATTTATGCAGGGGAATAATTGCTATGATGTCATCAATCTGGAGCGACATTAAAGATAACTATCAATCGGCTTGGGCCTTCGCATTGGCGTGTCCGATATTATTCCTAATTCCCCCGTTTGTGGAGTTCGTTCAGCATATTATCGAAATCAATATTGGCATGTATGTCAGCGGAGAAGCGGCAAAGGCGGTCGCAAATAATCCTGATCGCCTCAATTACGGATTTGTGAAAGTTTTGGCTCTATTGTTGCCGGGCTACTGGTTCGTCCGATATATCATATATGGACGTGACAGCAATGCAGCGCGCCGCGTTGAATGGCCCGCCATTGGATTGTGGTTCTGCGTCTTCGCATATCAAGTGTTGGTGCAATATTGGCAAATGTTCGGATCTAGCATTGGCGAATTGGCAGGTTTTTCTGACCAATATGCGATGACTGTGGCTCTATTATTTTTCCTTATTCTGTCAATTATCGGTATTTATCTTACTGCATTTTTTGTGGCCCTGCCCTTGGGCAATACATCGCTCGGACCGGTTCTATCATTCTACATCATGAAAGGTCATTTTTGGCGAACAATTATCTATATGCTGTCCGCCACATTGCCATTTATGGCCGTTCATTACGCCTTAGGTTATGGAGCGATGGGTAAGCCAATATGGCTTGTTTGGATAATTATGACAATCGATGCTTTAGTGGTCGGGTTTCTGGCGTTACTGCCCGTCGGAGCCACAGCTATTGCGGCTCGCTATGCAGCACAGGAGCGATCAATTTCCCTACTTAGAACCGGACCAGCAGTTTCTATATAACACGACGGTTGAATGAGCAGCAAAGCCAAACAAATTTCAATGTCCTCTGTCAGAATATTCCAGCGACAAATCTTAAGGTCCATCGCTAGCCAAATAGCGTCCGTACTGGTGGCGTTAAAATAGACACGGAAGTTGAAGCATTGGCCACACGGCGCTGCCGCACGGCTTCGCCGATCAGCATCAACGCAGGACCATCCCCAAGGGCAGATTTCGCCGAAAGGGCCAACAAATCAAGCCTTGTGCTAAATTGACATTCTTCCGGCAGACTGGCATTTTCTATCAATAGCACCGGAGTGTCTCCAGCCAAGCCAGCCTCTGTAAGCTGACGTGAAATGGTCGCCGCTGCCGCTTTGCCCATATAGATTGCGAGCGTCGCTTTGGGATCGGCCAGCGCCTGCCAATCGAGATCGAGCTCCTCGCCTGCTTTTGCGTGAGCGGTTACAAAGACAAGCTTACGGGCGAGACCGCGCAAGGTGAGCGATATTCCCGCGCTTGCTGCAGCGGCTGATGCGGCGGTTATACCGGGGCAAATATGACAGGAAATGCCATGTTCGGTCAACCTATCCATTTCCTCGGTCGCACGTCCAAAAATGCCTACGTCGCCGCCTTTTAGCCGAACCACTCTTTTCCCCGCCAATGCTGCGTCCACCAGCATGTCGTTAATGCTGCGCTGATCTTTCGAATGGCGGCCAGACCGTTTACCTACTGGAACAAGCTTGGCGGACTGCGGCGCAAGCTCCAGAACGCCTTTTCCAACAAGCGCGTCGTAAAAAATGATGCTGGCGGCGCGGATTAATTTCTCGGCTTTGCGGGTGAGCAGATCTGGATCACCCGGACCTGCACCGACTAGCCATACGCTTCCAAGCTCAATGACAATTTCACTCATTCGGCGGCCTCCAATTCTGGTTGCGGTGTATCGTTCAGCAATTTGGAAAGCGTGGGACGGCAACTGCCGCAATTTGTCCCGGCGCTCAACGCAGTGCCTATATCATCCAAACTGGTCAGAGATTGGTCTGCAATTGCAGTGATAATCTGCTTCACCCCGACATTAAAACAAATGCACACGATTGCGCCTTTATCCGGCCCCGCAATTTTCGGACGTGCCGCGAGCAATGATGGTGCATCTGCTTGCTCCTCGCTGACAAGCTGTCCCGCGATCCAATCACGCGATGGCAGTTGTCCTTTGCGGGTCAGAAAAAGCGCAGCCGCCAGTTTGTCTTCCTGATCGCGGACGGCAATTCGGCGCATTCCGCGCTTCATGTCTACAGCCTCGACACGATCACCTTCGGGAAGCAGCGCCTCCAACTCAATATTGCCTTGGCCCGACATTTCGGTAAGCCATCCACCTGCAATCCGCGTGCTCGCCCAATAGAGCAGTGGGGGCAAAGCCGGACGTTTATTGCTGACCAAAAATGCATGCCATTCGGGCTGAACAGCTTCGATGTTGCAAAGGCTATTTTTATAAGCGGGTTGGCCTGACACTGGATCAACAGTTTGGTCCGGCAACTGGTTTGCACGGCCGCCGTTGCTCATCTGATCCGTCCAGTGCATCGGCACGAATATTTCACCGCGCCGCTGTGCTTCAGTGGTCTGGACACGAAAAATGCTATCCCCTTGCGGTGTTGTAATGCGTGCCAGACTTCCATCATCAATGCCGCGTTCCAAGGCATCCTGTGGATGAATTTCAGCGAGCGGTTCCCGGCGGTGCTGCGACAAACGCGGACTGAGGCCAGTGCGGGTCATAGTATGCCACTGGTCACGATATCGTCCAGTATTCAGACGCAGCGGAAAGGATAGGTCCGCCGCCGGCAATGCAATCGGTGTCACTGCCGTCAATCGGGCCCTAGCATTGGTGGTTGAAAATTTGCCGTCGGCATAGGGTGATATTCCGCCCCATATTTTTGGCGTCCAAGAGTCAAATTCAGCATCTGTGGTTTTGGCCCATTCCGACAGATTCAGCTTGCGCTTGCCATCATTGCGATAGCCGGTTTGTGCGGCATATTCGCGGAATATAGCAGCCGGACTGTCGAACATGAAGGAGTCGCCAAATCCCATGCGGCGAGCGACTTCCTGAATGATCCACCAATCAGCTTTTGCCTCTCCTGGCGCCGCAAATAGGGGCCGCTGGCGACTGATCACGCGCTCGCTGTTGGTGACCGTTCCATCTTTCTCGCCCCAGGCAAGCGCCGGTAGCTTTACATCGGCATAGGCGGTGGTGTCGGTTTCGGATATTACATCAGAGACCACTACAAAATCACAGCGATCCAAGGCTTCCCGCACAAAGCCTGCATCGGGCATGGAGACAGCCGGATTGGTTGCCATTACCCAGATTGCCTTGATCCGCCCTTCATGGACATCGCGGAACATATCGACAGCTTTACGGCCCGGCTGACGTGCAATGGTCGGGCTGTTCCAGAATGCTTGGGCCGCGTCGCATTCGGCATCGGAGAAACCCATATGCACAGCCAGCATAGAGGCCAGCCCGCCAACTTCACGGCCGCCCATCGCATTGGGCTGTCCAGTTATGCTGAATGGCCCAGCACCGGGCTTACCGATCCGGCCCGTAGCCAGATGCAAATTGATAATCGCGTTGCCCTTATCTGTACCGTTTACCGATTGGTTCGCGCCTTGACTGAACAGAGTGACCATTTTTGGATGAGCAACGACAAGATCGGCCAGTTGGTCGAGCAATGCGGGGTCAATTCCAGCCGCCTCTGCATCACCCTCGAGCCCATTCCAAAATTGATCCGGGGCGTCAACATGATCGCGCAGATAGCCTTCATCAAGCGCGCCTCTCGTCATCATCTCAGCCAATAAAGCATTGAACAATGCGACGTCACCGTCAGGGCAGATGGGTAAGTGCAGATCGGCGCGTTCAGCCGTTTCGGTAAGGCGGGGATCAATGACAACCAGCTTTGTTCCGCGTTCACTGCGTGCCTTTTCGATGCGCTGCCAAATCACCGGATGGCACCAAGCGGTATTGGACCCTACCAGCAAGATGAGATCCGCCGCCTCGAGATCGTCATAGCTGCAAGGCACCACGTCTTCGCCAAAGGCGCGGTTGTGCGCTGCAACCGCGCTGGCCATGCACAAGCGGCTATTGGTATCGATATTACCGCTGCCGATAAAGCCTTTCATCAGCTTGTTAGCGACATAATAATCCTCGGTCAGCAATTGACCGGAGACATAAAAAGCGACGCTATCGGGGCCATGTTCGCGCACCGTATCGGCGAAGCGCGTTGCTACCAGATTAAGAGCCTCGTCCCACTCGACCTGCTCAGCGCCAATTTCCGGATGGAGTAAGCGCCCTTCCAGACTGACGGTTTCGGCGAGATGCGTACCTTTGGAACAAAGCCTACCGAAATTTGCCGGATGGTCTGCGTCACCTTTGATAACGACTTCGCGATCACCGACGACGTCAGCCTTGATGCCGCATCCGACCCCGCAATAGGGACAAGTGGTGCAAATCTGCGTCACACGACCCCGGCCAAAGCAGCCGCCCGTTCGATATAAATTCGCCCCGCGTCAATCTTGACCGGAATGACTGGAACACACCCCTTATCTTCGCCTAGCGCCTCGCCAGTAATCAAGGAAATGCGCCAATTATGGAGCGGGCAAGTGACGCTAGTGTCGTGCACCATACCTTGGCTGAGCGGGCCTTGTTTATGCGGGCATTTATTGGCTAAAGCATGGATGCTGCCTGTCGCTGTGCGGAATATCGCTATCTCTTGACCGCCCTGTACAGGCAAAGTTCGCGATCCCATCGCAGGCAGTTGTTCCACGGGTCCAATATCAATCCATTTTGCATCGGCCATCATGCAGGCTCCAGAACAGCAAAGGGACGGATCTCGGCGATATGTTTATGCAAGTGACCTTCGGCACCTGCGGCCCGTTCCGCCCATGGGTCTTTTTGTTGGACCGACTGGGCAAATAGAAAGCGTTCCTGAAGCATTTTGCGTCCTTCCTCATCTTCCACAATACGGTTTTTGATATAGTCCATGCCGACACGCTCAACCCAGGGTGCCGTGCGATCAAGATAGCGGGCTTCTTCGCGGTAGAGCTGGATGAAGGCCGCGATATATTCGAGCGCTTGCTCTTCGGTTTCCACTTTACACAGGAAGTCAGTGCCGCGCAGATGGATACCGCCATTGCCGCCAACGCTCAGCTCATAACCGCTATCAACACAGATGATACCAAGGTCTTTGATCGAAGCTTCCGCGCAATTGCGCGGACAACCTGACACGGCAATTTTGAATTTATGCGGCATCCAGCTGCCCCATGTCATTTGCTCGGCTTTAATGCCGAGGCCTGTGGAATCCTGCGTACCAAAGCGGCACCATTCGCTGCCCACGCAGGTTTTTACGGTGCGCAGCGCTTTGCCATAGGCATGGCCGGACACCATACCAGCGGCGTTTAAATCTGCCCAGATTGCGGGTAGATCTTCTTTTTTGATACCGAAAATATCAAGCCGCTGACCGCCCGTTACTTTTAACAGACGCGCGCCGTATTTATCGGCTGCATCAGCAATCGCCCGAAGTTCACTCGGCGAGGTAATCCCACCCCACATTCTTGGGACAACCGAATAGGTTCCGTCTTTCTGGATATTAGCATGCATCCGTTCATTGACGAACCGGCTTTGCGGATCTTCCTCATGTTCGGTAGGCCATGCACATAACAGGTAATAGTTGAGCGCAGGGCGGCAGGAAGCGCAGCCATCCGGCGTGGTCCAATGCAGTTCCTGCATTACTTGCGGAATGGATTTCAATTCCTTGTCGAGAATATTACGCCGCACATCTTCATGGGTGAAGCTGGTGCATTTGCACATCGGCGTGACAGTGCGCGCACCGCCATAATCATCACCAAGCGAGAGACTCAATAAGCTCTCGACCAAACCAGTGCAAGAACCGCAGCTAGCGGATGCCTTGCAACCTGCCCTTACGCCGTCAAGATCGCCTGCCCCGCCTTCGATGCATGCAATAACCTGTCCCTTTGTTACGCCGTTGCAGCCGCAGATCTCTGCGTCGTCGGACAATGCTGCAACGGCGCTGTCAGGGTCCAGCGTAGCGCCTCCAGAAGCAAAGGCCTGGCCGAATATCAGCGCTTCGCGAATATCGGATATATCTTCTTGGCGTTTTAGGAGATCGAAATACCAACTACCGTCAGCGACATCGCCGTACAGCACCGCGCCAATCAGCTGATTACCCTTCACGACAACCCGCTTGTAAACGCCCCGCGTGGCATCACGCATGACAATATCTTCTGTGTCATCGCCGCCCGAAAAATCACCAGCAGAGTAAAGGTCGATACCTGAAACCTTGAGCTTGGTAGCCGTGACTGAACCTGTATAGCCGCTTGGCTGTTCCGTCATAAAATCAGCGAGCGAACGGCACATTTCCCAGAGCGGTGCAACAAGTCCATAGCAAGCGCCGCGATGCTGAACACATTCTCCCACCGCCAATATCGCTGGATCGCTGGTCACCATGTGATCATCGACAACAATCCCGCGCTCCACTTCCAACTCGGCGAGCTTGGCGAGACTAACGGACGGTTTTATCCCGACGGCCATGACCACCAAATCAGCGGCAATTTCGGTACCATCTTTTAGCTTCACACCCGCAACATGGGTGTCTCCCAATATCTCGGCAGTATCGGCCTGCGTGATGATCGTCTGCCCGCGCCTTTCCAGTTCGCTTCTTAGAAGAAAGCCTGCAGCCTCATCCAACTGGCGCTCCATAAGCGTTGGCATCAGATGCAAAACCGTCACCTGCATTCCGCGCAGAGAAAGGCCATGTGCTGCCTCAAGGCCCAGCAAACCGCCGCCGATGACGACCGCATTGCCGCCGCCTTCTGCCGCTGCCAACATTTTTTCGACATCGTCCAGGTCACGGAAAGTGATAACGCCCGGCAGCTTATGTCCCGGCACCGGAATAATGAACGGGTCAGACCCTGTAGCGATAAGCAGCCGATCATAAGGCGTAACCCGGCCGGAAGCGCTAACCACCTCTTTCGCTTCCCGCTTGATCGCGATTACGGCATCACCGCTGACCAATTCTATACCGTTATCATCGTACCAATTTTGGTCGTTGATGATGATTTCATCAAATGTCTTGTCACCCGCGAGCACGGGTGACAACATTATCCGGTCATAATTGACCCGGGGCTCCGCACCAAAAATAGTAATGGCATAGCGGTCTGCATCGCGGGCAAGAATTTCTTCCACGGCGCGGCATCCCGCCATGCCATTACCGATAACGACAAGCCGTTCGCGGGGATAGTGCGAAGCGTCTTTTTTCTTGTCGCCTAGTGTAACTGGTGCGTTCATTCGATTATTCCTTGTTAGAAACTATAACCCAGCCGAAGCCAGAATTTCTCGGTATCAACAGCCAAATTTTTGGCGTTGTAATTGGCGTATTTGAGACCAACGCTGATCACGTCGATGTTGAAATTAAGCGCCGCGTCAAATTCGGTGCCATATTTCACGCTTCCCACATCGCTACGAAAATCGTGATAGGCAGCGCTGGCAGCGAGTCCGCCTAGCAACTTGAACTTCTTACTCACGCTGACATATTTATCTTCAAGACCTGCCCCCGGTGTGTTGAGGAAAACATCCGCCCACCCGTTAAATTTATGCAGTGTAGCCAGTGGCGTCTGGAAACTATTTCCCGCACCATCCGCGCCTAAACTCTCATATCCCAACGTTAGGCCAAAACCGGAGAAAGACGTACCAACGGAACCGGCAATATAATCGACCGAGTAATTATTAGGGTTGGCTTTATAATCTTTTTGCACGGCATAGCTGCCGGCCAAGTCTATCGAGAAACCCTCGGCCACCGGGAACGTCGCCGTCGCGCGCGCACCGTAAGTTGCGCTGGAACTCAGTGAAACCGGTTGGCCCGCATCAAAATCGAGTAAATAAGCAAACCCCTTCAGATTGGCTGGCCCAGCTTTTACCCCTGCGCCCAAGAATATAAGGTCCCCGTCAAAGGCTTCACGCGTTCCGGCATCCGCACCAAATATCGTGCGCTGGGAAATCGCGTAAGTGGCTTCCAATGTCAGCGGTTTCAGCGCCGTAACAGATGCACTGACAGCATCAAAAGTTTGCTCATTTTGCCGCCAACCAACGCTGCCGACAAAACGCTGATCGTCAATATTGATCCGCTGACGACCGACGGTGAGACTGCCTTTATCCTTTTTCGCAAATTTAAGCTGAATACGATTCAGTTCAATATTTTCGGGGTCGGCAACAACAGAATAGGGCTCAATGCCATTGCCAATGTTGGTATCATTAAAATCATTGACCAGACCCAGCGTGGCCTCGCTTTCGATCAAGAAGGACAAGCCGATATCACTGGCCAACTCTATTCCGGCGCGTGTCCGCAAAGTTAACGAATCCGCGCTCGTTGCCGGTTGGTCAACATGTTCATAAGCAAGCCGTGCATCAAAAATCGGGTCCAATGTTATACCCTCGGCAACGACAACCGGATCACCGGTCTTCGCATGCGCCAATGACGGTGCAGCAAGAACAGTGGCTGATAATAGTAGATATGAATTTAATTTCATTTTTTTCATTTTCGTTTCCCGTTAAATAGCTTCGCTTTTGCCGGGCACCCTCTCTGTTCAGGCCGCCTCTGCGGACGATCCCTTGGTATTTCCATGTTCATATTCGGCGAGAAATTGTAGAACCTCTTGCCGGTAAGCGTAAAATTTCGGATGCTCGAGCAACGCCTTACGATCACGTGGTCGCGGCAAATCAACGTCAAGAATTTTACCGATGGTGGCATGCGGACCATTGGTCATCATCACCACGCGGTCGGCGAGCAGGATCGCCTCGTCCACATCATGGGTAACCATAATCGCGGTCACTTTAGTGCGGTTCCAGACCTCAATCAGCACATCTTGCAAGTCCCAGCGAGTCAGACTGTCGAGCATGCCAAATGGCTCGTCGAGTAGCAGTAATTTCGGAGACAGAGCAAAAGCGCGGGCTATACCCACTCTCTGGCGCATACCGTTCGACATATCGGCGGCCATTTTGTCCATCGCGTCACCAAGTCCTACGCGCTCAAGATAATATTCAATAATATCTGTGCGTTCTGAACGCGAGGTGTGCGGGTAAACCCGCTCCACACCGAGAGCGACATTCTGCCGGGCAGTCAGCCAAGGCATAAGCGAGGGTGCCTGAAAAACAACCGCTTTATCAGGTCCTGCTACGTCAATTTCGCGTCCGTCCAGAACAATCCCGCCATCACTAATACTATTCAATCCGGCGGCCATGGTGAGTACCGTCGATTTTCCGCAACCAGAATGGCCGATCAGCGAAATAAACTCGCCCTTGTCCATCAGGATATTTACATCTTCAACAACCGTCAGCGAACCTTTGGGGGTTGGATAAATTTTCTTAAGCTTAAAAAATTCGAGATAGCGCGTTTTAATCGGGCTTTTTGCGGCATCGAGATAGGCCTGTGGCAATTCGACCTCTTTGCCTTCCCGTAAACTTGAAAGGTCCAAAGGCGTGATATCGGGCAGATTGGTTGACTCCGACGCCACTGCTTTTTGACCGCTGCTCAATATATCAAGATAACCCACAATCGTATTGCGCAGTGTTTTATACGCAGCATCTTCGTTCATCGCTTCGCGCTCACGGGGACGCTCGATATTCACATCGAATATCTTCCCGATGGTTGCTGAGGGAGCGGGGGTTAAGATCGCCACCCGGTCAGCGAGAAGCAACGCTTCATCAACATCATTGGTCACCAGAACAATGGTGCGTTTTTCATGCTTGCGGATACGTTCAATTTCGTCCTGTAGCTTGGCTCTGGTCAGCGCGTCGAGGGCCGAGAGTGGTTCGTCCATCAACAGGATTTCCGGCTCCATCGCCAGAGCGCGGGCTACCGCTACCCGTTGCCGCATACCGCCTGAAAGCTGTCCCGGTTTACGGTCCATGGCATGGCCCAGACCAACCAGTTCAACCTTCTGCTTTACGAGCGCAGCGCGTTCTTCTTTTGTTTTGTCCTTATGAACAGCATCTACTGCCAGTGCGACATTGGCCTCAACACTTAGCCACGGGAAAAGCGAATAGCTTTGAAACACCAGCCCGCGGTCCTTCCCTGGACCTTTGCATGGATTATCTTTGACTAGCACTTCACCTGTGTCGGCTTCGGTCAGTCCAGCGATGCAATTTATCAAGGTCGTCTTACCGGCCCCCGAAAACCCGAGGATAGCGATAAACTCTCCATCAGCGACATCAAGGTTGATATTATCAAGTACCTCAGTGCGGGTTCCGGATCCATCAACAAAAGATTTGCTGACGTTTTTTAGCGATAAAATGGGAGGGGCGTTGGTCATGTTTTTTCCCTCAAACCGTACGATTACGGCTGGCTAAATTTTGTAGGAGCATCATGACCCGGTCGAGCATGAAGCCGATCAAACCGATCACGATGACAGCGAACATAATCCGTGCGAGAGACTGGCTTGATCCATTCTGGAACTCGTCCCATACAAATTTGCCAAGTCCCGGGTTTTGTGCGAGCATTTCAGCCGCGATGAGCACCATCCAGCCCACACCCAGCGACAGACGCATGCCGGTAAAAATATAGGGCAATGCAGAGGGCAGGACCAAGCGGGTCAATTTAGCGAACCACCCGAGACGCAAGACTTTGCCAACATTCAGCAAATCCTTGTCGATGGACGCCGCCCCGATTGCCGTATTGATCAGCGTTGTCCAAAGCGAGCAAAGCATGACGACAATGGCAGAGATAACAAAGCTTTTTGGCAATGTCGGATCTGGATCGGTCATTGTAGCCGAAATCACCATCGTCACAATCGGAAGCCACGCGAGCGGGCTAACCGGCTTCATGATTTGTATCAACGGATTGATCGCTGCATTAAATGTTTTCGAAAGGCCGCAGATCAAGCCGATGGGAACGGCGAAAATAGTGGCTAGAAAAAATCCCAAAGCAACCGTCGCCAGAGACGTCCAAATCTGGTCAAGAAAGGTCGGCGGTCCACTATATTGAAAATCCCGTGTCTGTCCGCCGCTTTCAACCGCTGCCGCATTTCTGGCGTCCTGTGCTGCATAAAACTCCGCCTTCTGGTCTTGCGCTGCGGACCATTCATCAAAAAGTGCGACACCCTGCCCCGCGACCTCAACCGGTCCAGGCAAGCTACCCAAAGAAGTATCAACTTGCGGTGCCAGCACGGCCCAAAGCGCCAGAAATGCCAGAATCCCGAAAGCAGGAGCGCCGAGGCCTTTCAGCCAATCCAGGATTTTCTTCGGATCAATATATTTCATCCTCCCAGCGCCGGCAGCTTTAGTAGCGAGAGCGGCTTTTTCCGTCGTGCGACCGTCATCGCCAGCTTCATTGTTCGACACCTTATTCTCACTTTCGGTATTGCTGTTGAATTTATCTGCAATGACGGTCGCCATGTCTTGGTTTCCTTTGTTCATCTGATGCTTATTTGACGCCTGAAGTGGTCACTTTTTGACCCTTTTTCAGTCCAATCGAAAATTTCGCGAGATAGGCATTCGGTGCTTTGCCGTTGTAGGTAATCCCATCGATAAAGCCCGACTGCTCACCTTTATAACCATCGGATTCCGGGATAGAGTCCGCTGGAATAACGCCGTCTTTTGCCAGCTTGTTCGCAGCAGCGAGATATAGATCAGGACGATAGACGGCTTTAGCGGTATCAAAATACCATTGGTCGGTCTGGTCGTCAGCAATCTGTCCCCAACGCCGCATCTGAGTCAGATACCAGATAGCATCCGAATAGAATGGATAGCCGGCATAATCGTTGAAGAAGATATTGAAATCAGGAGCTGCCCGCGTGTCACCAGCCTGATAGGTGAACTTTCCGGTCATCGAAGCACCGATGACAGCCTCGTCTGCACCGACATAATTAGATTGCGACAATATTTTCACGGCTTCAGCACGGTTTTTCCCATTATCGACGTCTAACCATAACTGGGCCTTGATAACCGCGCGAAGCAGCGCCGCTGTCGTGGCTGGATATTTCTCAGCAAAATCCTTGCGCAATCCAAGCACTTTTTCCGGATTTTTCCTCCAGATTTCGTCATCGGTGATAACAGGCACGCCGATTTTCTTTTGCACAGCCGCTTGGTTCCAAGGCTCGCCAACACAATAGCCGTCAATCGTACCGGCTTCCATCGTGGCGGGCATTTGCGGTGGCGGCGTTACCGAAAGCGCCGCTTCTGCGCCGACAGTCCCACCGACATCGCCCGGAGTATAATAACCGGGCTCAATACCGCCAGCGGCTAGCCAATAACGCAGTTCGTAATTATGGGTGGAAACCGGGAAAACCATTCCCATTTTAAACTGCTTCCCCTGTGACTTATAATTGGCAATCACGGGCTTCAGGACTGACGCACTAATCGGATGTACCGGCTTACCGTCTGGATTTTTCTTAAGGCCCGGCTCGATTTGATCCCAGACTTTGTTGGAGAGGGTGATCGCATTGCCATTAAGGTCGAGCGATAGCGGAGCGATGAGATCGGCCTTCGTGCCATAACCTATTGTTGCGGCCAAAGGTTGCCCTGCTAACATATGCGCGCCGTCCAGCTGACCACCAATCACGCCGTCAAGAAGCACTTTCCAGTTCGCTTGCGGCTCAAGAGTGACGTTCAAACCTTCTTCAGCGAAAAATCCCTTTTCCTTCGCAATCGCGAGTGGTGCCATATCGGTGAGCTTTATGAAGCCGAGTTTCAGTGCCGGCTTTTCAATGGCACCATCCACGGTAGCGGCCGTCACAGTCTCTCCGCTATTCGACTTGCTGTCTCCGCTGCCTCCGCAAGCTGACAAAGATGCTGCACATACAGCCAAGATAAGAAAATTGCGGCGATTCGGTTTCATATTCAATCCCTTTTTCTTTTCCAAAACAACGAAGAGGAAGAACGAAGAAACACACAAAAAAACCGCCTCAAGCGACAGTCGATAAGACTGGCTTGGGCGGCGACATTGCCTATTCGATTATATATCGTTCTACCCTATGTTCGCCCGTCATTGGACAAACCGGTAAATAAGATGTCGGGAAGTTTTCCCGTCACGAATTAAATAACATTAGCCCGTTGGAAAAGGCAAGCACAAATATTGCGCCGCAACAATTTTTATGACTTTGGCAATGATTCCAGATACTTGAGAACTTCTGTTGGATCAAAAATACGGCCATCGAAAAATGGATTGGCCCCAAGCGTCAGACGACCCTGAGTCGAACCGACCGGCAAACTGTCGGTCACGCTTCCTTCCAATTTGGAATTGGCACCGGGAATGGGCGTATCCAATCCTTTTAATGCCGTACGATACACATTGGGACGAAAAACCTGTTCCGCGCGCAATTGATCATCCGCATTATATTCCAGATGATCCCATCTCAACATTTGCGAATAAATCCATGCCGCCTGGCTGATCCAAGGGAAATTGGCCGCTTCGCGGTATTGAAACATGAAATCTGGCGCATCAAAAGTTTCGGCACCAGCAGTCAGCATGATGCGGTCTGAAATGGCGCGATTTATGAGCGTCGCAGACCCATCAAGATATTCCTTGCGAGACAGGATCGCGGCATTTGTATCCCAATTTTCTGGATCGACAAAATGTTTTGCGGCAAAATGCAATGCACGCACGAGACGTTCAATCTTATCTCGATCATCGTCCAATTTCTCGGTCGGCAATGCCAAAACTTTTTCAACACCGCGCCGCCAGATTTGTGCTGTAACCAGCACAATACGTCCAACACCGCGCTCCACCGCAACACTATTCCACGGTTCACCGACACAAATCCCGTCAACTTCGTCATTGGCAAGCGCATCGGCGGCAAAGGGCGGCGCGATGGTAACAATATCAACATCGGAATCTGGCGCAATGCCGCATTCCGAGAGCCAATAGCGCAGCTTATAATTATGACTGGAATAGCGGTGAACAACACCAAACCGAACCCGTTCGCCCGCCTCTGCACGTTTTGCAATTTCAGCCTTTAGCTTTTCACCAACAGAAACCGGCTCCCCCAATTTTCCGGCCGGGGCCACCACATTTGCCAATTTGTGGGACATAGTAATCGCATTGCCATTCAGCCCCAATATAAAGGGTACGGATAGCGCTTTGGCTGGACGCCCCCTGCCCAATGTAGTGGCAATCGCAAGGGGGGCGAGCATATGTGCGGCATCTGTATGACCGTAAAGCAGCCGGTCCAACACCGATGCCCAGCTGACATCCCGTGTAAAATTCAGATGGAGCCCCTGCTCTTCCGCAAAACCATGTTCCTGAGCCAATATCGGCAAAGCGGCATCCACGAGCGGCAGAAAACCGATATTCATTTGATCGATACTCACAGACCGCCTCCCAATAATGTTTCGGCCGTGACGATTGCCTCTGCCACCTCGACCATCCGCTTGTTACTGTTCATCGCATGATCGCGCAGCAGCTTATGTGCTTCCGGTTCGCCAATGTTTCGTTTTTGGATCAATATTTTTTTGGCTTTGTCGATCGTCGTTCGATCAGACAGCGCATCCCGCGCCTCTTGTAACTCTGTTTGCAAACGAGAAAACGCCTGAAATCGCCTTACGGCCAGATCAAGTATAGGCTTCAATCGGCGCTGTGAAAGTCCATCAACAATATAAGCAGAAACCCCTGCATCAATCGCTGCCGCTATTGTATCGTCATCCGATTGTTCGACAAACATAGCAATGGGGCGTGAAACTGCACGGCTGACAGCAAAATATTCCTCCAGCATATCGCGGGAGGGATTGCCCAAATCGATCAGAATGACTTCAGGATCAATGGTTTCAATGGCCCGTGCCATGCCGGTCCGCTCGGAAATGACAAACACATCGCGCTCCCCCACTTCGGCAAGCCCGTCTTCTATTATGGCCGCGCGAACGGGGTTTTCATCGATAACAGCAATACGCAATGGGCACTCCGATAGCGGAAGAAAGTTTAAGCTATGTAACGCCTTTTTGTGTGCAGGTGCAACATGAACGATGAGGCAACCTTTTTGATTCGCACAGCGTACTTCAGATATGTTTCAATTAAATCCTTGACATGTGGAACATAAATAGAACATTACATGCCTATAGAAAGAACACATAGGAATATGATATGCTGACCGTCGCGATTTCTACTTTTTTTGCCCTTGCTCTGGCCGGTGCGGTTTTGACCATTGGTGTAATGTTCCTTGGCTATAAGGATAAAGTGAAGGCCGTGATTATGGCCGAGCTTGGTGAAAATTTGGCGCCAACTTCGATGGCATCATCGCCATACCGCGTTCGCGTAAGCAAACCCTATTTGCCTATGCGTCAGCGGCCTTCTCAACCCGTTCCTTTACGCGCTGCCGCTTAACCCTTGCATAGCTTCTGACGCTGAATGGGATTGCTATAATATAAGCAATGCTGATCGCGCTGAGGCTCACCCAAGGATTGGTAATCAACGCAACGCCCAGCAAAGCAAAGCCAGCAAGCGCCTCCAACCGGATATTCTTGCGGAGGCGAAGCGATGACCAGCTATATGTTGCGGTATTGGAAATCATCAAGAATGCAACCAATACGATCCACGGCCCGACAAGCCAATATTGCCGGAACAATTCCAGTTCCGTAATAACCCAAAGATATAGCGGAAGCATGGCCAGACCGGCTGCAACGGGCGCGGGAATGCCCGTCAAGAAACCTGCTGACTTATGCGGCTGATCCTCATCATCAATCTGAGCATTGAACCGAGCGAGTCGCAACGCGCAACCAACAGCCATGGTGAGCGAGAGCACCCAGCCAAATTGCGGCATATATTGTAGAGACCAGAAAAACATGATCAGCGCTGGTGTTACGCCAAATGCAATCACGTCAGAGAGCGAGTCGAGTTCAGCACCAAAGCGGCTTTGCGCGTTTAACAGCCGCGCTATACGGCCATCTAGGCCATCCAATATGCCGGCCAGTACAACGGCGCCGGCAGCCAATACCCAATTTTCCATAAAGGCAAAGCGCACACCGCTCAGCCCGACACACAGAGCCAAGGCTGTCACAGCATTGGGGGTAAAAGCCCGCAAAGATATGCCTTTTTCGGGGCGCATCAACCGCTTTTTATTGGCCATTAGTTAGAGGCCCCTGATTTTTAGACCTGTTGGTCATTGACCGACGCCTTCAATTTCTTTCATTTGGCCGACTTCTGCAAGTACGGTTTCGCCTGCAATGGAACGCTGCCCCAGAACGACGCTTGGTAACGTGCCCTTTGGAAGATACACATCTACCCTGCTGCCAAAACGGATCAGGCCGATACGCTGTCCGACCGCGACAAAATCACCTTCTTTAACAAAAGACATGATCCGCCGTGCAACAAGGCCCGCAATCTGGGTAAAGCCCACCTTTAAACCATCATTCCGTTCCACCATGAAATGCTGACGCTCATTTTCTTCGCTGGCTTTATCCAGATCAGCGTTCAGGAACTTGCCCGAGATATAGGCCTGTCGTTTCACTGTGCCTTCGATTGGAGTCCGATTAATATGTACATCGAAGACGCTCATGAAAATGGATACGCGGATTAGCTCTTCATTGCCCAGACCGCCCTCACCCTGCAATTCAACCGGTGGGACCACCGGCATGATTAAACTGATCAATCCATCAGCCGGCGCGACAATATATTTATCGTCGAGCGGCGTTACCCGTTTCGGATCGCGAAAGAAAGCCAGCACCCAAATAGTAATGCCCGCCATTGGCCATGCCAATGTCTCCCATGCGAAAAACGCAAAGGCCGCTGTAATAGCCGCCGCGATGACAGCAAATTTACGACCTTCGGGATGGATGGGGGGGAAGGACCATTTGGCTTCGCCAAGGCCCTTGTTTGAATATTTCTCTATTGCCATGATTTAATCCTTAGAAGGAGTGTTCTGTTCTGACAATACTCCTACGTCAGTTTCGTGCGATCAATCGCGAGAGTTTTTAACAGATGGTTGAACAAATTGTGATCTTTGCTAAGAGATCGTCAAATTAGATTCCTCCCAAAGTCTATTTCAGTCAATCTTGCTTTCAGGAAAGTATAATTTCTATGTCGAAAATTAAGGTCAAAAACCCGGTCGTCGAACTCGATGGCGATGAGATGACACGGATCATCTGGCAATGGATTCGCGAGAAACTGATTGTACCCTATCTCGATATTGATCTGCATTATTATGATCTCGCCATTGAAGTGCGCGACGATACAAACGACAAAATTACCGTTGATGCCGCCAATGCGATCAAAAAACATGGTGTCGGCGTAAAATGCGCGACCATCACTCCTGATGAAGCCCGCGTCGAAGAATTCGGCCTGAAACGTATGTGGAAGTCTCCAAATGGTACGATCCGTAACATATTGGGCGGCGTCGTATTCCGTGAACCAATCGTAATCGATAATGTGCCGCGCTTGGTTCCTGGCTGGACTGATCCTATCGTGATTGGTCGTCACGCTTTTGGTGACCAATATCGCGCAACCGATTTCAAAGTGCCCGGCCCCGGCAAGCTCCGTCTGGTATTTGACGGTGATGATGGCACGAAAATTGACGAAGAAGTCTTCCAATTTCCATCACCCGGCGTTGCCATGGCGATGTATAATCTCGACGATTCCATTCGCGACTTCGCCCGCGCTTCAATGAATTACGGTCTCAATCGCCAATGGCCTGTCTATCTGTCGACCAAGAACACGATCATGAAAACTTATGACGGGCGCTTTAAAGACCTGTTTGAAGAAATATTTGAAGCTGAATTTAAAGACAAATTTGAGAAAGCTAAGATAACTTATGAGCATCGCTTGATCGATGACATGGTCGCATCGGCCATGAAATGGAGCGGAAAATTCGTCTGGGCATGCAAGAACTACGACGGCGATGTCCAATCCGACACGGTCGCGCAAGGCTTTGGTTCCCTTGGCCTCATGACGTCAGTATTGATGACGCCAACCGGCAATACCGTAGAAGCTGAAGCCGCACATGGTACTGTTACGCGGCACTATCGCCAACATCAGCAAGGTAAAGCGACATCAACCAACCCGATTGCGTCAATCTTCGCATGGACCCGCGGCCTGATATATCGCGGCCAATTCGATAACACACCTGATGTGACACGCTTTGCTGAAACACTTGAAAAAGTGTGCATCCAGACAGTTGAAAACGGCGATATGACCAAGGATCTCGCTATCCTCATCGGGCCAGATCAAAACTGGATGACCACCGAGCAATTTTTCGAAGCGGTCCGTTCCAATCTCGAAACCGAAATGGCAAACTGGAAATAATCCTCCATATGTTTTGAATGGCTGACAAACCGGATGGTTTGCGTATAGGTAACCCTTATGAGCACACCTCTCGACAATCCGGCATTTATTGATGCAATCGTAATATTGGGCGCGGCAGGGGTAATTATCCCTGCCTTTGCCCGCTTTCGGATCACGCCGATCATCGGCTTCATTCTGGTAGGCGTTTTGCTAGGTCCCTCAGGACTTGGTTCGCTATCTGCACAATATGATTGGCTAAAATTTGTTACGATAAATGATCGAGAGGCAATTGAACCATTTGCTGAATTCGGTATTATTTTATTACTTTTTTCAATCGGCCTCGAACTTTCTTTCAAACGCCTTTGGTCCATGCGCCGACTCGTATTCGGGGTTGGTGCTGCAGAACTAACTATTTCAGCTTTGATCATTGGCTTCGTTCTCTACCTGATCGGACAACCCGCTTCCGGTGCATTAGGCCTCGGTCTTGCACTCGCCCTGTCGTCGACCGCACTTGTTCTGCCCATGTCCGGAACAAAAAGCCCGGTAGGCCGTGCGGCGCTAGCTATGCTTTTGTTTGAAGATGTCGCGATCGTACCGATTATCTTTTTACTCGGCGCCCTCGCCCCCTCCTATGCCAGCGGATCATCTTGGGAAGAAATGGTCAATACGCTGGTTATTGGCGGCGCTGTAGTTATCGGCATGCTAGTACTCGGCCGACTTATGCTACCACGTATTTTTGCTCAGGCCGCCCGAACAAAAAGTCCGGAACTTTTTCTGTCCGTCAGCCTGCTTGTTATAATTCTCGCTAGTCTCGCAACAGCAGCAACTGGTCTTTCTCCAATTGTCGGCGCTTTGCTGGCCGGCCTCTTGATCGCCGAAACGGAATATCATGGCGAGGTTGAAGTCATTACCGAACCATTTAAAGGTCTTGCTCTCGGCGTATTCCTAATCACCGTGGGCATGCAAATTGATATTCGCGTGATTTTGGACAATTGGGCCAGTCTGATTACCGCAGTTGTTGGTGTGGTCCTGGTCAAGGCTATTGTTACCGGGGGGCTATTGCGCTTTGCAGGCGCGCGACCCGGCACGGCCACGGAAGCAGGTGTCCTAATGGCAAGCCCTTCAGAAACGACCCTGATCGTCTTAGCGGCAGCCACACAGGCGCAGCTTATTCAACCCCAGACAGCCGCTTTTTGGCAGATCGTGACTGCAATTGGCCTGACAATCACACCCTTATTGGCAAGATTTGGTCACGACATGGCCCGTCGCGTTGAATTGCGTGGAGAAAATATTGCGGCAACAGACGATCAGGTCATTGATGCAGAAAAAACGATCATCATCGGTTTTGGACGGGTCGGTCGTTTAGTTGCGGATATGATGAAGGCTCATAATCAAAATTATCTCGCCATCGAATCCAATATAGATGTGGTGGCCAACGCGCGGCGGGATGGTTATTCTATTATATTCGGTAATGTTGCACGCAATGAAATGCTCGATCGGCTCCGACTGGGGCATGCCAAGGCTCTGGTGCTGACAATGGATGAACCGGTTCTATCCGTCCAGATTGTAAAACGGGTGCGGGCGTGGGTTCCCGATTTGCCGATCTTGGTCAGAGCGCGTGATACGAAACATGCGGCTGAACTATATCAAGCTGGCGCGACCAATGCTGTCCCAGAGGCATTGGAGGGGTCCTTGCAATTGTCCGAAGCCATTTTAGTCGAAAATGGCGTCGCAATGGGACCAGTTATCGCATCGATTCATGCAAAACGAGACCAGATTCGTCAAAAAATTCAAAAAGACGGCGATCTGGAATTCGAACCAAAGCTCAAATCTTCCGCTCTTGATAAAAGCCCCGATATTTCGGCCAAACTTAACCCGCAAGAATAGCCTTTATTGCAGCGATGGCCTCATCGGCTTTTGCTCCATCCGGTCCGCCACCTTGCGCCATATCGGGCCGTCCACCGCCGCCTTTACCTCCGACAGCAGCTACGGCAGACTGAACCAGTTCAACCGCATTATACTTAGCTGTTAAATCATCAGTCACTCCGACGGCCACGGTCGCACGGCCATTATCAACTGCAATAAGTGCGCTGATACCACTTCCCATTTTCTTCTTGGATTCGTCAACCAAGCCGCGCAGTTCCTTAGGATTCAGACCAATAATGACCTGACCACTAAAAGTAACATCGCCGATAGTTTCGG
This sequence comes from Parasphingorhabdus sp., assembly GCF_036963805.1. GTDB lineage: Bacteria > Pseudomonadota > Alphaproteobacteria > Sphingomonadales > Sphingomonadaceae > Parasphingorhabdus. The sequence goes on along the minus strand of NZ_JBALUN010000001.1, from coordinate 423,725 downwards.
CTTCAGCCATCGCCGCGCCTCCGCCATCACCAGCTAGCGCCAATGCTTTTTTAGCTTCTGTCAGTTCACGATCAAGTTTTTTACGTTCTTCAACCAATGCAGCCACCCGTTCCGCCGCATCATCGGGAGCGGATTTCAAAGTTGCAGCTATGGTTTTCAATTTGCTATCGCGGTCGCTTAACCATAGTCTCGCGGCTTCTCCGGTTAGCGATTCTATCCTACGAATACCGCTGGAAACTGCGGATTCGGAAACGATAACCATCAATCCAATATCACCAAGCGCGTTGACATGTGTGCCGCCACAAAGTTCGACCGAATAATCAAGATTATCTTCTGCGCCCATAGAAAGCACACGAACTTCATCACCATATTTTTCGCCAAATAAGGCAAGCGCACCGGCCTCAACCGCATCGTCAGGACTCATTAGCCGCGTTACCACGGCACTATTACCGCGGATCTGCGCATTAACATCGACTTCAACTGCTTTAATTTCCGCTTCGTTCAAAGCCGACTGATGGGAGAAATCAAAACGCAAGCGATCCGGCGCCACCAAACTCCCTTTTTGCGTTACGTGATCACCAAGATGATGACGCAAGGCCTTATGCAGCAAATGGGTTGCGCTGTGATTGGCGCGGAGCTGCGAGCGCCGAGTAGCATCAACTACCAGATGAACGGTATCGCCAACCGAAACAGCCCCCTCTTCAATTGTCATATGATGTGCATGGAGACGTCCGAGAGGTTTGCTAGTATCCACAATGCTAGCTGTAAAACCATCCTGACCGGAAGCAGCACCACTATCGCCCATCTGGCCGCCGCTTTCACCATAGAACGGAGTCTGATTGGTCAACAAGAGCACGACGTCACCGGATTTAGCGGTCTGAATTTCTTCGCCATCCTTAACCAGCGCGACGACCATACCATCACCCGCTTCGGCGCTATATCCGGTAAATTCCGTTCCGCCTTCGCGTTCGGCTATATCGAACCAGACGGCTTCCGAAGCCTGATCCCCAGAGCCCTTCCAGGCAGCGCGAGCCGCAGCTTTTTGTTCCGCCATTGCGGCATCGAAGCCTTCGCGGTCAACGCCGAGTGATTTCGCACGCAAGGCGTCTTCGGTCAGATCATAAGGGAAGCCGAATGTATCATATAGCTTAAAAGCCGTAGCACCGGGCAAAGTGTCCCCTTCGTTCATGTCGATTATTTCGGCGTCCAGCAGCTTCAGCCCCTTGTCGAGGGTCTGGCGGAAATTGGTTTCTTCTCGCAGTAACGTCTCTTCAATCAGGGGTTTTGCGCGAATAAGCTCAGGAAATGCATTACCCATTTCACCGGTCAGCGCCCCAACCATCCGATGCATTAACGGGTCTTGCGCACCCAGCAAATGCGCATGGCGCATGGCGCGGCGCATGATCCGCCGCAGAACATAGCCGCGGCCTTCATTGGCGGGCAGCACACCGTCAGCAACCAAAAAAGAAGAAGCACGTAGATGATCGGCAATTACGCGGTGGCTGGCTTGATTATCGCCCGTCGTCACCGTGCCCGTCAAAGAGCCGGATTCCGCGATCAATGCCTTAAACAGATCAATATCATAATTGTCATGCGTGCCCTGCATCACGGCAGCGACACGTTCCAACCCCATGCCGGTATCAATTGACGGCTTGGGCAGTTCGACACGATTGCCGTCAGCATGCTGCTCATACTGCATGAAGACAAGATTCCAAATTTCTACAAACCGGTCGCCGTCCTCATCAGGACTCCCCGGAGGTCCACCAAAAATATGGTCGCCATGATCATAGAAAATTTCGCTACAAGGTCCGCAGGGGCCCGTATCGCCCATCGACCAGAAATTATCATTGGTCGCGATGCGAATAATCCGCTCTTCCGGAAGGCCGGAAATCTTGCGCCACAAATCAAAGGCTTCGTCATCCGTATGATAGACAGTCACCGTCAAACGATCGGCCGCTATGCCCCATTTATTGGTGATCAGATCCCAAGCATTGAGAATCGCCTGCTCTTTGAAATAATCGCCGAACGAGAAATTGCCGAGCATCTCAAAAAATGTATGATGCCGGGCGGTATAGCCGACATTGTCGAGATCATTGTGCTTACCGCCAGCACGGACGCACTTTTGGCTCGACGTGGCGGTCGAATATTTGCTCTTTTCAGCACCGGTGAATATATTTTTAAATGGCACCATACCCGCATTGATGAACATCAATGTCGGATCATTATGCGGAATAAGCGGTGATGAGGGCACAATTTCATGCCCTTGCGCTGCGAAATAGTCCAAAAAAGAACGTCTTATGTCATTGGTCGTAATCATAGATTTGACTTAGGCGAGCCCCGCACAGTTTACAATCCCGTCAATAGTGGGATTGATAAAATCACGAGAAAATTCACGCGTAGGCATAAGGCCCACCCTTTTCGAGTGCGATTTTATATTGCGGCCTATCATGTATCCGTTTGAGCCACGCTTGCAGATTGGGGAAACGATCATCTAGGCCGGCGCGCGATTGACTGGCTTCCAAAGGGAAGCTCATCATCACATCCGCAGCGGTCAATTCGCTACCCGCGAAATAAGGGCGCGATGCCAGTTCACTTTCGAGCCAGACTAGTAATTCCTGGACCATCGACATTATCGGCTTTTTTGCTGGCCAACCCAGAAATCCTAACCGATTAATGATAAGCGCACCAAATAGCGGCGGCATCATCGAGCCTTCGGCAAAATGCAGATATTGGGTATAAAGCTGTGCGCCAGCCTTATCGTCCGGCGCGCCCAATGTCCCTCCTGCTTTTGTCACAAGATACTCGACAATGGCAGCAGTCTCGATAATCACTTGACCATTATCTTCAATCATCGGCGATTTGCCGAGCGGATGAATAGCCTTCAGACTGTCGGGTGCGCGCTGTGTTTTGGGGTGACGTTTATAATGTTTAATCTCATAAGGCAGCGTCAGTTCCTCAAGTAACCAGAGTATCCGCTGCGACCGGCTATTTTCGAGATGATGGACGATGAGGGTCATTAATTCTCCTCTTTCAAATAGTCGCGAATTCAACCGTCAGATGCTTAAAATATACCCAAAGTTAACACAAATCACACGGTAGAAGGCAAAATATACAAGAGGCCCGTTCGTATTTTCCAACATTTGATAGGAAATTACAGGAGGGCAAATAAAAAGGGGCCGTCCTAACTATCGGGGGACAGAAGGACGGCCCGGATGCCAAGATTCGCCTCGGGGAAAACGAACCGGCAAAGTAAAAATTTTAGAAATGGAGGCAGAGGAAGAGCCGATCTGCCTCTACGCCAATTTTATTCGCTATCGTCATCGCTCTCTGTATTGCTAGCGCCGCCAACTGGACCGGTCATCATTTCTACGGCAATTTCATCTTCGTTGCCGCGAATCTGATTTTCGAGTTTCGCCATCATCTCTGGATTTTCGAGCAGGAAGCGTTTTGAATTTTCACGCCCCTGACCAATGCGAACCGAATCATAAGAGAACCAGGCACCGGATTTCTCGACTACGCCGGCCTTGACACCAAGGTCGATAATCTCACCGACCTTCGAAATCCCGTGCCCGTACATGATATCAAATTCGACCTGTTTGAACGGCGGTGCGACTTTATTTTTCACGACCTTCACACGAGTCGAATTTCCTACGATATCATCGCGTTCCTTGATCTGGCCAGTCCGGCGAATGTCGAGCCGCACCGATGCGTAGAATTTCAAGGCGTTACCACCTGATGTGGTTTCAGGATTGCCATACATCACGCCGATTTTCATCCGGACCTGATTAATGAAGATCACCATGCATTTGGAGCGACTAATAGAACCGGTCAATTTACGTAGTGCCTGACTCATCAAACGGGCCTGCAGACCAACATGGGTATCGCCCATTTCGCCTTCAATTTCAGCGCGCGGGACCAAAGCAGCAACCGAATCGATAACCAGAACATCAATGGCATTGGATCGCACCAATGTATCGGTGATTTCCAGCGCCTGCTCACCGGTATCAGGCTGAGAGATGATCAGTTCGTCAATATCCACGCCCAGCGCATTGGCATAAACCGGGTCCAGCGCATGCTCGGCATCAACAAAAGCTGCGGTTCCGCCCGCTTTTTGTGCTTCAGCAATAACATGCAGTGCTAATGTTGTTTTGCCCGAACTTTCAGGACCGTAAATTTCGACCACACGACCTTTTGGCAATCCCCCGATGCCAAGCGCGATATCCAACCCCAAAGAACCTGTCGAGATCGATTCGACCTCCATGGCTTTGCGGGAGCCAAGCTTCATGGCTGAGCCCTTACCAAAGGCGCGATCAATTTGCGCCAATGCGGCGTCAAGCGCCTTTTGTCTGTCTGATGAGTTCAACTGAGTATCCGATTCTACGACTTTTAAATTGCCGGCCATTTGCCTGTCCCCTTTGCTAAATGCTTGTACCTTATCAATCAATGATGGATATTATGTACCGCATTTGTTCCACTAGAACAAGAGAAGAACACAAACTTTTTTAAATAATTAAAAATGACGCTGTAACAAAGCCTTAGATGCAATTCTATCATTCACTTGGCATGTTCGGACAAAATTTCTCCGACAGCCTCAGCAATTTGCGCGACAGAAAATGGCTTAGGCAGGAAGGCGACATTGTCTAGATCAATGGATTTACGCAACTGCTCCTCGGCATAGCCAGACATAAACAGGATTGGCATATCCGGATATCGCGCGCGAACTTGCCTTGCCATTGCAGGACCATCCATATTCGGCATCACGACATCGGACACGATCATATCGAATATATCTTCCCCCTCACCCAGAGATTCAAGATGCTGCAATCCTTCTTCACCATCACTAGCGGTTACCACTGTATAGCCCTGACGCGTCAAAGCCCGTTCCGCCACGGCACGAACCATATCCTCATCCTCGACCAGCAAAATATGACCGCTGCCCCACAGCTCTTTTTTCGCCACGGCTTTCAGTGGCTCCATCGCACGCGCGGCATCTTGATCAGAAATATTGTGCACGGGAAAATAGATTGAAAAACTAGCCCCCTCGCCCGGCTTGGAGTCGGCAAAAATATAACCACCTGATTGTTTGACAATCCCATAGACGGTGGAAAGTCCCAATCCGGTGCCTTTGCCAACCTCCTTGGTGGTAAAAAACGGTTCGAATATCTTGCCCATAACTTCTGGTGCGATGCCTTTGCCCGTGTCGGTTACGAACAGCGCGGTATAATCACCGACTGGCAGAATTTCACTTTTGAGGGCCCGTACATCGGAGGCGGAAACCATTTGGGTTGTGATAGAAATCTTGCCGCCATTAGGGCCGCTGGAATTGATAGCATCACGTGCATTGACACCAAGATTTATGATGACCTGCTCCAGCTGTCCCGGATCAGCCCGGACGAGGCCCAGATTGCGGCCATGCTTCACTTCCAACTCAATGCTATCATCGAGCAGCCGCTTTAGCAGGTTGGCGACATCAGCCACCACGTCAGGGAGCTGCAAAATTTGCGGCCGCAATGTTTGCTGACGGGAAAAAGCCAGCAATTGGCGGGTCAAGCCGGCAGCGCGGTTGCTGTTATTCTTAACCTGTTGAATATCATCATAATCACTGTCACCCGGCGCATGGCGTAACAGCATCAAGTCGCAATGCCCGATAATCGCGGTCAGAATGTTATTAAAATCATGCGCGACACCGCCAGCCAATTGCCCGACAGCCTGCATCTTAGTTGCCTGTGCGACTTGGGTTTTCAGCTTCGCCTCTTCGCTGTTATCTTTGATCGATAACAAGACAGCAGCATCACCAAGTCCGCGAATTCCTGCGATACCAAGGGCAACCGGATCATCACCGCCCGAGCGGAGCCGCACCGCCAGATCACCGGACATGGATTGCCCGGCTGCATAACGCCGCACAGCATCTGCAACTGCTGATTTATCATCGCGGATCATAAGATCTCCGGGATAAAGCGGTTTCTCTCCCTCTCGTACACCAGCGACTTTGCCAAAGGCATTGTTGAAAAACAGGAAACGCCCATCTCGGTCGGTCAGAGCCAGACCAAGAGGGAGCAAAGACAACATCGATTCGACCTGCTCGAGCGCTTTACCGCGTTCAACCATGCCACCGTCATCATCAATGAGCAGGATGAGCGCTGGGCCCTTTTCCTGACTACGATCGAGAGGAATATGGAATAATCGCACGGGAGTACCGTGACGACCATCGCGTTCGAAAAAGATTGTTCCTTTGTCGTCAGATCGCAGGAAGTTGATGAAATTCCGGCCCGATATATTGGATTCTTCCCGGCCAGTCGCTCTCAGCGCGAAGCCAGGATTAGACGCCCTGATTCGTCCTTCACCGCCGATGACTGTTGCCAGCACGCCCGCTTCGGATAGTGCCCGCCCCGTGGCTCCGCCAACCATACGAACGGTGTCATCCAATATGTCATTGCGCAACTGCGGCTTGAATTTCCACAGGAGATATTCATCACCCTGTCCCGCGCGGGTGACTCTGGCATTATATTCCGCAACACCCCGCTTGAGACCTTCTGCATAGCCGCGGCCGTCGCGCCATGCGTTCCGACCAGCGGTGGCGAGCAATTCATTCCCGCCATCCTGCAACGGCAATTGCGGCGGAACGGCTGGGCCATTGAACCATTTGGTGAAGAGATCATTGGCGCAGACAAGCCGCCCCGCGCGATCGGTTATGGCCAGTCCGGTTTCGGATTGGTCCGCAACCAGCCGGGTCACCGCCCAATTGGCAAAAGTTGCAGCCTCGTCATCATTTACGGGTTTTTGCGGGCGCAAGAAGTAGACAATGGCACCGGTGGTCATCACCAAAGCCATAAAAGCGAATAGCAGCGCGCTATTCTGCACCTGCCAATAGAGCAAAGCCAGCGATCCCAAAATGGCAGCGGCCAAAATAACGGCACGCAGACGCGCATCATTGGTCCTCTTTCGCGTGCTGGGGCTTAACAAGCCGATCTGGTCCCGTGCTTCACTCGCCATTGTTATCGCTATCTACCGTCATTTTCCTAATTCGATTGCGCCACTTTCTCGCTGTCCACCAGCGCCATCCGAAAGAACTGATCACATAGCCAAATGCCGCGAAAACAATAGCCAATAATAGGAAACCAAAAGCCGTTACGCCCGCTTCGCGCACGAACCAACTCAGCCACACTCCAAATTCGCTGCTCATGTGATTATTCAGAGGTTGACTGAGGGTCAATGCATCGATCCGCAGTGCGAACTTGCCAACCTGATTGGCCACTGCAATCCAGAATGGATAGGTGAGCGGATTGGTAATGAATGTCGTCAGTGCCGCTATCGGTACGTTCGCACGAATAGGCAGAGCCAGAAACACCGCACCAAAAATCTGCCCCACCGGAATCAAGAAGGCCGCGAGCATGCCCAAGGCGACGCCGCGCGGAACCGAACGGCGGGTAAAACGCCATAGGTCCGACCGCAGGAAACGATGTGCTATAGGCTTGAGATAACGGTTATTCGCCATTGCTGTACGCGTCGGCATTTTTGCTTTGAGCCAGCTAAAAACGAACAAGATCGTCCGTGCGCCCCAATCTTTGCCCGATGGGCTAGGATCAGCCATGTTCGCGCAACAAACGTCCCTGTTGGCGTTTCCAATCCCGGTCTTTTTCAGTTGCTCGCTTATCCGGTGCTTTTTTGCCCTTGGCTAAAGCAAGCTCGATCTTGGCCCGGCCTTTACTATTAAAATAGACTGACAGAGGCACAATCGTCATGCCCTTGCGCATTACAGCGCCGTAGAATTTGTTAATCTGCCGCCGGTTGAGCAACAATTTCCGAGGGCGTTTGGGTTCGTGATTATAACGATTGCCGTGGCTCCATTCAGGAATATTGGCGTTAATCAGCCAAACTTCGTCATCCTTAACCTCGGCATAGCTTTCCGCAATCGCCCCTGATCCGAACCGAAGAGATTTCACCTCGGTTCCGGTCAGCATAATGCCCGCCTCAAACTTCTCATCAAGATGATAGTCATAACGCGCGCGCCGATTTTCGGCGACGACCTTTTGCTTGTCAAATTCCAGGGGACGCGGTTTAGCCATCAGATTAAGCCAGCGCCCTCCAGAGCAGCATCAACAACTTTGCGCGCCGCATCCGAAGGCGGCGTCATCGGCAAACGCAAATCAGTCGGAAATCCATCAATCACCCGCGACATTGCATATTTAACTGGCCCTGGCGAAGCATCGGCGAACATTGCCTTGTGAAGAGGATAGAGCTTGTCATTTAATTGACGAGCCAGTTCATAGTCGCCCGCAGCACAAGCGGCTTGAAATTCTGCGCATAATTTCGGTGCAACATTGGCCGTCACAGAGATACAACCCGCTCCGCCAGAGGCATTAAAGGCGAGAGAAAGTTCATCTGCGCCAGACAGCAAACAGAAATCATCATCACAGGCAAGCCGGTGATCGGTGACCCGGTCAATTTCTCCGCTCGCATCCTTGATCGCAACAACATTGGGAAATTTGGAAAGCGCCGCAACCGTTTCCGGCAAAATGTCAGTAACTGTCCGCGCCGGCACATTATAAAGCACTATCGGCAAATCATTACCTTTAGCGAGCGCCTCAAAATGAGCGTAAATGCCTTCCTGATTGGGACGATTATAATAAGGCACCACAACCAACCCGGCCGTCGCCCCGCATTTTTTCGAAAAATTCAAATGAAGCAACGCATTGGTTGTATCGTTAGAGCCACAACCAGCGATGACCGGCACGCGTCCGGCCGCCTGTTCGACACAAATTTCGATCACGCGATGATGTTCGGCATTGGACAAAGTCGATGATTCGCCGGTGGTTCCACAAGGAACTAAACCGCTACTCCCTTGTTCTATTTGCCAGTCTACCAAAGCCCGAAATTCCGCTTCCGCAAACGATCCGTCGCGAAAGGGCGTCACCAGGGCCGGAATTGAGCCGGAAAACATGCAAATACTCCTTTAAATTTGGCTTAGAAAGCGCCAATGCTTATACAAGCTTAACAGTGATATAGTTCTTCGTTCAGCGCCTGATAAGGAGCCTACCCCTAAAATGTCCAGTATGGTACCAAGAATTATTATAGCGGCGCTGCTTTTAACCCCCGTAACATGCATGGCCGCCGAGCAAGCGGGCTGGCAAACTGGCGGTGGTTCAGGGCTTTCCGATCCTACGGGCGGCAATGCCGTACTCGGCCTGCAACGTTGGCGCGTTCTCACGCAATCGGACAATTATTCCTTTGAAGATTATGCCGGTTTCCTCGTCACCTATCCGGGATGGCCTGATGACACGAGAATGCAGCGTAACGCGGAACAGGCGATTAATATAAACAGCTATTCCGCTGACCGGGTCATTACGTTTTTTGAACGGTTCGCACCCATCACCAATGCGGGAGCCGCGAAATATGCGGTCGCCCTGCAATCCAAAGGCGACACAGTCAAAGCCAATGCCATGGCGAAACAGGCATGGCTCGGTGGTACGCTGAGCACCGAAGACGAAGCAGCCATACTCAGCCGGTTCAGCTCTATATTGACGTTGGACGATCATGACGCTCGGATGGATGCCTTGCTATGGGTACGGGCAACCGTACCTGCGGCGCGACAATTGGTCTTTACTTCACCAGCCCGCAGAACCGTCTTTGACGCCCGATTGGCGCTACTTACCGAAGCACCTTATGCCGAATCGAAAGCCAGCGCCGTGGATGCAATGGCCCGGAGCGATGCGGGCTATCTTGCTGACCGTGCGCGCTATCTGCGGAACACAGGCCAAAGCTACAATGCCCGCCAGCTAATGGCCAACCGACCGCCATTATCCGTCCGCCCAACCGATCCCGACCATATTGCAACATGGTATGAGGCGAATTTGATCAACGCAGAAGCTGCCGCCAATGACCGACAATGGACAGTCGCCTATGATATCGCATCCAAAGTCGATGATGTATATGCAGCGCCCATCGATATCGCTGAGCAATCCAGCCGGATCAGAGACAAATATTCCGACCTCACCTGGTTAGCGGGCAACGCAGCTCTGTACGGACAGCGTCAACCGGCCAAGGCTGTCGCGATGTTTGATCGCTATGCACGTTCATATAACAGCCCCAATATCCAGTCCAAAGGCTATTACTGGGCTGGACGCGCCGCTGCCGAAGCCGGTCAAAAGGCAGAAGCAAATGCCTATTTCGAGAAAGCTGCTGTCTTTCCCGATCATTTTTATGGCCAATTGGCGCTGGAACGGCTGGGACAGCCATTGCCGAAATTTAATCGCAAGCCAGCAGTCGTCATAACCGACGAAGATCGGCGCGTTTATGACACTCAACCCCTAGTTGTTGCGACCAAATCGTCCATTCGCACCGGCCCATGGAAAGAGCAGATCCGGTTCCACCGTGCCCTTGCCTATAATGCCAATAGCGCAAAAGATTATATGTTGCTCAGCGATCTGGCGACCCGGATTGGTGCCCGTGACCTTGGTGTCATCAAGGGCATAAGCGCGCTAGGCGCAGGCGTCGGACCGATCGACGAGACTTCTTTCCCGACCATGCAAGTGCCTTTTGGTCACGAAAGCAGTTGGACCGTCATTCACGCTATTACCCGTCAGGAAAGTCAGTTTGCCGAAGGTGCAATCAGTCATGCTGGCGCGCGCGGATTGATGCAGCTCATGCCCGGCACAGCGCGGGAACAATCCGGAAAAGTCGGACTTTCGTACAACCTGTCCGCTCTAACGGACGACCCGCAATATAATATTCGTCTGGGTAGCGGTTATATTGGGCGCATGCTCGACTATTTTGGCGGCAGCTATCCGTTGGCGGTTGCAGCGTATAATGCTGGCCCCGGAAACGTGAACAAATGGTTGCGCGCCAATGGCGATCCCCGTCAAGGCGGCATCGACTGGATAAAATGGATCGAAGAAATTCCGATCTCCGAGACACGCAACTATGTCAAACGTGTACTGGAAAACGCAGTGGTTTACGACACGCTGAACCCTCGTGGCCCACAGATTAAAAGCGATACGCCGCTAACGCGCTATATCGGCAAAAATTACAAAGGGTAAAATAGCTTCTGTGCCGTCATCCTGAAATTATTTCGGGATGGCGGTAACATTTAGCTATCGGTTATTCGGCCTCATACCCAAAGGCCTCTTTCGCCAATTTCACCAGTTCCGGATCGGCTTCCGGCAAATCACTAGGCAATGAGGCCTCCAACGTTTCAGCCACATAGGTCATCGCGGCGATACGCGCGGCTTTTTTATCATTACCGTCAATGACCTTCCAAGGCGCCCAGCGAGTATCAGTCTGTTTGAACATATCTTCTATGGCTTCCACATAGTCTCCCCGTTTGGATCGATTGCGAAAATCTTCTGCCGTAATTTTCCAGCGTTTCGAGGGCGTATTCAGCCTGTCCGTAAACCGCCGGTCCTGCTCTTTTTGGGTCGTGTGAAAAAATAGCTTAATGAGATTCGTGCCGCCATCAATCTGCTGCGCTTCAAATTCATTAATCTCGTCATAGCCGCGCTTCCAATCGTCTTTCGAGCAATATCCTTCGACACGCTCGACCAATACCCGGCCATACCAGCTGCGATCAAATACCGCGATATCCCGGCTACCGGGCAATCGTTTCCAAAAACGCCAAAGAAAATGCCTGTCCTTTTCTTCGCTAGTGGGCGCGCCAATGGGATACACTTTAAAATAGCGAGGGTCCCATTCGGCAGTCATCCGGCGGATACAACCGCCCTTGCCTGCTGCATCCCAGCCTTCAAATACCAATATTGTACGATTTCCATGGATAATATGTTTGAAATGCACATGCGCCAAACGCTCCTGCGCTGCATCCAACGCATCAACATAATCGCCGCTAAATTCTTTGCCCGCCTCATAGTCCGATAATTTGATATTTTTGCTCATTGTTCGCCTCAGAATATCTAACAGCCCAGCACCCGGGTTTAGGGGAATATAGTATAGCGCCCAAGAAAGAACGAATCAGTTAACCCTGTTTAGTTTAAAGCGCCAACGTGCCCTTGGATTAGGCGCTAACACCAGATTCGCCAGCGATAAAATGAGCAATACGCTCCGGGTCCTGCATCGGCATGAAATGCGAAAGCTCAGGTATGTGAACCTCCTGCGCATTGGAAAAAACGTTCACCAGACCCGGCCAAGTCGGGCTGCTGGCAAAATCACGCACCGGAGTGACATCGTCGCTCCCCATTTGCGCACGCAGGATCGTAACCGGTAGCCTTATTCGTTTCACCAACGGATAAGGGTCCATCGAATATATGCCTTCGTAAACGGAAGCCTCCAATATGGGCGGGCAGGCCAGAATGAAACCTTGCTCGTCATCGGCAGGCAGGAGACCATATTGGCAATAATCCATCAGCACATCCGGTTGCCACAAGTTAAACGGGTAGCGGCCCTTGAACGCCGCAAACATGACATCAGGAGACTTCCAATCATTGCGCCGACGCGATACCGGCTCCATATCCGCGACATCAGGCGGGTTTTGGTAGGCTCTCGGTTCCATAATGGTTGGATCAATCAGCAACAGTCTCGCAAACCGCTCTGGCATAGCGTCTGCAACCTGTACCATCACGTGAGCACCCATACTGTGGCCAACACCGATAATGTTGTTGATATCCAGTCCCGCCACGAGCGCGCAAACGTCACCACCGGCCTTGCCCCAATCGCTCAAGCTCTCGGGCTTGGAACTGCGGCCATGACCTTGTTGGTCAAGAGCAATAATATGATAGCCGGACGGCAAAGCCGCGATAGTCTTGTCCCAACAGCGCGCATGGAAACCGGTGGCATGGACCATCAAGATCGTCTGATCGTCCGGATCACCCCACTCGAAATAGCAGAGATCCCTGCCCCCTTGTTGAAACCGTTTTTCTGTCGGTTGCCCTTTTCCGTTCATCCCTCTTTCGGCGGCTCCACGATACGAATATGCAGCTCGCGCAATTGCTTGGCCGAAACCCCGCTTGGCGCGCTCATCATCAAATCTTCCGCTTTCTGGTTCATCGGGAAGAGTACGACTTCACGAATATTGGGTTCATCCGCCAGCAGCATCACAATCCGGTCGACGCCCGGCGCCGATCCACCATGGGGCGGAGCGCCATATTTAAGAGCGTTAATCATGCCAGAAAATTCGCTGTCGACTGCGGCTTTATCATAGCCAGCCAGCTCAAATGCCTTGTACATGATGTCCGGACGATGGTTCCGGATAGCGCCTGAAGACAGCTCTATGCCATTACAGACAATATCATATTGCCATGCGAGAATATCGAGCGGGTCTTTATTTTCCAACGCTTCCATCTCGCCCTGCGGCATAGAGAATGGATTGTGGGAGAAGTCGAGCTTCTTCAATTCCTCATCATATTCATACATCGGATAATCAACGACCCAGCAGAATTTAAATTCATTGTCGTTAATAAGTCCTAGTTGTTCAGCGGTGCGGGTGCGGGCGATACCAGCCAGTTTAGCTGCTTCAGCTTCTTTGCCTGCTGCGAAAAAGATACCATCATCAGGGCCGCAGCCAAGATCAGCCAGCAATTTCGCCGTACCTTCCTCACCATGGTTTTTGGCAATCGGGCCGCCAGCCGCGCCCTCTTTCATATTGATATAACCGAGACCGGCAAAGCCTTCGCCGCGTGCCCAGTTATTCATATCATCAAAGAATTTACGGCTATTCTTACCCGCTTCCGGTGCGACAAAGGCACGGACGGTTCCGCCAGAGCTTGTTATCTTGTCAAATAGACCAAAGCCGGAACCTTTGAAATGATCCGAAACATCCTGAATGATGATCGGGTTTCTGAGGTCAGGCTTATCCGAACCATATTTGAGCATCGATTCTTTATAAGGGATACGCGGAAATTCACCGGCAGGTGTAACACTTTTGCCATTGGCAAATTCTTCGAACACACCGGCAAGAACAGGCTCAAGCGCCTGGAACACATCTTCCTGCGTCACGAAACTCATTTCCAAATCAAGCTGATAAAATTCACCGGGAGAACGATCCGCCCGCGCGTCTTCGTCACGGAAACAAGGAGCAATCTGGAAATAACGATCAAAACCGGCGACCATCAGCATCTGCTTAAACATCTGCGGTGCCTGAGGCAGCGCATAGAATTTTCCGGGATGGACGCGGCTAGGCACCAAATAATCGCGTGCGCCTTCGGGGGAGGAAGCCGTCAAAATCGGTGTTTGGAATTCGGTAAAACCCTGCTCGGTCATCCGATTGCGCAAGGAAGAAATGACTTTAGAGCGCAACATCATATTGGCGTGAACTTTCTCACGCCGCAAATCGAGAAAGCGGTAACGCAGCCGGATATCCTCTGGATATTCCTGCTCACCAAAGACTGGCATCGGAAGTTCTTCCGCTGGCCCCTGGATTTCCACGGCCTCTGCGACCAGTTCAATCTCACCAGTAGGAAGATTCCCGTTAATCGTTTCCGTGGAACGAGCGGCAACCTTGCCGGTGACCGTAATAACAGATTCTTTCCGTGCGGAATCTAGAACTTTAAACGCGTCGCTGCCTTCCTCGCTAACAATCTGGGTCAGTCCAAAATGATCGCGCAGATCGACAAACATCAAATTGCCATGATCACGAATGTTATGAATCCAGCCGGATAGGCGGACTTCTTGACCAACATTGACTGTGCGAAGCTGTGAACAATTATGGGAACGATATACGTGCATGATGAACCTTTGATATTTGGAGTGCTTCTTATCACGAAACTTATGATGGCGTAACACAGTCCGAAAGCACATTTGTCAAGGATGAAGGCTTTTATCCACCAATCTTCTTTAATGCCCCATGGCGGGACAAAAGACGGTGATTATAGAAAATGTCTATCAGAATTGTTTGCGAGCTTTTACACAGCTTGTATAGAAGCCTGATGAAAATTCATCCGTTGCTGACTAATAGTCAGGATATTGCCGATATTTGCGAGCGTTTTTCGACCGCTGACTTCGTTGCCGTCGATACCGAGTTTATGCGGGAAAACACATATTGGCCGATCCTGTGCCTTATCCAGATATCCGATGGCAAAGAAGCCGCCGCGATTGATCCGCTTGCAAAAGGCGTCGATTTAAAACCTTTGCTGGACCTGCTGGTAGACAACGAGAATGTCCTTAAAATCTTCCATGCTGGCGGTCAGGATGTAGAAATCATCCATAATATGACGGGTAAGACGCCGCATCCGATATTCGATACACAGGTGGCAGCGATGGCTTTGGGGCCAAGCGAGCAAATTGGTTATGCTAATCTGGTCGATAGTTGGCTCAGCATAACGCTCGACAAAGGTGCGCGCTTCACCGATTGGTCACGCCGCCCACTGAATGACCGACAAATTGAATATGCCATTGGCGATGTGACGCATTTGTCCACGATCTTCCCGATGATGCTCGAAAAGCTGATCGAAACCGGACGCGGCATGTGGATTAATACCGAGATGGAAAAGCTGGCTGATCCCGAAAATTATGTGAATGATCCTGAACATTCATGGCGCCGCGTCAAATTTCAAGGGCGCAATCTAGAGGGACTGGGTCGCCTCAAAGCACTGGCTGCTTGGCGCGAAAGAGAAGCCCAGTCAAAGGATATGCCCCGCGGCCGGATCATGCGCGATGAAACGCTGGCGGATATAGCAGCCCATCCACCCAAAGACCGAGCCAAATTGTCACAAGTCCGCGGCCTGTCGTCGGGTTGGAAAAATAATGAAATCGGTGAACGATTAATGGCGGCGCTCGCTAGTGCAACGCCGCTTTCCAAAGACGAATTGCCCGACCGCAATAGTCGCCGGACCAAATTTAGCAAAGAAAATGCTTTGGTCGCGGACCTGTTGAAATTATTGTTGAAAATCCGATCTGCAGAAATGAACGTCGCATCGAAATTATTGGCCCGCGCCGATGATCTGGAACGTATTGTCGGAGGCGAGCGCGCCGGAGTCGTGCTGCTCGAAGGGTGGCGTTATGAAGAATTTGGCCGCGATGCGATCGACCTGGTCGAAGGACGGATGAGTTTCACCGTCAAAGATGGTAGGCTGCAAATGACTCATCAACCGGAAATAGATGGAGAAAACTCAATATGAAGAAACAGATGCTTCTTGTTGCAATTTCTTGCCCGATATTGCTGGCGTGTTCAACCTTTGACCCCGCACCGGGCATTCCCGAACGGGGAGGTGCATTGCGTTATGAATGTAATGCCGATGGCCTTGAAACCCTTGTCGGATTGAAAGTGACTGCTGAAATTGGTGCCGACGCACTTACAAAATCTGGGGGAAAAAAGCTCCGCTGGGTTCCGCCTCACACAGCTATCACGATGGATTACCGCCAAGATAGGTTAAATATCGAATATGATGAAGAGCGCGTGATCACTCGCGTCACTTGCGGCTAACCAACTTTTACTCGGTCGCCACGACCGGTTCCAAATCCAGCATATTTGCCAATTGCAAATGCCGTTTTGCAACAGCATCTCCATAAAGCCCGCGCATATCGTCGGCCATGATAATTTCCAGCCGGCCCTCAATCTTGCGAAGCTGTGTTTGTTCTAGCGGATTACGAGTGCCTCCGCTGAGCCGTTGCCCCATCCGCATCGCCAAACCCCAGCAGATTGCGCGCTGTGTTGCCTGTTCGCTCGCCAGCTTACCACCGCCAGGAAATATCGTACTCCCGCCCCCAAAACTAGTGAACAGCGCCTGCCCCAGCATCTCCCGCTCAGCGCCGGTAATGCCAATCCAGTTGCCATGCAGGCCCATGACGAGTCCGCGCTCGGCCCGAAAATTGGGATTGGCCCGCCAAGCAACATCGCCAAGATTGCAAGCCGCCTGCCTGATCCGCTGCCATTCTGGCGGGTCTTCGCTGAAAATCGGAGCAATCCATTTGCCGAGCAATTTGCTGTTCGCGGGAAAACGGGACTGTGCCGCCCCCGATGATTCAGTTGCTACCAACAAAGGATCGCGCCGCGCCTCGAGTTTTGTGAGGTTCCGGAAGAGCAAACCTTCGCGTACACCATAAGCAGATACTATCATGCTGCTGCTGCCAAGATAACGGACAATGAACGAGAGCAGCCATGCTGCATCAGCCAAAGTAGGAATCCGCGATGTCGAAAGTCCTGGAACAGCCTTCAGCGTGGCTTTATTTAATCGTGCGAGCTGACTGACCAGTCTGCGTGCACGCTGTGGCTGCATTTCATAATGGTGGATCACTGGCAACGGATAACCGCTGTCAAACATATCCAGCCTTGCCAGCGATCGCCAAGAACCGCCAACCAGATAAAATGGCAAGCCTTGCGCATTCTCATCCCATCCGGTTTTCTTCAGCATTTTGCGGACTTGGCGTTTCAGTTGATCTTTGCCTTTGCTCCGCAATTCAGCAACCCGCAAAACACCGAGCGGAAAACTTTGACGCTCCAACACCTTACCATTGTCGATTAAGGCCAATTCTAGGCTGCCGCCTCCCAGATCGCCAACGATACCGCGGGCTGTTGGTATAGCGGAGATTACACCCAGACCAGCCAGTTCCGCTTCTTCCTCACCGCCCAAGACTTTCGTATCAAATCCGATCTCCGCAGCCAGCCTGAGAAGTTCCGTTCCATTACTGGCATCGCGGACAGCTGCTGTCGCGAAACATGCAATGGAATCGACCTCCATCTGGAGGCAAAGCCGGTGAAACCTTTCCAAAGCCTTCTCGGCAAGCGCCATTGATTCATCTGTAATAGAGCCGGTGGTCGCAAGGGCTTTGCCAAGACCAGCCATGACTTTTTCATTAAATAATATGGCGGGCACACGTGTGGGCCCCTGATAAACAACCAGACGGATCGAGTTGGATCCGATATCGACAATCGCTGTCCTGCGATTAGTTCGCGTGGTTTTTCTTTCTCTGGTTATTTGCAATCCCCCGACCTGCATCCGAAAATTACA
Organism: Parasphingorhabdus sp.; assembly: GCF_036963805.1. Taxonomy (GTDB): domain Bacteria; phylum Pseudomonadota; class Alphaproteobacteria; order Sphingomonadales; family Sphingomonadaceae; genus Parasphingorhabdus. The sequence continues at coordinate 405,834 of NZ_JBALUN010000001.1, read as the reverse complement.
ATCAATCTTTTTTCTTGCGGCGACGCAACGATAGGCGCGGCACTGCAGTATTCTTGTTTAACGCTTTACCACGACCCGATAGAGACGGATTGGTCATGAAATAGCGATGCAGATTAAACGGTTTCTCTGACGGAATTGCGCGTGTATAACTACCATCTGGATTAAGATCCCAGCTTTGTTCATCGTCAATGAAATTAGCGACCATGACCTGATCCAATATCTGGTCATGTACCGTAGCATTCTTTATCGGCATCATATATTCGACCCGCCGGTCGAGATTTCGCGGCATCCAGTCCGCAGAGCTAATATAGAGCGCAGCAGCATTATTGGGCAGTTCTTTGCCGTTACCGAAGGCCCAAATTCGGCTATGTTCCAGAAAACGGCCAACAACAGACTTCACGCGGATATGATCAGACATGCCAGGTACGCCCGGACGCAAACAACAAATACCGCGAATGACCAGATCAATCTCGACGCCGGCATTGCTAGCGGCGTAAAGTTTTTCAATCAAAGCCGGATCGACCAGCGAATTCATCTTGGCCCAGATCATGCCGGGCTTTCCTGCACGCTCGTTGGCGATCTCCCGATCGATCAAATCCATCAGGTCTCGCCGCATATAGCGCGGTGACATAGAGATTAATTCTAGTTTTACCGGCTCGACATAGCCCGTAATATAATTGAACAATTGTGCCGCATCTCGGGCTGCCTTGGGATCAGCAGTGAAGAAGCTCAGATCGGTGTAAATTTTTGCCGTTACCGGATGATAATTGCCAGTGCCAAAGTGACAATAGGTACGATAACCTTCTTGTTCCTTGCGGACCACCATCGATATTTTAGCGTGGGTTTTCCACTCAATAAAGCCGTATACCACCTGTACGCCCGCGCGCTCCAGCGCACTGGCCCAGAGCAAGTTTTGCTCTTCATCAAAACGTGCTTTTAATTCGACAATGGCGGTAACGGATTTACCGGCCTCCGCCGCATCAATAAGCGCCCGAATGACTGCGGACTGTTTACCGGCCCGATAAAGTGTTTGCTTGATCGCCACCACATCGGGATCTGCGGCAGCCTGTTTCAAAAACTCGATCACCACTTCAAATGATTCGTAAGGGTGATGAACCAATATGTCTTTGTCACGGATCGCAGCGAAACAATCCCCGCCATGCTCGCGAATCCTTTCGGGAAAACGCGGACTATAAGGCGTGAATTTCAGATCCGGCCTATCTTCATCGACCAGTAGATCGAGATCACCGATCCCAACCAGCCCCTCGACCCGGCTTTCTGAAGCACTGTCCGTCAACAGATTCTCACGGAGCATCGTGATAACTGATTCCGACAAGCCCGGCCCCATTTCAAGGCGAATAACATCACCCCGACGACGGCGTTTTATCGCGCTACGAAAATAGCGGACCAGATCTTCGGCTTCTTCCTCTACCTCGATATCGCTGTCGCGGGTGATACGGAAAAGGCCGCTACTGGTTACGTCATATCCCGGAAACAGCTGACCAGAATAGCATTGAATAACGGATTCGACAGAAACATAAGTCGCGATCTCTCCAGGCATGCGAATGAACCGCGGCAAACCGGACGGGATCATCACCAATTCACGAATGCGCCGGTTATCGGACTGCCGGACCAGATCAAAAACCAGACTCAGTCCCTTGTTGGGAATAAATGGAAAAGGATGCGCGGGGTCTAACGCTTGCGGCGTCAGCACGGGAAATATCTGGTCAAGAAAATGCCGCTCTAACCAGACATCGCCAGCCTCATCCATCTCGGTCGCGGGCAAAACACGAATATCCTCATTCGCCAAAGCCTTCGCCAACTGGTCCCACACATTCTGCTGATAAGACATCAGCATATCGCAATGCTCGGCTATCGCAGCCAATTGCTGTTTGGCGGTTAACCCGTCAGCAGACCGTTCTTCAATATTTTGACGGTATTGGCCAACCAGTCCGGCGACCCGAACCATGAAAAACTCGTCCAGATTATTCCCGGATATCGACAGAAAGCGAAGCCGCTCCAACAGCGGATGTGCATTATTCTGCGCCTCTTCAATCACCCGCTCGTTAAAACCAAGCCAGCTCAGCTCACGGTTAAAATAACGCTCCGAGCCACCTTGCTCGCCGTAGCTCAGGGCTTGATTATCATCGTTAGATTCTGGTGCTTGGGGGACAAGACTATCCATTTAATCTTCCTCAACATCTAATGATGTTTCTGATTCTTCATTCAACTTTCGGGTGGATCCCTGATGCTGCGCTAATGCTTCTATTGCAATAGCACGCGTGATTGGCTTTTTTCTTTCAATAGCAAGATTATTCATATTTTGCGCTAAAAAGTGAACATATTCATAGCTGCGTTCCATCCTTTTTCCCAGATAGGAGAGCGCATCTTCCGAAATCGCGAGTCCGCGTAAAGCGAAATATTTCTGGAATAGTCCTTCAATCATCGCTTCGTCAGGTGGACCGATTTCAATGAGCAAAGACGCTGCTAGACGGGATTTAAGATCAGGAAGCTGCGTATTCCATCCCGACACTTCCCGCGAGGACATCAACAGAAGCGGGCTCTTATCAATTTGCGATTGGTTCCAAAGATGAAAAAGCTCATCATCGGCGGATTCATCAGCATTTGTAACAAACCGACCACCGCTTTGGCCGGTAAATTTTTTGGCCATCGCTGTCTTACCGGAACCATGGGGGCCTATAAGTATAGCGGTTAAATTTGGCCATCTTTCCCAATTTTGCAATTGCTCGTGGGTGCGGGCATTACAGTCCGTGACAAGATAACCTTCATCCTGAGATGTCAGCCCAATATCCAATGGGAGAGCGATCTGGCTCACTATTCTGGCCTGTCACCCCCGGAGTCCGATCCGTCCGCTGGCGGAGGATTAGCTGAAGCGCCTCCTCCCGCCCGGCTAATTCTCAGCGCACCAGCGCCTTGCTGGACCTGCCAGCCTTTCGCGCGAAGGGCCGAAGCCAGATTTGCAAGATTACCGGTATAAGAAACCCGCATAACCGAAACGCCGCCCAATGCCAAACTGGACGTCGCGGCTGACGATACGCCCGCTACTGACCGGACCGATGATTCGCCGCGCCCAACAGCGCTAACATCAGGCGTGTCGAACTGTATTGTGACGGTTATGGCCGCACCGGTTGGAACCTCCGCAGCACCGGCAATTGCAGCGGTATCGGAAGTGCTCCGTTCACTATCGCCACTGCTGCTGGCATTATTTCCAAAACCCTCTGCGGCCAGCTCTGCCTCGATTTCCTTTTCCAAAGCTTCCAGATCAATCGGGTCTTCAAAGGCTAGCGACTTGTCAGTTTTTAAAACACCGCGTGACAGTGCATTGGTATAAATGCTGTCCAACCTCTTAATCGCCTGGTCCATCATCGCAGGGATACCCGCGCTGGATTTGGTCTTTAACGAGAAGCTATCGATAAATTTGCTGTCAGGACCATAGCGGGCACTGAAATGCGCTATTACTGGACCTCCGGGATATTCTCGTTCCATTCGAACAATCGGTATAATTACATCAGCAGCACCAAATTGATCCAATATTGTCCGCCACCATCGCCGTTCCCGGCGCTCTGCCTGTCCCGCTGTTAGAACGAGTGATTCGCTGTCGGAACCATAAGGGCGCACATAGTCAATTGCGCTATCACCCGAGCGGAACCGGGCCCAAGCCATTTGCCATTCGGTCTTATTCTCGAACACCTGAGGTGACCCGCCGCTCCACATGATAGGCAGGACCAGCAATGGCGGGGAACGCAATCGGCGGCCGCTCACACCCAGAATTTGGCCTGCGCGGGCACGATCAAACATCACTCCGAGTTTCGCGATATAGCGTTTGGGGCCGATTTGCTCTTCTTCAACAATGATTGCCGACACGATATTATTCAAGGCACCATCAGATAATCCAGCCGTTTTACCACCCTGTGTCCGTGCATAAAGCATTTGCCATGCTTTTCGCTGCGCCTCTTCCCAACCTTTTTTGCGCGCTTCAACAGCAGTATCGCCTCTGGTATCGACTTCGATTCCGAATACTTCGAAATCGCCGGTACTCGCGACCGGCGCAACTCCGCGGTCGCTACCCTCTAGCTGCGCATAGACAACCCCTGCCACGGCTAAGCCAAGCAGCGTAAAAATTGCGACAATATGGATTTTAAAACTGGTCAAAAATTTCATTTCCGCTCTTTTGACGATTATGACGTGGAAATCCACCCGCGACTTGTCTAATCGCCTATTTTATGAGTGACAAACAAAATGAACCGGAATCATACACATATGCAAAAGCGGGTGTATCGATTGAAGCAGGAAATGCATTGGTCAAGGCCATTGCCCCATTAGCAAAAGCAACCGCAAGGCCGGGGGCCAATGCAGAATTGGGCGGATTTGGGGGCTTTTTTGACTTAAAGGCTGCCGGCTATGACGACCCGTTGTTGGTCGCAGCGAATGATGGCGTCGGCACAAAATTGAAATTGGCTATCGATTTTGACCGACATGACACGGTGGGGATCGATCTGGTCGCCATGTGCGTCAATGACTTGATCGTACAAGGCGCAGAACCGCTATTTTTCCTAGATTATTTCGCCACCGGAAAATTGGAAAATGGCGTTGCGGAACGAGTCGTAGCGGGAATTGCGGAGGGCTGTAAAATATCGGGTTGCGCCCTAATTGGCGGCGAAACCGCTGAAATGCCCGGAATGTATGCGGCCGGAGACTATGATCTGGCAGGTTTCTGTGTCGGTGCGGTAGAGCGCGAAAAAGTCGTAACCGGCGCGCAATTGGCGGACGGGGATGTGCTTCTGGGCTTGGCATCTTCCGGCATACACTCGAATGGCTATTCGTTGGTTCGCCGACTCGCAGAGGACAAGGCTTGGAAATTGGATCGTCCGGCGATTTTCGATCCCGAAGTTTTGCTGATCGAAGCCTTGATCGTTCCAACGCGAATCTACGTAAAATCTTTGCTTCCTTTGATGCAGTCCGGCCGAATCAAGGCGCTCGCTCACATTACGGGTGGAGGATTGCTGGAAAATATTCCTCGTGTTCTTCCCGATAAACTGCACGCCCATGTCGATGCGAATAGTTGGGACCAGCCGCGATTAATGGCCTTCTTACAAGCGCAAGGAAACATTGAACCGGAAGAAATGGCACGTACGTTTAACTGCGGCATCGGAATGATATTGGCCGTTTCGCCGGATGAGCTGGTTTCGGTTTCCGCAGACTTGGAGGCCGCAGGCGAAACAGTCCATCAAGTCGGGGTCGTTAAAATAGGCGAAAAGGGCTGCACGGTTTCAGGTAGTACCGGAACATGGTCAGCCCGCAATGATTGGACCGCGACCCATAATGGCTGATGCATGATACCTAATCGGGCTAAAGTGGCTGTGCTGATTTCCGGGCGCGGGTCTAACATGGCGGCGCTATTATATGCAGCGAAGGCCGAAAATTGCCCTTTTGAAATTATTTTAGTGGCCTCCAATAATCCTGAGGCCCCTGGCCTGACGCTCGCCGAAGCAGAGGGCATCGCCACTTTTGCTCATCCACACAAAGGTATGAACCGTGCAGAGCATGATCAAATTATGCATGATGCAATTAAGCTGGCTGGTGCTGAATATATCGCTCTGGCAGGATATATGCGGATTTTGAGCGATGATTTTGTCAACCGATGGCAAGATCATATGCTCAACATTCACCCTAGCCTATTACCCAAATATAAAGGGCTCGACACCTATCAACGGGCGCTGGACGCAGGCGATAGCCATGCAGGATGCAGCGTCCATCTCGTCACAGCCACGCTCGACGACGGGCCAATATTGGGGCAAACTAAAGTTGCGGTTCAATCGGACGACACTGCGGATATATTGGCCGATCGCGTCTTAATCGCTGAACATCAATTATATCCGGCAACTCTTGCTAAATATGTTACGCGGAAGGCCGATCCTGACTGGATATTGGATCAACTTCGCACACGTGTATTAGCGCTTGAAGAAACGCATGAACGAGAGAGTTTCGGCACGCCCGGCTGGCGGGTAGGCAGCGAAAAAAGTGCCAAATATTTCGCCTATTTCTCTTACCGTCATTTAGGAGATACTGGTACGTCCGTGTTCGTAAAGACTAGCGGGTTGGACGAACAAGCAGCACTTCTCGATGCCGATCCCGGCCTTTATTTTGCGCCAAAATTTTATGGGAAATCCGGCTGGATTGCGATTCGAATGGATACCGGACGAACCGATTGGGACCATATTTCCGATTGGTTGCGCAAAAGCTGGCGCATGGTCGCACCGAAACGCCTTACGAAGATGATGGATATCGCTGAAGAATTTTAGAACAACCTGCCGCGCCATGAACTGGAACGAGGCATCCATCCACCCAATTATAACCCTCCGACACAGAAATTCCCATTCTGCGTCGGAGGTCAAATTGTAGAGTAACGGATCATAGTAAAAAACACGCTCAAGCCCCAGATAAGCAGGGTCTAAGCGCGAATAAGATTAGCCTACGATTTCGTCTTCGTTGAAGAAATACGCGATTTCAATCGCTGCATTTTCATCGCTGTCAGAACCGTGAACCGTATTGGCTTCAATGCTCTCGGCCAGTTCTTTACGAATAGTACCAGGAGCAGCATCCGCAGGGTTGGTGGCGCCCATGATGTCGCGATTACGCTGCATAGCATTTTCGCCTTCAAGAACCTGAACAATAACGGGTCCGCTGATCATGAAATCGACCAGTTCGCCAAAGAAAGGGCGCTCTTTATGAACCGCGTAAAAACCTTCCGCTTGGTCGCGAGACATGTGGATACGCTTAGACGCGATAATGCGCAGACCAGCCTCTTCCAGCATTTTGGTGACTGCACCGGTAATGTTGCGCTTTGTAGCATCTGGTTTAATGATCGAAAATGTCCGTGTACCGGCCATGATTTTGCTCCGTAATAAGGGTGTAATTTAGGTTTGCGCCGCCACTAGCCGGACTTTCCCAGCTTAGCAAGTTCTCTCAGAATGGGGCCGCGATTTACGAGCCCCATTCTTACTACCGATAACGATGGCGGTCGTTTAGCGACAAGCCTTCGCTGGCAACAGGCATAGCGGGAACAGAGAGTATCTCAAGGCCCTTCGACCCAACGGCCGCCATCCTGTTTCCAGTAGCGGGGAGTCACATCAACTTTTGCCGACAAGGCACGCCAAGCAACCCTTGCGTTGTCGATCTGGTCAGCTGTGAACAGATAAAAAACGCGATCAAAGGTCAACGCATCCTCCCGCCACTCGCCATCCGTTAATGCAATATATTTTGCGCCATTAGGCGCTTCACAATTAGCGGATATGAGAATGGGCTGCATGTCGTCTTGCCCCTTTCCGGACAGGGCATGGGCAAGAAAGCTGGTCGGGCCGGAATGCCACAAGGCGCTACTCAGCTTCTCCAACTGACCGACAAAGCTCGATACCAACAGCATCCTTTGCCCACCATCCAGCGTTTTTTGGGCGAGCACTGGCACCAACTTTTCCGCAGGATCACGGGTCAAATGATAAAAATCGACCTGCACCGGTCAAATAGTCCTTCAGCTTAGCTTATTGCTCAAAATTGTCGGCCACATATTGATCGAGTAAACGCACACCAAAACCGGTTGCACCTTTGTCCCAAACTGGTCCCGGCTTATCTGCCCAGACCATACCAGCAATATCAAGATGCGCCCATTTCACGCCGTCTTTGATGAACCGCTTGAGGAATTGCGCAGCTGTAATTGAACCGGCACCCTTACCGCCAACATTTTTCATATCCGCAATCGGTGAATTTATCTGCTTGTCATAGGCTGCGCTAAGCGGGAAGCGCCAGAGTGGATCACCCGCCTTCGTACCGGCAGCCAACAGATTGTCGGACAAACCATCGTCATTGCTGAAACAACCGGCATGCTCACTGCCCAAAGACACGATGATGGCGCCAGTCAGCGTCGCCAGATTGATGACTACTTCCGGTTGGAATGTCTCCTGCGTCCAATGCAGCGCATCGCATAATACCAAACGCCCTTCGGCATCGGTATTGATCACTTCAATGGTCTGACCGCTCATGCTGGTCACAACATCGCCGGGACGCTGGGCATTGCCATCTGGCATATTCTCAACGAGCCCGCAGACGCCAATAACATGTGCTTTGGCTTTACGGCCGGCCAACGCCTTCATCGTGCCAGCAACTGCACCGGCACCGCCCATATCCCATTTCATGTCTTCCATGCCGAGCGGCGGCTTTAGCGAAATGCCCCCGGTATCAAAGGTCACGCCCTTTCCGACCAGAGCAAGCGGTTTTTCCTGTGCGCCGTTGGTTCCATCCCAACGCATCGCCAGCATACGCGGCGGACGAACAGAGCCTTGCGACACACCTAGCAGCGCGCCCATACCAAGCTTTTCCATTTCTTCTTGGCCGAGCACTGTAATTTCCACGCCCATATCCCGAAGCTCTTCGCAGCGCGCAACAAAGCTTTCCGGATAAATGACGTTGGCAGGTTCTGAGACTAATTCACGAGTCAACGCGACGCCATCGGCTACAGCAGACAGATCCTGCCAAACTTGTGCCGATTCCATATCCGTATCGAGCACCGTAATAGCTTCAATCGTCGGCTTTGAGTTCTCGGGCATAGTCGTACGATATTTGTCGATTCTCCAGCTGCGCAATTTAGCGCCGAATAGCAGACGGGCCAGTTGATCCTGCGCAAGCCCTTTTCCATTGATCGCAAGCTGCTTCACCCCTGAAGTCATCAACTTGGCAATAACAGCGCCACCAGCGGCTTCGCAATCTTTGCGCTCCCCTTTTCCGATGCCCGTCAGAACAATCTGAATAACAGCATCACCTTCTTTGACAAATGTCTGAAATATTTGCCCGGTCTTGCCTTCAAACCTTCCGGCTTTGGCTGCAGTTCGCACCACATCCGTTTGTTCGAGGGACAATTCAGCGCGCTCCAGCGCATCTTTGCCAATTGCAAAAACAATGGCGTCGGGTGCGGAAGGGGGACTAGCGGCAAATATAAATTTCATGAGTAAAACGTCCTTATCAATGGATCAGCTGCGCTAATATCGCGGATATTTGATCTTCTGTTCAGGGTGAAGCAATGAAAGATCGGCTCTGTCTTTGCAATCATCATTTCACTTCCATTAGCGAACAGATCGGGAGTTTACCAAAAATCTGACACAGAAAATTTGCAGCCGACGCAATCTGGTGCAATAGGGCGGTGATCGGGTTGGCGGCAAAACAAGTGCGCCAATATCTCATGGGGCCAAAGGTAGGTTACTCTCGTCGATGAAATCTTCAATCGCACTGATTGCTCTGGCTCTTCCTCTGGCCCATCCATCATCCGTCTTGGCGCAAGACGAGCAGGATGCGCGCCCGACTGCAAGTGTAAAGCAACCTGTACAGTCTGACGAAATCGAATTTAGCGCCGACACAGTCGACTATGATTTTGAAAATGATATTGTGACTGCCACCGGTGACGTCCTGCTCAATCGCGACGGATATAAACTGCGCTCTGACACCGTGATCTGGAACCGCAAGACCGGCATGGTCGAAGCAAAGGGCAATATCCGTTCAACCGGACCAGATGGGCAAACCGCCTATGGCGACAGCATCGTCCTAAGCGATAGTTTACGGGATGGTATCGTTGATAATCTGCTGATTGTGCTGGAAGACGAGAGCCGTCTGGCCGCGCGCAAAGGCGAGCGGTTTGCCGATGGCTCGCTGGCGCTGGACAATGCCGCTTACACAGCTTGTTCGGTCACGACCGAAGATGGCTGCCCCAAAAACCCTAGCTGGCAAATCAAGGCCGTTAAAGTCAGATATGATCCGATTAAAAAGCGGGTTAGCTATGATGGAGCACGGATAGAAATATTCGGATTACCTGTCATCCCCTTACCCGGTCTATCTCATCCTATCAGCGACGAGAATCGTAGCGGGGTTTTAGTTCCCAACCTGAGATTCGATTCGACCAACGGGGTTGCGGTATCGCTTCCTTATTATTTCAATATTGCTCCCAATCAGGATGCAACAATCACCGCGCAGATTTTTACCGAAGTTGCCCCCCTGATCAGCGGAACATATAGAAAACTGGATGATAAAGGCGCATTCCAGATAACGGGTTATGCGACCTATGGTTCGCGCATTCCAACTGGAGCGTCGGGTGCCCTGCCTGATTCGGAAAAGGATTTCAGGGGCTATTTTGCAACAAGTGGTCGGTTCATTTTGGACGAAAACTGGAGCATTTCACAATCCGCGCGCATCGCCTCTGATCGTACTTTCTTACGGCGTTATGACATTAGCGATGATGACAGTTTGCGCTCGACCATCAATGTTGAACGGATCGACGACAGCAGCTATTTTTCATTGGCGGGTTGGGCGTTCCAGACATTGCGCGCTAGTGATCCGCAAAACCAAGTTCCGATTGCCCTGCCCGTTGTTGATTATCGAAAGCGTTTTGCAGAACCGATATTAGGCGGAAACGCGCAAGTTCATTTTAACAGCCTCGCGATCGGGCGAACCGAAGGACAGGATACACAACGTGCATTTGTTTCTGCGCGGTGGGATTTGCGCACATTGACCGACATGGGGCAGGAAATAACACTGACCGGCTTCGCCCGCGGTGATGTCTATAATAGCAGCGACAACGCACTTAACGAGACCGCCCTTTATCGCGGCGATTCTGGTTGGCAAAGCCGGGGCATCGTTACCGCAGCCGTTGATATGAAATGGCCATTTATTGGCCAAGCCTTTGGCGGAACCCAGACGCTTACTCCCCGTTTTCAGGTCGTTGCGACACCGGCCATTGCCAATTTATCTATTCCCAATGAAGACTCCCGTTCTGTCGAACTGGAAGACACTAATCTTTTTTCTCTGAACCGTTTTCCCGGCTATGATCGCTATGAAGATAATGTCCGGGCGACCTATGGTCTGGAATGGAATCTCACGCGTTCCAATTTGACGGTCGATACGATTGTTGGCCAAAGCTACCGGCTAGCTAATAACAGCAATATCGTGCCGGAAGGGACCGGACTTTCCGAACGCTTTTCCGATATAGCGGGGCGGACCGAGGTTCGGTTTAAAGATATTGTCAAATTTACCCACCGGTACCGCCTCGATAAAGACAATCTTGCGATCAGGCGCAATGAAATTGACGCGACAATCGGATCAAACAACACTTATATGCAAGTCGGCTATTTAAGGCTGAATCGAGATATTAGTTCGGGAATTGAAGATCTTGGTGACCGAGAAGAAATGCGGGTTGGCGGGCGCTATCAAATCGATAGATATTGGTCTGTCTTTGGCTCCGCTATTATTGATCTAACGGATGCTCGTGAAGACCCGCTTTCTTCTGCTGATGGCTTTGAACCGATCCGGCACCGTATCGGTGTCGCCTATGATGACGGCTGTCTTTCGCTTGGCGTGACGTGGAGATATGATTATGACGATACGGGTGACGACCAACGAGGTAGCACTTTCCTGTTCCGGCTAGCCTTACGCAATTTGGGTGTGTAGGGTATTTGTTAACGATAACTAATCGCTCATATTAGGTTCAGCCGTTATTTTATATTAGCTGACTTGAAAATGTTCTTAGAGTTTGAAAAGAAACAAAAAATGAATTTTATGCGTACCAAAATATCCGGCAAAAACGCAAAATTTGCGATTGCTGCAACCGCAGCTTTATTCGCGACCACCCCTTCATCCAGTCAGACAGTTTCGGACAATGGAGTACCCCAAGCGGGACTCAATATTCCGGAAGAACTCACGATTTTTGGAAAAAATGACCCCAACGTCCGAAGAGCAACCGCATTGGTCAACGGAGACATTATAACCGGTACGGATGTCGGGCATCGTCTGGCTCTTATCGTGGCAGCGAATGGCGGTGCAATCGCCGAACAGGAAATGCAACGTCTACGTTTGCAGGTGCTTCGCAACCTGATCGACGAGACGCTTCAGATTCAGGAAGCCGAAGCGAATGAAATCACGATTTCTCCTGAGGAAGTTCAGCAGACATTTAATCAGGTGGCCCAACAGAATTTCAAACAGGATATCAGCGCTTTTGACGCTTACCTGCGAACTAAAGGGTCATCTGCAGAAACGCTGAAGCGCCAGATTAAGGGCGAGCTGGCGTGGAGCCGCTTGCTACGCCGCAATATCCAACCCTTCATCAATGTCGGTGATGAAGAAGTGAATGCAATTATCGAACGGCTAAACGCGTCCAAAGGTACCACCGAATATCGCATTGGCGAGATTTACATGTCCGCTCCACCGGAAGCAGCCGAACAAGTCGCAGCGAACATGCGTCAAATATTGGATCAAATCCGTCAAGGCGGTTCTTTCGTTGCATATGCACGGCAATTTTCTGAGGCCTCTACGGCTGTAACCGGCGGCGATCTGGGTTGGGTTCGCCCGGGCCAATTGCCTCAATCCTTAGCTGATGCCGCATCACAGATGCAAATTGGTCAAGTTGTGGGGCCCATTGAGGTCCCCGGCGGCTTCTCGATCCTTTACCTAATCGACCAGCGGCAGATTCTAACTGCCGATCCGCGCAATGCCTTGCTGAGCCTGAAGCAGCTATCGATCAGTTTTCCGGAAGGCACGACCGAACCACAGGCAGCTGCGCAGGCCGCAAAGTTCGCGAAGGCGACCCAGAATATCAAAGGCTGCGGAGCAGCAAATGAAGTCGCGAGCAGCATTGGTGCTGCCATTGTCGACAATGACCAGGTCCGTTTAAAAGATCTGCCAGGACCATTGCAAAGCACCATTGAAACTTTGCCAATTGGCCAAGCGAGCCAACCCTTTGGCTCCGTCGCAGACGGTGTACGTGTCCTAATCTTATGTGGCCGCGATGATCCGCAAACCGCTGCGGCACCGTCTTTTGACCAAATCATGTCGCAACTGGAGAATGAGCGGGTGAATAAACGCGCGCAAATCTACCTACGGGATTTACGCCGCGACGCCATTATCGACTATAATTGAGGGAGGCTGGGGTGACAAAACCCTTTGCCCTTTCATGCGGAGACCCTGCCGGAATTGGGCCTGAAATTATTTGTAAAAGCTGGCTTCAGCGAAAAGCAACAGGCCTGAAACCGTTTTTTGTCGCTGGGAATTTTGAAGATTTCAAAGGACCGGATGGCAAAGGGCTGTGCGGCGTTCCCATCGTCAAAATATCCGAACCGGCCGAAGCCGTTGACCAGTTTGATAAAGCCCTACCGGTTTTTCATGTCCATGATGGGGAACCGACCATACCGGGAGAGCCAACCCTTGATGGAGCGCAATGCGCGCTACATGCGTTGGAAATCGCATGCGGTCTTGCACGGTCCGGGGATGCAGGTGCAGTTATCACCGCCCCAGTATCCAAATCACAGCTTTACAATGTCGGTTTCCGCTATCCCGGCCAAACCGAATTTGTATCGGAACGCTGCGGCATAGCGCGGGAAAATGCGGTGATGATGCTGGCTGGTCCTTCGCTGCGCGTTATTCCAATGACCTCCCATATAGCATTGAAAGATGTACCGGCCCAGCTAACCAAAGCGTTGATTATCGCCCGCGCTAAAGCGGCACATAAGGCCATGATACGTAATTTTGGCATCGCGAAACCTCGGATCGCTATTGCTGGCCTGAACCCACATGCCGGTGAAAATGGCAATTTAGGTGACGAAGAAAATCTAGTCATGCAACCTGCGATCGACGAACTAGTAGCGCAAGGCCTTGATGTGACGGGGCCGTTTCCTGCCGATACGATGTTCCATGAAGAGGCGCGGTCACGATATGACGTTGCTCTGTGCCCCTATCATGATCAGGCGTTAATACCTCTGAAAACATTGCATTTTTTCGATGGCGTAAATATGACCTTGGGGCTTCCCATCATCCGCACGTCGCCCGATCATGGCACCGCATTTGGAATAGCCGGGCAAGGTATTGCTGACCCCCGTTCAATGATCGCGGCCATCCAGATGGCCGCGATGGCCGCCGACAATCGCGAAAAATACGACCATTGAGCGATATTCCATCCCTGCCCCCCTTACGGGAGGTAATCAAAAAACACGGACTGACTGCCAACAAGGCATTGGGCCAGAATTTCCTGCTCGATACCCAATTATTGTCCCGCATAGCGGCTGTCCCGGGCGATTTGCGGGACAGCAAAGTCTTTGAGGTTGGCCCCGGTCCCGGCGGATTGACGCAGGCTTTGCTGCAAGCCGGTGCCCATGTGACCGCGGTGGAACGGGACGAGCGATGCCTTCCGGCGTTGAAAGACCTCTCCGACCATTTCCCTAATAAACTGCATGTCATTAACGAAGACGCCCTGAAAATCGATTTGACCGAGCTGTTCGATACGCCGTTTCATATCGTGTCCAACCTGCCCTATAATGTCGGTTCGGCCTTGTTGATCAAGTGGCTGTCCAATCCCCAATGGCCTCCTGCATGGCAATCGCTCACGCTCATGTTTCAGCGCGAAGTCGCGGACCGGATTGTCGCCAAAGAAGGCGACGGGACCTACGGGCGTCTGTCCATATTGGCCCAGTGGCGATGCCATGCAAAGCTCGCCATGTCGGTCCATCGTTCCGCCTTTACCCCTCCGCCCAAGGTGATGTCAGCCATTGTCCATTTGACACCGAAAGCTCAACCCGAAGGCGTCGAACCAGAGATTTTGGCCAAACTGACCCAGACAGCCTTTAGCCAGCGCCGCAAAATGTTGCGCCAAAGCCTGAAAGGTCTTCCCGGCGGTTTAGATGCTTTGAGCGATACCGGCATTGACGGCGCGCGCCGACCCGAGACCGTCAGCGTCGAAGAATTTGTCGCTCTTGCTCGCTTTCTCTCCAAATAGCCCCGCTTTTACGCCCAGAGATCGATAATATCGTTCAATGCAGAAGCTATCATATCTCAATATATCTAGGAGAACAGTCTCTTAGCGGAATATGTCTCGACAGGATTTACCCCGCCGCTTTCAATTTCTTGCGATAGGCATGTAATAATGGCTCGGTATAACCGCTTGGTTGTTCAACGCCCCTGAACACCAAATCCCGTGCCGCCTGAAAGGCTAAGCTGACCGCCGGATGGCTCGCCATCGGATGATAAAGCGGGTCTCCCGCATTTTGCCCGTCGACCTTGGCCGCCATACGCAGCAACGCCGCATCAACCTGCTCCGCGGAACAGACGCCGTGGAGCATCCAATTGGCCATATGCTGCGAAGAAATCCGCAAGGTTGCACGGTCTTCCATCAAACCGACGTCGTTAATATCGGGCACTTTGGAACAGCCGATGCCCTGATCAATCCAGCGCACCACATAACCCAATATGCCTTGTGCATTATTATCCAGCTCGCGCTCAATTTCCTCCGCCGACCAGTTATGGCCTTCCGCTAAAGGAATGGTAAGCAGCTTATCCAACGAGGGAATCCCTTCACCAGCCACTATTTTCTGGCGCGCAAACACGTCGAGCCGGTGATAGTGAATGGCATGCAGCGTCGCCGCTGTCGGACTGGGCACCCATGCGGTATTGGCGCCGGTCATCGGGTGGCCGATTTTCTGCTCCATCATATCCGCCATCCTATCGGGGGCAGCCCACATGCCCTTGCCGATCTGTGCTTTGCCGGACATGCCGCAGTCCAGGCCAATGGCGACATTGCGCGCTTCATAAGATTGAATCCAGTCGCTGGATTTCATGTCAGCCTTCGCCACCATGGCGCCTGCTTGCATGCTGGTGTGAATTTCGTCACCCGTACGATCAAGGAAACCAGTATTGATAAACACGATCCGGTCTTTCACGGCATATATACAGGCCGCAAGATTGGCAGAAGTCCGGCGCTCTTCATCCATGACCCCGACCTTGATCGTATTGCGGGAAAGCCCCAATAAATCTTCGACGGCATCAAATAGATTATTGGTGAAGGCACATTCTTCCGGTCCGTGCATTTTCGGCTTCACGATATAGATTGATCCGACCTTGCTGTTGCGCAAGTCGCCCAATCCTTTGAGGTCGTGCATAGCGATCAGGCTAGTGAACACGCCGTCCAGCAAGCCTTCCGGCGCTTCTGAACCATCAGCCAACAGAACCGCCGGGGTGGTCATTAAATGACCGACATTGCGAACGAACATCAGGCTGCGTCCGGATAGGGTAAAGGAACCGCCGTCCATATCCTGATATTCGCGGTCAGGATTGGCACGCCGTTCTGCTTCGGAGCCGCCTTTCATAAATTTAGCGGCCAAATCGCCGCGCATCAGGCCAAACCAATTGGTATAGGCAAGCACCTTGTCCTCGGCATCCACCGCTGCGACTGAATCTTCCATATCAATGATGGTGGTCAGCGCCGCTTCCATGAGCACATCGGAAATATGTGCCGGATCATCTTTGCCAATCGGATGATTGGCGTTGATCACAACTTCAACATGCAGGCCATTATGCTTGAACAGCAGCGAGTCACCTTTACGGCCGATGAGCTGCGCTGCATCCTGCAAGGCAGGTACGCCGCCGGTAAAGCCGGTCCAGGAACCGGATGCTAACGGAAATGTCTCGTCCAGAAATGCCTTGGCCGCTTTGATCACCGCCGCGCCGCGCACAGGATCATAACCGCCCGGCTGGGCTGGTGCAGCATCCAGAGCATCCGTGCCATAAAAAGCGTCATAAAGGCTGCCCCAGCGCGCATTAGCGGCATTGAGCACGAACCGGTCGTTAAGCGATGGCACCACCAACTGCGGTCCCGCCATGGTCGCAATTTCCGGATCAACATTTTCAGTGCTAATCTCAAAAGGTGCTGGTTCGTCCACCAAATAGCCGATTTCTTTCAAAAAGGCCTGATAGGCAGGCTGCTCAATCGGCTTGCCTTTATTGGCAATATGCCAGTCATCAATCCGGGATTGCAGCTTTTCACGCTTGGCCAATAAATCAGCATTTTGTGGAGCAAATTTACCGAGAAGCTCGGCAAAGCCGGACCAAAATTGTCCCTGATCCAGCGATGTGCCCGGTAAAGCGCGATCATTGATAAAATCAAACAGCTCCCGGGAAATCTGGATACCATTTTGGTTTACATATTCGGACATGCGCAGTTCCTCTTATTCATATAAAAATTATTACGCCCCGACATGTTGTCTGAGCATATTAGCAGATAATCCGGGGAGGAATTGGCCCCATCCTATGGCCGGTGAGGCAGTTTTTGTAAATGATCGAAATCTTATCCTTGCCGATGGAATGGGGATAGTTTAAAAATCACTGCTGATGGACATAGATAAGAAAACTGCACTGCTGGAAACCAGTCTTGAACGTGCAGCGGACAAACTGGGTGACATTACCGACCCCGTGATGAAACGCTACTATAGCCTATATCCGGATGCGCGTGCATCCTTCCACGAACATGGATTGGGCAACACGGTAAAGCTTGAAGCCGATATGGTAGAAAGCGTCTTATACGCCCTGATGAACTGGCTCGAAGCGCCACAGGAAATTCGCATTATATTTGGCAGTACCGTGCCGCATCATGAGGAAACGCTCCACGTAAACAGTGATTGGTTCCGCGGACTCGTCGATGCTGCAGTATATGTCATTAGCGAAACTATCCCTGACGAACAGCGGGACGAACACGCCCTTTGGAAAGAGATCCAGACAGGCGTTAACGGCCTGATCGCAGAGGCCCGTAATTGAACTGTCGCTGCTAAGCCGTCCCTGTCAAACTCGCTTTGTTAAACTGGCGTTACGCTCCGGCTTTAACGGAAAAAGATGACAGCAATTGATTGCAAATGCTATCAGTTTGCTATGACCAGTCCAATATTGCCAGAAACGCCCCTGCTCAACAAAGCAAATGACCTGCCGCTGCTCAAGCGTACAGAGCAATGGGCAAAGATCAACAGCGGCACCACCAATTTGGATGGACTGAAAATCGTTGCCGGATATCTGGCCGATGCGTTTACAGTCTTACCTGGAACCATAGAGCTGGTTGAACCCACTCCTGTGGAGGCGGTATGCCCCGATGGTTCCATCAGCAAAATTCAGCGCGGCCAGCATCTTTTGGGAACCATCCGGCCCGATGCACCCGTCCGCATATTGCTCACCGGACATATGGACACAGTATTCGCGGCCGATCACCCCTTCCAAAAGCTCACATGGCTGGAAGACGGCATACTCAATGGCCCCGGCGTTGCGGATATGAAGGGCGGACTATCGGTCATGCTCGGCGCTTTGCAATTGCTGGAGCAAAGCGAGCAGGCGAGCCGCATTGGTTATGACATCATGATCAATAGCGACGAAGAAGTCGGTTCAGGTTCCTCCGCCGCTTTGATCGAACGATGCGCGAAGGGTAAGGTCGCCGCCCTCACCTATGAGCCTGCCCTGCCGGATGGTACATTGGCGGGAGAACGCGGCGGCAGCGGTAATTTCTCGATAATTTTCACGGGCAAAAGCGCTCATGCTGGCCGGAACCCCGATGAAGGCCGCAATGCGCTTGTCGCCGCAGCAGACATGACATTGCAGCTCAAAGCTTTGCACCGGGAAGGATTGAGCGTTAATCCAGCTAAAATCGAGGGCGGCGGGCCGAATAATGCGGTTCCGGATCATGCTATATTACGGGTAAATTTCCGGCCCAAATCGCTGGCGGATCAAGAAGAGGCCCAGCACACGCTCGATAATCTGGTTGCTATCATTGCTCGCGGCCATGATCTCGACGTCCATTGCCATGGTGGTTTTGGACGCCCGCCCAAACCGATTGATCCGCAGGCCCAAAAATTATTTCATCTGGTTAAAAGCTGCGGTGCAGACCTTGGCCTCGATATTGGCTGGCGCAGCACGGGCGGAGTTTGCGACGGGAATAATATCGCGGCTTGCGGTGTACCGGTGGTGGATACGATGGGTGTATGCGGCGGAGCGATCCACAGCGCCGATGAATTTCTGATCAGCGACAGTCTGGTCGAACGCACACAGTTATCGGCGCTGACCATCATACGCATCGCCGAAAAGGGAGGATTATGAGCTTCAGGATCAGAGCCGCGCGGACAGATGATTTGCAACATCTTTATGAAATGGCCAAGCTGACAGGCGGCGGGTTTACCAACCTGCCCGCCGACAAGGATAGCTTGATCGCCAAACTGGAACGCTCGGCAAGAGCCTGTGACCGAGATACCGACGACCATGGCAATGACCTGTTCGTCATGGTGCTGGAGAATATTGAAACCGGCGCGGTGCGCGGCACGTCACAGCTTTTCACGATGGTCGGGCAAAGCTGGCCCTTTTATTCCTATCGGCTGAGCACCTTGTCCCAAACCAGCAAGGAATTGAACCGGACATTTCGGGCGGAGATGCTGACGCTGGTCACTGATCTGGAGGGTGCGAGCGAAGTCGGCGGTTTATTCCTCCATCCAGGGGAACGCGCTGGCGGGCTGGGCATGTTGCTCGCACGCAGCCGTTATTTGTTCATCAAGGAACATCGCTCCCGCTTTGGCGACCGGCTGTTCGCAGAATTACGCGGCGTGATTGACGAAGCCGGTGGCTCCCCCTTTTGGGACGGGTTGGCTGGCCGGTTTTTCGGCATGGGCTTTCAGGAAGCGGATTATTTCAATGCCATTCATGGCAACCAGTTCATCGCCGATCTGATGCCCAAACATCCGATATATACCGCGATGCTAAACGACACCGCGCGCGCCGCCATCGGTATTCCCCACCCCAAGGGCCGGGCCGCCATGCGGATGTTGGAGAACGAGAATTTTTCCTATGATGGCTATGTCGATATTTTTGACGGCGGCCCAACGATGATCGCCAAGACCAATGACGTGACGAGCGTAAGAAACGCAAAGTCCGATATAATTACCGCAATCACAAACTCCCAAGACGGTCTAAAATCCATCATATCCTATGGGAGGCTGCATGATTTTCAGGCGACTTACGCCTATATCCGCGAAGCAGAAGGCGGCGTGACGATTGACGAAAATGCGGCGACCAATATCGGCCTGACGGTTGGCGACACCATCCGGCACATTCCAAGGTAGCAGAACGACATGTCCAAGCTTCAGGAAATTAATTTCGATGGCATTATCGGTCCCAGCCATAATTATGCGGGGCTCAGCCTCGGCAATATCGCGTCTTCCACCCATAGCGGAGAGGCCTCTTACCCGCGTGAAGCCGCGCTTCAGGGCATTGCCAAGATGCGTCACAATTTAGGCCTAGGGCTGGCGCAGGGGTTTTTCATGCCGCTGGATCGGCCCAATACGGGCTGGTTAAAATCTTTGGGAACCGACCTTACTGCGGCGGAGCCACATTTGCGCGCAGCCGCCTATTCCGCATCCTCCATGTGGGCCGCCAATGCGGCCACCGTATCGCCAACGCCAGATAGCGATGACGGCAAATGCCATCTGACCGTGGCCAATTTGATGACCATGCCGCATCGCAGCCACGAATGGCCGGGTACGTTGGCACAGCTTAAAATTGCTTTCGCTAATTCCGACCATTTTGTGGTTCACCAGCCCGTCCCGACCCCCTTTGGCGATGAAGGCGCGGCCAATCATATGCGGCTATGCAGCGTTCATGATGAGGCAGGTGTCGAGATATTTGTCTATGGCAAAAGCGGAGGCCCCTTCCCTGCCCGACAACATGTCGAGTCCAGCAAAGCGGTTGCAAGGCGGCACGGGCTTGATCAGGAACGCATCCTATTTGCCCAGCAATCGGAGAAAGCCATTGCTGCCGGCGCGTTCCATAATGATGTGGTGGCAGTCGCCAATGAGCGGGTTTTATTCGCTCATGAAGACGCGTTTGAACATCGTGAAGATTTCTACGCCGAACTATTGGTCAAATTTCCGGAAGCAGAGATTATCACTGTACCCGCCGACCAGGTCAGCCTGTCGGATGCCATTAAATCCTATCTGTTCAATGCGCAGCTCGTGACATTACCTAATAATGGTGGAATGGCGCTGATTTTACCGACGGAAGCCAAAGAAAATGCAGCGGTCTGGACCTATCTCCAGCAACTTATTGCCGGAAATGGTTCCATCCGCACGCTATACCCCGTTAATGTTCGTCAATCGATGGCCAATGGCGGCGGACCGGCATGTTTACGATTGCGCGTGGTTGCCGATCCCGCTGCGGTCGATCCGCGCTTTATCGCGACATCAGAAAAGCTGGAGACTATCGCACAGGTGGTCGAGCAATATTGGCCCAAAACGATCACACCCGATCAGTTGGCAGATATTGACCTGCTTAAAAGCGTTGGGAATGCACGCCGCAAACTTTTGCAAATATGCGGGCTTATGGAACTTGCAGCCTAACGGCTTCCCGCCGACTGTCGAATTAACTTACAGTTAACCATGTTGCCCTTTGAAAATTTCCCAGTTTTCCGGGCTTGGCACAGGCCTTGCTACTTTATTTTACATGTGGAAAAAGATCAAAAGACTGTTCATTATCAAGACCAAGTTTGAGGTTTTTTTGATCACTTATGCCCTTGCTACAGGGGCCATTGCACGCGGAGAGGATTATCTGGTCCAATATCCCGGCTATGGCGGCGTGCTGTTGTTTCTGGCCTGCACGGGGTCGGTATTCATGGCAGGCGCAAAAATGATCGACGCGATTGATTATCACAAAGCCTATGGCCGCGATTATTAGCATTTAAGCATTTCGTGTTTTTTGAAGGTGGGGGTTTCTGTTGCTCGGCGCTCCCCCGAAAAACATAAAGTGGTGAGCTTCTGTTGCTCGGTGCTCACCAAACCGCCGGTATCCCTTCTGTTGCCCGGTGGGTCCAACCGCGCTTTAACTTCCTAAGTTACAACCGTGAGGTTGTTGGCTTAAGCCGCTATTGCGAGTGCTTCATTATCGTTTGCACTTATAGTTTTTGAGCAATCACGGCGTACTCAGGCCGGGTAAAAATAATGCTTTTCAACACACGTCGATCCTAGTTCGGCCCCATCAACCAAGATGTCCGAAAACATCCCAAATGGTGGAGCCGCCGGGTACCGCCCCCGGGTCCGTTGTGCCTATTGCACATCACAATTTATCACCATAGACCGCCGAAGCGGACAGGACCTATATAGGCATTAAATTATGAATGACTAGTGTCTGTAACGGAAAAGGGCCAACCGGTTAAAACCGATTAGCCCTCCTCTAGTTCCCCAAGGGGAAATCCGTGATTTCTAATTAAGCAATATCAAATTACTGAGCCAAAACGCCTTCTTCTGCGTCAGCTTTATCTTCCAGAACGTCTGCCTTGTCTTCCATGGCCTCGGCTTTGTTTTCCATAGCTTCTTCACCGGCTTCTGTGGTCGCATTGTCAGCGGCTTCGTCTAATCTATCCGCTTCCATTTCGGCTTTTT
The DNA here is from genome assembly GCF_036963805.1 of Parasphingorhabdus sp. Lineage (GTDB taxonomy): Bacteria > Pseudomonadota > Alphaproteobacteria > Sphingomonadales > Sphingomonadaceae > Parasphingorhabdus. The sequence goes on along the minus strand of NZ_JBALUN010000001.1, from coordinate 383,563 downwards.
GTGCTGCTGCTTCTGTTTCGGTTTCTGCACCTGATGTATCTTCACCGGCGCAGGCTGCAAGTGCCAAGGTGGCGGCGCTAACGGTTGCAATTGCTATTTTACGCATGTGTAAATTCCCTCATTTAAATAAAGGGACAAAAAAATCCCTCTGGAAATCCAACGAGCAAAATGCCGGTCAGTTCCCAAAGGGATTAAATTTTTTTATAACTTATTGTTTTAAGTATTATTTTTTTAGGCTGTCGCGAATTTCGGTCAGCAAATCAATTTCACTTGGACCGGATGGCGCTTCGGCTTCTTTTTTCGCCATGACTTTATTTGCATAGCGGACGATCATGAAAATGATGAACGCTAGAATCACAAAGTTGATCACAACAGTCAAAAACTGGCCCCAACCCAGCATCGGAACGCCAGCTTCTTTCAGTGCGGCATAATCGGTTGACCCTACCAATTCAGCGGGCGGCGTAGCAAGGATGATGAACATGCTGGAAAAATCAGGCGCGCCGAAAATGGCACTAACGACCGGCATGATAACGTCTTCGGTCAACGAGGTCGTAATCGTAGCGAAAGCTGCGCCGATAATGACCGCAACAGCCAAATCCAGCACATTGCCCTTTAATATGAAATCTTTAAATTCTGAAAACATTGCAATATTCCTCTTCCCTTTAGTTGTTGGTTAAATGCCTGACAGGCCCTAATTTGTCGAGGGAACTCATTGCAATTTGCTGTTTCCATACCTATTTTTACATTTGAAGAGGCGATCAGTCTGAACGTGGGAGAAAATCAAAATGCGCGGCAAGTTTATCAAGTTATTGATGGTACCGGTTGTGGCACTAGCGCTCAGCGCCTGTGGCATAAACAGTGTGCCGACGGCAGAAGAACAGGCAAAAGCCAAATGGGCTGATGTCGAAAGCTCCTATCAACGCCGCGCTGACCTTATCCCCAATCTGGTTGCGACCGTGAAGGGCTTTGCCACACAGGAACAAGACACATTGACCGCAGTGGTTGAAGCACGTGCGAAGGCATCATCCATTCAAGTCAGCGCCAACGATCTTGGCGATGCCTCGAAAATTCAGGAATTTGCCGCAGCACAAGGTGCGCTTTCGCAAGGCCTTGGCCGCCTAATGGCAACCGTAGAGGCTTATCCTGATTTGAAATCTAACCAGAATTTCCTGGCGTTGCAAAGCCAGTTGGAAGGCACGGAAAACCGCATTAACGTGGCGCGCCGTGACTATAACGAAGCGGTACGGGAATATAATACGACCATCCGGACTTTCCCCGATATTATTGGCGCAAAGATTATTCATGGCGCAAAACCGATGGAGCCGTTTAAGGCCACCAGCGAAGGTGCGGATGAAGCGCCAACCGTTGATTTTAACGGGTGATGGGTAAAACTACCCACCGCATAATCAAAGAGGTTTCAATCAAGGCTATCTGGGTTGCCTTAGCCCTATTGGTCATGGTTCCCGCACTACCCGCCGCAGCGCAGAATTTTCCTGCGCTGACGGGCCGGGTGGTGGATCAGGCAGATCTACTCGATCCTGCGCAGGAAGCCGCTCTCACAGCCAAGCTAGAGGCGCTTGAGGCCAGTTCAAACCGGCAGTTGGTCGTCGCCACTATTTCTGATCTCGAAGGCAATGATATTGCCGATTATGGTTATAGGTTAGGCCGCACATGGGGCATAGGCCATGATAGCGAAGGGGAAGCGGAAAAAGACAACGGTATATTATTGCTGGTCGCCCCCAATGACCGCAAAGTCCGTATCGAAGTCGGTTACGGCCTGGAAGGCATTTTAACCGATGCCCTGTCCAGCGTGATCATCCAGAATGATATCCTACCGCAATTTCGCGCGGGCGACATGCCCGCCGGGATTGATGCCGGTATCGACAGAATTGCCTCGCAGCTAGCTCTGCCCCCAGAACAAGCACGCGCTGTTGCGGCGCAGGCTGTTGCGCAGCAGCGCAAACAGGCCAGTGACGGCGAAGGCGGATTAGTCATATTCTGGATCGTTGTGATGGTCATTATATTCTTCATGTCGGTCGGTAATTCCCGCGGTGGCCGCAGACATCGCGGCGGCGCTGGTCCCGTCGTCATCTGGGGTGGTGGTCATCATTCCGGCGGTGGCAGCAGCTGGGGCGGCGGAAGCTCTGGCGGCTTTGGCGGCGGCGGTTTCGGCGGCGGAGGCGGAAGCTTTGGCGGCGGCGGCGCATCAGGGGGATGGTAATGAAAAAGGTAAACCAGCTTTCCGAAGCGGATCACAAACTCGTCACCACAGCAGTCGGTGAGGCAGAGAAATCAACCGATGGAGAAATTGTCACCATCGTCACCAACATGTCCGACAAATATGATGATGTCGGTTTGCAATGGCCCATTGGCATAACCTTTTTATTCCTGTCGTCATTGGCGATTTTTCCGGCTTTTTATCAATCCATGATCGTCGGCCTTTTCGGCGGATGGGAACAGGATTTTACGACAGCGGGTGAACAGATGTCGGTGCTTTTCATTACCAGTCTGGTTTTGTTTGTGGTCTCATGGTTTATATTCACGTGGAAGCCTCTCCGGCTCTTCGTAACCCCGAAAAGCATCAAACAGCGGCGCGTGCGCAGCCGGGCGATAGATTTCTTTAAAGTTGGCGCAGAGCGCCGCACAATGGGCCTTACCGGCATATTAATTTATGTTTCGTTGAAAGAACATCGCGCTGAAATCGTTGCTGATGCGGCGATTGCCGAAAAAGTATCCTCCGAAATTTGGGGCGATGCCATGGTTGCGCTGATCGATAAAATCAGAGCCGGTCGGCCCGGCGAAGGCATGGCCGCTGCGGTCCACCAAATCGGCATTGTTCTGGCGGAACATTTTCCCAAAACCGACAATAATCCCAATGAATTACCCGATCGGCTGATAGAGCTTTGAGCACCGTCGATTCCGATGCAACAGTCGAAACAATGTGGGAAGGCCGCTTCATCACAGCCAAGCGGCAAGGTCGTTGGGAATATGTCTCACGCAGCCGCGGCATAAAGGCAGCGGTAATATTGGCCGTTGATGACGATCATGTCCTACTCGTGGAACAATATCGTGTTCCGCTGGGCAAATATTGCATTGAATTACCTGCGGGGCTTGTTGGCGATCATGACGCGAATAAGGACGAAGACCCATCTCTGGCCGCCATACGGGAGCTAGAAGAAGAAACCGGCTATCGCGCCGAAGCTATGGAAGATTGCGGGCAATATTATTCCTCGCCCGGCATGGTGTCGGAGAGTTTCTCCCTATTCAAAGCCACCGGCTTGACCAAAGTCGGCGAAGGCGGCGGCGTTGATGGCGAGAATATTACCGTCCACCGCGTCGCATTGGCGAGCCTTGACGATTTTATTGCAGCAAAGCGGCAGGAAGGCACCGGCATTGATGTGCGCCTGCTATTATTGTCCAACCTGATTTGAGAAATATTGACGCTGCTTGTATTTTACCGGAAATTGTCGGCATAAGCCTGTATTTTAAGGGTCTTATGCGGCGTTGGTACGACTGAATATGCTATCCCGTATTTATCGGCATAGGCTATCGCAGCCTCAACATTCGGGAATTTCAACTGCACTTGCCGCTGGGTATCACCGGAGCCAGCCCAACCGGTCAAAGGATCGGGTTTGCGCGCTTCGGCTGGTTCGAATTCCAGCATCCATTTATCGGTGAGCGCCCTGCCCGACTGCATAGCATTCATGGGTATTTGATAAATCCGTGCAGCCATCACATTTTCCTTCGTTAATGGTCGCCTCAATAAGCGCGTGAAATCGCAAATTCAACTGCTTCGGTCATTGCGGCCCTCGCCTTGCCCGAAGGAAAAATGCCCAGCGCATCAATTGCCCGTTGGCCATAATGGCGCGCGCGGGAAATAGTGTCGTCTATCGCTCCGGTTTTCTTCAGCAAAATATTGGCAAAACCCAGATCATCTTCGGTCACTTTATGGCCGATAACCGCGTCTTTCCAGAATTTGCGTTCTTCTTCATTACCGCGTGCATAGGCCAGAATCACCGGCAAAGTAACTTTACCCTCACGGAAATCATCGCCAGCCTCTTTGCCCATGGTCGCGCTATCGGACGAATAATCAATAGCGTCATCGACCAACTGGAACGCGATTCCCAAATTATGGCCGTAAGAATCGAGCGCCATTTCCGTTTCTTCGTCGCGTTCTGCTACAACCGCCGAAATACGGCTGGCAGCGGCGAATAAAGCCGCAGTTTTAGAACCGATGATATCAAGATAACGGTCTTCGCTCGTGTCGATCTTGCGCTGGGCGGTTAACTGGTTAACCTCACCCTCTGCGATCACGGCCGAGGCGCTGGATAAAATCTTCAAAACCTTCAACGATCCGTCTTCCACCATCAGTTCGAAAGCACGGCTAAAGAGAAAGTCGCCGACCAGCACAGTCGCAGGATTGCCGAAAACCAGATTGGCGGTCTTTTTGCCGCGTCTGAGGTCAGAGCCGTCCACCACATCATCATGCAATAATGTCGCCGTGTGTATAAATTCCACTGCAGCGGCCAGCTTGAAATGACGGTCGCCCTCATATCCGATCAATTTTGCCGCGGCCAACGTCAGCATAGGCCGCATTCTTTTGCCGCCTCCAGCGATCAAGTGGCCAGCGAGTTCGGGAATTAACGGAATTTCGGACTGCATCCGGTTCAGGATCACGCTATTCACATGGTTCATATCACTGGCGACAAGCGCCATAAGCGGTTCGAGCGAAGGGGTAGCTTTGCGCCCCAAATGATGGACAGTTGCAGACATGTTGCCCGCGATGTGGCAAGGGATTAAAGATAAGGCAAGTGAATTCACAGCAACAGCGGTTCAGTTTTTTGAGTAACCATTGCAAAACTTGCAGGCGGGACTATCAGGCACGAAATGTTTTAGGCAAATCAGGCATCTATCCATGGAAGACAAGCTCAAGCAATATCGCGAAAGCATCAACAATATCGACGCCGCCTTGGTCTTCATGCTGGCAGAACGGTTCAAAGTCACACAGGCCGTCGGCGAATATAAGGCCGCGAACAAGTTACCGCCTGCTGATCCGTCGCGTGAAAAGGAACAGATAGCCCGCCTCCGGAAACTCGCCAGCGAGGCCAATCTGGATCCCGAATTTTCCGAAAAATTCCTGCGCTTCATCATTGACGAAGTCATCCGCCACCATGATCAAATTCGCGAAGAAGCTAGCTAGGCTTTTGAACCTGAGACTTCGGCAAGCATAGCCGGACCATCAATCCACCAAGATCTTCGCTTTCTTCGAGCGATACCTTGCCCTGATAAATTTCCGCCACATCGCGAACAATGGCAAGGCCAAGGCCCGTGCCGGGCTTGCCTGTATCCAGCCGGACACCGCGATCAAAAATACGCTGGCGTTCTTCTTCCGGGATGCCTCTACCATCATCTTCGATGAGCAATTCGACAAATTCGTCGCCGGTTTCGACCGTCACAAAGACGCTACCGCCACCATATTTCGCGGCATTTTCGACGAGATTGCCGATCATCTCATCCAGATCCTGCCGCTCGACGGACACAACCGCGTCCTGATCGCCGTCAATATCGATACGAACATGTTTATAGAGCCGACCGACAGCGCGCTCCACCGCTTGCAAGCTGGGCCATACCCGCGATCGGCTATGCGCATGACCGCGCCGACCGACAGCGCGGGCGCGGGCCAGATGGTGGTCCACTTGGCGGCGCATCACGCCCGATTCCCTGATGACGGTATCGGCCAGATCGTCCGCCTTTGCCGTGGCGCTGTTCATGATGACGGTCAGCGGAGTCTTCAGCGCATGGGCCAGATTGCCTGCATGGCGCCGCGCTTCTTCCGCCTGTTTCTCATTATGGTCGAGTAGCTCGTTCAGCTCGTCAACCATGGGAGTCACCTCATTCGGCATAGGTTCGCTAACCCGTTTTTGCTGTCCGTTGCGCATCTCGCCAATCGCTTTGCGGATTTTACGCAGCGGCCATAATCCATAGAGCGTTTGCAACGCCGCCATACCGATCAAACCCACCGCCAAAAGCAGGAAACTATTGACCAATATCGATCGTATTTCGCTTATCTGCGCATCCAGCCCGTCGCGGCTCTGGCCGACCTGAAAGACCCATTGCACGTCGGAATCCGGTAGAATAATCGTCCGCTCCAACATCCTTAATGGTTCATCGGGAAATTGATCGCTGTCATAAATATGCGTTTCGGGGTCGTCATGGCTGACAACATCTTCCAATGTCCGGTCCCATAGTGACCTAGAAGAAAAGTCATCAAAACCTTCTCCGCTAATCTGCCAATAAAGGCCGCTATTAGGTTCGAGGAACCTTTGGTCACCCAGAGGCCGGTTCAGCAATATCTCTCCGTCCGGTCCTATTTCTGCCGAAGCGATCATGGCCGTTAGAACATATTCCAGTTGGTTATCAAAATTGCGCGTCACCGCATTGACTAGCACGCGGTCGAGCGCGACGCCGCCGCCCAATAATAGCACAATGATCCAAGCCGCCGCTATCCCGATCATGCGCCGACTTAGCGACCCTGTGGTTTGCGTGACTTGCCGAATGCTAGCTTCAGGAGCTGTTTCTGCGGCCGCCTTTTCGGGCGGCGAATCTATTTGGCTTGTTTCATTCAGCTGTCGGGATCCTCAAGACTATAGCCCAGCCCCCTGATGGTCGAAATCACTTCCGCGCCCAGTTTTTTCCGTATTCGTGTGACAAAAACTTCGATGGTATTGGAATCACGATCAAAATCCTGATCGTAAATATGCTCGATAAGTTCCGTACGAGACACAACCTTGCCCTTATGATGCATCAGATAGGATAAAAGCTTATATTCCTGTGCCGTCATTTTTACCGGACTGCCATCCAAAGTCACTTTACCGGAGCGCGTATCAAGCCGGACATCCCCCGCCGTAAGTTCAGACGACGCATTGCCCGATGCGCGGCGAATAAGCGCGCGTAGCCGGGCAATAAGCTCTTCTGTCTGAAACGGCTTTGCAAGATAATCATCTGCGCCGGCATCCAAACCAGCGACTTTATCCGACCAGCTATCGCGGGCGGTCAGGACGAGCACAGGGAAATTGCGGTCTTCCTTGCGCCAGCGGTCCAAAACCGTCAGCCCGTCAATTTCCGGCAAGCCAAGGTCCAATATGACCGCGTCATATTCCTCGGTTGACCCCATAAAATGGCCATCTTCACCATCGGTGGACAAGTCAATCGCATAGCCATTGCTTTCCAGCGTCGATTTTAGCTGCTGCCCTAATGTAGGTTCATCTTCGACTATAAGCACGCGCATAAAGTTACTCCAGAAAACCGTTTTTCATGATGATATAGCTATATCACCATCATTAAATCCCACAATGATAAAGACCCCCAAGCAGAAAACACTGGATAGTTGGAAGTAATGGGCGACCGGCGGCCGCACAGGGAGAGAAAATCAACTTAGCGGTGCTGGCGCAGGACAGTGCCCGTCCGACCATCCACGTCGATAAAAATGACACGGCCATCGCGAATGAATTTCAACCGGTAAACCTGAGCCGAGGAATCATATTCGGGACCGATATACTGACTGCCTGCCATTCTCGGCAAAATGTTGTTTTCAATCGAACGCAAAGATTTCACCTGGCCCGCGATCATTTGCTGGCGCGCACCATTTTGCTCGTCACGGCGCTCCACTGCGTCCACCGGAAGTGTGGTGACGGCAAAAGCGGTAAAAGCACCGAGGATCAGAGTGATCTTGTTCAACATGGTCCAATGTTTACCTTCGGCGCTTTTAACATCACGTGAACAGCTAGTTCACCTTGCCGCTTTATAAGCTCAACGCGTCATTTCATAGCTAATATTGAGATTAATCGTTGTTCCGACCTGCCCCGGTGCCACGGGAACGGATTTTTCCTGTACCGCCGCCATGCGACTAACAGGCATAGGGCCGAGACTATTGTTGCTCATTGCTTCGGAAATAGAAATCACTCTGACACCGCTATATCCCGATGCTTTAGCATAGCTTTCTGCCCGCTGCTTACCGCTAATAAGCGCACGCTCCCGCGCCAATTTTTTAATCGCAACATCATCATCAAGGGAAAAATATGGTCCACTTAGATTTGTCGCACCGCCGCTACTGACTAAACTATCCAATATTGTGCCAAGCTTATCTATGTTGCGGACCGTCGCCTGAACCTGATTAGAAACGCGATAGCCGACAAAACGGTTTGTTTCGCTTGTGCGATCATATTCATAATCGGCGTTCAGGTTGATTCCGGTCGTCTGGATATCCTTCTCCGCGATGCCAAGCGACTTTAACTTGTCGATTACCACCTTGGCCTGACGCGAATTGTCGCGCATTGCCTGTGTCGCTGTGGGTGCCTTGGTTTCGACACCTGTGCTAAAGGTTGCTGTATCGGGACGACTATCAATCTGTTCGGATATACTCAATTCGATTACGGGATTTTGAGTCGTGACCTGAACGTTCGCAGCGTAAGCCATCGGACTGGCTCCCACCAGTGCCGCAGCCAGACTGATCGGTGCAAAATATTTCATATAATCCCTCCAAAAAAATTTCACGCTATACGCCCTGTTATGGGCCAATATATGTACGCCATATGTACGCTGTTCTCTCTTATTAGTTCCTATTGGCCTTGTTTTTTGAAAACGTCCCTTGAGCAAAACGCAGCTTAGCCCTAACGCGCAAGGACCATGTCACAACCTCCTATTTTTTCTTATGACCAACTCTCCCTCCATCAAGGAGAAGGTTGGTTGTTCAAAGACCTTGATCTACACGTCGGACCGCGCGACCGGCTGGCACTAATCGGCCGCAATGGTGCGGGAAAAACCACATTGCTGCGCCTGATCGCCGATCAAATCGAGCCTGACAAAGGCAAGCGGATGATCCAGCCGGGCACGAATATCGTGATGCTGGAACAGGAACCGGACTTCACGCCATTCGAAACCCTGCTTGACTTCGCCATGTCAGGAAATCCGGGTCCGGCAGAATATGAAGTCCTGTCCATTGCAGACCAGCTATCCACCAACCTTTCCATCCGGGCAGACAAAGCCAGTGGCGGCGAAAAGCGCCGGGCAGCCATCTGCCGGGCGCTAGCCTTGGAACCGGACCTGTTGCTTCTGGACGAACCGACCAACCATCTCGACCTCGGTGCGATTGACTGGCTGGAAGATTGGCTACGGCGTTATAAGGGCGCGTTTATTACCATATCGCATGACCGGACCTTCCTCACCCGACTGACCAAACAGACTATCTGGCTGGATCGCGTCGCACTGCGGCGTCAGGAAATCGGTTTTGGCGGCTATGACGCATGGATGGAGAAAATCCACGCCGATGAAGCGCAGGCCGCCCATAAAATCGATGCGAAACTGAAACTTGAAGCCCGTTGGCTCGAACGCGGCGTGACTGCGCGGCGTAAGCGCAATCAGGGACGGCTAGAGAAACTCTATCAAATGCGGGCACAACGCGCAGCGATGATCGGACCGGCGGGAACAGCCAATTTGAAAGCGCAGAGCGATGATGTGCGGACGAAATCCGTTATCAGAGCCGAGAATATTTCCAAGATATTTGGAGAAGGCGAAACTCAGCGCACCATTATCCGCGACTTTTCCTTACGCATCCAGCGCGGAGACCGGATTGGTATTGTCGGCGCCAATGGTGCGGGCAAAACCACTTTGCTGAAGATGCTAACCGGTGAACTGGCCCCCGATACCGGCTCTGTCATCTTGGCTAAAACGCTCAATGCTGTCTTCATCGACCAACAACGCAGCCTTTTGGAAGATAATAAAACAGTCCGCGACATAATTGCGGATGGCAGTGACTGGGTGGAAGTGCGCGGCGAGAAGAAACATGTCCAGGGCTATCTCAAAGACTTTATGTTTGCCCCCAGCCTGATCGACGCCAAAGTCGGCACCTTATCCGGTGGCGAGCAATCACGGCTGCTCCTTGCCCGCGAATTTGCGCGCACGTCCAATTTGCTAGTCCTCGATGAGCCGACCAATGACCTCGACCTCGAAACACTCGATCTGCTTCAGGAAGTCATCGCAGATTATGAGGGCACTGTGCTGCTCGTCAGCCATGACCGCGACTTCCTCGACCGCACCGTGACCGTCACTTTGGGTCTCGATGGCAGCGGAAAAGTGGATATTGTTGCCGGGGGCTATGCGGAATGGGAAGCCAAGCGCAAAGAAGATGGCGATGCAGCAAAGGCCAAAAACAAACCGGTGGTTGCAAAAGCAACTGTAAAATCGAACAGTCCAGCGAAGAAGCTCAGTTACAAGGACCAGCGTGACTATGACATGCTACCGGCGCGAATAGAAGCGATTGATGCGCGAATGTTGGAAATTACCGCCGCCCTTTCCGATGCAGATCTCTATACCAGAGATTTTGCGCAATTTGATAAGCTGTCGGCAGAAAACGCGGCCTTAATTGATGAGAAAGACGAGGCCGAGATGCGCTGGCTGGAACTGGCCGAGGAAGTGGAGCATCTGCAAGGTTAGTAAGATTAAAGAGCTGCGCGGATAAACATGACAGCCCCGCTTAAACCAAACCCAGGCCAGATCGCAACGATCGCAGTTGGTCGTCATCATAGATACCAGATATATTGGTCACTGTGCACAAACGATCATTTTATTCTTATATATGTCTCAACATACCGAGAATTAAAATATATGCATATCCAGCACCTGCTATCCAGTAATTTTGTAGCTATTCTCAACAAGGTCAGCTACTTATATAAGTTATGAGAAAGCACGGTCTATAGATATGGGCGAAGTCAGTGTTGAAATTGCCGCGATAAAATCGGCATTAGCGCTCGCAACCCAAAAAATAGCGGCTCTGGATGAGCTGATCGTCTCTGATGATAATGCACCACGCGATCAACCTCTCTCGGCCGATGAAGATATCAGCACCGAAGAGCTGGTTTCCCGCGCAGAGAAATTGCTCGAGTGGAGTCGGTTCAAATCAAAAACACTGAATTTGGGTTCAGGCTTATTTGCGGACTCCTGCTGGAACATGTGTCTGGATGTTTATATTTGCGATCTAAAAGACAAACAGATCACCGTCTCTTCTATAGCCCATAGCTCTGGCATTCCGATGACTACCGCGATGCGCTACATTAATGTCATGTCCGCAGAAGGTCTGCTAAAAAAATCGCCAAATCCGTCGGACCATCGCATGATATTTATTTCCAGCACTGACATCTGCAAAGATAAAATTTCCACCATATTGCGCTTTCTAACCTGATTGCACTGCTGGACCGCACCCCCGCTAATTGACAAGAGTTTACCTAAATATCACGCGGCAGAAATTGCGTTTCTGCAGATTTCTATCTAGCGAAACAATCGCGTTAACTCGAACTTAACTATCTTTGTTCATTTATGTTTTTACCAGGTGACGGTTCGGAGATTGCGGGATCTCCGGGCCACCCATCCCCGGCTTTGCCGGATCTTGTGATTAGTTATCTGGGTAGTTAAATGAGTAACGCAAATTTAGAGACGCTCCTTGCATCAAAGTTGATCGGCAGCAGTCCAAAAATGCAGCAATTGCGGATGTTGGTGAAATTCGCCGGACGCTGCAACAGCTCGATTATGATCACAGGTCCTTCGGGTAGTGGTAAGGAAGTTGTGGCAGAAGCTATTCACAGCATCTCACAACGCACAGCCAGTCCCAATATCACTGTCAATTGCGGCGCATTGCCCGAACAGTTAATTGAATCAGAATTATTCGGCCACGAAAAAGGCAGCTTCACGGGTGCATTTAACAAGCATGTCGGCTTGTTTGAACAATCCAACAACGGCACTATTTTTCTGGATGAAATCGGTGACATGCCGCTGAACATGCAGGTCAAATTGCTACGGGTGCTGGAATCACGAATCGTTAACCGGGTTGGTGGCAGCCAGAATATTCCGATAGATGTCAGAGTGATTGCGGCCACGCATAAAAATCTGGGCGCGGCGATCCAGGGCGGGTCTTTTCGCGAGGATCTTTTCTACCGACTTTGCGTCGTACCGATCGAAGTCCCTGCCCTCAACGAACGCACCGAAGATATCCCGGCGTTAGTCGAACATTTTCTGAACAATCAATCAGATAGCAATCCTCCGCCAATTTTCACCGCAGAGGCTTTTACAGCTCTTCAAAGCTATAATTGGCCGGGCAATGTGCGTGAGCTGCGCAATGTGGTTGAACGCGCTACGGTATTCTTTTCTGGCGAACAAGTTCACGCGCATGATATCGCGACGCTGGTTAAATCAGAAATCGCGCCCGTCATCCAAGGCGAACTCGCGGCCCCAACCCCAGCGTTTCAACCAGATCATTTGGATACACGGTCACAGTTTATTGAAAATGCTTCACGCTCCGGCGACGATATGGCTTTTGCGCAAAAAAGTCCGTTCATCGAACCGGCCCGTACCAATAATGTAATCGATCTGAATGCCCATCTTAAAAATGAAGAGCGGCGCATCATCATGCAGGCGTTGGAGACATCCCATGGGGTTGTTTCAAAGGCAGCGCGGTCGATCAATATCAAGCGGACAACCTTTATCGACAAAATGCGCAAACATAGTATCGACAAGCAATGGGAAGAAAACGTGGCTGTGGCCGCCGGTTTCTAAATCCCATATCGCCTGTTCGAATAACCGCTTCACCTCTTATCTGCCCGGCGCGATCGCCATCCAAGCCTTTTCAATTTCATGTAGCATTTCGCGCGCCGACTCAACTCGTTGGATGAATGATGCACCGACTTCTGCCTGAATACGGCGCCCTGCTTCAGTATAAATACTGTGCAACGTTTGGGCGAGTTCACCCGCTGACTGAAAATCCAGCGATTCATCCAACCCATTAAGAATACTCAAGGCTTTGGCCCGAAATTCAAACAGTTTCCCGTGGTCCTTGCGGCGCGCACTTTCGATCATCAGATCGAGATTGTCGCGCAGTTCAGAGAATAATATCGCAACCAGATCATAAGGGTTCGCAGAAAGCACGTGGCTATTTTTTTGAACGGATTGATAGCTGGATGAGCGACGGATATTTGATTGAAATGTCATACTTTAAAACTTTCTAAAGTCAGTTGTCATCATAAGAAGCGAATTGCTGTGTGAGATAGGATTGGGTCGAACGCAGGAGAGAGAGCTGCCGCTCCAACCCCGAAAATGTTGTCTGTAACTGTTCACGGAGGCGATCACCTTCATCGGTAATTTTCTGACGCCGCTCTGCGATCGACTCCTTGATTGTATTAAGCCGTTCCTTCGCCAGTGCCAAGGCCCCGTTATCGGCCTGCAACGTCGATGAAATCGCATCAAGCGCGCCGCTTAGTCCAATATTTGTCTCTGTTGCCACAACAGGTTCCAGCATCAATTTAATCGCGCCGGAATCCAAGGCGAGCGCAGCGTCAAGACGGGCGTCGTTAATGGACAAGGTGCCATCATTTCCCGTTCGCACACCAATATCCGCCAGCGTTTTAAAGTCACCGGTGCCGGCCAACGGAGTCGATGTCAGCTGGCTCAGACGCCGGATCACTTCCCGCGCGCCGCGATCTCCAGCCAGCGGACCACCGCTTCCGCCCTCCAGCCCAGGCGCTGTTGCGGCATTTAATGCCTTGCGCAGTTCGTTATAAGCGGTGACAAATTCTGTCACCAGGCTGCGCACATCAAGCGGTTCTGAATCGCCGCTAATGGTGAAAGTGGTACCCGGTTCGGCGGCCAACAAAGATAGCTTCACACCGGGAATAGCGCCTTCTACAATATTGCTATTATTGGTCAGCTCAATGCCATCAATCCGGATAATGCTATCTGCGGCTGCGCCGATATTGGTTAAAGCCATGGCGGCCGACGGTCCGCTCTCCGCAATCGTAAAGCTGTTGTCGATGCCTTCTTGGCCCTCTAATATAAGGCGGGATCCGGCTTTGTCCGTTATGATGGATGCTGTAACGCCGCTGTTGCTGGCATTTATGGCATTTTTCAATCCGGTCAGGCTGTTATTGGTAGCATCGATCACAATATCAAAACTGCCACCTCCGTTGGTGATCGTCATCGTCCGTTCGCCAATTGCAGCGGATGGACTGGCAAATACCGCTGTCATTTCCCGCTGTGCAGTGGCGACTTGGACAACTTCCACCGAAGCTGGCAGTCCTTCAGGCCGAGAACCTTCCACTGCAGTGGCATTGGCCAAATTCGTCTTGCTGGATATTAGCTCACCAACAAACCCCTGTCCGTTCAGCGTTTCTTTGACGGCAGCAGCAAATGTGGTCAACGCCGAAGCGGTTGACGCCATTGCGGAAATCCGAGTGGTATTAAGCTGGCTCTTTGCATTAAGCTGCTGCAACTTCACGCCGGTTGATGCCGCTACCAGATCAGTCACCAACTGAGAAGAGTTGAGACCTGAACCGGCACCGAGGCTATTTATGACACTGCTATACATTCGCTTTTCTCACCTTTCAGATGATTTACGGCGTGCGGGGGGACGGATTAAGAGGGGGCCTTTTTTACAGATCATGCCAAGCGGCTCCCGTCGGCTGCATATCGCATATCTTCCGGCAGGCGGATATTTGGCTTGCGGATTGCGCTGACCATTTTGGCATCAAGCTGGATCAGGAAGCTCAGGACTGCTGCGACGACGGCATAGAGGCGATCATCAATAGTTTGTCCGACTTCCGACGTATAATAGATGGAACGTGTAAGCTCTGGATATTCCATTACCGGCGTACCCACTTCAGCGGCCATTTCACGCATGGCCAAAGCAATGGCATCGCAGCCTTTACCCAGCATGACAGGTGCATAATCCTGTTCCCGGTCATAGCGCAAAGCGACGGCAAAGTGGGTTGGATTGACCAGCAACACCGTTGCATCTGTGACAGCTTTGCGGGTTGAATCGTTCAACATCTCACTGCGGCGTTGCCGTTGCTGGGCGCGTGTGTCGGGAGAACCTTCCGTCTGCTTATATTCGTCCTTTATTTCCTGCTTGGTCATTTTCAATCGCTTGCCGCGCTGGAACAGCTGGATCGGCACGTCGATCATGGCGATTACGGCAAGGCTGACGGTAATGCCTACCAGCAACGTTAGGAATAGAGAGGCATAGCTTGCAACCGCGCCTGACACATCCTGTGCGGCAAGCTGGGCGAGATCATTCAAATGCTGGTACAAGATCACGCTACCGACGATCCCGATCAACACGACCTTCATCAGTGACTTGCCCAGTTCCATCAGGCCATTTGTACCGAATATTTTGCTGAGCCCTTTAATCGGGTCCATCTTCGATGGCTTGGGCTTCATGGCTGACCAGCGGAAGCCGAGAGAACCGAGCAGAGCCGGTGTTGCTATAGCCGCGGCTAGCAATGCACCAAATAAAGCCAGAAATTCCGGTGCTAATCCAGCAACCAATGTATAGCTGCGTCCGCCAACGTCGAATATCTCGACATCCTGATGGTCAAATATCAGGGCATTGGTCACCATGTCGGCCAAAGCCTGAAACAATGTACCGCCAAAAATCAGCATGGCCGCCGTTCCGACGAATATAACCATCGCACCGCCAAGATCGCGGGATTGAAGGACATCACCTTTTTCAGCACTGTCCTTTAGTTTCTTGGGGGTTGGTGCTTCGGTCTTTTCTCCACCACCGGAGGGTTCGTCTGCCATTATTTGCCCCCCGCTATTGCGGCGGCGTGATCAAGCCCCATACCGAGTGACTGGGTAATCGCATCCGCCATAATCGGCGCCGTTATCGCGAGCATCACCAAACCAGCCGAAATTGTAACCGGAATGCCGACGGCGAAAAGGTTAAGCGCGGGAGCTGTGCGGGCCAGAAAACCCATTGTCAGCTGAATGAGAATAAGCGCGCCGCCGACCGGAAGAGCAATTAACAAGCCCATGGAAAATAAAGTGCCGCCAAATTTCACGATCCCGAACGCCAAATCAGCGCCAAGAAACGCATAGCCCGGCGGCAATGCTGTATAGCTGTCGACGATGACTCGGATCAGCATCAAATGACCATCAATGGCCAATAGCAACAAGGTCGCGAGAATGGTCAAAAACTGGCCAATAACCGGTGTGGACTGTCCTGTTTGTGGGTCGGACATGCTTGCAAAGCCAAGGCCCATGGCGTTACTGATGGTTTCGCCGGCAATTAACACGCTGGAATAGCCCAGTTGCAGAGAAAAGCCGATGGCCACACCGACTAGCACTTCGCCCATAATAAATATTATATTTCCCAGGCTAATGGCAGAATCAGCAGGCAAATCGAAACTGGCGCTGTTGGTGGCAACCAAGCCGATCATAAATGCCAGTATAATACGGACCTGAATGGGTACGTTTGCTGCGCCAAATACGGGCGCCACGAACATCGCTGCACCTGGCCGGATCATCGCCATCATCCATAGCCAGATCTGGCTCTCGACATCAGCGAAGCCCGGTGCAATCACAGCAGCAAGTCCGGAATGCGGGCGAATATCTCTCTGGTGAAATCGACGATTAACACGAGGATCGACCCGCCAAAAACGGCTGCTACGGCTGCAACAATGATCAGCTTGGGCACAAAGCTCAATGTCTGTTCATTGATCGAAGTTGCGGCCTGCACCATGCCCAATACCAACCCGACAAGTAGCGCGGGGATCAACAAGGGAGCAGCCGCAAGGGCGGTGATCCACAATGCTTGCTGGGCAATGCCTACAAAGAAATCTGCATTATCGGTCATGGTCTAGGTCGCAAACGATGCCGCTAGAGAGCCCATAGTCAAGGCCCAGCCGTCAACAAGGACGAAGAGCAGCAACTTGAACGGCATAGAGATAATCACGGGAGATAGCATCATCATACCGAGCGCCATCAGGACGGCAGCCACTACGAGATCAATGATCAGAAATGGCAGGAATATAAGAAATCCGATTTGGAACGCCGTTTTCAGTTCGCTGGTGACAAAAGCCGGCAGCATGATGGAAAACGGGATGTCTGCGGTGGATTTAAAGCCTTCTTCTTTGGCGAGGTCCATGAACAAGCGCAGGTCCGATTGCCGTGTCTGTTTTGACATGAATGTGTGCATGACTTTGCCGGAAATATCGATTGCTTCGGTCAGCGAGATTTGATCAGTGGAATAAGGGGTGATGGCCTGTTCGTTGATCTTCTCGATACTGGGAGCCATCACGAATAAGGACAGAAACAGGGAGAGGCCGATCAATACTTGGTTAGGCGGCGTTTGCTGCAAACCCAATGCATGGCGTAAAATCGAAAGAACAATGATGATGCGGGTAAAGCTGGTCATCATCAAAATAAGGGACGGCAATATCGTCAGCAAACCCATGAGAATGAGGATTTGTAATGTCGTGCTTAGCGGCTGTCCGTCGCCTGAAACATCCCCAAGGGCACGTTCAAGGGCGCCTGATGCGCCGCCCGCAGGCGCTTGAGCCAATGCTGGGTCTGCAAAAATCGCAACGGCGAAAATCGCAAACAAGACCCAGAGTATTTTGAAATTAATCTGCATTTTTCGTGTCAATCTTTGCAACACCATTACGGGTGACAGAGAGGAGAATTTTGCGGCCTTCAAAATCGACCACCGCCAATTTATTGTTCACGCCGATTGGAAGAACTTCGACAATGTTGAGGATGTTCGAATTCTGACGCATCATCGTTGCCGGCTGATATTTGCGGTAGAGCCAAAGCGAACCGTAAATAAGCAGTCCAATAAGCGGCAGCATCACCACCAGTTTAAGGATGTAAAAGGTCATTAGTTGCGCCTTTCAACCCGCGCCCGCGCCATGCCGTTCGACACGATCTCCGCGATCCGCACGCCGAATTTATTCTTGACCGGAACAACCTCGCCGCGCGCCACAAGCGTACCGTTGACGTTAATATCAATGAGCTGGTCGACTTGCCGGTCCAATTCCACAACCGAGCCTTCACGAAGATCCATTATTTCGGAGACGGTCATCGACACGCTGCCAACTTCCACCGACAGGCGAACCTTTATATCAGCCAGAAATGCGTAATGATCTTGCTGCTGACTGACGTTTACTCTGGCTGGTTCTGCGGCTCCGAGAGCCTCATTGTCATGGGTCATATCGTTCATAGTCTGGTCCTATAGAAACTGTTTAATTTTAAAGGCGACGCCGCCATTTTGCTCACCGATGCTGCCATAAGCAAAGACGCGGTCGCCTACGATCAACGGAACGTTATCGGTCGGGGAGACGGGCAAGATATCGCCCACTGCAAGTTTCGACAGTTGCGATAAATCCATGATTGGCCGCGCCAATACAGAGCGAACAGGCATATAGACCTGATCAAAAGACTCTTTCATCGACCGCTTCCATACCGGATCAACCTGGTCGATTTCGCGACTGACATGACGATTTAATTGCGGCTCAATGGAAAGCAGACCATCGACGGACTGCATAAAATCAATGGCGTGAACCGCATGGCCCGAAAGCGCGATCCGGGTCGAGCTGACGATGATATTGGGATCATCGAGTTCCATCTCGAGATCATCTTTGTCAAAACAATAACCGGCATAGCGAAAATTTGCTTCGAGAAGCACCGACCAACTTTCGGTCAAGCAATCACCAATGGCCTGAGCTAGGCGTTCAATCATCCCGACTTCGGACCGGGTCAACTTACCTTCGGCACATGACTGACCATCAAATTGTCCGCCGAAGAAACAGTCAACGCAGCCAGTTAGAAACAGCCGGGAAATCCGAACCCATATTTGTGGTCCGGCAATGCCCGAATGATATTCCAGATAAACCGCGCTCGCATCCTGTGCGTCAAGCCAACCTGTATATGGAGTGGCATCATTCTGGGCCAACTCGACGGCCAGTTCGGCGCCAACAACATTCATCAAATGGCCTTTGAGCTGACCACCCATTCTTTTTTCCACTTTACGATAGGCTGTCAGAAGCGAAACATCGGCGCCGCCTTTTTTCAGCAGGCTGTGCTCGATGGGCGCGCGAGAAGCGGTATTATCTGCAGTGGCACCGCCGGAAGACATATTTTCTGTGGAAGGGTTGGACATGGGCTTATCGCTTTCTCAAATTTTTACTGAACAACGATGCTGGTAAAATAGACGTCTTCAATCCCGCCAAATCCCGATTTCTCGGTAAGTGTTTGGTTGATAACATCCCTCAATTTTTTCTTGAGTTTGAGCTTTCCTTCAGATGTTTCCAGCTCAAACGGATCCTGTTGACCCAGTTCCATCAACACAGCAGACCTGATCGCGATTTCATGGTCCGTAACATTCTGGAAAACCCGCTCGTCATAATAGGTTGAAATCGCGAGCGACAATTGAGCGAAGCTTTCTGAATTCGACAGGTTTGACGTGAACGGCTGCTCAATCTGATGATAGGAAACCTTGAACTTGCTGTCCGTCTCGGCCGGAACTGCTGTCTTTGCTTCTTTTTCGCTAACCGCTGTGCCGTCTTTCAAAATGATCTTCGGCTTGTTTGGATCTTCCGGTTCATGATCTTCGCCGCCCATTGTACCAGCAACATAAAACCCGCCGGCAGCACCGCCGCCGCCCAGTACAGCTACCGCCAAAAGCCCGATGACGAGACCTTTCATCTTGCCCTTTTTCTTTTTGGGCTTTTCTTCTTCTGGATTGGTGTCTGACATTTTTAACCTCTGAAATTTCTAATGTTTAGGATTTTGCGACTGTTGCTCAGGCGTAGCGACTATTGTCCGATGGCGGGCCCAGATCGGCATCGCTCTCGGTTGGCATGGTCCCGCCACGATTTTGAGAGGGCAGCGATCCCTCATCCCGCGCATCAGCGCTGGATTCTTGGCCAAAATTCATGCCGTTATTCTGGGATGCGGCGAACATATTCTCTCTGACATCCACCCGCAGAGCCAGGTCCGCCCGTCCCTGCACTTTCAGCATGTCCTGAATCGCCGAACTATGTTGCATGATCATCTCGCGTGTGGCTTCACTATCGGCTTCAATCCTTACAATTTCGGACGATCCGCGAGATATGAGCGACACTTCCAGGCGGCCCATATTTTTGCCATTAATTTCAAATTTCTTCAGATCTCCGGTAACGCTCAAGTCTCTAATTTCCGCAGCAAAACGCTCCGCAAACTGGGGCGCGCTTCCATCAAGACTAACTGTCTTGGCAGTCACGGCTTGCCCGCCGTTAACTGGAGCTGACGGGACTGGAACTGTCGTTTCCCCATCGCTTTCCAATTGGGTTGGAACGGTTAGGTTATCTGCTTTTGGCAATGAAGATTTGACATCAATGGTCATTGGTTTGTCAGCGGAAGCCATGACCTCACCCAGATCAAATTTCGGGGCTATCGATGATCCTGTAGGTTCAACCTTACCTTGGCTAGCCAGACGAAGCTCAAGCGTATCGCGTAACTTCCGTTGGTAACCTTCGTCCTGCATTGTTTCGGATGCCATTGGCATTTTCGCACTCAGACCAATATCCTTAGAGGGATCGGCCATTTCAACGTCAGAACGGGGCTTTGCGGTGACGGGCATGTCAATGCCGGGCACCTGCTTGGCGAGTCCGTTTGTGGGAATATTAGCATCCACCAGTTTTTCGGCATTTTCTGTCGCAGTTTTTCTGTCCGCTTGCGGGTTAGCAAATATCGTGGACAATTTATCAGCCACTTGAGATAATTTGGAAGTGTTGGAAGCATTAGCTCCATCGGCTAGTTTGTGCTCGGTGTCGTCTCCGGCCAATTCCGCTGCTGGGGCTTTCAGGGTTTTGCTGAAACTTTCCAAGTCCGACGCAGCCTTGGTCGCTGGTGGAAGATCAGAGGGAGTTTCGATATCACCCGCATCACTGTTGGCAGAGATATTCGCCGCGATGATTCCGAAACCAATGGTCTGGTTCGTTGCGGGAACCGGCTGGGCATCATAACCCATTAACTGTTGGAGAAACTCGTCACTGCGACTTTCATCAGCCGTCTCTGCAACGCCGTTTTTAACAGCCGGAAGAGACCGATCTTCACTGGGAAGCAGAAGGGAGCTGAACTCGTTATTTGCAGTACGTGTTTCCATGTCTAATGGCTTTGCAGAAACCATGCCAATTATCGAATGCGAGGCCTCTGACATGATTTTACCGATCATCGCTGCGGTCCTTTTTCTTATTATTACTGATATTATACAAGATGTTATGCCGAATATCCGTCTTGAACATTTCTGCTCTACGGGCCTTGCGGAGGTTGGAATGGAGGAGCTTCTCGGTACCCTCATAACTGGTACGAGCGGCAAGGTTTTGCCGCTCTGCATGGGCAAAATCTTGCCGTGCCGTTATCATGGAGGCTTCAACCGATCGTTCGGCATCGACTAATCGACCCGACAGCTCCATTCTGGCAGACAGCATATCCACATCTATTGCTTGCGCATGGGACAGCGTTTCGGTCTGCAAACTTCGAATTCTGCTCGCACTATGCTCTAGTGCCACACAATGATTGTTCGCTTTGGCTAGCGCGCTTTCTTTCAATTTCTTTTGGGTATCACGCACCTTCAAGATGCGCTGCAACCCCTTCACTTTGCGTGTCATGGCTCAAACAAGCGAAACAGATCACCGACGCTTTGCTGAAAATTGATAAGTTCACGGGGTTTTTGCTTTAGATATTCCACCATGACGGGCCATTGCGCGAGCGCTTCATCAATATTGGGGTCACTCCCGGCCTGATAAGCACCCATTAAAACCAGATCACGGTTTTCTTCATATATGGACCAGAGGCGCTTGAAATGGGTTTGAGCCGCGTGATGCTTCTCATCAATAATATCAACCGCAACACGGCTGATCGATTTACCGACATCAATAGCTGGGAAAATACCCTGCTCCGCCAGCGACCGGGATAATATGATGTGACCGTCAGCAATGGCGCGGGCATTATCGACCACGGGATCATCCAGATCATCGCCGTCAGCAAGGACGGTATAAATGGCAGTGATCGAACCGCCCGTTTCACTATCATTCCCTGCCCTTTCAATAAGCCGCGGGATCATCGACAGGGCTGAGGGCGGATAGCCTTTCATAGTGGGCGGCTCTCCCGCCGCCAGTCCAATTTCGCGCTGCGCATGCGCGACACGGGTCAGGCTATCAATAACAAGCACCACCGATTTGCCTTGCGACCGGAAATGCTCTGCAATTGCAGTGGCCCGGTGCGCTGCCTTCAACCTGGAAGATGGAGAATGGTCGGCTGGCACAGCGACGGTGATCGTCGGCACGGCATCTTTTTTCTCTTTACGGCGATTAACGAAGTCATTCACCTCACGGCCACGCTCACCGATCAGGCCGACGACCACGACATCGGCGACGACACCGTCCAGAATCTGGTTTATCAGCATCGACTTACCGACACCGGACCCGGCAATAACCGCAACGCGTTGGCCCTGACCAAAGGTCAGCAGACCGTTAATCGCCCGGATACCCATGTCGATTGACTTGGTCACACTGGCGCGGCGCATCACATTGCCGGTAATTCCCGATAACGGGATACTTTCGGTCGCGAGGATCGGGCCTTTCCCGTCTATCGGCTCTCCCATAGGGCCGATGATCCGGCCAAATAGCGCATCGCCGACTGCGGCCTCGTTGGATTTGACATAAGGCAGCACAGGGCTTCCGCTACGCAGCGGCGCATCCTGTACCATCGGGATCATCAGTGTGCGTGATCCCTTAAAGCCAACGACTTCGGCGCTAATTTCCCGCCCATCAGTCGCAATGACGCGCCCCGAATACCCCAGAGGATAAGGGAAACCGGTAACTTCCAACATGCCATTATCATGCGCTGACAATTTGCCGACATGGCGCGGTTCATTACTGATATGTTCGATCCGCGCCAACAGGCCTTGAATGCCCTTCCCGCTATTGGGATCGCTTACAAATGACTTTGCCGGCTCACGCATGATCTGCGCCCGACCGTTGATCGCTAAATTCGTCAATTAGTCCGCGCAATTCGTCCAGGACAACCTCCGACCCTTTTTCAATCCAGCCGCCCGCATGGCTAAGTTTCAAATTGCCGCGCATCATCGACGGGTCGGCACGGAGCGGCAGCTTGCACACATCCTGATCGATCAATGCCATGTCATCGGGATGAAGGATCAGACTTGCGCCTTTTTGATCCTGATCGATTTTGTCGGCCAGCTGTACGGCCCAAGCCTGCAGCAATTGTTGATCCGGCACAGCCAATTCGGAGCAGCGACGGAACAGAGATTCGATGGCGTTCAGGATCAGTGCGAAACTGCCTGTGGAATAGAGGTCGTTTAAATATTTGATCGCGTCGGCCAGAACCGCAGACGCTTGAACATTCGCCTCTTGTTCAGCGGCCAACGCGGCCTGCCCGTCTTCCCAGCCTTTGCGATAGGCTGCTTCAAATATATCGTCGTCGACGTTGCCAGAGATAGTGCTCCCGGAAACAGGCTCTGCTTCATCAAAGCTTTGAAACTGATGATTGGCACTGGAGGGTGCTTCAGGCGATACACTGCCAGACCATGCAGAAAATTCTTTCTGCTCCACCGGCATGCGCCACAACGGAACGACTTCATCATTCCCCAATGCACGATGAAGATTTTGCTCGGCATGTAGATCAGACATAATCAGCACCGCCAGCCGACATCGTGATTTCACCGCTATCGATCATGGCTTTGGCTATCGCAATGACGCCTTTCTGCGCGCCGATTACTGCTTCCATCGGCTGCGGCGGTGTTTCGTCCATTTCATCCTGGATGGTTTCCGCTGCACGTTGCGACATAGCTTCGAATATTTTCGCTTTGAGTTCGCTCGATGCGCCGCGCAGTGCAGGCACTAATATGGAAGAATCCACTTTGCGAACCACCGTGCCAATGTCCTTTTTCGACAGGTTCATCAAATCGGCGAATACGAACATTTCATCTTCGATCTCCTTACCGACTTTGCGGTCGCGTTTTGTCACGCCTTTCAGGATCGATTGGCTGAGTTGCTTGGGCAGGCTGTTGACGATCGAGGCACTGTCCATCACTCCGCCGATATTCATGGGCGGCGCAATTTCTTCGGCTGACGGTCCGTTGCTTTCCAGCAAGCCATGAATTTGCGCCAGTGCATGGGCGCTAACTGGCCCTAATGTGGCTACGCGATATATAAGTTCTTCCTGTAAATCTGAAGGGACCAATTGCAACATTTCTGCAGCAACTTCCGCAGTCATGAACGAAATCAGGACGGCCGCGATCTGCGGCGGCTCATTTTGCACGAGTTCCGCAATATCCTTGACCGGCACCCATTTCAGCAATTCTGCAATATTGCTCGGCCGTTTTGGTGCAAAGCGGTTCATCATGTTTTCCGCCCGCGATGTTCCCAGCGCTTGACGGAAAACCCGGCTGACTTTTTCATCCGACTTATACGCAAGCATTGTCTGGTTTTTCGTCAGTTGCAAAAAGCGGTCAAGCGATCCGTCGATCTGAACCGCATCGACATCTGCGACACTAAACATAGCCTCGCCCAGCAATTCCACTTCCTGAGGTTCTAGGCGTTCAAGGATTTTCGCGGCTTCGTCATCATCAAATAACAACATCAAGATCGCGGCCGTCTGACGACCCGATATGAGTTCAAGCTGCTGGCCGTTTTCGCCAGATCCTTTTGGATTTTTGGGGGCTGGCTCAGCCATCGGCTTCCTCCAACTCTTCTGTTTCTTTCAGAAGCTCTTTGACAACCAACGCGGCATGGTCAGGATTTTGTCTGACAAAACTCTGGGTCAATAAAGCCCGTTCTTGATAGCTTGGAGCTGCCTGGATCATATCAATCGTGACGGGGCTACCGTCGTTCTGCGCACCAGATCCGGTTCCTCCAGCCGCACCGCCATTTGCTGCTTCGGCATTTGGCAGGCTGGCAACTTGTGCCTCCAGACTGATCGGACCGCCGGCATTCGCTTTGAGGTTTTTCTCTGATTTCAGCCACCGGTTCAATATCGGACGGCCGATTACGAAGATGATAAGCAAGGCAACAACCAACGCTGTGACATTACGGCTTATGACCGCAAACCATGGGGATTCATACCAAGGCTGTTCAGCATCACTTTCGGTTACTGGCCGGAACTGGCGAGCAGAAACCGCAATCTGGTCTCCACGCTCGGCGTTAAATCCGACAGTGCCTTTGACCAATTTCTCGATTTCCTGAATCTCTTTTGGTGATTTCGTATTTTTCAATGCCTTGTCATCAATCGCAACCGCAACCGAAAGCCGGGATACTTGACCGGTGGCCTGATTGGTTATGGCGATTTCACGAGCGAGCTCGAAATTACGGTTATATTCTTCACTGGTTCTCTGTGGCTCTGCCTGTTTGGTACCCTGCTCTCCTTCGCCGCCTGGCTTATCAGCAAATTCAGCAGCAGCAGGTGGACGATTGGCAAGCGCACCGGGTATACCGCCGACTTGCTGTCCGCCAACGGGTTCTTCCGAACGCGAGCCGCGCTCTGACCGCAAGACCGAACCTTCGGCAGGATATGTTTCGCTCGCTGCCTGTCTTTCGTCAAAATTCACATCGGCGGTGACTTCGGCAACAAAGTTTCCAGGACCGACAATGGGGGTCAATAGGCTCGCCAGCGACTGACGATAGCGATCTTCAATCTCGGCCTTGATTTTTAACTGTGTGTCGTTCTCACGTGATCCCTCATTTTCATGATCGGAGAGCAAGCGCCCATTTTGATCGATGACGGATACATTGGAAGCAGATAGACCGGGTACAGAGCTGGCGACCAGATTTAAAATGGCCGTTGTCTGCCGCTCATCCAATTTGGTTGTACCGGCCAAGTGCAATATAACCGACGCCGCCGGTTCGTTTCTGTCACGCAGAAAAATACTTGGCTGTTCGACAGCCAAGTGGACCCTTGCGGATATGACGGTATCTAAGGCCTCGATCGACCGAGCCAGATCCATTTCTCTGGCGGTACGTAATTTTTCCGATTCAACCGCGCGGCTGGCGCCCATAGGCATGCTCGACATGATGGAATCTCCGCTAGGAGCTGAACGGGGCAAGCCTTGACCGGCCAATTCAATTCTGGCGGTATGATAATCTTCGTTACTGACCATCAATGTGCCAGTCGTATCATCAACCTGATACTCGATATTTGCGCTCTGCAAAGCCTGCATCACCGCTGATTTATCATTGTCCGGCAATCCGCGAAACAAGTCACGCTGCGCTGGTTCGCGCAAAACCAACCATGCTGACAGCGCCGCTATAATCACTGCTGACAAAATAAGGAGCGGCATTGCCCGCGCAATAGCAGGTTGTTGGGTAAACCCCTGAATCGAACCCAGCATGCCGCCTGCCCCGGACGAATTCATGCCGCCGGTTGTTACGGGCATAAGGTTCTTGTTAAAGGATGTATCCTCAGCCATCTTATACCGACATGTTCATGATATCTTTGTAGGCGGACAAAAGTTTGTTCCTAACCTGCAAAGTGGATTCAAAGCCGATCGAGGCTTTATGTTTTGACAGCATCACTGCCGCGACGTCATTGGTTTCACCCATTTGATAGGCCGTGGTATTAGCCTCTGCTGTGGATTGTAATTTGTTCACTTCCTGAAGAGCGTTGGTCATTTGCGCCGCAAATCCAACTGGTCCATTTGCTTTGTCGATGGGCGGCGTTTGACCTGGACCGACTAAAGCACCGGAACCAGCCAGACCAGCTGTTTTGCCTGCAATATCCTGAAGCGCATTATTGCGGGTCAGGATCGCATTGCGTGCAGCCATCAAGCTATTCATGTTTACCGAAGACATATCCTATCTCCTGCTCAAGCGACCAACGCACGCATATCGGCCATCCGATAGCGCAGCGTCCGTTCTGAAATACCAAGCTCTTTTGCAGCTTCGCGGCGGTTACCATTGGTTTGTTCTAGCGTTTGATTGATCGCATCATATTCAACGCTCTTTGAAATAGATTGCAGGTCGCGGCCGCGAACAAACCGTGCGGAGCTGCCTGGTTCTACGGCATCCTTCTTGGGTTGAACGGAAAGGCTCGCGCCGGAAAACATCAGGTCGGCGGCTTCGATCCGATCGCTGTCACACATGACAAGTGCCCGTTGCAGCACGTTAGCGAGCTCACGGACGTTACCGGGCCATTGATGGGCCTTGAGCCGCGCGATGGCGCATCTAGACAAGCCGATAAATTTGTCGTGGCCCTTTTGGAAGTCGATCATCATGAATGCAGAGATTGCAACAATATCGGCTGGGCGCGATGCCAGCGGTTCCAATTCAACCGGCATGACATTCAAACGCCAATATAGATCTTCACGGAATTTCCCGGCTTTAACTTCTTCAGCGAAGTTACGGTTTGCAGCACAGATGATGCGAACATCAATCTTTTCATGACGCGATGCACCGACGGGAAGAATTTCACCCTCTTGCAACACGCGCAAAAGCTTTGACTGGCTTTCCAGCGGCATCTCAGTAATCTCGTCGAGGAAGATCGTGCCGCCATCTGCTTCTTTAAACAGACCAACCGCGCTGGAATAGGCGCCGGTAAAAGCACCTTTCTTATGACCGAACAAAATAGACTCGATCATCGTTTCGGTAATTGCTGCACAATTAACGGTGACAAGTTGCTTGTTAGCGCGAGTGCTATGTTCGTGAATATATCTCGCGACGCCCTCTTTGCCGGTACCGGTTTCGCCGGTGATCATGACATTGGCATCGCTCTTCGCCACACGGGCGGCATATTTATATAAGGCAATAGATTTGGGATCCGCAAAAGCAGGCCCCTTGCCCCCACGCATGGATTCGACAATGCAAGACAAACCAAATTCTTTGTCTGCTTCACCGAATTCGATGCGTGGGGATTGGCTGAGGGTAGCCGGAACGAAACGGAATGGGCCATCGCGATAAATCACGACAGGATCTTTTGGACCACTATTCATACCTGTTTTTGCTGCGCCATTCATGTGGGATAGTGGCGCGGCAGCAGATAATGATGCGTGGCTGGAGTGGAGGGGTTCAACACTCCCAAGCATATCAACAAGCTCTGGAAACCTAGAGACCAGGCTAGACTTTATCGCGTTGTTGACCATCTCATTCCCTAACGTTTTACTCTGAACACGGGATCCTTGTTGTGCTCATCCGACACCTCGCAATCCGCGTGCCAGTTATGAGAACTGGCTAAAAACTGTCATATCTTATTTTATATCCGTCGGTTTTCCGACGGATATGTCGGAAACCGGACAGCTATTGAGGGCACCTGTCGGAGAACCGACAAATTTTTCTTATTAATTTATTCCGGACCCGCCGTTAACTCCTCTGAGGCCGCTTCTGGAGACTGAGGTGACCCACAGTATCAATCGTGTAAGTAAATTGTGAAAAGGATGTCACTATGACTGTAATAGGAACCAACGTAGCCGCTATGCGTACCAGCTATGCTTCTAACCAAGCTGAAATGGGTCTCGCAAAATCAATCGAACGCCTGTCAACAGGTCAGCGTATCAACTCTGCATCTGATGATGCTGCCGGTAATGCCATCGCTACCCGCATGACCTCTGAAGTCCGCGGCCTGAACATGGCGATCCGTAACTCTAATGACGGCATTTCGCTGGCCCAGACCGCAGAAGGCGGCATGAACGAAATTACCAACATGCTGCAACGTATGCGTGAACTGTCTGTACAATCTGCCAACGGCACGCTTTCTGCCGGTGACCGTACCAACCTTCAGACCGAAGTTACCGCATTGATCGCTCAGATCGGCGATGTTGCATCACGGACAACCTTCAACGATGTTGCCTTGCTTGACGGTACCAATGCCACAATTAATATTCAAACCGGTTCCGATGCAAGTCAAAGTCTTGCCATTACATTGACCGACGTAACGGCTGCTACCTTGGGTGTTGATGCCCTGGATATCAGCGACGAAGCCGGTGCCGCAGCGGCCTTGACCGCTCTGGATACCGCTTTGGACACCGTAACAACGGCACAGGCTTCCTTGGGTGCCGATCAGAACCGTCTGCAAACCACAGTGTCTAACCTCGCTGATCGAGTTTCCAATATCTCCGAATCACGTTCGCGGATCATGGATGTCGACTTTTCGGCAGAAACCACGGAGCTGGCCAAAAACCAGATCCTGAGCCAGGCTTCTACAGCCATGCTTGCACAAGCTAACCAGTCGCAGCAGTCTGTACTTAGCCTCCTTCGTTAATTAATCGACCAGGCGAAACGGAAAAGCCTCTTCCCTTTATGGGAGGGGGCTTTTTCTTTGTCGGGTAGAATTATTAAATGATAAAATATAATCTGGCTGCGTACTAATTTGCACTCATCGCTGCCTGCAACTTTTCTAAAGCCCGCTTTTTAATCTGGCAGACGCGTACCGACGACACATCCAGCGCAGCACCAATTTCATCCAATTGCATCTCTTCAATAAAGTAACAGTTGAGGATCATCTGTTCCCGTTCATTCAGTTTTTTCAAATTTGCAGCTAATAGCTCGACCATCTGGCTTTTTTCCAATGCCTCGTGCTGGTCATCCTCGTCATTGGTAAACCAGCTACTGGAATCGCAATAAACTTCATCTAGAGAATCCACGTGAACGTCGATGGCACGATCGGCATTTTTGCGAAACTCAGCCTGATCCATGCCCATAGCTTCAGCCATCTCGACTTCAGTTGGTTCCTGACCATTTTGCTGGGCCAACTGGTCGCTGACGCGGCGTAACCTTTTATTCCATTCAACTGAGCTTCGCCGCAAGCTGCAGACATTCCGCAGATAGTCGATCATCGCCCCGCGAACCCGGACGTATAAATAAGTGCTGAAATTATGCCCCTGGTCAACATATTTGCCGGCCGCCTCAACCATCGCCACCAAACCAACCTGAATCAGGTCTTCTATTTCAATTTGGTCGGGAGAGAATGACTTAATCTGCCAGGCGATTTTGGTCACCAGGCCCTGATGATCCTTGACCAATTTGGTCTCGTCAATCTGCATCGCGCCATAGGCTTGAGATGCTCTGATTTTTGATTGCAACATATTTACATTCCACTCGGTTATGAGATTTGGTTAGCATGAACCCGGGGCGTGTCGGGTAGGACTTGTGGGACGCCAATTTTGGCCAATACTTCAATGGATTTATCTTCCGGCAGTTCCTGATAAGAAAGCACTGTCAAATCCGGGAAACGGTTCTTCAGCAACGCTCCCAACGGGCGCCGGACAATCGGCGATGTGATGAGCGCAATATTACGCGCTTCCATCGGCAAGGAGCGGGCGGTTTCATCAACAGCCTCGACCAATTGCTGCGCCAACTGCGGCTCGATCGGATAATTTGCGTCTTCTCCGATTTTAAGCGCTTTGACGAGCAAGCTTTCCAATTCCGCATCAAGCGTCACTACCGGCAGCGGGAGATTAATCGGAACCATCGTCTGAATGATCAAGCTGCCTATTTTCTGCCTTATTATATCTACGATTTTATCGGTTTCAGTATGATGATTGGAAGCCTCCAGCATCGCCAGACAGATTTTCTGGAAGTCTTTGACGGGCACTTTTTCTGCCAGAAGGTCGCGACAAATTGCCGTGATAGCAAATAGTGACAGCGGCTGCGGTGTCAGACTATCGACCAGCTGCGGTGATGTTTCCTTGAGCAAGTCGAGAAGTTTCTGTGTTTCATCCATGCTGAACAATTGCGACGCGTTTCGGCGAACCACTTCGTTTAGATGCGTTGCAACAACGGTGGGCGCATCAACAACGGTGTAGCCTTCTGCAATAGCCTGCGACTTTTTCTCAGCCCCGATCCAAATGGCATCCATACCAAATGTCGGATCTTTACACGGCCGCCCTTCGATAACGGCATCCACATGCCCGTCATCAAGAGCCAAAAAGTCATTGGGCCAGACAGTGTCTTCGCCAAGAACCATGCCGCCCATCATGATCCGGTAGCTATTTGGTTCCAGTTCCAGATCATCTTTGATCCGCACCAGCGGCACGACAAAACCGAGTTCTTTGGAAATCTGGCGACGGATGCCGGTAATCCGTTTCATCAACGGTGCGCCTTTGCGGTCTTCCACCATCGAGACCAGACCATAGCCGATCTCAATACCCAGCCGGGCTTTTTCGGACACGTCTTCCCAGTCAATCTGTTCCGGTTGTTTTTCCTGAACCGGCTCGGGAAGTGCTTCCACTGGCTTCGGTTTGCGTATCAAATAGAAAGCAAGCCCGCCTGCCATCGCCGCCGCCGGAAGTACAATCATATGCGGCATACCGGGCAAGACGCCCAAAATCGTCAGGATAACGGCCACGGGAACCCAGGCGGCACCTGACCCGAATTGTGATGTAATCTGGTCGGGAAGATTCTTGCTCGAGGACACTCTGGTCACGATCGCAGCTGCTGCGATTGATAAGATCAACGCGGGAACCTGAGCCACCAGGCCATCACCGATTGCGAGCATAGTATAAGTGCTCATCGCTTCACCAAATGCCATGCCATGCATTGTCGTACCCAGAACGACGCCGCCGATAATATTCACAGCAAGGATCAAGACGCCGGCGACTGCATCGCCTTTCACGAATTTCGATGCACCGTCCATCGAACCGTAAAAATCGGCTTCGGTCGCAACTTCCGACCGCCGCGCCTTCGCTTCTTCCGGCGCGATTAATCCGGCATTTAAATCCGCATCAATAGCCATTTGTTTGCCGGGCAAGGCATCCAGCGTGAACCGGGCCGATACTTCAGATACCCGGCCGGCACCCTTGGTAATGACGATCATGTTGATAATCATGACAATTAGGAAAACAAAAATACCGACCACATAGTTGCCGCCGAGCAAAAGACCGCCAAAGGCTTCAATAATCTGGCCTGCCGAAGCACCACCGCCATGTCCTTCCACCAACACAACGCGCGTCGATGCAACGTTTAGCCCGAGACGCAGCAATGTCGCGAATAATAGCACCGTTGGAAAACTGGAAAAATCTAGCGGCTTATTAGCATTTAATGCGACCATCAAGATCGCAAGTGAAATCATAATATTTGTAATGAAGCCAATATCCAGCAACAGCGTGGGCAGCGGCAATACCATGAAGATGACCAGCAACAGCGTCGCAGAAGGTAGCAAGCCCGACTTCAAGTGATCAGCGATCCGTTGCACAGAAAAATATTTTCGGTTCATTACAGGTTACATCCCCAGTGTAGCGAGCATCAGATAGGCGGCACGTGCCGACTCGCTTAATGGCTTCGATTGATTCAAATTGCTTTTGTCGGCGGCCTGAGCTTGCGCGATCCGCAGATAGTCTGCCGGTTGCACTGTCCGCTGTGTGCCGGCGTACTGCGGCAAAGGATTTCCGCCCGACGGCAAACCGTTGCCGCCACCCACTAGATCTACAGCATTCGCCAGTTTTTGTTCGAAACGGCCGCGAATGTCCTCAAAGCTACGCGCTTGGCCAGCCGAGTTGAAAAAGACATTTCGGTTCGCGCGCGCAGCAGATGGAAAGGACGCCGCTGCCGATCCGCCTGGATTGACATTCATCTCATTCAAAAATTTCGCAGCCCCCGCAGGCCCCATGAAATGCGCCAGATAAAGATCAACGGATTCCGGTGTACGGCCCGTTTTCCGTTGCAGATACTGGCTGTTGTCGCGGGCAAATTCACCGGCCAGATTTGCAGAAATCTCGGGATTATTGCGGAGCGCCAATATGTTGGATCTCTGCACTTTATCGGAGACAGTCAGGGTTCCGTTGCTGTTTCTGGAAATGGCATTTTGCGCCCAGCCGAGCCCGTATTGGTCGCCCTTTTCCTTGACCAATCCCAACCATGTCTGATCGATAAACTGATAAAGGCCAGTTGCCGACGACGTCTGCGCCTTTGCGTCTGGCCGCATTCCGCTTTCAAGCTGGGCCTGAGCGATTAAATATTCAAAATTCACACCGGTCCGCTGCGCAGATTGCGCAATAACACCCGGCAGATCGCGCCGTTCGGTCAGGTTGGTGATTGAAAAGTTGGACATGGTGGTATCAAAGTCTCCTGCCATGGAGATAAGCAATGATCATGCCAAAAATTTGTATCAGGAGATATTTTTAGTGTTATTTTGTCGCCAAAACGAAAAAGCGCACAGACATAGCTATGTCGCGCGCAATTCAGCCATCGCCTGAGGCGATATTAGATATTTAAATTCGCAAATTACATGCGCTTGTCGACTTAACGACCGCTAGCAGCCGCAGAATATGTATTGGCTTGGTTTTCACGAAATCCCGCCAGCAATTGCAAGCGCGTAGAACTATGGTCTCGCAAAAAACGCAGCCGATAGATAGACGCCTGCATCATCTCGTCTACTTCAGACATCAAAGGCCGCAGGCCGGGGTCGAAATCATTAGCTTCAATGGCGCCGAGTTCAGCTGCTGCCTGCCCCAAATTCGTGCTGGCCTGAAAAATCGCGTCACTGTCATGGCCTTCAAGGGCCGAGAACAATGCGTCCTGCGAGTTACGGAGAGTTTCAACTATGTGCTTCATGTGTCCGTTTCCATTCCGAATACGCCCGTGTCGAGCATCTTTTGCGCCAGAGCCGCAGTATCTACACTATACATGCCTGATGCGATTTTCTGCCGCACTTCAGCAACTTTCGCAGCATCAAACGGCGGCGTTTTAGCGGCCAATATAGAAGCGGTGGTAGTAATCGACGGCTTTGCCTTTGCCTGACCAGCATCTACGCTAGCACCAACTTGTGCGGCAGTGTCCTGCAATATCGGTCGATCCAACCTTGTATTAATAGCCGAGTAGCTTTCAATAGGTTTCATCTCTATCTATCCTTAATCCGTTCAACCTATTGAAGTTTTTTTAAACCCGGTTGAAATGCCTCTAAGTTCTTTCATAACAATTTACGGTGCGTTGTGAAAAAATTAATAACTTCACCAAAAAAAAATTTACTGGGTCAATTCCACTTCGCCAGATCCGGAGACACGGGCCATTATCTCCTTGGATTTACGGCTGGAACGGACAGAAATATAGTCCCCTAACCTTCCATTTTCTTGGGCGATCACACCGTAGCTTATACTAAAGCTCGGACGTTTGACTACAAGGGTCAACGGCTGGTTTCGTAAAACCACAAATTCGTCCTGACTAGTTGACTGTGTTTGACCGCGCTGCACCGGAACAAATATCCGCCACCCCAATGCAGGACAGCTCACCATCACGGCGCTATTATTGGTTTCCGATAAATCCAGCGTGCCGGGGCAACGCGTTAATCGCAATTTTGTGTCAATCGGCGCACGCGCTCCACCAGCATCACCAATATTTGCGCTTAGATGCATCGCAACCTGACGGTCGAGTTGAGCCGTGTCCTCAAATGGAGAAGCTGCCCCCATTGAAAATATGAATAATATGGGCAAAGCGACGCGATGATAAAGCATGATGTTTTCCTGTGCACTTTTGGTTGATGTCACCAAAGCAGGTTTCATGCCAGTTTCTCACCTACGTTCATCATTTTTTAGGAATGGTATTTTCTGCCGGTAGAAAGCTAAGCATGATCTTCTGCTTTTCTTGCTCCTTGGAAACCAGCTTATCCGGTACTTTCAGGACAATCATTTTGCCGTCCTGCCCCGCTTTTTCAAATGCGTCGGCAATTGCGGCCGAACGGGCAGCCACTTTTTCCCATTGCCGCAGCCTTTGGCCGTGCCGCGCTTCAGCTGCAGCAGGAACCTGGATCACCAGTAACTGCTTTTGCTGGACGGTCAGAATTTTAGCAATTTCATTGCGGGCAAAGTCCGTCAATATAGCGTTGCTGTCATCGAAAAATTCGGAGGGCTTATATTCAAAGCTACCTAGCACGGCTGGAGCCTGCGCGGTTTTAGCCCCCATTTTCTCACGCGTTTTAGGGTCCGCAAGATTCATAAAATGCGCATAAGCAAAGGCGCTGAGCAACATCAATGCTAGGTCCAAAAATGCCAGAGTTGTGCGACCCGCGTGCACCGTTCAGCTCGCGGCCCGCAAAGGCTGTTGCGGAGAAAAATGAACCGGTCCGACAATGAGCAACTCCCGTTTTGCGATTGCGATCATGTGCTGCACCGCGGCGGCGCGATACGCATTTAATATCTCCGCTCTGGCCTGCAAGCGTACATAAATGGGAAAAGCAACAATGTTAGAAATGAATAATCCATAAAGACTGGTAAGCAGCGTGAAGCTCATAGCTGGCCCCATTTTCAGGGGGTCAATGCCAGTCGCAAAAAGCTGGACCAAGCCAATGATTGTACCGATCAAGCCAATGGCTGGAGCGATTTCTGACGCTGCGCTCCAATAGGTCGCCATCATATTCTGCTTCTTTTGGATCGCATGTTCTTCGAGCCGCGCCCATTCTTCGAACGTTTTTGCATCCTTGGCGTTCAGAAGGTACTGAATAACGCGGGTCACGAAAACATCTGGGCTACGAACCCGCTCCAGCCCTAAAAAGCCCTCCTCTCGCAATACAAAATCAATACGGCGGCACATGAAGGTGGCGTTCTCTCCACTCTCCGCAAAGGGATCTCTGCCGCAATTA
The DNA here is from genome assembly GCF_036963805.1 of Parasphingorhabdus sp. Classification (GTDB taxonomy): domain Bacteria; phylum Pseudomonadota; class Alphaproteobacteria; order Sphingomonadales; family Sphingomonadaceae; genus Parasphingorhabdus. Next base: position 348,184 of record NZ_JBALUN010000001.1, on the reverse strand, counting down.
ATTAACGCTGAGAGGGCCAGAACAAAAGATCCCCGACCGTTTTGTATCCAAGCCATGATCAGCACGCTGCCGAGCACAAGAACGAATGTTAAAGGATCGAAAAACCGTCCGACATTGCTGAGCACAATATCCATCAGATTATGATTTCCCCAAAAGCGGCAAATATTTTCCGGCAACCGGCAAAATTTTGCCGGTCGGGCCTATCCCTGAATGTAATTCCCACGTTCACTGCCATAAAATCCTTGAAAACTGCCATTTACCGCAATGCGTCAAAAAACTGGCACGCACATTGCTAAGTATTGTTCGAGATTACCTATCCCGGTGTTTCTCATGCCCAAGGTGACGGTCGAAAGGCCGCGCGATTAAGACAGGATTTAGTTTGATGCCGAGTTTGGACCAAGTATTTGCACTAAACGGTGGAGCGCTTCAGTTGCGTTCCCAGCGTTTGAACATGCTTGCCTCTAACATCGCGAATGCATCCACGCCTGGATATAAGGCGAAGGATCTCGATTTTGATCGGGCGATGCAGCAAGCACAAAATGGCAGTACCGTAGATAAAGCCATGGACGACCACACGGGCTTCCGTGTGCCGCTTCAACCCTCGCTTGATGGCAATACCGTCGAACTGTCGGTTGAACAGACCCTGTTTGCAGAAAACGCTATTCAATATCGTACGACCCTTTCCTTCCTACAGGCGGAAGTCGCGACGATTAAACGCGCCTTGAAAGGGGAATAGAGATGAGCGGAATGAATGTCTTTGACGTCGCGGGCCGGGCCATGTCAGCACAGATGGTGCGGTTGAACACGACCGCCTCCAATCTGGCTAACGCCCAGACCGATTATTCCAGCAAAGATGAAGCCTATCGTGCCATGCGACCGGTTTTCCGGTCCGTCATGGACGACAATATGGCGACCATCGATGTCGAACGCGTGGTTCAGACTGATGCAGAACCACAGAAACGATATGATCCTAATAATCCCATCGCTGACAAGGAAGGTTATGTCTGGGAAGCCGCCGTCGATGAAACGGCAGAGCTTATCGACATGCTCGAAACCGCGCGAAACTACCAGAACAACGTACAAGTTTTACAGACCGCAAAATCACTCATTCTAGAAACGGTAAGGAACCAATAATGGAAATTTCACCAACAGTTTTTGAAAAGAAAACGTCAACTATCGCTGGCCTCACCGAAGCTCAGCCAGCAGGTGCTAAAGGTGATAGCACGATGGGGCAGGATTCCTTTCTTCGTCTAATGACAACGCAGCTTAAATTTCAGGATCCGTTTGATCCCGTGGACAACCAGGCAATGGTTGCCCAGCTCGCACAATTTTCAAGCGTTGCCGGAATTTCCGAAATGAACAAATCGCTGACTGATATTGCATCCATGCTCGGCGACAATCGCCTTTCCGATGCGAAAGAATGGATCGGTCACTCGATACTCGTCTCCGGCAATTATGCAGTCGCGAATAAAAATGGTGAATATACCGGCGAATTCGAACTGAATCAGGCGACCGACAATCTCTCGATCGATCTGCTGAACGAAAACGGCGAAATTGTGATGTTTGCTGAATTAGGACGTCAGGAAGCCGGACCGGTAGAGTTTAACTTTGACAGCAAAAATACGGATGGCACCCCACAAGATCTCGGACGGTTGAAAGTCCGCGTGAATGGTGGATCAATATCTAATCTCGCAACATGGGTACCGGTCGCATCTGTCAAAACATCTGATGCCAGCGGTTCGCCCACACTTGTAACCCCGATTGGCAATGTGTTGCCATCTGAAGCTCTACGTATCGGATAAGCAAAAAGCTTCCCCACCCCAATTTAACCAGGAGAATATAATGTCTTTCTTTACATCTCTTAGCGGCCTGAAAGCCGCACAAACCGACTTGAATGTTATTTCCAACAACGTCGCCAATGTCAGCTCGACCGGTTTTAAGAAAAGCCGTGCGATGTTCGGCGATCTTTTCGCCGCAGCACCAACCCAGGCGACCAAGACGGTGGCCGGTCAGGGTGTTCGTTTAACCGGTATCACGCAACAATTTACCCAAGGTACGTTACAGGGCACTGATAAAACGCTGGATTTGGCGATTGCCGGTGACGGCTTTTTCACCGTCAAAGGTCAGCCCCCCCGTCAAGATACAAACTACACCCGTAATGGTGCTTTTTCGGTCAATCAAAACCGAGAGGTTGTTGATACGGTTGGAATGAAGGCGCAACTTTTGCCGGTTGACGCCAATGGTGTCGCCACATCGACCAATGCAGCAGATATGTTCGATTTCGTTGTACCAGATGTCGACCCAACTGATCCGGCTGCGCTTTTAACCAATATTTCGATTAACGGCGAAGGAGTCGTCAGCGCAACCTTCTCCAACGGAAACCAGGTTAATATTGGCGCCCTTGCAGTGGCCAGTTTCACGTCCGTAGAAGGCTTGCGCCCGGTTGGTGATGCCCACTGGCAAGCCAGTGGCGATTCAGGTCCGGCATTGATTAACCAAGCCGCGAACGGTCCATTGGGTCAGATTCGCTCTGGCTCTCTGGAGCTGGCCAATGTGGATATCACAGAAGAACTGGTATCGCTCATTTCTGCCCAGCGTAATTTCCAAGCTAATGCCCAGGCAATTGAGACCGCCAGCACCCTTAGCCAGACGATTATCAACCTTCAGGTCTAGGGTCTGAAAGCGATAGCAACCTAGGAATATTCTATGGATAAGCTTGCATATACCGGCGTCAACGCGATGAAATCGCTGATGAACCGGCAAACAGCCATCGCCAATAATATGGCGAACTCAAATACTGTAGGTTTTAAAGCCGACATGGTTTCGGCAAAAGCCCAGTATTTGAAAGGCCCCGGTTTAGACAGCCGCGCCATGGCGGTTGAGCGGGATATGCAAGCGGACATGAACGCCGGTACGGTTACCCAAACCGGCCGTTCGATGGATATTGCGCTAGAAGGCGATGCGATGATTGCTGTGCAAGGCGCGGATGGCAAAGAAGCCTATTCGCGGCGCGGCGATTTCCGCATCGCCGCCTCTGGCGCGATGGTTACGGGTGATGGCTTTCCGGTCATGGGTTCCAGTGGGCCGATCACGATGCCCCCCGCAGAACGGGTGGACATTGGTGCAGACGGCACAGTGTTTTTTGTTCCCCAAGGTGGCGATCCAACACTGCCACAGGAACTCGACAAGATTAAACTGGTGAGCATGACGGGCAGCGCCATTTCCAAGGGACCGGATACGCTATTCCGTGTGGCTAATGATGGCACCCTGCCCGTTGATGAAAATGCACGGGTCATCTCTGGCGCATTGGAAGGATCCAACGTCAATATGACCGCTGCGCTGGTCGACATGATTGAAACAAGCCGCGCTTGGGAAACTCAGGCAAAATTACTGCGGACCGCCGAAGAGCTGGATGAAAGCAGTGCCAGCGTCATGAACTTGCCGCAAGGATAACGGGTGCGATAATCGCACGAAGGAGACTATGAAATGAGCAATGCTGCTTTACAAGTTGCGCGCACCGGACTGGACGCACAAAATACAAAAATGCGCGTTATCGCCAATAACCTGGCGAACGTGAACACAACAGGTTTCAAAGCTGATCGCGCTGATTTTGAAACGCTTGCCTATCAAAATATCGTCACGCCGGGCGCACCGTCCGACGCGCAAAACCGCTTTGCCAGTGGCCTGCAACTGGGCACCGGCGTCAAATTGTCTGGGATCGGCAAAATCAATACACAAGGCACGCTGCAAAATAGCGAAAATGCCCTTGATATGGCGATTGAAGGTTCCGGATTTTTCCAAGTGGAACTGCCCGACGGCACGACCGGCTATTCCCGCGCCGGCAATTTTAACATGACTGCTGAAGGCACTCTTGTCACCAGCGATGGCTATCCATTGGTGCCAGCGATACAAGTCCCGCAAGGTGCGACAGCCCTGACCATCGGTAATAATGGTACGGTCACAGCATCATTGGCGGGCCAATCCGAAGTTAGTGAACTGGGGCAGATCGAACTTGCCAATTTTACCAATCCGGCCGGGCTGCTTTCAGTGGGCAATAATATTCTGACCGAAACCGCCGCTAGCGGAGCACCACAAGTGGGTGAAGCAGGCGCGGAAGGCCTCGGCACGATCCGTCAGGGTGCGCTGGAAGGGTCTAATGTCAACATTGTCGAAGAACTGGTTAATATGATCGAGACGCAGCGCGCCTATGAGGTCAATTCCAAAATGATCTCGGCCACCGATGAAATGCTGCAATTCGTTAACCAGCAACTTTAAATAAGCATTCGAGCGAGAGGCCTTAGCATCATGCAAATATCATCCCTTACGAAGACAGCAATGGCAGTCACAATTGCGCCATTTCTGCTAGTTAGCTGCATGGGTAGCGGCGGCGCAAAACCGCAGCAAGGCTTCGAAGCCTCTGTTGCGACGCCTCTTCCAGCGCAAACCCCGGCGAGCGCCAATGGCGCTATATTTCAGGCAGCCTCGGGCTATGCGGCACTGACGAGCGGTGCGCGCGCCAGTCGGAGGGGTGATATTATTACGATATTGCTCGTAGAAAATACGCGGGCAGCCAAATCAAATAGCGCCGCGAAAGATCGCGAAGGCGGTATTTCATTGGCGCCGCCGACGACCGGGCTCCTATCTCTATTCTCTCCCAGTGACGTTGCGACCAGCGGTTCACAAAATTTTACGGGCACTGGCAAAGCCGCCCAATCCAATTCTCTGCAAGGACAGGTTAGCGTCACCGTTGCTGAAAGCTATGCCAATGGCACTATGCTGGTGCGCGGACAAAAGCTGACGTCCCTCAATCGCGGCGAAGAACATGTTCAGTTTAGTGGACTGATCCGTGCCATTGATGTGTCCTCCGAGAACACCATCCCCTCCAATAAAGTTGCTGATGCCCGCATTATTTACGGAGGGTCCGGTGAAATCGCCACGGCCAGCAAACAGGGCTGGTTACAGAGTTTCTTTTCTATCATTTCCCCCTTTTAGTCCCCGGACAGGCGAGTCAATATGACCCAAGTTAATAAATTATCCCGCATCATTCACTTGATCGCCGCACTCGCGATTACATTGCTGATTGCTATGCAACCGGCACAAGCGGAACGGATTAAGGATATCGGCCAGTTCGCTGGCCTTCGGACCAACCAATTGGTGGGCTATGGCGTAGTGGTCGGGCTCGCTGGCACCGGCGATGACAGTCTGGAATATGCGACATTGGGCGTGAAAGGTATGACAAGCCGCTTCGGCCTTGCGCTGCCACCCGGTGTTAATCCGGCAACAAAAAATGCTGCTGCCGTAATGGTAACCGCTGAAATGCCAGCCTTTGCAAAGCCGGGACAACGGCTGGATGTCACTGTATCGGCGCTTGGTAAATCCAAATCGCTGCGCGGCGGTACATTAATTTTAATGCCCTTATATGGTGCCGATCAAGAAATTTACGCCATGGCTCAGGGCAATTTGGCCGTGGGCGGTCTTGGCGTTTCTGCGGCTGACGGGTCCAGCCTGACTGTAAACATTCCCTCGGTAGGACGCATCTCTGGCGGAGCTTCGATTGAAAGAACCGTCTCGACGGGTTTCGAAACCCAGCCCTATCTGAGCTTTAACCTCACCGATGCCGATCTCACCACATCTTTGCGCGTGGCTGAAGCGATTAATCAAGCGGTCGGATCAGAACTGGCAATCGCCGCTGATGCAGTCACCGTGCGGATTTCCGCTCCGGTTGGGGCACAGGAACGGGTCATGCTGATGGGCAAAATCGAAAACCTGCTCGTGAAGCCTGCCGATGCACCGGCCCGTATTATTGTGAATGCAAGGACCGGTACGGTCGTGATCAATGGCGCGGTCCGTCTGGGCCCGGCAGCGGTCAGTCACGGAAAATTAACAGTGCGGGTCGAAGAAAATCCGACCGTCGTACAGCCCGCTCCTTTTAGCCGCGGCAGGACCGCCACCGAGCAGAATAGTGACATTGCGTTAGAAGATAAAGGAGCCCCGGCTTTTGAAATTGGGCGCCGTGCTTCTTTGTCAGAAATTGTCGAGACTATTAATTCCATCGGTGTTTCACCGTCTGATCTAACAGCGATCCTCGAAGGATTGAAGCAAGCAGGTGCCTTAAAAGCGGAGTTGATCATAATATGACCACTATTAATCCTAATGGGAACCTTCTGGCTGCGTCGTCCACAAATGCCGCAAAGCCGGCGGGAAACGGCGAAAAATCAAAAGTTGAAGCAATGGCGGCTGATTTCGAGGCAATTTTTGTCCGCCAGATGTTGTCGACAATGCGAACGGCATCATTGGGAGAAGGTTTGTTCGATGGCCAGGGCACAGAAAAGTTCCGCGATATGCAAGATAGCATGCTGGCAAAAGACATGGCCGACAAAGGCGTTTTCGGCGTTGCCCAATTGCTGAGCCGCCATGTGGAGAAAATAAATGTCTGATATGCTTTCTATCGGGCGCTCTGCGTTACAGGTGAACAGCCGTGCGCTAGAAGTCGTCGGCTCCAATGTCGCCAATGCGAACAATCCAAATTATGTCCGCCGTACCCTCAACGTTGGGGACACGACAATTTACGGAAATACAAATTATTTATACGGAAATTTTACGGGCACAGGCGGCGTAGAAGTTAATAGCCTTGTTCGCGCCAGCGATCAGTTTCTGGAATCCGCCACGCGCCAAACCGGCGCAAACAGGGTTAAATCCGAAGTCATGGTGCAATGGCTGGACCAGGGCGAAATCGCTCTGGCGAATAACAAAGCGGATATCGGAAGCCAGCTCACCCAGCTTTTTGGCAGTGCCGAAGAGCTCTCTGCCGTTCCGTTCGAACCGGCACTCAGAACACAGTTTCTGCGTGATATCGAAGACACCGTGGCACGGTTTAACCAGACCGCATCCAATCTTTCCGCGACCACCACATTAATGAACGGTGCGGCGGCACAAGAAACATCGCAGCTCAACACCGCGCTAGCCGAACTTGCCCAGATTAACGGAAAACTGCGACCTACCACCCCCGGCACTTCGCAACATGTCGCTCTTTTGGATCAGCGCGATGCGGCGTTAACGGTGATTACCGAGAAGCTGGATGTCACGATCACCTTCGGTAATAATGGTACGGCCGATATTTCACGCGGTGGAACCAATTTGGTCACTTATAACAGCGCCAGTCCGGTGACATTTGTCGCTAATGCAAGCGGTGCCTTTGATATCGAAATTGGAGGGGCGTTACAGCCTCCCCCGACAAACGGGACATTGGGCGGTCTGCACCGCGCGCAATCCGATATCGCGGCTGTTTCGACAAAACTCAACACTCTAGCCGTCCAATTTGCGAATGAACTAAACGGCTGGCAGGCCAATGGCCGGACCGATGCGGGCGCTGTCGGCGGCGCTGTCGTATCTCATGGCGGTACAGCAGCCAGCCTAACGGCCACCGGACTGACGGCCACGGATCTGGCTCTTGCATCCCCCGCCGGAGTAGCAAACGGGAATATTCTGGCATTCGTGGATCTGCGGACTGCTACAGGTACCGAGAAAAATTACGAGGGCATAGTCCTTGGACAAGCCCAAAACCTCCTCTCTGCGAGAAGCGAAAGCCAGGCGGCAACGGCTTTTGACATTGCGACCCGCGAAGCGCGAGACAAGGTGTCGGTCGTGGATCTCGATCGCGAAGCCGCCGACCTCATCCGACTACAACAAGCTTATGAAGCCTCCGCACGGATTATTCAGGTCGCTCGCGAAACCATCCAATCCATATTGGCAATCTTTTAACAGACGCGCCGCAAGGAAAAACTGATGGACTCAATTAATCGCACTAGGCCCGTAAATGCCATTCAAAGGCAGAATGATCTTTCCCAGCTCATCGCCCGGACGGAGGAATCCATTTCCACTGGCAAGAGCTTTAACAGACCGTCTGAAGCCCCATCGAGCTGGCTGGAATTATCCAGTATCAGCAGGCAGTCTTCAATCGAAAGCAGCTGGACCAACAACATTGGCCGCGCGCGCGTTTTGGCGCAGCAGGCTGAATCGACACTGGATACCATTTCAAATGGCGTCATACGCACGCGCGAGTTGATGGTGTTGGCCAATAACGAAACTTTAGCACCGCAAGACCGCGAAATTATCGCAATAGAGCTGGAAAGCCTTCAGAACCAATTTAATCAACTGACCCAGGTCAAAGATAATTACGGCGGTCAGCTTTTCCACTCCGGCGATCCGATTAAAATGCGCATCGATACAAATGTTCTGGTGGCACCAGCACCGACTTTACAGGCAGTGGCAGGAAATATTGATATCGGTGGCGGAGCAACCGAGACCCTTGATACCCTAATGACCGATCTGATCAATGCAGTTCGCACCGGAACGCCGGCAGAACGTCTTGTTCAACTGGATCACGCTAAATCGATGACAGATCACTTCTCGACCCTGGTGGGTGGGCAAGGCATTCTCGTCAACCGGCTGGAAGAACAGGAACTGAGGTTACAGGAATCACAACTGAACACGTCGGAACGCCGGTCAGCGCTGGAAAACACCGATGTTGCCGCGGCAATATCTCAATTCAAGTCATTGCTGGTTAATTTGGAAGCGGCCCAGCAGCTCTATGCTCAGACTGCCCGCACGTCCTTGATACAACTCATCGGCTAACCAGCCGAATTCATCGCTATCGCGCCCTTAACCATAACGGCTTTCGTCCGTTCACCATTATGATGAATATCCCTTCGTTATATAATGAAGAGAAAAAATCTAACCGGGCCTGTGGATTGGAAATAAGTTTATGTTCGCTGGAATTGGCATCGTTGTCCTACTCGTCATGGTTTTTGGCGTATTCGCGCTATCCGGCGGCGATATGGGCGTGGTTCTTCATGCTCTTCCCATCGAAATGGGTATCATCGGCGGCTCCGCAGTCGGCGCGCTGATCATTGGTAATAATGGCGCGCAGCTTAAAGCGTTGCTCGGCGGCTTTGGTAAAGTTTTTAAAGGCCCAACCTACGTCAAGCAGGATTTTATGGATTGCATATTACTGGTCTCAAAGCTGAACAAAATCCTAAAAAGCGAAGGGCCCGTCGCACTTGAACCGCATATTGAGGACCCTAAAGCCTCTCCGATATTCAGCGAATATCCCAAATTGTTAAAAGACGACGCGTTGATCCACTTGATCGCCGATAGCTTGCGGCTGGTTGTTGTTTCTTCGGGAACACTTGATCCACACGCGGTCGAAGATGTCATGGATCAGTCGATCAAAGTCCATCATCATGAAGCTATTGCTCCGGCCGACAACCTGCAGGGTCTGGCCGATGCCCTGCCCGCTTTGGGCATTGTTGCTGCTGTTTTAGGCATTATCAAAGTCATGGGCTCAATCGATAAACCTCCGGCAATATTGGGCGGTATGATCGGCTCTGCACTCGTCGGAACTTTCCTCGGCGTTTTGCTAGCCTATGGCTTGGTAGGACCCATAGCAAATCGCGTGCGTTCCATTATTGAGAGCGATGCGAGTATTTATCATGTGGCAAAACAGCTGATCATTGCGAACCTGCATGGACATCCACAGCCACTGATTATCGAAGCAGCCCGGACCAGCTTGCAGCATGCAAACCAACCGAGCTTCGCTGATGTTTTTGATGCAGTACGGGCGCGTTAATCCATGGCCAAAAAACCAGTAGAACCAGTTCGCCCCATTATCGTCAAACGGATCATCGTGGAAGGTCATGGTGGTCATCACGGCGGTGCATGGAAAGTGGCTTATGCTGACTTTGTGACGGCCATGATGGCATTTTTCTTGCTGATGTGGCTGCTTGGCGCCACCGAAGAAAAACAGCGCAAGGGTATCGCGGATTATTTCGCCCCCACAATCGCAAATGTTAAGCGGGACAGTGCTGGCGGCCGAGGAATGTTCGGCGGTTCATCGGTTACTGATCCAGATAAATATCCGCACAAAGCAAATCGCGCGATTCCCAGCGAAAACATCTCGCCGCAAGAAGAAGCGAGCAAAAAGGATGAACGCAATCGGAAGTCCATACCTGAAACGGTAACAGCCAAGGAATTCGAAAAGCGCGTCCGTGAACAGCTCCGGAAAAACCCGGAAACAGCAAAATTGCTATCCAACGTCCGCTTTACCGATACAAAAGAAGGTCTTCGGATCGATATTGTTGATGAAGCCGATTTCAGTATGTTTGCCTCGGCAACCAATAACTTGCAATCGCGTGCGGCAGAGCTGATCGGGCAAGTTGCCAAAATCATTGCGACTGTCGACAATGAGCTGATCATTAGAGGTCATACCGACAGCATCCCTTATGCCAGCGGGCAAAGCATGAATAACTGGTTGCTATCCTCTGCAAGAGCAGAAGCGACGAGGCAGAAGCTGGTCGAACAAGGCGTCCCAATGAACCGCATGGCCCGGATTGAAGGCGTCGCAGACACCGAACCCTATAATCCTGACGAACCCATGGATGACAGAAATCGGCGCATTTCTATAACTCTGAAGAAGTAAAAATACCTTTCTTCTCAGAATACGCACCGAACTAAAACCATATTGGCGATAATATGGACCAATCCTCCCAGATTGGTCTGAAAATGAATTGCTATTCAGGCCACCGGTTCGGATAACAGTAGGTGAAAGCGTAATCTTTCTGCCAAAGTCATCTCAACCCCCGCAGGTTGCGGCTTTGACAAACGTAGCGCACCTGGTCTGCGTTGTTACGATTGGGCGGGGTGATTATTCACCCTGCCCATTTGTCATTTACAGACCTTTAAAAATGCTATCCTTCTGTAAAAGACCGATCATTTCGCTACAATCGACGGATTGGCGACGCCAATCTTCATGACGGCATGTCATAGGCGCCAAACCCACTTGCAGATGTCGCGGATAAAAGAACAGGGCAATAAACTTTCGCCTATTCCCCTGTTCCTTATATTGACTGCTGAAGCTTCTTATTGGCCGCTGTAAAACAGCCTTACCCTTTCTTCACGAAAATATTCGCGAAAGAACAACTCATCGATTGGAATAAATTAGAACGTTATTGCGCCCCTTGGATTTCGCTTCATATAATGCCAAATCCGCTTTTCTAAGAATGGCGCGCTTTGTATCAGATTCCAAACATTCTGCGACGCCAGCGGAAAAAGTTATCGTACCCAAAGGCTTCCCAGATGCCGCGTCAATAAGTCGACGGCGCGAGAGGTTCTCGCGGCATTCATCAACGATCCGGCAAGCTTTCTCGATCGTTTCATCTTCAAAGATAATGGCGAATTCCTCGCCACCATAGCGAGACGCATGACATTTACCGTTAGATATGGAAGACAATTCATCCGCAATGAGCCTTAGAACGCGGTCCCCGCATTCATGCCCGAATGTGTCATTTACCTTCTTAAAATGGTCAATATCTAAGAAAGCTAGACATAATGAATGGCCTAGCTCACGCTGATGCTCTTGCGCCTCATCCAATGTCCGTTCAAATTTCCGCCGGTTTGCCAATTTGGTAAGTTGATCAAAATCAGCTTCATTTTTGGCTCGCTTAAGTTCTTTTTGCAGGTTGGCTAGTTTCTTGTTAGTTTCAGAAATCTGCTCACGATTTTCCCGTGTCGATTCAACCATTAATTGTGAAAGATTGAGCAGCTTTTGGATTGCAATATCCATATCGCCTGACCGCAAGCGGATATTATCGGCCTGCTCGATCAAGTTACTCTCACATTGGAGCGTATTTTCATTACCGGTATCGATAATTTGCGTTGTCGACCGTATATGCTCCATCGCTTCCATGAGGATCTTATCGATCTGGACGCCAATATCGGACCGCAAATACTTATCATATAGTTCCTGAGCAGAGACATTGTTCAAACGCCCTGCAGAGGACAGTCCCAGTATCTCGTTTTTCAGGCCATGCTTACCTCCGCAAACATATTCCCAAGCCAACTCAAGATTATAGGGTGAGAGGGAGAGATTATGCTGCCGAATGAAGCTCGCAATCGCGAAAATCGGGGTTTGCTTGCCATCATCGCCTTCTACACAAACCGGACACTGTTCATTGCCATCGCCGTCGCGGAAATATTGTTCGAGTATGTTCTTAATATCTATTTTCACTTCATGCTCTCAATCTGGTTTTTGGCATCCTGTTATATGCGTCCAGCGCTGCGACTTTGTAGGCTTCGGCCAATGTTGGAAAATTGAAAACCGTGTCCGACAAATATTCTATGCCGCCATTTAGGTTGAGGACAGCTTGGCCAATATGGATAAGTTCGGTCGCCCCTTCCCCTACGATATGGACGCCCAGCAATTTTCCATCATTCAGATCAAAAATACATTTCAGCATGCCCTTGCAATTGCCCAATATATGTCCGCGTGATGTTTCTTGGAATCTGGCAATACCAATTTCCACCTGCGTTCCATTTCCGCGTGCTTCATCTTCCGTAAGACCAATGCTAGCAATTTCAGGAATGGAATAAATACCCAGTGGAAAGCTATCCTCAGAGCAGCGGATAGGATGGTTAAACGCATGACAGGCTGCCAGTCGGCCTTGCTCCATCGATGTCGATGCGAGTGCCGGAAAACCAATAATGTCGCCGGCCGCATAGATATGCGGTTGTGCCGTCTGGAGCGTTTTTTGATCCACCACTAATCGCCCGCGGTTATCCGCTTCAATCCCGATCTTCTCCAATCCAAGCTTGTCCACCGCGCCAATACGACCAGCGGTAAAGAGCAGCATTTCCGCCCGAATTTGACGTCCATCATCCAGTTCAACATGCGGACTGCCGTTTTTGTCCAATTCGATATTCTTAATCGTCCGGCCAAGGCGCAGGCTGATCCCGCGTTCAGCGAGTTGATGTGCAAAATTCGACACGATGTCACGGTCGATAAATTCCAGTATATTTTCCCGCGCTTCGACCACCGTGACCGGAATTTCGAGCGTCGAAAATATCGTCGCATATTCCAGGCCAATAACGCCGCCGCCAACCACTATAATGGATTTCGGCATCGGCATATTGGCCGCGATAGAATCGCTATCTACGACGCTGGTGCCATTGAAGGGGATATGGCTCGGTCGGTAAGGCTTTGTCCCCACCGCGATCAGAAATTTTTCTGCCGTAACAGTATAGCTTGTCGTCTTTCCTTGAACAGATTGCGACACAGCCAATTTATTAGGACCCGTAAATCTCGCCCGGCCTTTTAGTGTCTCAATATTGTTGCGGGATAGCTGATTGTCAATCACCTCGACTTCGTCACATAAAGTTGTCGAGAGCCGCGACGAGATTGATTGCCGCGTAGCATCTGAACTGTCGCGCTGGCGCCCTGACTTGAAATGCTGATCCCTCCATCCGGTTGCAGACAGGACGGATTCCCGGATCGTTTTCGATGGCAAAGTGCCCGTGTGTACAGACACGCCACCTATTTTCTTTTGATCATCAACAATAGCGACCGACTTACCTAGCTTCGACGCTTGTATAGCGGCTCTGCGTCCAGCGGGACCGCCTCCAATTACTACGAAATCATAATCATATTCAGTCATGCATTTCCCTCCCGTTCCATGGTTAACGGTGACGAAGAGAAACATTAATCCCAAAGCAGAGATATCAGCGAAAAATGGTAGAAAAACAGAACTATTATCTATCGAATCATTAGTGAAGAAGATGGTCAATATTGGCGCGCCAATTTGGGACATAACCAAATAAATTGTTAAATTAGATAATAACTTTATCATTTTTGTTGATAAAGCAAGAAGTTGTAATTATGTGACCTGAGCTTAACGACTGTAACCATTCGTTACATTGGTGCGAAAACACTAATAGAAATTAGATATAATCCAGTTCCACTGACGCAAGAAAGGCACTGTCGATCAATATGAATGATAGCAAAATCGACATGCTCAGTCTTGTTGAGAAACTCGAGAATATGCTATCCATACTGGATGATAGCGGACACCCGATTGCGGCCATTAAAGTGGAAGAAGCTATTAATGCTTTAAAACAAGCTGAAGATCGGAAAGAAAAATCCGAGCATGATAGCTGATTTCAACTTTTACTGAATTTCGTAAATCATCAATATACAGCTTTTAATCATTTCTTTCCGTTCGAAATTGCAATCCCGAATACTGATATCTGATATCCTGTTATCAAGGGACATACCTGAATCAGCAAAGCTGTCCGGTCGAATTTCAATCCGCTTTTGTATGTTCACACTGGCAACAGCTGTACCAACGGACATTCCTTTTGGGGCATGGTAATCCTTGGCCTTTGCAGGGACCAACATCAAAATGATCAAGATACTCGCGGCCGCAGGTTTCAATCTTATGGTACGAAATAATGCCAGTCGATCAATGATAATCACACGCCCCCCCCCATGCTTCAATGGTTCAGGGTCGTTGACGGTCATTTTAACATGGATTTAAGATGCGGCAACGCAAATTTTTGTCTGTATCTTTTTTAAAAATTGGAGCTAACCGGACTGGTATGAAGCCTTAAGAACCTAGAAATCCGCGATTGCATCGAGATATCCTATGCACTCAGCGCGTGCATCGTCGGTCAAACAGATGCAGTCCGTGCTATGCTTTTCACAAATTGTCACATAATCATTCTCAATAAAAACGGAAATCCATCGCGATGCTATGGCAGGCGTGGTTGACAGCCCTGCAAACAAGGCCGCTTTAGAGACACACTGATGCTTCTCCGTCGCTATATAAATTTCAAGTAGTAGCTCCCAAGCAGGGTCTCCAAATATTGCGTTATTAGGAAAGAAAAGACTTCTTTTACGCTGCATCATCAGAAATCTTCGAGCGCGATCGATATGCTTGTCGAGAGTTTGATCGGTCATAGAATCTTCATCTTTCGAAAACTCGACCATTTATTGCCGGCGATAATGATATGATCATGTAAAATTATTTCTAGTTCACGACATAAAGTCTTGATCAATATCGTAAATTTAATGTCGGACTGGCTCGGCTGGGTATTCCCCGCAGGATGGTTGTGCACCAATATGATCCCACTAGCATTCAACTCCAAGGCACGTTTCAATATACATCGCGGTTGCACAATAATTCTACGCGGTGAACCACTTCCAAACTGCTGATCATCAAGCAGATGGTTCGCATTATCTAGGAACAGAACCCGCATGGTTTCGGTTGCCAAAGATGCCATGCTGCCTTGCAAATATCTAATCAATTTTTCGTCCGTGGCCGAAACTAGCTTTTTTGGCAGATCATTATGTAATTGTGCCATGAGCAGCCGTTCAGTAGCCATCAACAAATTTATCACGGCGTCGTGCGACCCTATTATACGCCGTAATGCCTCTTCCGATTCCGATAATATCCGACCAATAGAACCGAATTCCGTCAAAAGCGCATCCGATAACGCGATGGCCTTTTCAGGGACCACCGATGCTATCAGCTGCGCCAGGACGGATCGATCCCGTTGATCGTCAATCTGCGCTGATGACAATAAGTTCCTATCGCCAGAATTATCAACAAGGGATAAGAAGAAGCGACTTGCATTATAAAATATGCCTGCGGATGTATGGACACATCCATCAATTTCGCTAAATGCCCGACCAGTGCGATTGTTTGTAGCGAGACTACGCATAGCGGCCAGAACCTTCTTGCCCGCAATGAGACAGCAAAAAATGCAAGCCAAATGAGAAGATCGATGACCAGGTGCCCCGGATCCATTTCGGCATATTCTGCCGGTGTAATCGAATGGACGGAGTGGTCCAAAACCCACGCTGCAAAGTAAGAAATTGCAATTGTACGTTCTGGCGCCCCACCCCGCCACAGAGCATAAAGGGAACACGAAAAAAATAAGAAATAAAATACAGCAAATCGCATTCCCCACAAGGACCATGATAGGTCATCTTAGTCAACATTTTGCGTGTTCAGGCTACGATTGAAAGATGTTTATCTTCTCTTTTTGCAGCTTGAGCGGGGGGACATTCATGGTCAGGGAATCCAGCATATTCTGTACCAAGCTTCTTCAATTCACCATGTACGCGCAAGACGTCACTGCTGGCGTCAACAAGAGTCATTTGTGCTTTGGCAAGACGCAGGATCGCTGCTTGGCCGGTAGAAGCAGGTACGCCGGTGTTAAGACGGGCTTTTACCAGCGTAGACATAAGGTCGGCGACGGATAGAAGTGCTTGGTCAATGCTATATTCAGTGTGCGGCATATCTTGCCCGATTTGGTCCGTGGCTTTCTTGATTTCGTAAGACATAAGATTCCCTTTCCGCGAAACGCGAATTTCATTAGGTTAAATTTGCGGTAGGTCTGGTGCCGGTTTAGCCGGCCAGCAGACCTGAAAGAGACTGGGAAACTGACAGGCCGATTAAAACAATTGCCAAAATGCCGATGGTCATACCGACGATAAGAGCAAGTCGCTGAACGGTCCCCAGATTATCTCCCGGTTCCTTAAAAGCTTGCAACCAATGATCGGACTCATGAGTGGAGTTGAAACCGTATGGTACGGCAGCTTCTTCCAACATGAACGGTTCAGGTTGTTCGCCCTGAGAAGCTTTTGCAGTCATTTCGGGTTCAGATGGAAGATAGGCTGGATCATATATGATCCGATCATAGGTCCCAGAAACGCGCGCATAAACGATAGCTGCCTCGTCACGGGTCGCCACGTCCAGCGTACGCCGTGCGCTGTCGAGCCTCTGATCCACAGCTGGCTTGGATATATCCAACACTCGCGCAATTTCTTTTGATGATTTACGCAGGACAACAAGATGCAGGCATTCGCGCTGCTTCTCAGTCAGTTTTGCCACACGTGCGGCTTCATTTTCAAATTGGCCCACTTGCATACCCCACTATACGCTTTCAGTATAGTTTCGAACATGGCTCTAGGCAACCAGCCAAAAAACTTAACCCAATTTCTTACAAAGCTCGATAAGATATATTTGCTGCTCAAATGCTTTATTATACTGTCGTCGGAAGGTAACAAAACTTATCAACGGATAACAACATTGTATATTTGACCGCGCTGATATAGTATCAATTTATATAATATTGCCGCGTTCGATGTCCTTGTTCGTTCAGAGACACCGACACTAATTAAAAATATAGCTTTCCTATTTGGATTTGGGTTCGTCAAAAACATTGGACAATATGTGATGAAGAATTTGGAACAAATAGACCAAACGAGCAGCGAGCCGCAATCGTTAGAGATCATAGCGGTGCTACGACAGATGTTGAACCAACTTGATGCATTGGAACTCACTGTGCCGGCGATCAAAGTTGCAGAAGCGATTGATATTTTGAAACAGGCTCAGGGCTTTACCGAGAGCGATTTACAGTAGCTTCAATCAAACAAAATTAAAAAAGTCAGATTCGCTGTTAATCCGGATTTGAAAGACCCGTAAACCTTATTAGGCACTAGAAACTGCCTGAATTTGTTAAGCCTCGCATTAATCATCCCCACAATGAGCGGTGCGTTTAACACGAATTGGGAAGGGGCGATTTCTGTCTGCTGGTCCTTACTGGGTCGCCCCTTTCTCCAATTCATTACCCAATCATGATCTGGAAATGCTTAGACAGCAGACAAGAATTTTCCGTTAGGATATTATTTCCCGTGGGTAGAAGGTCGCTTATTAATCTGCGAGGCCTTCCCAAGCTTCCTTAATCTTCGAAAAAAATCCACTGCTGTTCGGACTTTCATCGCCTGTCTCAGTCGCCTGGAATTCACGTAATAATTCTTTTTGCTTGGATGACAGCTTGGTCGGCGTTTCAACTTCTATCTGGACCACCATATCTCCGTTGCCACGTGCTCGCAGAGCCGGCATGCCGGCACCTCGCTGGCGTATTTGTTTGCCGGACTGGATTCCTGGCGGAATGCGGATTTGATGTTTGATGCCATCGAGGCCAGGGATAACAATCTCCCCGCCGAGCGCCGCTACCGAAAAACTAATCGGAGCGCGGGTAAACAAGGTCGTACCCTCGCGCTCAAAAATATCGTGACGGGCCAGATGGATGAAAATATAGAGATCACCCGATGGAGCGCCGCGTGCCCCGGCCTCGCCCTTTCCGGTCAACCGGATACGCGTTCCACTATCTACGCCAGCCGGTATTTCAACATCCAGCGTCTGCGGCCTGTCGATCCGACCTTCGCCCATGCAGACGTGGCACGGGCTCTCGATGACTTCACCGCGACCCTGACAGCTTGCACAAGTACGCTCGACCACGAAAAACCCTTGTTGCGCACGAACTTTGCCGTGGCCGTGACAGGTCACACAGGTTTTAACTCCGGTTCCCTGTTCAGCGCCTGAACCATCACATTCATCGCAGCCGACAGAAACATCTATTTCAATTTCTGTCTGCTTGCCGTGGAATGCGTCTTCCAGCGTAATTTCCATATCGTAGCGCAGGTCGGCACCACGCGCAGCACCGCGTTGTTGCTGTCCGCCACCAAAGCCGCCACCGCCGCCGCCAAAAATTGTCTCAAAAATATCGCCGATATCGTTAAACGCCGCACCGCCGCCGAAGCCGCCGCCGCCGGCATTATTGCCGCCGCCATTGGTGAAAGCCGCATGACCATATTGGTCATAAGCTGCGCGCTTTTGCGGGTCCTTCAGAACCTCATAAGCTTCACTAATCGATTTGAATTTCGCTTCAGCTGCAGCATCACCCGGATTTTTATCCGGATGAAATCTCATCGCCAATTTACGATAGGATGTTTTGAGCGTCGCACCATCACAGCCGCGTTCGACCTCAAGCTGCTGATAATAGTCTATTTCGGTAGTCATTAATTTGCTTCCCCCGAAGCCATACTGATACTCCGTTCAGGCCGCACCTGCCGAAGCCTCTGGCACTCGCCCTGCAAAAAAATCAGGGTGAGTGCCAGTGGGTGAATTTTACTTACTCTGCTGCTTTCGTGTCGTCATCAGACTTAGCATTGTCAGAATCGTCGACCTCAGAAAATTCTGCATCAACAACATCGTCATCCGCCTTAGCGGCTGCGTCGGCTGCGGCTGCATCTGCAGCATCGCCGCCAGCAGCTTGCTCGGCTTCATAGATTTTCTGACCCATTTGCATGGAGACTTGTGCCAGAGCTTCCGACTTGGTCTTCATCGCTTCCGGATCACCGCTTTCGATAGCTTCTTTGGTTTCCGTCATGGCGGCTTCTATCTGGCCTTTCAAATCGGCATCAATCTTGTCACCATGTTCGGACAATTGCTTTTCAGTCGTATGAACAAGGCTTTCAGCATTATTTTTGGCTTCTGCCTCTGCACGCCGCTTTTTGTCTTCTTCAGCAAATTTCTCTGCGTCCTGAACCATCTGATCAATATCATTATCGGTCAGACCACCAGAAGCCTGGATCTTGATCTGCTGTTCTTTGCCGGTGCCTTTGTCCTTTGCCGAAACATTGACGATGCCGTTCGCATCAATATCAAACGTCACGTCAATCTGCGGAACACCGCGCGGTGCTGGCGGAATACCAACCAGATCGAAATTGCCGAGCATTTTATTGTCGGCAGCCATTTCACGTTCGCCTTGGAATACGCGAATAGTAACAGCACCCTGATTATCATCAGCAGTCGAATAGACTTGCGACTTTTTCGTCGGGATGGTCGTGTTACGATCAATCATACGGGTGAAGACACCGCCGAGGGTTTCGATACCCAATGACAATGGCGTCACGTCCAAGAGCAGCACGTCTTTCACATCGCCCTGCAAAACGCCGGCCTGAATGGCTGCGCCCATGGCAACTACTTCGTCAGGGTTCACACCGGTATGTGGTTCTTTACCGAAAAATTCCTGAACAGTTTCACGAACCTTAGGCATACGGGTCATGCCGCCAACCATCACAACATCGTCAATTTCCGATGCGCTAATGCCAGCGTCTTTAAGCGCCTTCTTACAAGGATCAAGTGTCCGCTTGATCAGGTCACCAACCAGCTTTTCAAGGTCAGAGCGCGTGATCGATTTGACCAGATGCTTTGGACCATTTTGGTCAGCAGTGATAAATGGCAGGTTGATCTCGGTGGTTTGGGCGGAAGACAATTCAATCTTCGCTTTTTCCGCTGCTTCTTTCAAACGTTGGAGCGCCAGCTTGTCCTTGGTCAGGTCAATGCTCTCTGCTTTCTGAAAATCTTCAGCAAGAAATTCGACCAGCTTGGCGTCAAAATCTTCGCCGCCGAGGAAGGTGTCACCATTGGTGGACTTCACTTCAAAGACGCCGTCACCAATTTCAAGGACCGAGATATCAAACGTACCGCCACCAAGGTCATAAACCGCGATGGTTTTGCCGTCATTTTTATCAAGTCCGTAAGCCAAAGCCGCAGCAGTTGGTTCGTTGATAATGCGCAAGACTTCGAGGCCAGAAATCTTACCGGCATCTTTCGTCGCTTGACGCTGAGCATCATTAAAATAGGCAGGAACCGTGATAACAGCCTGCGTCACCGTCTCGCCAAGATAGCTCTCGGCGGTTTCTTTCATTTTCTGAAGCGTGAAGGCAGAAATCTGCGCGGGAGAATAATCTTCACCGCCAGCTTTCACCCATGCATCGCCATTGGAGCCTTTGACGATTTCATAAGGGACCAGCTTCATATCTTTCTTGGTCATCGGATCATCAAAGCGGCGCCCGATCAGGCGCTTAACCGCAAAGATGGTGCTTTCCGGATTGGTGACCGCCTGGCGCTTAGCCGGCTGTCCGATAAGACGTTCGCCGTCTTTCGCAAAAGCGACAACTGACGGTGTTGTCCGTGCGCCTTCTGAATTTTCAATAACCTTCGGCTTGCCGCCGTCCATAACGGCAACACAGCTGTTGGTGGTGCCCAAATCAATACCGATAACTTTAGCCATTTTTCCCTCAATTCAATTTTCAAATATTTTCTATAATAAGCAAAATAACCGCTCGGCCCTTTTCTATTGGCACCGTTACGGCTTCGAAATTGGATATAGGGGGCATTTTCTTTGGGACAAGCCTTGGCACAAGCTGATAGACACTGTAGATATTAAAAAAGCATGCGATTGACGCCAAATTCAGGAGTTTTCAGCCAATCATGAAGAAACAGCTTTCGATATTTTTTGCTGGCCTCGCCGCAATTTTTTTAACGTCCTGTGGTCAAGGCGACGTTCTTTATGTCAGTGATGTGGTGGTCAATCTATCCCCAGTCGACGGGAATCCGTCCTCTGGCTACGCCAGAATCCATGGCGGAACAGAAGATGTTACGTTGATCAGTGTAACGGCTGATGATGTCATGCGCATGGAAATGCATGAAACTGTTGAAGAAGACGGCATGGCGAAAATGCAACATATGGAAAAGGTGCTGATCCCGGCTGGCAAGGATGTGAAATTTGAACCGGGCGGCAAACATCTTATGATCTGGGGCATCGGCGGCGGATCGGTTGCTCAAGGCACATTGAAAATGATCTTCATGTTCTCCAATGATGACCGCATTCAGGTGAACGCCGTCATCAATAAAGTCGGTACACCGGCTGCAGACACCAAAAAAGCAGACAAGCCGGAATAAGTGCCAGAACAAGTAAAAGCCAAAACCATATCGGCGCGTCTGCTTTCTAAAGCGGAGGTGATTTTATGCCAATCCGTATTCGGTGACAGGATCGATTATTCTCTGGTCCAGATATACAATCGCAAATGGTGGCCCTTTCATCCCAAGCGCGTAACCATGGCGCCTGATGGAAATCTATGGTTTCATCCCGAGGGCGGCCTGTTCCGGCATGATTATAGCCAAGCAGACCTTAATCTGCAGGGATTGTTCATTCATGAAATGGTCCATGTCTGGCAACATCAAGAAGGCGTATTCCTTCCCCTCGCCCGGCATCCCTTCTGCCGCTATGACTATCAACTGGTGCCCGGCAAGCCGTTTGAAAATTATGGTATTGAACAGCAGGCAGAAATTGTCCGGCATGATTTTATGCTGAGACATGGCGCAAAGTTGAATAACGGATTTACACCGGACCAGTTTGTCGGACTGATCCCGTTTTAGCGGGCTTTTGTGGAAGAGAATGCGTGCGGGGCCCTAAGGCAGTAATCCAATCCGCTCGCGCATCGTCCAGCGCCCCAGCATCAGCACCGCGACAATTCCAAGTCCGCTGGCAAGCCCCGTCCAAACGCCCACGCCTTCCCAACCTTGCCAAAAGGCTAGACCAGCGCCCACACCAATGCCGATAAACCAATAGCCCATCAGTGCAAAAACCATCGGCACGGTGGT
The DNA here is from genome assembly GCF_036963805.1 of Parasphingorhabdus sp. Classification (GTDB taxonomy): domain Bacteria; phylum Pseudomonadota; class Alphaproteobacteria; order Sphingomonadales; family Sphingomonadaceae; genus Parasphingorhabdus. The sequence continues at coordinate 326,051 of NZ_JBALUN010000001.1, read as the reverse complement.
GTCATGCAGCCCGCGCAGCATCCCTGCAGAAACCACTTGCGCTCCATCCACAATCTGAAAAATAGCCGCAATGGCCAAAAAACTAACCGCTAGAGCCGCAACTTCTTCATTGCCCGGCGCCTTCGCATCGATGAAAATTGCAATAAGGAAATTAGGGGCGAGCAATAATATCATCGCCATCGCCGCCATGAATGACGTGCCTAACACAAAGCTTACCCAGCCAGCACGGGTGATACCGGCATGATCGCGGCGACCATATTGGATACCGACGCGAACCGTAGCTGCCTGCGCTAAACCCATCGGCACCATAAACGTCAACGATGCAAGTTGCAGCGCAATCGCATGTGCCGCAACAGATTCAGCATTGATCAGGCCCATCAGCAACGCAGCGATACCAAAGATGGAACCTTCCAGTCCCATAGTCACGGCGATGGGCAAGCCCAATTTCCAAAGCTTGCGATAACGCTGCCAATCACTGCGCCAGAAACGGCCGAACAAATGATAGCGGCGAAAACGTTTGTGGAAAATAACCACCAGCGCCATGCCGCCAAACATCAGCACATTGGTCATCACACTGCCGATACCGGCACCAATCACGCCAAATTCAGGCACGCCGAATTTGCCAAAAATCAACGCATAGTTGAACAAGGCATTGGCCAAAACCGCAATCACGCTAATCACCAGCGACCAGACCGGCTGTTCCAAAGCCGAGACAAAATTTCGCAAGATTATAAAAAACAGAAATGGCAAGATCGACCACATATAAGCGGAGATATAGATCCCGGCATTGCGGGCAAGATCAGGTTGCTGGCCAAAGAAAAGCAATATGCTTTCGGTGTTCCAGAGCAACAGCCAGAAAGGTAATATAACGGTTGCCGCTGCCCACATGGCCTGCCGGAATGTCCGGCGAAGATCCCTTACGCTATGGCCCATGCGGCCAATTTCGCTCGCCATCATGGGGGCAGACGCGGTTATCAGTCCCATACAGAAAATCGCGCAGCTCATGGCGAGGTTAAAACCAAGCGTTGCGGCTGCCAATTCGCGCGCGCCTAGCCAGCCGATCATCAGCACATCGGTCGCACCAATTAAAGCCATAGTGAGATTGGAGAGTATAAGCGGCCAGGCAAGTTTCAGCGTGGTGTTCGCTTCGCGGCGCCACGGGTTGGGTGAAGGAAAAGAATACGCTGCGCTAGCCATAAAAGCCCGTTAGCTGAGCCTGCTGAACCGCGCTAGTGAAACCCTTCGTTTCGATACAAATCTATTTGGTAAAAGAAGTAAGAGGCCGTCAATCCTGAGCCTGCCGAAGGGCGTTTCAAAGTCAAGCATCACATGCCACCCTGCGACAGGCTCAGGGTTAACAGAACTTATCTGAAGGATTAGGCACCGATAATTGCGGTTTGCACTTTAGGATCAGACCCTAAGCGCAAACCATTAACACCAATTAGCGAGGGTAACCCGGCTTACCGCGGCAATCTTCATCCAGCTTGCCATAGCGGTCATAACCATCACAGCGATCATTTTTGTCTACAAAATAGCCTGCCGCCGCACCGGCCGCAGCACCAATTGCAGCGCCTTTGATGGCGTCATCTGTGTCGCCTGTAACCGCACCTATAATGCCGCCTGCGGCTGCACCAGCCGCAGCACCTTCGCCAGCATAGTTACTCGCGCAGGCCGTCAAAGATAGGGCAGACACGGCTGTAGCGGTAAAGACTGTAAGTTTTTTTGCCAATATTTGCATGATATGCTCCTGAAATAATCTGCCCCGCTGATCTTTCGTAAACGCGCCATTGCCGCTTTGGTTCCTGAAGCATCAAGATTTTTCAGATCACCTGCCGCAAACCGGACTGTCTTTCCTACACAGGCGAGTTGATGCTATAAGGTGCGTGCGCTTTCTCAATCATAATGATCTTAATTTTTAGATTTAGGTTCTGTCACTCCGTTTATGGCGTCCGGTTTATTATCGCTAGACTAGTGATATCAATCTGATCACCGAAATAGTTACTCCTGCACTTGTGCCCGGCATTACCGATACTACAAACAAGGGGTATCCTGTGAACTTCATCCCGGTATTTTGGACCAAAAATGGCGTTAGATTCTTGTTAAATTTTGGAAATATTTAATTATTATAGCAGGTTATTCGCATTTTATACATCTGATGCAACTTGGATAAGTGGGCAAATCAAAGGTCACACTGCCTCAAGCCGGATCATGGATGTAAATTGATCCTTGCGACATCTTCCCTTCCTCTGCCAATAAGCGTTCAACGAAAAGAAGGGACCAGCGGATGTTATCGGCAATTGGACTAATCGGCGGGCTCGCGCTGCTCATCTATATGACGGTGAAGGGCGTAAATATCCTGATTGCTGGCCCAGTCGCCGCTGCGATAGTTGCTGCCACCAGCGGTTTGGCGTGGTTGCCGCCGCTTGCCATTGAAGGCGCGCCGGACTTTGCGACTGCTTATATGGACGGCTTTGTCGGCTTTTTCAAAAGCTGGTTCTTCATGTTCCTACTCGGCGCGATATTTGGCGAGATTATGGGCGCATCCGGTGCCGCCGCCAGCGTCGCGCACTGGATTGTCGAGAAAATCGGCATCAAACATGCGGTGCTCGCCGTCGTGGCCGCCTGCGCTGTTCTTACTTATGGCGGTGTCAGCGTCTTCATCGTAGCATTTTCGGTCTATTCCTTGGCAGTCCATCTCTTCCGCGAGGCCAATTTGCCACGCCGCTTCATTCCCGCTGCTCTGGCCTTTGGGTCCGTCACATTCACCATGACCTCTGCAGGAAGTCCGGAAATCCAGAATCTCATCCCGATGGAATATCTTGGCACCACAGCCTATGCCGGTTGGCAGGTTAGCCTTGTCATTGCCGTCTTAATGGCCATCGCCGGACATTTCTGGCTCAATTGGATGGTCAAACGCGCTGTCGCTAAAGGCGAGACTTTTGTTGGCCGCGAAACCGACGACGCCAATATCGATTACAGCAATTTGCCCGCACCAATTTTGTGCCTCTTGCCACTGGTCGCCGTGCTAGCTGTTTTCCTGATCTTCCAATATCCGCAAAATATGGGTCCGTTATCAACGATTTTGCCACAAAGCTCGCTCGATAAATGGGCACTTGTAGCCGCACTGGCTTCAGGTGGGCTCGTCGCTATTGCCGTTGGCTATCAAAAATTACCGGCCATGCCGGAAGCCTTTTCCCGCGGAGCCACCAGCGCCGTCGTCGCAATTACGAACACCTGCGCAGTGGTGGGCTTTGGTGCGGTAGCCAAGCTGTCGCCCGCTTTTCAGGAAGCACTAATGATGGTCCAGAATATTCCGGGCAGCCCGCTAATTGGAGCAGCAGTCGCTGTCACCGTCATTGCGGGCCTAACCGGATCAGCTTCAGGCGGACAATCTATCGCCCTGCCCCTGATTGCGCCCCATTATCTCGACATGGGTGCACAACCCGACGAATTGCACCGCGTCGTCGCCATATCATCCGGTGCGCTCGATAGCCTGCCGCATAATGGCTATGTCGTCACCACAATCCGCGCGGTTTGTGGTGAGACACATAAGGATGCCTATGGTGCAGTCGGCGCGCTAACCGTGGTGATACCTGTTATTGGTACGATTGCGGCAGTCATCCTGTTCGGAATTTTCTAGAAGCTACGGATTATTCCGGCTTCTTCGCAACGCCTACGAAAGCAGGGCGAAGCAACCGATCCTTGATCACATATCCGGCCTGCATTTCTTGAACCACTGTGCCGGGCTCATGCTCGTCGGTTGGAATTTCAATCATCGCCTGATGCTGGTTAGGATCAAGGGGTAGGCCAATAGAGGCTACGCGTTTGATGCCGTTCTTCTCGAAGACCGTATCCAGTTCCCGGCCCGTGGCTTCTATGCCGCCGATCAAACCCTTCCACTTTTCCTCGTCCTTCACTTCAGCAGGAATAGCGGTGAGCGCGCGCTGAAGATTATCGGAAACACTCAACATATCGCGTGCGAAACCGGTTGCGGCATAGGCTTTCGCATCCTGCGCATCCTTTTCAAGCCGGCGGCGAACATTTTGGGTTTCCGCTTGGGCATAGAGGACCTGTTGTTTCGCTTCAGCAAGTTCATTTTCCAAGTTTGCGACGCGTTCTTCCATGGAAAATTCCTCTAATTCCTCTTCGGCACCTTCTTTCAGCGCGTCCGGAACGCCTTGCAACTCAGCCGTAGCGGCTTCATCCAAATTTGCATTTTCATTGTCTTGTGGTTTCGTATCACTCATTATTTCGTCACTCATTTCAAAAATCTGGACAGCGATTGTGCTGTAAAATCTACCATGGGTACTACGCGCGCATAGTTCAAGCGTGTCGGACCGATAACGCCGACCACGCCGACCACTTGTCCGTCCCCGTCTTTATAGGGCGCCGCTATCACAGATGAACCCGAAAGCGAGAATAATTTATTTTCCGCGCCGATAAAAATTTTCGCTGCCTCGGCATCGCGCGCATTATCGAGCAAGCGTGATATTTCTTGCTTACCTTCTAATTCGTCGAGCAATTGCCGGACGCGATCAAGATCGGCGAGTGCACTGTCTTCGAGCAGGTTGGCCTGTCCCCGCACGATCAGCACAGGCCGTTCGGTCGGGTCTTGAGTCCAAGTAGCAAAGCCACGCTTTACAAGGTCTTCGGACGCCTTGTCGATGGCCAAACGCCCCGCTTGAATTTCATTATCTAGCCTACCGAGCGCCTGAGATAGCGTCATTCCGCCAAATTGCGCGGTGAGATAATTACTCGCCTCAACCAACGCAGATTCCGATATTCCGATCGGCAGATCAAGCACACGGTTTTCTACGCCCCCAGCTTGAGACACGAGAATTGCCAGCCCCTGCCCTTCGGATAATTTGATAAAACTAAACTGTTTGAGAACCGGTTCGCGCTTGGGCACCAGAACAAGACCCGCACAGGCAGAAAGGCCCGATAATATCATTGTCGTAGCTGCAAGCGCATCTTCTATTGGACCGCTCTCGGTAATCTGACTCTCGATCGCATCGCGCTCTTCCTGACTAGGCTCTGCCGCCTGCATCATGCCATCAACAAACAGCCGCAATCCCAATTCGGTCGGTATACGTCCGGCACTGGTATGCGGAGCAGCAAGCAAACCAAATTCTTCAAGATCCTGCATCACATTGCGAATTGAGGCAGGCGAGAGTTCCAAACCCGGAGCTTTCGAAATAGTGCGCGACCCGACCGGCGCGCCATTGTCGATATAGGATTCCACTACGATACGGAAAATATCCTGTGCGCGAGTCGTCATTTCGGTAATTGGTCCAGAGGTCATGACTATTAGATAGGGATATTATTCATTTGATTCCAGCCTTGCAGATTTAGCTGCCTGTTCTAAGACGAAGCCCAAACCATCCACAGGAGAATCACCCATGCGCCCATCAGGACGCGCGCTAGACGAAATGCGCGCTATTTCTATCGAAACCGGATTTACCAAACATGCTGAAGGGTCTTGTCTAATTAGTTTTGGTGATACCAAAGTTATTTGTACCGCAAGTGTCGAAAGCAATATCCCGCCTTGGCTGCGCGGTAAGGGTGAAGGCTGGGTCACCGGCGAATATTCGATGCTGCCCCGTGCAACCAATACGCGTAATTCCCGTGAAGCGGCGCGCGGCAAACAATCCGGCAGGACGCAGGAAATTCAGCGCCTTATTGGACGTTCCTTGCGTGCAGTCGTGGATATGAAGAAATTGGGCGAACGGCAGATCACCGTTGATTGCGATGTTATTCAGGCCGATGGCGGAACGCGTACTGCTTCGATTAGCGGCGCTTGGGTTGCCTTGCGGCTTGCGGTTAATGGCTTGCTCGATCAAAAACTGATCAGCGAAGATCCGATTGAACAGAAAATTGCTGCGATTAGCTGTGGTATCTTTAACGGCAATCCCGTGCTCGACCTCGACTATGATGAAGACAGCAACGCCGGAGCCGATGCCAATTTCGTTCTAACCGGCGATGGCAATATTGCCGAAGCACAGGCCACGGCGGAAGGCGCAACATTTGATGATGAAGGCTTGATGCGCTTGATGCGGCTTGCGAAAATCGGTTGCGGCCAAATTTTTGAAGCGCAGGACAAGGCGGTTTCTTAAGGACGTTTATGACCGAGCACCGCAAACTTACTCCCGGCAAGCTCATCATTGCCAGTCATAACCAAGGCAAGGTGCGAGAAATTCGTGCCTTGCTGGCGCCTTTTGGCATCGAACCTGTATCGGCAGCAGAATTAGACCTGCCGGAACCGGAAGAGACCGGAACGACATTTGCGGAAAACGCATTGCTCAAAGCCCGGGCAAGTGCGGAAGGCGCCAATTGTGTCGCTCTGTCAGATGATAGCGGGCTTTGTGTTGCCGCCCTTAACGATGCGCCGGGCGTCTATACAGCCGATTGGGCGGAGGCGGACATTTACGAAGGCGGACCAGGCCGGGACTGGTATATGGCAATGGGCAAGGTTGAAGGAAAGCTGGCGGAACTGGGGCCGGATGTCGACCGGAGCGCCTATTTTATCTGCACCCTCGCCCTTGCTTGGCCCGACGGGCATTCGGAAGTTTTCGAAGGTGCCGTGCAGGGCAATTTGGTTTGGCCCCCGCGCGGGACGCTGGGCTTTGGTTATGACCCTGTGTTCCAACCCATTGGTTTTAAACAAACTTTTGCCGAATTAGACCCTCAGCAGAAACATGACATGAGCCACCGCGCAGATGCTTTCAAAAAACTGGTTTCGGCCTGTTTCTAAAATGGAACAATGACCGCACCTGCTCCCCTCGCGCTTTATATTCATTGGCCGTTTTGCGTATCCAAATGCCCTTATTGCGACTTTAACAGCCACGTTCGCGAACAAACCGACGTTGCCGCATGGAAAACTGCCTTGCTCGCCGATATGGCCCATGAAGCGGCGCTGACAACCGGCCGCCCGCTTTCCAGCATATTTTTTGGCGGCGGCACCCCGTCCCTGATGCCGCCATCGCTAGTGGCAGAGCTGATCAACAAAGCCGAGCGCCATTGGGGCTTTGCCGAGAATATCGAGATTACGCTGGAGGCCAATCCCTCCTCCGTTGAAGCCGCGCGATTTATCGATCTGGCGCAAGCAGGCGTGAACCGCGTTTCGCTGGGCCTGCAATCTCTGGATAACCAGACTCTCCAATTTCTGGGGCGAGCCCATGATGTGAAAGAGGGCTTGGCCGCGCTCGATGTTGCCCAGAAAGCATTTGATCGGGTTAGTTTTGACCTCATCTATGCACGGCCCGATCAATCGCTGGACAGTTGGCAACAGGAATTGGAACGCGCCCTGAGTTTTGGCACCGATCATCTCTCGCTTTATCAACTGACCATAGAACCCGGAACGCGCTTTGAAACATTGGTACGAACCGGCGCTTTGGTTCCCGCCGATGATGATCATTGCGCCGATATGTTCGAATTGACGCAGGACCTAACCCGCAACGCCGGACTGCCCGCTTACGAGATTAGCAATCATGCCCGCGCCGGTCAGGAAAGCCGCCATAATCTAACCTATTGGCGCTATGAGGATTATGTCGGTATTGGTCCTGGTGCCCATGGACGGCGGCTGAACACAGCAACCGAGCGTCACAAAAAGCCGGAAAACTTCCTCTCCGCCGTGGACCGCAACAGCAATGGCCTGAAAGTCGAACAGGCTTTGTCACCGCAGACACGCGCGATGGAAGCCTTGATGATGGGACTCAGACTGGCCGAAGGGGTTGATCTTGTCGCTTTGCAGGATAAAACCGGATTGGCGGTATCGACCATGCTGGACATTGGAGAGATTGCCAAGCTTTCCACGCTTGATCTTGTTCATCAACATGATGATCGGCTGACGGTGACACCAAAAGGCATGCCCCTGCTGGATGCCATTTTGCCCAAAATCATTGCGGACCCTTCCCAGCTTTAACGTGAATCGCTGCAATCGGGATTTGGTATTTCGTCCCGCCGCTGCTAGATTCCGCCGGATGGAAAGCACCACCGCCCTTATACAGGATTTCTCCCGCCATTTGCGCGAAGGACGGCGGCGCTCCCAACATACGGTACGCGCCTATGTGACCACGGCGGAGCGTTTTTGCGCCTTTCTGATGGAGCATATTGGCGGAGCCGTGGGCGCGGCGGAGATTAAAGCGCTCAAGCAAGCGGACATCCGCTCCTACCTCGCCTTTCGCCGCGCCGATGGCCTGACCAACAATAGCGCAGCACGCGAATTATCCGCTCTTCGGGCATTTTTGAAGCATGTTGGCGGAGATGCCAATGATTCTGGAGCACAGATACCAAAGATCAAAGGCCCCAAGGTAACACGCGGTGTTCCGCGTCCCGCTTCACCCGATGATATATTGGCGATGGCCAATGATATTGCGACAAATGCCAGCGAAGATTGGATCGGCGCGCGTGATTGGGCCGTTTTGTTGCTGCTATATGGCTCCGGGCTGCGGATCAGCGAAGCGCTTGATCTAACCGCAGACGCCCTACCCCTGTCCGATGTGCTGCGCGTCACCGGGAAGCGCGACAAGACGCGGATCGTACCGCTGCTTCCGCAAGTCCGCAAAGCGATTGAACATTATATCGACCTTTGCCCCCATGTAATGGAACCGGACCAGCCGATTTTCAGAGGCAAACGCGGCGGACCGTTGGCGCCCAATTTGATCCGACGGGTCGTTCAAAATGCGCGCGAAAAGCTCGGCATTTCGGACAAGACCACGCCCCATGCCTTGCGCCACAGCTTTGCTACTCATTTGCTGGCTGGCGGAGCCGATTTACGGAGTTTGCAGGAATTATTGGGCCATGCGAGTTTGAGCAGTACGCAGGTTTATACGGCGGTCGATGCGGCGCATTTGCTGGATGTTTATCATAATGCCCATCCGAGGGCGAGATAACCCTCTCTCGAGGGGAGAGGCAAGTGGAGCTTACAAACGTGTTTGTTAGCGAAGCTCGGTGAGGGGTTTATACGATCGAGAGGTTCGATCCCCTCACCGAGTGCGCCTAAGCCTTTGGCCAAGGCTTACTTGCCTCTCCCTATGGGAGATGTATTTTAGAGGAATATTATCACGATGAAACGCCTAACACCCATGGCTCGCACACTCAGAAAGACCCAAACCGATGCCGAAGCCCTGCTCTGGTCTAAACTGCGATCACGCCAGTTAGAAAATGCCAAATTCAGGAGGCAAGCTCCCATTGGAAATGCAGTCGCCGATTTTGTCTGTCAGGAAATTAAATTGATCATCGAACTGGATGGCAGCCAACATGCCGACAACCCGGATGATGCGGAAAGAACAAGAGTTTTGGAGGCCTTTGGCTATTCGGTGCTCAGATATTGGAATAATGAGGTTTTCGAAAATCTCGATGGCGTCCTGGAGGATATCCGCCAAACCATAAGGAACGCTAGAAACCAATAACATTAGTCCATCCAAAACCCTCTCCCATCGGGAGAGGCAACGAAGACTTGGTCCGAACTGACCTAGTCGCAGTCGGTGAGGGGTTCGAACTTCTTGACGATGCAAACCCCTCACCGAGTTTCGCTAGTGAACGAGTTCACAAGCTACACTTGCCTCTCCCGATGGGAGAGGATTTGGGTCGCCCTAACCCTCTTCTTCCTGAGGCCGCCAGAATATCACGCGCCAGACATAAATAATCACCGCCGCCACGATAACGCCCAAAGAGACGGGGCCGAGATATTTTTCGATATGGTCCACATTTTGTTGCAACTGGTAACCGGCAAACACCAATGCACTATTCCACACGGTAGCACCTGCAAAAGTGGAGAGTATAAACCGCTTATGGGACATTCCGAATAATCCCGCCGGTACTGAAATTAATGTCCGTATATTGGGAATGAAACGCGCAAAAAAGACGACCCATTCTCCGTGATTGTCGAAAATGGCGTCAATCCGGTTCACGGTTCGCACATCAAGGGTCAGCCAGCGGCCATGCTTGCGGACAAAGTTACGCAGATCATCCTCATTCCAATGCCGCCCAACCATGAACCAAACATAATTGCCCGCAAGCGAGCCAAGAGAACCGACCAACACCACCAATGGCGCTATAAAATTGCGCTCGCCCACGCCTACTCCGGCCAAACCCATGATGAGTTCGGAAGGAATGGGGGGAAATATATTCTCGATAGCCATGAGCAGGCCAATCGCGAGATAGCCGCCTTGTTCAATAAATTGGGGAATCCAGTCACTCATCGGAGAGAAACCGCTGGACTGTTAATTTGTTCCAAGGCGCTTTTCTATCGCATCCCAAATCATCCCCGACGTATCGGTGCCGTTGAATTTATCAATCGCAACAATGCCGGTCGGTGAGGTCACGTTGATTTCGGTCAGCCATTTGCCGCCGATCACATCAATGCCCACGAACAACAGGCCCAGCCGTTTCAAATCCGGTCCCATCGCTGCGCAAATTTCTTTCTCGCGCTCGGTTAGTTCGGCTGCCTCGGCATAGCCGCCCTGCGCCAGATTGGAGCGAAACTCGCCTTTGCCGGGCTTGCGGTTGATCGCGCCCGCGACTTCGCCATCGACCAATACGATCCGTTTGTCGCCATTTTGCACTTCGGGAAGGAAGGGTTGGATCATATGCGGCTCTGGCCAGGTCTGGTTAAAAACCTCGATCAAGGCACTTAAATTGCTGCCATCTTCTGGGACCAGAAAAATCGCCTTGCCACCATTGCCGTGGAGCGGTTTGACGACAATGCCGCCATGTTCGGCCTGAAAGGCACGGATCTCATCAATATTGCGTGTCACCAATGTTGGCGGCATATATTGTGCGTAATCCAGCACATAGACTTTTTCCGGCGCATTGCGGACCGATGCCGGATTATTGACGACCAGCGTCTCTCCCTCAATTCGTTCGAGCAAATGGGTCGCGGTAATATAGCCGACATCAAAGGGCGGATCTTGCCGCATCAACACGACGTCGATATCGCTACCCAGATCAATCCGCACCTGTTCACCAAATTCATAATGGTCGCCCTCCACCTGCTGCACCTTCACCGGATGCGCGAGTGTAGTGAGCCGGCTTCCCAGATAGGTCAGGTCTTTGACATCATAGTGATAGAGCCGGTGTCCGCGCTTCTGGGCCGCGATCATCAATGCAAAGCTACTATCGCCCCCAATTTTCACGGTTTCCATGGGGTCCATTTGCACAGCGATTTTCAGAGTCATAGGGGCGCCTTTTCACGTCATTGGGATTGGCGGGGTCAGAAACCGTGCCAGACATTGGTTAAATGGGTTGGCAAGCGGCGCGGTGCAACCAAAATCACGTCAATCCGCGCATCTTCGCCCTTTTTGCAATATTCAGGATAGAGTATTTCTGCCGCCGCCGCGACCCGTTTCAATCTGCGGAGGTCAATCGCTGTCTCCAGATCCGCCGCCTTGGTCCGCGCTTTCACTTCAACAAAGGCGACAAGCCCTCGCCGCTTTGCGACCAGATCAACTTCCCCGCGCGGCGTGCGAACCCGCTGGGCCAATATACGCCAGCCATGTAGGCGCAACCAACCTGCGGCAATGCTCTCAGCGCGCCGTCCCTGCTGTTCGGCACGCTGTCTCGTCATTATTGCTCGTCCGCTTTCCAGCGATTCACCAGTTCATACAGCTCTTTGCGATCGGCACCCAATGTGCGCGCCACCTCGCCTGCCGCCTTGGATGCCGGTAGCCGTGTCAATGCTTCACGCAAGGCGGCCTCTATGTCAGTGCTGCTCGCCGGTTCCACTGCGCCGGGCGGTCCAACGACGACGACAATCTCGCCTTTGGGCTTTTCATCGGCATAGCGATCCGACAATTCTTGCAGGCTTCCCGTCACGGTTTCTTCAAACTTCTTGGTAATCTCGCGAATGACGGCGGCGCGGCGATCCCCCAGATTGGCCACCGCATCTGCCAGCATCCCCCCAAGCCGCGAACCATTTTCATAGAAAATCAGCGTGGCCTTTATGGGCTTTAACTCCGCCAAAGCCTCCCCACGTGCTTTGGTTTTGCTAGGCAGGAATCCTTCGAATAAAAACCGGTCGCTGGGCAATCCGGACAGGGTCAACGCGGCAATAACAGCGCTTGGCCCCGGTATTGTCGTGACATAGGCGCCTTGCGCACGCGCATCGCGAACCAGCTTGTAGCCGGGGTCAGAAATAAGCGGGGTACCGGCATCGCTGACAAGTGCGACAATTTTACATCCAATGGCCGCTAAAATTTCCTGCCGCTCATGCTCGCCTTTATGGTCATTATAGACCTTCATTCTAGCCTTTTTACCGATATGATTCAAAAGCTTGCCAGTGACTCTTGAATCCTCGACTAAGATCAAATCAGCAGTTTTCAGGATTTCTTCGGCCCGATAAGACAAATCTCCGAGGTTGCCGATTGGCGTCGCGACGATATACAGACCATGTTCAACGGGTGCAGACATAAGGAACGCCATGACAGATAATTTGCGTGTAGAACAGGATGAAAAAGCATCCCCCCAAACTACCTTAGCGCCAGCGCAAGGGCAGCGTCGTAGCTTGCTGAAGCATGCAGCCCTCGCTTCGATCATTTTTCTGGCCGGCTGCCAATCCATTGTTCCGCGCGGCGGAGATCGTCCCCCTGCCACCGCACCGACACCAGCGCCGGTAACAGGTGAGTTGCCGACCGATCAGCAGCATCACCGTGTTGCTCTGCTTGTGCCCTTGACCGGCAAAAATGCCGGCGTTGGACAGTCTATTGCCAATGCGACGACAATGGCGATGCTCGACACCAAAGCCCAAAATATCCGCATGACCAGCTATGATACCGCCACAGGTGTCGCCGCCGCCGCAAGAAAAGCGGTCGCCGATGGTAATAAGCTGATCCTTGGCCCCTTGCTCAGCGATAATGTTGTGGCAACCGCCAATATTGCACGACCAGCCGGTGTACCTATCCTCAGCTTTTCTAACGATGCCGGTGTGGCGGGTAATAATGTCTTCTTGCTAGGCCATATTCCGTCACAGTCCATTGAACGTGTCGTCAGCTATGCGAAATCAAAAGGCATGAAACGCTTTGCCGCTTTGGTGCCTAACGGCGTCTATGGACAGCGCGCTTCTTCCACGCTGCTCCGTTCGGTTAAGGATGCTGGCGGAACGGTCATTTCCATCCAGAATTTTAACCGCGATTCGCAATCCATGGAAGCCGCCACCAAAAAGCTGGCCCAAAATGGCGAGTTTGATGCGGTATTGCTGGCCGATAACGGCACAATGGCAATCAAAGCCGCGCCGCTAATCCGCAAAAATGCAAGCGGGACCGCCAAAATTCTTGGTACGGACCTGTGGAATACCAGCAGCAATCTTGCCGGTGCTCCCTCCATGCGCGGCGCATGGTTTGCCAGCGTTTCGGACGGATTATACAGCCAATATGCCGACAAATATCGCGCGAGGTACGGAAGCGCGCCTTTCCGGCTCTCTAGCTTGGGATATGATGCGGTTCTGCTCACCGTCAAAGTGGCGCAGAACTGGAAAGTCGGGACGCCGTTCCCGATTGAGAAACTTACCGATCCCGGCGGGTTCATCGGCCTAGACGGCGTTTTCCGCTTTGGCCGGAACGGCGTTTCGGAACGGGCACTGGAAGTTCAGGAAATTAAAAACGGAAGCTTTAGTGTCGTCGATCCTGCGCCCAAAGGTTTCTAATATTAAGCTAAACGGTGCTCCGCAAACACTGCGGAGCACCTAATATTAGCCAATTTGCTGGCCGGTATCTTTCCAGTCAGCCAAAAAGCCCTCAATACCCTTGTCAGTCAGGATATGTTTGAACAGGTTGCGGATCACGCTTGGCGGCATGGTGGCGACATCTGCGCCGATGCGCGCTGATTCCAGCACGTGAATCGGGTGACGGATCGAAGCGACCAATATTTCTGTTTCATAGGCATAATTGTCGTAAATCAACCGGATATCATCAATCAGCTTCATACCATCAAAGCCATTATCATCATGGCGGCCCACAAAAGGTGAGATAAAGCTCGCGCCTGCTTTGGCCGCCAGCAATGCCTGATTGGCGGAGAAACAAAGCGTCACATTGACCATCGTACCTTCGCTGGTGAGGGCCTTGCAGGTCTTAAGACCATCAATGGTGAGCGGCACTTTGATGCAGACATTATCCGCGATTTTGCGAAGCACTTCGGCTTCTTTCAACATTGTCTCATGATCCAGCGCGACGACTTCGGCAGAGACCGGACCATCGGTCAGGCCGCAAATTTCCTTGGTCACTTCCATAATGTCACGGCCGGATTTTTTGATCAGAGACGGGTTGGTGGTGACACCGTCAACCATTCCTGTTGCAGCCAGATCGGCAATTTCGGCAGTATCGGCGGTATCGACAAAAAATTTCATGTGGTGTGTGCTCCTGATGCGGGTGCGATAATAGTCGTTGCGATTTGCCTACCGTTTTTTACAGCGCGGCGAAACACAGCATATGGAAAAGCTGTGCAGAAACCTGTGGATAAATGGGGGGCTGTTCGCCCGATCAGGTTAAACCAAATATGGCAATGAGCAGCGGATCATTGGTCGCTTGAGGGTTAGCCCGGATCCGCGCTTCCTGCGCCCCGATGGAGCGATATATCGCATCGCTGACCTTGTCCGCCACGTCTGCGCTAATGTCGGTAAAATTTATATTACTGACTTGGGACAGCACCAAATTGATGATTTCATTGTCGAACAGGTTTAAACCCTTGCTTACCCCCGGCAACATCTGCGTCGCCAGCGATGTTCCAAGCTGGCTCTGCAAAAGACTGGTGGCAGCGCGGTCTCCGCCTTTGATAATGGCTGCAGCATCGGCAATACTCATGCCCCTGATGGCGTCCGCAATCATCGGTGCGGCCAGCTCTGCCCCCGTTTCAGCGGCGCGGTTAACCTGTTTGAGCAGGCGCTTTTGGATCGGCTTGGACCCTAGAACGGCTGTTGCAATGCTGGTCGCACGTGCGCCGCCCAGTCTATCCGGCACAGATATGCGCGCAATTTGACTGTCAAAAAACCCATTTGGTTGCATCAACTCTGCAAAGGCATTTTGCGATGACAAAGTCAGCAGCCGCTTGATCGCCTCAGTCGGACTAAACCCCGGAAGGCTAGAACAACCCGGCAATGACAAGATAGTAGCAGCGGCTCCGGCAACCAAAAATTTCCGGCGATCTATATTTTGCATGTTCTCACTCCCCAAAAATAGCAGATTGATTTCATAGCAGTTGGTGACGCAATCCCAAAGCATGCTTATACGAGTCTGATGAATCGCGCTATCAATCGAGTGAGAGTGTTATTGCTCAATGCTGCCTTGGGGCCGCTCGATTACCGGGTCCCCGAAGGCATGGATACGCGTCCGGGCTCGATTGTGATGGCACCGCTGGGGCCGCGCAAAGTACCGGGCGTCGTGTGGGAACCAGAGAGCTTCCCGGTCGACGAGATTGATCCAAAAAAGCTGCGCCCTCTTTTGGAACTGCGCGATGTTCCACCGCTGGCGGCACCGCTTAGACGGCTCATCGAATGGACGGCACGCTATTATTTTGCGTCCCCTGCTTCAGTGCTCCGCATGGTCCTGTCGAGCGGTGCAGCCTTTGCCGATAATCGCCCGATGATCGAATATAGCTTAAACGGAAATGTCCCGGACCGGATGACGCCGCAACGGGAAAAGGCATTGGAAAAGCTGGTCGATGTGCAAGGCACGATCAGCGAGCTGGCTTTTAAAGCAGATGTGTCCATAGCCGTCATCAGAGGTCTGGAGAAAGCGGGAGCGCTGGACCGCAGCGAAGTTTCACCTTTCGATAATATCCAGCAACCCACCCCTGATTTCTCGAAGGTGGATTTAAGCGATGATCAACAACGGGTCAGTAATATATTGATCCGCGCCGTACAGGACGCGTCTTTCCAACCCTATTTGCTGGATGGCGTAACCGGTTCGGGCAAAACCGAAGTCTATTTTGAAGCCGTGGCCGAAGCCTTGCGTCAAGATAAGCAGACGCTGGTATTGCTCCCCGAAATAGCCCTTACCGAGCCATTTTTGAACCGATTCAGAGCGCGCTTTGGCGCGGACCCGGTCGCATGGCATAGTGGGCTCAAACAATCGGATCGCAAGAAAAACTGGCGCGCGCTGGCCGATGGCGATGCAAAAGTAGTGGTTGGTGCACGCTCAGCCCTGTTCCTACCCTATAAAAATCTCGGCCTGATCATCGTCGATGAGGCGCATGAAGTGAGCTTTAAACAAGAAGACGGCGTGCGTTATCATGCCCGTGACGTCGCGGTGATGCGCGGATTGCACGAGAAAATTCCGGTAGTACTGGCTTCTGCCACGCCCGCAATTGAAAGCCGCCATCAGGTCGAACAGGGCAATTATGAACTGTTGGAGCTACCCGCCCGATTTGGCGCAGCGACATTGCCGGAAATCGAAGCGTTGGACCTGACGCAGGATATTCCGGCGCGCGGTTCATGGCTGGCTCCTACGCTGATTAACGCACTGGAAGAAAATCTCGACAAGGGCGAGCAATCCCTGCTGTTCCTTAACCGCCGGGGATTTGCGCCGCTCACACTTTGCAGAACTTGCGGTCACCGGATCAACTGCCCCAATTGCACCGCATGGATGGTCGAACATCGGCTGACC
The DNA here is from genome assembly GCF_036963805.1 of Parasphingorhabdus sp. Classification (GTDB taxonomy): domain Bacteria; phylum Pseudomonadota; class Alphaproteobacteria; order Sphingomonadales; family Sphingomonadaceae; genus Parasphingorhabdus. Next base: position 309,459 of record NZ_JBALUN010000001.1, on the reverse strand, counting down.
AAGCGCCTCGCCTGCCATCATTGCGGCCATGTCATGCCGACACCAGAAAAATGCCCGGAATGCGGCGACGAGGATTCTCTGGTGGCTTGCGGTCCCGGAGTAGAACGCATCTGCGACGAAGTAAAAATGCTCTTTCCGCAGGCGCGAACAGCGATTGTCACGTCCGACACCATCTGGTCGCCCGCCAAGGCCGGAGAATTTGTCGCGCAAATGGAAGCGGGCGCGATAGATATTGTTGTGGGAACGCAGCTCGTGACCAAGGGCTATCACTTCCCCAACTTGACATTAGTTGGTGTTGTCGATGCCGACATCGGTCTGGAAGGCGGCGATTTGCGTGCGGCCGAGCGCAGTTTCCAGCAAATTGCACAGGTTGCCGGCCGCGCTGGGCGGGCCGACAAACCCGGGCATGTCTATGTTCAAACGCGCATGCCGGGTGCAGCCGTCATTCAGGCGCTGATCAAGGGCGACCGTGACGGCTTTTATGCCGCTGAAACTGAATCCCGCCGCGCCGCCGCTGCCCCGCCTTTTTCGCGACTGGCGGCCATTGTTGTGTCTTCAGAGGACAATAAGGAAGCGATGGAGACCGCGCGGTTAATCGGCCAAACCGCTCCGAAATTAGAGGGCTTTGCGGTTTACGGTCCAGCCCCTGCCCCTCTTTCCATGCTGCGCGGCCGCTATCGGCACCGGCTATTGGTCCACGCTCATCGCTCGGTCGAGTTGCAAGAGATTTTGCGGCAATGGCTGGAAAAGCTGGAATGGCCTAGGGCGGTGCGGGTTGGCGTCGATGTCGACCCCTACAGCTTTGTTTGATTCATCAAAATATGCCCAAGGCGTTTTCTACGCTTGATACGAAGCAGAGTGTAGTGTTAGCGCTGCATCCTAATCCGGGCTCCAGATCAACTAGGAGCAAAAAACCAAAGGCTCATCGATGAACCGTTTTCTCGCTATTTTTGCTCTCGCATTTACCGCTTTGCTGACCGGCCCAGCCCATGCCGATCCCGCTGATATTGCAGCTGCAAGTCGTTCAGTCGTTCGCGTTGTTTTGGCCGCGACGGATGGCGATAAAGTCGCCTTTGTCGGCCACGGCAGCGGCTTTGTCGTTGCACCGGATAAAATTGTGACAAACGCCCATGTCGTCGAAATTGCGCGACAGGAAAAATCAGTGGTCATCGGAATTGTGCCCTCACAAGGTGGGACGAGCTACGGCGGAAAAGTTATCGCCTATTCTCCCGGCAATGATCTCGCGCTAATTCAACTGCAAGATGGCGGTCGCCTGCCACCGATGACGGTTTTCAGCGGTCCGGTTACCGACGGAGCGGATGTTGTAGCCGTTGGCTATCCGGGTTCGGTGGACCGGGCACAGGGGCTTAATCTCGACGATCTTATCAATCCGATGTCACCCGTGAAAACCCGTGGTTCCGTTTCCGGTGGACGTTCAACCAAACAATTTGATACGATATTGCACACCGCGCCGATTGCCAGCGGCAATAGCGGCGGGCCGCTGATCGACAATTGCGGACGCGTATTGGGTGCGAACAGCTTTGGATCACTATCCGATGGCAATGATGCGGAATTCGGCTTTGCCGTGTCCAGTCGCGAGATACTTTCCTTTTTGCGCAAGGCGGGCGTCAAAGTCGGAATCACCGCGACACCGTGCCGTTCTGCTGCCGATATCAGCCTTCAGGAACAACAGCGTGAGGCGGCGGCCCGTGCCAAAATAATGGAGGCACAATCTGCCAAAGCAAAGCAACGGCAAGCAACAGAGGAAAAGCTGCGCACTACCATTTCTCAGGACATTATTACCGAGCGCGAAAATCAAATGGCGATTGCGGCCATATTTCTAGTGCTGTCACTGGCGGCCATGGGCGGCGCAGGCTATCTGATGTTTCAGGATAAGCGGACCCCCGCCATCGGTGCAGCGGGCGGCGCGGCTGTGCTGCTGGTCGGCGCAATCCTTTTGTTTCTCTCCCGACCTGCGTTTAGCGAAATTGACGATCGGGTTGCCGCCGCACTGAACGAGCAACTGTCCGATAAAGAAAGCGATAACACCGGCAAAAGCTTGGCAGGGTCTGGTAAATATCAATGCCGCTTGAACCCCGAGCGTAGCCGTATAACCGTATCACAGACAGACTCACTAGATCTTGAGTGGGCGGAAGGCGGCTGTGTCAACGGACGCACCCAATATGGTCCCGATGGCGCTAAATGGTCGCGGATATTCGTACCCAATCAAGAGCAAACCGTGACGATCAGCAGCTTTGATCCCAGCAGTGCAGAATTCACGACCGAACGCTATCTGCTGAGCCTGTCAGCCATGACCAATGCGCGCAAAATTCGGACGCAATATGGCAATAGAGCCTGTACTGCCGATGAAAAATCGCTATCCGATATTGCGGAGATGGTAAAAGCCATCCGGTCAGAATTACCGACCGATATAAACGAACGGCTCGTTTATGAATGCGCGAAATCCTCGAAATGATAAAAGGCTTGAGATGAATTTAGACGGGTTGCCGCAACCTTTTATTTAATGGCTTCCTTGTCGAGCAAACGCTCTTTAATTTCCAACCCATAGGCATATCCGCCCATAGTTCCATCACTGCGCACAACGCGATGACAGGGAATCAAGACGGCGACATTATTAGCCCCGTTAGCGCTACCCACGGCCCGAACCGCCTTTGGCTTCCCAATCGCAGCGGCAATATCAGAATAGCTACGTGTCTCGCCCAAAGGAATTTTCTGTAACTCTTTCCAGACCGCTTCCTGAAAAGCGGTTCCCTGCACATCCAACGGAATATGGCTAAAGTCACCGGGCTTCTCCACAGACGCGGTGACCTGACGAACCAAAGCATCGAAGTCAGCATCTCCTGCCTGCAATAGAGCTTTGGGAAAACGGGTGCGCAGTTCGTCTTCGCCTTCGTTGAAAGACAGGCAGCACACCCCCATATCCGTGGCGGCGACCATCATCGTCCCTAACGAAGTCTCCACATTGGCCCATTGGATCGAAACCCCTGCCCCGCCATTTTTCCAAGCACTTGCTTTCATCCCAAACCTTTTTTCGTTATCTGCGTAAAAACGCGAAGCGGAACTATAGCCAGCATCATATATAGCTTCGGTAACCGAAGCACCATTTTCCAATGCTTCTTTAGCCCGCTCGGATCTTAATGCGCGGGCATAGGCGGCGGGTGAGATACCCATCTCCCGCTTGAATATGCGTTGCAAATGGGTCGCAGAATAGTTGGTTATAGTTCCTAATTCCGCCAATGTCGGCGCTGTTTCGGCCAGGCGGATCGCATCTATCACTGCCCTCACCGCCGCATCGTCGCGCGCCACATCGTTGGGCATACAGCGCAAACACGCGCGCAGCCCGATGGCCTCCGCTTGCTCCGGCCTGGCAAAAAAGCGTATATTTTCACGCTTGGGATGCCGTGCGGCGCAGGAAGGGCGACAATAAATGCCGGTGGTCAAGACACCGGTTACGAACTTTCCGTCATAACTACGGTCGCGATTGGACACCGCTTGCCAAGCGATATTGTCGTCGATCAAGGATTCGTACTTGCTCATGGCTTTCTTTTGCCAGCCTTTCCGATCCCTCGCATCCCGTATCTTGCGATCAAAGTGATTTTCCTGCGACCGATCAGGGTTCCCGCTTAGGGTGAGCGCCGGAAGCCGCAAGTAATTCCCTCAAAAACCGCTCTCCAAAAATCATTCCCACAGCTATCTTGCGTCCCAGCAAAATGGTTGCTAGACGCCGCCCAATCGAAGGCGAGATACATCCTATTTTGTCTGCCTACGGGCATTAATCACTATTGGGATTTTGGTTGGTTTTCTGACCGAAGTTTCAAGCCAATAAAACAGGCATGGAGTAACGAACGCGTGGAGAATTCCAGCGGCATTAGGGCGAGTTTAGCGGGGCGTTACGCCACTGCCTTATTCGCTTTGGCCACCGAAAATAAAGCCATCGACACCGTCGAAGCGAGCCTTGCTTCGCTCGCCAAAGCGATGAGCGAATCGGACGACCTTAAAACGCTGATCAGCAGCCCAGTCTTGTCTCGCAATGATGCTGGCAAGGCGATTGCTGCTATAGCCAAGAAAATGAAATTGGACAAATTGACCACCAATGTACTTGGTGTTTTGGCCGCCAATCGCCGCCTTGATAAACTATCGGCCGTAATTCACGCCTTTACGATTTTGGCGTCCGGCCATCGTGGTGAAGTCAAAGCTGACGTAACCTCTGCCCATCCTCTGGATGACGGACAAATTAATGCGCTCAAAGCGCAGCTTAAGAAACGTGTGGGAAGCGATGTTTCGGTTTCCACCTCTGTCGATCCGTCCCTTTTGGGCGGTCTGGTAGTCAAAATTGGCAGCCAGATGATCGACAGCTCGATTAAAACCCGTTTGAACACGCTATCTCAGGCCATGAAGGGCTAAAGGAAGAAACATGGATATTCGCGCAGCAGAAATTTCAAAGGTCATTAAAGACCAAATCGCCAATTTTGGTAATGAAGCACAGGTTTCCGAAATCGGAACCGTTTTGGCTGTTGGTGACGGCATCGCCCGTATCCATGGCCTCGATCAGGTGCAAGCCGGTGAGATGGTCGAATTCTCCAACGGCATCCAAGGCATGGCGCTGAACCTCGAGGCCGATAACGTCGGTGTCGTGATCTTCGGTTCAGATGCAAACATCAAAGAAGGCGACATTGTTAAGCGGACCGGCACGATTGTGGACGTTCCCATTGGCAAGGAACTGCTCGGACGCGTTGTTGACGGTCTTGGCAATCCTATTGACGGCAAGGGCCCGATCAAAACCAAAAAACGTAGCCGCGTTGAAGTCAAAGCGCCGGGCATTATCCCTCGTAAATCGGTCCATGAGCCTGTTCAAACCGGCCTAAAAGCTCTCGACGCTTTGGTTCCTGTTGGCCGTGGTCAACGCGAATTGATCATTGGTGACCGTCAAACCGGTAAAACCGCTGTGGCCATTGATACATTCATCAACCAGAAAAATGTCAATGCTGGCGATGACGAGAACAAGAAACTTTACTGCATCTACGTTGCAATCGGTCAAAAACGTTCAACGGTTGCACAGATCGTGCGTCAGCTCGAAGAAAACGGCGCGATGGAATATTCCATCGTTGTGGCAGCTACTGCTTCCGAGCCTGCGCCTCTGCAATATCTTGCGCCTTATACCGGTGTGACGATGGGCGAATATTTCCGCGATAACGGCATGCACGCTTGTATCGTTTATGACGATCTTTCCAAACAAGCTGTGGCTTATCGTCAAATGTCCTTGCTACTTCGTCGTCCTCCTGGACGTGAAGCTTATCCAGGCGACGTTTTCTATCTTCACTCTCGCCTGCTCGAACGCGCCGCGAAAATGAACGAAGATAATGGTTCGGGTTCTTTGACCGCATTGCCGATCATTGAAACACAGGCCGGTGACGTTTCTGCTTATATTCCAACCAACGTGATTTCGATCACCGACGGTCAGATCTTCCTTGAAACCGATTTGTTTAACCAGGGCATCCGTCCTGCGATTAACGTGGGTCTGTCCGTGTCTCGTGTTGGTTCGGCCGCACAGACAAAGGCAATGAAAAAAGTTTCGGGTTCGATTAAACTCGATCTCGCGCAATATCGTGAAATGGCGGCATTTGCCCAGTTCGGTTCGGATCTTGATGCTTCGACACAAAAATTGCTGGCACGCGGTGAGCGTTTGACGCAGTTGTTGAAACAGGCTCAATTCTCTCCATTGGCTTTTGAAGAGCAAGTTGCTTCTATCTATGCCGGTACAAATGGCCACCTTGACACTGTCGCGGTAACCGATGTGAACCGCTATGAAGAAGCGATGCTTGCTCATATGCGCAGCCAGCATAGCGATCTCCTGAAGACCATCCGCGAAAGCGGCGATCTTTCGGACGACAGCAAGAAAGCTCTGGAAGAAGCATTGACCGCATTTGGTAAGAGCTTCGCCTAATGGCTTCCTTAAAAGAACTTAAGGATCGGATCGGGTCGGTTAAATCGACCCAGAAGATCACGAAGGCCAAAAAAATGGTGGCTGCTGCCAAATTGCGCCGTGCGCAAATGGCGGCCGAAGCAGCACGTCCCTATGCCAACGAGATGGCAAAGGTCATGTCCAGCCTTGCCGGTAAAGTGACGGTTGATGAAAATTCACCCAAGCTACTGGCGACTGGCAAGGATCAAGTGCATCTCTTGGTCGTAGCCACCTCGGATCGAGGTCTCTGCGGCGGCTTTAATGCTAATATCGTTAAAGAAGCGCGGCTTAAGGCAGAAGAACTGCTCGGTCAGGGTAAAGACGTATTATTCTATATGGTAGGCCGCAAAGGCTTGCCGGTGATCAAGCGCTTGTATCAAGATAAAATCATCAAGCATTTTGATACCAGCGTTGTCAAAGCGCCAGGGTTTGAAGAAGCCAAAGCAATTGCTGCGGAGCTCACAGAATTGGCCGAAGATGGCAAATTTGACGTTGCACATCTTATCTATTCCAAATTTAAATCCGCTCTGCTGCAAGAACCAACAAGGCAGCAGATCATTCCTATCTCCATCGAAACCGTCGAAGGCGCTGGGTCGGATGCTGCAGTGGAATATGAGCCCGATGAGGAAGAAATCCTCACCGAATTGCTTCCACGCAACCTTACAACGCAAATTTTCGGTGCATTGCTCGAAAATAATGCTGGTGAGCAAGGCGCATCAATGACGGCCATGGAAAACGCGACCCGCAATGCTGGTGAGCTGATCGATGACCTCACCATTGTTTATAACCGCAGCCGTCAGGCCGCGATTACCACCGAATTGATTGAAATTATCGCTGGCGCTGAAGCGCTCTAAAGCAAGTACGCAAGGAAAGACTAATGGCAAAAACCACTAATGTAGGCCGCATTTCACAGGTTATCGGCGCTGTCGTCGACGTGACCTTTGACAATGAAATTCCGGCAATTCTGTCCGCTTTGGAAACCGACAATAACGGCAACCGGCTGGTTCTTGAGGTTGCTCAGCATCTCGGCGAGAACACGGTCCGCACCATTGCTATGGATGCGACCGAAGGTTTGACCCGTGGTCAAGAAGTAACCGACACCGGCTCACAGATCATGATGCCTGTTGGCCCAGAGACACTTGGCCGCATCATGAATGTCATCGGTGAACCGATTGATGAACTGGGTCCTATAGGCGCAAAAACCTATTCACCTATTCACGCTGAAGCTCCACTGTTCGTGGACCAGTCCACCGACAGCGAAATTCTCGTCACCGGTATTAAAGTTGTCGATCTTCTCGCACCTTATGCAAAGGGTGGTAAAATTGGTCTGTTCGGCGGTGCCGGCGTTGGTAAGACCGTTCTTATTCAGGAACTGATCAACAACATCGCAAAAGGCCATGGCGGTACATCCGTTTTTGCCGGTGTTGGCGAACGTACCCGTGAAGGTAACGATCTCTATCACGAATTTCTCGACGCAAACGTGATCGCAAAAGACAAAGACGGCAAAGCCACCTCGGAAGGTTCGAAAGTGGCCCTCGTTTACGGTCAGATGAACGAACCTCCAGGAGCGCGTGCCCGTGTTGCTCTTTCCGGGCTGACAATTGCGGAATATTTCCGTGATCAAGAAGGCCAGGACGTTTTGTTCTTCGTTGATAACATCTTCCGCTTCACGCAGGCTGGTTCAGAAGTGTCCGCGCTTCTTGGCCGTATTCCTTCGGCTGTGGGCTATCAGCCAACCCTGTCCACCGACATGGGTCAGCTGCAAGAGCGTATTACATCGACCAACAAGGGTTCGATTACATCGGTTCAGGCCATTTATGTTCCTGCCGATGATTTGACCGACCCTGCACCGGCAACATCATTTGCCCACTTGGACGCCACCACCGTTTTGAACCGTGCGATTTCAGAGCTGGGTATCTATCCTGCTGTTGATCCACTCGATTCAACTTCGCGTGTTCTGGAGCCTCGCGTTGTGGGTCAGGAACATTATGATACCGCCCGTGCCGTTCAGGAAATCCTGCAGAAATATAAATCACTGCAAGATATTATCGCCATTCTCGGCATGGACGAGCTGTCTGAAGAAGATAAGCTGGTCGTTGCCCGTGCGCGTAAACTTCAGAAATTCCTGTCACAGCCTTTCCATGTTGCGGAAGTCTTTACCGGCATCAAAGGTAAGTTTGTTGATCTGGCTGACACGATCAAATCCTTTAAAGCGGTTGTGGATGGTGAATATGATCACCTTCCTGAAAATGCCTTCTATATGGTTGGCGGCATTGAAGAAGCGCTTGAAAAAGGCAAAAAACTGGCAGCAGAAGCGGCTTAATCCATTCCCCCTCCCTCACGGGAGGGGAATAGGGACAAAATAAGATGGCAAACCTACATTTCGAACTCGTAACACCTGAAAAGCTCGTCCGTTCGGATGATGTTTACATGGTCGTTGTACCCGGCACAGAAGGCGACTTTGGTGTGCTGGCTGGCCATGCGCCATTTATGTCCACCATTCGCGATGCCGAGCTGTCGATCTATGCCAGCGAAGGCGCAGAGGCCGAAACCATCTTGGTTCAAGGCGGTTTCGCAGAAGTGAATGAAAAAGGCCTGACGGTATTGGCTGAGGCCGTTTCCTGATTTTTCAGACCTGACTGGCTATTGGCTAACGATAACTTGCAGTTAAACCTCTAGCACCGTCACGGCCCTGCGTTCACTGCGCCACAGGAACAATCCGCTTAGCAAAATTAATCCGCCGCCCACTAGGGCCATCGGATCAATCGCATCCCCGAATATAAACACGCTGATCAGCGATGCAATAATCAGCTGTATGTAAACAATCGGTGCAATGGCTGCAGCGGTGGTCCGCATAGTCGCCATGTAAAGCAGAAAATGGCAGCTCGTCGCCGTCACCGCTACGGTCGCACAGCGCAGGACCACACTCCATCCAGGCAGACCGGGGACATGCATCGCCGGAACTAGAAAATGTCCTGCGACACTAGCAATGGATAGGAATATCGCAGCCCAGAAAGCGGCATAAAATTGCGCCGCGAATAGGGATCTCTGGCTGGATACCATGCGGTTGAGGATCAGCATAGATGCCATCGCTATCGCTGTAAATAGCGGTAAAATCGCTACCCAGCCAAAGGCTGCTACATTAGGCTGTAGCATTATCAGCACACCGCCAAAAGCTATAATGGTCACAATCCATGTTGCAGGACGCATTTTCTCCTTCAAGAACCAGCCAGAAAACAGCGCAGTTAAAATAGGGTTCACAAAGGATATCGCCACTGCATCAGCTAAAGGCATGACAAAAATTGCCGAAAAAAAACTGATCGTCCCAACAGCCAAAGCAAATCCGCGTGCAGCATGCAACCAGGGCCGTCTGATCTGAAAACCGGCCCTGCCCTCGCGCCAAAAGAGAATCGCTGCAAGGGCAATCGCGCCGATCGTAAAACGCAAAAGTGCTACCGCGGGTGCTGGCCATTCACCGGCCATGGACTTGATAACAGCATCACCAATAGGGAAGCCGGAAAAAGCGATCAGCGCTAATAAGATACCGCCGCTCGCCGCGGTCCTGCCGATATTTTTATCTTGCTGCAAAATCCGTCCGATCACTGTTACTATACAGTCATGAATTGCAGCTTGTTAGCTACGAGACAAGCTTGATGCATCAAAATAAATAACATTTACCAGCCAAAGCAAGTCCCTGCCATTATCCAATCATTAACCATTTTCGTCGAAAGAGATGCTTGATCAATTGGAAACAAACTATTTCCGGCGGAGAGATATGAGCGCATTTGGTAAGAAAAATGGATTGGGTGGCGGAAGACCGTCATTTGGCGTCGCAAAACCTATGTCCGGCAGTGGTGGGTTAAAGACCAACTATGAACAGGAAGAACTGGACAAGCCAAGCGGGGGCGGGCAATTCCCTGCTCTGGACTCGGTTCCGCTTCCCGGAGAACAGCCTATATCCGCTGCGCCGGACAAGGACGATGCGATGTCTCGCCTCGCCGAGCGTTCCAACGCAATTACCGAAGATGGCGACAAGGACGAGGGATTTGGTGCTTCTGTCCATAAGATCAAGGAGCAAGTTCTTCCACGTCTATTGGAACGGGTTGATCCCGAAGCAGCCGCGACGCTTAACAAAGAAGAGCTGACCGAAGAATTCCGCCCGATCATCATGGAAGTGCTGACCGAGCTAAAATTGACACTGAACCGGCGTGAGCAATTTGCACTGGAAAAGGTTCTCGTAGACGAACTTCTCGGCTTCGGACCATTGGAGGAGCTGCTCCAGAATCCAGATATCTCGGATATCATGGTCAACGGTCCAGAACAAACTTACATAGAAATCAAGGGCAAGCTGGAAATCGCGCAGATTAAATTCCGCGATGAAGAGCATCTGTTTCAGATCGCCCAGCGTATCGTGAACCAGGTCGGCCGCCGTGTTGACCAAACCACGCCGCTTGCCGATGCGCGTCTTGCCGACGGTTCTCGTGTGAACGTCATCGTGCCCCCGCTGAGCCTTAAAGGCACCGCGATCTCAATTCGTAAATTCTCCGAAAAGCCCATCACCCTCGACATGATGAAGGGCTTTGGCTCTATGTCTGACGATATGTGTACAGCGCTAAAAATTGCAGGTGCCTGCCGCTTCAACGTCGTTATCTCGGGCGGTACCGGTTCGGGTAAAACAACCATGCTCAACGCCATGTCGAAAATGATCGATCCGGGCGAACGCGTACTGACCATCGAGGATGCTGCCGAGCTTCGTTTGCAACAACCGCATTGGCTCCCACTGGAAACACGTCCACCTAACCTTGAAGGCGAAGGCGCGATTACCATTGGCGATCTCGTGAAAAACGCCCTGCGTATGCGTCCTGATCGGATCATTTTGGGTGAGATTCGTGGCGCAGAATGTTTCGATCTTCTCGCCGCTATGAACACCGGTCATGATGGTTCCATGTGTACGCTTCACGCCAACAGCCCACGCGAATGTCTTGGCCGTATGGAAAATATGATCCTGATGGGTGATATCAAGATCCCGAAAGAAGCCATCTCTCGGCAGATCGCTGAATCAGTGGATCTGATCGTACAGGTCAAACGTCTGCGCGATGGTTCGCGCCGTACCACCAACATCACCGAAGTTATCGGTATGGAGGGCGATGTGATCGTGACTCAAGAATTGTTCAAATATCAATATCTGGACGAGGATGCTGACGGCAAGATTATTGGCGAATATCAGTCATCCGGACTGCGCCCCTACACGCTTGAAAAAGCGCGCCAATATGGATTTGAACAGCCTCTACTCGAAGCTTGCCTATAAGCTTTATCTGAAATCTGGCCCTTATTGGGTTGAGATAAAGCCAAACCCAAAAGCCATTGAAATACCAAATGTAAGCAGGGATGCCGCAGAAATAAACTGCCACGGCATGAACCCCACTTTGTTGATATCCTTACGTTTGCTGCGTCTACGGTTTCCGATCTCAGAAACAGCGGTCATGGTTGCTGCAACAGCACACACGGCCACCCACTGCGGGACCACAGAAACTTAGCCTTTATCAAGCATCTTGATGATGCCGGAAAAGTCCATGCCGCCCTGTTCCTGGGCTTCTGCATATTGGGTATAAAGCTCTTGCGCCTTTGCGCCCATAGGCACTTGCGCTCCGGCGCTTTCCGCCGCTTCCATTGCAAGGCGCAAATCTTTCAGCATCAATGCCGCAGCGAAACCGCCTTCATAGCCTTTGTCCGCCGGACTTTGCGGTCCAACACCCGGTACCGGGCAATAGCTGGTCATTGACCAATTTTGACCCGACGCCTTGGACGAAATATCGTAAAAAGTCTGCAGGTCTAGACCGAGTTTTTCCGCCATTTTGAAAGTTTCACAGGTCGCGACCATTGATGCACCGAGTAGCATGTTGTTACAGATTTTCGCTGCCTGCCCTGCGCCATTATCGCCAGCATGGATAACTGTCTTGCCCATGTCGGACAGGATGGGTTCGGCCCGTTTAAAAGCCTCGTCACTGCCACCAACCATGAAGGTCAATGTCCCGCCATTGGCTGCTGCAATACCGCCGGACACTGGCGCATCAACGGGAACTATATTCTTGGCTTTTGCCATTTCTGCGACATCACGCGCGCTGTCTACATCAATGGTTGAGCAATCCAGCACCAATGTACCCGGCGCCGCATTGATGATTACATCATTGGCATAGACCGAACGAACATGCTTTCCAGCCGGTAGCATCGTAACCACAGCATCCATGTTACGAACCGCATCAGCGGCGTCGCTTACAGGATGACAGCCAGCTTCACCGGCTTTTGCTAGCGCGTCGCCAGACAGATCAAAGGCATGAACTTCGTGTCCCGCTTTCGCGAGATTGGCAGCCATACCGCCGCCCATATTTCCAAGGCCGATAAATCCGATTTTCATTATTTTATTCCTTAATAATCTTTGTCATTTCACGCCTGAATCGCCGTGCTCTCGGGCATATAATTAGCGCTTAACGGCCTTTCCAGTTTCCTTCGCGTTTCTCGATAAAGGCGGCCATGCCCTCGGCTTTATCTTCGGTCGCAGTAAGGATCTGGAACAACCGCCGCTCATGGATCAAGCCCTGATCAAGCATATTTTCATATGCTGCATTGACCATTTCCTTGTTCACCTTGGCAGCCATTGGCGGCATGGATGCGATAGTGCTCGCCGTTTTCATCGCCGATTCCAGCATTTCATCATGCGGAAGAACCCGCGAAACCAGACCCGCACGCTCGGCCTCTTGCGCATCCATCATGCGGCCGGTCAGGCACATTTCCATCGACTTGGATTTTCCGATCGCCCGCGTAAGGCGCTGTGAACCACCCATGCCTGGTGCCACGCCCAGCTTAATCTCGGGTTGGCCAAATTTCGCATTCTCACTGGCAATAATAATATCGGCCATCATCGCAAGCTCACAGCCACCACCCAGCGCAAAGCCGTTCACCGCCGCAATCCATGGTTTGCGCGTGGTTTTTACGACGTGGCTCGTCCACTTCGAGAAAAAATCCTCAAGATAAAATTCAGCGGCTGATTTATCGGCCATTTGCTTGATGTCGGCACCTGCAGCAAAAGCCTTGTCACCCGAACCGGTCAACACAGCGCAAAATTGTGTCTCGTCGGCTTCAAAAGCCGCGAACGCTTCAATAAGCTCATCAAGCACCTGAGTGTTCAGAGCATTTAGCGCCTTTGGCCGGTTTAGCGTAATCAGCGTCACCGCATCACGTTGTTCAACCAATATTGTTTCATAATCTGACATATTTCGCCCTTTTCAAAATTCGAGACCCTGAACCTGTTTCAAAGTCTTGTTATATCTCTTGACCGCTGAAATGCCGAACAAGTCCAGCATGTCGGTTGGATTAAAGCGCTAAAGGTACCCATTCTTCATCCGCAGGAAGCGGTGCAAAAATAGAGTCAATCAGCCCATCACTTGTTTCTTCCGGTGTCGCAGGATTCCATTTCGGTTCATTATCCTTGTCAACAATCAATGCCCTTACGCCTTCGATAAAGTCGTGCATGACAAGCACGCGCGATGCGATGCGATATTCGTTGCGCAGTTCGTCGGCGAATGTTTCCATCGCCGCGCCTTCCTTCAACTGACGCAGTGCCACTTTACAGGTTTGCGGACTTTTTGTTCCCAACGTACCGCGCTCGGTCAGAGCCCAATCGCTATCATCCGCGTCCAGTGCGGCAAGAACCTCCTCTAAGCTATCCGACGCAAAAAGCTTGTCGATCTTGTCGAGATTTTGCGTGATCCGCGCGGCCGGTACTGTGCCCGACAACTGGCCCAATATACCGTCAATCCGGTCAGGATTTTCGCTAATGCGCTGTTTCGCTTCCTCAAGATGTTCAGACGGCACATAATGGCTTGCGAGTCCAACTTCCTTGCACTCTGCACCGTCTAACCGTGCGCCAGTAAGCGCAAGAAATTGTCCCAAACGCCCTTCTAGCCGCGACAAAAACCAGCCGCCGCCGACATCGGGGAATAGACCGATGCCTGTTTCCGGCATTGCGAAACGTGTATTTTCGGTCGCGACGCGATATTTAGCTGGCTGAGAAATTCCGACACCGCCGCCCATAGTAATTCCGTCCATGAACGCGACCACAGGCTTCGGATATTCGAATAACAGATGATTGAGCTGATATTCCTTATAGAAAAACTCGCGCCCTTCTTTTCCGTCTTTTTTGCCTGATTCCTGTAGCATGGCGATGTCGCCACCAGCGCAAAATCCGCGTCCTTCGCTATGGTCGATAATCACAGCTTCCACGCTGTCATCGTCGCGCCATGCCATTAAAGTGTCACGCATTGCTTCGCACATCGCGAGGTTGAGCGAGTGGAGGACTTTGGGGCGGTTCAAGCTGATTTGCCCGACTCGTCCCACTTTGTTGATAATAATATCTTCGGTCATGTTATCTCTCTAAACTGGGAACGCCGCTATTGCCGCAGCATTTCACGCGATATAATCATCCGCATTACCTGATTGGTGCCTTCAAGGATAGAATGTACCCGCAAATCACGCCAAAAACGTTCAATCGGATAATCCTGTAAATAGCCGTAGCCGCCAAAAAGCTGCAACGCATCGTTGACAATTTTTGATCCATTATCAGTCGCCAAACGTTTTGCCATGGCGGCAAACTTGGTCTTGTCAGGCGCGCCCTGCGTAACTTTAGCCGCAGCTAGATAGAGCAAAGCACGGGAGGCTTCCAGATCCGTCGCCATATCTGCCAGCATGAACTGTGTATTCTGAAAATCGCTGATAGACTTGCCAAATTGCTTGCGCTCTTTGGTATAGTTCACCGCTTCGTCAAGGCAACGCTGCGCGCCGCCAAGCGAACAGGCACCGATATTCAATCGTCCGCCATCAAGGCCGGCCATAGCGATGCGAAAGCCCTCACCCTCGTCACCTACACGATTTTCAACGGGCACCCGGACATTGTCAAAATTGACCTGCGCCGTCGGCTGCGAATGCCAACCAAGCTTTTTTTCATTTGCCCCGAAACTGACGCCTTCCATTTCTTTTTCGATTACAAGACATGTCACTCCCTTGGCGCCATCATCGCTGGTCCGTGTCATGGTGACATAGACCTCATTCTCGCCGCCGCCGGAAATAAAGGCCTTTGAACCGTTCACAACATAATAGTCGCCGTCTCTGACAGCCTTGCTTTTCAACGATGCCGCGTCCGAACCAGCGCCAGGTTCGGTCAGGCAATAGCTTGAAATTTTCTCCATGCTGATCAAATCCGGTAGATATTTGTCCTTCACCGCCTGCGCACCGAAAGTATCAATCATCCATGCTGCCATATTGTGGATGGAAATGAAGGCGGATGTAGACGGACAACCATAAGCCATGGCCTCCATGATAATCGCGCTTTCCAGCCGGCCAAGGCCAATACCGCCCGACTCTTCCGACACATATATGCCGCCAAAGCCAAGATCGGCACTTTGTTTGATAACATCGCGCGGGAAAATATGTTCTTCATCCCACCGCGCTGCGTGAGGCGTGATCGCGTCGGCAGTGAATTTTTGCGCCATATCCTGAATGGCCAATTGGTCCTCAGTTAGCGAAAATTGATCGGTCATGGTCACTCCATTAAAAAATAAGGCGGCGGAGAACGTTCCGCCGCCCACCATTTCATTTGGTGTTTATTATGCCAATTTCTGCATTACGTCACCGAATAACTCTTCGTCACTCGGCAGCTGTTTAGCCACCACCAAAGGTTTGGACACCCAAGTTTCATTGATCAGATCACGCCATGTGATGTTGTTATTGGTGCCATTACCGCCCCAGCTACCACAGCCGAGAGAGAATGTCTGACGCATGCCGTTCCACAAATTGCCGCTATTGGACGCTGATTGTGGCTGGTTGACCATGACCCGCGATGTGCGGGTTGCATTGGCGAGCTTCATGATATTCTCGTCCGATTGCGAATAGATACCGCAGCTATGGCCCTGCCCCTGATAGGCTTGAATATTATTGGTCAGCACAATCGCTTCATCAATATCAGCGACGCGATAGAGTGCCATGGCGACGGTCATCTTCTCTCCCGAAAAGGGATGATCCGGACCGAAGCCAGTTTCTTTTATGATGAAAAACTGTGTATCTGCAGGAATTTCAAATCCCGCCATACCCGCAATAAATTCAGGCGTCTGTGCCACAACTTTTGCGTTGATGTGACCATCAACCCAAAGCACGTCTTGAAACTTCTGCTTATCCTCATCGCTCAGAATGTAGCCGCCTTTCGCGACAAGCTTCGCGAGCATTTCGTCATAAATAGCGTCGACCAATATAACGCTATTATCCGATGAACAGCTTGCTGCGAGATCCAATGTCTTGGAGATACGGATTTTTTCAGCTGCATCATCCAAATCGGCAGTTTCATCCACCGTGATAACCGCATTACCAACGCCTACGCCCAAAGCCGGTGTGCCGCTTGAATAAGCCGCAGTCACCATTGCGCCGCCGCCAGTAGCCAGCACACGATCACATTGCCGCATAAGTTCATTGGTTTTTTCGACCGAAGGCACATCAATGCTGATCACCAGATCAGCAGGTGCGCCCATTTTGACAATCGCATCGCGCATCAGGTCACAAATCAGCTTGTTGGTCAGCTTTGCCCGGGGATGCGGTGCCACAATGATGGAGTTGCGTCCCTTAACAGCTGAAATCGCCTTGATCACAGGCGTTGCTTCCGGGTTGGTGGACGGAGACAAGGCACCGATCACGCCAACTGGCTTCGCGATTTTAACAATATTGCGCTCTTTATCTTCCTCAATAATACCAACGGATTTGTCATCGATAATATCGTATAAAGTCGCGCGCGTTTTACGGAAAATCTTCAGATATTTGCCATCATAATTGCCAAGCTGTGTCTCTTCGACCGTGTGCTGGGCGATTTTTTTTGCAACGGATTCTTCGGCCACAGCCCATACCATCGCACGGATGAGGTCATCAACCTGCTCCTGCGTATAATGTTGAATCTGCTGCTGAGCTGCCCGCGAACGCGCCACTAGTGCTGCAACTTCTTCAACGATAGGATCCTGTGGATTGGTGGTCGTGTCCAGCATTCAAAAACTCCTAAAAATTGTTCTGGGCCGATAATCAACGTAAAAAGGACTCGTTAAACCGGCGGTTTTCATTCTGATATATAGTTTACCGACAATTGTCGTACAATGCCAGCGCATCTAGATGAGAAAAGCAATAGTAGTTCACCGCATTACGCAATTGCATTGCCTGTCGCATTGCGCCTATCGCAGATCCAATCACAAAGGTTTACCAATTTTTTATGCGCCCGTTAAAAACTAATGCGTTTGATAAGCCATCGTAACAGAACCACTTCTTAGCCAGGACCGGCCCATGGCCGGCATCCTAACCCGACTGGCCGCCATGGCGTCGCTTGCCGTCATGTTCGCCTTTGTCAAACTGGCCGGACAGCAAGGCGTGCATGTCACCGAAAGCTTGTTTTACCGCCAAATGACGGCCATGCCGATAGTTTGCTTCATGATCTGGCGCAGCCGGGCGAGTTGGCAGGGAATTAAATCCGGCAAGCATGGACTGCATATATTACGGTCTTTTCTGGGGATATCTGCCATGGGCCTCAATTTCTGGGCCATGACGCTGTTACCACTGGCTGATGCGACAACCATAGGCTTCACGGTTCCAATCTTCGCAACTTTGTTCGCCGCCATCATCCTGCGCGAGCATGTCGGGATCAGGCGCTGGTTCGCAATTCTAGTCGGATTTATCGGCGTTCTAGTCGTGATCCAGCCCGGAGGCTCCCTGATCCCTGCCTTTGGCGCGGCGGTAGCGCTAGCCGGGGCGTTGGTGACAGCATTTGTAACGATGGTGATCCGCATACTCGGGCGGACTGAGACCAGCATTGTCACGATATTCTGGTTTTCGGTCTATACTTTGCCGGCTCTCGCCGTATGCGCCTATATTTATGGCGGCGGACATGATGCGAAGACATGGGGCTATTTGCTCGGTATCGGTATTTTCGGCGCCATCGGGCAATTGGCCGTCACACAATCATTGCGCTTCGCACCGGTTTCAACAATCATTCCAATGGATTATAGCGCGCTTATCTGGGCCACACTTATCGGAGTCCTCGTTTTTAGCGAATGGCCGGGCCTGTCGATCATGTTAGGCGCACCGATTATTATCGGGTCCGGCCTGTTCATTGCGTGGCGGGAGCATGGCCGGGTCACGCCCACATCAGCCTGAAAACTTCACAAAATTCACACCAAGGGACCACAGAAATGCGGGATGCGTCCCCTCTCCTCTGCGCTCTTACAGTGGCCAGATAATTGGGATGACGATAATCGATGTGATGGCGACTATGATCGTCAACGGCAGGCCATAGCGGGCGAAATCCAGAAAACGATATCCACCCGCACCATAGACCAGAGTATTGGTCTGATACCCGATCGGCGTGAGAAAACTTGCGCTCGCTGCAAACATAACCGCGATGACAAATGGCCGTGGATCAGCGCCCAAGGAAAGAGCGAGGCTGATCGCTATGGGCGTGACGACAACAGCCACGGCGTTATTTGTGACGAGTTCAGTCAGCGTCAAGCTAAGCAGGTAGATAGCGGCCAGTGCTACGATTGGCGGGAATCCAGACAGTGCGGGCGTTGCAGCAGCCACCATCATTTCGACTAATCCTGCGTTTTCCAGCGCCGTACCAATGGCCAGCATAGCAACTATCAAGCCAATAATTCGCCAATCCACGGCAGCAAATGCTTCGTCGGGTTCGATACACCGTGTTGCCAGAACTGCGGCCATCCCCATGACGGCAAGCCCCGTAATCGGCATGATGTCAAAAGCAGCAGCGATAACCACACCGAATATTACCGCTATCGCAATCGGTGCCTTTTGTGTCCGAAACCCGCGTGTTTTGGGCTCCGTCATATTCATTAAATTTTCACCGTCGACCAAGCGCTGCAAATCAGATTTGGCGCCCTCGAACAGCAAAGTATCGCCAATCGCCAGAGCGGTGTGTTCATAGCGTTCCATCAAATTGACGCCGCGCCGATGCAATGCAATCGGGTAAACCCCATAGCGCTGAAGTAAATCCATTTCATCCAGCCGCTGGCCTATGATACTCGCGCCCGGCAGCAATAATATTTCAGCAAGCACCGATTGATGCGAAGACACAGGCACGACCTCACCAGCCGCGGCGTCGGTCTTCAATGATAGCCTACCTTGTTCGCGGATCGTCATAATGTCAGCTTCGTTGGAATGCAGGACGATTATATCACCTTGTTCGATAATATTATCATTGAGGTCATCCCGCAGGGATTCGTCATTACGGATCAGATCGACCAGTCGCCGTTCGCCCGCTTTCAGGCTGTTTACGTCGCTTATTTTTCGGCCAATATAGGGCGAAGTTGCGTCGATAAAGACCGAGATCGAATAGCGTTTGCTTTGGCTATCAGAAACCAGCGATGCGACAGATTCGCGGTCAGGCAAGAAATGGCGGGTCAGCGCGATATAAGCTACGCCGACTATAGCGATGATAATGCCTGCGGGCGCTATTTCAAAAATAGAGAATGCTTTTAGCCCGCTTTTTTGCGCCACGCCATCCACCAAGATATTGGTGGATGTTCCGATCAAGGTACACGTACCACCCAATATGGCCGCAAAAGATATCGGCATCAGCACTTTAGAAGAAGACTCTCCCAATTGTTTTGCCAGCGTAATTCCAATCGGGATCATCATCATGACGAGCGGCGTATTATTGGTAAACGCGGACATGGCGGCAATTGTCACCAGCAATAACCCGGTTGCGACCACCGGCGTACGCTTCGCCACCTCGGCCACTTTTCGGGCAAATACTTCCAGTGTTCCGGTGCGTACCAGCGATGCAGAAATAATGAACATCGCCGCGATGGTGAGCGGGGCAGGATTGCTCATTGCCGCCAGCAAGTCATCGGTCGAGATGATTCCCAGAACCAGTAGGACCCCGACGGCCGCAATAGCCGTGACCTCGGGAGGCCGGATTTCGGTCGCGAATGCGATCAATAAAAAGATTAAAGTGAGACTTACAATATAAGGAGCATAAGAAGCGATTGAAGCAGCCATGCAAGTGTTCCGATCATGCTGTATTTAAGCAGGCCGACAATTAGGCTTAAAGCAACAATAGGGATAGATAGAATTTATAGCCGGGGTCCAATTTTCTATTGGGTCGCGCAAAATTTGCGCGCAATGGAAAAACGCATCGCCGCATTAGTGGAGTGATCGCATCATTGGAAATATGTGAAATGGATCAACAGCTTTTTATCATCTGCAGCTTGGCATTTGTCATTCATCTTATTGGCGCATTAGCATATTCAGCCAGAATAGCCGGGGTCCGCACTGGGCGGATTGCGGTCTCTTTTGCGTTATTCAATATACTCGTGCTGATTTCCCGTCTTTCAAACAGTTTCCTCGGGCCGTTTTTAGCCAAGCGGATAGAAACTGATCTGGCAAATGGCGCAGGCGACGGCTTGATAATGGACTTTCGGATTATATTATTGGCAACAACGGCGGCAACCATCGTCGGAGCACTTTTGATACCAACAACGCAGCGCTGGTTTAGCAGCGCAATTACTCATTTCCATGAACATCGTTCCATGCCGCGGTTGCTGTTGCATGGCTTTACTAAAGGCGGAATCGGCTATATTCGCAAAACAACCACAGCGCCGAAGATGGTTCACATAGCGGACATGAAGAAACCCCGCGGCGTATCGATGTCGATCATTATTTTGAATATTGTTGCGCAAGCGCTGCTGACCGTTGGTGTTATCGGTTCGCTATATGCAGGCTATCTCAACCCGGAATACCGGGTAACGGCATCCCAATTATCCGCGGTGGTCAATGGATTTGCCACGATATTATTATTTGTTGTGATCGATCCGCAATTGTCGATTATGACGGATGATGTGGTGAGCGGAAACGTCAGCCAGCCGATGTTTCGCCGCACGATTACTTGGCTTTCATTCAGCCGCATTGGTGGGACGTTGCTGGCACAGCTATTACTTCTGCCCTCCGCTTGGCTGATCGCATATATAGCAGGAATAGTTTGAGCTAATATCCCCTTTTTGCGCTCAATGCGGGCGCGACCAAGCTCAGCAAACGACCTTCACTGCGCCAGGACTAGCCCTTCCACAGCACCCTATACAGATCAAAGCGGCGATCTTTCAAATTCTGCACCGCACCGGATTGCCTGCTCGTGAGCAAGCTCGTCATGGATAGATCGGCAAGCGCAATTGTTTCGGTGTTGGGCGCAGTATCAGCTGCCACGCCGTCGCGTGCGAACGGAAAATCGGACGGTGTCAATATCGCGCTCTCGGCATAGTGAATGTCCATATTCTCGACATTCGGCAAGTTCCCAACCACGCCGGACATGACGACATAGCACTGGTTCTCCACGGCACGCGCCTGACAGCAATAGCGCACCCGCAAATAACCGCGCCGTTCATCGGTACAGAAGGGCACAAATAATATCATCGCGCCCTGATCGACCAAATGCCGCGCCATCTCCGGAAATTCGCTATCATAGCAAATCATGACGCCGATAGGGCCGCAGTCGGTTGGAATGGCCTCTGCACCATAGCCGCCCTTAATATTCCACCAGCGCACTTCGCTGGGTGTAGGGTGCAGCTTGTCCTGCGTGTAAATCGCGCCATTGCGCAGGAACACATAAGATATATTGCGAATATCGCCATTTTCCATCCGCGTGGGGTGGGAGCCACCGATGATGTTGATATGATAAGAAACCGCCAGCTTCTCCATCACTTCCTTGAACCGGTCGGTATATTCCGCGATTTTTTCAATCGCCTGTGCCGGATCCAGCTTTTCACTTTCCAAAGACAACAATTGCAGTGTGAATAATTCCGGAAAGGTTACGAAATCTGCGCCATAATCGGCTGCAACATCGACAAAATATTCCACCTGTTCTTCAAATTCGGACTGCGCCGCAATTTTCCGCATCTGGAACTGTACCGTCGCGACGCGCACCGATTGCGGTAGGCGGTCATGCGGCGTCTGCGTCACAAACTTCGCTTCGGCCGCCAGTGGATTTTCCCAGAACATATGCACTGCATTGCCGCCGGACGGCTTGTCGCTGGGCATATAGTCTTTTAATATTCCCAGCGGCACAAAGCCCTGATTCAACTGAAAATTAATCACCGGATCGCGAAATTGTTTATCTATCACGGCCGCCAGATAATCCGCAGGGTCAGGATATTTGCGCTTGCGCCGCGCATAACCGGGCAGCCTCCCGCCAAAAATAATCCCCTTCAGCCCCAGGTGCTGGCAGAGCTCCCGGCGGACTTTGTAGAAACGCAGGCCAATCCGCAGCCGCCGGTAATCCGGGTCCACGCTGACTTCCATACCATAGAGAATCTCTCCAGCCGGATCATGCCGAGCTGCAAAGCCGCCACCGGTAATCTCCGACCAGCTATGCGCCGCGCGGGCGGTTTTCTCGGAAATCTGGAAGGTCGCGCAATGCCCGACAATCTTTCCCTCATATTCCGCGACCAACTGGCCATCAACGAAATTATTAATTTGCCCACGCACTTCTTCGGCTGAGTAGCCTTCACCCTTGCCGTAAATTTTGCGGGACAAGGCGGCGATTTTTCTGGCATCTTCCAGTTCCGCCACACGGATAATAAGCTTTGGTTTTTCTGCGGTCATTCGCGTCCATTAGCGAGGTTTTTTATCGCGGGGAAGATTTCTCGTAAACTTCTAGATATCTCCGGTCTAATTTTACAAACAAGCCGGGTATTCGGCGGACTTAAATTGCCCCCTAAAGCTCAATTCACCCCCCGCTCTTTCCCCTTCCAATAGGGATCGCGTAATTCCCGCCGCAAAATCTTGCCGCTGGCGTTTCTCGGCAATTCCGGGATTACGTCGACCGTCTTCGGCACCTTAAATCCGGCGATGCGTTCTTTGGCCCAGACGATGATGCTGTCGGTGTCTACCTCGCCCGCGTCCGGTTTGGGCGAGACAACCGCTTTGACTGCTTCTCCCCATTTGTCATCAGGGACGCCGATAACCGCGACTTCATTGACCTGTGGGTGGCCGAATATCGCGTTCTCAACTTCTGCCGGATAAACATTTTCACCGCCGGTGATGATCATGTCTTTCACGCGGTCCTTGATGTAGAAATAGCCGTCCTGATCCATGATCGCGGCATCGCCGGTATAGAGCCATCCATCAGCATCCACAGTCTCTGCGGTTTTTTCCGGATTAGCAAAATAATGCAGCATGTTAAGATCGGATCGTGTGGCAATTTCTCCGATTGTGCCGGGCGGGACTTCTTGCCGGTTCTCATCGACAATTTTCATCTCGACACCGGGCAGTGGTACACCAATGCCGCGCATCCGTTCATTACCCGCCGGATCATGGTCCTCTGGTGGCAGGATGCAAATAGTGCCGGTGGTTTCGGTCATACCATATTGCTGACAGAATAAAGCCTTTGGCATTGTCTGGATACATAGACGCAGCAGTTCCAGCGGAATGGGCGCGGCGCCATAGGTGACGGACCGGACACTGGAAAAATCCGTCTCTTTCGCCCGCGGCCAATTGACCAGCATTTGCAGCGCGGTCGGCACAAGGAAAAATTGGTTCAGTCCCTTGTCCACGCAATCCAGAACACTGTCGGGATGGAATTCAGGAATGACCATCATCGTCGCGCCGTTGTAAAAAGCTATCGGAGCAATACCAGAACCGGCGATATGGGCACAGGGCATGACCGCCAATGTGCTGTCTTCTGTGCCGATATCAATCCACGCATGATCGGGATTATTTTCTACCAACGACCGCATTTTGAATAAATTATCATTGGTTAGCACCGCGCCCTTTGGATTGCCTGTAGTACCGGAGGTATAAAGTTGCAGCACGCCTTCCGCAGGATCGGTCTGCGGCAAATCGCCAGGCTGCGTCTTGACCATCCATTCGTCCAGCGATTGCAGGCCATCAGCCTCTCCGGCGACAAGGATAGTCTGCACTGTTCCGGCTTCTGCCGCCGCCTGTTTGGCGGTTTCAGCAAATTCGGGTTCGCAAATAAGCAAAGGCGCCTGTGTATCTTTCAGCACATAAGCCACTTCGGGCACAGTCAAACGCCAGCCGATAGGAGCAATCACCGCGCCTGCGCGGCTGGCCGCAGCGAACAACGTGAAATACAGTCCGCTATTCTTACCCAGCCAACATATCCGATCGCCTTTTTTCAGGCCGGCGCCGGTAAAGGCGCGCGCATAATCATTTACTATGCGGTCGAGTTCGGCATAGGTAACGAGTCCCGCCCGGTCATCTATTACGATATTATCGGGACTGCGCTCTGCCCAAAAGGCGATCGACGATCCTAAGCATCTGCGTATTTCTGGTACTTCAGTCGACATGCGCGCTCCTCTTATACTCGGGCTGATGTTAAGCGGTCACTTAAACCAAGGCAAGCGGATTGCACAGGCCACCGGCGTATCAGTTGCGCCGATAGAGCAGCGACAGATTATTGGCCGGCATTTCGACAATATCCGTGCGAGTAAAGCCGTTTTTATCCGCCAGCGCATCCATGTCCGCCACTTCGCGAATGCCCCAACGCAAATTGCGGCTTTTAAGGCTGCGGTCAAATTCGAGATTGCCCGGGGAAACCGGCGCATCGCCGCGAAAATAAGGACCGTAGAGATAGAAGTGACTGCCCTGTTCCAACAAAGCCGCTGCCTTTGCAAACAAGCCGATGGAGGCTTCCCACGGCGCGATATGGACCATGTTAATACACAGGATCGCAGCGGGCTTTTCCGTCAGCTCTGCTTCCCATGTCGGGGCCAGCGCGTCGAGTTGTATCGGGGGCAACAAGTTTTTCGCCTCTGCCCGTTCGGTCCATGCCTGAATAGAGCGGCAACATTCAGGATCAGGATCACTGGGCTGCCATATCAGGTCAGGAAATTTCTGTCCAAAATAGACAGCATGCTCACCCGTACCGCTGGCTATTTCCAATATTGTACCGCTGTCTGGCAAGATATCGCGCAACACCTCCACAATCGCATCACGGTTGCGCAGCGTTGCAGGTGCGTGTTTTTGATCCTCGGGACCAGCCTCCTCCCGCAGCCAAGGGGTCGAATCAGCCATTATCGCCCCCACCGGAATTGCGCATTGGCTATATCTAGGTTATTATTGCGGATCATGAGGAAATTATTTCACCTTGAAGAAGATAGCGCGCAGGTCAAATTTCCTCCGCCATTCGTATATATCGGCTTCTTGCTGACCGGTCTAGTGATCGACAGATGGACCGGTCCGATATGCGAATTTATGTCTGCGGCAGGCTATCTTCCATTTATTGGCATAGCCGTAATTTTAGCTGGCCTGTTTTTCATGATCGCGGGCACTAGCCGCTTTCGACAACTGGGCAATAATCTAGAGCCGTGGAAACCTACCAACCAGATCGTACGTTCCGGAATATATCGATATACACGCAACCCGATGTATCTAGGCATGGCGTTGACCTATTTGGGTCTGACGCTTGTTTTTCACAGCCCATGGGCACTGATATTGCTACCCGTGGTCATCATCGTCATTCGCACGCAGGTCATCGCCCGTGAGGAACACTATCTGGAAACGAAATTCGGCAGCGAATATCTGGACTATAAAAAGAGCGTGCGGCGCTGGGTCTAAGGCATGCGCCGCCAGATTGCGGCCAGGAAACTACCGATGACGACATGATAGACGGCAGAAATTGCGCTGGGTACCGGCGCGAGAGCCGCCTGCATCGGGGTAGCAAATTGGGCAGCAAAACCGGGCGTGGAGGCAAGACTGGAACCCAAACCGCTATTTTGCATACCCACCTCAATACTGATCGTCCGGCGCTCCGCCACACCAAAGCCCAATGACTTGGTCAGCACATAGCCCAGACCGAAACCGATTAGATGAAGCAGCAGGACCGCCAGCATTAATATACCAAAATGCTCTTCGATCAGAGCTTTGGAATTGGCGATAATCGCCCCAACGATCAAGACAACGACAATCACCGATGCCAATGGAGAGACAATTGCGATTTTTTCTGTGGTCTTGGGAAAATAGCGGTTGAGCAAAATGCCCGCAACAACAGGAATGAGTACAATGGAGACCATGTTTATGAAAAGATTCCACTGGTCAATCTCGACATATTTTCCGGCAAGAAGGCCCGTAAGCAAGGGTGTCGCAATGACAGCGACCAGCGTCGATGCCATAGTCATCATCACCGACAGCGCAACATTGGCGTTGGCCAGATAGGCCACAACATTGGATGCTGTGCCGCCGGGGCAACAGGACACAAGGATCAAGCCGACCGCCAGTCCGGTTTCCAAATTAGTCCCAATCGCAATGGCAATTCCGGCCAGCGGCATCACGGTGAATTGCAATATGACGCCAGCAGCCACGCATTTGGGAATGCGGGCAATCCGTTTAAAATCATCAAATGACAGCGTAACGCCCATGCCAAGCATGATCAGGCCCAACATGACACTGATCAACGGTTGGCCCATTGGCTTGAAGCGCCCATCCACAACCCACAGGAAATGCTCTGGCAAAATCCACGCCCAGGCTGTGCCTAGCACGGTCCACAGCGCAAACAGGTTCGTTAAGCGCTGGATCATTTTGCCCCCTCAATCAGCCTTTACTCGGCTGCTTCAGCATATTCCTCCGGTTCTTGCCAGACTAAAATCGGCTTACGCGCCGCCTGCGTTTCATCCAGCCGCCTGCGCGGCGCGAAATGCGGCGCGGTTTTCAGCAACTCGTCGCCTGCATTGGCCCGCTCCGCAACCGAACGCATCGCGCCGATAAACTGATCGATCGCTGCCTTGCTTTCGGTTTCGGTCGGCTCGACCAGCATCGCGCCATGCACCACCAACGGAAAATACATGGTCATTGGATGATAACCTTCGTCGATCAGCCCCTTGGCAAGATCAAGCGTGGTCAGGCCATTGGTGAAACGACTATCAGAAAACAGAGCTTCATGCATACAAGGACCGGACTTCGCAAAAGGCGCATCCAGCACGTCTTCCAAGCTGCGCAGGACATAATTGGCATTCAACACAGCATCCTCCGCCACCTGTTTCAGACCATCAGCGCCATGGCTGAGTATGTAGGTCAAAGCGCGGGTAAACATGCCCATCTGCCCATGAAAAGCGACCATCCGGCCAAAGCTGTTTCCATGATGCTCTTCGGCGGTTTCCTCTTCCACCAAATGGAAATGCGGGTTCGGGCCGTTTTCCTGTGTTTTCTCTACGAATGGTAATGGTGCAAAGGGTGCCAGCGCTTCGGAAAAAACAACTGGACCGGAACCCGGACCGCCACCGCCATGGGGGGTAGAGAATGTTTTGTGCAAATTAATATGCATTGCATCAATGCCCAGATCACCGGGACGCACTCTCCCGACAATCGCGTTGAAATTCGCGCCGTCACAATAGACCAGACCGCCTGCTGCATGCACGGCTTCTGAAATGGCTTTCATATCCGGCTCGAACAATCCGCAAGTATTGGGATTGGTGATCATCACGCCAGCAACATCAGGGCCCAGCCGCGCTTTCAGGGCATCCAGATCGACCCGTCCGGCTGCATTGGCGGGAATATCCTCCACCTTATAACCTGCGAACGCCGCGGTCGCTGGGTTAGTACCATGGGCGCTTTCCGGCACCAATATGACTTCACGAGCATCGCCGCGCGCTTCCAAGGCGGAACGAATAGCCAATATGCCGCAAAGCTCTCCATGAGCACCGGCTTTCGGGCTCATCGCCACAGCGGGCATGCCAGTCAGCGCCTTGAGCCATTCGGCCAACTGGTAAATCAGTTCCAACGCGCCCTGCACACTATCTACCGGCTGCAATGGATGAATGTCGGAGAAACCCTTCAGACGCGCAATTTTTTCATTGAGCCGGGGATTATGTTTCATGGTGCAGCTACCCAGCGGAAACAGGCCGACATCAATCGCATAATTTTGACGGCTCAGCCGGGTATAATGGCGAACGGTTTCGGATTCGGACAGGCCCGGAATGCCAATCGCTTCGCCGCGTTCAAGACCGCCAAGACGGCTTGCCACCGCCGGTGCTTCGGGCAAATCGACGCCGCTGCGATCCGGTGATCCGATTTCGAAAATCAAGGGCTCGTCGACCATTAGCGCGCGATTTCCCGTATGGGTTTTCAGCGCATTTTGATCTGGCACGACAATATTATCATCCTGCTTGGTCGGGCGACCTTCGTTCAACATGCTCATGCCAATTCTCCTTCCAAAGCCCTGGCCAGCATTTCGACGTCTTCATCGCTGGTCGTTTCCGTTACCGCGACAATCAGGCCGCGAGCCAATTCATCGGTATCAGGATAGAGCCGCCCCAATGATACACCGGCGAGGATTTTCTGATCCGCCAGCTTGCGAACAATGGGCCGAGTATCTTTATCAAGAATCAGCGTAAATTCGTTGAAAAAGCTACTATTCAATAAGGAAACGCCGTTGATTTTTGCCAAACGGTCGGCAGCAACAACTGCCTTTTTATGGTTCAGCATCGCTAGTTCCCGCAAACCTTTTTCGCCTAGCAATGTCATATGGGCAGTAAAGGCCAGCGCGCAAAGTCCGCTATTGGTGCAGATATTCGATGTCGCTTTTTCCCGCCGGATATGTTGTTCACGGGTGGACAGGGTCAGTACGAAACCGCGCTTGCCCTCGGCATCAACCGTTTCCCCACACAACCGCCCCGGCATCTGCCGGACATATTTCTGCTTACAACCGAACAGACCGACATAAGGCCCGCCAAATTGTAGGCCGACGCCTAGCGACTGCCCCTCACCAACAACAATGTCCGCTCCCATTTGACCGGGAGATTTAATCGCTCCCAAAGACACAGGTTCGGTCACAACAGCGATTAATAATGCCTTGTGACTATGGGCTTTTTCCGCAAGCGCAGACATATCGGTAATGCGTCCCAAAATATCGGGATATTGCACCACGACACAGCTTGTTTCATCATCTATCTGCGCTAGCAAATCTTCGCTATCGGTTATCGGCTCCAGTGTTGGCGCTTCGCTAACCAGCTGATCCTTGGTGAAACGGGCCATCGTCTTGGCCACTGAAACATAATGCGGATGCAGACCGGAAGACAGGATAGCCTTACCCCGCTTGGTGATCCGCCTCGCCATGGTGATCGCTTCCCAGCAAGCCGTGGAGCCATCATACATAGAGGCATTTGCCACATCGACACCGAACAAGCGCGCGACCTGTGTCTGGAATTCAAAGAGGGTCTGCAACGTTCCCTGGGCAATTTCTGGCTGATAAGGCGTATAAGCAGTCAGGAATTCCCCGCGTTGAATGATGTGATCAACACTGGCCGGCACGTGGTGGCGATAAGCGCCTGCCCCCAAGAAAAACGGCATATCACCAGCAGCCGAGTTATTGCGGGCCAGCTTCTTCATATGCGCTTCAACCGCCATTTCCCCGGCATGCATCGGCAAATCGCGGATCGGTCCGTCGAGTTGCACATCATTAGGCACATCGACGAAAAGGTCGTCAATGCTATCGGCACCAATGGTGGCCAGCATATCCTGCCGGTCCTGCGGGGTTAGCGGTAGATAGCGCATCATATATTCCTTTTGTCACCGCCCCCACCGATCAGCGGGGGACAGTGAATATTTTTAAAGACCGTCTACAAAGGCCTTATAGGCTTTTTCATTCATCAGATCATCGAGCTCCGACGGATCGGAGAGTGTAAGCCGGAAAAACCAGCCATCTTCTTCGGCCGAGCTATTAACCAGCGCCGGTTCGTCTTCGAGCGCTTCGTTGATTTCAATCACTGTGCCTGACACAGCGGCATAAACATCGGATGCAGCTTTTACTGATTCCACGACAGCGGCATCATCGCCCTGCTCCAGTTCGGAGCCGACCTCTGGTGTTTCCACAAAAACAATGTCACCCAGCTGTTCCTGCGCATAGTCGGTAATGCCAACCGTTGCAGTGTCGCCTTCGACATCAACCCACTCATGTTCATCAGTATAATATCGGCTCATCTTGTCGTCCTCTTCCGTTATTCCAGACTATAATTTCAGTTTGCGGTGATAATTATGTGGTACAAACGGCATGTCTGCTACAGTGCAGGCGATGGGTTTTCCGCGTTGTTCTACGATAATTTCGGTACCGGTATTGGCCAGTGCCATCGGGACATAGGCCATGGCAATAGGCTTTTGCAGCGTCGGCGAAAAACCGCCGCTTGTCACAGCGCCGATAGTCTTTCCATCCGCATCGACGACATGCGCGCCCTCGCGAATCGGTTGGCGACCATTAACGAGCAGCCCGACGCGTTTTTTCGCCGCCTTGTCAGGATATTGTGCGAGCACCGGCTGCGCTCCGGTAAAATTGGCTTCTTCACGCCGCGCTTTGGATAGGGCAAAGTTTAAATTGGCTTCTACAGGCAGCGTGTCTGCGTCCATGTCATGGCCATAGAGCGGCAATCCTGCTTCCAACCGCAAACTATCGCGTGCGCCCAGACCAATGGGCTTCACGTCGTCCAGCGCGCATAGAGCCACTGCCAACGCCTCGGCATGGTCCGCCGGTACGCTAATCTCGAACCCGTCTTCGCCGGTATAGCCGGAACGACTGATCCCTAGCGGTACCTCTCCCCATTGGAACGCGCCGCCCTCCATGAAATATAAGTTCGTCGGCGCTGTCCCGTCCGCTTGCACCGTGCTGATGGCAATCTGCGCCAAAGCGGCAGCGGCTTTGGGCCCCTGCAAGGCGAGCAGCGCGTGGTTTTCCATGTGATGAAGCGTGATATCCGAAGGCAATTGCGCCTCTAAATAGGAAATATCGCCGTGCTTGGTCGCGCCGTTCACCACCAGATAGAGATGATCGCCCATATTGGTAACCATCAGGTCATCCAATATCCCGCCATCTTGAGCCAGCAACAAAGTGTAGCGGATTTTGCCTGCGCCCAGCGCTGAAATATTCCCGGGAACAATCCCTTCCAGCGCTTCGGCTGCGCTATCACCGACCAGCTGCACTTGCCCCATATGGCTAACATCAAACAGACCGGCATGTTCGCGAGTCCACAAATGCTCGGCCATAACGCCTTCATATTGAACCGGCATTTCATAGCCCGCAAACGGCACCATGCGCGCGCCAAGGCCGCGGTGCCAGCTATCCAGCGGTAGTGTTTTCAATATTTCGTTTTTGTCATTACTCATCAAAGATTCCGTTGTGCAAAAAGGGTACAGATCACAGCAAAAGCCTGCAAAACTGCCCCCTCTGTCACGGAACCTGAGAGTTTCATGGCGCTTTATTTACGGCCATTTACCCCTTCGGTGGAGCGATACCTTCAATCAGAAGGCTCGCTCTCTTTCCAGAGTGCTTGTGATCCTGTGCGGTCCATCTGCCTGAGAGTTTCCGGGGCGGTTGCTCCTTCGGCGGTCTGAAATCCTGATAGGATCGCAAACGCTCTCCCGCACAGCATCGTGATTTATGCCTGTAAGGCGGCAATCAAAAGCAAATGGCAGCGTTACCGTCCGGGGGGCGGGAGTCAATGATTCTATGGTTGGCCCCACTCGAAAAAGTTCAGAGCGTTTCCCGTTCGGCCAATTTCCATATCGCTTCATTTTCAAAAATATGAGCGCCTGAATTTTCCTCAACCAATAAAACTGCGATGGCTGCAGCCACTTCTCTCGCATCAATCGAGCGAAAGCGTCGCAAGCCCCCGTGCAGCAGCCGGTCGAGCAATGGGCTGGCGATAATGGCGAGACTTTCGCCAAGGCGCGCTTCGCCGGGCCGCTCGCCGCGTAGTAATCCCGGACGGATGATATCGAGCCGGTCAAAGGCCAGTTCGCGCAAAAGCTGTTCCGCCTGCCCCTTGACCTTCAGGTAAAACCCCGAAGCCTCTGCATTGGCCATTGTCGAGGAAATAGTGATAAACTGCCGTGCACCTGCGGCCTTGGCCGCTTTGCCAACGACGCCAACCAGATCGCGATCTATCGCGGCAAAAGCCTCTTTCGATCCCGCCTTTTTCATGGTCGAGCCAAGACATGATACCACGCGCTGTGCCTTGATAGATGCTATAATATCGGGCCATTTCTTGGTCGGGGCGATATGCATCGTCGCGGCGCCATAGGCGGTTTCTACCGGCTTTCTCATCAACAAATGAAGATGATCATCCCGCCCATCTGCAACGAGCTTTCGCGCCAGCAAGTTGCCAACCAAACCCGTCGCGCCAACAACAAGTACCGGTTCAGTCATTTGCTTTTCCAAAAATTTCGGCATGCCGGTTGCTGGCATAGCGATCCGTCATCCCCGCCATAAAATCGGCAATATGCCGCATACGATCAGGCTCCCCGTCAGGCAGAGTTACGGCCCAGCTTTCAGGCAATAGGCTTGGTTTGTCGCGATAAGCGGCGACCAGTTCAGCAACGATAACATGCGCTTTTTCAGCTGCCTCCATCTGCTCGGAATGATAATAGAGATTGGCATACATGAATTTTTTTAGCGTACGTTCTTTCGCCGCCATATCGTGAGAAAAACCGCCGATCATCCGGTCAGCCTGACGAACATCATCGACCGACGAAATTCCAAATTCGTTGATCCGGCTCATGGTGGTTTCAATGACATCATTGACCATCATTCCGATTTGATCCCGGATCAATTCCGGTACCAACCGGTCCCGGTCAATATCAGGATAACGCGTGCAGATATCGGACCACTGCGCGGCGATAAAAGGCATCGTCAAAAGCTGGTCAATACTCAGCAATCCTGCCCGGATCCCGTCATCAATGTCGTGATTATCATAAGCAATATCGTCGGCTACCGCTGCGATCTGCGCCTCCAAAGAGGGCCAGCTATTTAGATCAAGAGGCATTGGTGCATTGGCTTCTTGCAAAGCCCATGTTGGGTCAAGCACTGGCCCGTTATGCTTCGCCAAACCCTCCAGCATTTCCCACGTCAGGTTCAGGCCATCCCAGCGGGGATAAGGCCGTTCCAATTTGGTCAATGTGCGGATCGTTTGCGCATTATGATCGAAACCGCCATAATCAGCCATCGCCTCTTCCAGCGCATCTTCGCCTGCATGGCCAAAGGGCGGGTGACCGATATCATGAGCCAGACATAACGCCTCGGTCAGATCTTCATTCAAGCCCAGCGCGCGGGCAATCGTCCGTCCAATTTGCGCTACTTCTAGACTATGGGTTAGGCGGACGCGAAAATGATCACCATCGGGCGCAACAAAAACCTGCGTCTTATGGCGCAAACGACGAAAGGATATCGAGTGGATGATCCGATCGCGATCGCGTTGGAAATCATCGCGCGGGCCCCGCACACTCCCATTGGAACCGGCGCGCCCTTCGTCATAGCGCCTGCCGCGACTCTGATGCGGGTCGCTAGCATAGCGGGCAAGACTATCCATTAGTTTAGTTTATTCACTTCCGTACCGTCATCGCTGACCCAAGCGAAAGCGTCGCCACCATTTTTGCGATATTCGGCTTCGATTTTCTTTGCGGTTTTAAAATCGTCAAAAGGCCCGATGACAAGCCGCCTTGTTTGTCCCCAAGGTGAAGTCCAACCGCTGATGCCAGCGAATAGTTCTGCGTTTTTCTTGGCAAGCCTGCGATAATCATATTTCAGGGCTTTGATATCCGAACCAGTGGCAATCTGCACCCAATAGCGTTTGGGAAATTCCGGTGGCTTGGGTTTTGGTTTGGCCTTGGCTTCCACCTTTTTGGGTTCCGCTTTTTCTTCCACTGGTTTTTCAACGGGCGGTTTTGGTTTGGCCGGAGTTATCGATGCTAAATCGACAGGAACAACCCCCGTCCTTTTCTCTGAATCAGGAATAGAAATTGATCCGATAATTTCAGACAAGGCCCGGGGAGGCGGTGCGCCACCCCCCGATCCCTCAACATTCCCGGATATTATCGGTGACGGGCCGGAACCTCCCGCTTTGGCAAGATCAAAATCAACCAGTTGCACGGGAGCGTTTAATTCTTCGTCAGTGGATTGCCCCACCGCTTTCACGTCGCCAATATTGACTTTTCTGCTCACGCTTTCCGACACCAAAGATGGGGCCGGCGCACCGATTTCGGGCGGGGACATAGCGATCTGCCGTTCGGCTTGTTCGGTAGCGCCGCCAATGGCGGTTTCAAAACCCGGTGAAGATACCGGTGCCGGCACCAATGCCGGTTTTTCAATTACGGCGGCCTTCGTCGCTATCGGATCACTTGGTCGATTGACGTTTGGCTTCACCAATGGCCTTGCGATTGCCGGAACAGGCAGCGTGTTTTGCGCCAACCGGACCGCAGTATCGGATTTAGCCAGCGATGCATTTTGCTGTTTTTTCTTTTCTTTTCGTGTTGCCCCGGGACGGCGGCGCGATGACGTATCGGGCATTGCCAGAACCTTTGGCTTTTTGGCGTCCTGTCCCAAAGGCTCACCGATTGGGATTAATCCTGCATCAGCCCCGTCACCGCCGCGCATGGCGCTTTGCGACGCGAAACGAACAGACGCGACATCAACTCCGATATTTTCACTCGCCGGAAAATGACCGAAATGCACCGCAGCGGCTTTTTGCGCCGCCGTTAGTTTCGGCATACCATCAAAAAAAGGTTTAATCGCCTTGGCCATTTGCTTGGTCATGGTTTGACGGGCAATTTTATTCGCCTCTTTCTCATCCCCATTCATTGCAAAGATAAACGCGCGATTGCGCCAAGCGTCTCGGTCACTTTTTTGTAATAGCGGGTTTAGTTTCGCTTCTGCGCCTGCGACATCCCCGCTGATCCCCAAAGACACTGCATAACGTCCAAGCAATAGATCGCTCTGCTCATAGCGCATCGCCAGCGCATAATCCTTTTGCGCATCGGCATTACGACCAATAAGATCATAAGCGAGGCCGCGATCCAAAGCGATCTCCTTCACCGATATGCCATTGGCTATCGCTTCATCAAAATAGCGAATAGCGCCAAAAGGATTTTGTTCGAGCAATAATGCCCGCGCCAGCCCAGCTTTGACACGGCCGCTACGCGGAAAAATTTCGTCCGCTCTGGCAAGAAAGCCAATGGCTGCCCGCGTATCGCCTAAGTCCAGAGCCGCTAGCCCTGCATCGGCAAGGGCCGAAGAATCAGCCGAATTGCTAGCGATACGGCGCAGCGCATCCTGCAAATTTATACTGTTAGACTGGTCGCCGCTTTGCGCCAAAACAGGGGCAGCAGTCAGGCTCACCCCTATGAAAGGTAAGCTCGCCAGAATCAGATATTTTGAGATTGTGTTCACCCGTTTATTAAACGACTAGATTCTACCGAAATCAAGCGTCCATCATGAATTGCAAGGCCAGCCGCCCCTGCCAAAAGACAAGGATCAATCGGCCCCACAATATCTATGATGAACAATTGGTCGATAATAGCTTTTTTATTGGTTATTCTGACGATTAAGGAAGCGCGGAATTTCCAGTGGATCCCGCGATTTTTCGTCATCATCGTTTTCATCGTCGGCTTTGTTTCCGCGCGTCAAGTTGGACATACGCTCGAACAAGGTGCCGCCGCCACTGGCAACGCGCGGGGCGCGATCTGCCATTTTGGGTGAAGCTTCTTCAACAGGTTGCATCGCGTCACCGCCCAGCACTAGCTCATCTTCTTCCGGTTCGTCATCACTGACCATACCGGGCGTCAAGGACGCAAATGAAGGAGCGACCACCGTGTTATCTTCCAGATCATCATCATCGGAATAGGTTGCTGTCGGGGAAGAAATTGCCGCCGATTGTGGTTCAGGAGCCTGTTCGGGTTCGACAACCATGTCTGCTTCCGATGTATCAAAGCTGTCCGCCATATCAAGCTCGGCTTCTGCCTGCGGCTCTTCCACCTTGGGCTCTGCTGGAATACTGGAAGCGAATGACGCCGCCGCCGGGGGCGGGCTGCTCATCGCAAAAGATGAACTCGGCGTAGATGTAGTCCTAGGACCATCACTGTCGATGCCGGTGGCGACAACCGACACACGGATACGACCTTCTAGATTTTCGTTAAAAGCACTACCCCAGATGATGTTGGCATCAGGATCGACCAGTTCGCGGATGTGATTAGCCGCTTCATCGACTTCCATCAGGCGCATATCTTCACCGCCCGTAATAGAGACAATCACGCCTTTCGCACCTTTCATAGACACGCCGTCGAGCAATGGGTTAGCAATAGCTTTTTCCGCCGCTTCAAGAGCACGTCCGTCACCTTCGGCTTCGCCTGTACCCATCATCGCTTGGCCCATTTCGTGCATCACGGAACGGACATCAGCAAAATCGAGGTTAATCAAACCCGGCATCACCATCAAATCGGTAATACCGCGCACACCCTGTTGCAGCACTTCGTCAGCCAGCAAAAACGCTTCTTTGAAGGTCGTATTCGGATTGGCGACGAGGAACAGATTCTGATTGGGGATGATGATTAGAGTATCGACATTTTTCTGAAGCTCTTCGATACCAGCATTGGCCGCTTTCATCCGCCGCGTACCTTCAAAGGTGAAGGGTTTGGTTACAACACCAACGGTCAGAATACCTCTGTCGCGCGCCGCCTTGGCGATAACAGGTGCTGCACCGGTACCAGTGCCGCCGCCCATGCCTGCTGCGATAAAGCACATATGCGCGCCTTCGAGCGCTTGTTCGACAAGTTCCAGTGTTTCTTCAGCCGCTGCGCGTCCAACTTCTGGACGAGAGCCAGCGCCGAGGCCCTGTGTAATTTCAGGTCCAAGCTGAATCCGGCGTTCTGCGGGAGAACTGTTGAGCGATTGGGCGTCGGTATTGCTAACGATGAAATCAACGCCTTCAACCTTTGCCGCGATCATATTTGCGATCGCGTTTCCGCCGGCTCCGCCTACGCCAATGACGGCGATACGTGGTTTCAACTCTTCCACTTCAGGTGGGCCAATATTGATGCTCATTTTACTGTCTCCCCAGACAAAAACTCGGTGTGTAATATTTGGGTAACGCTTTGCACAAATTTGAAGCGGGAATCACCCGAAAAGTTAATTTATTTCGTAAATTTTTAAAAATTGCCCTTAATGGCCGACATCAGTCGCCCAATTACAGCGGACCCAGCGTATCTGTGAACCTTTTGTCCACTCGTGGAAAGCGATCTGAGATCGACGGGTTCCTGCGCAGCATAAAGCACA
Organism: Parasphingorhabdus sp.; assembly: GCF_036963805.1. GTDB lineage: Bacteria > Pseudomonadota > Alphaproteobacteria > Sphingomonadales > Sphingomonadaceae > Parasphingorhabdus. Next base: position 272,344 of record NZ_JBALUN010000001.1, on the reverse strand, counting down.
AGCCCAGCCAGCCCCGCAAAGGCCGGACCGCTATGCGCTTCTGGCAAGGCGGCCAGACCCATTGGCCGTCCAATCCTTACGGTCTGACCCAGTGCCGACTGCGCATAATCCGCTATGCCTTTGAGTTCCGCACCGCCACCGGTAAGGACGACCTGTCGTCCTACAGGGCCGGTAAAGCCCAGCGCTTTGAGCGATTGGCCAATCTCACCCATGAGATGATCCAATCGTTGACGTATGACGCCGATAAGCTGCGCTTTGGTGATCCGGCCTTCCTCTTCGGATTCCGGTCCAGTCTCCTCCAGCTGCAAATCGATAGCCTCATGGTTATCGCGCGGGCTGGTTGTAGCCGAGCCATAGAAACATTTAATTCGTTCCGCCTGCGCCCGCCGCAATCCGAATGATGATGCGATATCGTCAGTAATATCAGCCGCGCCATAAGGTAGCGTATGCAGCCCCACCAACATCCCGCCAGCGAATAGCGAAACATTGGTTACTTCCGCCCCCATCTCCACAAGCGCAACGCCCAGTTCGCGCTCTTCCTTGGAAAGACAGGCTGTGCCAGCCGCAATAGGTGAAGCAATAATCGATTTGACATTGAGATGCGCGCCCCGCACGCTCATGTCGATATTCCGCACGGGCGATGCGTCGGCAAGGATCACATGGATATCCACACCGAGCCGGTCGGCATGCAGGCCCTTGGGCTTTTTCACACCGTTCAAGCCGTCCAGCGTATAGAGGGCAGGCTGGGCATGAAGCACCATCTTGCCCTGCGGGTCGATGCTATTGCGTCCGGCCTTCAGCAGGTGGTCAATATCGTCCTGTTCGATCCGGTGGCCGCCCAATTCGGTTTCCACCGCCGTCAAAATACTGGTCAGGCCGCCGGCAGAAAAACTGACCCATACATCGTCAATATTGATGCCAGCGATACGCTCTGCCTGCTCCACGGCGTCACGGACGTCCAGTTCCGTACGTTCGGTATCTGCAATATAGCCGCGCTTCACTCCCTTGCTCGCGCGCTGCCCCGTACCCAGCACAGTGATATCGCCGTTATCCATCCGGCCAGCGATCATCGCCGTGATCTTGGATGACCCGATATCCAAAGCGGTAAAAATCTTTTCTACCCGTGCTACCATTTGCCTGTTCCCCTATTTCCGTCTTCTTGTCTCATGACCCCCATTTGACAATGTTACTTCAGCCTTCTGGTTCTGTTGCCGGTTTTGGCGGCATCCGCAAATAAGCTCGCTCTGAATCGCGCAGATCAAAATGGACCACACCGCGTCCGAGCAACCGGTTAACACCGTCCATCCGTGCAAAGTTCAGCAAGGCCGCCGCCGCAGTATCTTCGCCTTCAGGCAGCGCCAGCGTTTCACCGCTGTCAAACTCCAAATCCCAGCGCCGGTTACCGATCCAGGTCGCACCCGTCACCATCGGACTAAGCGCGGGAGCGACGTTTAACAATTTGGTCAACTGCGGTACTCGTTCATTGGCCTTCGCGCCTACGATGACGGGTAGATCGGGAATTTCTTCTTTCTGGATTTGCTCCAGAGGATATCCGGTATTGTCGATGAGTGATAATTTACCATCCTGTTGCCAGACGGCTGCGGGTTCGCGTTCAATAATCTCGACCACCAAAGTATCGGGCAAGCGCCGCGAAATACGAGCATCTTTGATCCAGCCATTGCCCATTAAATCGTCACGGACCTGATCAATATCGACCAGCATCATCGAGCGATCTTTTTGCGCCAGCGTGATTTCATAGACTTTCAGTTCGTCAATCCGGTTCACGCCCGTTACTTCCACCCGCTTCACTTCAAACCCAGCATTGCCGACCAATGTCGCAAACTGGCTGCTCACCCGTTCGGTAATGCCCGTATAATGCGCGACGCTGTAGGCACCCAGCACAAATACGCCAACCAAACCCCATGTCAGGCCTTTTTGGATTTGTTCTTCGTTAATCGGCATGGCCCGCAATATTTTGTCAAATATCGAAATTTCACGCACTTTGGCCCGGCCGACAATACGCGGCTTGCTCTTCGGCTTTTTATTTGTCCGTCTGATCGATGCTGTTGTCATCGCATTGTCCTCTTCATAGGGCTTCCCTCACGATCAACTCGACCAATTCTTCGTAGCTAATGCCCATCTGCTTGGCTTGTTCCGGCACAAGGCTGAGCGGTGTCATGCCGGGCTGGGTATTGGTTTCAAGAACGAATATCCCGTCCGCCCCCAATTCATCATCCCAGCGAAAATCGGTGCGCGAGGTGCCTTTACATCCCAATATCTGATGCGCCCGCAACGCATAGTCGAGACAGAGCTTTTCAATATCCGCCGGAATTTGCGCAGGGCAAATATGTTCGGTCAGACCTTCTGTATATTTCGCTTCATAATCATAGAAACCAGCTTTGGTTTTTAGCTCAGTCACGCACAAAGCCTTGCCGCCGACAACAGCGGTGGTCAACTCCCGGCCTTTGATGAAAGGCTCAGCTAGCAGTTCGTCAAATTCCTGCCAAGGGCCGGTTACATCCCGGCCAATTGGATTGCCATAATTGCCCTGATCCGTGACAATAGCCACGCCGACAGAAGATCCCTCGTTTACCGGTTTCAAAACATAAGGACGCGGCAATGGATCGGCTTCAAAAATATCGGAGCTTCTGACCATTTTGCCCACGGGCATCGGAATACCGGCGGGGACCAGTTGCTGCTTGGTTAGCTGTTTGTCGATCGCAATGACCGAGGTGACCAACCCACTATGGGTATAAGGAATTTGCATCAGGTCGAGCATGCCCTGCACCGTGCCGTCTTCGCCTGGGCAGCCGTGCAGCGCGTTGAACACGACATCCGGTCTGACACCATCCAGCACCATCGCCAAATTGCGATCCATATCGATACGGGTCACCTTATTGCCATTTTTTTCCAGCGCATCGGCCACACCATTGCCGCTCATGAGCGACACTTCGCGCTCGGCGGACCATCCGCCCATCAATACCGCTACGTGAAGCTTGTCCGTCATATTTCATCTCCCACGCGCTGTATTTCCCAGTGTAGCTCTACACCGCTATGTTCTTTGACCCGCCGACGCACTTCGTCGCCCAAGGCTTCAATATCAGCCGACGTCGCACCTCCGAGATTGAGCAGAAAATTGCAATGCTTCTCCGAAACCTGTGCCTGCCCCATTGTCAAGCCGCGGCAACCAGCTTCATCGACCAACTGCCATGCCTTGTGCCCATCGGGGTTTTTGAAAGTCGATCCGCCGGTTTTTGTCCGCAATGGCTGGGAAGCTTCGCGCTCGTCCGCGATGCGCTTCATTTCTGCCGTGATCGTCTCTTTATCACCGGGCGTTCCGCGCAGGGTCGCGCCGATAACTATGGCATCTTCGGGCAGGTCTGAATGGCGATAGCTATAGCCCATATCGTCAAGAGAAATAGTCTGGAGGCTGCCGTCGCGCATCACGACGTCCGCGCTTACCAATATGTCGCACATCTCGCGGCCATAGGCCCCCGCATTCATTCTGACCGCGCCGCCCACTGTACCGGGGATGCCGCGTAAAAACTCAGTTCCCGCAAGCGCATTGTCGCGCGCGAAGCTGGCCGCCGAAATGCCGGGGGCGCCCGCGCCGCAGACGATCATTTCCGGATCATCACTATGCAATTCAATACCGGCAAAAGCCTTGCCCAAACGAATGATTACACCCTCCTTGCCGCCATCACGGATAATCAGGTTAGAACCCAGACCCAAGGGCCAGACAATCATATCCGCCGACAGGCTGCGTAGAAAATTCTGAAGATCGCTAATATCTTTGGGTTCAAACAGCCATTGCGCCGAACCGCCAGTTTTGAACCAGACCAAAGGAGCTAGCGGCGCATCAGCGGTCAGCTTGCCCCGCGTTTCAGGAAGAGTCACCGCCGCAGTCATGCCCGCGCAGCCTTTATACCATCCGCCAAACCAGCGGCCCATTTGGTTATATCGCCTGCGCCCAGACAGACGATCATATCTTTATCTTGCACTTCTTTGGCAAGCCGCTGGATCAAATCCGCTTCGTCGGCGACGGTTTCGGCGAGCCGGTGGCCACGGTTTTTCAAACCGGTAGCCAGCGCTTCGCTATCCACACCCTCGATCGGGTCTTCGCCCGCCACATAGACAGGCGTGACATAGACAATGTCGGCGTCATTAAATGCTTGCTGAAATTCTTCCATATGGTCGCGCAAACGTGTGAAGCGATGGGGTTGGACCACTGCAATCACCCGTCCCCCGGCACCTTCACGCGCGGCAGATAATACCGCACGAATTTCAACGGGATGATGGCCGTAATCATCGATGACAATCGCCCCATCTACCTCACCCACTTTGGTAAAGCGTCGTTTGACACCGCCAAAATGGTCAAAACCATTGGCAATTTGTTCATCCGTCATGCCCATTTCCAGACCAACCGCAATAGCGGCAATAGCGTTCTGGACATTATGCCTTCCGGGCATCGGCAGCTCGATACCTTCAATAGTGTGCGTTTCCCCGTCGCGGTCACGGACCACCACATCAAAACGGTTGCCGCCCGCGATCGGCGTCACATTGATACCTTTCACATCAGCTTGCGCTGAAAAACCATAGGTGATCAAGCGCCGGTCACGGATGCGCGGTAATATGGCTTGCACTTCAGGATGATCGAGACACAATATCGCAGCGCCATAAAAGGGCACGTTTTCGATAAATTCGACAAAGCTATCTTTGATTTTGTCAAAGCTGCCATAATGATCAAGATGTTCCGGATCGATATTGGTAACGACCGCAATCGTACCATCTAGCCGTAAGAAGCTGCCGTCGCTTTCGTCAGCCTCTACGACCATCCATTCGCTGTCACCCAGCCGTGCATTGGACCCGTAATTATTGATGATACCGCCATTGATAACGGTCGGATCAATACCGCCTGCATCCAGCATCGCCGCAACCATGGATGTAGTGGTCGTCTTGCCGTGCGTACCGGCAATCGCGATGGTGCTTTTCAGCCGCATCAGTTCCGCCAGCATTTCAGCGCGCCGGACCAGGGGGATGCGGTCTTCCAAGGCTTTTTCAACTTCAGGGTTACCGCGCTTCACTGCGGTTGATGTAACGACCACGGCAGTGCCGATAACATTTTCAGCCTTTTGGCCGATCATCACTTCTATGCCCCTGGCACGCAGGCCGTCGACAATATAACTTTCCGCCAAGTCAGAGCCTTGCACCTTATAGCCCATATTATGCATGACTTCGGCAATGCCGGACATTCCGATCCCGCCTATGCCAACAAAATGGATCGTGCCAATATCTGTGCCTACGCCCTTCATTATATGCTTTCTTTCGCCAGCGCTGGACGTTGATTTGTCGCCTGCTGGGGTTTTTCGGATTTCACTTTCAGTGTCTTGGACAAAGGCGAAGTTCCTATACTTTCGACTAGATCTGCCAGATCAATAACCGCATCGGGACGTCCGCATTTGCGGGCAAAACGGGCTGCATTTTGCAGCGCATCAGGGCCAAGCGCTATTTTCTGTATTTGTTTAGCCAGTTCCTTGGGGGTGAATTGCGGCTGCGCAATGGCGCGCGCTCCACCGGTAGCAACCATTTCGCGGACATTCTGTGTCTGATGATCATCTGTCGCGATAGGCAGCGGAATGAGTATTGCGGGACGCCCCGCCGTGGTTAGCTCTGCAATCGTCGAGGCCCCTGCCCGCCCGATCACCAAATGAGCCCAGCCTAGCCGCTGCGGCAGATCTGGCAAATAAGTGGCTAGTTCGGCCGGAATATCATGTTCGGCATATTTTTCCCGTACCCGCTCGATATCCTGTTCGCGGCATTGCTGGGTCACTTGCATCCGGCGGCGCAAATGCATGGGGAGCATCGCAAGACCATCAGGAACTACATCAGACAGAATCGTTGCGCCCTGACTACCGCCCGTCACCAATACGCGGAAAATACCTTCTTCGGTCAGCGGCGGATAGGGTTCGTCCCGCAACGCAATAACTTCTTCGCGCACAGGGTTGCCAACCAGATGCACTTTTTCGAGATATTTCGGTTTCAGCTTCAGTATGTCGGGATAGGATGTCGCAATCGCATTGACCGAACGTGCGGCCAGCCTGTTGACCCGGCCCAGCACGGCATTTTGTTCGTGAATAATGGACGGGATATTTTTCCGGCTCGCGGCCAGCAAGGCTGGAAAAGCAGGATAACCACCAAAGCCAATAACCGCCGATGGCTGAAACGTATCATAGAGCTGCATCGCCATATTGCGGCCCTTCATAATCGCGCGCGCGCCAGAGAGCCATCCGCGCGGATCTTTTGTAATCCGACCCGCAGGTAGAACATGCACCTGAGCATCGTCGACCATGCCGGGAATTTTCTCCCCGCGTGCATCGGTGATCAGGGCTACACGGTGGCCGCGCTGGACCAATTCCTGCGCCAACGCATAGGCCGGGATCATATGACCGCCGGTACCGCCGGCGGCCAAGACATAATGTTTTGTAAAGCTCATGTGGTCACCATCCCGTTTGTGACATAAAGTGAGCCATCTAAATAGGGGTTTCTGCGCGTAAAGGCTAGCAAGAGTCCGACGCCAATCGATAAAGCCAATATGGACGACCCACCATAGCTGATAAATGGCAGCGTCATGCCCTTGGATGGAAAAAGCTGCAGGTTCACCGCCATGTTGATCAGCGCCTGCCCACCAAATTGCGCGGCCAGCCCCGCAACAGCGAGAATGATGAAATTATCTTCCTCATCTAGCAGGCGCAAAAACACACGCACTATGATAGCGAGATAGACTAGAGCAATCGCGGCGCAGGCAAGCAAACCGAATTCCTCCCCAATGACTGAAAATATATAATCGGTATGGGCCTCAGGCAGTTTGAACTTTTCAACGCCCAGCCCGGGACCAGTGCCCAGCAAACCGCCGCCGGTTAGCGCCTTATAGGCCAACATCACCTGGTCAAATTCTTCCCCGCCAAACAACCACTCGTTAATCCGTTGCGTCGCCACAGGATAAAAGAAATAGGCAGCGACCAGACCGCCGACGCCCAGAATGATCATGGCAGCAATCAATCGGGCCGACAGGCCGGAAATCATCATCAGCACAAACCAGATGCCGCAAAACATGATGGTCTCGCCCAAATTTGGCTGCATCATGAGCAACAGTGCAATAATTCCGGTGAGCAAGAAGGATACCGACACCACAGGCAAAGAGGGATCCTTAACCCGCAGCGACAACAACCACGCTAGCGCGACGGCGTAAAAGGGTTTCAAAAACTCCCCCGGCTGGATTGTCGCAAACCCATAGCCTATCCAACGCTGGGCGCCGTTGACCGACTTGCCCAAAATCGGGACCAAAAAGAGCAGTGAAAAAGCCACAACCGCCGCGATGAGCGCAAAACGCCGGGCCTGTTCCTTAGGCAGCATCGACACCACCAGCATGATCGGAATACCGGCAATAACCCATCCGAGCTGCCGATAGAAATAATATAGCGGGTCAACCGTTACAGCCGCCGTGCTATGTTTCAATGCTGTAACCGGTGAAGCGGCAGCGACAGCGATTAGACCGATCGCAATCAGGGTGAGCATCAATGCTAACAGCACCCGATCCAATTCCCAGAACCAAATTGCCAGCGGTGACCGGTCACTGCGCCCCAAACGCGATTCCAGTTGAAAACGCTTTTTCTTTAAACCCGCCGCAATTTCAGGCAGTGCGCTCTGCGAAGGCGTACCATCGGTCATATTAACCGCCCCCCTGATGCGGCCCCGATCAGCTTATTTTCGATGACACTATCGACCGCACAGCGAAAACAATCGCCCCGTGCTTCAAAATCCTTGAACTGATCGAACGACGCACAGGCAGGCGACAATAAGACCACCTCGCCCGGTTTGGCATTTGCGGCGGCATGTTGCACGGCCGTCAACATCATCTCGCAGGGATCCACAGGCATATGGGGTGCCAGCAATTTGCCAAATAACGGACCGGCATCACCAATTGTATAAGCCTTTACGACATTGCCATAATAGGGTTCACATTCGGTCAGTTCATTGCTTTTGGGCAACCCGCCTACAATCCAGTGGATCTTGGGATAGGCGCCGAGCGCCGGACCGGTTGACGCGGAGTTGGTGGCCTTGCTGTCATTTACAAACAGCACACCAGCGGATTCGGCTACACGTTCCATCCGGTGCGGCAGGCCTTTGAAGCTTTTAAGCGCGGGACGCCATTGTCGCTCGCGCAGGCCCAAGGCCTCGGCAGCGGCCACGGCGGCGATCGCATTTTGCATATTATGCGGCCCCTGAAGCGATGGCCAGTCGGCCTGCCCGTCCAGGATCATCCCGCTCGTATCCACGAAATTTTCTACCCGGCCTTCTGCGCGAATTAACTGCAAGGCGAGTTGAGTCTTTTCATCATCGCTGCCAAAAATCGCGACATGATCAGAACCCATCATGTCGAACAGGCGCACTTTGGATGCGGCATAAGCATCAAAACCGTCATAGCGATCCAGATGGTCCGGACTGATATTGAGCAGCATCGCGACATCGCAATCCAAACTGGTGGTAAGGTCGATCTGATAGCTCGAAAGCTCCAGCACATAGACGCCGCCAGCCGCCAATGGCTTTTGCGACAGTATCGGCACGCCGATATTACCGCCCATATGGGTTGGCAGGCCTGAACTTTGGATGATGTGGTGAACCAACGCAGTCGTCGTGGATTTGCCATTGGTTCCGGTAATTCCCACCACACGATGCGGCGGCAAAGACCGCCGCGCTTGTGAGAAGAGTTCTATATCACCGATTATCGGCACGCCGTCATCCGAGGCTTTGTCCCGAATGGGATGGGTGTTGAGCGGGACGCCCGGTGATACGATGATCGCGTCATAATCGCTGAGGTCGGTTTCCAGCGGGTCAGCGATAATCGCCTTTGCATCGGCTTCCTTGCGCAAATCTTCTCGCGAATCCCACGCTAATATTTTTGCGCCGCTTGCGTGCAATGCGTCCAGCGTCGCCATGCCAGACCGCGCCAAGCCCAATATGGCATAGCTTTTATTGGCAAAGGCGGAAGATCGGATCATCTCAGCTTGAGCGTCGCCAGACCAGCCAAGGCCAGAACCAGACTGATAATCCAGAAGCGGATCACAACCGTTGATTCAGACCAGCCGAGCTGTTCAAAATGGTGATGGATCGGAGCCATACGGAAAACCCGCTTGCCGGTGCGTTTAAAAAAGAAGACCTGCACGATCACAGATACCGCCTCCAACACAAATAGTCCGCCGACAATGGCGAGAACGATTTCATGGTGAATCGAAACGGCGATAGCGCCCAATGCACCGCCCAGTGCAAGACTACCCGTATCGCCCATGAACACAGCGGCGGGGGGCGAGTTAAACCAGAGGAATGCCAGACAGGCCCCTATGATACCGGCGCAGAAAATTGCCAATTCGCCTGCACCCGGTACGAATGGTATGCCCAGATATCCCGAGAATACCGCGTTGCCGGAAAGATAGACGAGGATCAGGAAGGTCGCGCTGGCGATAACCACGGGCATAGTCGCAAGACCGTCCAGGCCGTCGGTTAAATTGACCGCATTCCCAGAACCGACAATGACGAACATAGCAAACGGGAAGTATAATATACCCAGATTAATCTGCACATTATTGAAAAACGGGACATAAAGGCTCGTACCGACCTGTTGAACAATGACCCATGTAGCAAAGCCGGCAATCGCAAATTCCATTAACAATCTGACCCGCCCCGGAATACCTTTATGGCTCGCTTTGCTGACTTTATCATAGTCATCCATAAAGCCAATCGCACCGAAACCAAGTGTCACAAAGATACAGGCCCATACGAAAATATTGGACAAGTCCATCCATAGAAGCACCGAAATAACGAGTGATATCAATATCATCAAGCCGCCCATTGTCGGCGTTCCTGCTTTTTTCAAATGGGTAATCGGACCATCTTCACGAATGGGCTGCCCTTTGCCTTGACGCATGCGCAGCATGTTGATGAACCTTGGTCCGATCATCATGCCGATAAACAAAGCGGTTGCAATTGCTGCCCCCGAACGGAAACTCAAATAACGAAAAACGTTAAACACGCCTTCAAATTCAAGCCATTGCGCTAATAGGTAAAACATTAATACTCCCCACTCACCAATGCCGAAACGACCTTGGCAAGCCCCAGATAATTGGATCCCTTAATCAGAAGGATGTCTTCGTTACTGATTTTCCTTGCGACTTCGGCCAGCGCTTCCAAAGAGCCCGCGACATGTGATATTTCGGGAGTGTGTTCAAGTTTTTCCGAAAGCATTTTTGCCAATTGGGCCGATGTATAAGCAATTTCACCGCCAATCAATATGACAATCTGGGCGCCAGAAGCAATTATGTCGGCCGCCAATGCTTCATGATAATATTGCGCCTTGTCACCCAGTTCACCCATCGCGCCCAGCAGAAGCATTTTCTTACCGCTAGTATTCTCGCTGGCCAACTGGCTCAACGTTGCTTTCATCGAGACCGGATTGGCGTTGTAACTCTCGTCAATCAGCAGCGCCTGACCGCCCTGCTTCAATCCGATTTGATGCCGTTTTCCGCGACCATCCAACCCTTCGAGTTCAGCGAGCGCCAATCCGGCCGAGGCCAGATCGCCATCGACCGCACGGACAGCGGCCAAAATTGCCAAGGCGTTAGACACCCAATGCTGTCCGGGCGTGGAAATCGTGAAACACAGACTGCGGTCGCCAAGCTTGGCCGTTACCAATGATCCACCGCCTTGCGCGGGAACAACATCCATTGTCCGCACATCCGCTGCCTCGTTAAAGCCGAAGCTGATAATATTTTTTGTGTAGCGCGACGCCGCCTTGCGCAGCCGGTCATAGTGCGGGCTATCAATCGGGATGATCGCAGTGCCGTCTTTTGTCAGCCCCCGAAAAATCTCTGCCTTGGCGTCCGCTATTTCTTCCTCTCCGGAAAAATGCCCGACATGCGCGGGGGCAATGGCGGTGACAATCGCTACATCGGGACGGACCAAGTGGGTGAGCTGGGCCAGTTCGCCGGGGTGGTTCATGCCCATTTCAAAGATGCCATATTGGCAATCGGCTGGCATACGCGACAGGCTCAATGGGACACCGACATGGTTATTATAGCTTTTCACCGAGCGATGCGCTTTGCCCATGGAAGACCGGTTTAAAGCTGCAAAAAGCGCTTCCTTTGTGCCGGTTTTTCCAACCGATCCTGTGACACCAATAATTTTCGCACTGCTGCGTGCCCGCGATGCAATGGCGAGTTGGTTCAATGCTTTGGTCGTATCGGATACCAATATATGCGGGCCATCGACCGGCTGACTGACAATCGCGCCAGCTGCGCCAGCGGCATAGATGGTATCGACATAAAGATGCCCGTCACTCTGTTCGCCTTTCATGGCAAAGAAAAGGTCGCCCGGGCCGATCTCACGCGAATCAAATGCGACGCCGTTTACTTCAAACTCTGCACTGGCCTTGCCCTGTACGGCTTGCGCAATGGCGGGCGATGTCCATAAAGCGGTCATTAAACGGCCTCCCCATCCGGCATGGCGCTGGCTTCGCGTGTACATTCCCTTGCGACTTCAACGTCATCAAATGGAATAATCCGGTCGCCGACAATCTGGCCTTGCTCGTGGCCCTTGCCCGCCAGCAGGATGATGTCATCCGTACCCGCCAATTTGATGCCATAAGCGATGGCTGCGCGGCGGTCGCCAACTTCTTCCGCGCCCTGCCCTCCTGCCAATATATCGGCGCGAATGGCGGCAGCATCTTCGCTGCGCGGATTATCATCCGTTACAATCGCAATATCGGATAGTTCCACGGCTACTTTTCCCATCTCGGGGCGTTTGCCTTTGTCCCGGTCCCCGCCTGCACCAAAAATGGTAATCAGCTTGCCTTTGACATGCGGGCGCAGCGCATCAATGGCCGCGCGCAAGCCGTCGGGCGTGTGAGCATAGTCAACATAGACCGGCGCGCCCGCTTTGGTGATGACCGCACGTTCCAGACGGCCACGAACCGGTTGCAAACGTTGCAGATGATCGAACACATCGCCAATCACGCCGCCGGTTGCCAATATCACTCCAGCGGCACAAAGGACGTTAGCGGCCTGATAGGCCCCGATTAACGGCAAGGAAATGCGGTGCGTATTGCCCTGCGCCTCAACCATCAACACCTGACCCAATTGGGTCGGCGTGCGTGATAACAGGCGCAAGGATGTTCCCTTTTCGCCAACGGTAAAAATATTTAACCCGCGATCCGTGGCGCGTTTGATGACCGCATCAGACCATATATCATCAGCCCAGATAACCGCTGTACCCGATGGATCGACAACTTCATCAAATAGCCGCATCTTAGATTCGAAATAGCTGTCCATATCACCATGATAATCAAGATGGTCGCGGCTGAGATTAGTAAACACACCCACCTGAACCGGCAATCCCTCTGTGCGGTATTGGGAAAGTCCGTGGCTGGATGCTTCAAATATCGCGTGAGTGACCCCTTCACGGGCAAGGCCAGACATGTTGGACAGGAAGGTCACAATATCGGGCGTCGTCAAACCGGTTTTGATCTGCTCGCTCGCCGTAGTGACGCCCAATGTCCCGATAGACGCACTGTTCAGGCCCGCCATCCGCCATAATTGGCGGGTCAGTTCAGCAGTGGATGTCTTGCCATTCGTGCCGGTGACCGCGGCGACATAGGGCGGTGTGGGGGTGAAATAGCGCGCGGCCATTATCGCAAATAAACGCCGCGGTTCTTTATCCGCTATATGGACAACTCCATCGACCTCTGCCTCGGGCCGCGCGACAACCGCTATCGCTCCGGCAGCTATGGCATCTTCGATAAAATCCTCACCATTTACATTCGCGCCCTGAAATGCGCCGAATATATTACCGGGTGCAATTTTCCGATTATCAATAGCAAAGCCGGTGACGTAGCTTTCGCCTGCTTCGCTTTCCAGAACCGCATCGCTTAATCCGGCAATAAGGGCGCTTAATTTCATCGCCTATCCTTTCGGCGACCAGAGTAATGGTGTCAGCTCCGATACATCAACATCACGGTGCTCATCCGGAACAACGCCCAACATCGGGCCGATCCGGGGGACAACTTTACGCACAACCGGCGCTGCGGTCCAGCCAGCGGTCCGCTGAAACCCGTTTTCGGCATTGCCTTTTGGCTCATCAAGCATTGTAATCACTACATAACGCGGATTATCCATCGGGAAAGCAGCGGCAAATGTCGAGACAAGCGAAGTTTTGTTGTAGCCGCCATTAGATGGTTTTTCGGCAGATCCGGTTTTGCCGCCGATCCGGTAACCGGGCGCATCGGCCTTCCGGCCCGTACCGTTGGATACGATCATCCGCAGCAATTGGCGCATACGCGCGCTGGTTGCCGCCTTGAACACGCGGCGGCCTTCCGCTTCCTCACCGGGCTTAACCTTGAGCAAAGTGGCCGGACGCCAGATACCGCCATTGACCAAAGCGGCATAGGCGCTGGCCAAATGGAGAGGTGTCACGGCAATGCCGTGACCATAAGCGACAGTCATGTTTGTGACCCGACCCCAGCTTTGTGGCCAAAGCGGCTTCCCGCGTTCTGCGAGTTCGATATGCGGTCGTTCGTCGAAACCAAGCCGGCGAATCATCGCTTTCATCTTATCGATACCAAGATTGTCCGCTATCCGCGCTGTCACGATATTGGAGCTGTGCACCAATGTTTCCGGCACATTGAGATAACGGTTCTGACCATGCTCGTCCCGGATCGTAAAGCCTGCGACCTTAATCGGTTCCGTTGCATTATAGCGAACCGCAAGATCGGTCACGGTTCCCGCGTCGAGAGCTGCCGCAACCGTCAGCGGCTTAAATGTCGAACCCAGTTCAAACACGCTTTGGGTCACTTCATTATTTTGATATTTCATCGTCGCCCGGCGGATCTTGTTGGGGTCAAATACCGGTAAAGACGCCAGCGCCATGACTTCACCGCTGCGCACATCCAATATGATGCCTGCCGCACCGCGTGCATCATTGCTGGTCATAGCCACCATCAATTCGCTTTCCAGCGCTGCCTGCACCCGGCTATCTATGGACAATGCGACCGGCGCCCCGCGCAAGCTTTTATCTTTTAACCGGTCATTCAGGGCACGCTCCATGCCCATGACACCTTCGTTATCCGCATTGACGTAACCCAGAACATGGGCGGCCAGATCACGCTGGGGATAAAGCCGTTCATCTTCGCGCGGGAAACCAATGCCGATTTCTCCCAGAGCATGGACACTCTTAACCTCATTGGGCAACGCGCGGCGGCGTAAATAAGTAGGCCTCGGCCCTTTAAGCTTCTCCAGAAATTCAGTGGCCGTTGTATCGGGGAATATTTCTGCAAGCTGCCGCGCCAGCAAGTCTTTATCACCCAGAACCTGGTCAGGCACCACGCGAACGGCATAGCCCTGCATGGTCCGCGCCAACGGGACACCATTGCGGTCCACAATATCGCCGCGCGCGGGAACAAAGATGGAGCTCGACATACGCGTCGGCTTGGCATCCTCCATTATGCTGAAACTGATCAGCCGCCCGATAATGATTGTGAAGATGGCTAGAAACAGCATCAGCAACACCATCAAGCGAAAATGGGCGCTGGCTGCTAGTTCCTTATGCTTACCGGAAAACTGCACCTTTCTGCTGTTCGCCAGAAGAGTGGTCATTGGGCACTGCTCCGCGCCTGCTCACTATCCGCTCGTGCGACGAGCCGCTTCATCAGCCCGTCGTCGAGAAGCTTGTTTTCCATATTGGCCACGCGAGTGGTTTTGGTTTGCCGCAGTTGCGCCGCTGTGGGCTCGACCCCGGATTTTGCGTTATCGTCGCTGCTATTCGCATTTCGTTCCTGTGCCGATGCCGTCGGAAATACCGAGCCGATTATTCCTGCTGGCTGGACATGATCCATCGTACTGATAACTGCAACCCTAACCGGCTTTCGCAAATCCTTACCACCAAGATTGGCAAGTGCCCGCTCCCCATCAAGATATTGAGCAGCGGTGGGCGAAACATATCCATATTCAAGCTTGTTCCAGTCCTCCAGCTGCCGCAAATTGGCGCGCGCACTAAATTCTGTCTCCAGATAGCGGATGTCTTTTTTCACCGATATGATTTTGCTATCCGTCCGCGCCAAATCGCTGCGCAAAGTCGCGACACTTAGGGATAACGGATAAAGTAGGATCGCCACCAGAAACACCAGTGCGAGCCATCCAATACCTTCAAGCCGTTTAACTGCTAGCTTCATTGCATGCCTCCTGTCGCCGGAACTGCGGGCGCATCGGATCGCACCGCTAATCTGAGGGTGGCGGAGCGGGCTCGGGGATTAGAGACCTGCTCCGCCCCGGCCGGACGCACCATTTTGGCTGGTTTATGAAAGGTGGGTGCCGGCCGTTTTTCGGAAACTTGGGGTATGTGGCGCGAACCAGCGGACTTTTGGCCGCTGCGGTCACGCAGGAAATTTTTGACGATACGATCTTCAAGACTGTGAAACGTGACAACCGCGAGACGGCCACCGGGTTTCAACAAGCGCTCTGCGGCGATCAATCCATCTTCCAACTCGCCCAGTTCGCGGTTGATGTGGATACGGATCGCCTGAAAGGTGCGAGTTGCGGGGTCTTTTTTGTCGCCCGGTTTATGTCCCAAAGATTTGCGAACGATATTGGCCAGCTCAGACGTACGGGTGAGTGGGCGCGCATCTACAATGGCTTTGGCAATTTTGCGCGAACGCCGCTCTTCCCCATAGCGATAGATGACGTTTGCAATATCTTCTTCATCTGCCTCGTTCAGGAAATCAGCTGCACTCGGACCATCTTGCGACATGCGCATGTCGAGGGGACCATCTTTCTGGAAAGAAAAACCGCGCCCAGCTTGATCCAGCTGCATGGATGAAACGCCGATATCGAGCGTGATGCCATCAATATCTTCGCCGTCGAGCACATCTGCCATTTGCGAATAGAAATCATGGTGCAGAACCAACTGGCCATCGGAAGCCGCAACCATATCCGCGCCGCTCGCAATCGCGTCTGGGTCTTGATCAAAGGCATAAACCTTTGCACCGGCAGCGATCATCGCCATGCTGTATCCGCCTGCACCAAATGTACCGTCAACATGCGTTTCACCCGGGGTAATGGCGAGCGCATCTATGACTTCGTTCAGTAAGACGGGAACATGCGGACGAGCCGATGCTGCTATAGATTCTTTAGGGGCGGTCTCATTGGGGGTCATTTCTTTTTCCCCACTTCGCTGAGATGAAATTCCACCAGCCGCTTATCGACCGGAACATCGTCGGTCGTATCAAGCAATGTTTGCGGCGCCCAAAGGCAGAATGTCTTACCAATGCCGTGGAAAATTACGTTATCTTTCAGACCACCAATGGCTTGCAACATCGGAGGTAAAACAAAACGCCCGCTGGCGTCAAAGCTCAGATCCTGCAGGGAGGAGAATTTACGGGCGCCAGCTGCGTCCCGGTCATAAGGTTCTGACCGGGCGATGGCGATTTCTTCTTCTTTGTCGATTTCTGCGAGCATATCAATCTTACGGCTGAGGCCGAAACCGACGAGGCAATCCCACTTTTCATGCTTACCAAGGCACAGAACGCGGCCGTCACTGCTGGCGATCAAATCTTTACGCAGAAATGCGGGTACGGACAAACGACCTTTGTCGTCTATCGCGGAAATTCCCGACCCTGAATATGCGTAATGACCAGACACAGCCCAAACCCCTCAACAATATCGGAGGCAAGGCTCTCCCGCTTGAAGAAGTGCGCAAAACACCGCTCCTGAAACATCAGAATCCCGAACAGGAAAATCACCCCGATAACAAATTATGATTAACAGGGGAGCGGCAGGGATGAAAGGGGATTTTGCGGGAATTTACGGGATATTACGGACAAAATAGATTATCTATTTGATTTAATTATGTTTTATTTTCAACCTCCATAGACGGATACTGACATAAATCAGATTAGTTGTTGGAAACTTAGCAAATTTTGGACTGATCATACGGCCCTCAGGTCGAGAATCGGCTTTATTTTCGTAAATCAGCGACAAACAAGTCGATCAACTGGCTTGCGCCGCTATCAGATGGCCGCACTTTATCAGCCCATAAATTATCGTTCAGAAAATCGGCATCGGCCAATATGATCGCAGCCCCCTGCCCCACTTTACACCGTACCATAACATGAGCGATGCTTAGCGCACACTCTGCATGGCTTTCATCCGGCTCAGCTATTGGTTTGAAGGTTCCGATACCCACTGTTGAAACGGTTGCTTGCGGAAATTCCAGTTCTACCCGGCCTGATCCCGTTGCGTCCGGCATTTGCAATGCCAACCCCCAATGGCTTAGCAAAGGCGACAACAGCCCTGATGCAAGCGGTCTGCGCTTATCGCCCAATGGCAATGCGGTTGGCCAAACCAGCATGGGATCGGTCAGGATGATTACCTTGCCACCCGCGCGCACCCATGCATCAATTGCTGCGATATCAGCCGGGTCCATTGCGGGCGGCTGAGCCAGCAGAACAATATCGGTTCCGCTATTTTCCAGGCCTTCGAAACTGTCGACCGCTGTTATGTTATAATTTTTCTGCCAGTGACTGTAGATAGGCGCTGGCGAAGTTTTTCCCGAAAGGATACTCTCCATCGACGCGCCGTCGCCCCAGATAATTGGCAGGCTGGTCATCAACTGGACTTGGATAGGGGCGGAAGCATTGTCCGGCGCATTCGTTGCTGCCGGACTACATTGAAGCAACAGCCCCATGACCGCCAAGAGGGCAAAACCAAATGCAGCCATGCGCAGCAACAGATTTTACTCCTGATCCATGGGTGCTTCCAGTTTGGGGTCAGGTTCAAGATCGGGAACCACTTGCGCGCGGGAGCCCGGTTTTTTTTGAGTTGGTTTCAGCGCACTGTCTGAAGAGACCGGGGCCGGTGTTATCCCTAATTCCGCCAAAGGTTCTGCCGGTGCGGCTGCGGGCAAGACATCCTTGACCAGTTCCCGCGCACTGCCAGACGCTTGCGCCTGAATTTCCTCAATTGCCGATTGTTCGTCGCTGGCCCGCTGCAATACAAAATTGGCTGTGCTGACAAGCAGCAACACGGCCACCAACCCGACGAGGCCGACCTGGATGCGTTGCACCGTATCCTGACGATTACTTGTTTCTTGTGGAGCTTCAATCATCATCTTCAAGCCATGGAAAAACTGGCAAACCTTTCTCTCTCAACCAAGCCGCGTTGTAAAGCGACGACAAATAGCGAAAGCCCGTATCACACAGGATCGTCGCCACCCTGCTGCCCGGCCCCAGCTCTTTGCCCAGTGCGATAGCGCCGGCGACATTAATGCCGGATGACAGACCAAGACATAGCCCTTCTTCATGCAGCAATCGCTCAACCCATTTCAAACCTTCTTCATCACTGATTCGATATTGGGTATCAATCGGCGCATCTTCAAGATTTCCGGTAATCCTGCCCTGCCCGATCCCTTCGGCCACACTGCTGCCTTCGGCTTTCAATTCGCCATGGGCATAATAGTTATACAAAGCCGCTCCATGCGGGTCAGCCAATGCGATTGTCACGTTTTCGTTCTTGGCTTTCAAACCCATGCCCACACCGGCAATCGTGCC
Source organism: Parasphingorhabdus sp. (assembly GCF_036963805.1). Taxonomy (GTDB): domain Bacteria; phylum Pseudomonadota; class Alphaproteobacteria; order Sphingomonadales; family Sphingomonadaceae; genus Parasphingorhabdus. The sequence continues at coordinate 253,698 of NZ_JBALUN010000001.1, read as the reverse complement.
GCCGGTCCCTGCAGCACAGACAAAACCGTCCACTTTTCCGTCCATCTGCGCCCAGATTTCTTCGGCTGTAGTTTCAATATGAGCCCGGCGATTGGCGACATTATCAAACTGGTTCGCCCAAACCGCGCCTTCTGTTTCTTCTGCGATCCGGCGACTGGTGTGCACAAAATGCCCAGGATTGGCATATGGAGCCGCAGGAACCAGAACCAGCTTTGCGCCCAGCGCACGCAGCGTATCCATTTTCTCGCGGCTTTGGGTTTCGGGCATGACGATGGTTGTTTTATAGCCTTTGGCATTGGCGACGAGCGCAATACCGATTCCGGTATTGCCCGCCGTCCCTTCGACAATCATCCCCCCGGGCTTTAACAGGCCGCGTTCCTCGGCATCCTGCACAATGAATAACGCTGCGCGATCCTTTACCGAAGCGCCGGGATTGGCAAATTCGCATTTGCCGTAAATGTCACAACCTGCCTCCGCGCTGGGGCCGGTGAGACGAACGAGTGGGGTATTGCCGATCAGGTCGAGCGTGTCAGTTGCTATGGTCATATCAGCTAACATAGTCTGCCTTGCCAATGCCGACAAGCGGGTACAATTTGTAAGGGCAATAGAGCAGCTTTAGTGTCCCCGCTGTAAGTGGCCAAAGCGACCACCATATCGCTGTTATCCGCAGAGATATAGGGCTTAATCAGGTCGCTCTGCCAACAAGGCCCGTACCAATGGCTGAAAATTATGATCATAGCGGGCGAGCATAACGTGCTCTTCTGCCGTTTCAAAATGAGTGACCAACTGCCTACCGTTCCACCAATGCAGTGCGATGGCCGGCGGATCGGCCACGATCATATTCCGCCCATCAGGCTTTTCGGGGTCAATCGGCGCTAGGTTAAACGCTATTTGAGGTGCTGTGGATGCACAAACTGACAGATTTTTACCTTCGAAAGAGGTCGAAATATTACGGTGCAAATGACCGGTGATCATACCTTCAATCTGGTCATGGCCCTCAATGACATCAGCCAATGTGGTCACCCATGGTTCGCGCGGATCGGTATTCATCCAAGCGATACCGGATTCAACCGGCGGGTGATGCAATATCAATAAGGTGGGTTTGTCCGGTTTTTCCGCTAGACGGTCGGCCAGCCATTGCGCACGGACTTCGCAAAAAGCACCGCCGTGACGGCCTTCTTCCAATGTATCCAATATCAATAAGCGCAGCGGGCCGTCATCAATTTCATATTGGACGAAGCCGTCCGCCGTTGGCACGTCAGGAAATTGCTTCTGAAACGGAGCGCGCAAATCATGATTGCCAAGGCACATATAGACCGGAAACGGCACGACCGAAAGGGCATCTTCCAACCGCCTGTAACTGTCCTGATCCCCGCGATCAACAAGATCGCCCGTAGCAAGCAACGCATCCGGTCGCGGCTCCATCTCGCACAGCACCTTGAGCGCCTGATCAAGGCGCTTGCGGTTAAATTCAGACGGATCATCCGGGTCAAAGCCCAGGTGAATATCCGTTACTTGCGCCAATAGCATAGACGCGTCCCCTCTTTTACATCGCTTCTAGCGACTGGCAATTTTCTGCTTTCGAATCTTGACCGTCAACTTATCCGTTGGTCGGAGTGCGTCATTATCATTTGCCGTCTTATCCGGCTTTTTACGTTTATCTTTTTGCTGTTCCTTGATCAACCAAGGCGCACCATCGTCCGCATGATAATCATGGCACATAGCACATGTCGATGGCACATCGGCTGTCTTCTGGAATTCGCCGCCATGGCATTCACGGCAAGTCTTGATTCCGGGAATCAACAGGTCACGCGCGTCGTCAGACTTGGTAGCTGCGTGACAGCTCGTACAATCCTCTTGCGTATGTGCCTCATGGCTGAACCAGCCCTTGTGCAGATAGCGATCCGTTTGGGTAACCGGCTTAATACCATAGTCCATACGACCTCTGGCAGTCGGCGGTGTGACACCGTGACAATCGAAACAGGCCCCGCCGCGTGAGAATACTTGCTGGATAGCAAGATTGGCGCGGCTGGGACGGAACTGAACGGCGCGGGCATAATCGCTAGCCACCCGGGTTTCATTCTGCGCACCCGGCCGCCGCCGCTTCATACCGCCAAGATTAATCGGCCGTGATGGACCTGTGGAGCGATAATAAGCCTGCAAGTCAGCGCGCACCATATCCGGTTCGCCGTGACGTAAAGTACGCACCGTGCTGCCAATTTCTTCAAAGGCCAGACTGTGGCACATGCTGCAGTCTTCTTTCATATCGACCGGCTCAAACCGCACGCCATTGGAATCGGGCGTGTGGCAATCTTTGCAAGCTAGAGAATCGCCAAAATCGAACTTAGCTGACAGCCGCCGCCCCATTTGCGCGACCCCGCCGGTTTTTGACAGATGGATATCATGCGGAAATTTCAAACCATTATATTCGGTCGGTTTTTTATCGAGTGAAACCCGTTTGCGAGCAGGATTTTTACCACCGGGCTGAATCAGCAAGGCAGGACGGAATTGGGGATGAGAAATCCCAAAATCAGATGCATTTTCAAGCTTGGTATCCGTCAAACGCCCGTCCATTCCTTCATGGCAATCCGCGCAGAATTTCTGCGCCGTCGGTTGCATAGCACCCTCGCCTTCATGCTCGGTGTGACATTCGACACACCTGCCAGGCGGCTTGTTAAATGCAGAAGCGAATGCAGCGCTAACCACTTCCAAGCCTTCTGGTTCACCCATAGCAGTCAAGAGCCGTTTCTTATCAGCATGATCATGCGCGTCATCTTCGTGGCAGGTGAGGCAGGTGTTGTCCTGCACAGTGACAAAGGCATCGACATGACAGGCCTGACAATCGCCTTCAAGGCTATGATGCGCCTCGCTCAGCTTGCCGGAAGTCCACATCGTATCGGCATGAAAGCCATCGGGCCGTTCATCCACGCCGCGATAGGTCGCCCAAGTATAAATAGGCCAGATAAGGAAAGCCGCGAGCACCAGACCGATAAAGCCCCATGCGCTGATCCGTTTACCGGGCAGCAAGCCTTTCAACGTGTATAGCGCGCCCTCTTCGCGGTCTTCCGCAGAATCGGATAAGGCTTCAACCCGCTTAACAGTCAGAATAACGCCTTCAGCATCTTCGCTGACCAATATTACGTGACCGCCAAAGCCCAGTTCCGAGCTCTTGGCAGGATCAATCGTCGCGGACAGTAGTTCTCGGCCGTCGACCGAGAATTTCTGGTTCGAAATACTCTCGACCTCTATCCGTCCATCCTTCAATTTACGGATGACAGCATGATCAGGATTAACGGCCAGATCAGGCAAGTGAATGGCGTTTGCAGCGTTACGGCCCACCCCGATCTGCATTTCCGAAAAAGGATTGGAGCGGATAATCTCACGGCCATCGGCGGTGACAGCGATTTGGCGAACGATAAAGGTCATAGCTATCTCCCGCCTACCAGTAAAAGAAAACGCTGATGATGTGCGCCGTTAGCGATGCGATCAGGGCAAAGGTCATTGGTACATGGACAAAGAGCCAAACCTGTAACAGCGCTTTCAGCCTAAGATGGCGACGAACGCGGGCAAGCGTCGCTTCCTTTTTTTCAAGCAGTGCATCGATTTTGTCGAGCGGATCGTCACCGCCCATGCGAGGCTGATAAGCGCGCTCCCGTCGCAAATCAGCCTGTGCACCGCGGGTAGCGCAATTGGGATAATTTCCCGAAATCCGTTTCAGGATACCGCCACCGAATGGATCTTGTTCCAGTGATTGCAGGACGAGGGCCGCATGTTCCGCCGACAGGGGCTGCGCCGCTTCATGCAGTTGCCGGTCAAGCGAGCGCAGGCTTTCGAGCATTTGCGTCTCGGTCATTTCGTCGCGATTATTGGACAGCGCTTGCGGAATGGTCACATAGAAATAGATCCCGACTATGCCGGAGATAATGACTAGCATCATAAAGGCATAAGCGGCCGTATGAATATTCCATCCAAACTGGAAACCGGTGTGCAATGTCCCGATAACGATCAGGCTGAGACCTAGATATATATGCGCCGAGGTCCATGCTTTGAGAGACCAGCTTCCCGGTGTCATTGCCCGTTTTCGCACACCCAACATGGTCAGCCACAGAATCAGACCAGCGCCGATCGTGCCCAGCGTATAGCCATACCAACTACCGCCATTATGGCGCGGCGAAACGTCGATGAAGAGGTAGCTGACAATAGATATCAACATAATGAAAGACGCGATTTTCAACCAGCGGTAACCCGCATGCTTCAAAAAGCCATCATGCATGGCGACCTTCTTTTTCGCAGCGCCGCCGGGAATAGGAACAGAAGCCATTATACGCCCTCCTGCTCAAGCTTGGAGACGGTAAGGAATTCCTCTGGTGCCACGCGAATGGCCGCACCGGTTGGACAAGCCCGCACACAAGCGGGGCCACCTTTAATCCCTGCGCACATGTCGCATTTAATCGCTTTTTTTGGTTTCTCGACCGCCGGATCGCTGTGGTCAGCAACCCATTTCTTGTCGGGCTCGCCGGGGCCAGGGCCGAAACCAAACAGCAACCAATTTAGGACGCTCGGCTTTTTCGGCGGGACTTTGTCCATGCGGATCACACCATAGGGGCAATAGCGCTGGCAATTGCCGCAGCCGATGCAGCTATCGTCGATAAACACTTCGCCGTCGGGACCACGGTGGATCGCGTCAGGCGGGCAATCGGACATGCAATGCGGGTGCTCACAGTGGCGGCAACTGGTCGGTACATGAAGATGCGCATAAGTCCGCCCTGCTTCACGATCAAGACGGGACAAGCCTTCATGGCTATCGGCACAGGCCTTCTCGCAATTGTCGCAGCCTACGCAGAGGTTTTCGTCAATCAGCAAAACGTCAGTAGCTTCACCAATGCCGTTATCGACAAGGAAATTGGCAACGCCGGAATAATAATCCACCACGCCAGAAAAACTGTCTTTCTTGGCTTCGACAAAAGCATTGATGTCTTGCCGCGCGGCCATGTCTTTCTTGGCCCGGCGGAGGAGGTCGGGATGCGCATCAAGTACCTTCTTGAACGCATCACCCTGTATCTTGATCACTTCAGATTTAATCGCCGCTTTCACCGTTGCTGTGCGCATGCCGCCCGCAATCAATGTCATTTCGCCGACATAGGAACCGGCTGGCAAATAGGATAGAAACACCGGCTTTCCGCCAATTTCCTTCTCGACCACCATAGATCCGACGCGGATCACATAAATGTCATTACCATCATCGCCCTCATTGATGATCGTTTCACCCGCACGGACATTGACAATCTCGCTGGTCTCGACGGCTTCGGCTATATCTTCCTTGGTCAGGCCAGAGCCGAACATTTGCAGCAATTGCCGTTCGGTCGATATACGCGTAATCGCGCGCTTGGCCGCCGGGACAGAGGCCTGCAATTTCAGCGCCGCCGTCCGCGATACTTCTATCGCGATCACATCTTCGGCTGCGCGAATAGTGGCGCCGCGACGACGGCCGGAGATCAGGCCAACTTCACCAAAGATGGAGCCTTCCTCAATCGGAATGACTTTCGAGCTGTCATTCGAGTCTATCTCGACCAGAACCGATCCTTGGGCAATGGTGAACAGCGATGATCCCGGATCATTCCGTTCAAAAATAATATCGTCTTTGCGATAGGCCAATGGCTCGCTATCGAGCATGAACTCGCGCATCTGCAGCGGTGATAGATCGTTGAGAATTGTGACCTTCTCACGGAAAAATTCAAGCCACTCTTCGACAGTCTTGCCGCCAGGTAGAGCAGCAAATTTCTTTTCCAATATCGGCTCATCAGCCGGCTTCAGTTCTTCATTGCCATTGATAAATTCGATGACATCATAGCCTTGGTTCATACAATGCTTGATCAACGGATAACCAGCCAACGCACCAATGACATATATGCCATTCTTGGTACTTTCGAACGCAGGGCTCAGCTTCGGATAGGCTTCGCGGTCTTCGCTGGTAAATTCAATGCCGCATTCTTCAACAAATTTACGCGGCGGCGCAGAACCCATGCGCGCAATGATGCGGTCGCACTTTATGGTTTCCTGTCCATCACGGGTTTCGAGAACCAGCTCGCCATCCTTGACTTCCGATGGCGTCGTCTCGTTACGGATCATCACCTTGCCCTGCTCGCCTGCTTCCATCAGCAGCTTCACATTGGCTTTTTTCGCCCGGGCAAATTCGGCCGAGCGGTTGAGGATCGTCACAATATTATTCTGCGCCGCATCCGCCGCAAGGCCCAATGCGTTCTCGATTCCCGCATCACCGGAACCGATAACGGTGATATGCTCGTCATAATATTCGCCGGGGTCATCGAGCTGATATTGGACCAATTTATTGTCGCCGCCCGGACAGCGCATGAGGTTAGGATTGCCCTGCGTCCCGATCGCTATGACGATGGTTTCCGTGAGTATTTTATCACCATTTTTCAAGGTGATAGTGAAGCTTCCTTCTTCCCCTTCGATCTTTATAGGTTCGGCATTATACTGGACATTGACGCCGCAAACGTCGGTTTGCTTGTCCCATGTTTCCAGGATCGCTTCCCGCTTGCCCGCGTCAAATTCCATATCGGAGCGCAGCACGAGCTGGCTCGGCGTTGCCATGACATGCTTGCCCTTTTGATATTTGTAGATCGTATCAGAAAGATGATCGGTTTTTTCGAGTAGTACATGTTTTAACTTCAACTGCGCAGCACGGCCAGCGGCACTCATACCTGCCGGACCAGATCCCACGATTACTACTCGAAACTTATCCGCCACGCGCTAACTTCCCCCTTATGCTATTCCGCTCGAACGCACCCTCACGCGTTTTAACGAACGTAAACAGCAATTTATCTTGGCTTAAGCGCGACCCCAAAAGACTTAACTTACCAGCACCTTAACAAAATGTCTTTGAGATGCCAGTGGAAAATATCACAGTTTTGGACACTTGTAAGATTATGAATGGCTCATTAGTCCTGCGCAGACACTATCCGATCTCCTGCTGCTACCGCTTTGCGTGGAATCGGGGATCGACTTCTACCCGCACAGGGATTTAGCCTGTAACTTTATAGATTGAGAGAATACGGATGACCGAAGAAACCGCGACAAAGAAATCGCCTAACATCAGCCGTATCGCGCTGATTCTGGCTGCTATTTTGGCTGTAGCCGCGGTTGGCGTGCAGGTTTATCGCACAATGGGCAGCGACACCGAAACAAGCGCAGCGTTTGCTGCGGACGAAGGAAAACAACCACCCAGCGTAGATGAAGTCATAGCCGGGCTTGAGAAAAAACTGCAGGACGATCCCAAAGATGCCGAAAGCTGGCGGATGCTCGGCTGGAGTTATTTTGAGACGCAAAAATTTGCCGAATCCGCCACTGCGATGAAACGTGCGACGACGCTAGACCCCAAAAATCCGGAATATTGGTCGATGTTGGGTGAAGCCTTGGTGATGGCCAGTGACGGCCAGCAAGTGCCAGCCGATGCTTCTGACGCGTTTAAAAAGGCATTAGCGCTCGACAAAAAAGATCCGCGCGCACGCTATTTTTTGGCGGTACAGAAAGATATTTCCGGCGATCATAAAGGCGCGATAAACGACTGGTTCGCGCTGCTCGAAGATACACCAGCCGACGCACCCTATGCCGCCGATATCCGCCGCGTCATCGGACAGGTCGCGGAGAAGGAAAAGATCGATGTCAGCGCGCGGCTAGCCAAGGTCACCCCGGCAGCACCAACCGGCGGCATCTCCACAGATGGTCCGCAAGTCGCCACCGCCGCCATTCCCGGCCCCAACCGCAAACAAATGCAGGACGCCGCCGCCCTGCCCCCTGGTCAACAAGAAGCAATGATCTCTAATATGGTCGATGGTCTCGACAAACGGCTTCAGTCCAACCCCAAAGATGCCAATGGCTGGATCATGCTGATGCGCAGCCGCATGCAATTGGGTCAGACGGTACAGGCCAAGAAGGCACTGGCCGATGGGCTGGCCGCGTTTAAGAATGACGGCGAAACGGCCAAACGGATCAGAGAAGCAGCCATGGCACTGGGTGTTGGTGGATAAGTTTTATGATTCGCGGAGTGGTTAACTTTAGGAAATTCCAGCTTTCGCAGGAATGGCAGAGCAATTATCCCATAAAAATAATCACGCAAAGATACCAAGCCGCCAAATTATTCGTCTTTGGCGGCCTCGGCCTCTTCGCGTGATCACTCCCCCGCAGGTTTATTATGGCTAGCCGTTACAGCTTGATGCCCAGACCAACACCGACCACGAGCGGATCAAGGTTGATCTTCACTCGCTGAGTTCCCGCAGCGGTCGTCCGCAAGGTCGCAGTGGTATCAATATCGATATATTTCACATCGACGTTCAGGGATATCCGGTCATTAATGGGAATATCCATACCTGCCTGCAATGCCCAGCCGAAGCTGTCTTTCATGTTCACATTCGTATCACCAACCGCGGCTTCAAGGGCATTTGTGGCCTTTTCATTATAGAAAATTGTATAGTTGATACCCGCACCAACATAAGGACGGATCGCGGCGTCCGGTGCGAAATGATATTGCGCCGTCAGGGTTGGTGGCAATACCCAAGTTGACGCCAAGCGTCCGATAGAACTGGTCGTCCCCGTCTTACCGCTCGCACTATGTTTGGTAGTGGCGGCAATTAGTTCAAACCCGATATTATTGGTCGCCATATAGGTGATATCAAGTTCCGGCGCCGGACTATTGTCGACGCTAACTTCTTCGCCGGGGAAACCGGGCAAGACCGAACCACTGTCTTCGTTCGGCATCACATTAATCGCCCGCACACGCAGCAATATGTCACCCTGTTCAGCAAAGGCTGGCGCAGAGGTAATTGCTATGCCCGACACCGCAGCGAAGGCGAGAAACTTTGTCATTTTGCACATTGGGAAAATCCTTCTTACTTAATACCCCATGATGATTAGGAAGAGTAAGAAGCTCCCGCATTGATTCAGCGCAACATTCAGCTTGATCTGGGTCAATAGAATCCTGTTTTTCAGTCGGTTTTCGCTGTCCTACAATACCCGCTTTGTGACAGAGTCACCGCTGGTTCTCTGACAATTGAATAGATGATAATGCACCCGCGCGAGGGGGGTGAGATTTGTGTGAACTTTGGAATAATGTTGCGCGGTAAAACGGCGTAAAAGGACATTGTTAGCTTTGTAAACTTCGTAGGTTTTTTGGACCCAGCCGAGGGCTCCGTCATCCTGAACTTGTTTCAGGATCTAATGGGGCAAGTCACAATCACTCTGCATCCTGAATCAAGTTCAGGATGACGATAGTTGGATGATAGACATGGGACAGTCAGACCATATTGGGACTAGCCAACATCGGGGTCAGCTACCGGAACAATGGCTCGCCAAAACTCCGCAGCTTTCTCGAGTGCAACGTCCCGGCATCCGCTTCTTTTGCCAGCAGATCAATCGTCCTGAGGCCAATGGCGAGATGTTGGCCGACCCGTTCCTGATAAAATGCATCCGCCATGCCCGGCAATTTAATCTCGCCATGAAGCGGCTTGTCCGACGCGCATAGCAATGTCCCGTAAGGCACACGGTAGCGATAGCCGTTGGCGGCCACCGTCGCAGATTCCATATCAATGGCGATAGCGCGGGACTGATTCAGGCGCTTGGCAATCTGCTCAAAACGCAGCTCCCAATTGCGGTCGCCAGTCGTGACGACCGTACCGGTACGCAAATGCTGTTTCAGCTGTGACTGGTCAATACCGGTTACTTCCTGCACCGCCTTGGTCAGCGCCAATTGCACTTCGGCAATGGTCGGCAGTGGAATACTGGGCGGCAGAACATCATCGAGGACATTGTCGTCACGCAGATACGCATGGGCGAGCACATAATCTCCCAACCGCTGCGTCCGGCGTAATGCGCCGCAATGACCAATCATCAGCCAGACATGCGGGCGCAGGACGGCAAGATGATCGGTAATAGTCTTCGCATTGGACGGCCCGACACCCATATTGACAAGCGTTACCCCCGGAAGACCACCCTTACGAACGAGATGATAAGCGGGCATTTGCGGCGGCTTTGCAATAGGCGGACAGGATGGTTCACCATCAAGACGGGTAATCCGGTTACCGGGTTCGACCAGCATTTCTGCATTGCCGGATTTGACTTCTTCCAACCCAGTTTCAATAAATTCGTCTACATAGCGTTGGTAATTGGTAAAGAGAATGAACGGCTGAAAATGCTCTGGATCGGTCGCGCAATAATGGCGGATACGGTGCAGCGAATAATCGACGCGTTCGGCCGTAAATAGCGACAATGCGCTATTGACATCATCCTGAAAAATCTGGCCGCCATCGACAATCTCGTCATTGGTTCTCACCAGATTGGGTGTGTGGAAATGGTTGGGCAGCGCGTCCTTGCGCTCCCGGTCCAGCCCGCCAGCGGCATTTTCAATCGCAAAGGCGAGCGGGATGGGTGTGTCAGACAGGCCGATATGGATTTTCGCCGTGAATGTCCGATTGATCCGCTCTAGTTGGTCGAGCAGATATCCACGATAAAGCGTCGGCTGGGTGATCGTTGTGCTATAGCGATTTATGTCTGAAATACGGCCCGATGCGAGATTGCTGGTTTCGGTCGCCTGCATTGCCGGAATTTCTACTAAAATCATCGGATAGGCGCCCTGTTCGCGGTCGCCAACAGCCAAATCACCCTTTGCATAACGGGCAAAACGCGCTGTAATCAGATCAATTTGTTCTTGGTAGAGTTTTTCGAGAAGAGCAACGGCCTCTGCAGGGCCATCGCATAGCGTCAAGGACTGGTATGAGGACATGTCCTGAGGATCCGTTGTCATGCATTCTCCGTTTATAGTTACATGTCCTTAGCGGAAAACCAAATCAAAGGGAAAATCTAAGTACGGGACAATGTAAGAAATCGCTCAGCCGCGAGAAACTCGGCCCACTTAATCTCGCGGGTTTCAACCGCAAGATCATCCCTGCCCCATTGCTGTTCCTGCCAAAGCTCTTCCAAATTGACCAGCGGCCAGAGACTATCTGCATCAAATGCCCCCTCAACCAGCGCCAGAACAGCGACAAGCGATCCGGCGAGCCCGACCAGTGACAGCATTGCAGCCACGGTAAAGTCATCCTGCCCTTCAACCGCTTCGCTGAGCCGCGATATCGTCTCTTTTGACTGCTCCTGATGGATGATCCCGCGGGTCAATGTGAAGCTGACATCATAGCGCTGGCGTGCCCAATCGAGCAAAGGGTCCCATTTTTCAGCTTGATGGTCGGCCAGTGCCTGCTGATTTTCATCCCCGCGATAATAGAGCATATCGCTATTGGAAAATGCCGCAATGCGGCTGACAATACGGTCCCGCTCATGGATCACCTGATCGAGCGTTCCCTGTGCCAATGCGGTGAGCGGCATGGTGGCGGGATCAATATCGCCGCCCTGCGCCGCCCATTCGGCCGCTATCGCTTCGGCCAATTGTTCAGTCGGCAGAAGGAGCGCGTTGCGAGCCGGAGTTTTTACCGGTCGGCCATCCAGCTGGATCGCGAAACCTGCATCAACCGTGATGCAAGCAGCATCCTTATAAAATCTTTTCATCTGCGGTCTCTTTACCAGCTTCTTCTTCGACTTGGCGCTTAACGAATGATCGCACCATCGTGATCGGTATAACCCAGGTTTGTGCAAGACCGATGAACACCAGAACATAGCCGACCGCAGCCGGAATATTGGCAATCCGGCCAAGCGAGATCGCAATACCGAGCATCAAAATAGCAATGCCTAAAAGGCGAATGATACTGACCATGAAATGCAGCGCTTTGGCCTGCTTTTCCTTTTCAGGATCAGCAATATAAATGGGATCGTCTGATGGTTCCGACTGTTGTGTCATTGATTTAGGGTCTCGTATAATTCATCCATCGTCGCGGCGACTATATGCGCTCCGGCAGAGAGCAATTCATCACTGTCATGATAACCCCAATCGACACCAATTGGCCGGACGCCAGCATTGACGCCCATTGCCATGTCGAAGCTGGTATCACCGATCATCGCTGTTGTTTCGACCGCTGCACCGGCTTCTAAGATAGCAAGTTCGACCATAGCCGGATGGGGTTTGGACGGATGCCGGTCGGCGGTCTGCAGGGTTATAAAACGCTTTGAAAGCCCATGCACTTCAAGGCAGTGATTAAGACCCCGATCCGACTTTCCCGTGGCGACGCCAAGCATCCAACCGTCTCCTTCGAGCCGATCAATCAGGCCGAGTAGCCCATCATAGAGAGGCTCCTGCACGCCGCCTTGCTGCCGCAATTCGAAAAAGCCGTCCTTGTAAGATTGCGTCACCGCTGTAACCAATGCATCGTCCTGATCCGGCAATAACTGCCGGATCGCTTCTTTGAGGCTGAGACCGACAATTCGCCGGGTATGGTGATGGTCAGGGGGCATCAAACCATTGGCCTTAAAGGCTTGATCCATCGACGCGCAGATATTGGCCTGACTATCGACCATCGTGCCATCGCAATCGAACAGGGCGAGCTTGTTCATGCCGCCGCTCATTTTGGGCTAAACTCCCGCATCATATGGGCAATCGCGCGGCGGACTATAGCATCAAGCGCATCAACATGGTCATTGCCAGACTTGGGCCACCGAGACTGGGACCATCGAAATGCGGGACTTGGATGCATTAACGGCTCTTTTGTTTGACTTTGACTTTATGCGGCATGTTTTTCTTATGCGTTGCCTTGCCAGCATTGGGGCGTTCGCGTTTTGTCGGCTTGCCCGCTTTTGTTGGCTTGCCTTCATTCTCCCCGCGCCCGCGCCGTTCGCCGCGTTTGTCTTTGCGGATCTGCTTGGCATGCGCACGGCCCTGCTGTTTACGAACCGCTTTACCGGCGGGCTTCTTCTCATCCAGCGGCAGATCGCCCAAGTCGAGATCAAGGCCCAGATTTTCGATCGTTTCGGCAAAATGCTTAGGAAGCTCAGCCTTTACATCCAGATTATGACCATCCGGATGCTCAATCTTTAAGCGGCGGGCATGCAGATGCATTTTACGGCTGATCGATCCGGTCAAAAAGGCTTCTTTTCCACCATATTTTCCGTCTCCCAAAATGGGATGGCCGATGGCGGCCATATGCACGCGCAACTGGTGGGTGCGTCCGGTATAAGGTTGCAATTCCACCCAGCAGGCGCGATTGCCAGCTCGTTCGATAATCCGGTAGCGCGATTTTGCCGACTGGCCATTTTCCTCATCGACATGCATTTTCTCGCCGCCCGAGCCCGGTTGCTTGGACAGAGGCAGGTCAATCACACCATCGGCAATTTCCGGCACGCCCATGACAAGGGCCCAATAGACTTTGCGCACCGTACGGCCTGAAAACCGCTTGGAGAAGAAGGAAGCAGCTCCGGGCGAACGCGCCAAAAGGATGACACCGCTTGTATCTTTGTCTAGCCGGTGAACCAGCTTGGGCCGACCTTTCGCATCATAGGTCAGCGCGTCGAGCAAGCCATCAAGGTGGGTCGTAGTCTTGCTGCCGCCCTGCGTCGCCAGTCCCGGTGGTTTATTGACTATAATCGCCGACTTGTCTTTGTGAATGACCAGTTCTTGTGCGAAATTTATTTGATCCTGCGTCAAGTCCGAACGGGCCTTGGCGACCCGGCCGGGCCGTTCGATCTCAGCAGGCGGTACCCGAATAATCTGACCGGCATTGATCCGATCACCGGGGTTCACACGCTTACCATCCAGCCGCAATTGCCCGGTCCGTGACCAGCGCGACACAACGTTAAACGGCACATCTTCCATATGGCGTTTGAACCAGCGATCGAGCCGGATATCATCATCGTCAGCCGACACCGTAAACTGCCGGACATCCAGCACTTTCAATGCCTGTTTCTGATCCTTCAGAGTACCCTGACCCTTCGGCTGTTCATCTTCAGAACCGGCCTCAGCGGTGGGATCAAATGTTGTCATGCTATTGCCCTTACAACCATTAAGCCCGCAAATAACGCGAGCACAGAACCACCGACGGACAATGTTATGTAGCCTAAGGCAATGCCCCAATTTCCACGCTCAATCATATTCAATACTTCCAAACTAAAAGCTGAAAAGGTTGTAAACCCGCCCAGCAAACCGACGCCCAGCAGCAACCGCCACGGCTCATCGACAAAATCACTACGTGCCAGCACACCAGCCAACACGCCCATTAACAACCCGCCCAGTAAATTGGCGATCAACGTACCAAAAGGAAGGCCCGTTCCGCCTAAATGAAAAACCAGCCGCCCAAGATTATAACGCGCTGCTGCGCCAACCGCGCCGCCAGCCATGACAAGAAGGGTTGCGTTCATCGGCCTGCCTTAGTCGGCTTGGGCGGATTTTCCAAGCATATCATGAGTCAACCACAGGCGGATCGCAGTCGCCAGTCCCGGTGGTTCGTCAGCATCCAGCCGCTGGACGTCAATTTGGGCGACCAAGGCATTGATAGGCAAACCCTTTTTTTCCGCTGCACTCTTGAGCATTTTCCAGAATAAAGGTTCCAGCGTTATGGACGTCTGGTGCCCCGCAATTGTAATACTGCGTTTTACTGGCGGATGGAAAGCATCTGTTCCCTCTATATCCATCCGGCCAATTCCCGGCGGACCAGCTTGTCGAGCAAGTCGATACCAACATCGCTATCATTCAAACACGGTATATAAGCGAAACGCTCTCCGCCCGCTGCCTCAAAACCTTCTTTGCCCCGTATCGCTAGCTCTTCATAAGTTTCCAGGCAATCGCTGGAAAAACCGGGCGCGAAAATCACGACCTTTGACTTGCCGTCCTGCGCTAGCTTTTCAAGCGTTAAGTCAGTTGCAGGTTCCAGCCATTTTGCCGGACCGAAGCGGGATTGAAAGGTTATCGTCAGTTCCCGTCCCATTGCTTCGGAAAGCAAACGCGCCGTTTTCTGACAGTGGCAATGATAGGGGTCACCCAGTTCCAAGGTCCGTTTCGGCATACCATGAAAGCTCGCAATCACCGCATCAGGTTCAAAATCGAGAGAGGCAAGGCCGGTTTCCACACTGGACTTCAGCGCCGCGATATAGTCACTGTCATCATGATAAGGCGGCAACATGCGAATAGCCGGTTGCCAGCGCATCGCCTTTATCGCGTCAAAAACCGCGTCATGCACGCTGGCCGTCGTCGCCCCGCTATATTGCGGATAAAGCGGAGCAACTAAAATACGTTCGCAGCCAGCATCTTTCATGGCCTGCAAACGGCTCGGAATACTGGGATTGCCATAACGCATGGCCCAATCAACCTGTACATCGTCGCCCAGATTCTTCGCCAAAGCCTCGGCTTGACGCCGTGTATAGACGGCCAGTGGAGATCCTTCGTCCGTCCATACCAATCCATAGGCATGGGCAGATTTTTTGGGCCGCGTATTCAGGATGATTCCGCGTAATATTGGTTGCCAGATAATATCAGGTATTTCGACGACACGCTTGTCGGAGAGGAATTCCTTCAAATAGCGTTTCACCGCCTTCTTGTCCGGTGCGTCGGGTGTACCCAGATTGACGAGCAACAGGCCGATCTTTCCGGTGGCAACCGATGGATGGCCATCAGGCAGTTGATTTTGAGTCAGCTTATCTTGAGATTGCAGATTCATGATTTCACGATGCCTCGGCAAATAACGGCAACTGACGAAAACGGGTGCCGGTTGCGGAAAAAAGAGCATTTGCAATCGCCGGTGCGACAGCTGGCACGCCGATTTCCTCCACACCAACAGGCTCTTCTTCACTCTTAACAAACTCGACCTGAATGGCAGGAATTTCTGCCAGCCGGGGCAAAGCCAAATCACTCAGGCGATGCGCGGTGGCGACACCGCCTTTAAACCGTGTTGAAGATCCCAACGCCATGGCAAGCCCGTACACTATCCCGCCTTCAATCTGTTGCCGCGCGATATCAGGGTGAATTATCCGTCCGACATCCACGGTTGCGGAGATTCGGTGCACTTTTAATCCGGTATCGCCCCGATTGGCGCTAACAATAACGGCAATATGGCCGCCGCGCATGGAGTGGCAGGCAATCCCCTGCCCGCTGCCATCCAGTCCACCATCCCACCCAGCCATTGCCGCCACAGCGGTCAAACAACGGGCGAGACGGGGCTGACCCGACATCATTTGCATCCGATAGGTCAACGGTTCGATTTTTGCCTTGGCGGCCAGTTCGTCGATGAAGGATTCAACGAAAAATGCATTATAACTATGCGCATTGCTGCGCCAGTTGCCGGTTGGCGCACCAATATAGGCAGGATGATGGTCCAATGAAAAATTCGGAATATTATAGTGCACATCCGCGCCTTCAACGGCTTTGGCATCTGCCTCGTCAATAGATGCGCGCATCGCGGATATTTCATCCATTCCGTGCACCACGCGTTTACTTTGCTCCCGCGCCGATGCTGGAGCCGCCACCTTGATCTGCAAAGCCTGTATCCGACCAGCCTTGTCAGTCGCGGCATCAAGCCGCGCGAAAGCCGGGGCACGATAATGGTCGTGCATCATCTCTTCTGCTCGCGACCACATCAGTTGTACCGGACGCCCAATTTTTTTGGCTATCACAGCAACTTGAGCAGCGATCTTACTATCCAGATTACGGCCAAAAGACCCGCCCGCTAACATGGAATAAAGCGTCACATTATCGGCGCTGATTCCTATGGCCTCAGCCGCCGCTTGCGCAGCCGCCGCAGGAGCCTGCGTTGCGATCCACAATTCCAACTGGCCTTCTTTATAATTTGCCGCCGCTGTGCGGGTTTCTATCGGCGCGTGGACCGCGGCATCTGCTTGATAGCGTGCGCGAATATTGGTGTGTTCGTCGAAAACCGGTTTGGTTTCACCGCGGCTCGCAAACCTGATACCGGGGCCCTCGTCCAACGCCTTTTCCAGCGCGTCATAAATTTTGTCACTATCCGGCAGCAAGCCGTTGGTTTCAAACATCGGGCTCATTTTGTCGAGCGCATCATTCGCGGCCCACCAATTTGTAGCAACTGCCGCGATCCACTGTTCATGGTCCACAACATCAACCAGACCGATAATCTTGCTGGCGCCATCACGGTTAAAAGATTTGAGGCGCGTCAAGCCGATTGGCCCCTGTCGAATCGAAGCAAAGACCATGTCGGGCAAACGAATATCACCTGCAAAATTAGCAGTGCCATCCAGTTTTGACGGCATATCCAGCCGCGGCACGTCTTGCCCCACCAGATTATTTTCGGGACTGGATCGAAGCGGAACCGGGTCGGGCAAATCCTGTTTCAGCGCGTCTTCGACCAAATCACCAAAGCGGAGCTTTTCCTGTCCATTGATAACAAAGCCATTTTCAACCGTACAGGCTTCCCACTCGACGTCCCATTTTGCAGCCGCGGCCATGCTCAACAAAACCCGCGCAGCCGCGCCAGCCACGCGAAAGCTGCTAGAATAAGCCGGGACGGACGAAGAATCGGCGGTGACAATAAATTCATTGCGGGTAGCAATATTCTTGGTCACCCAATTTGCCGCCTCGTCTTCTGTTAGTTTCGGTGCACCGGAAGGCAGCAGTGTCTCCGCCCATTGCTCTGCCAATAAATCATTAGCGAAAAGCGGATTAAGGGGGGCGGGCTCCACAGCAACCGTGCGCCAGTCTGCCCCCAATTCGTCAGCTAATATTTGAGGGAGAACCGTATAGACGCCCTGCCCCATTTCGCTTTGGGGCACCACTACCGTGACCTGCCCATCTTTGGAAATTTTGAGATAAGCGCCAAAAATTTCTTCATTCTCGGTTGCGCTAATATTCGGCTCATAGGCACGCGGCCATATCGCCCAGGCCAGCACCAATCCCGTAGCCGCGCTTCCACCGATAAGGAAATTCCGGCGTGTTAAAAGCGTGGATCCCGCGTCTTCCTCACTCTGAACGGATAAATTCTCTGGTTCAATCGGCATTATGGATCTTCATAAAGCCGAGACGCGGAATTTCGATTTTTGGACATCTATCCATTACAACGTCCAAACCCGCCTCCTCCGCGCGGTCCGCAGCCGGTTGATTAATCACATCCAGCTGCATCCAAACGGATTTGGCGCCAACGGCAATAGCCTCATCGACGGCATCACCCGCATCTTTTGAGTTGCGGAATATATCGACCATATCAATCGGACCAGAAATTGCTTCGAGAGAATCAACAACTTCGACGCCGTGTAATTGCTGCCCGGCCAACACGGGATTGACTGGAATCACCTCATAGCCCTGATCCAGCAAGAACTTCATTACGCGATTGCTATCGCGTTCGGGTTTCGCAGACGCGCCGACGAGGGCGATGCGTTTGGTTTTCGTCAACAAACGGCTAATATCCTGATCGGTTTCCAAAGGCATAGTTGGTCGTTCCCTTCCGCGTGTACCGCTTATTGGTTATCCAACCACGTCGCGAGCTTTTTGGCAATATCATGAAATGCTTGGCCTTGCAGGCTATCAGAACAAGCCGACGGCGTTCCGCCATCGCTGGACTTGCGAATTTCAATGTCGAGAGGGATACGTCCCAGAAAAGGCATATTCATAGTCTTGGCTGCCGCTTCTGCACCGCCCGCGCCAAAAGGATCGCTAACTTCGCCGCAATGTGGACAGATATAACCCGCCATATTCTCGACCATACCAATAATCGGAATTTTCGCCTGTTCAAATAAATCGACAGCCCTTACCGCATCCATCAGAGCAAGATCCTGCGGCGTAGAAACGATCAACGCTCCGACAGGTTTGTGATTCTGCATCATCGACAATTGCACGTCACCTGTGCCGGGAGGCATGTCGACGATTAAAATTTCGGTATCACCCCAATGGGCATCAATAAGCTGCTCCAGCGCTTTACCCGCCATGGGCCCACGCCATGCAATGGCCTGACCGGGTTTTGCAAGATGCCCCATAGACAGCACAGGAATATCATATTCATTGGGGACCGGTATAAGCTGCTTGCCTTCCGCTTCCGGCCGGCGGCCTTCACAGTTTAACAGGCGCGGCTGTGACGGACCGTAAATATCGGCATCAACCATTCCGACTTTATAGCCTAATGTTTTCAGCGCGATTGCAAGGTTCGCCGACAAGGTGGATTTGCCGACCCCGCCTTTACCACTGCCCACGGCGATCAGGCGGCGTTCGATTTTTTCCGCTGTCATTGCGACATCGACTTTTTCAACGCCATCAAGTTCGAGCAGCTTGCCTTTCACAGCAATTTCGATCTGTCCGCGATCGCGGACATCAAGTCCACTTACATTTAATACCAAGGAAACACGTGCTTCATCAAAACGAACAGTGCTAAATTTTCCGGCTGCGACTTCTTCAAGAGCCGCCTCAATCATAGAAATATCGGTCATTTGCCTCGCATAGTTACACTTTTCTCGGATTGACACTGTTTTTCTGAACGCGCGCTACCTATAAAGAAAATATGGATAAAAAAATTGATGGGCAAGCGCCCCAAAAAACTTTCTTCGGATCGATAGTGAATATGAGCAACCCTTGGGGCAATGACGGCGGAGATGGCGGAAAAGGCGGCGGCCCCCGTAATCCTTGGGGCAGTCCCTCTGGTGGATCTTCGGGCGGCAGTAAAGGCGGTGCCAGTTCACTCGAAGAACTTTTCAAAAAAGGCACCGGTGGCGGATTCAAAGGTGGCATCCCAAAACGGCCCGGTGGTCGCCCGTGGTGGCCCGTCCTGTTATTGGGTTTCATAGTCCTATGGCTAGTATTAACTTCCATCCATCGTATCAGTCCGCAAGAACGCGGTGTTGTTACAACATTGGGCGCTTATTCCCGCACAATGGGAACCGGCCTGCATTTTTCGGCGCCATCTCCCTTTCAACAGGTTCAAAAATTGGACGTCGAAGAAATTCGTACGGTTGACATTCCCGCTGGCGATGCCGAAAAACTTATTCTGACCGGTGACCAGAATATTGTCGACCTCGGTTACTCGGTACGTTGGAATATCAAGTCACCAGAATTATTTCTGTTCCAACTCGCTGAACCGGAAGAATCCATCAAAGAAGTCGCAGAATCAGCCATGCGTGCAGCTGTGGCAAACTTTACGCTCGACGACACAATCGGTTCGGAGCGGAGCGAAATCGAACAGCAGGTTGAACAAAAAATGCAATCCCTGCTCGATAGTTATCGTGCTGGCGTCGTCATCAAAGGCGTGGCGATTAAAAAGGCCGATCCGCCAGCTTCCGTCAATGATGCGTTTAAGGAAGTATCCGCTGCGCAACAAACGGCGCAAACCTATTTGAACGAAGCACGTGCCTATGCACAGCAACTGACCGCCCAAGCGCAAGGCGAATCAGCTGCATT
Source organism: Parasphingorhabdus sp. (assembly GCF_036963805.1). GTDB lineage: Bacteria > Pseudomonadota > Alphaproteobacteria > Sphingomonadales > Sphingomonadaceae > Parasphingorhabdus. Next base: position 233,405 of record NZ_JBALUN010000001.1, on the reverse strand, counting down.
TGATAAAGTCTATGAGGAATATCGTCTGGCACCTCGCGTAACCAAACGACGGATGTATTATGAAACAATGGAGCGGGTATTGTCACAAGTGGATAAAACGATAATCGAAGCGAAAGGCGTAACGCCTTATCTGGCGCTGCCGGAAATCAATAAGCGGAAACCGCAAACGCCCACTATTGAAGCGGGAGCAGCAAAATGATCGGTCGCTTATTCCAAAACCCCGTTGCATTGAGTATCATTGTTATCGGGTTGCTGATGGTACTTGCTAACACCTTGGTCATCGTCCCAGAAACCAGACAAGGCGTTGTTGTACGCTTTGGTGAACCGGTACGGATTGTGAACCGCTATCAAACGGGACAAAATTTTGGTCAAACAGGCGCTGGTCTTATCTCCAAAATTCCATTTTTCGAGCAATTGATCTGGATCGACAAGCGGATACTCGACGTCGAGATGGAGCAGCAACAGGTATTATCTACCGATCAGCTACGTCTACAAGTCGATGCGTTTGCCCGTTTTCGGATAACCGATCCGTTGCGTATGTTTATTGCAGCAGGCGATGAAGCCCGGGTTGCTGACGAGCTTCGTCCAATCCTCGGATCCGCACTGCGGAATGAACTGGGCAAACGGCCTTTTGCGGCCCTGCTTAGCCCTGAGCGCGGTCAGGTGATGGATAATATCCGCACTGGTCTGAACCGGGTGGCGCGCCAATATGGTGCCGAAATCGTCGATGTGCGTATTAAACGCGCCGACTTGCCCGACGGCACACCATTGGAAAGCGCTTATCAACGGATGCGGACAGCGCGTGAACAGGAAGCCCGTACCATCAAGGCTCAAGGAGCCAAACAAGCGCAGATTATCCGCGCCGAAGCGGATGCAAGTGCAGCGAGAACCTATGCCGAAAGCTTTAACAAAGATGCGGATTTTTATGATTTCTACCGCGCCATGAAAAGCTATGAAACGACATTCCGAAGAGGACAGGAAGGCGATCCAAGCTCTTCATTCGTCCTATCACCGGACAACGAATATTTGCGCCAGTTTCGGGGCAATTAATTAGCAATGACGTCCAATCGTGCATTGGTAGATGCCTATTATCAAGCCCTTGCCGGATTGGACGTCAAAGCATTTGGATCCCTTCATCATTCCGATGTCGTATATAATATATGCGAGGGCAAAACCGACAGCGAATTCCCGCTGTAACGGAATGTGGCAGACAAAAAAATCATGCGGCGGCCTGCTATCGACTACATTTGTCGTTTTTTCTGCGGGAGTTCATATTTTTTCGACAAATCAGCTATTTTTGGGTTGCTAATGCAGTTTTTCATACCCAAATATCTCCACGATAGCTTTAAAACGGTCATCTAATGGCTGATCTTGCAGATCGGCTAAGATAGCATTCAAATTCGGTTCATAAATTCTACCCCAATGATTTGTGTAACTTGAATGAATTTGGCATCGTATATTGATTATTGGTGCTGGCAAATTGAGAGGAATATTATTGTGCGATACGCTTATGGAATTTCAGCAGCATTGCTTTTAGCAGGTAGCGTCTCGGCGCTGACCGGTGTTGGTTCCGCTGGTGCGCAAGTCGCTGCGAATGACAGCCGTGCCATAAAAGCCGCCGTGCCTCCCGCCGGCGCACCGATGAGTTTTGCTGACCTGACTGAGCAATTGCAGCCAGCGGTTGTCAACATCTCCACGACGCAAAAAGTGCGTGTGAGTAACAACCCTTTTGCAGGAACTCCATTTGATGGCATGTTCGGTAACCGCGGCGGTGGTGGTGGTGAACAAACCCGTCAGGCACAATCTTTAGGTTCAGGCTTCATCATCTCCGCAGATGGCTATATCGTTACAAATAATCATGTTGTGGCACCGGGAAACCAGAATGCTACAATTGAATCGATCACCGTAATCATGCCGGACCGGACAGAATATGTCGCTACGTTGGTAGGCCGCGATGCTGCATCTGACATTGCTGTTTTGAAAATCAACGCAAAAAAAGACCTACCGTTCGTGAAATTTGGTGACAGCACCGGCGCCCGGGTTGGCGACTGGGTTATCGCCATTGGCAATCCCTTTGGCCTTGGCGGAACAGTGACAACCGGTATATTGTCGGCCATTCATCGCAATACCGGACAGGGCGGCGCTTATGACCGCTTCTTGCAAACCGATGCATCGATTAACCGCGGCAATAGTGGCGGCCCTATGTTCGATCTGAACGGGAATGTTATCGGTATCAACAATGCGATTATTTCGCCCACCGGCGGCAATGTCGGCATCGGCTTTGCTATTCCAGCGGAAGTAGCAGCACCCATCGTAGATATCTTGCGCAAAGGCGAAAAAATTGAACGCGGCTATTTGGGCGTGCAGATTAGCCCCCTAACCGAAGATCTAGCAGATTCTCTTGGTCTGGAGAAAAACCGGGGAGAATTTATCCAGAGCGTTGTGCCCGGCGAAGGTGCCGCCAAAGCGGGCATACAGGCTGGCGATGTCGTGGTAAAAGTCAATGGCCGGGAGGTAACTCCAGATCAGACGCTGTCCTATTTGGTAGCCAACTTGCCGGTGGGCACGAAGGTTCCCATTGAAATTCTACGTAATGGGAAGACAGTCAAACTGAACGCCACCTTGGGAACGCGCCCTTCTGAAGAAGAATTGGCTACCAGCAGTTTTGACCCCGATGCCGAAGATGCAATGGGCGAAGATGAAAATGGTGCCAGCGCAGATGCCACAGCTCAGGCATTGGGACTATCGGTCGTTGACCTGACGCCGACCATAGCACGCCAGATTGGCGTACCGGCCACGCAAGAAGGTGTCGTCGTCTCTACCGTAAATCCAAACGGTGATGCTGCTCAAAAAGGCATCAGGCGCGGATTCCTGATTACTAGCGTCAATCGTAGTGCAATTAAAACATCTGCCGATTTGGACAAAGCCATCGCTTCCGCCAAACAAGCCAAACGCGAAGCAGTCTTGCTGCAGGTGAAACGCGGAACGCGTGATGCTCGTTTCATCGCCGTACGTTTGAAGGATGACTAACGCAGGTCAAACATTGTAACATTACCAAAAGGCCAGTGCATCACACTGGCCTTTTGCATTAGGCACAGATACCCTTCACTCTCAATAGATTGAGAGGATTCGGGAATGGTGGACGCAACAGAGATTTTTTTGGGCCTAGGCGGCAATGAGCGCCAGAGCCTAAACCTCAAGCGCGCTAATCGTCACGGCCTGATCGCCGGCGCAACCGGTACCGGAAAAACCGTTACATTGCAGGGCCTAGCTGAAAGCTTTTCTGCCAATGGAGTTCCCGTATTTGTCGCAGATGTTAAAGGCGATCTGGCAGGCATCTCGATGGCGGGGTCACCCACCTTCAAACATGCCGACAAGCTGGAAGAACGCGCAGCCGAACTGGGCATGAGTGATTATGCCTATTCCGACAATCCAGCTATATTCTGGGACCTCTATGGCAAACAGGGCCATCCGATCCGTACCACAATCAGTGAAATGGGGCCGCTCTTGCTCGCCCGCCTGATGGACCTGAATGACACACAGGAAGGCGTGCTCAACATCGTATTTCGTTTTGCCGACGAAGAAGGTTTACTGCTTCTGAACCTTGATGACCTTCAATCCATGCTGGCTTACACGTCGGAAAACGCCAAGGAACTGTCGGCCAAATATGGCAATGTCAGCAAAACCAGCGTCGGCGCGATACAGCGTCAGTTGCTGCAACTCGACAGCCAAGGCGCAGGCCAGTTTTTCGGCGAGCCTGCGCTGGAAATTGACGACTTTATCAAATGTGATGACCAAGGCCGCGGCTATATTAATGTGCTTGCCGCTGATCAGCTCATGCGCAGCCCAAAACTCTATGCAACCTTCCTCCTCTGGCTGCTCGCTGAATTATTTGAAACACTTCCCGAAATTGGCGATCCGGAGAAACCGAAACTCGTCTTCTTCTTCGACGAAGCGCATTTGCTGTTTGAAGATGCGCCCAAAGCATTGGAAGACAAGATTGAGCAGGTCGTACGCCTGATCCGTTCCAAAGGTGTCGGAGTCTATTTTGTGACCCAAAATCCAGTCGATATTCCCGAAGATGTCGCAGGTCAGCTTGGCAACCGGGTACAGCATGCCCTCCGCGCCTTTACGCCGCGCGACAAAAAAGCGATCAAGGCCGCAGCCGATACGTTCCGGATCAATCCCGATCTAGATGTAGAGGAAGCGATTACAGAGCTTCGCGTTGGAGAAGCATTGGTCTCCACCTTGATGGAAGATGGCGCGCCTTCGATCGTCCAGCGGACGTTGATCAAGCCGCCCCGGTCTCGGCTCGGGCCTGTCACCGCCAAAGAGCGGGCAATCATGCAATCCATCTCACCCTATGATGGTAAATATGATGAGGAGATAGACCGGAATAGCGCCGAAGAAATATTGGCACAGAAAGCCATTGATGCCACTGAAACCGCACTAGAGGTAGAAGAACAAGGCGAAACCGAGGTTGGCAAGCGCGCACGTAAAAGCAAAAGCATCTGGGAAAAGGCATTTAGTCGCGGTACAAAAGTCGCCGTAGGGTCTGCCGCAGGGATTGCCGCCTCTACAATGCTGGGGAAGAAATCCCGGGCAAACCCGATGCGTTCCGGCGTGACGTCCGCTGTCGGTTCGGTTGTGACGGATCTTGCCGGACCGGTTGCTGGGCGTTTTGTTCGAAACCTAATCGGTGGATTAATGCGTTAAGTTTGCAAAAGTGCCGCACGATAGCCAAGATATATAGGTCAGCCCTTATTACCAAAAAAGTTGGCGGCAATATCCTTTGCGATTCGCATCGGTCGCATCGTATCGGCGTCAATGCAGCACCAGCTTGATTGCACTTCTGCCAGAACATCTTCACCCCGGCGGATGATCGTACTGTAGAAGGCACGCGCGCCGTGGATTTTTTCGAGCAATACTTCGGCGATAACATCATCATCCAAAAATGCTGGTTTCCGGTAGGTTATCTCATGTTTCAAGGCTACCCAGAGATGGGTAGCCAATGCTTCTGAAGGAGCAATTTTCTGCCAGTGAGAGACCACGGCATCTTGCACCCATTTTAGATAATTGGCGTTATTCACATGGCCCATAAAGTCGATATCAGCGGGCAAAATGGCAATATTATGATGGTGGGGAATATTTGTCATGTTATTGACAATAATGTCGGCAACGACCGATTGACAGGATAAAAGCATAAAGGTGGCAGATTGACGCCAACATATCACCTAAATCAACCGCGTCCCCGATAAGAGGCAACGCCTTGCTCCGGTATCCATAGCCCCTTGGGTGGTTCGCCCGATTGCCAGAAGACATCAATCGGAATACCCCCGCGCGGATACCAATAGCCGCCAATGCGTAGCCATTTTGGTTTCATCTCGGTAAAAAGCCTGCGCCCAATACCCACCGTGCAATCCTCGTGAAAGGCAGCATGGTTGCGGAAAGAACCCAGAAATAATTTCAGTGATTTGGATTCCACAATTGTCTCATCCGGCGCATAATCTATTACAAGATGGGCAAAATCAGGCTGTGCAGTGACCGGACAAAGTGATGTGAATTCCGGCACGGCAAAACGCGTGAGATAAAGCTCCCCCGCCCGTGGATTTGGTACATAATCGAGAATCGCGTCTTCGGGTGAATTCGGTAAAACGCTATCTTGCCCTAAAAATCGTGGCGCATTTTTTGTCATATCAGTATCGGTCATGCAGATCATCTAATGCACGGGGCGGCTCATGTCATCCCCGCGCGCATATTCATTGGCGGTTCACTAAATAAAGCCACAAAACGGAATTAAGGGTGGAAAAGGGCAATGGCTATAAACCACATGATAATAACGATGCGCGCAAGATCGCTGGCAATGATCGTCGCCGGTATAGTCGGTCTATTTGCGGCCATTTCTGCACCAGCAATGGGCCAAGCGGTACCACGAGAATTACCGCCCGGCCCTCTGCCGGAATTACCGTCCGTAAGCGAATATTCCCTACCGCCGGGTGACAGCCAAGCACCCGTAACCAATCCGGCACAAGGCCCAACCGAGGAGAATATATCCCAGCCAAGCGCCCTACCCAGCCGCAATACCACCGCTCCGAAAGCACCTAACGCGCCGCCTATCATCCGTACGGTTCCTAACAATGGCTTGCCGCGAACCGGTAATGCGCAACCAAATGCCAGTGAAGGCCGACCTGCCCCCAAAAACAACACGCCGCCCAATTTATCCTTCAACCCCGCTGAAGAGCCATCAAGCGGCCCCGCTACGACTTCGTCAGTGAGCGAAAGCCCGCAGATCGGAGATCAATCACAGCCGGGTTTTTCCAGCGATTTATCCAATCCGTCCGAAGCATCCGATACTCCCCTCCCCAACTCCAAACCGGAACCGATGGCTTCTAGCAGCATGTCAGAAACCGGACAGGGTCAGAATATAGCAATCTATGTTGGCGCGGCCCTGGCCTTTCTTTTGCTCGGCGGCATCGGTATCTATTTCTGGAGACGCAAATCATCACTGCCATCCCAAGAGGAGACAGAACTAGTCGAAGCGGAAGTAGCGCTACCCATTCCCGCGCAAAAGCCCAGAAAACCAGCGCCGAAAATCTATTCGCCGCCGAACCCGTCTGAGCCGGCCGAACCTTCGACGCCTCGAAACCCATCTCCTGTCTCATCAGATGGTTTTATAACCTCTAAAACTGGTATCCTGCCTCAAAGGCCGCGCACGGACATGGCTACGCCACCAGTGGCTCCAAAGCGCGAAACCGTTTCAATGACAAGCTCGGCTAAACATTTGCAAATCGAATTTATCGCCACGGGTGCATCATCCACTTTGTTAAATGCGGTGCTTAACTATACCCTCAAACTGTCCAATATATCTGAGCAGGATTTGCGCAATATTCGCTTGTCCGGCACAATGACACAGGCAGATGCAGAATCCGCTAAATCTGGCGCTAGCGAGTTAACTGGTCAGCTTCATGGTGCGCTTCAAAAGGTGGAGACACTATCCGCTGGCGAAGCGGTAACCCTAACCGGAGACATTCGCGTGCCGTTAAATTCCATCCGCCCCATTATTTTCAAATCACAGGCGCTGTTTATACCTTTGGCGCGCTTTGGCGTTGATTATATAGATGACACAGGTTCGCCGCATCAGCATATTTCCTCCTATATTGTCGGGCGGGAATATGAACCACGACGCCCGAAAATGGCACCATTTCGGCTTGACCAAGGCCCCCGCAATTTTGCGCGGGTCGGGCAACGGACCTTGAACAACGCTTAGACTTACCAAGCCTGATATCTGCGAACGAAACATGAACTGTTTCAAACATGAGATAAGCGGTGGATTTGATAAGCAATGCGATATAGATTCAAGGGCTTGAACACGAATCGATAAATTTTGTCATATTTGAAGTTGAGGCATCTAGACCCTCTGCTTGCACTAAGGAGCATAAAATGGAACTGCTGGTAACAACCGACTGGCTTGCAAATGAACTAGGCGCGTCGGATTTGCGCATTGTTGATGCCACCAAATTCATGCCCGATGCGGGGCGCGATGCAGCGGCTGAATATGAAGCAGGCCACATTCCCGGCGCAGTTTTCATGGACCTGAGCGAGCTCACAGACACGAATAGCGCGATTGACAATATGCTTCCACCACCGGAAAAATTTGCCAGCCGCATGCAATCATTGGGCCTCGGCGATGGTAGCCGCATTGTGCTTTATGATGACAGCCCGATGAAAACCTCAGCCCGCGCATGGTGGATGCTTACCATATTTGGTGCGCATGAAGTTGCGATATTGGATGGCGGCATTGCCAAATGGAAAGCCGAAAGCCGTCCGCTTGAAACTGGTAAGGAAGCGCTCCGGCACCGTCATTTCACCGTCTGGAAAGACGATAAGGATGTTCGCACAAAGGCAGATATGCTTGCCAACCTCCATAGCAAGGCCGAGCAAGTCGTCGACGCACGTTCTGCGGGACGTTTCTCCGGTGCGGAAGCAGAACCGCGTCCCGACATGGGTTCCGGCAGTATTCCGGGTTCCGTCAACATTCCACATAGCGAATTTTTTAATGCCGATGGCACATGGAAAAATGCTGACGAAATGAAAGCATTATTCGAGGGTGCTGGAGTTGATCTTGATAAGCCTTTGGTGACAACTTGCGGGTCCGGTATGACGGCGGCAGTCGTTTCATTCGCAGCAGCCATGGCAGGCGCTGAAAAAGTAGCACTTTATGACGGTAGCTGGTCCGAATGGGGTGCTGATAAAGATACGCCCAAAGCCACGGCCTGATCATTGCTAGCTATTGGACCAACGATTGACCGATAGCCCCGAAAGCTCAAACAAACCGGCGACGCAGGCTGTCACAAGCGGCAGGCGAAAGGAATGGACAGGCGCAGTTGTCAACCCGCCGGTTTGGCGCGCCAGTACCCATCTTTATGATAGCGTTGCGGCGTTAAGGTCAGGCCTATCGTCCAACGCAGATGGTCATTTTTTCTATGGTCGTCGCGGTTCGCCTACCCAATGGTCTCTGGCTGAGGCGCTCACAATCATGGAGCCGGGCGCTGCTGGAACCATGCTTTATCCATCGGGTGTTGCCGCTATTGCCTGTGCGATGTTGGCGGTTCTTAAACCCGGTGATGAAATCCTGCTGACCGATAGCAGCTATGATCCCAGCCGCAGCTATGCTGACTCGTTCCTGAAGCGAATGGGCATCACCGCCCGCTATTATGATCCGCTGATCGGCGCTGAGATTAGCAAGATGTTCACGGAGAAAACCAAGGCCATATTGCTCGAAAGTCCCGGAAGTCTGACTTTTGAGGTACAAGATATTCCCGCCATATGCGCAGCGGCTAAGAAAGCCGGTATTGTAACATTGCTCGATAATACTTGGGCAACATCCCGCTTTTTCCCCGCGATGGAAAATGGCGTTGATATTTCCATTGTTGCCGCAACCAAATATATTGTGGGGCATAGCGATGTCATGATGGGTGCCGCAACGACCCACGCAAAATATTGGACGACGCTGCGGCGCACCGCACAGCAAATGGGCCAGGTCGTATCACCTGATGACGCCTATCTTGCCGCGCGCGGCTTAAGAACGCTGGAGGTTCGGCTGAAACAGCATGAACAATCCGCATTAAAAATTGCCCATTGGCTCAAAGCTAGACCGGAAGTCGGGAAGCTGTTGCACCCCGCCTTATCTGATTGCCCAGGACATGACATTTGGCAACGGGATTTCAAAGGATCGACCGGCCTCTTTTCGTTCGAGCTTAAAGATGGAGACGAACAATCGCGCGCAGCCTTTATAGATGCGCTTACCATATTTGGCATTGGCTATAGTTGGGGCGGGTTTGAAAGCCTTGCCCTTCCTGTCGACCCAGCCAAGCATCGCACCGCGACCGATTGGACTATGACAGGCGCATTGGTGCGACTTCATATCGGTCTTGAAGACCCTGATGATTTAATCGATGACCTTGCCAAAGCTTTTGAACACTATAACAATAGCTTATTATGAAGCAGAAATTTATCGGTTATCTTGAGTCATTGTCTCCTGATACACCGAATAACATCCAATTTTTAGAGAGCGCCATAGCGGCGGGACTAGTTATATTGGCGCTTGTTGCGGGCTGGTTCCTTAGCAAATATATTGGCCCCAAGTTACGCCATATCTGGGAAGTGCGCGCTGGCTATGAGAGCGAATTAGCGGGCAGGCGCATCCGCGATATGACGCGGCGCGCGACTACTTTTATATTATGCGGGTTTCTCCTGTCGATCTGGGATTGGCTACTGATCTCGCAGGTGATTTTTGCTCTCACCATCGCAATAACAATGGGACTGTTTACCAACGACCTGATCAGGGGCGTAAGAATGCCAGATTGGCTTGGTACGGTCATGGGACTGACAGTCGGTATATCGGCCGCTCTTGGCCTTGTCGGGAATATTGATAGAATCACCATTGCGCTTGAACGGGTGGGTATCGACGTCGGCACTCATCGTATCTCGCTGCTCGCCGTCGTCACGACCATCATGACCGCGGTCATTCTATTAGCGCTCGCGCGCGTGTTGATGAAACTGGTGAGTCATGTAATTTCCAACAGTCAACTCGACGGTGCCCAAAAACTACTTGGGCAGAAACTATCTACTGTCGCAATTCTCGGCGCAGCCTTCATTCTGGGGCTGGACGTATTGGGTATTGATCTCACTGCATTAGCCGTTTTCTCGGGTGCATTTGGTCTCGCGATAGGTTTCGGTATGCAAAAGACTATCGGTAACCTCATTGCCGGAATCATCCTATTGATGGACAGATCGATCAAGCCCGGTGATGTGATCGCGGTGGGAGATAGCTTTGGTTGGGTGAACAAGATCGGTGTTCGCGCAGTTTCAGTTCTCACACGCGAGGGAAAAGAACATCTGATTCCTAATGAAAATCTGATGACGCAGGAAGTTGAAAACTGGTCCTATTCGAATAAAAATGTACGGATCAGCATACCCGTCGGCGTATCTTATAACAGCGACATGGATCAAGTCATTGCGTTAATGAAACAAGCCTGTGTCGACGTTCCGCGCATCCTTAACCATCCCACGCCAGTAGTCTGGATGCTTGAATTTGGCGACAATAGTGTGAATTTTGAAATTAGATGCTGGATCAATGACCCGCAATCAGGCGTGGGTAACTTCAAGGCTGCGGTATTGAAACGCGTATGGGATCTGTTCAAGGAACATGGTGTGGAAATACCGTTCCCGCAGCGCGATGTGCATATCAGAACGCATACTACACAAGATAAGAGTGATTTACCTGCCGATTAACAGTTTATTTGCGGAGCAGGCCCAATGTCCGCTGACCAGATATCTGGATTTCCTGCATCAGTCGCCGAGTGGCGGTATCAATGCCTTTTCGTCCCGCTGAGTTCAGCTGGAACAGAGCCTTTGCCCCTGACTGCGCCATAACAGCCAGTTCATCACATCCACGATCAAACCGCTTTTGAGTCATTGGAAGGCTATTATGGTAATAAGATTCCATTGCCGCTTGATCATTGAGTACGAGCGACGCCGGTTCTGACAATCCCGCCATATGCGCCATAAGTGCGGCGACCGATTCCACCGCTTGTAAACGCTCAAAGCTCTCAGCAAAATCGCCGCTATGAGCATTTGGTTTTTCTATGGAATCAATTTTTGACATGCTGCGATGATAAAGGGCCATAGTTAACAAGTGATCAACAAAGGGGTTTGTGGCGCACCGGCACTTTGTAACATTATTGCAACACTAAAAAAATATGTCACCATCACTGTCTTTTACCGGTTGTGCGACGCAGCATTATGCTGCAACTTTTACCCGCTTGTTTAGAGATTGTCTGTCGCCAGCCTTGTTGGCGCAATAAAAAGACAACCGGGGGGGCAAATTACAGGAGGGGCGACTCGCATCAACAAAAAGGAATCTTTATGCGCACGTCCAAAACAACATTTGGCATCAAAGCCAAATCCGCAATTATCGGTCTTTCGGCCGTCCTATTCACAACCACCGCAGCACCTGTTTTCGCTCAAGAAATCGAAGGCAGCGGTCTTACAGTTTCTGGTAATGCCACACTGACATCTGATTACCGCTTCCGCGGCCTGTCTTTATCCGACGGTGATATCGCAATTCAAGGCGGCATTGATGTTGCTCATGAAAGCGGTTTCTATGTTGGTACTTGGGCCTCTTCCATCGAAGATAGCCCAACCTACGGCCACACCGAGCTCGACGTATATGGCGGCTGGTCCGGTGAAGTCACCCCAGGTCTAACCGTCGATGTTGGCTTGCTTTACTATGTCTATCCAAACGGTCAGAACGGCGCAGGTCCAAGCGACTATTTTGAGCCTTATGCTTCTGTTTCAACGACAATTGGTCCAGTTGAATGGAAATCCGGTATCGCCTATGCTTGGGATCAGTCTTCCCTTGGCAATGACGACAACGTCTATATTTACACCGGTGTTTCCGGCGGCATTCCGAATACGCCAATTTCTCTTAATGCCAATATCGGCATTAATGATGGCTCATTGGGTAATCCAGTTGGCGTCCTCGGCGATGACAATTACATCGATTGGAAACTAGGCGCCGATTGGGCAGTCACCGAGAATCTGACCGCCAGCATCGCATATACAGATACCGATGCGCCTGCGGTTAACAAGTTCACAGACAGTGCTGTTGTGTTCAGTCTCGGCGTATCCTTCTAAGCCTTATAGGTTTTGAATTCACTCTTGGATTCGTCACACATGAAGAGGCCGCTCTTGGGGAAGAGCGGCCTTTTTTATGACCGCTAGCCCTATCTAGCTAGCCGCGATCATTTTTTTTGTGGCCAGTGCCTGCGGGTTATTAATAACCGATTCCATATCTCCCATTTCGACAATATGGCCTTCCTCCAGCACCGCAATGCGATGGCAAAGCCGCCGGGCAATGGCGATATCATGGGTGATGAAAATGATGCTAAGCGCATTGGCTTTTCGCAAATTTACCAGCAGTTCCAATATGGAAGCTCCAACCAAGGGATCAAGCGCCGATGTCGCTTCATCGAGCACCAATAGCTGCGGACCGGCAATGATAGCCCGGGCAATAGCAACACGCTGCGCCTGACCTCCCGATAAGCTTTTCGGGGAACGATCAAGATAGGCCTCACCTAACCCCACATCATCAAGCACTTTTAGCACCATCTCCTCGCGCTCTGTTCGGCCAATCTCAGGCCGCAGGCTTTTTAGCGGTTCCGCCACAATATCGTGAACCTTCCACTGTGGATCTAAGCTCGCCACCGGATCTTGAAATACCGGCTGAATCAAGGCCCGCATAGCCAGAGTTCGCGCACGATGTTCAGGCAAGGCCTTATCTTGCCAATTTATCGATCCGGAAGTCAGTGGACCAATACCGGCTATCGCCCTACCCAGAGTCGATTTGCCTGATCCCGAGCTCCCAACAATAGCTAACCCCTCACCCTTATGAACATGCAAACAGGCAGCGGTTACAGCATTTATTTTCCCGCGCCGCCAGCCGGGCCGCGGAAAACTAATGGTCGCAGCCTTTGTTTCCATCTGAATATCACCAACTGCCGGTAGGTCAGGCGCAGGTTCATCGAGGCGCGGGGTGGCAGCGATCAATCTTTTTGTATAGTCTTGCTGCGGATTGGCGATGAGCTGCGCTGTGGGGCCACTTTCCATCACCCTGCCCTGGTCCATCACGATCAGATGATCAGCATGTCCCTCAACCGAGGCAAGATCATGGCTAACCAGCAACATCGCAAGCCCCTGTTCTCTGCGCAGTTCATCGAGCAGCTCCATGATTTCGCCGCGCAAATTTGCGTCGAGTGCGCTGGTTGGTTCATCAGCAATCAGCAATTTAGGATGATGGGCAATGGCGGCTGCGATCATGACCCGCTGCCGTTCTCCACCGGATAGCCGATGGGGAAACTGATCCAGCCGCTCGTCCGGCCGCGACAGTCCGACACGTTCCAATTTCTCTATAAGTTGGTATTTTGACAAAACCGATGGGCCAGCCTGAGCAGCCGCTTCCCGAAGCTGCGCCCCGATGGTCAAATGGGGAGTCAACGCCGTCAATGGCTGTTGAAAAATAAAGCCGGTCGATCGGCTACGCGCCGTTCGCCTCTGGACCGCATCTGCCCGGACCAAATCGATTCCGTCGAGTATTACCGAACCGGACAGTTTCCCGGGCGTCAAACCAAAGGGCGTAAGACAAGATAAGCTTTTGCCTGATCCAGATGCTCCAATAATCGCAGTGCATTGGCCCTGCTCCACATTGATATTCACACCTTCCACCAGACGCTTGCCATCAATTTCGATGGCCATATTCCGGATTTCATAAAGGCTCATGAATATATGTCTCTTAATCGCTCGCCCTCGACGGTCAGACAAACTAGAATCACTACCAGCAGCCCGCCCGGCAAGAAAAGGCCGAGCGGGGTCATATCCATATCGTCAGCGCCTTCCTTGACCAATATGCCAAGGGAAGTCAGCGGTTCCTGCACACCCAGACCAAGAAAGGACAGAAAGCTCTCGACCATCACCACTTGTGGTACTGTAAGCATCAGATAGGCAAGAGCAACGCCCGCAATATTGGGCAGGATATGCGTAAGAATGATCCTAAGCGAAGGCGTACCAGCAGCCTCGGCTGCCAAAATAAATGGCCGCTGTTTCAGTGCCATTACCTGCCCTCGCACCACACGGGCCATTGTAAGCCATTCGATCAATCCGATACCAATAAATACCAGCAGGATCGAACGGCCAAAGATCACCATCAGCAAGATCACAATGAACATAAACGGTAGTGCATAAAGCGCATCGACAAAGCGCATCATCGCTTCATCAACTTTTCCGCCAACCCAGCCTGCCGTCGCGCCCCACGCTATGCCGACAAACAATGACACCAAAGCAGCGGCAATCGCGACCATCAAAGTTACTCGCGTTCCCGCCGCGAGACGTGCGAGGCGATCGCGACCGATTTCATCTGTACCGAAAATATGCGTTCCACTAAACGCCGGCGCGCGCACGGCATCCCAGTCGACCTGATCATAAGTCCATGGCAAGATTGTTGGTAGGATCAGTGCTAATATAATCAGCAACAATATAATCCAAAGAGGCCAATGGCTGCGCTGTAACAACACTTTCATTCTTCACGCATCCGCGGATCCAGCCAGCCGTATATCAGGTCAGAAAATAGGTTGAACAATATTATGAGCGCCGCATAAAGCGTAACCACGCCTAGCACCAAAGGATAATCCCGGTTCAGCGCACCTTGTACAAAATAGCGCCCTAATCCGGGCAATCCGAAAACAGTTTCCACCACCACCGCGCCCGTTAGCAAACTCGCTGCCGCCGGTCCCAGATAACTAGCTACCGGTACCAGTGCGGGACGCAAGCCATGTTTGAACAGGATTTTTATTTCCGGCAATCCGCGAGCTCTGGCGGTGCGGATATGATCCTGTTTTAACACCGTGGCCAGACCAGCTCTCGTCAATTTGGCGATGGCACCGGATACCGGAAGTGCAAGCGCTACGACAGGCATGAGCAACCACGACAAACCTTCACCAGCACCCGAAACCGGTAACAAACCAAGCCACAATCCAAAAAACAAAGCCAAAGCAGGCCCCGTGACAAATGTCGGCAATGCGGTCGCCACCGTTGCCATTATCATCATGGCCTTGTCCGCTGTCTTGCCCGCCTTAACCGCAGCAAAAAGACCCACCGAAATGCCAACGAACAAAGCCAATATTATAGCCAACCCTCCCAGCATTAGTGATAATGGCAATCCTTGCGCCACCAATTCTGTCACCGTAAAATCGCGATACACCAGTGAGGGCCCGAAATCGCCTTGAGCAAGTCGAGAGAGATAAAGCCACGCCTGTTCCCAAAGCGGTTTGTCGAGACCATAAGCGATTTGTAACGCCGCCTGTGTTTCCGGCGATAACGGTCGCTCTCCGTCAAATGGACCGCCGGGAGCAACACGCATCAAAAAAAAGGATGCCACTATAATCGCAAGCAGCGTCGGAACCGCTGTCATTAACCGCCTTGCGATTAGTGCTAACATCTAGCGTTACAGGTCCATACCACCGAAACAACTGCGCACTTCGTGAAGAAACAATTTGGGCACTTCCATAGCAGCGAAATGACCTCCTTTTGAGGGTTCTCCCCAATATCGAAGGTTTTTGAAGCGTTGTTCAGCCCAGCGACGGGACGGTACTACAATTTCATTAGGAAAAATGCTGCAGCCCGTTGCCAAATGAACCGGTTCAAAATCGGGACTACCAAAGCTCTCTCGATAGAGCCGGGCCGAGGACGCCCCTGTATTATTGATCCAATACAGCATGATATTATCGAGCAGACGATCGCGATCAAAACTGTCATCCGGCGTTGTTGCTCCATCGGACCAGCCTTGAAACTTCTCAAGAATCCAAGCCATTTGGCCCACTGGAGAGTCAGCAAGTCCAAAGCCCAAAGTCTGTGGTTTGGTGCGCTGAATTTCAGCATAGCCTCCCCCCTGTGTTTGATAAGCCCCAAAACGTGCGAGCGAAGATTGCTCATCTGGCGTCGGATTTTGGAGCACCTCTTCCGGCGGTGCTCCAGCGACGACGAGATTAATATGGATACCGGCACAATGACCCTGGTTTTGGACACCGATAGCCGAGGTGACGAGCGCGCCCCAATCGCCGCCCTGTGCAAAATAGCGATCATAGCCCAGCCGCAACATCAATATATCCCAAGCCTTTGCAATTCTTTCCACGCCCCATCCGGTTTCGGTTGGTTTCCCAGAAAATCCATATCCGGGTAGTGATGGAACAACCAGATGATAGGCATCCTTTGCCTTACCACCATAGGAAACAGGATCAGTCAGCGGTCCGATAACGTCCATAAATTCAATTATCGAACCCGGCCAACCGTGTGTCATTATGAGGGGGCGGGCAGTAGCTTCCGGGGACAGGATATGCATGAAATGGATATCGATCCCGTCAATCTCCGTCATATGGTGCGGATATTGGTTGAGCATATCCTCACACCGGCGCCAGTCATAACTATCCCGCCAATAGTCAGCGACTTTCTGAACATAATCGAGCGGGATACCCTGACTCCAGTCGCCCACTGGCTCCGGATCAGGCCAACGTGTCATGTCAATCCGTGTGTTCAAATCGTCCAAAGCAGATTGCGGAATATCAATCTGAAAGTCTCTGATCGTATCACTCATCGCATCATCTCCTTCGCCGTCTGGATTACATCGTTGGCACCGGCGTTTCTCCCGAATAGTCATAAAAACCTTTACCGGTTTTGCGCCCCAGCCAGCCAGCTTCGACATATTTCATCAATATTGGTGCAGGACGATATTTGGGATCACCAAAGTCATTTTGCAGAACCCGCAATATTTCGAGCAGCGTATCAAGACCAATCATATCAGCCAAGGTAATCGGGCCCATCGGATGCCCCAGTCCCAATTGTATGCCGCGATCGATATCCTCCATCAAAGCAGTCCCTTCACCTAGAGCGAAAAATGCTTCGTTGAGCATCGGCAACAAAATACGATTAACCACAAAACACGGCGAGTCCTTTGCATGTACTGCCTGCTTTCCGAGCGCCATCACATAGTCATTCGCCATAGCAACGCTATGGTCGTTGGTCGCAAGCCCGCGAATAACTTCAACCAAGCCCATTAACGGAACCGGATTGAAGAAATGCACGCCAATGAACCGGGATGGATCTTTGACGGACTGCGCCAGCCGTGTGATTGATATGGAAGACGTATTGGTCGCCAACAACGCTTGATGGCCCAAAATTTCGGACGCGGCTCCAAAAATTTGACGCTTGACATCTTCACGCTCGGTCGCGGCCTCTATGATGATATCGGCACTGGCCATCGGGTCCAGAGTCCCTATCGTTTCTATCCGGTCCAGCGCGGTTTTTGCCGCTTGTTGCTCGATTTTTTCTTTTTCGACTAACCGCGCTAATTGCTTGGCAATTCCTGCCTTGCCCTTTTCCGCAATCTCCTGGTTCATATCTGACAAATAAACATGATAGCCCGCCTGCGCGGAAACCTGCGCAATTCCAGCACCCATTTGTCCTGATCCGATGATACCGATTGATTTCATTATAGTCCCTTTTCTTTGTCATTACCGAGTTGTTAATGCTGACACCAGAAGGCACTAGCGATTGTCTGTCAAACTGGCTAGATTACAAATATGCCCCCTATTATTTCCACTATTGGCTTATTTGCCTTTTTAGCTGCGGCGACAGCAAGTGTGTCGTCGCCGATCCCGCAACCCACTCCCGCACCCGGTGAGATAAAAGTCTTCAAAGACTGGTCGGTCGGATGCGACAATATCGGCAATTGTCAGGCGGTTTCTCTGGTAGCCGACATGTCTGGCAGCGCTTATGATGACTGGGGCGGACCAATTTCAATTACCCGCACGCCCGATGATGAAGATATTCTAAAAGTCGTAGTGCTATTACAGGACGGGAATATTGACCGCTTCAAGATGCTTGTTGATGGCCGTTTGGTTGATACCGGCCCGCTTATTGAGGGCGATTATGCAATAGAAATTGTCGGCACAGACGCGGCAAAAGTGACGAGTGCCATTATAAAAGGCAAAAAGTTGCAAATAATCGGTCCGGATGGACAAAATTTAACTAAAATATCGCTTGCCGGCTCCACAGCCGCCCTGCGCTATATGGATGCCAAACAAAAACGCGCATATACTCGAACCGCTTTGGTATCCAAGGGTCGCCGCACGTTTAAGCCGCTTCAGATTGAGATTCCAACAATATCGGTAAAGCAATGGGAAACAGCAAAACGTATCCCCGCAACCACCGAGATTGTCGATCTGGTGGAGAATTCGGTTTGCAAAGATGAACGTTTTGGTGTCGTCGAGGATCAAATCTATCCGATGGGTAAAAAAGACGGCCGCCATCGCGCGCTTGTACTTATATCCTGCGGTTCCGGAGCCTATAATTTTTCAAGCGCGCCCTATATCGGTGAAATTAAAGGCAATGAGAAAGATGGAGCGAGTTGGGCCTTCCGTCCTGCAACCTTTGATCTACAACCCGGATGGGGCGGAGAGGGTCGCGCTCCTTTGCTAGTCAATGCGCATTGGGATGCAGAAAACCAGATATTGAGCAGTCACGCCAAGGGCAGAGGATTGGGCGATTGCGGAAGCGCCGAAAGTTTTGTCTGGGATGGCGAGCAATTTCGCCTAATCGAAGCCAGCAGTATGGAGGAATGTCGCGGCGCCTATGAATGGATTACCACATGGCGCGCTAAATATCAGAAGGCGGCAGCACCAGCTAAAAAGGGTCCAGCAAAACAGGTTCACTCGCCCGAATAAGCAGTAGACCCTCTCCTATGGTGCGTGCTTGAATGCATCCGCCTTTGCCAGAACCAGTGAGAAATAATCCCGTTCGTCGCTCCATTCACAGACCGGCGACCAGCCGCCAGCCCGAAGCATCAAACGCGCATCGCGCAAACCATATTTATGGCTATTTTCAATGTGGATTTGCTGACCTTTTGCTAAATTAAACGAGCGATTATCAATTGAAAAACAGACGTCCGACTGGGCTTCCAGATATATTTCTATCCGCGCAAACAAGTCATTCCAGACAGCGACGTGACGGAATTGATCTACAGCAATATCACTGTCTAATTCGCGATTGATCCGATGCAATAAATTCAGCGAGAATTCTGCCGTCACCCCGGCACTATCATCATAAGCCGCAACGAGCGTATCCGTATCTTTAACCCGGTCAAAGCCAATCAAAAGCTGAGAACCAAGTCCTAGTGTCTCTCGCATGAAACGAAGCAAGTCGACCGATGTCCGGGCAATCATATTACCAATCGTCGATCCAGGAAAGAAGCCTAGCTTAGGCATATCTTTCACTTCATCCGGCAAATTTAATCGCCGCATAAAATCTGCTTCCAGCGGGTAAATAGCCAGATCAGGAAATTGCTGCTGTAACTGCGCAGCACTATGCGCCAGAAATTCACCAGAAATATCAATCGGCACATAGGCGGCGGGGTCAGCCGCGCGCAACAAATGCGGGGTCTTCGTCGAACTGCCGGAACCAAATTCTATCACCGCGCGATTGCTACCAGTCATTTCGGTAACTTCGGCGCTATAGCGTTTCAACAAGTCGGTTTCTGTACGTGTCGGATAATATTCCGCAAGATCGGTAATCTGTTCAAATAATTCCGACCCTTGCCGATCATAAAGCCATCGCGCAGGGATTGCATAAATTTCACGCTCAAAGCAGCGCAAGACATCATCTTTGAAAGCCGAGTCAACGCGGCTGGTAGTCATATCCATGGATAAGAGCGTCCTTTGCGCGATTAAAGATCTTTGGCGAGCCGCAAGCCGGTATATTGCCAACGTTGGTGGGGGTAAAAGAAATTGCGATATGTGTCCCGGATATGGCCCGGAGGAGTCACGACGCTTCCGCCTTTGAGTACAAATTGGCCTGACATAAATTTGCCGTTATATTCTCCGACTGCGCCCTCAGCTGCTTTGAATCCGGGGTAAGGGCGATAGGCACTACCGGTCCATTCCCAAACACTGCCGGTAGCGGGTAATCTATTTTGCTTGGCGACCTCCCATTCTTGCTCGGTCGGAAGCCTTGCTCCCGCCCAACTGGCATAGGCATCAGCCTCATAAAAACTAATATGGCGAACCGGCGCGCATAGAACCAGTTCACGCCAGCCTTGCAGGGTAAATTCTTCGGTCACGCCATCACGCCCCCGCCAGTGGAGCGGTGTATCAATTTTTTGTTTCTGTACCCAAGACCAGCCATCGGACAACCAATGTCGCGGGTCGGCATATCCGCCATCCGCCACAAATCTCTGCCACTCACCATTGGTCACCGGACGATCGGCGATCGCATGGGGATGCAGCATAACTTCATGGCGTGGGCCTTCACAATCAAAGGCAAACCCCACTCCGTCGTGGCCGATAGATTGCAAACCATTTGCGCCTTCAATCCATCCAATCGGGGTTTCGATAATCGCAGGCCGTGGCTTTGGCTCAAGCAAAGCTGGCCCAAGCGGGTTACATGAAAACAAGTGCAATATGTCGGTCAGCAGCAATTCCTGATGCTGCTGTTCATGATGCAAACCGAGTTCAACCAGATCCAGCAAAGCGTCCGAAAATCCTTCTATCGCCGACATCATAGCCGCATCTATATGAGCCCGGTAATTCAGCACGTCCTCCAGTGATGGCCTAGTCAACAGGCCGCGCTCTGGCCTCGCATGTCGCGCACCTTCTGCTTCATAGTAGCTGTTGAATAAATAGGCATAAGCCTCATCGAACACGCCATAGCCCGACACATTGTCGCGCAGCAGAAAGGTTTCAAAAAACCAAGTGGTATGGGCCAAATGCCATTTAGCTGGAGAAGCATCATCCATCGACTGGGCGGTAGTATCAGCGTCGCTCAATCCGGTGATCAGCAACGCACTATGGGATCTTATGGACTCAAACCTGTCCGCTAAATCCTTTTTTCTCGGGGATTTCTCGATACTTCCCGAATACGTCGTTCTAGTTTCGGCTTGGCGAGTGATTGGTCCTACTCCGTCCGTTCATCATATATAGAACATAGCGCGAACGACCTTGGGGTCAACCACCTATATTTGCGCCTGCAGGTTGCACATTTTCTAGTCGCGTTGCATTTAAGCGATGGACCTACTTGTTAGCGGGATGCGCCGGGAACCCATAATATGTCGGCTTTCCCGTGTTCATTAAGCATCCGGCCAAGGACAAAAAGATAGTCCGACAGCCGGTTGATATAGGCGAGGGCCTGAGGGTTAATTGCCATGAGCTGTGCCGCCGCCACGGCAGTCCGTTCCGCCCGGCGCGCAATTGCACGTGCCAAATGGATCGCTGCTGCGGATTTGTCACCGCCTGGCAGAATGAAGCTAGTCAGCGGATCGAGATGATCATTGACGGCGTCAATCTCTCCTTCGAGTCGTTCTACCTGTGATAGTGTGACACGAAGTACCATTTCCGATGGCGCGAAATCGTCGCCTTCACTTGCCGGCGTAGCCAAATCTGCGCCAAGGTCGAACAATTCATTCTGAATCACACGCAGCGACTTGACCAATGGGGCATCTGCAACCTCGCAAATCGCGACGCCAAGCGCACTGTTCAGTTCATCCACATCACCAATGGCCGCCATGCGCGCATCGTTTTTTGCAATACGCGATCCATCGACCAAGCCGGTAGTTCCGTCATCACCGGTCTTTGTATATATCTTATTGAGCTTGACCATCCAGGATAGATTTTAGCTTTGGCCGCCAGCCAACAACAACAGCAACGCAACCAAAACCACTGCAATAGCCTGATATTTTACCCGAGCAAACATCATCTGGTTTTGCTTTTTATGCGACGCCGTCACGCCATCAGCATCAACATCTTCCGGTTCCATATTCGCAAAAGCGATCAGCCCCCGCGCTAACGCAAAAACAACGGCGCCCGCGGCTACCAGGATCAATAATATCAATATATAGCTCATGACTCTTAACTAGTCCTTCGACAGAGTAATTCCAACCGGGAAAATGCCTTTTCGTAAATTTTCCGCCAGTTCACGGCCATTCTTACCCGCTTCGCGCAAGAAGGCCAATGAATCAGAACCCCGGCTCTTCGAGAGCTTATGGCCCGTTTCATCGAGCAACACCGGATGATGAACATATTTCGGTGTCGGCAATTCCAGCAACGCTTGCAGCAATCGGTGGATATGGGTCGAGGGGAATAAATCATTACCGCGTACGACGTGGGTAATATCATCCCGCGCATCATCCAATGTAACGGCGAGATGATAGCTGACCGGTGTGTCTTTGGGGATTAATACGACGTCTCCCAAGGAGGCCGGATCAGCAATTTGCTCGCCATGCCGTTCATCGTGCCAAGTCAGTTTGCCAGCTAAATGAACCGCCTTTGCAACATCCAGTCTCCAGCTATATGCCTCATCCGTCATTCTTGCACGCGCGACCTGATGATCGAGATCACGACAAGTTCCGGGATAGATCGGGCCGTCCGGTCCCTCGCCTAACCCTTCGCTTTCCTGCACCGCGCGCATTTCTGATCGGGAACAAAAGCAAGGATAGAGCAAACCTAAGCTCTTTAACCGCTCAGCCGCTTCGGCATAACTGTCCAGCCGCTTAGATTGAAAAATCACATCTCCGTCCCAATCGAGGCCCAGCCAAAGCAAATCATCCAATATCGCTTCGACAAATCTGGGTTTGCTACGGCCGATATCAATATCTTCGATCCGCAACAGCAATGACCCGCTATGTGCCCGAGCATAATCATAAGCTATACAAGCAGCATAGGCGTGCCCTAAATGCAGCCATCCATTGGGGCTAGGCGCAAAGCGCACCACAACATCTGGGCGAACATCTCCACTTGACCTCATAGCGAAGATAATGTTGTCTTGTTGTCGGTTGTAATGACCATGTCATGTTCTTGCGGATATAGGACAGACAGTCAAAGACTAAGGGAGTAGCTATACTATGTATCACCCCGACCTGTTGCGGCATCCCGAAAGTTGCCCGTCGCTGGTGCTGAACGCTGATTATACGCCATTATCCTATTATCCATTAAGCCTGTGGCCTTGGCAAACCGCGATTAAGGCAGTGTTTCTGGATCGGGTTGATATTGTTTCCAGCTATGAACGCGAAGTTCATAGCCCCAATCTCGACATGAAAATTCCTTCGGTCATCGCCCTAAAGAAATATGTGAAGCCGTCGGAATATCCCGCATTCACCCGATTCAACCTATTCTTGCGTGACAAATTTTCGTGCCAATATTGCGGCAGTCTTCATAACCTAACTTTTGACCATGTTATCCCGCGCCGTCAGAAAGGGCGTACCACATGGGAGAATGTCGCCACCGCTTGCCTACCGTGCAACCTGAAAAAAGGCGGACGCACCCCTAAAGAGGCCCATATGCAGCTGTCGGCACGACCGATTAAACCGACCAACTGGCAGCTCCAGGAATATGGCCGCGCTTTTCCGCCTAATTTTCTGCATGATACCTGGCATGATTGGCTATACTGGGATGTAGAATTAGAGGGTTGAGCGTACTCCCCCCACCCCTTAATTTCTCTCCCTTCAGCCTGAGATTGCCTTGACCACCTCGTCGTTGCAGTGCAGCATTGCGGCATGAATGATATCAGCCCCAAAGACTCGTCGGCGACACCTGCTCTAGTTGTTCGTCAAAATCCCGATATAAAATATCTCGGCAAGTTGCTGGGGGATGTCATCCGATCGTATGGCGGAGAGGAATTATACCGCCGCACCGAATATATCCGCTCAAACAGTGTCGATCGGCACCGCGGTTTGGCTGATGCCGATGCGATTGACCCCGGCCTTGATGCGCTGACGCTGGACGAGACTACAGCCTTTGTGCGCGGCTTCATGCTCTTTTCATTACTCGCCAATCTTGCGGAGGACCGGCAAGGTGTAGCGGCAGAAGAAGGCGCCAGCGTTGCCGAAGCTATTGCAAAGCTTGCTAGTGAAGGCGTCGACAAAAAAGCGATACTGGCCCTGCTCGACAATGCGCTGATCGCGCCGGTGCTGACCGCCCATCCCACAGAGGTTCGGCGCAAGAGCATGATAGACCATAAATCACGTATTGCCGAATTATTGCTCATGAAAGATACTGGGGCCATTAGTACGCCCGAAGGCGACATGCTTGACGAAGCAATCATGCGGCAAATCGCTTTATTATGGCAAACCCGTCCCCTACGCCGCGAGCGTCTTTTTGTAACCGATGAGGTGCAAATCTCGCAAAGCTATATGCGCGACGTCTTCTTGCCGGTTCTGCCCAAACTTTACGGTAAATGGGAAAAAGTGATCGGTGCACGGCTTCCCAACTTCCTAAAATTGGGAAGTTGGATCGGCGGCGACCGTGACGGCAACCCCTTCGTCGATGCTGATGCGATGCGAGAGGCACTATCACGCGCGGCCGAGACGGTAATCGGCTATTATCTGGCGCGCATTCATGCTTTGGGTGCCGAATTGAGCATCTCGACTGAGCTCGCGGATGTTCCGGACGAAGTGATCACTTTGGCGGAAACCAGCGGCGACAATGCGCCGAGCCGCAAGGATGAACCATATCGCCGGGCACTCTCCGGCATCTATGCACGACTGTCTGCAACTCATTTTAAGCTGTGCGGCCATGTCCCCGGACGTCCCTCCTCCATCATCGCCCAGGCCTATGATAATCCGCAGCAATTGCGGGAGGATCTTGCAACCCTAGCTCATGGACTGCGCTCTGGCGGCAAGGGTGTATTTGCAACTTCAGGAGCTTTGGGGCGGCTTATCCGCACGGTGGAGCTTTTCGGTTTTCACCTCGCCACGCTCGACATGCGCCAAAATAGCCGCATCCATGAACGGGTCATAGCAGAACTGCTCTCGGAGGCAGGCGTAGAGGCTGACTATCTCGCACAGGACGAACAAACTCGCGTCAAAATCCTGCGTCAGGAATTAGCGAATAATCGGCCCTTGGTTAGTCCATGGATCAACTATAGCGAGGAAACGGCCAAGGAGCTGTCCATCCTACGCGCGGCTGCACAAGCACATGATCAATATGGTCCGGAAGTGATCGTGAATTATAATATAAGCAACGGCGAGACTGTCTCCGACATATTGGAAGTCTATGTTCTGTTGA
The DNA here is from genome assembly GCF_036963805.1 of Parasphingorhabdus sp. Lineage (GTDB taxonomy): Bacteria > Pseudomonadota > Alphaproteobacteria > Sphingomonadales > Sphingomonadaceae > Parasphingorhabdus. Next base: position 208,245 of record NZ_JBALUN010000001.1, on the reverse strand, counting down.
TGGAAGCTGGACTGTATCACGCGCCCGCCGACAAAGAAGCTTCGCCGACCTGCCCGATCATGGCCGTACCCTTGTTCGAGACGGTTGCTGACTTAGAGAATGCTCCCCAAGTCATGACCGATTTTTTTGCTCTGCCGGAAATGCAAGCCCTGACCCGCTCTCGCGGCGCTCAAGAAGTGATGATCGGCTATTCTGATAGCAACAAGGATGGCGGCTATCTGACCTCCACTTGGAGCTTGTTCAAGGCTAGCCAGGCATTGACACCCGTATTCGTAAAGGCTGGCGTTAAAATGCAGCTATTCCACGGACGCGGTGGTGCCGTAGGACGCGGAGGCGGCTCTGCTTTTGGCGCGATCAAAGCTCAACCCAAGGGCACGGTAGACGGCCGTATTCGTATTACCGAACAAGGGGAAGTGATTGCCGCCAAATATGGCACGATGGAAGTGGCAGAGACCAATTTGGAAGCGATGACATCAGCGGTCTTGCTCCGTTCTCTCGAACCCGATTCTTCCGACGCAAAAGTTCAGGCCGGTTTTGCCGATGCGATGGATCAGATTTCCCAAACTGCTTTCGCGGAATATCGTGATTTGGTTTATGGCGATGATAGTTTCCGGACCTTCTTTCGCCAAATGACGCCATTAACCGAAATCGCAAAATTGAAAATAGGATCGCGCCCCGCTAGCCGGACCAAAAGCGACAAAATCGAAGATTTACGCGCGATTCCATGGGTATTCAGCTGGGCACAGGCCCGAGTGATGCTGCCTGGCTGGTATGGCGTCGGGCAAGCGCTGGTCGCTTTTGATGATGTCGAAAAGCTAAAAGACATGGCAAAAATCTGGCCATTTTTTCAATCCAGCCTATCCAATATGGAAATGGTATTGGCCAAATCTGACATGGGCATTGCGGCACGCTATGCTGAACTCGTCGAGGATAAGGGCCTTCGCGATAGCATGTTTGGTCGGATCAAATCCGGCTGGGAACAAACCCGTGATATATTACTGGAAATTACTGATCAGCCGCACCTGCTGGCAAAAAACCCATCCTTGTTTAATAGCATTGAACTGCGCCTTCCCTATATCGAACCACTCAACCATTTACAGATTGAGCTAATGAAACGCCTACGCGCCGGTGAAGAGGATCCCAGAATTGGGGAAGGAATACAATTGTCGCTAAACGCCATTGCGACCGCACTCCGGAACAGCGGATGAGTTTCCTGTATAAAATGTGATCCGAGCTACAAAGCCTAGCTCAGAGCGACTAAATGTTAAACCACCGCCTTCGCGCTCAATAAGGCCGTGCGCAATCGCTAGCCCAAGGCCCGTGCCTTGCTTGCTGCGCGCTGTGTCCACTTTGGTAAAGGGCTTACAAAAATGCTCTGTCATTGCAGGATCAAACCCGGCCCCCTGATCGATAATTTCGATGACCAGTTCAGCCGGACCCTTGCGCGCGCGCAATGAAACAGGCGGCACCCCATAGCGCCCGGCATTTTCGAGCAGGTTTTTTATCGCACGTCTGATCGCAAACGGACGCAGCATAAAGGTAAGATCAGGCTCGGCATCGATTGAAACATCTGCCATCCCCGCATCTTGCGCTGCTGTGGCCAGCAAATCGCAGAGGTAGACAGGCTGCGGCGCTTCGTCGCCACCGGAGCGGGCATAGTCTAGAAACTGACCGAGCATATGGTCAATCTGTTCTATCTGCCGGTGGGCGCTTTCGCGTAAAACCTCATCATCGTGGGGCATCATTTCAACCGACAAACGCAGACGGGCCAGCGGAGTGCGCAGATCGTGACTAACTCCTGCAAGCATCATCGTACGTTCCTGTTCATGCGTATCAATGCGGTTCGCCATGTCATTAAACGCATGGGCAACATCAGTGATTTCCTGCGGCCCATCAATGATGATACGCGGCGGGCTTGATCCCGGAACATAAGATGCGACACCCCGTACCAATGCGCGGAGCGGGCGATCAAGCCGCCTTTGCAACAATAGCCCGCCAGCAACCGCCACCAAAAATGCAATTAACATAGCGATAAAAAGACTGAGCAGCGGCCCCGCAATGCGCGGCGGCGTGATATTGACCCAATAGGGCTCCCCGCCAAGATCAACCTCCATCCACAAATGCCGTTCGGCATCCGTCCGCCATTGGATTGCGTCTTGCGAGCTAAGCCGCTGCGCCAAGGCACGCATGAACATCCGCTCAAGGAAATTGGGAAATGCCCGCCCGTCAGCGCCGGGAGGATCGCTTGCACGGCGCAGGCTAATGCTTGCATCGTCATTGATATTTTGCACAATACGCGCGCGTTCGGCCGGGGGCTGGTCTTGCATGACCAACGAAACGGTGTTGAGCATATGCGCGGAAATATCGGCAACCCTTATAGTTTGCGGACGAAGCACCAGAACGAGCACCATCGCGCCCGCCAGCAATTGCCCCGCCAAAACGACGCCAACCAGCAAACGGATGTTGCGGCGTAGCAGGCTGTTTTTCATAACCCGCACCTTTTCATGGCTCACTGCCATTGGCCAGCACATAGCCGGTCCCCCAAACTGTGCGGACATAACGCGGCGATTGCGGATCATCACCCAGCGCCTTGCGCAGCCTGCCAATTTGCACATCAATCGCACGGTCTGTCACCTCGGCATCGCGGCCCATCGCCCGGTCGATAAGCTGCGCTCTGCTAAGCGGCCTGCCCGGACTGCGCGCAAGCGCCGCCAGCAAGGCAAATTCGCGGTAGGATAAAGTGAGTGCCTGCCCCCCGCGCGCAACCGACATGGCAGAGAAGTTGATCGAGAACGGACCGATTTCAACAAGCTCATCACGCCCCATGGCACGATCAGGGTCAAGCCGGCGGAGCACCGCCGCGATGCGGGCAACCAATTCTCGCGGCGTGAAGGGTTTGGCAAGATAATCATCCGCGCCCATTTCCAGCCCCAATATCCGGTCTACCGGATCCCCCTTTGCGGTGAGCATGATGACGGGGACTGTTTCGCCAGCGGCACGCAACCGCCGACATATGGACAGCCCACCCTCCCCGGGCATCATCAGATCAAGCACGATCAGATCAGGTGGTTCGCGCTCCAGCGCCTTGTCCAGCATCACGCCGTTTTCCGCTGTGCGGACCTGAAACCCATGCTCGCCAAGGAAACGCTGCAATAATGCACGCAGTTCTTGGTCATCATCGACCACAAGGATGGAAAGTTGCTTTTTGCTCATAATGCCTACTTGCCATGCAGCCGCATTCGCTACCAGTATGGAATATGTGACAAACTGTGACAACAGGGCGCCCACGTCACTATTTGCAACATAGTCCCACTTTCACGACATCACCATGTTGCATTTTCTTGTCAGAACAGTCTTCACCGGACGGACACTACTATCCCCTCCCACTGTCCGCCGGATTGTTTTGAAAGGATTTAAGCATGAAAAATTCAAAGAAAATTATCATCGGCATATTGGCGTCTTCCTTGGTAATGGCAACTGGTGCCGCCGAAGCACGATCAGGTGTAATCAAAGCGCGCGGCGCTAATGGCGGCGTAACGGCGGCCAAGGGCCCCAATGGTGGCAGCGCCGTTCGTGCCCGCGGTACACGGCAAAATACGGACGGATCAGTCACCCGGGCCAGCGGCGGTGCCTATCGCACGCCTAATGGTGGGACGTCCGTGCGCGGCAGCAACACGACAGTTAATCCCGATGGCAGCGCGGCCCGCAACAGCGGCTATGCCGCTAGTGGAGCGCGCGGAAGCGTGAACAGCGACAGTGCGGTCGCACGCGACGCAAATGGGAATTGGAGCGGTGGTCGTACGACCTCGGCAACCAATGCGACCACCGGCAATAGCTATCAGGGATCGACAACGATCGACCCCGCAACAGGAAAGCCCGTGCATAGCGGTAGTTGCGCCGATGCTTCGGGTGCGGTCATCGCTTGCCCGCGATAATACGCACCCTCGCGGAGCCATGTTCCCCCGACATGGCTCCGCGAAACTTTCGAAAAGGATGAAGACATGAAGATAACTGTTCAATATATAGCCGCTTTGGCCTTTATCACGGTTGCAACGCCGTCATTGGCCCAGCCCAATTTCGATCAATTTGCGGCCCGGATGATGGAAGCCGACGCAAACGGAGATAACCAGATTTCTCGTGAAGAAATGTCGGTCTGGCGCAAAACGCAATGGGCAAAAATGGACCGCGATCATGACGGCTATTTCAGCAAAGAAGATCTGCCCCGATTTGCGCGTGCGAAATGGGACAATGGCCGCCCTTTAGAAATGCGCAAAATATATGATCACAATCATGATGGACGTATCAGCCGCGCGGAATTCATAAACAGTCCCATGGCCATGTTCGACCGGGCAGACAGCAACAACGATAACGTCGTAACCCGGTCAGAAATCGAGCTTGCTGCTGCAACCATCAAATCGTTGCGGCAAGGAAGATAATGCCATGGAATTTATGTTTCAACGACCCTGGCTTGCGCTAATTTTTGTCGCGCTTGGTGTCGTTGAATATCTCTGGCGCAAACACGCCACTGTGCGTGGGTATGATCGGGGTGAGGTCATGGCAAGCCTAGGTATCGCCTTAGGACAAGCAGTGATCAAACCACTTTCGGCTGTTGTGATATTGGCTGTAATGTCGCTGTTCGGGCGCATAACGCCGTGGCAATTTCCTGTCGATGACTGGCGGACATGGGTCGTTGGTTTTGTCGTTCTGGAATTCACTTATTACTGGTTCCACCGCACAAGTCACCGCGTGCGCTGGCTTTGGGCGACCCATGCGGTGCACCATAGCGCAACGCAGATGGTGCTGCCTGCCGCAATCCGCTTAGGCTGGACGGGGCTGATTTCCGGCGGCTGGCTATTTTTTGCTGCGCTGGTCCTTGTGGGTTTTCCACCGATCGTTGTGGTAACGCTTAACGGTATCAACCTTGCCTATCAATATGTCCTGCATACCGAAGCCATCAGGCATTTAGGTCCATTGGAATGGGTACTGAACACGCCGTCGCACCACCGCGCCCATCATAGCCGCGAAACCCAATGGCTTGATTGCAATTTTGGCGGAGTATTGATTGTTTTCGACCGGATATTCGGGACATTTGTGGCCGAACCCCGGGGCCGGAAGCTTGATTACGGGCTGGTGCATGGCGAGCATTCAAACAATCCATTTCGTATCGCCTTTAGTGAATGGCGGCGGCTCTTTGCCGATCTTAAACAAGAAAAGCATTGGCGAGAGCGGTGGAGAATTATATCCGGTCCACCGGCATGAGGGCTCTTTTTGCTTTGGCAAGTATTTGATCTGTTTGCGTCGGTACGATTTAGCGTGGATCGAGCTTGACCGGGCCGATCCGTAGCAGGAACTCAACCGCCCCAGTGGCAGGTCTCTAACACTGCGCTACGCGATTCATCGAGAAGATAGCGTCGCCCGGCTAGCCTTACAACTGAGCCGGAAATTCTGGCAACTGCGATTGCAATGAGATCATGTGGATCGTGACCAAATTACACCGGAAATCCATGTGGGATCAAGAAATAGGCAGGGCGGTACGATAGACGATTGGCCTCAAACCAAAGCTGGTTGTAACTTGAGATACGCCATCAATTCGCGTCAATTTTTGACGTAAAAAATCCTCAAAATGAGCAAGTGATGATACCAGAACACGCAACTGATAATCAGCCTCCCCGGTCATAAGATAACATTCCATAACTTCTTGAAAATCTGCGATGGTATTTTCAAATTCTTCTAGATGACGGTCGTCCTGCCCTCCGAGCCTTACCCTTACGAAAGCAGTGACAGAAAGACCCAAAGATTCAGGATTTACAAGTGCGGTATAGCGCTCGATCGCTCCGGTACTTTCTAATACTCTGATGCGACGCAAACAGGGGCTGGGCGATAATCCAACACGTTCAGATAACTCATAATTAGTTGCACGGCCATTTTCTTGAAGCGCAATCAATATACGGCGATCAATATCATCAATGTTATAATTAAGCATAAATTACTCTTTTTCAGAAAAAAATTGGCATAATATGCCAAATTGCTACCTCTAATTCATTCACAACGCAATTACATTCCTGCGTATTTATTCTACAAAATGCTTAAAACTGAGGGATACATGATGACTATAGACACTATAAGTTCAGCTGATACGCAGGATGAAAACAGACAGAATATCGTCAAAAAACTCGAAGCGTTAGACACCCGTCTACGTTGGCTTTCATCTTGGACAGTGCACAACGCGAACAACCTTCGGCCAAAACGCGACGGCTTGAAAGTGGGCGGCCATCAAGCAAGTTGTTCCTCAATGACTGCGATAATGGCGGCGCTTTACTTTTATGGGCTTCGTCCGAATGACAAGGTTGCAGTAAAACCCCATGCGGGTCCGTTACTCCATGCAATTCATTATTTACTGGGCAATCAGAGCCTCGATAAATTACGGCGCTTTCGCGCCTTCGGAGGCGTTCAAAGCTATCCATCGCGTACTAAAGACAGCATCCCTGTCGATTTCTCTACGGGCTCCGTCGGATTAGGTGTCGCGATCACCGCCTTCAGTAGCTTGGTACAAGATTATCTGATTGCACATGGTCAGCTGGCCGCACAGGATGGCGGGCGGATGATAGCATTGATGGGCGACGCCGAGCTTGATGAAGGTAACATCTATGAATGCCTTATAGAAGGCTACAAACATGACATTCGCAATTGTTGGTGGATTGTTGATTATAACCGACAGTCACTTGATAGTACTACAGCAGATCGAATGTTTTCCCGTTTTGATGATATTTTTGAAACTTGTGGCTGGCGAGTGTTAAACCTCAAATATGGCAAGCGGCAGCTTGCAGCTTTCGCGCGCCCGGGCGGCAAGGCACTACAACATTGGATAGACAATTGTCCTAACGCGGATTTTGCAGCACTCACCTATCAAGGTGGTGAGGCCTGGCGCATACGTTTGATGGCGGATATCGGTAACAAGTCAGGGGTTAAAAAACTTATAGAAAGCTACAACGATATTGCCCTCGCTGATATCATGACCAACTTAGGTGGTCACTGCATCGAGACCCTAATGGATGCGTTCGACAGCGCACAGGATGAAACACCAACAATTTTCATTGCCTATACTGTGAAGGGCTATGGCCTACCGTTGGCTGGGCACAAAGACAATCATTCCGGCATGCTGAACACGCCGCAAATCGAAGGGCTGCGCGATTCTTTAGGCATCGCTGAAGGAACAGAATGGGAGCCGTGGAGCGGACTGGGGGCGAATATGGCAGCTCAACTGCAAGCTTTTATTCAAAACTCTCCGCTCACAAAAAAGAAAGCAGAAAAGCCAGGCCCTATAATCCCTGTTCCCGATCGGCTTCCTGTACCCGACAATGCAGAACAATCCACGCAAGCAGCCTTTGGGCGAATTTTGCTGCACCTCTCCAAATCAGGAGCCAAAATTGCAGATCATATCGTTACCACTGCCCCCGATGTAACACAGACCACCAATCTCGGCGCATTTGTCAATCAACGCGGCCTATTTCGTCGACGTGAACTTATCGATGTTTTCCAAAAGGCGAAAATTCCCTCAGCTCAAAAATGGGCCGCGCATGAAGCGGGACAGCATATTGAGCTTGGTATTGCCGAAAACAACTTCTTCTTGATGCTTGCCTCGCTAGGCTTGGCTTCTCCCCACTTTGGAACACGCCTAATTCCCGTAGGAACAGTATATGACCCCTTTATTGCACGCGGGCTCGATGCGCTTAACTATGGCTGCTATATGGATTCGCGCTTCTTACTTGTCGGCACGCCTTCGGGCCTAACGCTAGCCGCAGAAGGTGGTGCGCATCAATCGATAAACACGCCGCTGATCGGGATGGGGCAACCGAATCTCGATTATTATGAGCCGGCTTTTGCAGATGAAGTTGCCCTGATGATGGCGCATGCATTTCGCCATCTGCAAGCTCCAGACGGATCGTCAGTATATCTTCGATTAAGCACCCGTTCCATCTCCCAGATAGTGCGCGAGGATGAGGCATGGGAAGTTAATGCCCTAAAAGGAGGTTATTGGTTACGCGAACCGGCCCCCGGCGCCGAAGCGGCCATTATTTTCACCGGTGTAGTCGCGCCGGAAGCACTTGCCGCCTTCGATACTTTAGCGGAAGATATACCGGGATTAGGGTTATTGAATGTGACCTCCCCTGACCTTCTCCATCGCGACTGGTCGGCGCAGCGGGCGGCTCGGTGGGAAAACAAGCGTGCCGAACCCTGTCATGCGGAAACGTTACTTTCACGACTTTCCCCATCCGCCGGTTTGGTAACTATATTGGACGGATCACCTGCTGCGCTATCATGGCTCGGCGCTGTTTCAGGCATGCGCGTCAGCCCACTTGGAACAGACCGCTTTGGTCAAACCGGTGATTTATCTGATCTATATCGCACATACCGGCTCGATAGCGATGCGATTATCGACGCTGCTGCGGAACTTTTTATAGGAAATTAATATGGCCATACAATTGAAAATGCCTGCTCTTTCCCCAACCATGGAGAAAGGCACGCTTGCCAAATGGCTTGTAGAGGCGGGAGATGCCATCAAGCCGGGCGACATGATTGCTGAGATCGAGACCGACAAAGCAACCATGGAATTTGAAGCGATCGATGAAGGTATTATTGCTGAGTTGTTAATAGCAGAGGGCACCGACGATGTCATGGTCGGTACCGTTATCGCGCGGTTAGCCGAAGAAGGGGACGTCGTAGACACGGCAATTATTCGGGAAGAAGATTTAAAACCTGCTTCAAAAGAAAATTTGCCTGAACCGATGAGCGTTGCAACATCAACATCAGGCATAGCGAATATCTCCGTTGAGCATAAGCCGCTGATAATTGATGAGAATATAAAAATATCTCCTTTGGCAAACCGTATCGCGGCCATCCGGAAAATTTCTGTCTCGAATATAAAGGGCAGCGGCCCAAATGGCCGTATTGTAAAGGCCGATTTATCCTTGCCTGACATATTATCCTTGCCTGACATATCAGCCAATACCCCCTCGCTCCACGTAACTTCATCGGCCCCTACTTATGATCCCCCTGCCGATGTTCCCTTCGAGCTAGTTAAGTTGACGTCCATGCGAAAAACAATCGCCCGCCGACTAACCGAATCTAAACAACAAATCCCCCATTTTTACCTTACAATTCGCTGCTGTCTCGACAGGCTGATTAAACAACGTAGCGAGCTTAATGGCAGGCTAGAATCGCGAGGCATAAAATTATCCATCAATGACCTGCTCATCAAAGCACTAGCGATCGCTATGACCGAAGTACCGGAAATAAATGTCCAATTCAACGAGGAACATATCTACCAGTTTAAGCGTGTAGATATCTCAATGGCAGTGGCAATTGATGGCGGTCTGGTTACTCCAATAATCCGTAACGCCAGTGGAATTTCTCTTTCCGCACTGGCTTTGCAGAGCAAGGAACTGGCGGGAAAAGCCCGTTCCGGAAAGTTACAGCCAGAAGATTATCACGGCGGTACTGCATCAATATCCAATTTAGGCATGTTCGGAATCGACGAAATGTTTCCTGTGATTAATCCACCGCAAGCGCTCATCATGGGAATTGGCGCAGGGATAGAGCAGCCTTGGAGAGTCGACGGAGAAATTGGCCTTGCGACCATTATGGCCGCTACTGCAAGCTTCGATCACCGGGCTATTAATGGCTCCACCGCTGCGCAATTTATGGCGGCATTTCGTGATATAGTTGAAAACCCAATACGGATGCTAATATAATGCCGAACAGTTCTGATTTGCTGTGATAGGCTCTTCGGCCTAACCAAAATATCCGGTTCACACCGAAGCCCCTTTTTATTTGCTCTTACTTTTCGCGCCGTGGCCGATCTCTTCTTCCGGTGGAGCCACGCGATCGAGATGTGATAAGGCGGTCAAAAGCGCGCTATTGTCAGGTTTTTCGAGCGTCCCGACATAGCGCCCGCCGCGCATCACGGGGCGGTATCGGCCCATGCGGATGCGCTGAAACACCGTTTCTAGTGTGACCTTTGGCGGGGGTGTATTTTGCACGCCCAATATGGAGTCCCACGCCGCAACAAAACTTTCCGCCCCCGGCTTGCGGCGCAGCCGATAGGCACTCTCCCGGCTCTTCCCCACCCGCGCCGCCGCCTGCTTGACCCCGCGCGTTTCGGCGAGATAGCCCAGAAACTCCGCCTGCCGCAGCGGCGTCCACCCATCATGCCGCGCGCGCAGCTCAACGGGAGTAAAGGCGGGAATGCGCGAGACACGACGGTTCTGGACAGCGGCACTGCGCGGGTCGGATTTGGGATGTGGGTTGTTTTTCATGGCGCGGATTAAGGCATAAAGCGGCGCGTGTAGGAAAGCGGTTTTTTGGTGTGTTGGGAAAACGCGCGGTGACGGGCCCAGATTAATATCTGTGATAGGGCTCGCACGCGATGCCGTCATTATCTCCGTCCATACCTTCGCGATAGCCCGGATCGCCGCGATAAAGCGGCGCTTTTCCGGCTGCGCGCACTTCGTTGCACCCCGAATAAAATACCGAGCGTTCAACCGCCTTCGGTTCTTCAACCGGCGCCGTATAGCGCGGAGCAGAAAGCGTATAGACGCCGCTAAAAGTCAAGGCTGCCAGCGGCAACACGGTTTTTAACAAGAAATAGTCTTTCAGCATGGGATGAATATTGGTGATTGGGAATTAAAATACAGTAAAAGCGAGAATTGACAGAAACGGTCACCCCCACCCCATTCGTCATCCTGAACTTGTTTCAGGATCCAAATAGCGCAACCCTAAACCCATGAGCTTCCAACCCACCGTCTATATCGTCACCAACAGGCCCAACGGTACGCCCTATATCGGTGTAACTTCGAACTTAATGCAACGCATCCATCAGCATCGCGAAGGCGTAGTCCCCGGCTTCACCCAGAAATACCGGCTGAAGCGGCTGGTCTATTTCGAACAGCTCGGCACAATGGAATTGGCCATTACGCGAGAGAAGCAATTGAAAAATTGGCACCGACCATGGAAGATCAATTTGATCGAAGCCGCCAATCCCCAATGGCGCGATCTCGCCGAGGATTTGGGGTTTACGCCGCTCGGATAACAGAAAACGGCCCCAAAACTCGTCGTCCTGAACTACCACCTCGTCATCCTGAATTTATTTCAGGATCTATCCCCAAACAACGCACCAAACCCAAGAGATCCTGAAACAAGTTCAGGATGACGAAGGAAGGGGAAAACAATGCACTATCAGCGAAATTCTACTCAAAGGCTAGAGGACGATGAAGCACCAATCCTAGGAATAATTTGTAGCCCCGGTACTTTTTCTGAACCTTCGCCACCGCCTTTAGTGTAGCCTGTTTCTTGTGGTGAAAAAATACACGATGCCGCGTGGCTTAAAACTATATCAGAACTTGCAGCATCAGAAGTAGCCTCAGCTAATGCCGTAAAAGTTGCGAGTGCATTTTGACGATGCTTATTTACTATTCTGTTATGCTCATGTGAAAGAAAATTGCGTGAGAAAAGAACAACAATGTAGGTGATTACGCCAAAAATTAGAACTTTACTAACTGCGAGTTGAAAAGCCCCATATTCTCCCGTCAAGGTTCCCGGAATATTGTGTATAAATAGCGAAGCGATTGCATAAAGTCCTAATACAAGCGAGGCCCACATTGTCCTTTTCATCCAAATACGTGACTGTGTCGCGTGGTCATCCGCTTCATTTTTGAAGTGAATTGCCTGCTTGCCGACCCCCTGTTCAGCGGCAACATTCCGAATTTCCTGCAGGGTTGTTTCGGCAGCCTCGTTGTGGCTATTCAATTCGCTCATCAGTGTGGTCGCATTGGTTGTCGTGTCATCGAAAGCTTTTTTGGCCTGTTGAGCTAATGCTGCGTAGTCTTGGGACCGAGCTGCCGCAAATGAGATTAAGGGCAAAAGTTGATTGAACACTTTTTGATATTTATTTTTCAGACTTTCAACGAGCGCTGTTTGCGCTTCATCCACGCTTGGAGTTGCGTGAGCAACATCAAATTCCAAGAAGCTGCTTAGAAGCTTGTGGAAATCATCGGCAGTGTTTTTTATAATATCTAGTTGTTGTTCCGGAAAAAACTCGAGATGCTCGGCGGATAGAATCTGAAAAAGATTCACAATTTTCTGCGCTGGATCAGCCACGCCTCGAAAAGCGTATTTTCCTAACTCTTCGCTTCGTATTAAGCTGTTAACGTCAAAACTTTGAACTCGCTTCAAAGAGTTTTGAGCCTGAGTTAAGGCAGAGTCATCAATTTTGGAAATGTCTACCACTACCCCCTACTCCGCAGCAACCCCAGCCTGTTCAAACATATCTTCGCCATCTTCATCATTATTCGGCGCTTCGATGCCGATGATCTTCTTGCCTTTGCGCTGGTCAAAGCTGGTCCAGACTTCGTTCCAGTCGCCTTTGGTCGCGCCCTTGGAATATTCGGTGGAGCGGGTTTCGAAGAAGTTGGCGTGCTCGACACCGTTGAGCAGCGGCGCGAGCCATGGCAGCGGGTGGTCTTCGACCATATAGATGGGTTGGAAGCCAAGCTGTGCCAGACGCCAGTCGGCGATATAGCGGATATAGCGCTTAATTTCTTTGGCGGTCATGCCGGTGACCGGACCGTCGCTGAACGCCAGATCGATAAACGCATCTTCCAGCCGCACGGTTTTCTGGCAGCAGTCGATAATATCTTCCTTGACCGATTTGGTCAGGCAGTCGCGTTCCTGTACAAAGGTGTGGAACATTTTGATAATGCCTTCGCAGTGAAGGCTTTCATCGCGGATTGACCAGGTGACGATCTGCCCCATGCCCTTCATCTTGTTGAAGCGCGGGAAGTTCATCAGCATCGCAAAGCTGGCGAAGAGTTGCAGCCCTTCGGTAAAGCCGCCGAACATCGCCAGCGTCTTGGCAATATCTTCGTCATTATCAACGCCGAATGTGCCCATATAATCATGCTTGTCCTTCATCGCTTCATATTCGAGGAACATCGAATATTCGGATTCGGGCATGCCGATCGTATCGAGCAGATGCGAATAAGCGGCGATGTGGACGGTTTCCATATTGGAGAACGCAGTCAGCATCATCTTGATTTCGGTCGGTTTGAACACACGGCCATATTTGTCGTGATAGCAATCCTGCACCTCGACGTCGGCCTGCGTAAAGAAGCGGAAGATTTGCGTGAGCAGGTTGCGCTCGTGATCGGTCAGCTTTTGCGCCCAATCGCGGCAATCCTCGCCCAAGGGCACTTCTTCCGGCATCCAGTGGATCTGTTGCTGACGCTTCCAGAAATCATAGGCCCATGGATACTCAAAGGGCTTATAGGTTTTGCGTGCTTCCAGAAGTGACATTTTACGAACTCCGCTTTTCAAACTAACTCCTCGCCCGTTCAGGGGTGAGGAAATATTGCGCCTTTAATAACTGAAGAAAATAGCCTCCTCCCAAAAGGAGCGAAAGGGAGGAGGCAGTGGGAAAACTCCCTACTTATTGACAGGCCAGACATTCATCATAGTCGGTGGTGCCGGCCGTCGTCATCAATTCAACCTTTTTCGGGTCGAGCGTATTGTCCGCTTCAACGCCGCCAGCAACGGCTTCTTCGTTATTGGCAAAGCCGGCCCGCTGGATCGATTTGCTACGCAGATAATAGAGCGATTTAATGCCCAGTTCCCATGCGCGGTAGTGCAGCATCAGCAAGTCCCATTTATCGACATCCGCCGGAATGAACAGGTTCAGCGACTGTGCCTGATCAATATAGGGGGTGCGATCCGCCGCGAGTTCCAGCAGCCAGCGCTGGTCAATCTCGAAGCTGGTTTTATAGGTGTCTTTCTCCTCGGCAGAGAGGAAATCAAGATGCTGGACGCTGCCGCCTTTTTCAAGGATCGAGTTCCAGACATTATTGCTGTCTTTGGATTTCTCCGCGAGCAATTTTTCCAGATGCGGGTTCTTGACGACAAAGCTGCCCGAGAGCGTTTTATGCGTATAGATATTCGCCGGGATCGGTTCGATACAGGCAGACGCGCCGCCGCAAATGATCGAAATCGACGCGGTGGGTGCAATGGCCATTTTGCAGCTGAAGCGCTCCATCACGCCCTGATCCGCAGCATCGGGACACGGTCCGCGTTCATGGGCCAGCATCATGCTGGCCTCAGAAGCTTTGGCTGAAATATGCTTGAAGATCTTCATATTCCACGATTTTGCCAGTGCACTTTCGAAACCAAGTCCGCGTGCTTGCAAGAAGCTGTGATAGCCCATGACGCCAAGGCCAACACTGCGTTCGCGGCTGGCGCTATATTTGGCGCGCGCCATTTCATCGGGTGCGCGGTCAATATAATCCTGCAGGACATTGTCGAGGAAACGCATGATATCTTCGATAACATCCTTGTCCCCGTTCCACTGGTCCCACGTCTCGAGGTTTAGGGAGGACAGGCAACACACTGCCGTCCTGTCCTCACCTAAATGATCGCGACCCGTCGGCAGTGTAATTTCGGAACACAGGTTGGATGTTGATACTTTCAAGCCCAGATCGCGGTGATGCTTGGGCATTGCCCGGTTCACTGTGTCGTTGAAGATAATATAAGGTTCACCGGTGGCGAGACGGGTCTCGACCAGTTTCTGGAACAGCGAGCGCGCATCCACTGTGCCGCGTACCGAACCGTCTTTCGGAGATTTCAGATTAAATTCTGTGCCGTCGCGCACCGCTTCCATAAACTCGTCGGTCAGCAGAACGCCGTGATGGAGGTTGAGAGCTTTACGGTTAAAGTCACCGGAAGGCTTTCTGATTTCAAGAAATTCTTCAATTTCCGGATGGTCCACATCAAGATAGCAAGCCGCAGAACCGCGCCGCAATGACCCCTGCGAAATCGCAAGCGTCAAGCTGTCCATCACCCGCACGAACGGAATAATGCCAGATGTTTTGCCGTTAAGACCAACAGGTTCGCCAATGCCGCGCACGCTGCCCCAATAGGTGCCAATGCCGCCGCCTTTGGACGCCAGCCAGACATTCTCGTTCCAGGTTTTGACAATCCCGCCAAGGCTGTCATCCACGCTGTTCAAATAGCAGGAGATAGGCAGCCCGCGACCGGTACCGCCATTCGACAATACAGGGGTTGCCGGCATGAACCAGAGTTTCGAGATATAGTCATAGAGCCGCTGTGCATGCTCTTGATCATCCGCATAGGCATCGGCCACGCGGGCAAAGAGATCCTGAAAACTTTCATTGGGCAGCAGATAACGGTCTTCCAGTGTTTCTTTACCAAAGTCGGTCAGCAACGCATCGCGGGAATCATCCTGCACGATCTTGAATCGGCGCTTCTCCACGCTGTGGCTGTCGCGTTCGGCTTTCAGCTCTTTCTCGTCATTTTCTTTGGTCGCAGCCGCCTCTGCCTCAGCCTTCTTGCTGATCTCAGGCTCTTTCACCGGACCTTTTTCCGCGCTTTTGATTTTGTCTTTCGGACCATCTAATACTTCAGCGCCCATTTCACTCTCACTCATATCTATATCACTATTCCCGGAATCATCCCGGCTATCTCTAAAATCCATCAAAAGCCCCCAATCAAACTGCAAAGCCAACAACAACAACAACCATCAGGTTGCTGCTACTACGGGCTTTCGTTCGGGCTATATGTTCACGTCTTGTTCGACTCGGACACATCCGCTAGGCCGAAGCCCATAAGCCTAACATTTTTACAGCCCCAACGGGCAATTAATTTTGCCCTAAAAACCCGAAAAACCACTTGCGATTTGACCAAAAGGGAGCCGTCCACCGAGTCGGTGTTACTGACGTGCAATACTATAAGTTGGTGTGCCCCCTTGGCCTAACCACAACCCATAGTGGCTGAATCAAAATTATATGCAAGAGGGTAAATGACATTTTAACGACTCCGTTCATCGCATAAATGAATCGCTTCATCGACGGTCCAATCATGCCATAGTGCCGCGACGCGTGGACCTGCTAAGTCTTCGGCATTACGCAAGAGGGTCTATGAAATTTTACATTAATTTTATCCACAATTCATGCACAGGTGTATGTGAATGATTTATGACACAAGATATGGTGTTGGATCGATTCAACACCATGAAATATTATTTCTGGGATATTGACCTAAATTACGATTAACCTCTCAACCGACCGTTCGCCAGCATGGGCTCGTCTCAAAGGCCGTGCCTGACTAGACAGAATAGGTTCCTTAGCCCATAGCGAGCCCGCTTTCACTAATAGATCATGTCTAGGATATGACCTCAATTTTTAATTAGAAGTAACTCATTATTTATGCGTAGTTTTTTTAAACTCCAATCGCATGACATTGCGATCGACTTGGGTACGGCCAACACACTCATATATCTGCGTGACCGTGGAATCGTACTTAACGAACCATCAGTGGTGGCTCTCGAAACCATAAATGGCGTAACAAAAGTGCGTGCCGTTGGTGCCGACGCAAAGCTGATGATGGGCAAAACGCCTGATAATCTGAAGGTCATTCGTCCACTAAAAGACGGCGTTATCGCCGATCTTGACGTCGCGGAACTGATGATCAAGCATTTCATCCAGAAAGTGCATGAAAAGAAAACCAACCTGCTGCGGCGCTTTGATATCGCGGTTTGCATCCCGTCGGGTTCGACCAATGTTCAGCGCCGCGCCATTCGGGATGCCGCTTCCAATGCAGGCGGCACGAATATTTTCTTTGTAGAAGAACCGATGGCCGCGGCAATCGGCGCCGGTATTAACGTCGCAGAACCGATTGGCGCGATGGTCGTCGATATTGGCGGCGGAACAACCGAAGTCGCGGTGCTGTCCTTACAAGGGCTGGCTTACAGCACGTCGGGCAGAATGGGCGGCGACAAAATTGACGATGCCATTACGTCCCATATTCGCCGCAAACATAATCTCGCGATTGGCGAAACCACGGCCGAAATGGTTAAACATGAAATGGCCAGCGCGATGAGTCCAGTCGATAACGGACGGACCATGCATATTAAAGGCCGTGACCTCGTAAAGGGTATGCCGCGGAAAATCGTCATAACCGAAGCTGAAATTGCTTATGCTATTGCAGAACCAGTGGGTCAGATTATTGACAGTGTTCGCACGGCGCTTGAAAATACGCCTCCAGAACTGGCCGCCGATATTGTCGATCAGGGCATTGTCCTGACCGGAGGCGGCGCGCTTTTGGGCCGGATTGACGAATATATCGCGCAACAGACGGGACTTGCCGTCACGATTGCCGATGATCCGCTGACCTGTGTTGCCAATGGAGCAGGACGGGCCATGGAAGATCCGCTTTATCGAGGGGTGCTGATCCCCGCTTAGGCAGATTTGCACCGGCAAGCGTGCAACTTTGTCGCCAAAGCACACAAAAACTTGCCGACTTTCATCATATCAGCCAAAAGGCATCCGGATCGCACCTATAGACTATTTCCGGAGCCAAAATGACAGTCACTATTAAGACCGCAGACCTGATTGAAAGCGTCGCCGACGCCCTGCAATTTATCTCTTATTATCATCCGATGGATTATATTCGGGCGCTGGGTGAGGCCTATGAGGCGGAAAAGTCTCCGGCCGCCAAAGATGCGATCGCACAAATATTGACCAACAGCCGGATGTGCGCCGAAGGGCACCGTCCGATTTGCCAAGATACCGGAATCGTCAACGTGTTTGTGAAATGGGGCATGGACTGCCGCCTCGATGAAACATCCCAATCGATGCAGGAAATTGTCGATGAAGGCGTAAGACGCGCCTATCTCCACCCCGAAAACAAGTTGCGCGCATCCATTCTTGCCGATCCCGCTTTTACGCGGCGCAATACCAAGGATAATACGCCTAGCGTGCTCCACGTTGAAATGGTTCCCGGCAACACGGTGTCTGTCGATGTTGCAGCCAAAGGCGGCGGATCGGAAAATAAATCCAAATTTAAAATGATGAACCCGAGCGACAATATCGTCGATTGGGTTTTAGACATGATCCCGCAAATGGGCGCTGGCTGGTGCCCGCCCGGCATGCTCGGCATTGGCATTGGCGGCACGGCGGAACGCGCCGTTTTGCTCGCCAAGCAATCCTTGATGGACCCGATTGATATGGGCCAGCTGAAACTGCGCGGCCCGCGTACCGACATCGAAGAAATGCGCATAGAGATTTTCGACAAGGTCAATGCCCTAGGCATCGGCGCGCAGGGACTTGGCGGTTTGTCCACCATCCTTGATGTCAAAATCAACGACTGGCCTTGCCACGCAGCAGGCAAGCCGGTTGCGATGATCCCCAATTGCGCCGCCACCCGCCATGCGCATTTTACATTGGACGGCAGCGGCCCGGCCTATCTCGAAGCCCCAAAGCTCGACGAATGGCCTGACGTGAACTGGACACCATCATCCGAAGCCAAACGCGTCCATCTCGACGAGCTCGACGCCGCAGAAGTGGCGACATGGAAACATGGCGACCGCTTGCTGCTCAACGGCAAGATGCTGACCGGCCGCGATGCCGCGCATAAACGAATCAAGGACATGCTCGACAAGGGCGAAGAGCTGCCCGTCGAATTTAAAGGCCGCGTGATCTATTATGTCGGTCCGGTCGATCCTGTCGGCGAAGAAATCGTCGGTCCCGCTGGCCCGACCACCGCGACGCGGATGGACAGTTTTACCGACATGATGCTGGAACAAGGCTTGCTCGCCATGGTCGGCAAGGCGGAACGCGGTCTCGACACAATCGGATCGATTAAAAAGCATAAAAGCGCCTATCTGATGGCCGTTGGCGGCAGCGCCTATCTGGTGAGCCGCGCGATCAAGGGATCGAAAGTCGTCGGTTTTGAAGATCTGGGCATGGAAGCCATTTACGAATTTGAAGTGCAGGATATGCCGGTCACGGTTGCTGTCGATTCGGACGGACAAAGCGTCCACCATCTTGCGCCTCTGGTATGGCAGGAAAAAATCAAGAAAGAGGGATTGCTGCAACCCGCAGAATGATATGGCCCAGTCCGTCACCCTCTATTCCCCGCTCGATCCGGTTGCGTTGGCGACAAAGTTAAAAGCGGTGATGGAGGTCAATGGGAAACGCACGGACTGGCACGTTCGGGGCAAAGGCACTCAATTTGACATGTCGTTGACCTATATGAAACCCAGTCAGGACTTGGGCACTGAACCGAAATTCAACGCTGTGATGGAAAGCCACGGTGAAGGGACTTTGATAACCGGAAAATTGTCGCAGAGCAAAATAGCGATCCCGTTCTGGGTATATTGGTTCGTCGGTGTGGGGGTATTTTACCTGTTTGCGCTGTCCTTATGGTTTTTAGACACGCCGCTATTGGCCAGATTGATATTCCTGAGCTTTCCCACGTTCATGTTCTTCATTGGCCTTCGTATAGCGGCACATTCCAGAAAACAGATTCGCGAAGACCCCGGTACGCCGCAACATATACTCGACTTTCTAGCCGAAACCGTCGACGCGCGGCCCATTTGAACATTCCCATCTGGATTCCTGCCACGTTGCTGGCCGCCCTGTTTTTAGCGTGGCGCATGGCGATACAGCAACGCATTCGCGCGGAAATGTCGGTCAACGCCGCCGCCCTGTCGCGCTTTTTCTTCGGCTGGCCAATCGCTGGTGCCCTGCTGGCAGGATATATGCTCGCCACCGGACGGACCGCCCTGCCCCCGCTTGAGTCAGGTTTCTGGATCTATGCCTTTGCTGCAGGATTTGCCCAGATGCTCGGCACGAATTTGATCATCATGTCCTTTGGCTATCGCAATCTTGTCAGCGGCACGGCCTATATGAAGGTAGAGACATTAATCGTCGCCCTTCTCGGCTGGTTGATCCTTGGCGAAACACTCGCACCTCTGGCATGGCTCGGTATCGCCATTGCCTTTGTCGGAATCTTGTCAGTTTCGGTCGAGGGCGGCGCCAAAGGTTTATGGCGCTGGCTACGCGGCCTGCGCCAACCGGCAGCATTAACGGGGCTTGGCGCAGGGTTTCTCTTCGCCCTGACAGCAATTTTTATCAAGCAATCAGCCAATGCCATAGTCGATATCGAGCGCACTTATGCGGGCTTGATCGTGCTTACGGCCGTCCTCGGTTATCAAGCGTTGATGCAAGGCACCTATGTCATCTTACGCGAACCCGACCAGTTTCGGGCCATGCTGGTCCGCTGGCGAGTGACCGCACAAGTGGGTCTGCTAGCCGCGACCGCTTCGGCAGGCTGGTTCATTGCCTATGCCCATGCGCCCGTTGCTCTGGTCGGAATATTAGGACAGACGCAGATATTATATACGCTGGGCTTTGGGCGTTTCTATCTGAAAGAACCGCTTGGCCGCAGCGAGCTCATCGGCATAATACTGGTAGGGATCGGCGTAATCATGGCAATGGCGTCCAGCCTCTGATCGATCTTTGTCAATATATCGGCGGAGATAAATGACAAATGTTGCAATAGGCTCTATATAGACATGATGTATGTATTCATCATTTTCATCTGCGGGATCGGTAATTTCGCCATGCACAAGGCGATGATGGAAAGCGATCACCCCATGGTCAGCGAAGCGCGGGGAAGCTTTTCCAAACTTCTTGGCCCTTATGGCAGCTATATATTGGAATTCGCGATGCTTGCCGCTGCGCTAGTGTTTGCCAATATGGGCATGCTTACTGCGGTTATTTTTTACAGCATCTATACGCTGGCCAATGGTGCGGGCGCTTACGTCCTGTTTTCAAACAGACATTAAGTAGAATAGATACAACTCCTGTACCGCGCGCATAGACAATTGCAGCCCGCGTCCCTACATCCATCGGATGCCGCCAGATTACAGCACAAAGGGTCAGATTGATCCTCCGATGATCCCTACGCTTAAGCGTTTTCTGCCCTATCTTTGGCCAAAGGACGAACCCGCTCTGCGTTTGCGGATCATTGTCGCAGGATTTTTGGTACTTTGTGCCAAGGCCACCATATTATCCATGCCCTTCGCGTATAAGGCGATTATCGATGGCATGTCGAATGAAGCGCTGAATACAGAACTGACTGTATTACTGGCGCTTGTCGCAGCTTATGGGCTCGCGCGGTTCGGACAGGTGATGTTCGATAATATGCGTAACATCGTGTTTGAAAAGGTCGGGCAAGAGGCCGCCCGGCGCCTGGCGACCAATGTTTTCACCCATCTCCATAGCCTGTCCCTACGATTCCATCTGGGTCGCCGGACCGGCGAAATCACCAAGGTGATCGAACGCGGGACAAAAAGCATTGATGTGATGCTTTATTTCCTGCTGTTCAATATCGCGCCCACCATAGTCGAGCTGGCCGCCGTGTTGATCATATTCCAAGTTAAATTCGGCTTTGGGCTGGTCGCCGCGACAATGGCGATGGTAGCCATTTATATCATCTATACCCGCAAGGTGACAGACTGGCGCAATGCTCTGCGCGCGCAGATGAACGACATGGACACACGCGTGATTGGTCGCTCTGTCGATGCGCTGCTCAATTATGAGACTGTCAAATATTTTACCGCCGAAGAGCGCGAAAGCAAACGCTATGATAAGGCGATGCGCGATTGGGCCAGTGCTGCGGTAAAATCCGAAAATTCGCTCGGCCTGCTAAATATTGGCCAATCGGTCATTACCAATTTGACGATGATCGGGGCCATGGCCTTTTCTGTCTATGGCTGGAAACAGGGCGATTTAACGGTCGGTGATCTGGTGCTGGTTAACGCGCTGCTTATGCAGCTATTTCGGCCGCTCGACATGCTGGGCATGGTATATCGCACGATCCGTCAGGGCCTTGTGGATATGGATGCGATGTTCAAGCTGATCGACACCAAGCAAGAGATTTTCGACAAACCGGGAGCGACAGCACTACGCGTATCCGACGGCGTGGTGGAATTTGAAAATGTCGTGTTCAACTATGACGATGATCGCCGGATTTTGCATGGCCTGGACTTTAAAGTCCCGCATGACGGCACGCTGGCCATTGTGGGTCCATCCGGCGCAGGCAAATCAACCATCGCGCGGCTCTTGTTCCGTTTCTATGATCCACAGGCCGGAAGGATATTAATCGACGGTCAGGTCATATCGGAAGTCACCCAGAACAGCCTGCGCGGGGCCATCGGCATTGTTCCGCAGGACAGCGTGCTGTTCAACGACACGATCGGCTATAATATCGGTTATGGCCGCGAAGGTGCATCGCAAGCGGAAATCGAAGAGGCCGCACGGGGCGCTGCACTGGATGGTTTCATTGCCAAGCTGCCCGACGGTTATGATACGCAGGTCGGTGAACGCGGCCTCAAATTATCGGGCGGCGAGAAACAGCGTGTGGCCATTGCCCGCACGTTACTGAAAAACCCGCCTGTCCTGATATTGGATGAAGCGACATCGGCGCTCGACAGCCGCACCGAGGATGAAATTCAGTCGACATTGGCAAAAATATCGGAGCGGCGGACGACGTTGATCATCGCGCACCGGCTATCGACGATCACCCATGCGGATGAGATTATCGTGCTCAACGAAGGCCGGATTGCCGAACGCGGCAGCCACCGGCAATTATTGGTCAAACGCGGGCTATATGCCGACATGTGGAAACGGCAGGCCGAGGACCGGCAACTGGAAGAAATTTAAGCGCAGCGATGGTTGCCCTATCTATTGGACGCCATCTATTCGGCGTCCAGTTGCCGCCATGCCAGATCAGCAAATTCGCACAATAAGGGCCGGGTTTCGCGCGGATCGATAATATCCTCTACGCTAAACTGTTCTGCGGTTCGAAAGGGTGATGTCACCAGATTAAGCTTCGCCTTTATCTCTTCCAGCCGCGCCGCAGGATTTTCTGATGCCTCGATATCCGCCTTATAGGCCACTTCCAGCCCGCCCGCGATGGGCAGCGATCCCCAGTCGCCGCTCGGCCATGCAAAGCGATATTGGAAATTTTCGGCGTTAGACATGGCGCTTCCCGCAATCCCGTAAGCGCGGCGGACAATGACGCTGGCCCAAGGGACGGTCGCCTTATAGACCGCGTTCATCGCCTGCACACCGTAACGGATTGTGCCAGTGCGTTCGGCCTCCTCGCCAATCATGAAACCGGGGTTATCGACCAGATGGACGACCGGTAGCCGAAACTGGTTCGCCAATTTCACAAAGCGTTCGACCTTTTCCGATGATTTGGCTTCCCAGCTTCCACCCAGAAAACTGGGATCATTCGCCAATACAGCCACCGGATAGCCATCCAGCCGTGCAAAGGCGGTAATCGCTGCTCGGCCCCAGCGTTTGCCCATTTCAAAGACGGTGCCTTTGTCGAACACTACATCCATGATCTTGCGCATGGAATAGACTTCTTTGTCGCCGCGCGGAACCGCAGAGAGCAAGCCATTGTCGCGGCGACCAGCAGGATCACCGTTCATCACCCGAGCGGCGCGTTGATTGATATTGCTGGGCAAATAGGACAGAAATCTACGCGCCGTGGCAAAGGCCTCGGCCTCGCTGGCCACCTCCTCATCCACGACACCGTTGCGGGTATGGATTTCGCTGCCGCCCAATTCTTCCTTGGTAAGACTATCACCAATGGCGGCTGCAACAGCGGGACCGGCAGCAAATAATTGCGACAGCCCGCGCACCATGATGGAGTAATGACTCGCCACCGTGCGCGCCGCGCCCATTCCCGCCGTCGGCCCCAACGCGAGAGCGACGACTGGAACAGTCTCCTGATTCTTGATAATATCGCCCCAGCCGGGAACCGCCGGGACATAGGTGAACCCCATATCCTCCAGCGATTTTACCGATCCGCCGCCGCCGGTGCCGTCGATCATCCGGATCATCGGAATGCTTAGCGTATGAGCCATTTTCTCGCATTGCACGAACTTGCGGTGCAGCGCCGCATCCGCCGCCCCGCCACGCACTGTAAAATCATCCGCAGAGGCGACCACCGGCCGGCCTTCAATATTGGCACGGCCAAAAATCAGATTACTCGGCGCGAAGTCTTCAAACTCTCCCTTGTCATTATAACTGCCGCGTCCGGCAATTTTGCCAATTTCCCGAAAAGACCGCTCATCGACAAGAGCCGCAATGCGAGCCCGCGCATCCAGCTTGCCGCGCCCATGCTGGCGAGAGACTTTTTCCTCGCCGCCCATTTTTTCTGCAAGACGCTCACGCTCGTGCAGTTCTTCGATTTCCGGTTTCCATGTCATGCGAAGGGTTTAACCGAGTGATTAAGCAAGGGGAAGCGGGAATTGCTGTGCCCTGTAAATCAGGAGTCTGATAACCAGTTCGTCACCCTGAATTGATGGTCGTCATCCTGAACTTATGGCCGTCATCCTGAACTTGTTTCAGGATCTCCCATAGTTGCGTAATTAGATCCTGAGCCGAAGGCCATCGCAGATAAACAAGTTCAGGATGACGAGTGACGATAAATGCTCAGAAAACCGACTATTCCAACACTCCCCCAATTCACCCTTATCATTTGACGGCGAAGGGCTTATATAGCTCAATATAGTGGCCCTTCTGACAAGAGTAAATATAGAGCAAATATCATGACAGCCGATAATCCCTCCCTGCGTCCGTGGCGCGATATTGAACGCCGCAAGAGCCGCCAGATCATGGTCGGCGACGTGCCGGTGGGCGGGGATGCGCCAATTACCGTGCAGACCATGACCAACACATTGACCAGCGATGCCAAGGCGACAATCGATCAAATCCGCCGCTGTGAAGAGGCAGGAGCGGACCTTATCCGCGTGTCTTGCCCCGATGTGGAAAGCACCGCAGCGCTCAAGCAAATTGTCCGCGCTAGCCGCGTACCGATTATCGCGGACATTCACTTCCATTATAAACGCGCATTGGAAGCCGCCGACGCTGGCGCCGCCTGCT
The DNA here is from genome assembly GCF_036963805.1 of Parasphingorhabdus sp. Taxonomy (GTDB): domain Bacteria; phylum Pseudomonadota; class Alphaproteobacteria; order Sphingomonadales; family Sphingomonadaceae; genus Parasphingorhabdus. Next base: position 183,439 of record NZ_JBALUN010000001.1, on the reverse strand, counting down.
TGCGGATTAATCCCGGCAATATCGGTAGCGAAGCGCGGGTCAAAGAGGTGGTTGATGCCGCCAAATCCAATGGCTGCGCCATCCGCATCGGCGTGAATGGCGGTAGCCTCGAAAAAGACCTACTCGAAAAATATGGCGAACCCTGTCCCGATGCACTGGTCGAAAGTGCGCTAGACCATATCAAGCTGCTGCAGGATCAGGATTTCCACGAATATAAGGTTGCCGTGAAGGCCAGTGATCTGTTCCTTGCTGTGGCTGCCTATACGCAATTGGCGGAAGCCGTCGATTGCCCGCTGCATCTCGGCATTACCGAGGCTGGCGGTCTGATCGGCGGCACGGTGAAAAGTTCCATCGGCATGGGCAATCTGCTCTGGTCCGGCATTGGCGACACCATCCGCGTGAGCCTGTCAGCCGAACCGGAAGAAGAAGTGCGCGTCGGCTATGAAATGCTCAAGGCATTGGGCCTGCGAACCCGCGGCGTGCGTGTGGTGTCCTGCCCATCTTGCGCGCGCCAAGGCTTTGACGTAATCCGCACCGTGCAGACGCTGGAAGAACGGCTACAGCATATCCGCACACCATTATCGCTCTCCATCCTCGGCTGCGTCGTCAACGGCCCCGGCGAAGCACGCGAAACCGATATCGGCATTACCGGCGGCGGGGCAGGCAAACATATGGTTTATCTGTCCGGTGTCACCGACCATCATGTTACGGATAACGATATGGTCAATCATATTGTGAAGCTGGTCGAGGCCAAGGCAGCAGAGATTGAGGCAGATACTGCGCAGGTTGAGGCCGCTGAATAGGTTGAAGTCGGGGAATAAAATCAAAGCTCGTCATCCTGAACTTGTTTCAGGATGACGAATGCGACTACCAAGTCGGACAGGAAGTCTGGAATTTATGACAAAAACACTTTTCGGTTTCGCCAAAATCTCTCCCAAACCAGAATTTTATACCGATGCGCAGGACGCTATTTTAGATATTGTGGACATCACCCGCGCAGAGCCGGGCTGCATCCAGTTCATTGTCTTGGCCGATACGGATCAAGGCGATATTTTCCTGTTCGAAGAATGGCAGGACGAGGATGCTTTGAAGCAGCATCATGCCAAGCCCTATACCAAAGCGGTGATGGAAAATTATGACCATTGGCTGGCCCAGCCGTTGCGCTTTGACACTATGGCAAAGCTTAGATGAAATATTTTATCTTTGCCTTGGGGGTGTTGCTCGCTGTGCCGTCTTTTGCAACCGTAAGCGGTGACAATTTGCAGGCCGAACATCCCGAGGCCAAGCCCTTTAAGAAATCATCCAAAGCCTCCGAAGATCTCGATATCGCTTTGGCACGGGCCGCCGCGACCAATAAGCGCGTGTTGCTGGTCATGGGCGCAAACTGGTGCCACGACAGCCGCGGGCTGGCTGGATGGTTTTCCCAGCCGCGTTTTGCGGACATGCTCTCGTCCAAATATGAGACCGTCTATGTCGATGTCGGCCACCGGGATCGCAATATTGATATTGCGCAGCGTTTTGGAATTGAGGCGATTACCGGCACGCCAACGGTTTTGGTACTTGATCCGCAAGGCACATTGCTAAACCCTGCTTCCGCGCCTAGTTGGCGTAACGCCGCAAGCCGTGACGAAGAGGATATCTTCGTCTACTTCGATCAATTCACACCTGAACTATAGCCATAGATCAGACACTAAATGGGCCAAAAATAAAATGAGAAAGCAGGTGCCGCGCGCTTTGATCTATATTTTAATTGCCCTTGGGCTGATAATTTTGGCACTCACCCTCATGCCGCTCAAGCTGGCAGTCAGCATGGCTGGGTTGGAAAATTCCAAATTTTCTGCGCGGGAGATCAGTGGCAGCATTTGGAACGGACGCATCGAACAGGCACAGCTTGGGCCTTTTGCCCTCGGTGATCTGGACGCAGCCGTGCATCTTTTTCCCTTGCTTACCGGCAAAGTGAAGATGGATCTGGAGCGACCAGCTGTTGCAGGAGATACCGGCCTGACGGCGACCATTGGCAAACAAGGCAATAGCCTGATTGTCGAAAATGCAACCACGACATTGAGCGTTGGCCAGCAACTGGCCCCGCTTCCCGCTTCCAATATCCAATTGGATGATGTCAGCGTCGCCTTCGGTGGTGGGCGCTGTCAGTCTGCTAGCGGGAAAGTTCGGCTATCGCTGGATGCCAATATTCCGGGGCTGGATTTGAAACAGGGCTTGCTCGGTAATGCGGTATGCGAAGACGGCGTGCTTGTGCTGCCACTAAACAGTGGGTCCGGCATGGAAGAGCTGACGATGAAACTGGAAGGCAATGGTTTTTACACCGCGCGGCTGTTCCTGAACGGAAGTGAACGGGCGTGGACATTGCTGTTACCAACATTAGGTTTTCAAAAAGTGCCCAGCGGCTACGCCATTAAAGTGGCGGGACAGCTGGGTCAAAAGAGGTAGTATATGAGTAAAGCTGTGAAATTTTCCATTCTTGATCTGTCGCCAGTACTGCAGGGCGCGGACGTCCGAAACGCGCTTGACCGTTCGCTCGCGCTCGCGCAACATGGCGAAGCCTTGGGCTTTGAACGGTTCTGGATGGCCGAACATCATGGCATGGTCGGAATTGCCAGCGCGGCCACATCGGTTGCGCTCGCCCATATCGGCGGCGGCACAAAAACCATTCGTATTGGTGCTGGCGGGATCATGCTGCCCAATCATGCACCGATGATGATTGCCGAGCAATTCGGAACATTGGAAGCGCTTTTCCCAGGACGTATAGACTTGGGACTTGGCCGCGCACCGGGATCGGATCAACGGGTGGCTCAGGCCCTGCGGCGTAACCTCAATACCGACGCGAACGAATTTCCGCGCGATGTTCTCGAACTGCAAGCATTTCTGGAAGGTGACGAACGTCTGGGCATTCTGGCGACACCCGGCGCGGGCACAAAAATTCCGCTCTATATATTGGGTAGCAGCCTGTTCGGTGCGCAGCTCGCCGCAGCCTTGGGTCTGCCCTATGCCTTTGCCTCGCATTTCGCTCCGCAAGCCCTGGATGAAGCGCTGGCGATTTACCGCCGCGATTTTAAACCCTCGGCCCAATTGTCAGAGCCGTACGCCATGTGCGGCTTTAACATATTTGCCGCCGACAGCGATGACGAAGCGGAATATCTCGCGACATCCATGATGCAAAGTTTCGTGGCTCTTCGGACCGGCACTCCGGGGAAATTGGCGCCGCCAGTCAAAGGCTATCGTGAGAACCTACCGCCGCAAGCGCAATCCATGCTGGCCAAAACCATGCAAGCCAGCGCCATCGGATCCCCCGATACCGTGCTCAGCAGCGTGCGCGCATTTCTCGACCGCACACAGGCGGACGAACTGATCATCACCGGATCAATCTTTGATCAGGTCGCGCGTGACAAATCCTATAGCCTTGCCGCCGAAGTCCGGGACTTGATTGCTGCTTGAAACGTGGGCGTAAAATACTGACCTAAAATGCGGAAAATGGCTTATCCTTGTCCACCCGCACATCCTGCGGAAGGCCAAGCACCCGTTCGGCAATAATATTTTTCAGGATCTCATCCGTGCCGCCGGCAATACGAAGACCGGGCGCCCATAAAAAGCTTTCCTGAAAAATCGCATCTGCCGGGGCGTGGTCCTTGTCGGAAATAATACCGTAATGGTCCTGCATCTCGATCGCGCTGTTGCAAATATCCTGCAGATGATTGGCAGAGATAACCTTACCGATGGAATTTTCCGGTCCCGGTGTCTCACCTTTTGACAAGGCTGTCTGGGTACGGAATTTGGTCAGCTTATATCCCTGCGCCGCGACATACCAATCCGCCAGCTTCGTGCGAAATGCAGCATCGCTCATCGAACCGGACGAACGCGCATAATCCATAATCTCCGCCCAGTCCGGTCCGGGAGAACCGCCCACCGCCAGCCGTTCGTTCATCAGCGTGACGAGCGCCACTTTCCAGCCCATGCCGGGTTCACCCAGCCGGTCGCTGTCGGGAATTCGCACATCGGTAAAATAAACCTCGTTAAACTCACTGCCCCCCGAAGCCTGATGGATCGGGCGGACATCGACGCCTTCTTGCTTCATGTCGACGATGAACATGGTCAGGCCCTTATGCTTGGGCACATCGGGATCAGTGCGGACCAGCACGATGCCATAGTCCGAATAATGGGCACCGGATGTCCAGACTTTCTGGCCATTAATCACCCAATCATCGCCGTCTTTGACCGCTTTGGTTTTCAGGCCCGCGACATCGGACCCCGCAGCGGGTTCAGAGAAAAGCTGGCACCATATTTCCTCACCGAACAGCGCTTTTTGTACATAACGTTTTTTATGCGCGTCAGACCCGAAAGCAATGACGGTCGGCACGCACATGCCCAGCCCAATGGCAAAGGGGGCGGTCGGCGCATCAAATTTGCCTTCTTCCTGATTCCATATGACCTGCTGCATGGTAGAGCCGCCGCGCCCGCCCATTTCCTCCGGCCATGTTATTTGGGCGAAGCGGTTTTCAGCTTTCACCTTCTGCCACTGTTTGGCGCGCTTCAGAAAATCGGCACGATCGCCGGACCGCAATCCCTGCGCCTTTTTGGGTTCCAGATGCTGGCTCAGGAAAGCGTTGGCTTCTGTGCGAAATTCCGCTTCTTCGGGTGAGTCGTTAAAATCCATTGCTGTGGCCCTTTTTCTAAAACTTCTTCCTAAAGCGTCATCCCCGAACGTCATCCTGAACTTGTTTCAGGATCTCCTCGAAGGAGCGCCAAACCCGCCTAGATCCTGAAACAAGTTCAGGATGACGAGTATTTTCCCGGTTAAGCCGCGTTTTTGGCTTCCAGCGCGCAAACAAGCTTCTCTTTCCAAACCGCCGGACTGCCTGCCTGCACCGCCAGCAATTTCGCGCGGCGATAATAGAGGTGGCAGTCCACCTCCCACGTAAAGCCCATGCCGCCATGGGTTTGAATATTTTCCTTGCTCGCAAACCAGAAGGCTTCCGATGCAGCGACCCGCGCCGCCGCTGCCGCTTGCGGCAATTCCGCCGCGTCGGTTGATAGCGCCCATGCCCCGTAATAAGCATTTGAACGCGCCACTTCATTTTTCACATATATATCGGCCAGCTTATGCTTGATCGCCTGATTACCACCAATGGGTCGACCAAAAGCATGGCGTTCCTTCGCATATGCAATGGCCATTTCCAGACAGCGCGACGCGCCGCCGAGTTGTTCGAAAGCCAGCAACACCGCCCCGCGGTCCATGACCTTGTCGAGCACAGCCATGCCATTGCCACTATCATTACCCAATCTAACCGCCGATGCGCCGGTGAAAATAATCTCGGCATGGCTGCGGGTAGGCTCAATGGTCTTCAGGGATTTGCGCGAAACCCCATCCTGATCTAGCGCCACTATATAAAGGCCCGCACCGCTAACCTCTTTTGCAAGTACGGCGGCATGGGTTGCAATATCTCCATCGGTAACCGGCACTTTAGTGCCCGACAGAGTGCTATCCTTGGCAGTCGTCTGAACAGAAGAAGCGGACAGCGCACCGGGGCCTTCGGTGGTCGCCAAACATCCGACAATGCTGCCATCGGCCACTTTAGGCAGCCATTCGGCTTTCTGTTCCTCGGTTCCCGCCAGCTTGATCGCTTCTGCAAAAAAATAGGCCGAGGAGCCGAAAGGCACAGGTGCGAGCACCCTGCCCAATTCCTCTGCAATGACACAAAGTTCCAACATGCCAAGGCCTAGCCCGCCAAATTCCTCTGGAATCGCAGCGCCTAGCCAGCCCATGTCGATAATTTTCTGCCAGACCTCGTCATTATGACTCATCGCATCGTCATCAAGGACCGCACGAACATGCGCGCTGGTACACTGGGCCTCAAGAAATTTGCGCGCTTCATCGCGCAGGAATTTCTGATCATCAGAAAAATCAAAGTTCAATCTACCAGCTCCTAAATTTTTATTTTTATAACAGCGAATCGGATCACCAAACCATGGAGAGAATAGGCCCCATGAAAGTTAATCAGTCAATTAAATTCCATATCGAGCATTCAGCGCTTTCCTACATATAACCAAATAGGTTACTTCATTATCTCCCCTGCTTCCCATCAAAGGTAATGATGATGACTATTGAACAGCTAATCGACAATGTAATCGCGATCGAAGGCAATTATTCCAACCATCCGGCGGATCGCGGTGGGCCCACCCGCTGGGGCATCACCGAGGCAGTGGCGCGCAGCAATGGCTATGCCGGTGAAATGCGTCATTTTCCGCATCACCAGGCGGTCGCCATATATAAGCGCAACTATTGGCAGCACCCCGGCTTTGACAAGATTAACGAGCATGCACCGCGATTGGCTGAAGAATTATTCGATACCGGCATCAATATGGGATCGCCTGTTGCAATCGGCTTTTTGCAACGGGCCCTTAACGCGCTGAATCGCAATGGTCAGGATTTTTCTGACATTAAAGTAGACCGCAAGATCGGGCCGGCAACTGTCGGCGCCCTTAAACAGATTCTGACAAAGCGCGGCAAAAGCGGCGAAACGGTGCTGCTAAAAGCCGTCGAAGCCTTGCAAGGCGAACGCTATATAAAACTTGCCGAACAGCGCCCTGCCAATGAAGCCTTTCTGTACGGCTGGCTCGCAAATCGCATCAGCTGAAACAGCTTTAGGCAGCTTTCCCGATTGCACCAAACCCGCCAGCGACAATTATGCCGGAAATTTAAAGTTCCTTGGTGTGAAGAATGCGAAGTTTACCCCACCCAATCAACCAATATTCCCGTAGAAAGACCGATATTATGTCCCCACTCTCTTCCCTTATCGATCCGATTTCAAAAATCATCGACAAGATTATTCCGGACAAACAAGCCCGCGAGCAGGCGAAACTGGAATTGTTAAAACTGGAAAATGGTCAGGAACTGGATCAAGTCCGTATCCAGATGTCAGCCATTTTGGCCGAAACCCAATCGGTTGATCCATGGACTAGCCGCGCGCGGCCCAGCTTTCTTTATGTCATGTACTTACTGCTCTTATGGTCGATACCCATGGGCCTGATTGCCGCCGTCCGGCCGCAAGTCGCTCTGAATATCGCCAGCGGGATGAACGCTTATCTCGCCGGCATTCCAGAACCCCTATATGCGTTATTTGGCACGGGATATCTTGGCTACACGGTCGCACGCCAGTGGGGAAAAAGCCGCAATGGCGATAAATAGCGCGCAAATCAGCCACGATTAAAACACCGAAACGGGATCCTTCACCACTTTTCCGAATGCTTTAACCATTTTTATCGTAAAAACAGCGGCGTTATAGGCGGTTTTTTATGAATATAAGATAAATAGTCTTGCCATAACGGCCCCTTTGCAGATAGAGGGAAAAGTCTAGTTCATTCCAAAGGGGATATTTAATGTCTAACGAAACAAGTTTCCGCAAAATGCTCGCTGTAGTCGGTGGCCTTGCGCTCGCAGTACCTGCTCTTTCTGCATGTGCTGAAAAAGCTGACGACGCTGCTGCAGTAGCTGAATGTGCTGCTGAAGTAGCTGACGATGCTGCTGCTGAAGCTGGCTGTGCCGCTGAAGAAGCTGGTTGTGCTGCTGCTGAAGCTGGCTGTGCTGCTGCTGAAGCTGTTGGTGATGCCGCAGAAGCTACCGGCGATGCCGCTGCAGCTGCTACAGACGCAGTTACCGAGTAAGCTTAGCTTATTTGGCATTGCAAAATGCATTAGAAAGGCTGTTTGAGCTTACGGGCCAAATAGCTAAAGAGGGCGTCTCGCTAGTACCCAGAGTGGTACCGGCAGACGCCCCTTTCGTTCAATATCAGCATTATCCGAAGGGCGACTGTGTTGCACCCGGCAACAAGTCTCGCTGGTTTTACCATGCGCACAAACCCCAGGAACGCGAGGAAGGCGAGCATGGCCATTTTCATATGTTCCTGCCGCTGGAATTGTTCAAAGGCATAAACGCCCTTCACGAACCTCCCAAAAAGCTGCCTAATGGCAAAGCCACCCAAGGCGTCGTCCATTTTGGCGCCCTTAGCTTTGGCATTGATGGCATGCCGCTCAGCTGGTTCACGACCAACTATTGGGTCACCTACGAATATTTTATGCCCGCCGATGCCATCGCATCACGGCTCAAGCATTTTTCCATGAAAAATGCGCCAGGCGACCCTCTCGTCAATGACTGGCTCACCGCCGCAGTAGAGGTTTTCCACGACCCGATTATCGATATGCTGAAACAGCGCGATAAATTGCTGGCTGAAAAAAAAGCCGAATTGGATGACGCGGTATTTTCTGATAAAACCGTTGAAATCATGTCCCGGATCGACTTTGATCTTTAAGGGGCCATCCCCTAAAATTACCATTCAAATTCTGGGATATGCAACCAAATAGTTCACCGCGCGTTGTGCAGGAAACCCATTCACCTATGGAGATTCTATGACCGACATTTTTTCCCGCTTGAAACAAGACCACGACAAACACCGGAAAATGCTGGATCACGTAGCCGACACGAGCGGCGATACCAAGGAACGCAGAGATTCGTTCGAGCAGTTGCGCATAGATGTTTCCGCCCATGCCAACGCCGAAGAACAGTCGCTATATGCTGAAATGCTTGCAGTGCCCGAGTTACAGGATAAAGGCCGCCATTCCGTCGCCGAGCATAAGGAAGCAGAAGATATTTTCGAAGAATTGGTCGACAAGGAATTTGACGATACCGGCTGGCTAACTCGTTTCAAGACGCTGAAGCACAAGCTGGAACACCATATGGAAGAAGAAGAAGATGAGATTTTCGCCGCCGCGAAGAAGGTATTGAGCAAAGAGCGGGCGAAAGAACTCACCATAATATTTGATGACCGTAAACCAGAGGAAAAACAGGAAGTCGCCTGACGCGCTGTCCGTTGTAAACGTCGGATATGTAGAAGGACTGCGGCTCTTGCAGTGCTCCTTCATTTATACCGGATTTACCCGAAATATCGGCATCGAATAAACTCCTCTGCCGATAAACCTGAAGAAATTTCTTTCCTACGAAGAACTTCCCTAGGCTATATTATCAATAATAGAAAAGGACCGAGTTTCCCAATTCCGCCCTTTTTTATTTGGTTTTGAGGTTATTTTCTGCAGGAATTTTCACATCTACAAGCATAAGGTTACGACCAAAAGCAACCATAGCCTAGGGATCGTAGCTAATGTGCTGGATGGTAACTTCGGCGCTGATGTACCCAACCGTAATTGGGTTAGCGAAACCGGCTCCACCTCTGGAAGACTAAGGCCGACAGTCCCAGAACCAAAGGTACGGTTCAACTGGCGACTGAGTTAGCTTGCGGAGAAATGCCCGCTGCCAACATGCTACGCAGGCACTGGGAGAAAGCCAGGATCGGTATGGGCCTCTAGGATGATGATTTATTTGTCTTCCACACAATGGACTTGTATCGGTTTTGCGCCGGTCACTTAACTTCATTAAGCCACCTTTGCTTCGAACGCCAGCGGGCTGATGCCACCCAGATATGAGTGCCGACGACGGCTGTTGTAGAAGCCGTTGATGTATTGGAAGATGGCTACCTCTGTTTCGCGTCTGGCTTGCCATTTATGCCGCCAGATTAGCTCGGCCTTCAGGCTTTTGAAGAACGTCTCAACCGAAGCATTGAAGCTCTTATATTTGTCAAGAGGTGGAAACTGGGTTTTTCTGCTTGCACAATTTGGCAAATATTTCCTGGACAATGTAGCGTTTGAGACATCGTATGATCTCGCTTTTGCTCTTTCCTTCCTTGATACGTTTGCTGACATAGGCAAGCGTTGGCGGGTGATTTCTCATTCTGACGATGGCGACACGGTAAAGGGCAGCATTAGCCTGTCGATTGCCGCCACGATTAAGTCTGAACCGATTGGTTTTGCCACTTGATGCCGGAATAGGGCAGACACCGCAGAGCTTGGCTAAAGCGGCCTCTGAGCGGATTCGGCTAGGTTCATCACCAACGAGGATAAGTATCTCCGCGACAGTCATTGTTGCGATCCCGTGCGATTCAAGCAACTGAGGCGCTGCTGCTTCTACCAGCATTTTCAACTGTCGATCATGCACCTGTATTTCCTCGTGCAGCATCAACCAGCGCCGAGCCAGCGCTTGCATCGCCGATTTAGCCGATGCTGTTGTCGATGATATGGGGCCGGGCCGGAAAGCCGCAATATGGCGGATCAGCACCACTTTACCCTTAATTTGATCAAGACTATCGCGTAAAGTCGCCGGTGCGTTGATGATCAACGTTTTGAGGGTTATCATTGCCTGCGACCTGCTTTTTACGGCAGTGTCGCGCGCGATCTTGAGATGACGGATCATCTCAGCCGAGCCGTTCTGGGTTTTTGGCTCGGCAATGGCTTGGCCGCTGAGAACGGACCGTGCAGCGCCCTCGGCGTCAAGGCTGTCGCTTTTTCCATGCTGATAACGCAACTGCCGATTGGGCCGTGTCACTTCTATTACACGATAATTCCGTGCGTGAAGATACCGCGATAGGCCGGCGCCGTATGAACCGGTTCCCTCTATTCCAAAGGCCTCGACCATGCCTATCGATGATGCCCATCCTTCAAGGGCGCTATAGCCTTTGGTATTTACTGGGGCGGAATAGGTGCCAAGCTTAACACCATGTAAATCAATGGCCACGGCAACATGGGTTGATTTATGGGTATCAACGCCGATAATGACGCCACTGATGTTGATATCGGTCATGTCCTGTCCTCTCTAAACGATGCCCGGGCATCGTTTAGAGAGGACAGGACTGTGAAGGGACGAACCCGTCAGGCTCCTATAAAGTCACATCTCGCCCGTTGCCAGGGCGGCTTGATGGTCGACACGTCAACGCGATGACACGAGGTCAATCGTAGCATGGGTCAGACCATCAAACCGCAGTAACATAATCACAGTCGTAGCAATTGCCTTTGCCGCTCATCGATGGACGCAGGCCGTAGGCCTGCAGCTTCTTTTGATAATCATAGGAACAATATTGGCTGCCACGATCTGAGTGGAAGATACAGAATTATGAGGGTTTCCAAAGGTTTGCGGCCATATCCAATGCGCTGATCGCCAGATCGTTGGCTACGCCGCCCTTCGGGTCTTCATCCGATCACTGACCGCCCAGCCCACAACGCGGCGGCTATGCAGATCAAGAATGGCGGCAAGATAGAGCCACCCCTCTGCAGTCCACACATAACTGATATCACCAGCCCATTTGCTGTTAGGCGCACTGGCAATGAAGTTACCATCCAGCAGGTTCGGCGCAATGCCCAGACAGTGGTTGCTGTTGGTGGTAACCTTATGCTTGCGGGTGCGAACCGGTCTGATCCCGTTTATCCGCATCAGCCGGCCAACACGGCGCTCGCCAACTTCGAGCCCCGCCTCTTTAAGCTCCATTGTCATGCGAGGGCGTCCATAGCTGCCAAGGCTGAGTCCATATTGTTCGCGAATGTGCGCCAGCACCTTCATGTCGCTACGAGCCCGCAAACTCATCGGCCGTGATCGCCAGGAACGATAGCCGCGTGTCGATACCTGCATTACACGACACAGCATATCGACCGGCCAAATGTCGCGATGGTCATGCACAAACACAAACTTCACGACCGCCGGCTCGCGAAGAACTGTGTAGCCTTTTTAGAATCTCCCTCTCCTCCTTGAGGATACGGTTCTCAAGGCGCAGCCGTTCATTCTCGCGGGCCAAATCTGCCTGCGGTGCTGATACCAGATCAGAAGGTCGATACTGCGATACCCACTTGCCCAGCGTCGATAACCCAACACTCAAATCGGCAGCGACACGCCGCCGCGACAGTCCGCTGGTCAGCGCAATCCGTACCGCTTCCTGCTTGAAATCTTCTGTATGCTTCTTCATCTCGTCGGTCTCCTTGTATGAGTGTTATACTCTCAAATGACCGGTGCAAAACCGTTACAAGTCCAAAAAGCATCTGTCCGGGACGATGGACCCCAATAGATAAGCTTGACGACCTCGTTGTTGAAAGCGTCATCGAAAAAGTGCTGGCCCCTGAACGCCTGTCCAAGCTTCTCGAAGCTTGGCTTGATCGCAGTGCGTTGGGTGAATCCACTGATCGCAAGGAACTCAAAGGTCTCCGCACACGTCAAACCAAGCTTGACGCCGAAAGTGCCGCTGTCATGAAGCTGGTCCGGAATGAACTTGTGTCACCGGATGATCCTCAGATCAAAAAGGAACTTGGTCAGATTGCTGCTCAAAAACGAGCTATAACCGCTGACATCGAAATTCTCGAACGCAAGCTTGCTGATCCAGCCGAATCAATGAATCCCGATATTTTAGAGAAATTTAGCGATTTAATCTCGAGCACTATGCGCGACCGCAGCAACCCCCTTCGACGGGAATATGCCGACCGACACGGCAAGGCGCGCTATCGTTTCCGGCGTACCGGATTCAAAAGCCATGAATTTGTAAATCCACCCGGCACCCCTGCATTTCTGGAAGAATATAAACGCTGCACGGATGGCATAGAAGCGCCCGCCATTAAGCCCGGTGCAGATAGATACATGGCGGGCACCTTTGATGACCTGATAGCCAAATGGTATGCGTCTAGTGAATTTGAGGCGCTGCGAGCGCGGACACGATACGTTTACCGCAATGACCTAGAAAGATGGCGGGCCAAATATGGCAAGGCCTACGTGCGCGATTTAAGGCCGCAGGACGTCCAGAAGGCCATGCAAGAGCGGATGCCGCACAAAACGTCTGCAAACAACCTTAGAAAGCGCCTAGGCCAGCTTATGCGCTTCGCAGTGCAAATGGAACTAGCAGACCGCAACCCGGTGCCGTCAATCAAACCTTATGAGATTGAAGGCGACGGCCACCACAGCTGGACTGAGGACGAAATAGTGCAATATGAGGCGCGGCACCCGATTGGCACGCAAGCCCGCCTGATATTGAATATATTCCTATTTACCGGGCAAAGATTAGGTGACGTTCGCACCCTAGGGCCAAGGCATTATCAGAACGGACGGCTCGAATTTTATCAGGAAAAGCGGAAGGGCAAAGTCTTTATGTCCATCCCGATGCTGGCTCCATTAGCAGAAACGATTCTGGCGAGCAAAACAGGGCAATTCTGCTTTATTATCAGCAGCAAGGGCACGGCTTACACAAGCCAGAGTTTGGGCAATTTAGTGCGCAAATATTGCCGACAAGCTAGCCTGCCCCATTGCAGCGCCCATGGACTGCGCAAGGCCGCTGCACGGCGTCTGGCACTATCAGGCGCAACCAATGCCGAGATAAAAAGCTGGACCGGACACACGACCGACAGCGAAGTTGCGCGCTATACAAAAGGCGCTAGCAATATCCTGCTTTCCGATGCAGCGGGCAAGAAACTTTTGGCGAACCTTGCAACAGAGTTAGACAAAAAAACCCACCAACCACTTGAAAAGGAAAGATTAAATGGAAATAATGGTGCGCCCGACAGGATTCGAACCTGTGGCCCCCAGATTAGGAATCTGATGCTCTATCCGACTGAGCTACGGGCGCCTCAGCTTCATTTAACGACTGCTTGCCATATAGACCAGCGTCAATTTTGTGCCTCTGGCGGCATTACGGGAAGCGGAAGCGGCATGACATCGATACCTTCGTCTTCAAGCTCCGCCACATCGTCTGCCGAAGCTGTGCCATGAATCGGAGCGGCTTCTTTTTCGCCATAATGAATTGCGCGGACGCGCTCGGAAAAATCGTTTCCGACCCATTCTGACTGCTCCAGCATCTTCGCTTGCGCCTTCGCGAGTTTCGCGACTAGTTCCTGATACTCCGCTGGAACCGCAACGGCCTTGGTTATCGGACGTTCTCCCTCGACCGGCAGCGGCGGTTTTGACGGCTCGATAGAAGTCGATGAGCGGCTGGAGCGCTGATTGCCCTTGATGCCGACATTGGGTGCCATGACAGCTTTATCTACGGCGCTACAGCCGCAACTGGGGCAATCAATTAAACCCGCTGCCTTTTGTGAATCAAAATCTCCCGAGGAACCGAACCAGCCTTCAAATTTATGGCCGCCGTCACGGCAAATTAGATCAAATACTATCATGTAGAAACCTTTGGCAAAGCAAATTCCCGGCGATTGGCAATTGCTGGAATTCGGCTCCGAACCTTCGCTATATCTTGCAAATCAATGTCGCACGTCGCTACGCCAGTATCCGTCCCCATGTCTAGCAGCACTTGACCCCACGGATCAATTAGCATCGAATGACCATAGGTTGCGCGGCCATCCTCATGCACGCCCGATTGCGCAGCCGCGACGACAAAAACACCAGCCTCGATGGCCCGGGCGCGAAGCAATATTTCCCAATGTGCCTCTCCGGTCGGCACCGTGAAAGCGGCTGGTACAGATAGGATATCGGCGCCAGCGCCTGTCAGTGCTGCGTAAAGTGACGGAAATCGAAGATCATAGCAAACCGACAGACCAAGCGTAGCCCCCATCACTTTTGCAGTGACCGCCTCTGACCCACTCTCATAGGCCGCAGATTCCCGCCAAGTCTCCCCGGTGCTCAGATCGACATCAAAAAGATGGATCTTGTCGTAACGCGCCGCAATTTCCCCCGATGGGTCTATCAGAAAAGACCGGTTGACTGATTTCCCTGTTTCTTCACCATCTGGCTTTATCGCCAAAGAACCAAGGGCAACCCAAATATTTCCATGTTTTGCGGCCGCACAAGCTTCGTTCAAAACAGGGTCTTCCTGCTCTGTGCGAATATTGGCGGTCGCCCGGCTTCGGTCGCGGTCAATTAACCCGGTCATTTCCGGCGTAAAAATTATATCCGCGTCTTTAGCTGCTGCTTCATCAATATAGGTTCGCAACATTTGTGCATTAGCGACGGGATCAATCCCACTGCACATTTGCGCCAAGGCAATACACGTCACCAATTAGACTGCCAGCAATGCGTCCAGTTTCCCCGCATCCTGCAAAGATGCAAGATCATCGGAGCCCCCAATATGTTGATCATTGATAAAAATCTGAGGAACAGTTGTCTGCCCGCCGGACCGCTGGATCATTTCTTCGCGTTTTGCTCCACCCATGGTGATATCGGTCTCTTCTATGGTGACATCCTTGCTTTCCAACAATTTCTTCGCCCGAAAGCAATACCCGCATGTAAATTTGGTATAAATCTCAACTTTTGCCATCGCAGCTTCCTAATATGTTTCTTTCATCATTGCAGATGGACCCAATGGCTTCGCAATTCAACTCTCGACCATTTAACTTTGTTCATAATCGATCAGCACCCGCGCCCAACAGAAAACAAGTACCCGATCAGCGCCGGATTTTTTCAATAATCTGGCGCAAGCATTAGTAGTTGCTCCCGTCGTATAAACATCGTCGACCAATATGATCGTTCTTTCGTCAATTTTTGACCTAGCATCTCCTGACAATAGAAACGCATCTTTGACCAACTTCCGCCGCTGTTTCGCGGACATAAACCGCAACGGCGGAGTTGCACTTTTACGTGACAATATTCCGGTGTCCATTGCAATAGCGTTTCGTTTTGACAGCGCACGGGCGATAAGTACCGATTGATTAAAGCCCCGCGACCACAAACGCCAACGGTGAAGTGGTACGGGAATGATCAGCGCGTCGGCAGGAACCTCGTGCAAAAAGCGCTCCAACTGACGTGCAATTAATTCCCCATACCCCAGTCGGGTTCCATATTTTAACCGCATAGCCAGCAAGCTGCTTTTATCATCATAAGCGACAACCGCCCTGACACCATCATGATCAGGAAGATTCTGTAGACAAGTAACGCATTGCGCGCCTTCGCCTTGTGCAAAAGCAAAGGGTTTTCCGCATGAAGCACACCATGGCTCGATCAAAAACACTAGGTCTTGCCAGCAGGACAGGCAGAAATGATGATCGGCCTCAACCGTGACGCCGCAAATCGGACAGCGCGGCGGAAGCGCGAAATCCAATACAGGTTTGAACAGAGCAGACAAAATCTCCATTTGCTCTTGTCGCTCGTTCCGACGACAGGCACAAGACGGTATGAACAGCAAAAACGGCCCTATAGAATTATTTGACCGCGAACGAAGGCGCCGCTTTCGAGACCGCGCTTATCATCGGTCCCAAGGCACGGATTTTATCGGGCAAATCATGGCTGAAGAAATATTGGATCGGCTATCGTTGGTGAAGCGGGATTTCAAAAAATGCCTGTTGATTGGACAGGCCGGGCATTTTCTTCGGTCGGTGCTAAATGATTTGGGCATTGATACTGTCGCTGCCGATGCGAGCTTCAAAGTCGCGGCTTCACTCAACGGTGTTCAATGCGATGAGGATCGCCTGCCATTTGCCGATCATAGCTTCGATCTCATAATCAATCTCGACACACTAGATAGCGTGAATGATCTGCCAGGAGCACTGGCTTTGGCCCGCCGCATATTGAAACCAGACGGACTATTGCTGGCCTCGTTCATCGGGGCGGAGAGTCTCACCACGCTGAAATCAATCTTGATGCAAGCAGAAGGGGACCGTGTATCGGCACATATCCACCCCCAAATAGATATTCGCACTGCCGGTGACCTAATGTCTCGCGTCGGATTTGCACTGCCGGTAATAGACAGCGATTGCCTACGCCTACGCTATACAAGTCTTGCCAAGCTAGTGAGCGATATCAGGGATATCGGTGGCGGCAATATGTTGAAGGATCAAATCAAGCCGCTGTCCCGAGATGTTTACCAGCAAACAAAACTGAGCTTTCACAATAAAGCGGATGATGACGGCAGGACAACAGAACAGATTGAGCTGATATATTTATGCGGCTGGGCGCCCCATCCCGATCAACCGGTCGCTGCCCGTCGCGGAAGCGGTCAAATGTCCCTGAAGGATGCTCTGAACAAACCCGCAGCAGATTAACAGCGGTTCAAAGGGCCGCCATTAATTGTAACACCAGCGGCACGTCTGCTGGCGGCATTTCAAGATGTTGCAACTCCGCCAAAGGGAGCCATTTCATATCGGCTGACTCCAAATTTTGAGCCTCACCAGCCCAATCACGGCACGTATATAGCAACAGCACCAGATGCTTGCCCCCAAGCGATTCGCTAGCAAAAGCAATGGGACTCAAGGCGGCAATTTCGACTACCACCCCTAGTTCTTCTTCCAATTCTCGTACAAGTGCCGATTCTGGCGTTTCCCCAGCTTCAACCTTACCTCCAGGGAATTCCCATAGGCCTGCCATCGGCTTGCCGTGGGGACGTTTTTGCACCAGAATATTCTGATCCTGATCAATCAATGCAGCGGCTACGACGAATAAATATGTCGGATTATTTTCCACTTTTTCCTCCGATGTAAGGGTTTTGTTAATCCCTTTCTGTGAAAAATGGATCGTTCGCAACTTAGTAAACATTTAAATGTGTTGAGAGGGATATAGTGAGTCTAATTAAAAAAATATATCGCTCGGAACAGGGGGCAACGGCCGTTGAATATGGTTTGATTGTAGCATTGATCGCTATTTCCGCACTTGCGGCGATTAGCGGGCTAGCAAAGTCAAACGCAAACATGTGGAATTTCGTTGCTGATGAAGTCGTCGAAAATTCATAAACGGCCGTAGTGCATTAAACATTTATAAAGTTTTCTGATTTAATGTGAATAACATCAGCCCGTAACTTGGGTTTGATTGGGTAAGTGAAGTTTGTCAAATATAGGAGACCAGACATGAAACTAGTACGTAAAATGTTTAAGAACGAAGAAGGCGCGACCGCCATTGAATATGGTTTGATTGCTGCTCTGATCGCTGTTGCAGCTATCGTTGCAATGGGTCAATTGGGTAACACCTTGAAGAACACCTTCAACAAAGTTGACACCGAAATGACCAAAGGCAACAACGCCGGTTAACGGTTGAGCTTTTTAAAGCTAAAAGAGGACGGCAACCTGAAAAGGCTGCCGTCTTTTTTGTTTGCGGTGCGACTAACTAAAATCAGTAGATGACTATTTTTACCTTCTGCCCCAATTGAAGCACATCAGACGCGCTCAGACGGTTCAGAACCAGAAATCTATCCTTTTGATAGCTGGAATATGCCATTTTCTGCGCGATACTATCTATTGTATCGCCAACTCTTACTGTCACGACATCAATTTTCCGCGGTTTAATGGCAGCGACCTCGCTGGATGTTAGCCGCTTCATGCTTTGATACATCGGTGAAAAGACGCTTGCCTTCCCCACCGGCGCCAATGTCGCGAAGTGGAAGGCACTGCTATTCGAAAATTCATATGCGAATATTGTGACATCAATTTCGCCGCTGCTACTTTTTGCCCGCCCGGTGGCATAAGCAACAGGCAAGCCGTTGACGGTAGTGCGCTGAATATCTCCATAGGGAATATCCGCCCCCTCGCCCGACAAAGCTTTGAAAGCAGATGCGATATAGGTCGTCATATTGCCGGTATAAGGACCGGTAGTAAATTGCCCTTGGCCAGCAGAACCATTAATCGTTACCGCGCTCGTACCATTTTGCATCGCGAAACCGCTTGGGACCGTAAATTTTAGCTTCAAGTCCGGATGCAGGAAACTATTCCCCTCGATCACACCTTGCTTCGGATCATCGCCATATAAGACGCCATCAAGATTCTGCAGGAACACATCGCGATTACGCTTTCCGCCGACGACTCCCAGTTTTCCAGCATTTTTTGCAGCCCGAGATACCCGTTCCAAAGGATTGGGATGGGTACTTGCCCATTCCGGTACACCTCGTGCATCCCTCCCCGCTGCGCGCGCATCAATCGCAGATTGGGCCGCCAGTGATTCGAGCATTGTCGACAAAGCTGCTGGAGCATAACCAGCAGATGCGAGATATCTTATACCAAGATCATCTGCTTCATATTCCTGTTTCCGTGAATATTTCAGCGTCAATAATTGACTGCCGGTCCCGAAAACTTCCTGCCCCAACTTACCGAGTGCCGAATCGCCCAAAAGAACGGCAGCGCCGATCTGGCCTAAGGCGCCCAAAATACTATTGCGCTGAGCAGCTTTTTGCCGTTTCTTTCCGTGACGCGCCGCGACATGGCCTACTTCATGGCCCAGAACACCGGCCATCTCGGCCTCGTCATTCATCAAGGCCATTAATTGACGCGTCAGATAAACGTAGCCGCCGGGAATCGCGAAAGCATTGTTCACGGGACTGTTCAGCAGCGTCACGGTAAAGTCACTGCGCGCATCTCCCAAACCGGATTGTACCGCGATGTCCTGTCCAATACGGACGACATACGCACTCTGGGGGCCAGTATAGGCTCCGCCAAATTCCTGTAATAATTGGGGATGCGCTTCTGCACCCGAGCGTTTGTCCGCCGCCGAAATAGTGCGTACTTCGCCTTGTTGTCCGGATGAACTACTGCCTGCAGATTCCACTGCACCAGCGTCGGCTCCCGACCCGCCGCATGCTGCCAATGACAGCAATGCAACAGTAGATAGCAATTTCTTGGATATGATACTCATCAAACTCTCCTTACGCGCCAGTCTATATTAGAGAACAATCCAGCGAAAGGGCAGCACTTGTAAAATAGCGTAGCCTATGGCCAGTTCAGCCGGTTCCCATTATCTTAAGCAACGGATAAGTAGCTAAATCGTTCCAATTTTTAGGAACTTCTCTCGGCGCATGGTACGTAATGCTTGGCGGTCGAGTTTCTGCAATGCACCGATTTCTTCAACAATGGCATTACCCAATGTCGCGATGCACAGAGCGCGATCACGATGCGCGCCGCCCACTGGCTCCTCAACAATACGGTCTATTACGCCTAGGTTGTGCAGGTTTTGCGCGGTGATTTTCATCGCATCCGCCGCGACATCAGCCTTATCCCCGGTACGCCATAATATAGATGCACAGCCTTCGGGAGAAATAACCGAATAAACCGCATGTTCCAACATCAATACGCGTTCGGCGGCCGCCAGTGCTACCGCGCCGCCCGATCCGCCTTCACCGACAATAACAGCCACCATCGGCACGCCAAGCGATAAACATTTTTCAGTAGACCGGGCAATCGCCTCAGCCTGTCCCCGTTCTTCCGCAGAAACTCCGGGAAACGCACCGGAGGTATCGACCAAGGTTAGAACTGGTAACGAAAAACGGTCGGCAATATCCATCAACCTGATGGCTTTGCGATAACCTTCAGGCTTTCCCATTCCAAAATTATGCCGCAGACGGGTTTCGGTGTCATCGCCCTTTTCATGGCCGATCACGATCATTCGCATATCGCCTCTTTTAGCAAAGCCGCCGATAATAGCTCGGTCATCGCCAAAATTACGATCACCACAAAGCGGGATGAATTCATCGAACAACCCGGCAACAAAATCCTTAAAGTGCGGCCGTTCTGGATGCCGCGCCACCTGCGTTTTTTGCCACGGAGTTAATTTGGCATAAGTATCGCTCAGCATTTTTGCAGATTTAGCCTGCAATTTTGCAATTTCACTTTCGATATCCAACGAACCTTCGTCCGCCGTTTCTCTAAGCTCTATAATACGCGATTCCAGAGCTGCTATCGGTTTTTCAAAATCAAGAAAGGATGTCATAATATTCGGTTAGAACCGCTAGACAAAAACGTCAACGCGTCAGATCATGTTGACGGAGCGGATGGCGATTATTCACCAGTTCAACCAGTCGGGCACTGTCGACATGTGTGTATATTTGCGTCGTGCTGATATCACTATGGCCCAATAATGTCTGCAACGCCCTAAGATCAGCGCCGCCCTCCAGTAAATGGGTGGCAAAAGCATGGCGCAGGACATGGGGACTAATTTTCGAGGGATTAATGTCGGATTTAGCGGCCAAATCTTTGATAATCTGAAATAAGCGAATTCGGCTCAAATGTCCGGTGCGTGACGGGAACAGATATTTCTCATCAGCGTCGACAAATATTGCCCATCTGTTGACAGCCTCACGCGCACGGTCCGAAATAGGAACGAGCCGCTCTTTTCCGCCTTTTCCGCGCACAATCAGGAACGGACGGTCAATCATAACTGACTTTCGCGGCAAAGAAACAAGTTCGCTCGCCCTAAATCCGGAACCGTAAAGCAATTCAATCAAGGCGGATAACCTTGCGTCATTTGGTTTTGCCGTTGGCGAATTCAATTTGGCTTCGATCGTTTGGAAAAGCCGGGCAATTTCTTCATGGGAGAGGATTTTTGGTAAATTGCGCTGCCCGCCGGGTCGCGGCAAAGCGTCGGATGGATCATCTTCGCGAAATCCCTCTTCGACCAAAAAGCCAAAAAACCGGCGCAAAGAAGAGGATTTGCGAGACACACTATTATTTTTCAGATCGCGCCATTCATGGGCAATATTTTCCAACGCGCCACGGTCAGCCTCCGACAACGCGCCTTTCGCAAAACCGGATGCTTGCTCCAGATCAGAACGATAAGCAGACAGCGTGTTTGGGGATGCACCGTTTTCAGCGGCCATCATCTCCAAAAACCGATCAATATAGGCAGGATCATTGCTCATGGTGAAGCAAGGATAACGGCGGCGGGCTCAATTGGAAAGCCTTGGGTGATTTCGCCGAGCTTATGTTCTCATCAATGCTTCAGCAGCAATCATGCGTGCTTCGGCTTCCATGCCCACTGTTTTTAACGAGCGGGTGATGTAGAATAGATGCAGCGGCGACATCGCCTTCCACCCGCGCCCTTGCATCCCAACCGCAGTCAACAATGCCACAGTACCGCCCTGCCCGCGCTGTGCAGCCGATCTGATCGCGCCGGTCCATTTTGTGGTTTTGTTGAGATTAAGCTCAAGATCGGATGCAAAGTCCTGACTAGCCTCTGCGTCAACGCGGCCAAGGCCCGCTAATGCAGCGAGAAGAAATTTGCTCTTTAACTGTCCAGCGCTTTCGTCATTGTCCGCAAAATCATCCAGCGCGCTATAGTCAACAGCAACCGCTTTATTAGGCGCTCCTACTGCAAGCAAAGCCCAGCCATTGCTACCCGCCTCGACTTGCTTTGCCCAACGCGCGGCGCTCCGGTCCAATCCAGCAGACAGCATGGATGCGATTAAATCTGCACTACTATCTACCAAATCAGCCGATGCCGGAATTTTGGCAGCCGCGCGAGCCGTTAGAATTTTTGAAGAATAAGAAATCAGTGCACCATTACCTCGCCCCCAAAGCGCGCGCATCGCTTCAATACGCCCCGCAGCCGTTGGCTTGGTATAGGCTTGACGCAGTGTCGAGGCTTGCGCCTTCAGATCATCGCTAGCCTCTGGGTCTTCATAGGTTGCGCCATAGAGATCGACCATCGCCTTGTTCGATAATACACCGATTGCTGCGGCTGTATCCGCCGCTTTCATACGTGAATCTCTGGAAAGCATGGGGGCCCGGACACGCCAGCCCTGCACATGCCGGCCCGCCTGTTCGTATAGTTTATCAGGAGGCTCCACGCCGGTTGCAGTACCCAGTCCAAAGCGCCAATTGTTAAAATATTCGATGTCGTCCCATTTAATCGTAACGGCGCGCCGTCCCTCGAAGCCCGCTCCAACCGCTTTCTCTGCAAGCAAGTAATCAATACCAGTCGCGCTGCTTTTTCGCCGCGCTTCTCGCAAAAGCACCGTAGCTCGGCTCTGTTCACCCGAGAATGACGCACAAATCGGACGAAATAAAACCCAGGTCGGTGAATCGCTGGCTCTAACGCCACCATCGACATAAGGACAAATTCCGGCAGGATCAGCCGTTGCCAGATGAGCCTGCATCGCGACAGTGTATAGTCGGGGCGTAAAATTAGCCGCATCGACTTTCAATACTAGCGCGCGCGCAGCATCCGCTTCCCCGATCAACAGCAAACGCCATGCACGTTCGGCGACCCAATCGGCTGGATTTACATTTTCCGGACTGTCCACCTTGCTGAGCAACGTCCGGCGTAGCAATATCGAACCCCAGCGTGAAATTATCGGCCCACGAAGATTTTTGATGAGATTGGTCAGATATTGACCGCCTTCTTCGCCAAAACCATCCGTCGCTATGCCGCCCGAGCTTTCGGTCAAAACCCCGATCTGCGCCATCGACCGTGCAGCAACAGGCGTCAGATAATATTGCGGCTGCAACGCATCATCCAATGCGTTCAAATCACCGTCATCGGTCACATCCAAAATCGACGATGAGGGCCGACTAGCGACATCTGCCGTTGAAGGCGTGCCACTTACAATTGATTCGCCGGAAGGCGGCGATGGACGGCTAGCTACAGGACCAGGTGCCGGTGTCGGACGGGGAGTTGGGGTTGGACGTGGAGCTGGGGTTGGCGTTGGTGCCGGAGCGGGGTCACCGAAACCGGGAGGCAATAGAGACTCAGGCGCGCTCTGACCTAAAACCGGCAAAGACAAAGCGAGAGCAGCAATGCCAACCGTCGCTAGTGAAATATGTTTCCTGCGAAAGCGCATCGCTTATTTCAATGCTCCGCCAATGACCGGTTTTTCAACAGGTTTTAACTCCTGTTCGACATCCATTGATGCCAAAAGAAACATGGCCCCAATAATGGCAACCAGAAAGACGATCAAAAAAACCAAATTACGCGGCATCTTTATTCCACAATCTTTCTTATTTATCAAAATTACATCTGCAAACGCATTGCGTTTTGCACTCGCAAGCATCCTATGTATAGCCTTTGCCTCAATGGACAAAAACATGAAAGACCCTTTTGATAAATCCACCGAAGATTCCGGTGAAGAGTTTGTCATATCGACCGAAAAGCCACTGGTTTTAATCGGACTTATGGGTGTGGGGAAAACAACCGTTGGCCGAAGACTGGCAAAAAAGCTGCATTTGCCATTTGCTGATGCTGATGAAGAGATTGAAAAAGCGGCTGACCTCAAAGTCTCCGAGATTTTTGAGCGTTTCGGTGAAGATTATTTCCGCGATGGTGAAAGACGGGTGATTGCACGCCTATTGGAAGGCGGCGCACAAGTTATCGCAACCGGCGGCGGCGCATTCATGAACGAAGAAACCCGGGAACTAATTTTATCTAAGGCGACAGCCATATGGCTGAACGCCGACATAGAAATATTGGTCCACCGCGTGGGGCGCCGCGATACCAGACCGTTGCTTAAAAATGGTGATCCGGAAACAATATTGCGCGAGCTAGCCGCTGAAAGAAATCCTGTATATGCGCAGGCCCACCTTCATGTCACCAGCAATGATGCGCCGCATGACATTACCGTCGATAATATCATCAAGGCACTACAAAAATGACCCTAATTCCCGTAAACCTTGCCGGCAACGGATATGACATATTAGTTGAATCGGGCGCGTTAAACAACGCGGCCCAGCACCTCAAAGACCATGTCAAAAACGATCGGGTGTTCGTGGTAACTGACACCAACGTGTCGGCAAAGTGGCGGCAACCACTAGAATCGGATTTGGAGAAATCCGGGATCAAGGTGATCAGTCACGTGCTTCCCGCTGGCGAACAGACAAAAAGCTGGGCCGTTCTGGAACAATTGACCGACTGGCTGTTAGACGAAGGCGCGGAACGGTCGGATATATTAATTGCTTTGGGCGGCGGCGTAATCGGCGATCTCACCGGCTTTGCAGCATCTATCCTAAAACGCGGCTGCAATTTCATCCAAATACCGACAAGCCTCTTGGCGCAGGTGGATAGCAGTGTCGGCGGCAAGACCGCGATCAACAGCCGCGCAGGAAAAAACCTGATCGGCCGTTTTAATCAGCCCAGATTTGTTTTGATTGATCCGCTCGTGCTGGGGACCTTGCCGGACCGTGAATTGCGGGCTGGCTATGCGGAAGTTGTGAAATACGGCTTGATCAACAACGCCCCGTTTTTCGAATGGTGCGAGGAGAATAGTGACAAGCTATTAGGTCGCGATCCCGACGCGCTAAGCTATGCCATCACCGAAAGTGTGAAGGCCAAAGCCGGTATAGTTGCGGAAGACGAAAAGGAACTGAGCGGTCGCCGCGCCTTGCTGAACCTTGGCCATACATTTGGCCATGCACTGGAAGCAGAAACAGGATATTCGAGCGATTTGGTCCATGGTGAAGCTGTTGCAGCGGGCATGGCGCTGGCCTTTCACTATTCGGCCCGCCGCGGCCATTGTACTGAAACCGACGCAGCCCGCGTCGAACGCCATTTAGCGCAAGCAGGTTTACCGCACAGCCTCGACAGTGCCTCAGTTAAGGCCTCAGGCGAACGGCTGGTCCAACATATGCTGCATGACAAGAAAATGACCGGAGGAAATCTCCCGTTTCTGTTGGGCAATGCGATTGGGGAGACATTTCTCGCCGATGACGTTGATTTGGAAGACGTTGCTGCATTTCTTGATCAAGCGGAATAATTGCGCTGGTTCAGTCGCCGCGTTTATTGGCACCGGAAAGTCCAAAGCCCAAATGCTTCCCCGCGTGCATGTCGCCAGCAGCGCGCTGCGCTTCTAGGCGGTCGCAATCCAACTGCCTAAATTCGCGATCGACTGCATCAATAGCCGATTCATCAACATCAATCCCGATCATTGTTTGACGGGCTAGATGGATTGCGGATTCAAAAACCTCCCGCTTTGCACCCGCAATTCCGGCCTTTTTAACTTCCAGCAAATGGACCCGATCAAAAACGCGGACAAATAACTTGGCGTTCGGGAAGGAGGTTGTGATCATCTCCAATGATCCGGCATCGAGCTCCTGCCCGTCTATGCAAAATACAATCGCCGCGCATTCATCCGCCCCTGCCCCGCGCAAAAGATCCACTCGTGTCCCGTCGCCATAGAAAACCTTGCGACCAAATTTCTGGCTGAGGCCGATTTGCTGTGGCTTGATATCAATAATAGTCACTGGAATTTTCGCGCCACTTATCATCTGGGCCACTGTCTGCCCAAACCGTCCATGACCTACCACAATAACGGACCCTTTACCGGCCTCTGAAGGACTGTCTAGTTCGACATCATCGTCCTGTCGCTTAACGGTGAACCGCTCAACCAACAGCATCAACAACGGCGTCGTTGCCATAGAAATCGTAATCACAGCGCCAAAAAGACTGCTCGCCTCCGGATCGATCAGCAAGGCTTGCTCTGCCTCTGCAAATAACACGAAACCAAATTCGCCGCCCTGACTCAGAAGCATTCCCATGCCTAAAGCAGGCAATGTATCCATGCCAAAAAGCTTTCCCAGACCGAATATTATAGCAATTTTGGTGACAACCAGCGCGATGGCGGCGCCGAACACAAATACGGTATTATCGGCGATCACGCCAATATCCAGCATCATGCCAACGGCGAGAAAAAACAGTCCCAAGAGCAAAGACCTGAAAGGATCAATGTCCGCTTCCAACTCGTGACGATAAGGGGAATTGGCCAGCATCACGCCAGCGATAAAGGCACCTAGAGCAGGCGATAAACCAATGAGTTCCATTAAGGCGGCGCTGCCGCATACGGCCACCAGTCCCGCAACGATGAACAACTCCCGTTCAGCGATTTTGCCAATCAACTCCAAAGCCGGCTGCAATATATATCGGCCAGCCAATATCAGGCCGCCAATTGCAGCGACGCCTAGTATCGCCGTCATCCATCCCGATATTTCTCCGGGCTCAGCGGGTGCGCGGGATAAAACACCGATAATCGTCAGAAGCGGAATGATCGACAAATCCTGAAACAGCAATATGGAGAATGCTTTTTCACCGGTCGGCGTGTTCAGCCGTCCGGACGATTGCAGCATGGGCAAAACCTGTGCGGTTGATGACAGCGCAAGCGGCAGTCCCAGTGCTATGGCCGCTCCAAAGGTAAAATTCGTCGTGGCCATAATAAGCAAAAACAGCGCCAGTCCGCAAAAGGCGACTTGGGTCATCCCCAAGCCGAAAATTGCTTTGCGCAATCGCATAAGCCGGGCAGGCGAGAGCTCCAATCCCACTAAAAACAGCAGCAAAATGATACCGATTTCGGAAAAATCGAGAATCGTCTGGCCTTCACTAATCAACCCAAAGCCTTGCGGGCCGATGATTATACCGGCGATGAGATAACCAAGAACCGCACCAATTCCGAATTTGCGGAATATAAGCACTAATATCAGCGCGGCACCCAACATGATGAACCCACCCAGAAGCACGTCGCCCATATGGGTTCCTGCGCCCTCCATAGCCTAAACGGCCTCGCGGGCAGTTACAGCCGCTTCAAAGGCAGCCAATACCGCTTCATAGGGCAACAGGATCGCAGCATGACGACCGGGATGGTCTTTCGCGGCGCACAGATGGATCATATTATCCCACGAGCCTGGGGTCTCACGCGAACCGGTTAGGAAACCGGCGAGCTGGTCTTTTGCCTCGGCAATTTGGTCCATCGATTTATCAATGGCCTCTGCTGCCAGAATAGCAGCGGACGCCTGACCCAAGGCACAAGCGCTCACCTCTATACCCAATTGGGCAATGGCTTTTTCATCCGACAATATGACATCTGCAATCACGCGGCTGCCGCAAGTGCGGGACCGCAATTCGGCCGTTCCATCGGGCTTATAGAGTCTGGATTGATGTGGAATTGATACAGCCAGCCGCAGGATATCGCGCGTATAAAGCGCCGCGCTCATTCTGAATTTTCAGCAGGTTCCCGCTGCTCTTCAACGAATTCGACCAAAGAGTCTCCACTGGCATTGAGCAAAGGATAAGTCCGGGATTCTGCAATCCATTCAGGGCGGGGTTCGGCGGCTCCATAGACGCTGTCGTAAACAAGTATCACCAGCAAATAGGCGAGCGTCGCGCCAATTAGTCCCTTGACCATACCAAAACCAAAACCAAGCACACGGTCGATGGGACCCAACATAGATTTGCGCGATCGGCGTCCAATGGATTGGGCGATCCAGCGACCCAAGGCATAGGTCACGATGAGAATCGAGCAAAAAGCCAGCACGGATGCGCCGCCTTCGGTCCCGACAGGTGCAATCAGAAAATCGGTCACTGGCCCATGCAGGAAACGGACCGCAAAAATAATCAATACCCACGCTATCATAGACAGCATTTCCTGCACAAATCCGCGCATGAAACCGAATATGGCACCGCCGCCCATAAGCAGCAGAACGAAAATATCGAGACTTGTCATAATTGCTTGCTAATCGCGGCCAAGCATATGGTCAACGAGATTGGCAAGATTAGCAAAGTTCACACAATTAACACCCTTTGCCGCTTTGTCTTTGGATGCCGGAATGAGCGCGCGGCCAAAGCCAAGTTTCGAAGCCTCTTTGAGCCGCAGTGGTGTATTAGATACTGGCCGAATCTCTCCGGAAAGTGCAATTTCTCCAAAAATCACGGCATCGCTAGGCATTGGTTTTTCGGCATGGGCGGAAATAAGCGCAGCCGCGACGGCAAGGTCGGCGGCCGGATCTGTCAAGCGATAGCCACCCGCGACATTCAAATAGACCTCAGCACCCGAAAAACTTAGGCCGCATCGCGCTTCCAGAACCGCCAATATCATCGCCAGTCGTGAGCTGTCCCAACCCACCACCGATCGCCGCGGCGTTGCTCCGCTTGCCAAACGAACAGTCAAAGCCTGAATTTCAACTAATACGGGCCGTGTTCCCTCTAGCGCAGGAAAAACCGTTGCGCCGGTCACTTCTTCGGTGCGGTCGGTCAAGAACAAAGCGGAAGGATTTGGAACTTCGGTCAGCCCGGACTCTTCCATTGCGAACACGCCAATCTCATCCGTACCGCCAAAACGGTTCTTGATCGCACGCAATATCCGATATTGGTGGCTACGCTCCCCTTCGAAGCTCATTACCGTATCCACCATATGCTCCAGCACACGGGGGCCAGCGATATTGCCATCCTTTGTGACGTGGCCGACCAGCATGACCATAGTGCCATGCTCCTTGGCGAACTTAATGATTTCCTGAGCCGAAGCCCGCACCTGACTGACCGTTCCGGGCGCGCCTTCGATAAGATCGCTATGCATGGTCTGAATAGAATCGATAACCACAAAATCGGGTGCATCGCGGCCCAATGTGGTCAAGATATCGCGCACAGACGTTGCCGAAGCGAGCTTTACCGGCGCATCGCCCAATCCCAATCGCCGCGCCCGCAACCGCACCTGATCGGCCGCTTCTTCGCCAGAAATATAGGCCACCGAACAGCCCGCATGGGCTAACCGCGCCGAAACCTGAAGCAGCAGAGTTGATTTTCCGATACCGGGATCGCCGCCCATCAAAGTCGCGGACCCAGCCACCAGCCCCCCGCCAACAGCGCGATCAAACTCGTCAATTCCCGTTTTTTTGCGCTCCGGCAGTGCAATTTCAGAATCTAGTCCGACCAGCCGAATCTCGCGGCCTCCAGTCTGCAAATTATGTTTGGAGGCGAATACAGTTTCCCCTGCTTCCTCAGTGAGCATATTCCATTCACCGCAATCCGCACATTGCCCTTGCCAGCGATGTGAAATCGAACCGCAATTTTGACAGACATATTTTTTCTTCGGCTTGGCCATTGCTATCCTTTAGTGGAACAAAAAAAGAACATTATAGTTTTTCATGGCTTTTTCAACTGCTTTCATGCTTGCGCGATTTGCTTCATCCTGCCACTCTTGGATCAATGCGCCAGAAGGAACTCAGACTCGCTCTTATTTGCTACGGCGGCGTCAGTCTCGCCATATATATGCACGGCATCACCAAGGAAGTCTGGAAACTCGCCAAGGCCAGCCGGGATTTTCATGACGGCACAAGGGACAATAGCTGCAGCCGCGCGACCTATTATGATATTTTGGAATGGATGGCGGAGGAAACCGGCGTCAAACTGCGCGTCCTGCCCGATATTATTGCCGGTGCCAGCGCGGGGGGTATAAACGGGATTTTTCTGTCGCAAGCGATCATATCTGGAGAATCGCTCGAACCGCTAACCGAAATGTGGCTTGAAACGGCGGATGTCGACACATTGCTTGACCCCGATGCCCGGCCTTTGTCGCGGTTTTCGAAATTCTGGGCAGAGCCGATTGCGTGGATGGCGCTGGGCCGTAAAGGCGGCGCTCTTGAGCAAACGGTTTCGAAAGAAGCGCGCGAAGAAGTGAAGATGAAACTCTCCCGATTTGTGCGTGCGCGCTGGTTTGCGCCTCCCTTTGGCGGCAAAATATTTTCCGGTCTGATACTGGATGCGCTGGCGACCATGAAGAAAACCGAGCGTGGCCCCAAATTGCTGCCGCCGGGGCAACCGCTGGATTTATATGTGACGGTCACGGATTTCGTGGGTCATCCGGAAAAGCTGCAACTGCACAGCCCGCCAGAGGCTTTGGAGATGGAGCACAGGATCACGATCAGCTTTTCCACACGCAAGAAATATAGCGATGATATTGCCGATCCGGCAGAATTGGTATTTGCCGGCCGCGCCACCGCAAGCTTTCCGGGCGCATTTCCGCCTTTCACCGTGACAGAATTGGATCGCGTATTGGCCGAACGTGATCAGGCTTGGCCCAATCGCGCCAATTTCCTCAAACGGATTTTGCCCAATCAAACCCGCGCCGGAACGGCTGATGATACTATCCTTATTGACGGCTCCGTTTTGGCCAATGCCCCCTTTGCCCAAGCTATCGAGGCACTAAAAAACCGGCCAGCAAAGCGTGAGGTGGACCGGCGGTTTGTTTATATTGACCCACGGCCCGATCTCGAAGTCGCAAAAAGCGATCGGGCGCTGCAACGCTTGCAAGCGGCACAGGATGCGGAGGATGACAAGCTTCCAGGGTTTTTCTCCACCATCTTTGGAGCCATATCCAATATCCCCCGCGAACAACCGATTCGGGATAATCTTGATGATATATCCCGCCGGTCCAACCGCATCATCCAGATGCGGCAGATCACCGAAAATCTCCGCAGTGAAGTTGAACAAAATGTCGAGGCCATTTTCGGCAGGACGCTGTTTCTCGATAAGCCGACGGCGGCGCGGCTGGCCGTATGGCGGCGCAAGTCAAGAGACAAGGCCAGCAAACTGGCTGGCTTCTCTTACAGCGCCTACGGCCACCTAAAACTGTCGACCGTCCTTGAAGATATCGCCCATACGGTAAAGCGCGCCGCCGCTGACGCGAATGTCCACAATCATCAAGCATTGCGCGGGGTATTATGGGATGAATTGCGTCGGCGCGGATTTCAAAATATTGCAAAAAAAGGTGGTGCTGGTCCATCAAAGCTCGCCGCCGATTTCTTCCGTGAACAAGATCTGGGCTATCGCATCCGGCGATTGCGTTTTCTGGCGCGGCGGTTTGCCGAGGATCTGGATAGCGCCCACCCCGAAGAATATGCCGTTATCGAGCAGATGCATGACGTGATTTATGACTGTCTTTCTATCTATATCGAGCGTGAGACCATCGAATATCTCGGCGATGATTTTGTCACGCTGGCCGAACATGCCGAAAGCCAGCCGTCAGCAATGTTGGCCAGCCTCGCCAAAGCCCGTGACCTTAGCTCTGCCGATGCCTTGGTAGATAAGAAGCTAGCCGACGCCATGGCCAGTCTGCCTAAGGCAGAAAAGCGCTCCATGCTGCTCGCATTTCTCGGCTTTCCCTTTTACGATATCGCCACCCTGCCCCTTCTCCAAGGCGAAGGGCTCGACGAATTTGACCCAATCAAGGTCGACAGAATTTCGCCCGAAGACGCCAAATCCATCCGTCAGGGCGGCGTTGCATCAACATTAAAAGGCATTGAATTCAATAACTTTGGTGCATTTTTTAGCAGATCTTATCGGGAGAATGATTATCTCTGGGGTCGGCTTCACGGAGCAGAACGGATGATCGATATCCTGCTCTCTACCGTGGTCGAATCCAAACGCCCCGACGAGGTTAAAACGCTGGAGTTTAAAAAAACCATCTTCCGCGCGATTTTGGATGAAGAAGAAGGGCGGCTAACCAGAGTGGCACCGCTCATCACCTCACTACGCAAAGAAATTGAACGCGCTACGCCCTAAGAATATCGGGCCTCAATGTTTGTGGTCATGCTCTTTATGAGCCGGATTCTCGAAACTCTTATATACCGCCTCAACAAACGCATCGCCCTTTATGAAGGCGTCCTTGTTCGTGTCCCATCGGGCTGCCGGTTTCATTGCCTGAATCTGTGCCAGAGTTTTGCTTTCGGTGCGCGCAGTTTCCACTGTGCCAATGACGCTTTTTAACATATCGCGATAGGCGATGAGATCCGCTTTGTTTGCCATCGGACCATGACCGGGAATGATCTTCGTTTCATCATCGACCATCGTCAGCACCGTCTCAGCCGCTGCCAATATGCCTGCTACATTTCCCCCGCTTTCAATGTCGATGAATGGCAAAGTCACCTTGTTGAAAAATGTATCGCCCATGTGAATGACATTGGCTTTCTTCCAAAAAATTATACTGTCGCCGTCGGTATGTGCATGTTTCATATGTTTTACCTGCACTTCATCGCCGTTCAGATGCAGCTTCAATCCATCATGGTAAGTCACCACCGGCAACGCTTCGGTTGGCGATGCAGGATCATTGCCTTTTCCGCTTTTCTGGGTGCCCATCATCCGTTCGCGGACATGGTCATGTGCCATGATCAGCGCGCCCGTCTTGCCGAAATTTTCATTCCCGCCGCTATGATCGCCATGCCAATGGGTATTGATCAGATATTTAACCGGCTCCGCGCCCAGCGCTGCGATAGCCGCCTGAATTTTCGGCGTAAGCGGTGCAAATTGATCATCGATCAGCACAGTGCCATCCGGTCCGTAAGAAACGCCGATATTGCCGCCAGCGCCAAATAGCACCGCCACCCCGTCTGCCAATTGTTCCGTCTTAATCTCGACCTTGGCAAAGCGATCTGCCTCCTGCGCATTGCTTTGCCCGCAAGCGGTCAGTGCCAACGGTGAAGCCGCCAAAAGGGCAATAGACATGGTTTGGGACAGTATTTTTTTCATCGGGGGCATCTCCTAAAATCTATTACCTTGTAACTCATCTATCGGCCTTGGCAAAGAACATCAAATGTACCAGCCGTCCGGTCTCGGGTGAATTTCCAAAGGCCGCGCCGCTATTATGGAACAGCCACGGGCTAAACAAGATCAGGCGATTAAACCGCATCGGCACCAACATAGTCCGTTCCCATTTGGCTTTATGCAATGTGTCGCGGTTCACAACATCGTCGATCAGATCATTAATATCAGCATAGCCCGCACTGGTGATGCCACGGGGATCGCTCGGCACCCGTTCCAGTTCGGTCCGCTTGTGCCGGAAAAATTCCGTCCCGCCTTTGCAATGTTCCGGCAGCGACAGATATAAAATGCCGGAATAGAAAGCGGGATCAATATGGACGCCGCTGCGCCCCTTGTCGCCTTTCAACGTTATCCGGCAATGACAATGGCTAGTGCCAGTAGCTGCTTTGACCGGCGCGTTTATCGCCTTTGACACCCGCTCATCAAGACCCTGAATGTAGAGAGCTGTCGTCGAGATATGACCGGGGTAATTGCCCTGTTTATAGTTTGGATCATAATCGAGTGCCAAGGCCGCTTTACGCGCCAGCATAGGATCACACAGAAAATCATCGATGATTAACAAGGATGGCAACATCAGCACATGCTAATAGTAAAATCAGTTGCTGTCATCTGCGTAAAGCCACGCTAGGTTTTTCTGGCCGCAATCCCTTCTGCGAGAATCTCATTAGCTATTGCAGCGACTTCATCGACGGATTTATCTTCGGACCAGATGCCATAGCGCAATCCTAGAAAGACGTTCATGCCCATGATAGCCCATGCATGGCCCTCATCCAGACCATTGCGAAAATCGCCTGATGCACTGCCCTCTTGCAGCCGTTCGAAAATGCGCGCTGCGGTTTCTTGATAATGGGTCCGGTAGCTTGCCGGATCGACAAATTCAGCTTCGTCGATGATCCGGTAAATTTCCTTATGCTCTCGGGCGAAGCTCATAAAAGCATTTAACGCCAGCTTTTCCCGTTCAAATGCATCGCGCCATTCGGTCATAGCCGTGGATGCATGGCTTTTCACCCGCGCGCTCATATCCTTGACCAGAGCCGTAAATAACTCGTCCTTCGAATCGAAATAGGTGTAAAAACTACCCAAGGCTGTGCCTGCCCTTTGTGTAATTCCGGTGATTGATGCTTCATGAAAGCCCTTTTCACCAAATTCCAAAGCCGCAGCGTCCAGTAATTTGCGTTTTGTTTTTAGTCCCCGTGCCGTG
This sequence comes from Parasphingorhabdus sp., assembly GCF_036963805.1. Classification (GTDB taxonomy): domain Bacteria; phylum Pseudomonadota; class Alphaproteobacteria; order Sphingomonadales; family Sphingomonadaceae; genus Parasphingorhabdus. The sequence goes on along the minus strand of NZ_JBALUN010000001.1, from coordinate 149,384 downwards.
CGGGGTTGCTTGTCTTTAGACTCGACATGATCGGAATATTCTGTGGCCATATAGTCACGGCTAACCACATTTCCCACAATTAGCAAATTTCGAAGTTGAAATATGGTTCATGTTTCAATATAGCAAGATCAACGACCTGAAATTTTCAGGCAAGAAATTACAATTAGGAGGAGGTTCATATGAGATTTCAACACAATGTTAGTTATGCGGCTTTGGTAACGAGCTTAGCGACAGGCATCATCGCTCCGGCAGCCGTTCATGCACAAGAGACAGAAGCAGCGTCCGAAAGTACAGACGACGGTGTTATCGTCGTCACCGCCCGCCGCCGCGAAGAGCGGCTGATTGATGTTCCTATTGCGATTACCGCATATTCGGCGGAAAAACTGGAACAGCAGGGCGCAATCGATATTACCGATATTGGTTTGACGACACCTAATACAACGCTGGAATCGTCTCGCGGTACAAATTCCACACTCTCCGCCTTCATCCGCGGCATTGGCCAGCAGGATCCGGTTTCGGGTTTTGAGCAAGGCGTTGGCATCTATCTTGATGATGTCTATCTCAATCGTCCCCAAGCCGCTGTGCTGGACATCTATGATGTTGAACGCATCGAAGTATTGCGCGGCCCACAGGGCACGCTTTATGGTCGCAACACCATCGGCGGAGCCGTCAAATATGTCACTAAGGGCCTGCCGGAAGACCCCTCGTTCAAGGCGCGCGTAACATATGGAACCTATGATCAGGCGGAAGCAGTCGTCACCGCCAGCATGCCGATTTCCGATCTTGTTCGTATCGGCGCATCGGGTGCGCGGCTCTCGCGCGGCGGCTTCGGCGACAATCTGACCACCGGACTTGAAAATTATAACAAGGACATTTGGGCTGGTCGCGGCACCCTTGAAATAGGTGGCAACGGCGAACCCGTACTGATCCGTATTTCAGGCGATTATACTAAAGACAAAAGCAATCCGCGCGGCGGTCACCGGTTAATCCCGGGTGCCGTTTCCGGTGCGCCTGTCCTTGACGATGTGTTTGACACCCGCGGCGGCCTCAACGATCCCCTACAGGATATCGAGGCCTATGGATTAGCGATGAATATCACCGCCAATCTCAGCGATACAGTTACATTGCGATCAATCAGCGCCTGGCGCAAAGATGACACCGCTACGCCAATAGATTTTGATGCACTACCAGCGGTTGATCTCGACGTGCCCGGAATTTACCGGAACGAACAGATCAGTCAGGAATTCCAGCTGCTGTATGAAGGCGACAAACTTAACGGCCTGATTGGTTTCTATTATCTTGATGCCAAAGCAGATACCGCTTTCGATGTCCGGTTGTTCACATCAAATGCCGTTTTTTCAAACCTTGCCGCCTTCACTTTCGCGGGCGTGGATACAGAGACTTATGCCGTGTTTGGTGACTTCACTTATGACTTTACCGACCAGCTCAGTCTTTCAGTCGGCGGTCGATATACGTGGGATGAACGCTCTGCGGAAATTCTGCGACAGAACTATTTTGCAGGAACGGTTGGAGGCTCTCCCTTTTTTGGCGGTGACGGCATACCGTTGGGCGGTCCTAGCACCAATTTTAAAGGCAGTACGAATTTCAAGAAATTTACGCCTCGCGCGTCATTGAGCTTCAAGCCAACCCCCGATCACAATATATACGCAAGCTATTCGCAGGGCTTCAAAGGCGGCGGATTTGATCCACGCGGGGTAGGCACGAATGCGCCGACCACCAATGCCAATGGCGTCCCGAGCGATAGTGAAGTAGCCTCTTTCCTCAGCTTCCGTCCGGAACAGGTAGACAGCTATGAAGTTGGCTATAAGGGCAGCCTTCTCGACGGCGCTCTGAATGTCGCGCTCGCCGGTTTCTACACCGATTATACTGATGTCCAAATCCCGGGCTCGGTGGCCTGTGTAGATGGAGGAGCGCCTTCCTTCTGCGGTGTGATAAACAACGCCGGCAAGGCCACTCTAATGGGCGTTGAGCTGGAAGCATCTGCGCGGCTTGGCGAGGATTTGGTTGCTAGTGGTGACAGGGTGATGCTCTCCGGTTCGCTTGGCTATATTGATGCGCAATATGACGAATATATCACCAACATCGGCAACGTTCCAACTGACGTTGCAGATTTCCGTTCGGTGCAGAATACGCCGAAATGGACCGCCAGTGGTACATTTTCTTACTCTACTCCGGTTGGAGAAGGTGATCTCTATTTCGGGACCACATTATCTTATCGCAGCAAGACAAACCAGTTCGAGATTGCTAACCCCTATATCGATCAAAAGGGTTTTGCCCTTTGGGATGCCAATCTTGTTTACAACGCGCCCGACAAAGCCTGGAGCATCGGATTGCACGGCAAAAACCTGACCAACAAACGCTACAAAACGTCTGGTTATACCTTTGTTGCTGCTGATCAAACTACCGGCGTGATCATTCCTGGTGCGGACGGCCTTCCGGTCGCTTCGCTTGGTCAAGAAGGTACGCTGACCGCGTTCTACGGTAACCCGCGTCAAGTATTCGTTACCGCCGGCATTCGGTTCTAGGGCGCCCAATAATGTCGAAACATGAATGGCGGGCGGATCGCAAACAGGGTGATCCGCCTGTCTATCACGACCATTTTTATCGCAGTAGTGATAACCGGCTGACGCTTTACGCGCGCATCTACGAAGGAGACGGCCCGCCGCTACTACTCATGCATGGCTTAACCCGTAACAGCGCCGATTTTGAAGGGCTGGCGGCACATCTGGCGGGAGAATACCGGTTAATCATCGCCGACCAGCGCGGGCGCGGGCGTTCGGACTATGACCCGGAGCCGGAAAATTACACTCCAGCCGTCTATGTCGATGATATGATGGCGCTGCTCGATGATTTGAGATTAAGCAAAGTTGGGCTGATCGGCACGTCTATGGGCGGACTTATGGCGATGATGATGGCCGCAGCAGAGCCGCAGCGCTTTAACAGTCTGATCCTGAATGATATAGGTCCGGTCGTGGAACAAGATGGCCTAGACCGTATCCAGAACTATGTGGGCGAAATTGCTCCATTTGCGAACTGGCAACAAGCCGCAGAACATTGCCGCGAGGTTCATAGTGATGCGATGGTCGGCTATGGCGATCAAGACTGGATGGACTTTGCCCGGCACACCTGCCAGCAATTACCGGATGGCCGGATTGCATTCGCTTATGATCCAGCAATTTCCCAAGGTCTTTCCGGTGACGACCAGACGGTTGTCCCTGCCGACCTTTGGCCCGTATGGGATCAATTGGACACTATCCCGACCCTGATCATTTACGGGCTGCTGTCCGACATTATATCCCCCACTACTATAGCAGAAATGCAGCGCCGCCATTCCGGTCCGATCAGCACTGCGGCAGTCCCGGACCGAGGACATGCTCCGATGCTTGATGAGCCTGCAGCATTAGCTGCCATTGATCCCTTTTTACAGAATCTGGAGAGATAAATGGCAAGCAAAGCAACCCTTCTACCGCGCACCACTTCTCCCCATGTTGCGCTCGGCATGTTGCTGCTCGTTTATATCTTCAATTTTGTCGATCGCCAGATATTGGCGATACTTGCTGGCCCCATTCAAGCTGATCTGGGACTTAACGACACCCAGATGGGCCTGTTGGGCGGCATTGCCTTTGCTTTACTATATTCCACTTTGGCCGTCCCCTTGGGATGGATTGCTGACCGAACCAACCGCAGCTGGGTAATCACCATTTCTTTGGGGATATGGAGCGGGTTTACAGCGCTTTGCGGCCTCACTCAGGGATTCTGGTCCATCTTCTTTGCCCGATTGGGTGTTGGCATTGGGGAAGCGGGCGGCGTCGCGCCATCTTATGCGCTGATATCGGATTATTTCCCCAGCGCGAAACGAGCCAGAGCTTTATCTATCTATTCCCTTGGTATCCCGTTGGGATCTGCGACAGGCGTGATAGCAGGTGGATATATTGCCGCAACGGTCGACTGGCGCCTCGCCTTTTTTGCTGTCGGGCTATCCGGCATCATCCTCGCGCCGCTATTCAAATATTTCGTACGCGATCCGGTAAAACCGCCAGTCGCTTCTGGGACTGAAACACTGCAACCCAACTTTGTTGATATACTTAAGGTACTGTCCAAAAAGCGCGCCTTCTGGTTTCTCGCATTGGGCGCGGCCTCCAGTTCCATGCTGGGTTATGGCATAGCCTTTTGGCTGCCGAGCCTGTTGCAACGCAGCTTTGGGTTGGACCTTATTGAAACATCATTCTTCTTCGGATCAATTTTGCTGATCGGCGGCGTCGCGGGCGTTATTGGCGGCGGTATATTGGGCGACTGGTTGGGCAACAGAAACAAAGCTGCTTACGGGCTGGTCCCTGCGATTGCCTTCCTGCTCGCGGTTCCGCTTTTTGCAGCAGGTATCATGAGTGGATCAGCGACGGTAGCCTTCTTCCTGTTCCTGATCCCGCAAGGCCTCGCCTATATCTGGCTTGGTCCCGTTTTATCGGCCGTACAGCATCTGGTGACGGCAGAGACACGCGCCACCGCTTCCGCCCTATTCCTGCTGATCAATAATCTCGTCGGCATCGGCGGCGGGATATTTTTTCTGGGTGCGCTATCAGACAGCCTGACTCCCATTTATGGCGAGGACGCCTTGCGTTATTCCATGCTGATATCGCTGATATTTTATATTTTCGCAGCGGGTTTCATGGCCTTGGCAGCGCGGCCATTGCAAAAGGAATGGGTCGAAGAAAGTTGAGCCGCCGCTATGAGGCCTAAAGCACCTAAGCGGTTTTGCGCGCCAAATCTGGCCCCAACCATTTTGCTGCAAAATCTTCCGATGAGACAGGTTTCGAGATATGCCAGCCTTGGCCGATATCGCAATCCAGTGATTTCAACATATCCATACAGGGTTTGTCTTCAATACCTTCGGCCACGACCCTCAGGCCCAGCGCCTTAGCAAGTTCAATGGTGGACTTTACCATCAGATGGTTGGAACGGTCGGTAATCATGGTTTTGATAAAGCTCTGGTCAATTTTAATTTCGTCGATGGGGAGGCGTTGCACATAGCTCATCGTTGATTGACCTGTGCCATAATCATCAATGGAAACGCTGATACCAGCCGCCCTAATCCGTTCAAGCGCCAGGATAGACACCTCCAAGTCGGCCAGAGCGGCTGTTTCGGTCACTTCAAACACGACATGCCCGTTTTCGATATTGGCTGCACGAACCAAAGCGATTGCTTTATCAATAAATACTTCATCACCAAGTAGTTGTGCCGAAATATTAACTGAACAACTTAAGTCTGATTGGCGCGTGCACCAAAACGAAAGATCCTTCAGCGCGGTCCGCAGGACGTGGAGTGTCAACGCATCGATCCGGCCTGCTTTTTCCAATATCGGAATGAAAATTTCCGGACTGATCATTCCTTTTTCCGGATGTTCCCAGCGAACCAAGGCTTCTGCGCCATCCAGTTTGTTCAGCGGCAAGTTCCACTTCGGCTGATATACTGTCCAGATATTGCCCTTATCAATGGCATGTTCCAGCTCAACCAGCAGGTTCTGCTTTTGGCCCATTGCGCTGGAAAGCTCGTCATCATGCAATGCCCAGCGCCTACCTTTAGCTATCGCCTGCTCAGTAGCGACTTTCGCTTTATCAATTGATTCGACGCTGATGCCAAAGGACGCGTTCAGCTTGATTTTAGTGTCGCCGGCCATGACCGGAGACTGAAATAACGCCGCTGCCGTATCGAAATGGCCGGATATATCATTGGCATAATCTTTTTTAAGCACCCAACCAATTATATCGGTGTCGAGGTGAAAAATACGCTCCCCCTCCGCCAGAAATTTCAGCCGCTCGGCAAGATTCTTAAAAAGGTCAATGCGCATGTCTTTGTTAGTCACAACCAGCAGTTCACGAAAATCTGACAGGCGCGCGACCGCAATATATTTTTTCTCGTAACCATGGAGAAACTGTAACAAAGCCGCTTCATTTGGTAGATCGCTATCTGTATTGGAAAACCGACTGAGGTTCAGCGCCAAATTGGTTCTCAGGAATTTCTCAATCACTAGAAAAATGCCGAGAAAAAACAGTACAGGGACACCGGAAAAAGTAAAAAGGTTCAAATGTTCAATAACCAAGTTAAACACGAACAAGAAAACGCCAATCGAAACAACCGTCAATGCAACGCTTCTGTCGCGGACAGGATGTCGCCAGAACCAAGCCAGTAATGCAGCGATGGCAAAAATCAGCGGAGGCAGATAACCGATATTTGCCAAGTTGCTACCTTGCAAAAGTGTCTCGGCAGCCAAAGCCTGAATAACCACGCCGGGCATCATGCCATGTCGGCTGACGGAATACCGGTCACCCAGCTCTATCGCCGTAGCCCCGACCACTATTTTTTTGCCTTTCAGGGTCGGATCTGGCTGCTCGGACTGCAATATGTCGACAAAGCTATAGCGCGGGATAGTCGCTGGATTGATCGACCGATCGATTGCAAAACTTTTACCGATACTCCCGGATGCTTCCGCCACCATACTGGCAAGCGATGGCCGCACGGTATCGGCGGTGACCGTGCCATAGCTATAATCGTTCAATTGTCCGTTTTTGTCGGGATGGACATTGACCGAAGCGAGAAATGCATGCCGGCGAAGCGGCTCTATCGGTAAGCTCTCAACATATCCGCTTTTGATCGAGCTTTGTTCCTGTTTGAAAGTAGGCAAAATAACCGTCGCGTTAGAATTTTCAATCGCACTGGCAAATAGACCGTCTTGTTCAACCGTGGAGTGTGAAGAAAAATCAACGTCAAACGCAATCTGCGTGACGCCTGCCGCAGACAATTGTTCAACCAGTTCAGCATAATATTTGCGCGGCCAGGGCCAGCGATCCAGAGACTGGATCGACTTTGCGTCAATTTCGACAATGGCTATTTCCCCGGATGCAGGTTTTTCCAGAATGTCAGAGCGCAGATTATGGAACTGCCGCTCAACCTCACCGCCAATACCGACGAACGGCAACACAAGCGCGCCCAACAGCGCAAGCGCCAAAGCCAGAAAAAAGCGCCACGAGGCATCCGCCCGGTAAGAAGTAAAAGGGGTTTTCAAAAAATCTCCGTGAAACGATCTGAAAATCTTTTTAACGCAGATGCCTCTATTTTAAGTTAACCTTGTTGGCGCTAGATGTCAGTCCTCGTTATTACCGTTACCGTTACCGTTACCGTTACCGTTGCCGTTGCCGTTGCCGTTGCCGTTGCCGTTGCCGTTGCCGTTACCGTTACCGTTACCAAGCGCGAGACCATTGCCGTTACCGTTTCCGACGCCGAGTGCTAGACCATTGCCGTTTCCATTACCGATACCAAGCGCGAGACCATTGCCGCTTCCATTACCGACGCCAAGTGCGAGACCATTGCCGTTTCCATTACCGACGCCGAGTGCGAGACCATTGCCATTACCGTTGCCAATTTCGATTTCGATTTCAACGACGGGAGGAATAACGACAGCAGACCCGCCATCATCATCATCATCATTATTATTATTATTATTATTATTGTTATTTCCAGTACCGACGCCAAGCGCGAGCCCGTTTCCATTACCGTTGCCGGTTCCGATATCAACGACGGGAGGCGTAACTACAGCAGATCCGCCATTACCATTGCCGTTGCCAACACCAAGCGCGAGGCCGTTTCCTTTACCATTACCGGTCTCGATATCAACGACGGGAGGCGTAACTACAGCAGATCCGCCATTGCCATTGCCGTTGCCGACACCAAGCGCGAGACCGTTGCCGTTGCTGGTTCCATTACCGTTACTGGTTTCGATTCCAAGGCCGAGATTAACATTATTGTCGACGATATTATTCATCGCTTGATTCTGGCTTGCGTCTTCAACAGCAGAAACCGAACCTTCCGCATTTTCAATTGTGATCGATTTATTATAGTCAACGCCGCCGCTAACAGGCCCCTTAGTCAAAGCCGCCAGCACAATGCCTCGCTCGCCAATCGGCGCAGCGACTTTACCCGACAAATTGGAAGATGGAGTTTTTACTGTTGTAACGTCCGTCGATTTCACAGGTTGCGTCACTTTCGTAGTCACATTCCCGCCATCGGTCGTCGCCGGTTTATTAGGCGATACAATGGTCCGCCGCTCACCATCAACAACAACCAGACTAAATGGGTCATTGGCATTGATCATGCCGATCACACCAGGGGTCACCAATTCGGATGCGCCATCATCCAGTGTCGATACTTGCACAGCACCTTCTGTGACCTGCACAGCTGAACCTTCGGCGCTCACCGAAACGCTAAATGTCGTACCTTTGACCACAGCCGCCATATAGGGTGTCTTTACGCCGAAATGCGGCGTTGCCTTTTTATCGATCCGGAACAGGACGTTGCCGAGATATTCAATAATCTGCGTAACTTTTCCGTTTGCTGCAGGCTCTGCAATTTCGATATGGCTTGCGGGCGATACCACCAGATATTCGCCGCCGCGTAGCAATACAGCCCGCCCCTTCGGCCCTGTTTTGATCACGTCGCCGGCTGCCAATTTAGTCTGACGCTCCGCGATTTTCACAACCCCTTTGCGCGCTATCGTCACATTTCCGCTAATCTCAGACACTTGCCAGCCGGGTGTGCCAGCATAGGCTGCGCTGCCCGACAATAATGCCGCGATAAGGAATGATTTGGTAACGGGACGGATCATGTTCAAAACTCTCTACTATTACTATGCCTCGTCTTTAACGGCAGGGTTTTAAAGATATGAAGAAGAGGGCTGGTTAAAAAAACTTTATCCCCGCCCTCGATAACCAACATTTAACACCATCAATATATACCGTTAATCAAATTAGGTGTTCACAAGTATTGGTGTTGTTTTTGTTGCGTATAGCTTTAATCCCTTCCCTATTAGTATTGCATGCCCCGGCACTGGGGCAGCAGATTGAAATAGCGCAAGACAGCGAATTTGCTGCTTTTGACGGAGCTGTCTGGACGGCTGGCATCCCAGATCCCGACGTTTCAGAACAGCTGTCATCACGGCCTGTCCCGCTATCATCAGATATCTCCGATATCGCGTTTTCATCGCTTCAAACGCCTGATGAGGCACAGCTCGTCAATGAGGGGCCAGAGAATTTCCGCATCGGTGCCATTGGCGTTGTGGGAGCCGAGGCGATGAACATCGAAATATTTTCATCCGTGGTTGAGGACTTTATTGGACATGAGGCAAGCACAGAGGAGCTGACCTCGCTCACACAGCAAATTGCAAATATTGCTCGGGAAGAAGGCTATATACTGGCCTCAGCCTATATACCGGAACAGTCGGTTCAAATGGGTGTGCTGGAAATAAAGCTGATTGAAGGCACTATTGATGCGGTGCAAATTATCGGTTCAGACAATCGGCATTTACGGAAAATCCTGTCTTCCCTGGAAGGTAAAGTTGCGCACCGGCCCCAAATTGAACGGCAATTATTGCTCGCCAGCGACATACCCGACATCGTGGTGGTCTCTTCAGATTTCCGACAAGAAAATGGTCAAAACATCCTGCAGGTCACGGTTCGCGAACGCGGTGACAGTTTCCGTATAGAAGGTGATAATTACGGCAGCCATAGTTACGGCCCGGCAAGGGCGCGGCTCTCCGGCGATCTGCGGGGGAAAATCCATGATTCTGATGTTCTCGGCACGGCGATACGGGCCAATCCGGTTGAACCTAAGGAAATACTCTCCGTCAGCGCCTATTACGAAACCGCCCTCGGCACAGACGGAATCAGGGCCGGCATTGCAGGTTCAGTGGGTGAAAACGCACCCGGCGGCACCGCAGCAAGTTCCAATATCACCGGCGAAAGCCGCTATCTGGGGCTTTTCGCAAGCTATCCCCTTGTCCGGTCCACCTCGGGCAGCCTGTGGATCGAAACACAGGCTGCTTATCTTTCCATCGACAATGACGCCATGAATGTTTTGATCCGTCAAGATACAGAAGTCACGGTGTCAGTGGGCGTTAGAAGCGAAATCTCGTTTGCTGGCGGTAAGTTGCGGGCCGGTGCATCCATCGTCCACGGTTTCGATATTTTCGGCGCGACCCGGTTGGGAGATCCAATGGCATCCCGGCGAGACGGAGATGGAGTTTTTACAAAGGGCGAATATTGGGCTGATTTTAGAACCGGCTTAGCCAAAGATATCAACATCTATCTTGCTGCTCGCGGCCAAATTGCGAGCGAACCCTTGCTCGCGACACAGGAGCTGAGCATCGGCGGCGCTTATCGCGTACGCGGTTATGATTTCAGCGAACTTTCAGGTGACGACGGCTTTTACGCCATGGCCGAACTGCAGTATAATCTGAAATCCCGTCTTGCCTGGTTGAAGAGCATACAACTCTATGGATTTGGCGACATCGGCTATGTCAACGATCTCGGCAATAATAGCAGCGAAGGTACATTGATTTCCGCTGGCCCCGGCATTCGCGGGACCGTTGGACCGTTGGATTTCGAATTCGAAACCGCGCTTCCCGTCAATCGTGATCGCAAGCACTCCGGCAACAAGAAACCGCATATAAATGTCAAAGTCGGGATTAATTTCTAACGTCTAGCTACCTAACTCTTCAGCACGGAGCACTTTACGGTCCAGCTTGCCGATCATCGTCTTTGGCAAGCTCTCCCGCACGATAACATCAACAACCCGCTCATGTTTACCCAACTGCGGATTGAGCCAGTCTTTAAGCGCCGCCCCATCGATATCCATTCCGTCTTCCAGCGAGACATAGGCCTTGGGGCTCTCGCCGCGATAATCGTCCGGCACGCCGATGACCAGCGCCTCTTTGACAGCTTCATGCTTGTAGAGCACTTCCTCAACCTGACTGGGGAAGACTTTGAAACCACCAACGGCGATCATATCCTTTAGCCGGTCGACAATCTTGATATAGCCATCCTCGTCAATCACCGCGACATCACCGGTGCGCAGGAAACCATCGACGAACACTTCTGCATCCGCCTCTGGACGGTTCCAATAGCCTTGCATGACTTGCGGGCCAGAGAAAATCAGCTCGCCCGGTTCGCCCTTGGGGACCGGTTTTTTCGGATTTTCCTTATCGACAAGTTTGACAAACGTTCCCGGCACCGGCTGTCCGATCGTCCCGGATTTGTTCAAGCCAGCATAAGGATTGGCGCTGACCACACCCGAACTTTCGGTCAAACCATAGCCTTCGACAAGCTTCGCTCCGGTCTTGGCTTCGAACTTTTTCTTAAGCTCCTGCGGCAGTGGCGCTCCGCCGGACACACATATTTTCAAGGAAGAAAAATTAGTCTTGTCGATATCGGGATGATCCAGCAGCGCTTGATACATGGTCGGTACGCCCGGCATTGCCGTAATCTGATTACGCGTAATGGCTTTCAATGTCTGCTTCGCATCAAACCGCGGCAACATGACAATCTCTCCACCTCTGTGCACCGTCCGGTTGAGCACCGCGCTATTGGCGAAGACATGGAAAAAGGGCAGCACGCCCATCAACCGGTCATCTTCGTCAATAAACGGATCAATGCTATTAATCTGCCGGGCATTGGCGGTCAGGTTCTGATGGCTGAGCATCGCTCCTTTGGGCGTGCCGGTTGTGCCGCCGGTATATTGCAAAAGCGCAATATCCTTTTCCGGGTGAATATTGGGCGCGATATATTTGCCGTCATTATTGGTCAGATCCGCAAAAGGTGTGATCCGGTCATCATCCGGCTGAACCGAATTTTCCTTTTGCCGGAACAGGCGGTAAAACAGCGCCTTTGCCCCCGGCAATGCGCCTGCGACGCTTCCAACTACTAATCGTTCCAAACTCGATTGCTGAAGCACTTCATAAGCCGTGGGAAAAACCGCACTAGCCGACAGAGTGAAAAGAATTTTCGTCCCGCTATCCTCAACCTGATGGTTGAGTTCGTCCACAGTATAGAGCGGAGAGAAATTGACCACCGTCGCACCAGCGGCCATCGCGCCATAATAAGCCGTCACATAATGCGGCACATTGGGCAGAAACAAACCGATCCGGTCACCCTTTTTGACGCCGAGATCCTGCAAGCCCTTGGCAACCCGAACGACACCGGCAGCGACTTCTGCATAGCTATATTTCCGCCCCATAAAGTCGAGCAGATTGGCATCCCCCCGGCGCCCCGCCGAGCGAAAGAACATGCCGGGCATCGACAACGGCGAAAAAAATTGGTCCCAATCAGTGGGATGATTGTAACGCGATTTCCAGATGGGGGCGGAATCAGCAGGTGATTGTATTTCGGGGATGTCAGTCATTGACATTTTTGTAAGTCAATATCCGCCGGATGACAATGGTAATGCGCGAACTTCGGGTCAATCCAGAATTTGTTGCTGCCGCAATGGATGATAGTCGGAATAGAGGTTTTTGATGCCAAACTCGAGAAAGCTCATTATTTATTGGCTAGCTTTCCCAATGTCATGACCATTTGTTTCGACAGCTGCAGCAGATAAGTTTAGATTATCTCATCGTCTCTTGCGCTTGATCGGAAACTTTTTTGCTATTGAATATCGCGATCATAGGATCAGCAATTTTGGCGAGCATCTATCTCCTCTCCCCGCGAGTATCCAAATCCCGTGTCTGGCGGGCAACCGTTACGCCGCTAGCCTCAATCATCGGTAGCGGGTTTCTGGTACTCGCACCGATTCTGGTATCGGCTTATGGTCGCAATGCGCCGCTGATAATGGCCGGACTATGTCTTGGTGCCTATCTGTTCGGGGCAGCGATCCGATTTAATATTTTCTGGCGCAATGTGCCCGAGCCGTTGGAAAATATTGCAGTCGAGCGTCTCGAAATCGCCGCATCCTGGTCACTGGTATTCGCCTTCATGATTTCGGTGGCCTATTATCTCAACCTGCTCGGGGCCTTCGCGGTCAGCCTGACGCCGTTCGACAACCATATCAATGCCAAGCTACTGACATCGGCGGTCTATATCCTCATATTGATCGTTGGCTGGACCAGCGGTTTCAGGGCGCTGGAAAGAATGGAATATGCCGCAGTGACGCTAAAACTGGCGATCATCGTGGGGCTGCTGGTCGGGCTGACTTACTATTTCTATCAGAAAGCCAGCGGTTCCGGCCTCTATTTCCACGCGCCGGAATTATCCGGCTGGCCCGCTTTCACTCTGGCCTTCGGGCTGATTATCACCGTTCAGGGATTCGAAACCTCACGCTATCTGGGGCATAACTATGATCCGGCAACGCGGATCAAGTCGATGCGGCTTGCGCAGGCCGTCTGTGCGGTCATCTACATGCTCTATATCAGCTTATTCGCCTATTCCTTTGACCGCAGCCAGTTTCAACTCAGCGAAACTGCGATTATCGACATGATGAGTCTGATTACACCAATCTTGCCGGTGCTGCTCGTCGCGGCGGCGCTAGCAGCGCAATTCAGTGCCGCGATTGCGGACACCAGTGGTTCTGGCGGATTGCTGAAAGAACTGACGCGTGGGCGCATGAGTGCACGCAACGGCTATGCTCTGCTTGTAGCCGTCGGCCTGTTCCTGACTTGGGAGGCCAATATATTCCAGATCATCGCTTATGCGTCGCGTGCCTTTGCAATTTACTACAGCTTGCAGTCCGCCATCGCTGCCCGGAGGGCATTTCTGGTTGGCGGCACGCTTTATCAGAAGGCCGGATTCATTCTACTGGCCGTCTTGGGCACAGTGATTGTGCTTTTCGGTAATGATGTAGAGTCAGTGGGGACAAGTTAATCGCGCCGTTTGGAACAACTTGCTCCCGTCTGCTAAAGCGCCTCCAACCTAACTGGCAAACCGTCTTTTGGCTGCGGGATCGGAAAAACCTGCCATTTCGGTTCATAATCCGGCCCACCGCTCAGCACCACACGGTTCTGGGTCAATATGGCATGCATCAAGATTTTGATCTGCATATAGGCGAAATGCAGCCCCAGACACATATGCGCGCCGCCGCCAAAAGGAACCCATGCATATTTGTGACGACCGGCACTATTTTCAGCTGTGAAGCGCATCGGATCAAATTTACTCGGATTCGGCCAATGTTTTTCCATCTTGTGCACAAATTGCGGACTAATCCCGATATTCGTTCCAGCCGGAATCGTATAGTTGCGGAAGGTGAATTGCTTGATCGCACGGCGCGGGATGCTGGGAACCGGCGGGATCAGGCGCAAGGATTCCTTAAATGCCATTTCGGTCAGTTCCAACTTGCCGAGATCGTCATAAGATAGTGGTTGGCCGGCAGGCGCAACGCGGAGGCACTCTTCGCGCAACCTATCCTGCCATTCCGGGTGTTTGGCGAGCAAATAGATCATGCTGGTCGCAGAAGAGGTAATCGTGTCATGCGCCGCCATCATCAGGAAGTTCATGTGATCGACGACTTCATCCTCGGTCAGCAAGCTGCCATCTTCGTGGGTCGCGAGACAAATCTGGGTAAAAATATCCTCGCCGCCTTTTTCGCGCCGCTCCTTCACCTGCGGGGTGAAATAGCTCAGCAGATATTCGCGTGCCTTCACGCCGCGCCACATCTTGGTGAACGGTAACGGTGAACGCACGATGCCGACAGAAGCCTGTACCTCATCGACAAAGGCCTTGTTGATCTTATCCGCCTCTGGTCCCCATGGAATGCCCAGAATCGCGCTTGCGGCGGTATCGAGCGACAGGGATTTAATCGCCGGATAAAATTCAAAGCTGGTCCCGCTCCATTCGGTCACACGTTCCGCTATGCCTTCGTTCAGAACCTTGCAATGATGCTTCATCGGTCCCGGCTTAAACGCAACCGACAGCGCCTTGCGGTCGGCCCGATGCCGCTCAAAATCCATCAGCATCAGCCCCCGAGGAAACAGATTGTTGAGCACGGGCCCCCAGCCCTGTTCATTGGAGAAAATCTTATCCTTATTGAACATCACCAGTTCCGTCGCATCCGCGCCGAGCAGCATGACATTGTCTTTGCCGAAATTATAAGTCCGATAGACCGAGCCATATTTCTCAACCATCTGCCGACTAAAACTGATGGGATCCTTAATCACCCGAAGGGTTGTACCCAATATCGGTAACCCATCTTCGCCAGGAATATGGGCAAGCGCGGCCTTGCTTGGTGGCTTCACCCAATGCGGGTTCGCGGTCTCGGTATAAGGGTATCCGTGGGATTGTGCTGCGCTGGCCAAGACAAAAACTCCTGAAAAACTTTATGTTATTGATGCTTTGTAGCTACTTTCATTAATGTCAGCAAGCTTCTCTGTTCATTCTCAATTCAATCCATCAATGTTACAAAATAGAGCAACATAGAAAGAAACAGGACTCGCCGAGAAAGGCAGGTCTATATTAACGATACAACCGATTGGCGTGGCTCCATGCAGCGCGACCGGCTTGAACAAGGGGTAAGACCATGGTGCAATTTTGGATGAAGAAGCTGATTAAGCCAGCAATGCTTGGCGGAGCGGTGCTCAGCCTTAGTGCCTGCGCCTATGGCGGCGCTTATGGTGACGGCTATGTCAATGGCGCGGGCTATGCCTGCGATCCTTATGCCCCCTTTGATGATTATTATGCCTGCGACAGCGGATATGGCTATGCCAATATCGGATTTGGCGGCGGCTGGTATGACAATTTCTATTATCCCGGCTACGGCCTCTACGTTTTCGATCGCGGGGGATCACGTTATGCAATGCAGCGCAATCACCGGCTACATTGGGCGCGGCAGCGGGCCGAATATGGTTCGCGCCATGCCCATCGGGGCGATCGCGATGACAGACGAAATGATTGGCGCAACGGCGATCGCGGCCGTGATCTAACTCCGGCACAGCGAGCTGAGAGGCGGGAACGCCGCGGCGACCTGACTCCGGCTCAACGCGCTGACAGACGGGATCGCCGGTCTGATCGTGCGGATCGAAGAGCAACCACTCCTAATCAAGCCAATGATGCGCGCACCGGTCGGGTCGGGCTACGCGATGGCGCCATACGCGGCAAGCGCGATAGCGAAACACGGCAAAACCGACGCGGCAACCGTCAAGGCACTGATGCACGCCCCCAAAGCGCGGCCCAGCCAGCCGCACAACAAAGGCCAGAACCCGTCGCACGCACGGCCCCTCAACCAACATCACGTCCGGCTCAGGGCAACTCTCGAATGGAAGTATTGCGCCGCAACGCCAAGAAGGACTGATCAAGACGGAAAGATGAGCTGGCTATTTTAGCGGATGGCCTTTTTCATCAAGCATTCTGGTGTAAACAAAATCCCGTGGCGGCTGATCCTCAACCTTACAGGTTTTAAGATTGACGGTTCGGTGCCCCCGGAATCCTGTTAGCTTGGTTTGCTCGTCATTGACGGTAAGGCCCATGCCTACCCAAAGATCGACCGGACAGATGTTATGCATCGCCCATGATAGCCGGATGAGATGCGCCCCATAGACAAGATTTCCGCGGAGGGTCGCGGTAAAGTCTACTTCGTCAGCTTCATGGACAAAATCCGTTGTTCGCTTTGTATGACGGGATTCAAGGTTCACACCGTTTTGGGTGAGATATAATATCCGGTTATCGCCATATTTCCAATATCCAGTCAGATCATAGGGGATATTTTCAGCCGGAGCAGTAGCTTTTGAAGGTGGGGCAATCTCGCTGACACCATTCTCCTTCGTCACCTGATCGGGCAGGGTTTGCGCGATAGCGACTTGACCCAGAATAAAAATGGCGGCGGAAAATATTGATAAGCGCAAAAACATACAGGTGGCCTCTCCGTAACTCCTATAAGGGTTTAGGACAAATTTTCGCTTGGGCAATGATGTTAATCACATCATCCTTCACCGATATGCAAAAGTCCGGTTCTACGTACCCGTGGGGCGAAGGCTGATTCACAAATATAAACGGGGCCGCCCCATATTTTATGGAGCGGCCCCGCTTGATCAAACAGGATAAAGTGCGGATAGCGTTACCGTCCCACGGTCACACGGCCAACATTATAGCCTTTTTCTTTCATTTCTTTCTTATAATCCTTGTTCGCATCGGCGATTTCGTTGCGATATTCTTCCTTCGCATCCCGGCGATCTTCATCATCCGTCGCGCGGGCTAAATCCTTTTTCAACTCGTGTTCGGCTTCCTGAATATCAGTGAGATAGTCGAACCAGTAATTATTCTCGACATTGCCAATGGGCTGCCTCAGAATTTCTTGCTGCGCACCGCCATGCGATGGATGGGCGGCTGCCCCGACAGCCGGTAAAATCATCATCGCCGCACCGGTGGCGGTTAATATCATATTGCGGATCTTCATAGTTATTCTCCTTATCGATATTTCGACCTGCACAGAACAGACGAGATTCGCTTTCGGGATCATGAACAGGAGATATCGTCGGACAAGGCGTACCATTGATGCGATAAAAGCCATGGCTGCGTCAGTAATATTGACCTGATTTCCGGCGAATTTTTAACTATTGCAGCCAAATCGGGCCTATCCACCACTAATTATAGTTAAGAGAATTGTAATCATGTTCCAAAGCCGGTACTTTCAACGATGTAACTAGTATCAGGGGTTGTACTATGGCGACGGCTTATCGGGACATTCAACCAGAAAAATTTGAACCTGCAGAAATCCATCCACAACATGGTGTGATTATCGGCGGCCCTGCGGCGCGTGCCAAGCGCATCGAATATGGGATTTTGCTTTCATCCATGACGCTCGGTTCAATCGGCGCGCTCTATTGGACATTAACCCATGCCACTGGCTGGGTCGAATGGTCTGCTTTCCTGTTTGGCTATGTGCTGATCAACATGGGCGTTGGCATCGGCTATCACCGTTTTTATACCCATCGCTCGTTTCAAGCCGGCCCGAAAATGCGACTTGCTATCGGTATCATGGCGCAAATGGCTTGTCAGGCTTCGGTCCTGAAATGGGCCGCCGACCACCGCCGTCACCATGCTTTTTCGGATGATGTCGGTGATGTCCACAGCCCCTATATAGACGGCCATGGCAAGAAAATGTCGCGGCTAAAAGGGCTTGGAATCGCCCATTTCGGTTGGTTGTTCGATAATACAACATCGGATATGAACGTCTATGGCAAAGGCCTGATCGACGATCCGCAAGTGTTGTGGTGTCACCGTCATCGCTGGGCTATTGCCATTTTCTCCAGCATTATCTTTCCTGCGCTCTGGGCGCTCGCTTTTGGTGGTCCTGAACATATTATCGGAACCATCCTGATCGGCGGGCTGTTCCGCAATTTCTTCTTTCTCAACTTCGTCATGGGTGTGAACAGCATCGGCCATGTATTCGGGTCACAGCGTTTCAAAACCAAAGACGGATCGCGCAATAACTGGTTCATGGCGTGGATGACCTTTGGCGATGGTTGGCACAACAACCACCATCAGCACCCCCGCTCGGCCTATGCAGGCCTGATGTGGTGGGAAGTCGATGTGAACGGCTATATTATCTCACTATGGGAGAAAATGGGCCTCGTCTGGAACGTCCGGCGCGCACCGAAATATGTGCGCGATGCTCAAGGCTTATGGGTGCAAGAGAAAAAGCTGGCATCAACGATTGAACCGCTCAGTCCGGAAATCATGTCTGAGGACGATGGCGGGATCATGTTCCCCAAGACCGCAGAGACGATAGATGCGGAAATAGAGGATTTAACGGCCGCTGCCGACGCGCGCTGAGAGCCTAGTTTAATTTATTAGCTGACCGCAATATCATCGTCGCGGTGACCGTTTCGTTTGCGCCCGGATTAACCGAAAGCTCTTCGACCGAAATGCCGCGTCTTTCCAGCGTAGCCAACCAGCCGAACAAAGCCATTGGCTTTGCGGAATCAATCGCCAGTCGAACGCTGCCATTGCTCTGTGGGTCCAGCCGTCCGACAGCAAAGCCGGCTTCCCCGGCATTTTGACTGATAAAGATATCGAGCGGGCCAGCCATCAGCTTTACCGTCTTGTCCTTCGGTGCCTTTAGCGCATCGACCTTGGCTTCAATGCGCGCCTGACTATCCAGCGCTTGCCCATAGCGCTTCTCGGCCGCGTCAAAAGCCCCGATGAACGGCGCAATAATTGCAAAATACCCGACCAGCAAAGCGATCAGCACACCCATCACACTAATTAATATTTTTTCACGCTGACTCAGCGCCAGAAACCAGTCTTTGATCATGTCTATCATGGCGCGCGCACCGTTATATCAGCTTTGGACGATCCGGTTGCATCCGTGCGGGGGGTTGCTGTGATTACAAATCCAGCATTTTGGATGGCAAGCAACGCCGGATTTATATCCTCGTTCCGGGCAGCCGTCAGACCAGCAGAAACTGTGCCATCCTTGCGATAGCTTATCCGTTCGATCGACACGCCTTGCGTTTGTTGAAGGGCAGAAAATAGCGCCGATGCAGGTACGGAAAAAGCAATATTGCCGCGATTTTCGCTGATCAATCGTTCATTCAACCGACGATCGGCCTCTTCCACGTTATCCACCGAACCAATAACCGGCTGCGCGGCGGCCAAAGCGGCAACATCTGCATCTCTTGCTGCCCAATGATATTTCACCAATTGAATGACCGGAATCAAAAGCGAAACCACAATTGCGGCCAGCGCCAACCAGCCCAATGTCCGCTTTTGCTTGGTGGTCATGAGCTTATATGACTTTTTAGCAAAGGCACCCGAGCGCAAGTTTAAACTTTCATTGTCCGCCGCATCGACCAGCGCCCGATCAACCACAGATTCCGGCAAAACGGTCACCCTGCTCTCACCAATCAGATGCGCGCGCAAAGATGGCTCGTCGGGGATGATCATTTGTTCCCCCCGCAACACGGTTTCGAAACCGAAATCCGCCTCGACAACGCCGTCATCCTCTGGCGCGATCAGCCAGCCCACAGGAATAATTTTATCCGGATCTATGCCTAGCGCTTTGAGCTGCACCAATCCGCTAGCCATAATGTTTTTGCCAACACCTGCAGTCGCCGCCTGTCCCGAAGCATCAACGACTGCCGCAATATGGAGGTTTTCCAGACCAAGGCTGCTTTTTTGGGCCGCAATCCGCGCAGCTGCTAATGCTTGCTGCGGAGTTATATCATCCAGCGGCGCATGCCAGCGCACCGTGGTCAGCGCAGACGGCATTAATGCAATATGGGTTACCGGTTCATTCTCGGCCGACAGCAGTTTCAACCCGGCGGCGAACATCGGGTCTGCGTCGGTGCCTTTGGCTTCTACAGCACCGTCGGTCACAAGCCACCACTGCAGAGCCTGCGCCTCCACCGTCGGGAAAACCGTAATCAAGGATTGAAATGACGACATTAGCCCTCAGCGGTCCGATTCAATAGACAAAGGATAAGAGGCAGTAACGGATTTTGTTCCAATTTGGCCTCCCCGAGTCGGCTAAAATAATTATTCTACTATAGCGGTTTGCTAGTGCCTTTTAGGCTTCTTGTCACCTATGGCAATCGGGCTATTCAGCGTAAATATCTGCATTATCTTCTTCCCCGCCCGGTGCACCGTCGGCCCCCAATGAGTAAAGATCAAATCCGGGGCCCTTGCGTCCTGGATTGTCATATTGATAGGGGCGTCCCCACGGATCTTCAGGAAGCTTCTTGATATATCCCCCTTGCCGATAGCGGGCCGATGGCGACAAGGTTGCCGGAGCGCTCGACAGCGCCGCCAACCCATCGGACGATGCCGGATAGTTCAAATTATCAAGCCGGTACATTTCGAGCGCCTGCCCCAATGTAGCAATATCCGCTCGTGCTTTTTCAACCATGGCGCGGTCCTGACTCGGGAGTACATTGATCACGACAATTGTCGTCAGCAGGCCAAGAATGAAAATCACCACCATCAGTTCAACCAGCGTGAAACCATTGGGTTTAGGCTTCTTTCGGTCATCGCGAACCGGTGGACGCCCCATATCGGTGAGGAGATTGAATAGAATTTTAAGCATATATTCTCCTGTAAATCCCGCCCTACAGTCCAGCAAGATTCTGAAGCTGTAATATCGGTAATAATATCGCCAAGATCACCACAGCAACCACACCCCCCAACAGGACGATGATCAACGGTTCCAACAATGACAAGGCGGTCGAGCTGAAATTATCAAATTCCCGCTCCATATAATCTGCGGCGCGGGCCAGCATATCATCCAGTTGTCCCGAGGCCTCTCCGCTGGCCGTAAGATAGACCAGCATTGGTGGAAACACGCCGGTATTTTTAAGCGCCTTGGACAGGCTTCCGCCGCCGCGAATAGTTTCGACCATATCTTCTGACGCCTTGCGTAGTACCGCATTGCTGATCGTACTCGTCGTCAACCGCAGCCCTTCCAATATCGGCAAACGGCTCGCCACCATGGTCGACAGGGTTCTGGCCAATCGTGCCGCGTTTAAATCCCGCAAAAGCCGCCCCAGAAAAGGGGTGCGCAGCATGAAACCGTCAAAGCGATATTTGAATTTTGGTTCTTTCAAAGCGCGCCAGCCGATAACGGCCAGCATTACCAACAAGGCGGCTATGGCCCACCACCAGCTAGCCAGAAAATCGGAAATGCCTATTACCACCCGCGTCACAAAAGGAAGCTGCTGATTCACATCATCAAATTGCTCGACCACTTTGGGGACAACCGCGATCATCAGCAAAGCGACAACCAATATCGCCACCAGCGCGAGTACAATCGGATAGGCCAGTGCGCTGATCAATTTGCCGCGCATCTCTGCCTGGCGTTCTAACAGCCCGGCCAGGCGCTCGGTAATATCGGGCAATGTACCGGAACTTTCGCCCGCCGAAATCATCGCGCGATAAAGCGGCGGAAAGCTCGCCGGTTCGCGGCGCATCGCCTCGGCAAGCCGCTGCCCCTCAATGACACCGGAATGGACAGACGCGATCCGGTCGCGGACATATTCTTTCTCATTCTGGGTACCGATGGTCCGCAAGGCTTCTTCGAGCGGACTGACTTGCACCAGCGACGACAGTTGGCGGGTAAATAAAGTCAATTCTTTCGAACCGAGTTTCTTGGGTCCGAAAAGTGACCGGCCCCGCTTTGACGAAGGCTTGTGCGAATGTTCGACCTTCACCACATAAAATTTGCGTTCGGTCAGCTTGGCACGTGCCTCTTCATTGCTGTCGGCCGCAACCCGGCCGGTTTTCTCCCGGCCTTTTGGGTCTATAGCAGTATATGAAAATTCAGGCATTGACCTGTTCATCCACAGTTTCGCGGCGCGAAATGCGGATACATTCTTCCGCCGTTGTCAGCCCTTGGCGCACCAGCGAGCGTGCGGCAGAGCCCAGATTTGGTTTTTTGAGGAAGGCATAGGAAGTGATGCGTCCTTCATCGCCTCCATCATTAATCAGTTTGCGGATTTGTTCATCGACACGGATCGCTTCGAACACCCCGATCCGGCCCTGAAAACCGGTATGATTGCACTCGTCACAACCCACTTCGCGGTACACCACCGTGCCATTGTCAAAACCGAGCAACGACGCGAGGCTTCCATCGGCCTGGATAGGAATACGGCAATGTGGACACAGCTTGCGCACCAACCGCTGGGCGACCACCGCCCGTAAGGTAGAGGCGAGCAGAAATGGTTCGATCTTCATATCGCGCATACGGGTAATCGCACCCACTGCATCATTGGTATGGACAGTGGAGAGCACCAAATGACCAGTCAGAGAGGCCTGCACGGCAATTTCCGCCGTCTCCCGATCACGAATTTCACCGATCATCACAACATCAGGATCTTGGCGCAAAATCGCTCGCAATCCGGCGGCGAACGTCAATCCGACTTTGGCATTTACCTGTGTCTGGCCAATACCTTCAATGGCATATTCCACCGGATCTTCGATCGTCAGGATATTGCGGCTGCCGTCATTCAACTGTTTCAGACCCGCATAAAGCGAAGTTGTCTTACCCGAACCGGTGGGACCGGTGACCAATATGATACCATTGGGCTCAGCCAAGGCCTCGGTCAAAATCTCATGGGTCGTTTCAGACATGCCGAGTAGATCCAGCGATATCGCCGCGCTCTCTTTATCTAAAATCCGCATCACAACCCGTTCATTGGACCGGTTGGGCAAGGTCGAAACGCGCACATCCAGCATCTTGCCGCCAAGGGTCAAGCTGATCCGGCCATCTTGTGGAATCCGCCGTTCGGCAATGTCCAGTCTGGCCATGACCTTGATCCGGTTGACGATAACCGATGCGACATGGGGCGGCATACGCAGCTTTTCCATCAGCACGCCATCCACCCGCATGCGCACAACCAGACCGGTCTCATAGGGTTCGATATGAATATCCGAAGCGCCCTGCCGCGCCGCTTCGGCAATAATTCCGTTAATCAACCGGATGGTCGGGGCATCATCGGCGCTGTCGAGCAAATCTTCTGCGCTTGGAATATTTCCGGCTATATCATCTAGTGCGTCGTTGCTCAGGCTCATATCACCGGCCATCGCCGCCGCGCTGCCGTCCATGGCATAATGTTCGGAAAGCGCTTTTTCAAATGCTTCTGGAGCCAATAGATCAACATCAAATGGCATTGCCAGATACCGGCGTAATTCAAGCAGCGCCTGAGGATCGGATCCTTCGCGCATAGCAACAGTCTGCCGCTCGCCATCGGTCCGCATCATCAACACGCCATGATCTCGCGCAAATGCGTAAGGAATATCTAGAAGGGATGGAAATGACGCCTGTTCTTCAACAGGTTTAATATCATCGCCGGAACGGTCCACTTCAGTTCCTTTCGCGATTTTCATCAGTCATTTCTCTCTGTATCGAGGTTGCTGGGCGTGACCGGTACATCTTCTACAAGGCCGCCATTTGGCGGTGCACCAATCATTCCGGGAGCATAGATAATCTCGTCATCCGGACGCGCCTGAACTACCGGAGGAACACCGCCGATATAATCCCGGACCAACACATCAAGTGAAGGCTCCTGCTCTGGATCACGGAGCAACTGGCGGTCCCGGACATAGCCATAGCGGCGGGCCGCATAAGCGCGTGCATCAGCACGGTTCCTCATTATTTTGGGCCGGATGAAGACCATTAAATTGGTTTTTATCCGTGATTTTCCGCGTGATTTAAACAACTCACCCAATATTGGAATATCCCCCAAAAAGGGGATTTTTTCTATTGTGCGACGCTCATTATCGTCCAGCAATCCGCCCAATGCGATAATCTCGCCATCCCCCACGGTCACCGTAGTCTTAATCTCGCGCTTGTTGATGATCAGCTCGTTGAAATCTTTTGAAACCGGACCCGCAATGGAACTGACTTCCTGCCGAAGCTCCAGCCGCACTTCATCGCCAGCGTTAATTTGCGGCGTGACTTCCAGTTCGATACCGACATTTTGCCGCTGGATCGTGCGGAACGCATTGTCAAAATTACCCGACAAAGCCTCTCCGGTGGAAACAGGTATTTCCTGACCAAAAAGGATGCTGCCTTTCAGGTTGTTATTCACCGTCAGCGATGGTGTCGAAAGCAGATGCGAGTCAGAATCGCGCTGCACCGCGTTGATGATGGAACCTAGAATGACATCACCGCCCAGCGTCGTTGCGAAGCCGGTAAAAGCACCGCGTGCGCCCAGCACCGCATCTGCTGCATTTCCTAACAGCTTGTCTCCGACGACGCTATTGGTGCTCGTGGTGGTCGCCGTGTCTGTGGTGGTTGTGGTCGATGTATTAAACTGATCGGCCAGCAACCCGCCCGCAAGATCGACGATATTCGGGGACGCATTGGAAAAATTCGTAACCGCAAAGGGCGTATCTTTGCCGCCAAGCAAAAACTGGACGCCCAGTTCGCGCGCCAAAGTGTCGGAAATTTCCACGATAATCGCTTCAACCGATACCTGCTCTTGCCGCGTATCCAACTGCCGGATCAATTCTCCAACCATACGCTGAACGTCCGGATTGGCGGCTACGATAATGGCATTTGTGCCTTCATAACGGGTCACAACAGCGGGCCCATGCCGAGAAATGCCGCCCCCTGAATTAGATGAGGTGGATACTGGCGCCGGAGCTGGCGTGGCACTGCTACCACCACCCACTGTGCTGGTCGATGTCGTGACAGTTGGCGCCGATCCGCCTCCACCCTGCCCGATAAGTTGTTCGATCACCGGCAATAATTGTTCGGCATTGGCATAATCAAGTTGATGCACGCGGATTTCTGTTCCAGCTTCTGCACGCTGGTCAAGCTCCCGCGCCATTTGCGCAAATTTGGCAACTGCTCCCGGATCACCGCGCAGCGCAATACTATTACTGCTGTCAATCGACACGACGGTTACTGGCGCAACTGCACCTTCCCCGCCCTGTTGCGCTAGAGTCTGCAAGGAAGTCGCAATTTCCCGCGCGCCGGCATTTTTTAGGTTCACAATAGTCGAGGCAGAACTGTCCCGGTCAATCTGGCGGATTAATTCTCGAATTCGGCGGATATTATCTGCATAATCGACAATCACTAGGCTGTTTGCATTGCGGTTGCCCGTGATCGAGCCCTGCTTACTCACCAACGGACGTAAAGTTTCCAACGCGGCTGTCGCTTCAATGGATTTAAGCCGCACAACCTCGGTAACAAATTGATTGGCAGCAGACTGGCGATTACCAATGCGTGTCGGCTGGGTCGCGGCACCGTCGGCGGGCTGGATGCGATAGGCACCGCGCGCTGTCGGGATAGCGACCAGATTATTGGCGCGCAACGTCGACAGAAAAATCTCAAAATATTCGGATCGGGACAAGGGACGGTCCGTCACGACCGATACTTTGCCCTGCACCCGGCTATCGACAATGAAGGTACTGCCAGTGACCCGGGCCGCATCGCGAACAAATGCCCGGATATCAGCATCACGAACATTCAGGCTATGCTGCGCAAAGGCCGGAGCCATAGCCACTGGACCCAATATGGCCAGAGAGACCGTCCATTTAACAGCCATTTTCGTCAATATATGCGTCATTACTGAGACCCCATGTTAATCGCAATGGGAACAGTATTTGCACCGCGCTCCACTTCTACTGATAACCGCGCACCGGGAGCGATCTGACCTTTTAATGTGGAAATATCGCCAGCCGAAGAGACCGGCTGCCCGTTTACCGACACGATGATATCGCCGTCCTTGAAACCTGCAGCCTTAAATAATGCACCATCGCCGCGTCCGGAAACGACGATTCCCGTCACTTTGCCGTTCGCGCTGCGCGGAGCCAGATCGAACGCATTGGTAATATCTGCTGCTGCGAGAGCGCCGTTCGATGGCAAGCCAGAACCCGCCGCCGTTTCAACATCATCCTCTGCACCAACAGTTTCCGCTGGCACCGATTGGTCCAGATACAGGCTTTCTTTAACGCCGCCGCGATCAATCACGACATGATCGAATTGGACCGCATCCAGCTTCACACCCGACATAATCTCGTCGCCCACGGCATAGCTGTCCTGCACACCGTCCGGTCCCGCCAATATGGCTGAGCCAAGGCCGGAGCCTTCATTCATTCTAATTCCAAATAATGTGAGTTGCAGCGAAGTCACGACATTGGCAGTCGCAGCTGGCCCCGCGCGGAAAAACGGATCAAAACTGTTAAACAAGGACCAGCGGGATTGCGGCGAAAGCACTTGCACTTCCCGCCCATGCCAATCGCCAACCGGCCCCAGCGGCGTGGCAACCAGCCAGATCAACCTGAACGCCTGTATCACCAGTAAAACCAGCAATATTGCCAGAAGGACAGGATAAAGACCGGGCATTCGCAACGCCCGCCCTTTATCAAATAATCTGTTAAATGGTTGAATATCCACGAATCCCCGCACCCTGCTGCTGTGCAGTATCTATAACGGTTTGGTGACCAACCCGCGACTCATTGATGACAAAAAAATGACAGGAACCGTCAAGCGGTCTCCGTCATTTCTCATATATTCGCGACTAGAACTTAGAAGTTGATGCCGATACTCATCGACAGACGCGTACCAATGTCATAGCCGTTGTTGATGATCTTCGTATCATTGAGCGTCTGGGTCTCGCTATAGTCCGTACCCAAAAGGTTACGGGCTTCAAACTTCACTTCAAATTCCTGTCCGGAAATTTCCAGTTGCTCGCGCATAACAAAATCCAGTCGCCAACCGGTGCGCTCGATAAGATCTGGCTGACCTTGAGGCCCGCGTGCCGTAACCCGGGGGCTGTTATAGGTAACTAAGAATGTCTGCTGTGACAGACCTTCTTCTGATTCCAATCCCAATTGCAGGTTGGCAACATGGGATGATTGACCAGTCAAACGATCGCCATCATCAAATAGGTTCGCCGCCGCTGTGGGTAGGAGTGTCACCGGGTTGACCGCAACATCTCCGTCAGCCACATTAATCTCGGATTTAGTATAGGTGTAGTTCGCCGCCAGAAGCAGACGACGATCTTCAAAGAAACTGCCCCCAAATACATTATTCAGCGGGAAATATTTAACCAGTTCGACTTCTGCTCCATAAAGCGTCGCATTGGGCGCATTAGAAAAGCCGGTAAACAAAGTACCGCCGCCCTGAACAAAGGCAACATTTTCGATGGGATTATCGATATCCTTATAGAAACCGGCCAGCGTGATCCGTTCACCACGGCCAATATAATATTCAAAACGGCCTTCCAGATTAACTAGCTCACTATCTTCCAGCAGCGGGTTACCAATGAAGGTTCTGTCTGTATCGAGATCAAGAAATTGTTGCGGTGCCAATTCACGAAATTGCGGGCGGGCAACAGTTTTGGACGCTGCCAAACGGAATTGCATATCGTCAGCAAAATTCCATGTCACCGTACCGGCAGGCAACCAATAGTCATTATCAAGTCCGGTTGGAACGGTAACTTGGCCGCCAGCTAAAGTGATGGGCACAACTTCCTGCTTGGCCGTTTCGTAGCGGACACCGACATTGAGGCGAAGGCCATCAGCCAATTCCGCGTCAATTTGTCCATAACCACCATGAATTTCGAGTTCCGCCGTATAAGCAGGGACCGAGCTCTGCGCCGCCACTTCCCGTAATTCTATGCCTTGCGTAAAAATATTAAAGTCGGACAACAGATAATCAATCCGCTGCTGGTCATAGGGACTTGCGATGCCGTTGGTTGGTACAAAGCGGAAATCGCGGCGCTGGGCGCTACGATCATTCAGATAATAGCTGTAACCCGCTGTTAAATTAACCGGCACACCGATGTTAGTTTCATAACCGAGGTCCAGTCCGGCCCCATAAACATCGTCGTTTAATTCGCTAAATCTTATACGGGCGGACTCTCCCGGTGATGTTAGGTCGTTAACAAAATCATTCGCAAATTGATCGTCATACGCATAGCTTGATGTGCGCTCATACGGCGCGTCACGCTTGGAATTGGCGTAGCTCCCGCGCAGATCGACAGAAATTTGATCAAATTTAAATTCGCCAACAAATTGGGTCGTAAATAGCTGTCGTTCAAACCAGCTGGTGCGGCTCTGGTTCAGCAAGGTACCTGCATCAACATTAATCGCATCGATGCCCTGTTTGATACTGGCATCTTTAACCGTGTCATGGATATAGAGATTTGTGAACCGTATTTTATGCTCATCAAACTCAGCCGATAACGCGAGCAAGCCATTGACAACTATCCGGTTTTCGGTGGTCAAAAATCTAAAATTCTGATCGGCGGCAAGTCCGTCAACGCCATCGATATTTGTGATACCCTGCGCTGCTTGCTGAACGCCGCTGCGCGTCCTCCAGCTATTTTCATAACCGGCGGTGGCAATGATACCGACAAGAGCATCGCCAACATCAATGGTCGTGCCGCCCGTCACTTCGGCCGAGAAGTTCGCTGGGATATCATTGTTGCGTTGGATAACAGCCGTTTGCGAATTGGTCAGGCTCGCTGCAAAATTTTGCAAGTCTTGACTGGTAAATTCGTTACCGACAGAAATTGGAACATTTTTACCAATAGCCGCAGCTAAGCCGCCGGGAATTTTGCGCGTACCATCATCATAGCCCACAATATCAGAATCTGAACCATCATAGGTGTAACCCAGATCCGCTGTCGTTTCCGTGTCGCCACTCAAGCTGAAGCTAAATTTCAAAAATGGCTCTTCCGGCGTCGATTTCGTTGTCAGATTGATCACACCACCGCCAAATTCACCAGGATAATTGACCGAATAGCTTTTTTGAACGACTGTCGAAGCGATCACGCTGGTCGGGAACAGGTCGAGAGGAACAACACGACGAAGAGGCTCGGGCGATGGCAAAGGCAAACCGTTGAGGAGGGCCAAAGAATAGCGCTCACCCAAACCACGGACGAAAACAAAGCGTCCGCCAACAACGCTCAAACCGGTAACGCGCTGCAACGAACCTGCAATATCACCATCTGCCGCACGGGCAATTTCCTCTGCACCAAGAACAGAAACAACTTCCGATGTCGCACGGATCGGATTGGGGATAAATTTGCCGCGAACAATGATATCACCGCCGAAATCGCCGCCCGGAGCGGAAATATCAACATCCTTTTCTGACGCATCATCAGACTGATCCGCTTGGGTTTCCGCATCATTAGCAGCCACCTGTGCCAATGCAGCAGGAGAAAATAATGCTGTGCTCAAAAATAGACTTGTGACCAAAGATGCCCGCTTCGTCATCGGAATTTTTCCTTTTTTTTATTCAAAAAATGGGATAGCAGCCCATTCCGGCCGCCATCCCATACTCATTTTTCCATTTAGCCAATTGTGGGAGCGACTAAGCAGTCATTGGCATAAAGACCGCAAGTCCAGCCCTGGAAGCGCGTGTCATTGGCATCTTTGACCGCACCGATATAATTGACATCTTCAAAGAAGGGATCGGCACCGCTAGCTGCAAATGGTGTCACCGCATTTTCGTTCGCACCGTTGATGAATGCGAGCGTCGATGCACTTGTCGTCAATGTTGACGTTCCAGCTTCGGTGTTATTCGTACCGGCAGTAAAAATCGTACGAATTTGCGCTTCGGTGATGTTTGGTTGGCCTGGAATATTATTGCCGTTCGCATCCTTGAAGAAGTCAGCTTTAAACGGCGTGCCACAGCTCAAGAATGTTGATTCAAAGACGGGAGGGCCATTTTCGTCAGGTCCAGCGCCAGCAGCTTGAATTGTCGAGTCTTCACCAAATGCACCGACATCAATATTGATGCATTGATCCGGGCCGGTGAGAACCGCGTTATAAATTTCATAATCACCGCCACCACGAAGATGGATAACTTCATCGCCACCATTGGATACGAAAGTAATATTGGCCAGTTTATGACGCTGACGTGGTTCTGCATCTTCGTCGCCATTGGAATCTGCTTCCATGACTTTATCACCGCCGCCGGCACGCTGCACGGCCAGTACGAACTGGTTTGCACCCTGAAAACCGGAGTCAGAGTCGACCGAGTCATCGTCAATGCCGGTAAAAGCAAGGTTCTTACCGTTTACACGGCCACCAAACCATTCAACGCCGTCATCCGAACTATTATGCACCTGAATATTCTGGAAGAATGTTCCGCTGCCCACACCCGCCAAGGTGATGCCGTTAAGTTCGTTACCTGGTGAAACTTCAAAACCGGGATAACGGACCTGAACATAGGACAGACGCCCGCTGGAATCCGCTGGCAAAGCACCCCCGTAGACGGCATTAGCGGGGCCTTCGACAATGGCTTCACAATCGGTACGCGCACCATTCGGATTGGATGCACCGCCTGTGGAACAATCCGAAATCGGTGCACGGCCGAGTATAACCACGCCGCCCCATTGGCCGATGCTATTGTCGGTAGAATCTCCCAAAATATTCTGACGTGATGTCATAATGATGGGAGCAGAAGCAGTGCCTTCGGCAAAAATCTGCGATCCTCGGTTGACCAGAAGAAAGTCACCGCCTGATGAACCGAAAAGCACAACACCTGGTTCAATGGTCAAAATGCCGCTGGTTCCGCCGTCGACGCCGACTTGAACACCGCCGGACAGCGAATAGATCGTGCCATCACGCTTTGGAACAACAAGATTTCCAGTGATAACGCCAGATACCTGACAATTGCGGACCACTTGACTAGTACCCGTTGTAATCGTTCCAACATTAGCCGTGCCTGTTGGGCAATCAGCAGCTGGGCCACCCGTAGGTGTAGGCGTTGGTGTTGGAGTAGGTGTTGGAGTGGGTGTCGGTGCTGGCAGTACGATCACGCCTTCACCAGGGGATGCAACGTCATCGGCACCGCAAGCGGTAACCGCAAGCGCTGCAACGCCAGCGAATAGTACAGAACGAATTTGCTTATTCAACATGGATCAAAGTCTCCGCAGATTACTGATTTAAAAAAACGTCAGATCAGATGATGTGGAAACGAATCACAGATGCCCCCATCGCCTTCGGTAAGGGCACTAGGCCCGGCAAATGACGACGCGATGCTGTTGGTGTGACTCTTTGGAGTCATTATTATTTCAGAAATATTGCAACAGGCTGGCGAGCCGCCGAAGCGCTCGGTTTTCAATACTGCAGTGCAACAATGCAGATGGTAAATATTAACAAAACAAAAAGGCGGCCGCATAAACGACCGCCTCTTAATAAAACCGGATATATGGGTTTAGCGGGAAGCCAACCGTCCGTTGAGACTATTCAGGGCAATTTCTGCAGCTTTACGGGAATTAACCACCTGACCATCAGCCAAGACGAGATCAAAGCTGCGATTGCTATTCATAGCGGCCATGAACATTTTGGCAGCATCGCCGGGGCGGCCGGTACGGGCATAAGCCTGACCCAGATTAATCATAACCGCAGGATCTGTGAGCCGCTCGCCTTCCAGTTTTTGAACGGCAGCCTCATTGTCGCCAGCGACCAACGCATCATAAGCCAAACTACCCTTGGCATAACCAATTTCGCCGTCTTGCGCCTGCGCCAGTGCAGGCAAAGCGGCAATCGTCAGGCCTGCAGCAATCGCGATATTTTTTATCGTTTTCATATTCTCTCTCCTATATATTTTTATTATTATTACACTTTTATGACCAATCTTGCAACATAAGTGTAATAATAATCTCATAAAAGAGTCATTGAGATAGGCCGAAAAACCGCCATTCCTGATAGAAATATCATAGTTTCAATGTGTTATAGTCGAAAAAAAATGCACCAAACGGAAGCTTATCCAAACGGCATTTCCAGCAATTCGTGCAAATCTTTCAACGCCTGAGCCTCACCCGTTACCTTAATCGCCGCCATGCCGAGCGCCGCGGCTGGTTTGCAGTTGATGCCCAGATCATCGAGATAAATACATTGATCGGGCTGCACATCTAGCGCCTCACACATCATCTGATAAATACGCGGGTCAGGTTTACGAATGCCAGCCTTGCTGCTTTCAATTATATGATCAAACCGCGCCATGATCGCAGCGACAGACGCTGCCTTTTCGTCATCCATCGCCATGCCGGAACCTTTACCGGACGGTACATTGTTGGTAATGCAGCCTATCGTGAAATCCTTGGCTTTCAGTGTGTCGAGCATTGCGACCATAGCGGGCCGGATATCACCCGCCAAACACGCGAGCACGTCACTCCCTTGAAGTTCAATCCCGATAGCCTGTGCTTCTTCAGCAAATAATATGTCGAAAGCCGCCGCATCAATTTCGGAACGTTCAAACTTGGCCCAAGCATTGTCATGCGGATTGGCACTATTGATTGTACGCACGCTATGGATCGGTACGCCGCTTTCTGCCTCCAGCCGGTTAAACGCGTCAAAAGGGGAGCTGGTAATCACACCGCCAAAGTCAAAAATTACAGTATCATATTTCATTTGTTTAAATATTCCAGTTTCAGGCCGGGACGCTTCCAACGGGTTTTAACAAGTCTGCCCGATGCGGAAAGGCACAGCCCATCGGTGACAAGTTCCATTTTTTCCGCTTATTATTTTTTGCAATCATTGCGGGAAAGATGCGACAAGTCTAGTGCTGATAAAACCGGTTACAGGAGCAACTATGTCAAACATCTACCCTCAATCACTACAACTTCATATTGATGGCGAATGGCTTGATGTGGAAGACCGCGATGTTCGTCATGTCATCAACCCCTCCACCGGCAAGACAATTTCCGATCTTCCTAAAGCAAGCATAGCCGATCTCGACCGCGCGCTAAATGCAGCAGATAGATCCTTCCCGATCTGGCGCGACACGCCGGTGGGCGAACGCGCAACCATCCTGCGCAAAGCAGCCGCCTTGATGCGCGAACGTGCGCCGGAAATCGGCCGTTTGATGACGGCCGAGCAAGGCAAACCCCTTGCCCAAGCCATTGGCGAAGTCAGCGGTTCCGCTAATTTATTCGATACGATGGCGGAAGAAGCAAAGCGTTGCTATGGCCGCGTCCTTGTGCGCCCTACCGGCCAACAGAGCTTCGTCAAATATCAGCCCGTCGGTCCGGTTGCGGCATTTAGCCCTTGGAATTTTCCCGTATTTACACCAGCTAGAAAGCTGGCAGCCGCTCTTGCAGCCGGTTGCTCGATCATCCTGAAGCCAGCGGAAGAAACACCCGCCAGCCCGATCGAGATGGTCCGCTGCTTAATTGATGCCGGCCTGCCGTCCGGCGTGGCACAGATTGTCTTTGGCGATCCCGCCCAAGTATCCAGCCATTTAATCGCATCGGATGTTATCCGCAAAATCAGCTTCACCGGATCAGTCCCTGTTGGCAGGCATCTGATGAAACTCGCCGCAGAAGGTCTGAAACGCACCACCTTGGAACTGGGTGGTCACGCGCCGGTATTGGTGTTTGAAGATTGCGATTTGGACAAGGCGCTCGACCTGTTGGTCGCTCAAAAATATCGCAATGCCGGACAAGTCTGTGTCTCCCCTACCCGCTTCTATGTGCAGTCCGGTATCTATGAGAAATTCGCGACGGAATTCACCAAGCGCGCCGAAAGAATAACGGTGAGCGATGGCTTTATCGATAATATCGGCATGGGCCCGCTTGCCAATCCGCGCCGTCCCGAAGCCATGGAAAGGCTGATCAGCGATGCCAAGGCCAAGGGTGCGGACGTGCGCCTTGGTGGTGAAGCTATGGACCGTGACGGCTATTTCTATCGGCCTACTGTGCTCACCAATGTCTCGCTCGACGCGGATATTATGAACAACGAACCCTTTGGCCCTGTCGCTGTAATGCGGCCATTTGATACGCTGGATGAAGCCATCGAACAAGCCAATCGCCTGCCCCTCGGTCTTGCCGCCTATGCCTTTACCGATAGCCTGCGCACGGCCAATATTGTTGGGGACAAGATTGAAGCAGGCATGGTCGCCATTAACAATTTGACCGTCAGCCCCGGCGATGCTCCCTTTGGCGGGGTCAAGCAATCAGGCCATGGGTCGGAAGATGGCCCCGACGGCTTGAAAGCCTATATGGTAACGAAAGCTATTCATCAGAGTTGAGGACACGCAATATGACGAAAAGAACCGGCGCGCGAATTCTCGTTGATCAACTAGTCCTTCAGGGAACAGACCGGATTTTCACCGTTCCGGGCGAAAGCTTTCTTTCCGTTCTCGACGCGCTGCACGATTGCGGGTCCATTCAAACCGTCGCCACACGACAAGATGGCAGCGCCGCATTCATGGCGGAGGCTGATGGCAAGATGACCGGCGCACCCGGCATCGCCTTTGTCACGCGCGGCCCCGGTGCAACCAACGCCAGCATCGGCGTTCATACCGCGATGCAGGACAGCAGCCCGATGATCCTGTTCATCGGCGATGTTGCTCGCGGTGACCGCGACCGCGAAGGTTTTCAGGAAGTCGATTTCACCGCCATGTTCACGCCGCTCGCTAAATGGGCAGCGCGGATCGACAATGCCGCCCGCATCCCCGAATATATTGCACGCGCCTTTGACACCGCCAGCAGCGGTCGCCCTGGTCCGGTCGTGCTGGCATTACCAGAAGATGTGCTGCGCGACGAAGTCGAGGCGTTGGATCGCCCGAAAGTGATCGCGCCGGTACAACCCGCCTGCGCCAATGCCATGACCACCCTCACCGACCTGCTGCGCGACGCGACCGACCCGATGGCCATAATCGGCGGCGCGGGATGGGGTGCCAGTGCCCGCGAAAATTTCGCCCAATATGCAGAGCGTATCGGCTTGCCCGTGGCCTGTGCTTTCCGCCGACAGGATCATTTCCCTAATGGCAGTCCGGTCTATGCCGGAAATCTTGGCTATGGCCCCAATCCCAAGCTGATTGAGCGGGTCAAGGCCGCTGATCTCATAATAGCTGTCGGTGCCCGGCTGGGGGAAGCCACAACCGATGGCTATACGCTGATAACGCCAGATCACCCTAACCAGATATTGGTCCACGTCCATCCTGATCCCGACGAGCTAAACCATGTCTATCGCACTGACCTGCCCATCTGTGCAGAAATGCACGAGTTTGCCGAACAGGCCGCTCTGTGGGACGATGATTTGCTGGAATTTGATGCCGGTCAAGCAGCCCATGCGGAATATCAGGCGTGGACAACGGTTAGGCCGACCGCGGCCAAGCTTGACCTTGGTCCCTGTGTGGCGGTGATGCAGGAGTTACTACCTGCCGACGCGATTATCTGTAACGGGGCGGGCAATTTCTCTGGCTGGTGGCATCGCTATTGGACCTATGGCGATTTCCCGAGCCAGCTTGCGCCAACTTCCGGCGCTATGGGATACGGTGTGCCTGCCTCGGTCGCGGCGGCCTTGCGCTTCCAAAACCGGACAGTGGTCGCGCTAGCCGGTGATGGCGACTTCATGATGAACGGACAGGAGCTGGCGACCGCAGTCCAATATGAAGCAGACCTACTTGTCCTTGTCATCGACAATGGCAGCTTTGGGACGATCCGCCTTCATCAAGAACGCGAATATCCGGCGCGGTTATCCGCCACCTCCTTAAAAAATCCTGATTTTGCCATGCTCGCGAAAGCCTATGGGGGATGGAGCGCAACAGTGGAAAATACCGGCCAATTTGCACCTGCACTGAAAGAAGCCATGCAGCATAAAGGTTTGCGCCTGCTGCATCTCAAAACTGATGTCGAATTTCTAACTGCCGCTGGCGCAACGGTTAGCGGGTTTCGAGAAAACAAAAGTTAAGCCACTTTCCTACGAGCCTGCCGTTATGATATTATCATGCTCGGTCTTTCTCAGCTTAAATATAAACGTGTCCTTTTAGTGTTTTAGAATGGATGAATTTGCGCTTTTCAAACAAAACTATTTTTTCAAATTTGTTAGAAAACCAAAGTTTTTGGGTGTGAAATGTGTGAATTTTGAAATTGTGAAACACAAAACCAACCGTCGGTTTAAACCGCCATATCTAAAATCGCATCCCATTCCGCCTGGGTCACCGGTGCGACCGATAATCGCGACTGGCGCAATATCGCCAGATCAGCCAACTTGGGATTTTGCTTCATGGCTTTTAGGGATACGGGTCTTTCCAATCTGCGAACCGGTTTGACCTTCACTGCGACCCAACGGCCAGTATTATCAAATGGGTCAGGAAATTGCTCCGCGCTCACTTCCATAATTCCGACAATTTCCAACCCTTGCCGCGAATGATAGAAAAACGCCTGGTCGCCGACCTGCATCTTTTTCATATTATTACTGGCCTGCGCATTTTTGACTCCGTCCCAGGTGCCTTCCTTTTCTGCGATCAGATTATCCCAGCCATAGGCATCGGGCTCAGACTTCATCAACCAATATTGCGCCACCATGTTGCTCCTTCATCATCAGAACGAAACACGATAGACGGTCTTTCGCCAACAAAAAAGGCCCCGCCAACCGGCGAGGCCTTTTCAGAAAATTAGGCTGTGGTTTTAACCGGGCATGACAACCGTATCGATGCCGTGGATCACGCCATTGGTGGCATTGACATCGGCAACTGTAACGGTTGATTTTCCGCCAGTGGCATCTTCCAATATGACGTGCGTGCCTTCCATAGTGGCTTTGAGCTTCGCGCCTTGAAGCGTCGTCAATGTTGCGGTGCCCCCGCCTTCGCTGATCGCTTTGGTCACATCAGCCGCTGTCATCTTGCCAGCGATAACATGATAGTTCAGCAAAGCGGTCAGATCGGCCTTGTGATCGGCGGTCAAAAGTTCGCTCAATTTGGCAGGATCAACTTTGTTGAACGCAGCATTGGTTGGAGCAAAAACCGTATATGGTCCTTCCTCAGAAAGCGTCGCGCCAAGGTCAGCCGCTGTGACAGCAACTACTAAAGTCGAAAAATCGGCATTATGTTGAGCAACGCCAATGATATTTGTGGGTTCCTGAACTTCTGCGACAGTTTCACTATCGCCTTCATTTGCGGCAGTGTCGGAATTTTGGCCGGAACAAGCGGCTAGGGAGAGGGTGGCTACACTGGTCAGGAGGAATTTGGAAATGTTACGCACAATGGTCCTTTCAACAATAAGCCCCCTGATTTGGCAAAAAGCCCTCACGGCAAGGTGGGGGCTTCCCCGCCATGTAAGGTAGTAATCAATGAATATAGTGCTAATTTAGGACTTAATGACGCTCCATGAACATGAAATCACGGTCAAAGCTTTTCATATGCGCGCCGCCGTCGACAAATAATATCTGTCCGGTTACGCTTTTGGCCTGAGCCAGATAAAGCACAGCATCAGCAATTTCATCGG
This sequence comes from Parasphingorhabdus sp., assembly GCF_036963805.1. Classification (GTDB taxonomy): domain Bacteria; phylum Pseudomonadota; class Alphaproteobacteria; order Sphingomonadales; family Sphingomonadaceae; genus Parasphingorhabdus. Next base: position 111,924 of record NZ_JBALUN010000001.1, on the reverse strand, counting down.
GTGATGATAGCTGGTTGAGGGGCATATTGGTCGCTAAGCGGTCCATCTGGTCGTTGCTATAGTCATGGGTCGCCAACGTCAACCCGGGTGCGACACCGTTTATTCTTAAATTACTGGCGCAAGCGACCGCCAAAGCCCTTACGGATTCCGCCAATGCCTGCTTGGATAATGTATAGCTTAGCTGATCACCATTCGGGTTACGAACACGCTGATCGACAATGTTAATGACTGCCGCCCGTGCGCCCTCCGGAACTTCACGAGCTAATATGGCAGTCAACAAAGTCGGAACCATCATGTTGATTTTCATGTGTTTTTCGAGCGTTTCAGCACCAAGGCTGTGCGCATCATCATATTCAAAGACAGATGCATTATTCACCAGCAAATCAGGCATCCGTCCAAATTTCTGACGCACGGCGGCGAGCAATTCGGCGGCCGCGCCATCACACCCGAAATCCGCAACAAACCCCGACCAAGTCGTTCCGTTGCTTTTTATTTTTTCAGCCAGCTCATCCTCTGGATCAGCATCGCTATGGCCATGAAGTGCCAAAGCGTAGCCCGCATCCGCCAATCGGCCAGCTATATGCGCACCGATCCGCCTGACCCCGCCTGTGACCAATGCCAGTTTCATTTGCCCGTCACTCACTTGCGATCCCGTGACATGGTAATGCCGATCGCCTCTCCCTTTTCAGAGATAAGCAGTTTTATAATTTTCACCTTCACCCGCATCACATTTTTGTCCTGAAGGAATAAGGTCTCGATAATATGATCAGCAACCGCTTCGATGAGCTTGAAATGCACGCCCTCCGGCAAGGCGGTGGTCGCTGCATCTTTGAGGTCCATATAATTTTTGGAGCTTTCCAGCGGCGTGTCCGCCTCATAACGCTCCTGAATTTTTAGGTCCGCCGCGATAGAGATACGCAAGGGTTGCGGTAAATGAGTCTCTTCAGAATAAATGCCGGTCAGGACATCCACTTCCAGATCATTGACTTCTAATGTGAGCGTATCTGTCATAATATATCTTCACTACCTTGATGTGCCGATGGTAACCCATACTACCCGGCTCTTGGGGCCCCACTCGTTTGGAGCCCCTATTTAGACCAGCGTGCGTATATGGCCGTTGGCAAGAGCAGACCGCGGGCTTCTTCCCGCACGGCCAATTCGCCAACCTCTATTGTGCCGCCAAGATGCGCCAGCTTTTCCTGCAACAACGAACCCAAGGCAAGCGCCGACATCCGCACCGCATAGACGGTCAAAAACAAACAGCGGCTATTCTCATCGAGCAGTTTCCCACAATTTTCGATCAACGGTGCCAAATCTTCTTCGAGACGCCAAATCTCTCCATCGGGCCCGCGACCATATTTAGGGGGATCAAGAAGGATCGCGTCATAGCGCCGCTCCCGCCGAACCTCTCTGGCCGCGAATTTGGCCGCATCGTCTATAATCCAGCGTACCGGGCGTTCTGCCATGCCAGACAAAGCGGCATTATCCCGCGCGGCTGATACAGATTTTTTAGAGGCATCTACATGTACGAGATTGGCGCCCGCTGCCGATAGAGCCAATGTCCCCACCCCGGTGTAGCCAAAGAGATTGAGCGCCTGAGCCGCCTCTACGTCCTGCAAATTAGCACGAATCCACCGCCACACCGGATCCATATCGGGGAAATAGGCCAGATGGCGAAAGGGTGTACATTGGGCGGTAAAAGTCACCTCTTCCCAACTCAAAGTCCAGCCTTCTTGCGGCACAGGCCGGTTGAAATGCCACCGACCACCGCCGTCATCGTCCGAAGCAGGGATAAATTCGCCATCTGCCTGCCATTCATCATTTTGCGGCGACCACATTGCCTGCGGTTCAGGCCGAATAAACTGATAATCGCCATAGCGTTCCAGCTTGCGGCCATTACCGCTGTCGATCAGCGCATAGTCACTGCGCGGATCGCTAATCATCACACCGGGTTGCAACACAGCCTCAGCCATTGGCAGGCGTTGCTTTAGAGGTAATAAAGGCCTTCACGGCATCATAGTCGCCCGGTAATTTATCGCACGCCTCTTCACGATCAAACAAATCGCCAATACGGCGCGGCAAAATCGGACGTGAACCCGTTGCTCGTTCTACGGCCTCCCTGAACTTGGCGGGATGGGCCGTAGCCAGTGTCACAATCGGAACGGATGGATCAATATCGGCGTTACGCGCCGCTGCCAGTCCGATGGCGGTATGCGGATCAATAACCTGTCCCGACTGCTCCTGCGCTTGGCTCATTGCCAAGGTCATTCCATCGGCATCGACACGTTCACTACTGAAAATCGTGGCTGCCTTGTCTAGCATATCACTATCTATCTGCATGCTTCGCGTCTCTTCAAACGCTTTCATCCGTGCGGCAGTCTTTGCGCCGTCACGACCTTCCAAATCGAAAAGCAGTCTTTCGAAATTACTGCTGATCTGGATATCCATGGACGGTGCTGCTGTCGGCGTTACCGTTCCGGTGGAATAGTCGCCTTCACTCAATGCTCTATGGAGGATGTCGTTCACATTGGTCGCAACAATCAGCCGCTCGATCGGCAAGCCCATTTGAGCGGCCACGTAACCGGCGAAGACATCGCCGAAATTGCCCGTCGGAACCGAGAATGCAATTTTACGATGCGGTGATCCCAGTTGAGACGCAGCATAGAAATAATAGACAATCTGGGCCATCAGCCGCGCCCAGTTAATTGAATTAACCGCCGAAATGGCAAATTGGTCGGTCACTTCTGTATCGGCAAACATCCGTTTGACCATGGCCTGGGCATCATCGAAGCTGCCATCAATTGCGATATTGTGAACATTTGGCGCCAACACCGTAGTCATTTGCCGACGTTGGACATCCGATATACGCCCATCGGGATGAAGCATAAAAATATCGACCTTATCGCGCCCTGCTAGGGCGTCAATAGCCGCCGATCCGGTATCACCGGACGTAGCGCCCACAACGGTCAGATGCTTATCCTGACGTGCCAGAAAAGTTTCAAACAATAGGCCCAGCAATTGCAGCGCAACATCCTTAAATGCCAAGGTCGGACCATGGAACAGTTCGAGCAGCCAATGCTGTCCATCCAGTTGAACCAACGGCGTAACCGCGCTGTGCGCAAAACGGCCATATGCCTTTTCACACAGACTCCGAATTTCCTCTGTGGTCAGGACATCACCAATAAACGGCTGCATGACGCGCACCGCGACTTCCGAATAGGGAAGACCGGCCATATCCGCAATTTCGTCTTGTGTTAGCTTTGGCCAATGGGTTGGAACATAAAGACCACCATCGCCAGCCAAGCCAGCCAGAGTTACTTGTTCAAAATTTAGAGGTTCTGCGCCACCGCGTGTCGAGATATATTTCATGATGGCCAGCGGATTAGCGGCCTCATTGTCCGAGGGCAAGTTTTAAGCTTCGATGGTGGTGCGCTTACGCCCCCTCAATGCGAGAAAATAGATGATTAAGGCGATCCCAGCGAACAAAAACCATTGCACCGCGTAGGCCATATGGTTGTTCGGGATATCTTCAATAGATGGTGCTTGGCTCTTTTCCAATCCTGCGACGGGCTGACCCGCAACTAGGCGTACGATATATTGGCTATCGGGCGCGATCACACCGTTAACGATACCGCCATTCCATTCTGGATTTTCTGATGAATTAGACCATCCAGCCACAACTTGTGCGCCGGGCCCTTCGCCTCCGGAGGTTTTGCAATGCGCAATATGAGCCCATCCCGAGGCACCATTTGCATTCCTACCGCTGGCAGCACGCCAGTCCAGAACTTCAAGGCAATTGATCGATGATTGCCGGAAATAAGGTGGATTATCTTCGATAGGAACCGATGGATAGCTAATAGCAGGCTGTTCGCTTGCGGCTTCATAAGTCGCAAGCAGCTCGTTTTTCCATTCAGCGCGCTGTAACTGCCAGATACCGAGGCCGATCATTGTGGCGACTGCGGCCAGAACAAGGCCAGTCACAAAGACCGGAAAACCCTTCATTCCTCACGACCAGTATCGACACTACCCTCACGGGCTTGATTGCGATGCTCCAGGATTAGCAACATGGCTTTGGACATTCTTAGGGAACCGATCACCGCTGCAATGGTCAACGGAATCCATAGAATTACATGAACCAAAATAGGGGGATGATAATTAAGTTCCACAATCAAAGCCAAAGCCAGCACTAATCCGCCAACAATCAATGTTAAAAAGGCCGCCGGACCATCGCCAACATTATATTCGCTATAATCCAATCCGCACGCCCGACATTTTTGGGCAAAGGCAGTCATACTGCTAAAAAGGGTTTTTTGCCCACAATTAGGGCAGAGGCCAAAAAGGGCAGCTGGAAGAACATCCGGCTGCCCTTTGGTTTGTTCGGTATCGTTCAACACATTGTCCTAGTGAACCGGCGCGCCCCATCCGCCCCATACATAAACAGCGAGGAAAAGAAACAACCAGACGACATCGACAAAATGCCAATACCAGGCCGCAGCTTCAAAACCGAAATGCTGCTTGGGTGTAAAATGCCCTTTATATGCGCGAACCAAGCAAACGATCAAAAAGATGGTGCCGACGATAACATGGAAACCATGGAAGCCGGTCGCCATATAGAAGGCGCTTGTATAGTTGAGGCCTGCGAACGGAAACGGTGCAACGCTATATTCATAAGCCTGTATCGCACTGAACAATAGGCCCAGAATAATGGTCAACCACAGTCCTGTGATCAGGCCTTTGCGATTATCATGGATCAGCGAGTGATGAGCCCAAGTAACTGTTGTACCGGAGCATAGCAGAATAAGGGTATTCAAGAGCGGAAGTTCGAATGCATTCAGAACCTCGATACCCTTTGGCGGCCACTGAATAAGCGCATCTGCGCCTTCTTTGCCAATCATATTGGTCGTGACGCCTTCAACAAAGTCAAGCGGCTGGGGAAATAGTGAATAATCGAACCAAGCCCAGAACCACCCCACAAAGAACATCACTTCAGAGGCGATAAACAAGATCATGCCATAGCGAAGATGCAATTGTACGACCGGTGTATGATCGCCAGCATGCGCTTCCTTGATCACATTTGACCACCATGAAAAGAAAGTCAGGGCAACTGCTGCAACGCCGATGGAAAACACCATCGGTCCGAAAGCCCCGAAGACTTCGGGGTGCAGCCACATAACTCCGCCAAAAGCCATGGTGAGCGCAGAAAAGGAGCCAAAAATTGGCCAAATGTCTGGCGGCAAAATATGATAGTCGTGATTTTTGGCTCCAGCCATGGTGTAATTCCCCAAACTTCTTTCGTTAATGTTCTTAGCTACCGCTTTTCGCGAGGTCTACTGCAATGCCGTCTTTTGAGCGATAAAATGTATAGCTCAATGTTATTTCTTCGATATCCTTTGTATCCGGATCGTCGAGGATTGCCGGATCGACATAATAAAGCACCGGCATTCTCATCGTCTGCCCGGGTTGCAACAATTGCTCGGTGAAACAAAAGCATTGCACCTTATTAAAATATTTACCCGCCTGAAGTGGCGTGACGTTAAACGTTGCCGTTCCATAGACAGGCTGATCGGACAGATTCGTCGCCAGAAAAATCGCCATGTCACGGGCACCCACGCTGACGCGGTCAACAACCTGCTCAGGCTTGAAGGTCCATGGCAGCGCCGAATTAACATTGGAATCAAAGCGCACCGACATGACACGGTCCGTTGTCTTGATCGTAGCAGCTTGAGCCTCGCCTACGCGCTGTGTCGTTCCTCCATAGCCGGTTACACTGCAAAAAATTTGATATAGCGGCACCGCGGCATAGCCCATGCCCAACATCCCCAATGCTATTGCGCCAACCATTAAAGCGCTGCGGGTGTTTTTAGCTGACAGATCGCGGTTTTGCGTATGCTTCATGATGCCGCCGCGCCGATTTTAACAAAGGTGATGAGGTAAAAGAGCACAACAAGAAAAAAGAGCAATCCGGCCATAATAATGGCGCGATGCTTTTGGCGGGCCTGATAAGCCTTTTGTTCTTCGGAAGACATAGGCGCTTTGGTTGTATCGATTTCACTCATGCTATGATCATCCGGTCTGCTACAAGCGCCCCAAAAAGAGTAAACAGATAGAGGATAGAAAAACTAAACAAATGTTTTTCTGCCTTCATCGCCAGGGGGTCTTCTGTCTTGCTAAGTCCCACGCGGAAAGACAATACAACAAAGGCAATGCTTAACAAGATTGCGGTTGCGCCATAAATAACGCCTGTCATATTCAGTGCAAAGGGCGCGATCGCGCATACTGCAAGAATAAGACTATAAACTGCGATCTGTTTGCGGGTCGATTTTCGTCCCGCGACAACCGGCATCATAGGTATACCGGCTTTGGAATAATCGCTGTTTACGAACAGCGCGAGTGCCCAAAAATGCGGCGGCGTCCAGAAGAATATGATAGCGAATAGCAAAAGCGGCATTATTGTAATATCGCCCGTTACCGCAGCCCATCCGATCACCGGAGGAAATGCACCAGCAGCGCCGCCGATAACAATATTTTGTGGCGTGCTGCGCTTCAACCAGATGGTGTACACAACTGCATAAAAGAAGATCGAAAACGCCAATACGGCCGCGCTGAGCCAATTTACCGCAAGGCCCATCAGCAACACCGAAAAAGCGGAAAGACCAACACCAAAATGTAGAGCGGTTTCACGGTCCATTCGTCCAGCCGGTAGAGGACGGTTAGCAGTCCGCTTCATCATCGCATCAATATCATATTCATACCATTGGTTCAGTGCCGCAGAGGCACCAGCACCTAAGCTTATTGCCAGAATAGCAGTAAAACCTATAACCGGATGAATGGAACCGGGTGCCGCGAGAAGGCCGCAAATCGCCGTAAAAATCACGAGCGACATAACGCGCGGCTTAGTGAGCGCAAACAGGTCCTGTGCACTAGCCAAATTATACGATGGTGTCGAAGCGATAGTCATATCTGTTTCAAATATCTCAATCGTCAATTTGAGGTTTTGTTCCGGTAGCTTATTAGCGACCGGAACATTAACCCACTTGGTTTTCCTCAGTTACTTAATCTGAGGAAGCGTTTCAAACTGGTGGAAAGGCGGCGGACTAGACAATGTCCATTCCAGCGTCGTCGCTCCTTCTCCCCAATAATTGCCCTCGGCTTTACGGCCAGCAACCAGCGACCAAGCAATGTTGATGAAGAATATCAACACACCGACCGCCATGATCGCATAACCAATAGACGCAATCTCGTTCCAATAAGCAAATTGCTCAGGATAATCGGGATAGCGGCGTGGCATGCCCTGATTACCCAAGAAGTGCATAGGGAAGAACAATACATTCACACCGATAAAGAAAATCCAGAAATGCAGCTGTCCCAGAAGCTCGCTATAATGGCGACCCGACATTTTCGGGAACCAGTAATAGAAACCTGCAAAGATCGAGAATACCGCACCCAATGACAACACATAGTGGAAGTGAGCAACCACATAATAAGTGTCATGCAGGTTATCGTCGATACCGCCATTAGCCAGAACAACACCGGTCACACCACCTACGGTGAACATGAAGATGAAGCCCAATGCCCAGATCATAGGCGTTTTAAAGGTCATCGAACCGCCCCACATGGTCGCGATCCATGAGAAAATTTTGATGCCTGTCGGCACCGCGATCACCATCGTTGCCGCAGTGAAGTACATCTTCACATTAACCGACATTCCGGTAGTGAACATGTGGTGCGCCCAAACCACGAAACCGACCACGCCAATCGCGACCATTGCATAGGCCATGCCGAGATATCCAAAAATTGGCTTACGTGAGAAGGTCGAGATAATGTGACTGATCATACCAAAACCGGGCAAAATCATAATGTAGACTTCAGGATGCCCGAAGAACCAGAACAGATGTTGATACAGAACCGGATCACCGCCACCAGAAGCATCAAAGAAAGTCGTGCCGAAGTTACGATCGGTCAACAACATGGTAATTGCAGCGGCCAATACGGGCAGCGACAAAAGCAGCAAAAATGCTGTGACAAGAACAGACCAAACAAATAGCGGCATTTTATGCAAGGTCATGCCCGGTGCGCGCATATTCAAGATAGTTGTGATAAAGTTTACCGCGCCCAAAATCGAGCTTGCGCCTGCCAGATGAAGCGAAAGGATCGCCATATCCACAGCAGGGCCAACAGAACCGCTAGTAGATAGCGGAGCATAAACCGTCCAGCCGGTACCAGCGCCATTGCCGGTGCCGCCCGGAACGAAAGTCGAACCGAGTAACAACAAAAATGCTGGAACCAGCAACCAGAAGCTAACATTGTTCATCCGCGGAAAGGCCATATCCGGCGCACCGATCATCAACGGTACAAACCAGTTACCAAATCCGCCGATCATCGCAGGCATAACCATGAAGAAAACCATGATCAAACCATGGGCCGTAATGAGCACGTTCCAAAGATGCAGAGCTTCATCCGCAGATGCTCCCGACCCGACCCAAGTTGTGAGGTACTGGATACCTGGCTGTGCGAGCTCCAACCGCATCATACCGGATATCCCGCCGCCAATAATACCCGCCATAATCGCGAAGATTAGATAAAGCGTTCCAATATCTTTGTGGTTTGTGGACATAAACCAACGTTGGAAAAACGCTGGCTTGTGATCCGCGTCATGTGCGTGATCATCCAAAATCTGACCATCTGCTGCAATAGTTGTCATCGCTTGCTATCCCTTAATTCGCAGCAGCGGCTGCATTTGCAGGCGCGCCTTCTGTTGTCGTGTCGCCAGCAGCAGTTTTCACAGCTACGGCAGTATCGTCGCCTTTAACGGTTCCGCCATTTGCGCGCACCCAATCGTTAAATTTGTCTTCCGGCAGAACCTCGACGGTAATCGGCATGAAACCATGACGTGCGCCGCAAAGTTCTGAACATTGACCATAATAAACGCCAACCTCATCAATCTGCAGCACTTTTTCGTTTATCCGTCCAGGAACAGCGTCCAGTTTGAACCATGCTGCAGGAAGAGCGAAACTATGAATAACATCCGCACCGGTGATAAGCATTTTAACAGGCTTCCCTACCGGGATAACCAACCGATTATCCGCAGCAAGTTGAAAAGGTTCCCCGCGTGCATCGGCTTCCTCTTTTGGAAGCATATTAGAAATAATCTCGAAATCACCATTGTCAGGATAGCTATAGCCCCAATACCATTGATACCCTGTGACCTTTATCGTCAGAGCATCTTCCGGTGCTGGCTCAAACTGCTGGGCCAGCAAACTAATGGACGGCACAGCGATTACCAAAAGAATCAAAACAGGAACGACTGTCCAGATAATTTCAATAAATGTATTATGGGTCGTCTTTGAAGGTTCTGGATTAGCACCTTTCCGAAAACGTGCGATCACGACAAAAATCAACCCGAGCACGAACAGACAAATAACCACCATGATAGGCAAGAGGATCGAATTGTTAATCCATTTGGCTTGCTTACCGGTCTCGCTAACCTGCGGTTGAAAGTCCATACCGCCATCGACTGGCATGCCTATGCCTTTGGTAGGTTTCATGGGCGTATAAAGCGCTGGATCCAAACCAGCGGCCGGAGCGGCTTCAGCCTCTGCTGCAGCTACTTCACTGCTCGCAGCAACCGGCGCAGCATCCGCCCCCGGCGACACTGGCAACGTATCTTGCGCGACAACCGCCGCTGGCGCGAGAATCAGGCCCAATGCCAGAATCCATGCTTTCACATAATGAGTCATTACTTGCTCAACCTTATCTAAACCCCAATTTTCGGTCATTTCCTCCTGAAACAGCTAATAGATATTCAGGCAAATAGCCCATCTAGTAAGCTTTCAGGTTAATCGAAAACATCCCATTTGGGGCGGCTTATAAGCAGGGTTGTCGCAAGCCTCAAGCTACTCTACGCATATTTTTTAAGTTTTTGGACTTTCATTGAAACAAAGATGGCTCCATTCTGGAATTAAAGCCCTCTAACGACGGATAGAAAACATTGACTGAAAATGAAATATTGGACGAATTCCGCGCTAGCGATGCCTTGCTGGAAGGACATTTTATCTTGTCGTCGGGGCGACATAGTGCGCAATATTTGCAATGCGCCAGAGTGCTCATGGATCCAGCCCGCGCGGCAAGGCTCGCCGATGCTCTGGTCGCAAAAATGCCAACAGATATTCGTGATGCTATTGATATCGTTGTTTCTCCCGCAATGGGCGGCGTGATCGTTGGGCATGAAATGGGCAGATCACTTGGGAAAGAGGCAATTTTTCTGGAACGTCCTGACGGCACATTCGAACTAAGGCGAGGTTTCCGCTTGGAGCCGGGTCAAAAAGTTCTGATGATGGAAGATGTCGTGACAACTGGCCTATCCTCACGCGAAGCGATCAAGGCCATCGGCGAAGCTGGAGGCGAAGTCATTGCGGCAGGCGCGCTGGTGGACCGGTCGAACAGCACGGCTAGTTTTGATGTCCCCTTTTTTCCATTAATCGCGCTCGAAGTACCATCTTATACGGATGACGAACTCCCACCAGAGCTAGCCGCTATACCGACTACCAAACCAGGTAGTCGCAAGGCATGAGCCAAATGCAGCCCCTCCGTTTAGGCGTCAATATTGATCATGTTGCCACCATTCGCAACGCGCGTGGCGGCGAGCATCCCGAGCCCATTCGTGCAGCGACCATTGCAGCAGAAGCGGGGGCCGACGGAATCACAGCACATTTACGAGAAGACCGCCGGCATATTCGTGATGATGATTTGGTAGAGCTCATGAACAAACTATCTATCCCGCTCAACCTCGAAATGGCGGCCACGGACGAAATGCTGGACATCGCGCTGCGCCATAAACCGCATGCTGCTTGCATCGTCCCGGAAAACCGCGAAGAACGCACCACCGAAGGTGGCTTGGACGCAGCAGGGCAACATAACCGATTAAAGGATTTTGTCAGCCAACTTCGTGAGGCCAATATCCGCGTTAGCCTTTTCATTGAACCTGATCCTAGACAGGTTGAAGCTGCGATTCATCTCGGCGCGCCGGTGGTTGAATTTCATACCGGCCGCTATGCTGAGGTCATTGGAGCAGAGCGTGAAACTGAGTTACGGCGGATTAGCGACGCCGCAGCACTAGCTGCGAAAAACGGTATTGAACCCCATGCCGGGCATGGCCTGACTTTTGACAATGTTATTCCTATCGCTGCAATACCGCAGTTAGTCGAACTCAACATCGGTCATTTTCTGATTGGTGAGGCGATATTTGGAGGTCTTTCTGGAAGCATCCAACAGATGCGCGCCCTGATGAATGATGCGCGATGATTATCACACTATGATCATCGGCCTCGGATCAGACCTATGCAATATCGACCGCATTCAAAATTCGCTGAACCGTTTTGGCGAACGATTTGAAAAGCGCGTATTCACTGAAGTCGAACGCACCAAAGCCGCGCACAGACCATATACGAAGGCCGGAACCTACGCAAAGCGCTTCGCCGCCAAAGAGGCCTATTCCAAAGCAGTAGGCACGGGTTTCAAAGCCGGTGTGTTCATGAAGGACATCGGCGTGATCAACGCTAAAAGCGGCGCACCAACGTTGATCCTTACGGGCGGTGCAAAAAAACGGCTCGACGCGCTGACTCCGGCTGGATATACTGCCATTGTTCATCTTACACTCACCGACGATCATCCATGGGCGCAAGCATTCGTTATTATCGAAGCGATGCCTAATATTTAATAATATGCCAGACTGACGATTGTCGACGCGGCAAGAGAAGAAGAAAACCCAATATGGCTGTAGAAAAGGTGGATGAGCAGACTCTAAAGGCTGATGATTCCGGGAAAGAGAAGACTGACTGGATCGGCGAGATCAAGAGTATAGGCCTTTTGTTGCTTGCTGTTCTGGCCTTTCATAGCCTTGTAGCCAAGCCATTTTACATTCCATCGGTTTCAATGATGCCCGGATTGCTGGTCGGCGACCGGCTGATTGTCAGCAAATATGCCTATGGCTGGTCATGGGTATCCCCCACTTTTCACATATTCCCACGCGCGAAAGGGCGACTTTTTGGATCATTGCCAGAACGCGGGGACGTCGTAATCCTTACACCCAAAAACCAGAGCAGCGACTATATCAAGCGAGTTATCGGTCTTCCCGGCGATATAGTGGAACTCCGCGGTGGTCAGATTTTCCTGAATGGTGAACCCGTCCAGCAAGAAGCTCAACCGGACCTGCGACTACCCATCGACGTAAATGCACCATGCGGAAGCCGCGAATTTCCCGGATTGCGAGATACTGATGCCAGTGGCAATCCGGTTTGCGCGCTTCCTATTGTTCGGGAAACGCTGCCTAATGGGGTGAGCTATGATATTATCGACCTCGGCCCCCAATCTTCTGACGATATCTCGCCCGTGATCATCCCCGAAGGGCATGTCTACCTTCTAGGTGACAATCGTGATTTGTCCGCAGATAGCCGGGTAGCGAGTCCACTTGGCTTGGATGGCCCAATTCCATGGGAAAATATTGGTGGCCGCGCAGAATTTATCACTTTCTCACTTGATGGAACGACCAGTTTCAATCCGATAAGCTGGTTCACATCATTTCGAAGTGGTCGTGCGGGTACAAGTTTACGGCCATCACGGGGCCGTAACGCCGCCAAATAATCGGATCCTATTAAAGGCGAAGCCCTAAGGTTTCGTCGAGACCCGCCATGATGTTCAAATCTTGAACCGTACTGCCTGCAGCACCTTTACCGAGATTGTCTAGCGTAGCCACCAGCCGCACTTGATCACCATTTTCATGCGCAAAAACATAAAGTTCCAGCCGATCAGTTGCTGGGTCATTTTCGCTCAACAATAGCTCGCTAAGGCCGCTGCCATCCTGCACGCCCACAATGGCGGAACCGTCATAATGGTGTTTTAGCCCATCCAACAAGTCGCTGGCTTTTACACCACTGCCAATAGCAGCAAGGTTGATCGGAACCTCTACGATCATACCCCGATAGGCACGAACAACCGCTGGTGCGAAGATTACATCATACGCAAGCCCAGCGTGATGCTTCATTTCGGGCATATGCTTATGCTCAAGAGTTAGTCCATAACTACGAAAGCCAATATCCGGTTCTTGCTCGAAATGCTCAATCAGCGCTTTGCCGCCACCGGAATAACCGGAAACCGCATTGATAGAATAAGGCCAGTCAGCAGGCAACAAATTGCGCGCGATCAGCGGTGCCACCAAGCCGAGGAAACCAGTGGGATAACAACCCGGATTGGACACTAGTCTTGCGTTAGCGATAAGATTCCGCTGTCCATCCTGAAACTCGGCGAATCCATAAACCCAATTTTGGGCGGTGCGGTGTGCAGATGAAGCATCAATAACCCGCGTATGCTCATTGGAAATCAGCGACACCGCTTCTTTGGCCGCATCATCCGGCAAACAGAGGATAACAAAATCGCTGCTATTAATCGCCTCGCGCCGGGCAGCCAGATCTTTACGCTGCTCTTCAGGCAGTCGTATAAGATTAAATTCGGTCCGTGTGCCCAGTCTATCCGCTATTTCGAGGCCCGTCGTGCCGACCGCTCCATCAATAAAAACACTATATGTCATGGTCGTTTCTCATCCGAGCCGCTTACGCGCCAAAATCGGCTTCTCCACATCTTTGCCGAAGCGGGCAATTACATCGCTTAAAGGTTCAGCCACTGTTTTCATCCAATGGATATTGGCGTGAATAATCCGCTCACCATCAACCATAATCCCGACATGGTCTGGGAAGAAAACAATGTCGCCCCGCTTCAAATCATCTTCGGCTGCAATTTCCAAACCAATGGTTTTTAGTTGCTGGTCCGTATCTCGCGGTGCTGTTTGCCCCGTCTGGCCAAGAACCATCTGTATCAGACCCGAGCAATCAAGGCCATCACCGCTGCGGCCGCCCCATAGATATGGCGCACCAATCAACTGTTCTGCAAAAGCGACGGTGTTATTCGTACCATCAAAAACAAGCTTTGCACCGATTTCCTGAACGTGGCGAATATGGATATAACCTTTACCCGTTTTCAAAAAATTACCGCACTCGCTCAGCTCACTACAGGCCAGTTTCGCACCCATCGGCAGGCGCTTGAGCAAGCCAGATTTGACATCGGGTTCCACAAATATCAGGGCCGCTCGTGCTGAAATTAAATGTGTGGGCTGAGCTGTCTTGCGTTGATGCTGCAATGCATGGACCGGTATATAGCCGACATAGCCATCATGATCGCAATAGCCCCAGGCCCAATCGCCCACAACATCCAGCAAGTGGAAATCTTCGCCATGCAGTAGTTCAGATACAGCTTCCGAATTCTTATTGCCTTGCTTACGGATCATAGCCTTCGGCGCAGCACAGCGCATGGGTATCGGCTCTGCATAATGCGGAGCGAACATTTTGCCCGCAAGCGCGATATCCGCAAGATCACCGCGATGCGCCGTAATCCGGGGATCAAAATCCTCTTCGGGACCGTGCAGCGAAAACTTCGCGCGCGTCGGTGTTTCTCCGACTTTCATGTCCCCAACAATATTCATTTATTCATTACCCCATTTGCAGCTTTTGTCGCAACCGCACGGATTCTGCGCTTTATGACAAAGCTGTGACAACAAAGCGCCCTTAACCGAGAAACAGCCCGTTGATCAAGCAGCGACTGCGCTTCGCTAATTGGTATAACGCGCTTTCAAATAATTCCAGCTCGCCCGCAGACCAAGTGCTTCACCGCCTTTTGGTCGCCCCGCTTTGCTCGCCGGTCGCCATGCATAAGTATCAAAATGTGCCCAAGATATCTCTCCGGGCACGAATTTTTGAAGAAATAACGCTGCCGTTATGCATCCCGCAAAGGCCCCCGTCGCAACATTATTCGTATCCGCAATCGCACTGTTGAGCCGATATTCATAACGCGCCCATAATGGCATACGCCATAACGGATCGTCTTCTTCTTCACCGCTAGCGACCAATCCGGCTGCCATATCATCATTATTGCAGAATAATGCTGGTAAATCCGGTCCCAATGCAACCCGCGCGGCACCCGTGAGCGTCGCAAAGTCGAAGATCATCTCAGGCTCTTCTTCACTGGCAAGAGTTAGCGCATCACCCAGAACCAGACGTCCTTCAGCATCGGTATTACCAATTTCTACCGTCAAACCCTTGCGGCTGTGTAGCACATCTCCCGGACGGAGCGCATGGCCATCAACGGAATTTTCAACCGCGGGCACCAACAAGTGTAGTTGTACCG
This sequence comes from Parasphingorhabdus sp., assembly GCF_036963805.1. Classification (GTDB taxonomy): domain Bacteria; phylum Pseudomonadota; class Alphaproteobacteria; order Sphingomonadales; family Sphingomonadaceae; genus Parasphingorhabdus. The sequence continues at coordinate 96,693 of NZ_JBALUN010000001.1, read as the reverse complement.
GCAATTTGGTCTCCATGATCATTTTGGCGAGCGCAATCGCATGCGCCGCGCCGCCCATGTCTTTTTTCATAATGAGCATGCCGGCGGGTGATTTCATCGACAGGCCGCCGCTATCAAAGGTTACACCTTTTCCGACAACTGCGATTTTCGGATGGTTCGCATTACCCCATTTCAATTCAATCAAGCGTGGCGCATGTTCGCGCATTGCCGCCTTGCCGACGCCATGGATCATAGGAAAATGTTTTTCCAATGTATCGCCGCGCGTGACTTTTAAGTCAGCGCCATGCTTCTCTGCCAATTGCTCGACAATTTCCTCGATCTTGTCAGGCCCCATATCGGCTGCTGGCGTATTGACCATGTCGCGAACAAGCGCCGTGGCTTCTGCTTGACGGACGGCATCGTCCACCTGTGCAATCTCGCCTTTCACTAATAAAACGCTTGGCCCTTGCCGGTCGGGCAGCTCTTTGTAAGTGTCAAATTCATGTTGCGGAATCAGCCAACTGAACAAAGCATTTTTTGCGCTTGCCCCGGCGAGCCGGTATTTACCCTCGGGCAGCTTTCCTCCCAGTTTGGCCAAGGCCCAAGGGTCCAGCTTTTTGTGGTCGATCACACCGGCCACAACGGTAAAATCACCCTGCTCTGATTTATCAGCTTTGCCCTGCCCCGTCACAACAGGCAAAATAAGGTAGGATTCCGGATTGGCGACAAATTTATATGCATTGACGAAATTGCGCACGCTATCGGGCTGGTTCCGCAGCCAATCTTCAAAAATATTCACATCCAATATCTGGATGGTCCGTGCTGCTTGGCCTTTATCGGCTTCGATCAATGTCGCAAAATCTGTCATCGGGCCTCTATAACCATGAAACCGGTTCAGCGCGAGAGCGTAATCATGCTCCGGCCATCACCTTCTCTTGCTTTCCAGTCGCACCACTATGCTGGCGTCCTGCTTCTGCAAAAACCATCACCCCATCATCCACGCTCTTATAACGCAAATTGACAATATCCTTCGCGTAATTCTGATTCAGCCGCCATGGTTTTTTCTGTCCTTGCTTCGGCAGATCAGCAGCAGCTCGTTCGATATAGCCTGATGAAAAATCGACTATTGTTTCCGGAACCATCGTCTCTGAATCAATGGGATGCGGATAAGCAATCTGCACATGTTTGGTATCCATCTTATTGATTAACCGGCAAATATATTCACTGGTAAGATCCGCCTTCAAAGTCCAACTCGCATTGGTGTAACCGAAAATCATAGCCAGATTGGGAACGTCGGAGAACATCACCCCTTTATAATTGAAATGCGAACCGAAATGGAGCGGTTCGCCATCAATTTGGAACTGCGCATGCCCGCCAGAAACCATAGTCAGTCCGGTGGCCGTGACGATGATATCAGCCTCAATTGTCTCGCCTGATTTCAGTAGGATGCCATTCTTGACGAACCGGTCGATATGATCGGTGACGATCGACGCTTTGCCGGATTTCAGCGTCTTAAAAAGATCGCTATCGGGAACCAGACAAAGCCGCTGATCCCATGGATTATAGTTTGGCGTAAAATGCGTCATATCGACGCCCTCACCCATTTCCGCACGCACCATATCGAGGAGCCGTTTCTTGAATCCGACCGGCTGCCGACGGGCCAAATTAAACGTGAAAAGCTGGTAAAGCACATTTCGCCAACGGGTGACGCCATAAGCCCATTTACCTGGCGAATATTTACGCAGTGCCAGCGCGAATTTATCCTCGGCCGGACGCGACACGATATAGGTCGGCGACCGTTGGAGCATCGTCACATGACTGGCTGTATCCGCCATGGATGGGACCAAAGTGACGGCGGTCGCGCCGCTGCCGATGACAACCACTTTCTTTCCCGCATAGTCTAGATCTTCCGGCCATTCCTGTGGATGAACAATAGGACCAGAGAAACCTTCCTGGCCCTTGAAATCCGGTTTATACCCGCTTTTATAGCTATAATATCCAGAGCACATGAACAGGAAATTGCATTCAATTTCGCTGGTTTCACCATCACCATGATCCAGGCTGACCATCCAACGGGCGGTGTCGCTCGACCAACTGGCATTGGTAACTTTCCGCTCATAGCGGATATACTTACCTAGCCCATGTTCCTCCACGGTTTCGCGCAGGTAGTTCAGAATTGTCGGCGCATCTGCAATCGCTTTGCGCTCGGTCCAAGGTTTGAAATTATAACCCAAAGTATACATGTCGCTGTCAGATCGGATGCCGGGATAACGGAATAAATCCCACGTCCCGCCCAATCGCTCGCGCCCTTCGACGATTGCGAAGCTTTTGCCAGAGCATCTTTTGGTCAAGTGAACAGCGGCGCCAATACCGGATAGGCCAGCACCCACGATCAGAACATCAAACATTTCATTTTTCATGAATCTAATTTACTTACATTAGTGTTAATTACAACATAGCAATTAAATTATATGGCGCTTCAAGATTATTCGGCGGCTTCCATTGTTAGGTCTTCATGACCTTCAGTTGCACTATTCGGTCCATAAAATTGGATCACACCGTCATCGACCGGTTCATTCAACAAGATTTTTTTATCAGCGAGATAATCCTGATTCAACTTCCACGGCATGCCAGTGCTGTTGCGTGGCAGCTCACTGATGGAACGCTTAATATATCCGGACGAGAAATCGAACAGCTCTTCCTCTTCCACTGATTCTGACAAAACTGGATTGGCGATCCGCGTGCTAGTGGCGTCCATATGCTTGAGCAACCGGCAGGTATATTCCGAGACTATATCTGCTTTAAGTGTCCACGATGCGTTCAAATAGCCGAAGACAATCGCCATGTTAGGGATGTCTGAAAACATGCAGCCTTTATAATAAAAATGATCATGAAAATTAATCGGCTTCCCGTCCACTTCAAATACGACCTTACCCGCAACGGCAAGTTTCAAGCCGGTGGCTGTGACAATCACATCGGCATCCAATGTTTCGCCAGATTTCAACTTGATACCATTCGCAGTTACCGCTTCGATATGGCCGGTTTTGACCTCTGCCGCGCCGGAACGAATGGCTTTGAACATATCGCTATCGGGGACAAGGCACAGGCGCTGTTCCCATGGCCCATAAGGCGGCGTATAATCTTCCTTATTATATTTATCGCCCAGTTCTTTTTTAAGTGGTTTTTCCAGTTTTTTTATGACTTTTTCAGGCTGGTTCCGTGCCATGTGGAAGGTGATGTCCTGCATCTTCACGTTTTTCCAGCGAATGATATTATAGGCCCATTGTTCGGGCATGATCTTGCGAAGAAAATTGGCTAGATGGTCCTTTGCATTGCGAGCAAAATACCATGTCGGCGTCCGTTGCAACATCGTCACATGGGCGGCTTTTTCAGCCATGACCGGAACGATGGTCACCGCCGTCGCACCGCTGCCGATTATTACGACCTTTTTGCTGCTATAGTCAAAATCCTTGGGCCAGAACTGCGGATGAACCACATCGCCTTTGAAATTTTCAATACCGGCAATCTTCGCATCATAGCCTTGATCATAGTCATAATAGCCCGACCCCATATACAGGAAATTGGCATGAATAATGGCTTGTCTGCCGTCTGATTTTTCTGCGGTTACGGTCCATCGTGCATCTTCGCTAGACCAGCTAGCAGCCAATACTTTGTGGCCAAAATGAATATGTTTTTCCAAATCATGCTTTACCTTGATCCGGTGGAGATAGTTCATGATCGATGGGCCATCGGCTATGGCTTTTTGCTCGGTCCATGGCTCAAATTGGAAACCTAAAGTATGCATATCACTGTCAGATCGGACCCCGGGATACTGAAACAGGTTCCAAGTCCCGCCTATCTCGTCGCGGCGTTCGACCAACGCAAAACTCTTATCCGGGCATTTATCACGAAGATGCACGGCCATCCCGATACCGGAAATTCCCGCCCCTACTATCAGGACGTCGACTGATTGCATCGGTGTTTCTAAAGCGCTTGCGCTTTTCTTTATAGCTTGTGTTGTCATTTGCCGTCTCTCCCAGCTGGACAATGTTATGCCATTCCTGAGACAAGGTTGCAATTAGCAATTTAACTGGACGATTAATGCAATACTTCACATTCTTCACACCGACGGGACTATAGTTGATATGCTAGCGTGTGAAACGAATTTGGTCAGAACTGAATTAAACGCCGCTATACCAAGCAGTTCCATCCTTCATCTCATAGGTCGCTCGGCCGGTATATTCCAAATGCCGGAGCGTCGCCATGGCCTCTCCCGTTGCCATCCCGATCACATCATGACCGATTGGGCGGGTGAAAAGCAGCGGGAAACTGTCGACCACCCGCATGGGTTTTTTGCTGATCGCATCAGCAAGGTCATCCAACGCCTCATTATGCCGTAGCGCCAAAGTATCAAGCCGCTGATGCGCGCCCTTGAACGGACGGCCGTGCGCTGGCAACACCAGCAGATCCGGATCAATTTCAGCGCGGAACCGATCTATGCTGGCAAGCCATTCGCCAAGCGGATCAGCAGTTGGTTCACTCAACATGACCGAGATATTGGATGTGATGCGCGGTAATATCTGGTCGCCGGAAATCATCACATGGTTTTTATCATCGATTAAGCAGGCATGTTCCGGGGTATGGCCACGCCCAATCATCACCCGCCAGTCATTATCGCCGATGGTCAGGCTATCACTCTCATCCATGCGGATATGGCCTATGGGCAGACGCGATACGGCGCGGGCAAAGCGGCCCCAGCCACCTTCGCTTTTCTCTTTGATCAACGCTTCGTCCCAGCCCGCAAAACGCCATTCATCAATAGCCTCTTGTGGCACATCATCACTGACATCTGCTGTGAGCATACGCGCCAGCAACCATTCTGTACGGTTCATGTGAACCGGCGCCTTGAAGCGGTTGGCCAGCCAGCCGGCACAACCGACGTGATCGGGATGGAAATGGGTCACGACGATTTTCGTCGCTGATTTTCCGTTTAGCCCGGTTTTGAAAAGCGTTTTCCAGGATTCGATGACTGCCGGCATGAACAATCCCGTATCGACTATCGCAAAACCCGCAGAACCGTCCGGATGCACATCATCAAGCACCCAGTTGTTAATATGCCCCAGCGGTCCAGGAACCGGCGTACGGGTCCAACCGATACCGGGCATGAGTTCAAAATATTCGCCATATTTCGGTTCATAATCACCGAGCGGATAGATGAGACCTTCCGCTTCGATGGGGTCAAAGCCATGATCGGCCAAGGTGGCATCATAAGCGGGGGGGTGTGTTATTGCATCCATAGCCAGACCATAGACTTACGCAAGGAAGCGGCGCAAGCCAATTTAATCAGTCAGTTAAGACCAATGTCAAATATAAGTAGCTGTATGTTCCTACCCCATAATCAATGCGGGGCAAAAATCACCGGCTGCGCGCGACTTTAGCTATCTTTAAAGAGCGTTTCTGCGGTCAGATCTTTACTAGCAATTTCGCCTTCACCAGATTCAGCGGCCAATGCGGCCTCCGCATCCCGTCCGGCTTTCGCGCGTTCTTCATGCAATTCGGCGATAAGCGCTTCCTTGTCGCCGCCCAATTTCTTGTCTTCTTCCACTTCAGGTTCAATGCCTGCCTTTTTCGCAGCTTTGGCAACCACGGTATCGAGTTCACGCTGGGAACAAAGACCCAGAGTAACCGGATCTTTGGGAACAATATTGGCAATATTCCAATGTTCACGGTCACGGATAGCGCTGATCGTAGTGCGGGTCGTGCCGATGAGCTTGCCAAGCTGCGCATCAGAAATTTCGGGATGATTGCGCAGCAACCAAGAAATACCGTCCGGCTTATCCTGACGCTTAGACACCGGCGTATAGCGAGGGCCTTTGGTCCGGCGGATCTGATCGGGACCTTTTTGTAGCTTCATCCGATATTCCGGATCAGCTTCGGCTTTCGCGATTTCCGCGTTGGTCAATTCATGCGCCTGCACAGGATCGCGGCCCGTATATTTAGAACCAGCAAGATCATCGGCCATCGCGTTCACTTCAAGAATGTGAATACCGCAAAATTCAGCAATCTGCTCAAAGCTCAATCCGGTATTATCAACCAGCCAGCTCGCTGTTGCGTGCTGCATGAGTGGGGTTGGGTTATCTTGGGCCACGGCGGCATCCTTTTTAAAAAATAAGGGCCGCCCCTTTCGGGAGCGGCCTGTTGTTATCTTCTTTGTAGTGGATATCGAAAGAGTCGGCAAGATATTTGGTTAGGCCATCGTTTTTTGACGGTTTTTGGCCAATTCCGGTTCATACTCTCGCAAAAATGGCCTTAGCAATAAAGCGGCGTGACATATAGGCGGTCTGATCCGGTTCAATTCGTGCTAATCCATCCAAAAATTGCCGGGCGCTGGCGGTCCAATTGAAATGACTGGCCCGTTTCAGGCAATCACTTGGCTGTAAATATTGCGCGACAGCAATTGCGTGGTTCAAATTTTTGGACATGGCTCCGCTTTTTTCCGTCAATATATCGACCGGGCCGGTGACAGGGAAAGCCGCTACCGGCGTGCCGCAAGCCAGCGCCTCAATCAACACCAGTCCGAACGTATCGGTTTTACTGGGGAATACAAAAACATCTGCACCCGCATAGCATCCGGCCAATTGTCTACCCGATTTACGGCCCAGAAAATAAGCCTCGGGATAGCGTAAGCGCAGATCATCCAGCGCAGGACCATCGCCCACGATAACCTTGCTGCCCCGTTGATCGGTTTGCAGAAAAGCCTCAATATTTTTTTCCACCGCTACCCGTCCGACATAAAGCTGGATCGGGCGCGGCAAATCTTTGAAAAGGTCCGGGGCGGGCGCATCCGGAGAAAAATTCGTAAGATCAACGCCGCGGCTCCAATGGTGCACTTGCGGCAAACGTTCGCCCATTAATTGCTGACGCACGCTTTCGGTAGACGCCATGATGGCCTGTGACCGGCCATGAAACCAGCGGATATAATGCCAGAAAATGCGCGGTGACAAATGGGTGCGCTTAGCAAGATATTCCGGAAACTGTGTGTGATAAGCCGTTGTAAACGGGAATTTATTACGGCGGCACCAACGCCGCGCAGACAGGCATAATGGCCCCTCAGTCGCCAAATGGACCGCGTCGGCATTAAATTTGGAAATGCGGCGTCCCACGCTACGCGCACGGGTCATTGCCAAACGGATTTCCGGATAGCTGGGTGCCGCGACCGAGCGATATTGATCGGGGGAGATAATCAACACCTCATGCCCCCAATTGCGCAATATGCCGACCACCGTTTCCAATGTCCGAACCACACCATTTACCTGGGGATGCCAAGCATCGGTGACCAGCGCGATTTTCACGCCGCTTGCACCAGATCGTCGTTCACGCTTTCCAGTTCCAGCTGTTCGGCGCGCCGGGCCTCTCGTGCGGCAATTTCATCGGCCCAGTGCAATATTTCCATCGTGCCGTCGTCACATTCGACCAGCGCCGTGCATCCTTCGACCCAGTCACCGTCATTATAATATTCGATGCCCTTAATCTCGCGCATATCGGCGGTATGGATATGGCCGCACACGACCCCGTCGACACCCCGGCTGCCTGCAGCTTTGGCAACCAGTTCTTCGAAGCGACCGATGAATTCCACGGCATTTTTGACCTTGTTCTTGGCCATTTTCGATAGCGACCAATAAGGCAGTCCCATGCGCCGGCGGACCTTGTTGACCACCCAGTTGAGCCGCATCAGAAAGGTATAAGCGGTGTCCCCGACAAAAGCGAGCCAGCGATGGGCCAACATCACCGCATCAAATTCGTCGCCATGCAGCACGAGCAACCGTCGTCCATCAGCGGTTTCGTGGATTGCGGAACGGCGGATTTCAACGCCGCCGAAATTTAATCCGGTAAACTGGCGGAACATCTCGTCATGATTACCGGGAATATAGACAATGCGCGTATCCCGCTTGGCCCGTTTCAATATCCGCCAAACGATATCATTATGACCGTCCGGCCAATAAAATTTCTTCTTCAGCCGCCAGCCGTCGATAATATCGCCCACCAGATAAAGTGTATCGCTATCCACATGGTCTAGGAAATCGATCAACATGTCGGCATTACAGCCGCGCGTGCCCAAATGGATGTCAGAAATCCAGATGGTTCGGTATCGCGTCCGGTCTACCGGATTGACCTGTGGTTGACGGGTAAGCCGCGCTTCATAGCGGTCCACATCAAGCAAGGGGACATTAGACGCTGAAATCGGCGGAAATTGTTTGGCCATCGCTTCACTCCCAAGGAAACCATCCATGGGAGCCGCCTATAACCTGCCTATATTACAGGTTGATTCGCATTTTGTGACCCTTTGGTGACGATAGAGCTTAAGTTATCTCGTTTTGCAGCTGTTTTTGACTCGTTTTCGAAGCACCGTCATCGCCTTGCTTTTTCCGGTATTTGTACATCCAGTCCGACAGAAATAAACTGAACGGCTTTTCCAAAAACAGGTGCGCCATAACGCCAAATGCAATTGTTGCCATCAAAACTACTAGAACAAGCCAAATCGATTTTCCCGGTTCCCCGGTGATGAAAATTTGGGCCGTACCCAAAACCAACGGGTGAAATAAGTAAATTGCGTAGGAAGCGTCTCCGACCAACGAAAATGCTCGAATTTCTGGCATTTTTGGCTCCGCAGAAATAATCCCCCAAACGAGCAGCATCGCTGGCAAGCCCAGCGAAAAAAAGCGCTGATCGGTCAATCCACATAAGAGCGGCATGAAAAACAATGCCAAGGGAACAACTATGATTGGCATTTTTCGGCGCGATTTCGCAATGATCATACCGCAGACAAATTCAAGAATGATGGGATTCAGATAAAATCCAGCCACACCGGTTGGCTGGAAAATTATGCCGCCCATTACGAGCAGGGCCAAGCCGGCACCCAGCCAGATCAGCCGGTTTTTTTCCGGCAGCAGCAAGCTCGCACCAAAAATCAAATAGAAAAACATTTCATAGTTCAACGTCCATCCGGGTTGAAGAACCGGTAGAAATACAGCATCTGTAGGATGCTGCATCGGGATAAACAGGAAGGAAGCGATGCTGTGCCAGCCCGTCCATCCACTTGCTTGAACCGTGACCAACGTGGCCAGCCAATAGAGCGGAACGATACGCATGATACGTTTAACGTAAAATTGCTTTGGTGAATATGTTTTCCCTTGGGTCGATTTGACCATTATAAAACCGGAAATCACAAAAAATATATCGACGCCGCCGCCGAGCCATTCAGTTGCCGCTGATTGCGGGAAAAAACCGCCGGTCGACAGGTGTAGAAGAACGACCATCAACGCCGCTAATCCGCGCAGATACTGGATAGAAAAATAACTGTCTGTCATGCTAGCGGCATAATTCCATTCTTGAAACTACCCGGCGTTAGCAAAGACATCTTTCATTCGGGTTACCGCGTCATCAACCCGCTATCCCATAGTGAGGACAATTTTCCCGATATGATTGCCCGCTTCCATATGAGCGTGGGCTTTGGCAGCATCCCGGAACGCAAAAACCTCATCCATGACCGGCTTCAACTTTCCGGCTTCGACATCCGGCCAGACATAGCGATAAATTTCATCCCCCAGCAACGCCTTGCGATCGGCAGATTGCGGACGCAATGTGGATCCGGTCAGCGTCAATCGTTTCATCATGATCTGCGCCATATTGAGGGTCGCATTCACTCCGCCCTGAACCGCGATTGTGACATGGCGGCCATCTTCTTTCAGGCAATTCAGGTTCCGCGCGACATAATCACCCGCGACCATATCAAGCACGATTTCAACGCCCTGCCCGCCGGTGATCTTTTTAATCTCTTCGACAAAATCCTGCGTTTTATAATTAATCGCATGATCCGCGCCGATGGTTTTGGCCGCGATGCATTTCTGATCGGAACCGCATGTTACAATGACATTCACACCAAACAGCTTGCCCAGCTTGATTGCCATTGTACCAATGCCGCTGGTGCCGCCATGGATCAAAACCGTTTCGTCTTCCCGCGCAAAACCGCGATTGAACAAATTGCTCCAGACCGTGAACAGGGTTTCCGGCAATGCCGCCGCTTCTTCCATGGTCAGGCTTTCGGGCACAGAAAGGCACTGCCCCACGGGCGCTACGCAAAATTCAGCGTAACCGCCGCCATTGGTCAGCGCACATATGCTGCGCCCCATCCATTCCGGCTCTACGCCGTCACCCAGCGCGACTACTATGCCCGACACCTCAAGTCCCGGTAGAGGCGATGCGCCCGGCGGCGCGGGGTAAAGCCCCTTGCGCTGTATGATATCGGGTCGGTTTACGCCGGCGGCCACCACTTTGATCAGCACTTCGCCAACCGCAGGCTTTGGTACCGCCATAATTTCAGGCTTCAGAACATCCGGTCCGCCCGGTTTGCTGATCGCGATAGCTGTCATTTCCGACTGCAATATTTGCGTTACTGTCATAACCTGCCCAAATCTCCCCAATCCGTCCAAATGCCGTACAGATTTTTTCTCCGATCGCCTTATTGACAGCAAACCCTTCTCGGTCAACATTACCGACGCTTGTGGACAAAAAAACTAGGGTCTTTAAATGGATGACGACGATAATCTGCCGCGCAGCGCCAATGATCCGCTCGCCCGGCTCATAAAACAGGATTTAGACTCGTTTTCTGTGGATGAGCTGGAGAAACGGATTTTGCTGCTCAAAAGCGAAATAAGCCGCTGTGAAGCCAAGAAAAACTTCGCAGTGGCGCACCGTACCAGCGCCGATGACCTTTTTAAGAAATGATGAAAGCTGGCTTTCTGGTAAGGATTTGTTAACCCTATATCTTAATATTCGGATTTAATTTGATCTGACTTGAACCGTTTAGGAGAAGAGACGAGAAAATTGGTATAACCTTGGCTTAAAGCTGACCATTATGAGTGCATAGCCCTTGATGTTTTCACGGTTGCGCATAAATTAGTAAGGTAGCCGAATAGTTAAGGCCTGAGCAGACTGTACCGCAGGTTTTTCGGCCACCGGGACAATTTGATGTCCCATCAAGGAGTTAAGTATATGCCGTCATTTGCAGAATCACTGGAAAAGACCCTTCATCAGGCGCTGAAAAATGCAGCCGACCGGTCTCACGAATATGCGACGTTGGAACATCTCTTGCTCGCATTGATCGACGACGGCGATGCGTCTCAGGTGATGAATGCTTGCGGTGTTGACCTCGGCGAGCTGGAAGATGCAGTTGTGCTCTATCTTGATACCGAACTCGACTCCCTGAAGGTCCAGAAAACCATCGATCCATCGCCCACATCTGGCTTCCAGCGCGTTGTTCAGCGTGCGATCTTGCATGTGCAATCGTCCGGAAAAGACGAAGTCACCGGAGCCAACGTGCTGGTCGCGCTATTTTCCGAACGCGAAAGCTATGCGGTCTATTTCCTGCAACAGCAGGATATGAGCCGCCTGGATGCGGTGAGCTTTATTAGCCACGGCGTCGGCAAAGGCGGTCAGTCCGTTGATCCGGTTGAACTATCGGGCGCAGATGATGGCGAAGAGAAAAAAGAAGCCAAGAGCAAGAAAGAAACCGCGCTCGACCAGTTTACAGTCAATTTGAACGAGAAAGCCAAGGACGGCCGGATTGATCCATTGATCGGTCGTCAGGCCGAGGTTGATCGTACTGTGCAGATATTGTGCCGCCGATCCAAGAATAACCCGCTTTATGTGGGCGAACCCGGCGTTGGTAAAACCGCTATCGCAGAAGGTCTTGCCCTACGCATTGTCGAAGAAAATGTTCCTGACGTTTTGAAACCAGCGGTGATCTATTCGCTCGACATGGGTTCATTATTGGCAGGCACACGCTATCGCGGCGATTTTGAAGAACGGCTGAAACAGGTAGTATCAGAGCTTGAAAAAATGCCTGACGCCATTTTGTTCATTGACGAAATTCACACAGTAATCGGTGCTGGCGCGACCAGTGGCGGTGCAATGGATGCGTCTAACCTGTTAAAACCTGCTTTGTCAGGCGGCATTATCCGCTGCATTGGTTCCACCACTTACAAAGAATTCCGCAATCATTTTGAAAAAGACCGCGCCCTGTTGCGCCGGTTCCAGAAGATTGACGTGAACGAACCGAGTGTCGAAGATACGATCAAAATCCTCGCAGGACTGCGTTCCGCGTTCGAAGATCATCACAATGTACGTTATTCACCCGATGCGTTGAAATCGGCTGTGGAGCTTTCCACGCGCTATATTAATGATCGCAAATTACCGGATAAAGCCATTGATGTGATAGACGAAGTGGGCGCAATGCAGATGCTGTTGCCGCCTTCGCGGCGCAAGAAGATGATCACGACCAAGGATATTGAAGCGGTTATCGCGACCATGGCGCGCATCCCGCCCAAATCTGTCTCCAAGGATGACAAGAAAACGCTAGAAAGTCTCGACCGCGATTTGAAGCGCGTTGTTTTCGGACAAAACGCGGCCATCGAAAAGCTTTCCAGCGCGATCAAATTGTCGCGGGCTGGCCTGCGCGAACCCAATAAGCCAATTGGTAACTATCTGTTCTCTGGCCCCACCGGTGTTGGTAAAACCGAAGTGGCACGGCAATTGTCATCAATCATGGGTATTCCGCTCCAACGCTTTGATATGTCTGAATATATGGAACGGCACAGCGTATCCCGCTTGATCGGTGCGCCTCCAGGCTATGTCGGCTATGATCAGGGCGGATTGCTTACAGATGCTGTGGATCAAAACCCGCATTGCGTTCTGCTGCTCGACGAGATTGAGAAAGCCCACCCCGACGTGTTCAACATTCTCTTGCAGGTGATGGACAACGGCAAGCTGACCGATCATCACGGCAAGACCGTTGATTTTCGCAATGTGATCCTGATTATGACCACCAACGCCGGTGCATCCGACATGGCGAGAGAAGGCATTGGTTTTGGCAATGTGTCCAAAGAAGATGCCAGCGATGAAGCGGTGAAGAAAATGTTCACTCCAGAATTCCGCAATCGTCTGGATGCCATTGTTCCCTTTGCCTATCTGCCGCCAGAAGTTGTTGCGCGGGTTGTCGAGAAGTTCATTCTCGAGCTCGAATTGCAGCTGGCCGATCAGGACGTCCACATCACATTAGATGAGGATGCCCAGAAATGGCTGACCGACCGCGGATATGACAAGCTTTATGGCGCGCGCCCAATGGGCCGCTTGATTCAGGAAAAGATCAAGCAACCCTTGGCTGAAGAATTGCTGTTCGGCAAACTCACCAACGGCGGTGAGGTCAAGGTCCACCTGAAAGACAACGAGCTAACTTTTGAAGTCACGCCCGCTGCACCGGCAGCCAAGAAGAAACGGCCGAAGAAAAAGGCAGCGACCAAGGCTAAATAAACAGGCTTAAGCTTAGCTCCTAATATTAAAAACGGCGTGATTAATCTCACGCCGTTTTTTTGTGTTCAATCAGTGCGTCGTGCAAATACCCGAGAAAAGAGAAATTCCCCATATTGACTCATACCGACTAGTTGGTATGTATTTGCGATGAAACCGAGTCGAAACCTATCCGCTAATTCCCCTCCGCCAAAATCCGGTGCGCGGACAAAATTACTCGGCGCAGCGATAAAACTGGTGCGCAAAAATGGTTTTTCGGCCACTTCTGTAGATCAGCTTTGCGCCGAAGCTGGAGTTTCCAAGGGCGCTTTTTTCCACCATTTTACGAACAAAGATGCCTTAGGAGCTGCTGCGGCGGACTATTGGACAGAAACATCCAGCGCGTTATTCATGAAGGCCGATTACAACCGCCACGACGACCCACTCGACCGCTATTTTGGCTATCTCGATTTTCGTGAAGAGATTGCAACCGGCGCGGTCGAGGAATTTACCTGCTATGCCGGTACCAGCTTGCAAGAGTGCTATGGCAGCAGCGATGCCATCCGCGGTGCGGCTTACGATAGTATAGCGGGTCATAGTGCCCGATTGGCCGCTGATCTCGATCAAGCCATCGCAAAATATGGCGCACCAGAAGGCGTCACCGGTATGTCACTAGGATCCTATACACAGGCTGCGCTGCAAGGTGCTTTCATCCTCGCCAAGGGCCGGGGTAATGCCACGCCCGTTCACGAGGCGATCTCCCATTTGCGGCGTTATGCCCAAATGTTATTTACCCCAAAATTTAAAGAAAGGAGTATAAAATGACCGATTGTAATCCCACTAAACCCGAAGATGTTCACGAACTTTCTATTACCCGACATATCGCTGCACCACCCGAAAAGGTTTGGCGTGTAATAACCGAACAGACCGCGCAGTGGTGGTGCCCTACGCCGTGGCGAACAGAGATTATTGAACAGGACTGGCGCTCCGGTGGCCGCAATGCAACTGTGATGCTCGGCCCTGATGGGGAGAGAGAAGAAGGCGAAGGTATTTTCCTCGAAGTAAAACCGGGACAGCGTTTTGTCTTTACTGACGCCATGACGGCAGATTTCGAACCGCAAGGCCCGTTCATGATCGGTATTTTCGCGATTGAGGCAGAGGACGACGGAACCCGCTACACCGCTAGCGCTCGTCACTGGACGGAAGAAGCGAAAAAACAGCATGAAGAAATGGGCTTTTTCGCTGGATGGACTGCAGTTTCAGACCAACTTGCTGAGCTTTGCGAAAATGAGATGGCAGATATAATCTAACTTATTTTGGAAAGGAGAGAGAGATAATGACTTATTTACAAGGATTTCTGATTCCCGTTCCCGAGGACAAGAAAGAAGCTTATGAGAAGATGGCCCACGATGCAGTTCCGCTTTTCACGGGGTATGGAGCACAGCGGATCGTCGAATGCTGGGACGACGATGTTCCCCGCGGCGAGGTGACGGACATGTATCGCGCGGTTAAAGCCGAGAAAAATGAAAAAATAGTTTTCTCATGGATAGAATGGGATTCGAAAGAAACCTGCGAGGCAGCCCATGAAAAGATGATGGATGATGAGGCTATGCAAACCCCTCCCGGAGATATGCCGTTTGATGGAATGCGGATGATGTTTTCCGGATTTGAACCGTTAGCAGAGAACGAATCTAGCGGCTCATCGACCTATGTACAGGGCTATGTAGCGCCTGTGCCGAAGGGCAATCGCAGCGCTTTTTCAGAGTTGTGCCGGACAATGCAATCCGTCGCAATCGACTGCGGTGCGTTATATACGATGGACGGCTGGGCGGACAATATTACTGACGGTAAGGTGACCGATTTTAAGCAGGCAGTAAAAGCGGAAAACGACGAAACAGTCGCCTTTGGCTTTGTCGAATGGCCATCGAAGGAAGCCTATGAAAAAGGCTCAGCCCGAATGCGGGAGGATGATCGCATGCCGCAGTTAGGCGCTGATATGCCGCTTGACGGTCGGCGCCTAATCTATGGCGGCTTTGAAGTCCTTCTCGATGCAAGGAAGTAGATTGTGATGCTTGACCGAAAACATTTTGTTCTTATTATGTTCCAATATGCCAGAGGAGGATTCGTATCATGTCGCTAAAATTCTACACCAACCCTATGTCACGCGGCCAGATTGCCCGCTGGGCCCTGCATGAAGCGGGGGTGGAATATGATGAGAAGATTGTCGCATTTGACAACGAGATGAAGTCTGCAGACTTTCTTGCGGTCAATCCGATGGGGAAAGTTCCGGCGATAGTCCATAATGGTAAGACGGTCACCGAATGTGCTGCGATTTGCGCTTATCTTGCCGATACGTTTCCTGATGCAGGCCTTGCACCGACTGCGGACGAACGCGCTGATTATTATCGGTGGCTGTTTTTCGTGGCCGGGCCGATCGAGCAAGCGGTGACCGACAGATCTTTTGGTGTCGTCATCGCCGAAGAACAGCAACGCATGGCTGGCTATGGCAATTATAACATGGCTATGGATGTGCTCGACCAGATGCTGCAAACCAATGATTATGTCTGCGGAAAACGGTTTACGATGGCAGACGTATATGTTGGCGCGCAGGTAGGCTGGGGCTTGGCATTCAAGAGTTTTCCCGAACGCGGCAGTTTCAAGGCTTATGCCGAACGTGTGCAATCGCGTAGCGCATATATCGAAGCCAAAGCGATTGATGAAAAGCTCATCCCCCAAGGCTAGAAAGCACCAAAAGATAAAGGCCAGACGGGATGAACCCTCTGGCCTTTATCTGTTCAAATATTAGCCAGTAACGGCAAAGAGGCTAATTTTCCGGCGTCTGCCCATATTGGACGCGCCACGCGGCAAGGTCTTTTTCATATTGCTCATAGGCCTGATAAAAATCTGTAAATGGTTTTTCCAATTCCATCAGCGCCTGCTCACCAAATGCTGCCATATCTTCGGTTTTGGTAATGATCGCACGCTGACTAACCTGAACCGCCTGATCACAGAACGGGCGACGCAGGGGCGAAAAGGACCAGTAATTATATAGGATCGTCTGGTGCCGATCATGCTCGACCTTGTAATTACTACCTATTTCACGGCGAGCTTTGCTCACAATCGCATTATTGGCGTTACGCAAATATTTCTCATTATTACCGATAAACGCATTATAATCGCCAACCAACCGTTCATATTCCGGTCCGGTACAACTCAAAGCCGCGACGTTTAGTGCCGCACGCACATGCCATACGGTTTCCAGCGGGCCAAGATCACGGTTGATCGTTTCCCGCAAACCATCGGGGCGTACCAGCGGCACGATAGTATTGGCGCTCGCGCCAAAAGGAGTCGTCGGGGCACGCGGCGTATATTGTGGGACAGGTACCGGAGCAACAGGAGGAGGAGGCGCAGCCTGACAGGCAGCCAATGCAGAAACGGCAATAACGGTCGCAAACAAGCGCAGATTTTTAATAGTCTGAATCACGTATTTTTCCCCTGAAAAGCTAAGAATCTCCTATGCTCGGGATTTCCTATTGTCCAGCGATTGCGATGGAAAATCGATCAACTGCCAAAAGAAAAAGCCCAGCAGTTTCCTGCCGGGCTTTTCTGTAAATCAGGGCTTATGAATATAAGCTTAGTCTTGGCTGCCCATGAAGGTGAGCAGGAACTGGAACATATTGATAAAGTCCAGATACAGGTTCAGCGCACTCATGATAATCACTTTGCCGATCATGTCGGTTCCAGCGACATAAGCATACATGCTTTTAATCCGCTGCGTGTCATATGCTGTCAAACCAGCGAAGATCAGAACACCAATGGCACTGATGACAAAATGCATCATCGTGGATTGCAGAAAAATGTTAATCACCATGGCAACCAACAAGCCGATAACACCCATGATCAAGAAGGTGCCCCAGCCCGACAAATCTTTCTTTGTCGTATAGCCATAGAGACTAAGCCCCATAAAGGCTGCAGCCGTAGCAAAGAAGGTCTGGGCAATCGAAGCGCCGGTGTATACCAGGAAAATCGTCGACATCGATAGGCCCATCAAGGTCGCAAAGCCCCAGAACATTGCCTGCAGCGTAAATGTCGAAAATTTATTCTGTCCAAAGCTCATCGCAAATACGATAGCAAGTGGCGACAGGATGATCACCCATTTCATCATTCCACCGCCAAGCATGATTTCCGCTGCCATGCCGGAGCTAGCAAAGAGCATCGCAACGATGCCGGTCAGCAGCACGCCGCTCGCCATGTAATTATAGACTTTGAGCATGTACGAACGCAGTCCAGCGTCATAAGCGACATCAGATTGTGGTGCGGTGCCAACAGGTGCACGCGACATTGTCGTTCTGGGGTCGGGCCAAGCCATAATATTCAAACTCCTCGGTTCATTGGGCCGCAAATCGATTATTGCAGCGCGATATCTACTAATATCGGTTATTATGTGAATTTTTCAAGAAAAACCGCATGAAAAATCGACAAAATTAACATGGCGACTCATAGATAATATCAATTGATAAGCCTTTAAGCCTTAAAAATTTGCCGAACGGGGTCGCAATAATTTTCAAATGCCTCACCATGAACATATTCCATCCGAAGTCGCGTTCAGAATATTTTGGCGATAATCCCTTTTGCTCCGGCTACCACGTCGGCCCAAGTCTTGTCGAATGCATCCTCTAATTCATAATAAGGATCGACAAGCCCCTCTCCCTCCCGACCTATTACATGGTCGAGAAAGAGAGACAGTAAAGCCGACCCATCCGATGGCTGTAATTCCTCTAAATAGGCCATATTATCATTGTCGAGCGCAATTATATGATCAAAATCACGAAAATCAGCAGTCCGTACCCCTCGCGCGCGTAAATGGTCGATCGGCGCTCCGTTTTTAGCTGCAACAGCCTGCGCCCGCTCGTCCGGCGGTTGATCTGCGTGCCAGTCATGGGTTCCGGCAGAATCGATAATCAGACTCAGCTCCATATCCGAGCATTGCTGCCGCAGCGCAGCTTCCGCCAACGGCGACCTGCATATATTACCCATGCAAACAAATAGAACTGAAATAGCCATGCGACCCCCCGATAGCTAAAATGATAATATATATTTTTGTATATTTTAAAGCTTATTAAAAACGATGTTTGCTGGCTTTGCGTTACAGAGCAGACTCAAACCGTTCCATTTCAAAAACACCGCAAGCAATTCGGCCACCGCTTTCACCCGATGGATCGGTCTTCAGATCATCCGGCCCCGCATGAATAACAAAGGCCGCGCCATCAGCGTCCATCAACGCGTTTGGGCCGCCTTTCAAACTGGCACCCTCAATCTTGGTCTCTAACGATCCCTTGCCATCTTCGCCGATCTCAAGGTTGAAAAAATCACCCATATGGGCGCCTTTGGGATTGTCAAAGCCATGTTCTTTTCCGCCCGGATTCCAGTGGCCACCCGCTGATTTAAAGTCAGGGCCTTCGCATGTCCCCACTTCATGGATATGAACGCCGCGCGTTCCGGAAGTTAGCCCTTCAGCCTTGATTTGCACCAGTAAACCGCCATCACCTTCACCGATTATCACTTCACCATATGGACTGTTATCTGCACCTGTCAGAACCGCACGCACAATGCTATCAACCGGCTCTGGCTCTGCACTATCACCGCCGCCACTACATGCCGTCAACGAAAGAACCAATCCCGCCAGCCATATTGTTCCGCTACTTGCACCTCGATATCGACTGCCCATAAACTTGTTCCTCAGCTTGCGTTATAATTATACCATGGTAGCAGCGCTTATAAGAGCTTGGAACCGTTACTTTAACACTATTCGCAGCAAAGGGCCGTGGATCACAGTGCCAAAAACCCACTACCTGATCGCTCTGGGGTCAAACCAGCGCCATGTCCGTTTTGGTCTCCCTCGTAATATTATTGACGTGGCATTGAGCCGCTTGGAGCAACAGGGTCTTGCCGTCCTGAACAAATCCTCCACCCTTTCTTCCCGGCCTATCGGCCCATCAAACCGCGCCTACGCCAATGCCACCGCCATTGTAGAAACAGAGCTAGAGCCCGACGCTTTGCTCGCTCTCCTGAAAACCATCGAATCGCATTTCGGAACAAGACGCGGCCAGGCTTGGTCCCGAAGGGTACTTGATCTTGACATTATATTATGGAGCGAGGGCTCATTTTCTGACAGCCGTCCACCACTCACCATTCCTCATCCGATGATGCGCAAACGCCCCTTTGTGCTGCAGCCCTCTGCCGAAATAGCACCCGAATGGCGCGATCCGGTGACGGGCTTAACCATAGCGCAAATAGCTTCCCGCAAATCCCGCCAATAAAATCCTGCGAAAACCAAGGAAAGCTGCTTGACCCCAAGCGCAAGCACCACTAGGGAGGCGCTTCTCAAGAGCATTTATGCAGCGCATAGGATGTCTGGGGGCCCTTAGCTCAGTCGGTAGAGCAACTGACTTTTAATCAGTAGGTCGCTGGTTCGAACCCAGCAGGGCTCACCATAGTTTTCAATGGCTTAAGTCAGATATACCGTTCTAATTTCAAATTAGAACGGTATTTAGAACGGCGGATTATCGGTGAAAAGCGACGCCTTTGGCGGCACCTGGAACACACATCGATTGTCGCAGGGCTGTTATTGAAAGATCCTTCGCGTACGGTGTGCACTGATTTTGTCCACAGCTCGGCAGTCCTTTTCCGCTCATCTTGTTCATCCCTTTATCGCAGTATTGTAAGTGTTTGCAGAGGGTCTCGTAGGCTATCGGGCGTCTGAAATCTATAGAAACGTCACCAGAAAATTCAGCTTTTTTGCCCTCTGGTGACCAAATAGCCTTAATCGACCCCGAACTTGCCACTGAGAATATCATGATCTTTTTCGTGGAACGAAGAGTCAATTTTTCGTTGATATGGCTGACCAAAGACGTGGTCCGCTTGAGCGCTGAAAATTGCATTCTGGTAACAAATAGTCATCATTTTAATCCCATTTGCGGACAGCATTGGTCGCTAAAAGTGCCTCCCATATATGCACCGTTTCTGACTCGGCAACGACCTTTGAGGCCACATCAAGAAAGGACAAAAAAAGAGGCCCGGTAGCGGATGCTACCGAGCCTCGGAACGGAACGATGACGGCGTGATCTATTCGGATGATTTGGCTTTCGCCTTGGACAGAAAATCAACCTGCTCTGCGATGATCTCGCAACCATAGCGGGTAACGTTCTTATCGTCTGTCCACTTGGTATAATGGATGCGTCCCGTGACCATTATCATGGCACCCTTGGTGACATGTTCAGCAACGCATTTTCCAATACCGTTGAAGCATGTGATCCGATGCCATTCGGTATCCTGTTGGCGTTCGCCTTCGCTATCTTTGAAGCTGCGCGTTGTTGCCAGTGAGATATTTGTAATAGTCGCGTCTGACTTGGTTTCACGAACCTCTGGATCGTTACCTACGAAGCCGACGAGTGTGACTGTGTTTTTCATTTGATAATACCTTTCGAAGCAAATTTGTTCGTCCAAGGGACCATCCCTTTGACTAAGCCCCGAAAGGTCCGGATGGGGTCTGGACTGCACCGAATGCACATGAGGGAAACCCCGCTCGAAGGGGCGGTGCGGGCAGCAGCGCACAGCGTTGCAACACGGCCCTGAAGATGCGCGGGTTGCTGCCCAGGCACCATCCGGACAGGGGCTGGTTTATGTCATGAAAGGGGGTGTGCTTTTTGGACGGTGATACATAGCGAGTGTGCATCTGAAATATAACGCAACTGTCGATTTATTGGGTTGTCGTTTCGAGATTCTATTGTTGGTGGTAGAGCGCCAGATGAACAGTTCTGCGGCGATCCTCGTAATCCAGTCGAACGGTAAAGTTGGCTGGAAAGCAGTTGTTCAATAGATCACATCCTGACAACCGCCTTTGAGTCGTGAGCAGACGGACAGCTTTTGATCATTCGGTTCAAATAACGGCCACAAACCGGCTGTCATTGCGATGGCGGCTAACGCCTCATTTCCGGACGTTCGCAATAGTCGCAACCTATGTCCGCTTTGCGCCCCAATCCCGGTCGTTAAGGCTCTTCCTTCGCGATCCTGAAAGCGGGCGCCGTTGGAGCGGCTGCTGTGCAGGTGTTCAATGCGATCAACAACCGGCATAAGTGAGGAACGATCAATGCGGGCGCGATTAACAAGAAAAAGCCTTGGTCGATGCGACGGCAAATCTCTCAGCGTCCTACTTTGCGCGCCTTGATGAGTTAATGGAAGCGCGGCCGATCTAACAAAAGCATGCTTACTTGTCAGCATCGGCATCAACTGCCCATTGCCCATCATCTTCGATGTATGAGCTGAGGCGCTGCCAAACAATCATGGCTTCGGTAAGACGTAGGCCATCGTTCGCACGATAATGCGCATTCGGATTACGAGCGACACCGATCACTTCAATATCGCGCTTAAACCAATCGCGATTGCGGAAAATCGGCTCAAACACCTCGTCCCAATTATTGCTTTTTAGAACGATTTCCATCAGTTCTCCAAGCGTAAGAAACTCGATCAATGGTGTTAGCGGCTCGCCAGCTTTAAGTGCCCGTTGTCGTGTGTCTTTTGCCTTTATGTTGAGCGCACCAGGCACCCGCTGTTTGAACCACTTGTGTCCGGCGTGGGCATTTAATTTACGGACAATGAGTCGGCGCAACGCGGTTTCGATCGTCCCGACCAGCTCGAATATGTCAGTCGCCAAATTTGAGGTGGTAAGTGTGAGGATTCCAGATGCAGTTTTGCCAACAATATAGTGGCCTTCTTCGATAATCTCGCCGACGATTGCCCCGCTCGATATGGCGAGCTCAATCGTGGTTTCGGGGTCAGCTTCAATCAGCCCTTCATCAACCTCGGCTTCGCGGTATAGTTCACGTCGATAATCGAAGTCGCGCCAATAGTTCTTCGGCAAATCAAACGCTGTATGCCATTGGCCTAACAGGGTTTCAAAGGTCTGCCGATGCAGACTACCAAGGCCGTAGGTGTCCGTTATTCCAGCCAGTGCCGCAAAACGTTGATTGGTCAGATTAAGGGATGAAAAACTGGCGATTGCCGCCTCTACATGGGCGCTTAAATTCGGCATACCGAATTCAAGCGCCTTCGTAGTAGCTGATAGGTTGTCCGTTATTCCGGCAAGGGCTTTTGCAATTCCACTCTGCTGGCGAGCCACTTCGTGAATAATTGAGGTGTCAAAACCCAAAAGCTCACGCTTCCATTGTGCGCTTCCCAGCCCATTAAGCAAATTTAACTGCTGACTGATTCCACGCGCTGCCTCAGCGGACGCAGACAATTGATTTGACTCCAAAATCCCGGATGCAAGTAGGCTTGTTTTTGAACCCTCGATCAATTCAGCAAGGGGCGACTTAAATTGTGCCTTCAGCAGAGCGGACGTTGGAAAATCAGTAAGATCGCGCACAGCGCGAGATACTGCAGTTTCCTGACCTAACGCTGCCCGCTCTACGGCGGAACCAGTAAGTCCACCTGCGGCGCGCGATAGTGATGTTTCCCGTGCAAGTGCGGCTTGCTCTACGACAGACGGCGCACGTGAAGCGATAATGTCATCCGCTGTTCTCTTTACAATTTTGTCAGTCTCTTTTTTTTTGGTCATGCCAGTATTATCAGTCGAAACACCATTTTTTTCAAGATGGATAGCAGCGCGGCCGCATGACTGCGGGCAACTCCAGTGCCTCGGTTGAGAATTAGGCGATGATTTGCAATCGCTCGCGCAATGCTGAGCGGCGCCTAATTGCTCTCTGCGGCCAATCTCTGCCAGTCAGCAAACGGCCAAATTCCGGCCGGTCTCAAATGCGCACTAACTCCTGTCATTCCGGCAGCCGCATGGCGATCCCGATTGCTGTCGTTCGTTCGAACACGCCGAGCATTGGCGCATGACAAAATACCTGCTCTATGCAACTGTTGCTATTATCGCTGCACATGCGACAACCACGTTGGAGTCGGATTAAACCTGAGACATGAAGATACTAAAGCGATTCTTTGGCACTGCTGACACGACGGCAGACCAATCACCTGCTCGGAAAGAAAAACCTGCTGAATCGGCCGACAAGGGTCTGTCAGTCCAAGTCGATCGGCCGATCAAAACTGTTGCCGAAGATATATTCGATCGCGCCTCATTCGCGAAGCAGATCGCAGAGACCATTGCGCGCAGAGGCGACCCGTCGAGCCTTGTTATTGGCATCTATGGGCCATGGGGCGACGGTAAAACGTCAACGCTGGCGATGGTCAAAGAATACCTAGAGCCGTATGCCGATGTGCTTCCTATGGACTACAACCCTTGGTTCTACGGCGATAGCACCGAAGCCATCACCCGCAGCTTCTTTCATTCCATCAAGAACAAGCTGGAGAAGAGTGGCTGGTTCTCCAAAGAGAATATCGGCGATCTCATGGCGACATATGGAAAGGCGATCCCTCGGGTCGGCGATACTGTGCAGGGTTTGGGCGAGGCCATCACCACCGAGGTACTCGTTGAAACTCGCGACAAGGTCGGCGGTATCCTTCGTAAGCACGGCAAGAAGATTGTAATTTTCATCGACGATATCGATCGTCTCGATAGGCGGGACATCCAGACTCTATTCAAACTGGTGCGACTGTCCGGCGATTTCGATCACACGACCTACGTGCTGGCCTTCGACGATGCGATCGTTTCGGAAGCCTTGGGCGAGGCATATAGCACTGGCGATCCCTTGGCCGGACGTCATTTCCTCGAAAAAATAGTGCAGGTGCCGCTCCATCTTCCTCCTGCGCACCCCGACAAATTGCGGGACCTCATGTTCGCGGCATGCGACCGGGTCATCGCTGAGAACGGCATTCAACTAAACGAGTCCGATGGCCCGGAACTCGGTCATGCTTTGATGGAGGCTTTCGGCGCTACACTGAGGACGCCACGGCGGGTGAAGCTATTCGACAATGCAATCAGCTTTGCGGTCCCCATTCTCAAGGGCGAGGTGCGTCTTGTCGATCAAATTCAAATCGAAGCGCTGAGGGTCTTTTATCCTGCGATCTACGATACGGTCCGCGCCAACCCCGACCATGTACTGAAAGCACGAGACAACCACCAAGGACAGGGACAGCCACTTCCGTCGCCGATCGACAGAGCGATCGAACAGTTGGAGGCTGATGAAGCTGAAAAGGGAGCCGTTAAAGAACTCCTGCAGGGGCTTTTCCCACGCCTCAGCCAGATGGGCTATGGCGGTGACTGGGATTCCGCGTGGGCGAATGAAAAACGAATCTGTAGCAGCGATTATTTCAGACGCTACTTCACCTATGCCGTGCCCACTGGCGATATGGCCGATCGCGAAATTGATGCATTGCTTGAGCAGGCATTAGCATGCGACGAAGAGGGCGTCGGCGCGGCTCTCGACGATGCCTTCGAAAGAGACGCTGCGGAACTTCTGATTAGAAAATTGAGGCGCCACGAGAAAACGCTCGATCTGACTGCGGCCCCCACCTTGAGCTTGGCGCTCGCCAAACGCGCTTCCAAAATTCCCATCTCACGAGACATTGTGTTCGGGACGTTCGTGTTATCCCAAGCCGCCATTTTTATTTGCCAGCTCGCGCTCCGCATGGAGGCAGCCCAGCAAGACGCCATTATCGCGGAAGTCGCAGAAAACGCCGACTCCCTCCCCTTCATAAGCCAACTTTTGAGGTGGAGCCGTGCGCGAACGACGGAAGGTGAGGATCGCGGCTTCCTGACGCCGGAGAGACTGCACCCTATCGCGGTAATTTTGGCCAAGCGCTTCTTCACTGCTGCTGACGAAAGCAACCTCATTGAGTGCGCAGGCGATCGGTTTGGCGATTTGGCATTTGCTATCTTTCGAGATGGCGACGAAGCGACAAAACAGTCGCTACTGGATCGACTTTCCGCCTTTTTGGAAGCAGACCCCAAGAATGCAATTCTGATTCTTAAGGGTCTAAGCGGACGGTCGCAGGGCGGAGATGGCGTTATCAAGCCGTCAGATTTCACGGCGGAAACCTACCAGTCGCTCTCACAGCTACTGGACCCCAATCGCGTATATGCACAGCTCCGTTCCATTTATGGCGCCAAACTCGACGCGGCGACATGGGAGGAAAATTGGGGCCGTGATTTTGATGTTGACCGTTGCATCGTCAATCAATTCTCGGTTGTACACCGTCGACCTGCGCCGGAAGCGGTCGCAGAGCAACAATCCGAAAATTGAGTGCCCTCGCCTCGACCCAACGTATCACGTTACGATACATGGCAAAAGACACAGACTAATGGCAGTGAACGACAATACTACAGGCTTGGCGCTGAATTCGCGACCGCTCCATAGTCATTGCATTGAAGAGATCTGAGCGAAGGGACAGTTTCAAGATTTAGATCTTCGTTTGCCACGCCAATTTGGGCGGCAGTTGTGGACCGAGGTTTCAACGCATCTGAATGTCAGCTTCCCAATTTCTGCGGCCAAAACCTGACTGGCAGGAGACGGCCCACTTTGAGCCATCGCTCATTGACCGAGATTGGGTGGGAAGAGGAACGGCCGCTTTCTCGTTTCATTATGCCCAGGGTTACTCCGCAACACGTTGCATAATCGCCTCAATTGCGGGATTGCCGGCATAGCCAGCTGTACCGAATTCGACATTTATCGCACGATGCTCGGTAAGTTGTTTGTCAGTTTTGCTCTGGATCTCGACCAGATCGGACTGTACGCCGCCGCGTTTCAGGGCAGAAGACAGCAGCTTGGACTGGGCCTGTGCGTCATCGCGCGCCGATGTGTAAAGCAGCAGCCAGTTGGGCACATCGCGACCTCCTGCATGGGTGACCGGCGAAAGTTCGCGCTGCCGGGCCGGATCGGTTCCAAAAGCAGGAATATATGTCCGCCGCGCCATGAAACGTGAAGCCGCTATCTGCGAAGGAATATCATAGCAGGCGCCATCAATCAGGATTGCGCCCCGGATTGCCGAAAAGCTGGCGAGCGCATAACTGGGATCGGTGGAAACCAGCGCCGTCAGATGCGCTCCCGCGCTATGACCGAACAAAATTATGCGATTAGCATCAAATCCCAACCGAACAGCATCGCTGCGGAGCTTATCGAGTGCACGGCCAATATCTCGCGCCTGTTCTTCCACTGGGCTGTCAGGCAGCAATCGATATCCGACCGAGGCAAAAGCCCAGCCGTGCCGCGCAAACCATTCCGGCTTGTTGTCAACCAGCTCTGGCGCACCATTTTTCCAACCGCCACCGTGGATAAATACTGCAAGGGGTGGCCGCTGATGGCTGCGGTCGGCGCGAAAAAAGAGGATATGCTGCGCCTTGTCGTCACCATATGAAAGCCTTTGTGCCCCCTTCGCCGAGCGCGACATTGTGGCAGTCGCCTCACTTTTTCTTTGTTCAAGTCGATCTTTCAAGCGATCTCCGGCGCGGGATTGGGCAATAGTTGAAGCTATGAGGCCTATTGCTACAAATGCGATGACTACGGATTGTTTCATAGATCGGCTCCAGCTTTGCGACCATTGCGATGAATATATGATACTACAGCCGGTCGTTAATCTTTGATGAACGCCGCCTGTTAGTAATGGGGGCGAGATTGACTTTGCCAACATTCTACGATTTTCGCGTCGCTTTATCTTTCAATAAAGGAAAGTTAGATTTTTGAAAGTTACAGGCATTGCTGGCTTCGCTTCTGTATGACCGCAATTGAGGCGGTCGCCGACTGGCTGCTTTTATTCTCCATCCAATCAGTTCGCATGACCGATTATGGGTGGCTTGCCGACGGCCCGCTTTTGGGACGACAGTTCGCGGAAACTGACATTCAAACGCCTTGGTGGGCCTCACAGCTATGCGCCCCAATTTCGGTCATCCAGTCTGCAGCTTTAAATGCCTGGAAGCGGACACACAGTCAGGACGTTGTTAGGATTTTTGAGCGGCATTGCTCGCTTGGGTTTTCGGATTTAGAATGCTGGAGTTCTCCTTCAGTGCTTCAACCACTGTGTCCGAAACTGCGCGCACCCTTGGCATGTGTCGCATGTCGACATGCACCCCCAACCAGATGTCACGGACCAGTTCCGATTTGGAGTTTCTGAGCCGGAGGAGGCCGGGTTCTACATCCGCTCTGTAGCAAGCAAGGGCTGCGACCCCGGCGCCTGCGAGCGTAGCATGCAATTGCACTTCGCGACTGTTCGATCTGAAGCCAATCGAGGCGCCTGGAAACGCTTCTCGCAGCCACTTGGCTTCTGGAAGGTGGGCCTGGTCGTCCAAAACCGTGACGAGTCGCACGTCACCGTGTTCGGCGGGTTCGATCCACTCAGCGGTGGCATATAGTCCCATGGCTACGGCACCGACGCGTCTGGTCGCAACTTCATGCCCTTCGAATCGTGTCATGCGAAGCGCTATGTCGGCTTCACGTTTCGACAGGCTGAGTGATCGCGTATCAGGAACCAGTTCTACCACGATGCCCGGGTGCTTCTTTTGCAGGGCAGCAAGTGCCGGAGCGACAATCCGCGCGGCCAGCGTGTCAACTGTTGTCAGCCTTACAACCCCTTCGAGAGCGACGTCCCTTCCGGTGATGGCGCGCTCCGCAGCCAGAACTTCAGCCTCGGCACGTTCGGCATTGCCAAGCACCGCCTCTCCAGTCGGCGTAAGCGCATATCCGCTTGGGGTGCGTTGTAGCAATCGAGCCCCAATTCGGGCCTCCATAGCCGCAAGACGGCGTCCCATCGTAGGCTGGGTGACGCCCAGTGAGCGCGCCGCTGCCGAAAGCGTCCCCTGTCGCGCAATCGCAAGAAATGTCCGCAAGTCGTCCCAGTCCATGCCCTATTATACGAAAACGCATAGCTGGTAGTCAATCTTAGATAATTTAATGCGTATCCGTATCAGTCTATCTAGTGGGCAACCCAACTGGAGGATTTTATGACCGACACTTATACAATTTCACGAGCCATTGCCCTGTTGCGAGTAACCAGTGGCACGCTCCTGCTGACTCACGGACTGACCAAGCTTTTCGTATTCACCCCTGCCGGAACGGCCGGCTTCTTCGAAAGCATCGGGTTTCCAGGCATCCTCGCTTATCCCGTCATGGCGGGCGAGATTGGGCTGGGCCTTGCGCTGATCGTGGGTTTCATGACCCGCTGGGCCGCACTTGGCGCGCTGGTCATAATGATCGGAGCAATCATACCGCATCTTCCCAGCGGCTTCAGCTTTTCGAATCCGGGAGGTGGCTGGGAATATCCCGTATTCTGGGCAGTGACCTTGCTAGCGCAGTCAATGTTTGGCGACGGTGCCTATGCGATCGGTAATCCGTTCGCAGAGAAGGCCTGAAGCCATGCTTCGCCCCCTTTTCCTTTCGCATGGGGCTCCGACGCTTCCACTCGAGGACGTAGCAGCCCGCTACTTCCTCGAGGGGTTGGCGTCCACCATGCCCCGTCCGCGCGCGATACTGGTGGTGTCAGCCCATTGGGAGACGCGCATTGCCACCGTCAATGCTGTCGAGAAGAACGAGACGATCCATGATTTTTCCGGCTTTCCCGATGCGCTCTACCGCCTCTCCTATCCTGCACCCGGCTCCACGGAATTGGCAGAACGCGTAGTCGATCTTCTGGGCGATGCCGGTCTGTCTGCAGCCACCGATAAATCCCGCGGCCTCGACCACGGGGCTTGGGTTCCCTTGATGCTGGCCTGGCCAGAGGCAAATGTTCCCGTCGTGCAGCTTTCGGTGCAAAGCCAGTTTGGGCCGGGACATCATCTCGAAGTCGGACGGGCCATTGCGCCCCTTACTCATGAAGGCGTCCTGATTATCGCCAGCGGCAGCTACACGCATGACCTCTCCAGCTGGCGCGGACAGCAAGCTATGGAAGAGCCCGAATGGGTCACCGATTTTGCGGATTGGTTCGATGCGGCTCTTGTGGAAGACCGCACCTGCGATCTTCTTGCTTACCGGCGCCTCGCTCCGAATGCCCAGCGCAATCACCCGACCGAAGAGCATCTACTACCCCTGTTCGTTGCACTAGGGGCAGCAGGACCAAAGGCGGCTGCCGAAAGGCTTCATACCAGCAACACATACGGTGTTTTGCGGATGGATGCCTATGCATTCGGCCAGAATGACGATCAAATCACAAATGAAGGAGTGACATTATGAGCAAAGTTCTCGTGTTATATTATTCGACTTACGGTCACATCGAGACGATGGCCAAAGCAGTCGCGGAAGGTGCCAGAGAAGCAGGCGCGACTGTAGATGTGAAGCGAGTGCCGGAGACGGTCCCGGAAGAGATCGCTCGTGCCAATCATTTCAAACTGGACCAGGATGCATCGATCGCTTCGATCGACGAACTGGAAGGCTACGACGCAATCGTCATTGGCACCGGCACAAGGTTCGGACGGGTATCGTCGCAGATGGCGGCGTTTCTCGACCAGGCCGGTGGTCTCTGGGCGCGCGGTGCATTGAACGGGAAGGTTGGCGCAGCCTTCACTGCCAGCGCGACGCAGCACGGAGGACAAGAAACCACCTTGTTTTCCCTGATCACGAACATGCTGCATTTCGGGATGACCATCGTTGGCCTCGATTATGGGTTTGAAGGCCAATCGGGACATGACAAGGTTCGTGGTGGTGCGCCTTATGGTGCTACTACCATTGCCGGTGGGGATGGCAGCCGCCAACCCGATGAAGATGATCTTGCCGGTGCCCGGTATCTCGGATCGCGCGCGGCCAAAACCGCCGAAAAACTGTTCGCGTAATCAATTCTCAAGGGGGGCAGGCAGCGTCGCGCACCTTATCAAATGCCCCCTTTGAAGAAGGAGCTTGCAGCCGCCGCTCATGCGACTGAAGGCTCGCACTTTATATATGGATTTGTTCGCGTTTTCCAATAGGCTACCAGAGGACACGGCATTCCCGGAGCGGGGCAAAGAATCATCTCAAAATGATCCTCGACTGTGGTGCGGAAGCAATGACGATTTAGGGAAGAGCATCAAAGTGATATTCGAAAGCAGTATAGCCGCCCTCGACTGGCTTGGCATCGTGGTTTTCACCATAAGCGGCGCTCTGGTCGCCTCACGCAATCAGATGGACGTCATCGGCTTCATCCTGCTTGGCACGATCACTGGGATCGGCGGGGGGACCATCCGTGATCTCTTGCTCGACAGTCAACCGGTTTTCTGGATGGATCGTCCGGAGTATCTCGGGGTGTGTATAATAGTCTCTGTTTCGGTTTTCTTCACAGCCCATCTCGCCGCCTCCCGACATCAATGGATATTGTGGTTCGATGCATTGGGGCTCGCGCTCTTCGCGACCGCCGGGGCCGAAAAGGCCAATGCGTTAGGAGAGGCCCCACTGGTCTCGATCACTATGGGCGTCATTACAGCGTGCTTTGGGGGAATCATCCGGGACGTTCTTGGAAAAGAAGACTCCATAATCTTTTCTCACGAGATTTATGTGACTGCAGCGGTTCTGGCAGCCTCAACCTATATCATCCTGCATTTGCTGGGCCTTCAGCGTGAAATTGCAATCGGGTTGGCGCTGGCCTGCGGGTTCGGGTTGAGAGCGGGAGCGCTATCGCGCGGATGGGCGCTCCCTCGTTACAAGTCCCGGGGGCCCGAGGCCTAAGTGTTATCAGCGGCCCGTCAGCTGATGGCACAATTTCCGATCGATTCCTAATAAGGTTCAACAGTCCAGAATGATGCACGGCGCGCATGTCCGGAACGTAGTGCTGACGAAACGTCCGCTTCAGAAGTCAAAGTTCCGAAAGCAGATTGGCGGAAAGCAGACCATTTCCAGACGCCTTGGGCTATGCCGAAAAGGTTTATAATTAGCCAATTGGCTGAGGGTGGGCCTGCCGATCCTCAAATTACGGGCGATCCCGTTGCCAAATTTGATAAACCATCGGCGAACAGTTTCAAAAGAAACATCTAGTCCCCGTTCGTCCAACAAATCTGGCACATCGCGAAAGCTCAGGTTGAACCTTGCATAAAGCCAGATCGCACCGACAATTAGTTCAGATGGAAAACGATGGCGCTCGAACGAGATTTTTTGCACCGATTTATACTATCGTAGACTTGCCCATATCGCTAGCAAAGTAAATATGACAATGCCCAAACGAGACATGCGTCAAGAAGACCGTCCGCTAGCTGCATTGGGCCAGCTTTCGTTCAACCGCCTTGACCAATTTCGGCAGGATGATCCGGGCATCGCCCACAACCCCGCTTTCGCTATAACGGAAGATGCTCGCCTCGGCATCGGAGTTGATCGCCAGCAGTCTGGTGGCGCTGCCGATCCCAGCCAAGTGCTGCGGTGTGCCCGAAAGCCCCGCAGCCAGGTAAATACGTGGCGTAACAAACTTGCCCGACTGTCCGACTTGCCGCGATACCGGTGCAAGCCCTAGATCTATAGCCGGAAGGCTCGCCCCCACCGCCCCCTTGAGCAGCGCAGCAAGTTTCTCAAGCTGAGCAAAACTCGCCTCATCGAGCCCGCGCCCTCCCGCTAGGACGATCGGCGCGCCTTCCAGTGCAACTGCCTGGTCGACAATTGCCTCACGTTCCAGAGTGAGCGGAGATTCAGCGCCCAGAGTGATTTCGCCGTCGCATGCAGGCATGGTGTTGGCCGTTGCGATAACAAAGTTTTTGGTGCTGCTTACTCTAATTGCAATGCGCCCACCATGTGAAGACCGGCTCGCCTCCACCCTATCTCCGGCAACGGACAGGTGCGTGATCCGACCCAGCACTTCGGCTCCGCAGACTACCGCCGTTGCGCCGGCCAGTGCATCGCCGGTCGCATCGGCGGGAAAGACCAGCACGGTCGGCCCGGACAGCGGCGGAATCTCGGTTGGCTCGGGCCCGAGCGCCTCCACACACAGAACCTGCCAGCCGATCATGCGGCATCATCCAGCAGCAGCGCGGCCAGCAGTTCGGCCTGCTGTTCAAGCGTGCCTTCGATGATCGTACATTCCACGGCTGAACGCGAACCCGCCACTTGGCTCACTCCAGCCAGCTTAAGAGCATCGCCTTGGGCTGCAACAGCATCAACTGCTCCGACCTGCGCCTGCCGCGCCATCATCACGTTTTTCATCAGCGGCTTGCGCAGGCGCGAACGCCGATCATTGGTAACGCTGGCGACCACGGGCCGGTCAAGCACGAGCCGTTCCACGAAAGCACCATTCTCGCGCAGCAGCTTGGGTGGCTCGCCTGCATCAAGAACCTGCACCCTGCCAAAATAGTCATAGCCCAGTAGCCGCGCCAGCATCGATGGGACAAGCCCGTCGTCGCAATCGCCATATTCGCGGCCGATCAGGACAAGGTCACTGCCAAGACTGCACTGGGCAAGCTCGCGTGCCACAGCGGCTTGGTCCCACAATGTCGAATGGTCGACCGTAAGGACATCGGGAACATTGAGCGCACAGACCGTGCGGGCGATCTTGATCGCTTCTTCGCCGCCGCCGACGATGACCCTGATTTCCGTGTCTAAGGCTTTGTCCCGAATCTTCAGTGCGATCTCCAGAGCGGCCTCGTCAAATGGGCTTAGTGCCAATTGAGCAGCCGGTCGAACGGGCAACCCATCACCATCGGGTGCAACCGGCCATTTGGGGTCGAGAACCCCCGCCAACAGGACGGTGATCTTCATGACGCGGCGGCGGCTTCGCCAGCGATCTTGCCGAACACCACCGCCTTGCCCAATGCCGAACCAGTCATATAGGCGGCACCATGAAAACCGCCGGTGACTTCGCCAGCCGCAAACAGGCCATCGATGCGCGATCCGTCTGCACGCAGCACATGGGCATGGGGGTCAATGCGCAGGCCGCAATAGGTGCCAAAGACCACCGCGGTCGAGGGATATGCATAAAATGGCGGCGTCTCGATCTTCCGAAGCACGCCATGCTGGTGGACAAGGTGTTCTCGGCCGAAATCGGGATCGTTTCCGGCCTCAACATAGCCATTATACCGCGCGATTGTTGCGACGAGCGTGTCAGCATCTATCTCGATTTGCGTCGCCAATTCTTCCAGCGTGTCGCCGACATAGAAAAGTCCTTCCTCAAGGCGCCTTCCAAAATCGAGAATGCGGACGCGGTCATCGCCAGTATCGAAGATGCCTTGGTCCATGATCTGGTAGCCGGTATGCCAGGGCTGGGCCATGACGGCATCACCGAGCAGCTTGTAGGAAATGCTTTCATCGACAAACCGCTGTCCATCCTGGTTGACCGCGATTGCGCCCTTGTAAACCGCTTGCAGCGAGTGATCATTGGTTTCGTCGGTGGGGTGCTTGCCGAACGTACCTTTGACATAGTTCATGTCGCGAAGATCAGCGCCGATGCTGGTTGCCATGCACAGACCGTCACCCTGCGATCCTGCACCCGCAACAAATACAGCTTCGGCATATTGCGGCGCATATTGGTTGAGCATTTCGGGATTCTTGGCAAAGCCGCCACTCGCGATGATAACGGACTTATTCGCCAGCAGCTCCTGTCCACTCTCTAGTTGTACCCCCGTCACTCGCCCGTCAGGAGCGGAGAGCAGATTCTTGACTGCAGCATTCGACCGATAAACAACACGACCGCCCTGCTCGGCCATCGCCTTGAGCGCGCGCACCAGATCTGCCGGATCGACAGTGTGCACACGGGGGACAGACTGACCGGAAGCGGTTTCGATCACTGGGCTGAAGCCGACTCCAGCCTCTTTAAGCCAATCATAGGTCGTTAGCTGGGCGTCACAATAGGTCCGGACCAATGCAGCATCGTTGACATGCTGGCCCACCTCACACAAATCCTTAAACAGCAGGTCCGGGCCGTCGGCGACGCCTTGTGCCGCCTGAAGGTCAGTTCCGGCGAGAGCAAGGCAGCCGCCGCTCAGCGCTGAAGATCCACCGGACTCGGCGAGCTTTTCGAACAGCACCACGCTGGCGCCGCCCTGCACCGCGGCAAGTGCCGCAGCCCATCCCGCTGCCCCACCACCAACCACGATCACATCACTCATATCGGTTTCAGCCCATAAAAGGCGAGAATTTCATCACGTCGCACTGGATCGGGAATGGCACCGAAATAACCGGAACCAACCTCGGCCCTACCCGTTCGATGGAGCTCAACCTCCGCTTCGGCAGTTCGCACCCACGCGCCAAGCGAATCGATAATCTCGGCCCCGTCGACCTCTGTTACCCCGTTCATCGCCAGCAACACGTTTAGCGGAGCCTCTCCAGGCACGATAGCCTGTGCACCGGCCGCGATCAGTCGGCGCGCAGCGTCGCGGAATTGGTCGATCAGCGGCCCCGGCCGGTCGAAAGCGGCTAGCACATCTGTAAAACGGAAGCCCACATCGCGCGCTCCGACAAGCTGGCCACCCAGCCCATGACGGTGGATATTGTCGCTGTACAATTCAGCCAGTTCCGGGATGAACACTAGCGCCCCGAACTTGCGACCGTTCCTGCCGGCAGCACGTGCTGCACATTCGCCATATCCAACCACGGGAATGTCAATCAGCGCCCGGATCTCGCGCAGCCCTGGCTCGGGCAGGGTGCTCAGAGCATAGGCATCATAACCCTGTCGTTCAGCGAGCAATGCGCCTTGCATGAACTGAATCGAATGCAGGAACTGGAAGCCGACATGCTTGATGTCATCGCCCGGATAATTGGTGCGATACGTGCCTTCCCGCATCCCGTGCATGTCGATGACCGTATCCGGCCGCGACACGCGCCGGAAATGCTCCTGCAAGGCCGCGTCGTAAGCTTCAAGGTCACTGAGGACAGTGAAGCTCTGGTGCCAGATGCGG
Source organism: Parasphingorhabdus sp. (assembly GCF_036963805.1). GTDB lineage: Bacteria > Pseudomonadota > Alphaproteobacteria > Sphingomonadales > Sphingomonadaceae > Parasphingorhabdus. Next base: position 61,646 of record NZ_JBALUN010000001.1, on the reverse strand, counting down.
ATCGCCATGGATCAGGCCAGTTTCGGCTTTTCGTAGAGCATCGGAGGAAGCTCGCCGCTCAGCAGATAACCGCCCAATGCACCTGCATTATTGTCAGCGTCCTGGGTGATGTGGTTTGCCGCAACCAGTGTATCGCGGAGATAGCGTTGGATCGGATTGGAAGAATACACGCCGCGTGCGCCGGTACACTTGTATATCGTAAGTGCAGCTTCTTCGCACTCGCGGCCGATCCGGGCCATGTCGAGCATATAGTGTATGCGGTCGTCGTTCGAAACGAGTTCACGGCGTTCCACGATGGCGGTGCAATGCGCCATCATATGCTCCATCCGCGCACGGCAGGCGCGGACCTTGGCCACCGCGTTGGCCAGCCGGTCCTTGACATAAGGGCTGAGCCGCGTTGCGGCACCGGAGCCATTGTCAACCCGGACCTGCATCTGCTCGATGAAGACGTCGATTGCGCCCTGCGCGAAGCCGATGATTACGGACGACACCGATGAGTAGAACACCGTCGCGAACGGGAACAGATAGTTTACCGGACGGTCGTCAAGCTTGTAGTCTATCATCGAATGCGCACGGTGATCGGGCACGAAGGCATCCTTGATTAGCAGGCTCTTCGATCCCGTGCCCGACAGACCGAAGGTGAACCAGTCATCAATGATCTCATAGTCTTCGCGCTTCACCAGCAACGCATGGCGGTCGACGGGAATACCTTTTTCGTTCTTTTCGAGTGCACCGATGAATGCCCATTTCCCGTGATCGCTACCACTCGACGTTGGCCAGCGACCCTTTATCCGCCAACCGCCTTCGACCTTGGTGATGTCACCCACGGGAGGATAAGACGATGCAATGATCGTTTCATCGTCTTCACCCCACACATCCTCTCCGGCGCGCGCTTCCATCAGCCCGAATTCCCAATTGTGCACACCCAGAATCATCATGATCCAGGCGCTTGCGCAACATCCCCGGCCGAGTTCACCGAGCACGCGCATGAACACGATCGGATTCATTTCCCATCCACCAAAAGCTTTTGGCTGAAGAATGCGGAAGAAGCCCGCGTCTTTGAACATCTGCACTACGTCTTTCGGCACCTGTCGGGCCTTTTCAATCTCTTCGGCACGATCCCGAAGGCCAGGCACCATCGCCGCGGCGCGCGCAACCAGCTCGTCGCTGGTCGGTATCTGGACATTTGTTCTTTCAAGTACTGCAGGTTGCATGAAGAGTCTCCTATTGCTCTGGGTTCTGCTGGGTCGGGCGTTCCGGAAGGAACGATCCATCGAAATAGATTAGCGGATCTCCGCCTGGTTCGCGCAGCAGCACGCCGAGGACATCACAGATGAAGATGTCATGCGTGCTCGCCTCGATGCTTTCGCTGACCAGGCAATCAAAACTCGCCAAAGCGCTGGAAAGCAATGGAGCACCCGAGGTGGTGGTCAGCCAGTTCCCTTCGGTGAATTTTTCTTCCGGACGCACGCCACCGGCAAATCGTTTGGCCAAGGGTAAGGCATCATCGCCAAGGACATTCACTCCAAGAATTCGTGACTGGCTGACAATACCGTGCGCCCATGTAGACCGGTTGATGCAAACCAGCAGGCGGGCCGGATCAGCGGTCACCGATGCAACGGCAGTGGCGGTCATTCCTGTCCAGCCTTCGCGCCCCTGTCCCGGTGCGACGGAAGTGATGATCGTGCAGGCCCCTGCCAGCCGCCGCATTCCCTGCCGAAACAAATCAGGTGTTTGCGGAACTGCCGGCGTCGATGCGACGCTAGGCTTTTCAACGGTAGCGAGAGAGACGGACATTTAATCAACCATCGCGATATTGCGGGCATGGCCCCAGTCCGACATCACATCATATAGCTGGGGCTCCCAGGTATCTTTTTCGATGACCACGCCGCCATAGCCAAGTTCGATGCCGAAGCCCGAAGGCGTGCGCATGTAGAAGCTAAACATCTGGTCGTTGGGGTGATGCCCCAGTTCGAGTACGATCGGAATCCCGGCCTTCTTGGCGCGTTCATAGGCTAAGCCCACATCGTTCATGTCGCGATATTCGAGCATGAGGTGATTAAGCCGCTTGTCCGAAGGGAATGTGCCTGTTGCTAGCGAATGATGACGCCCTGTCGCGCTGTGGAAGAAGGTCGCATCGGCGTAAACGCCTGGTGCCATTTCCTGCCGGATGCGGTCACTATAGCGCAGGCCGAGTACGTCCTGATACCAGCGTACGCCCTCTTTATAATTTTTTGATACGGGAAGAATATGACCAATACCCAAGTCGCCTGTTTGAAATCCCGGCCCACGCAGAATGGGAGAAAGCGCGCCGCCATCCTGTTGCACGTCAGTCCGACTTACGAAGAATTCGTGGGCAAAGCCGTTCGGGTCGAAGAGGCTGAAAAGGCGGGTGACATGGCGCTTAGCGGCCATTTCTGCATTTTCTTCGCGCACTTCCTGACCGTTCACCCGCAACGCCGCGACATATTCGTCGAGATCCGCGTCCGAACCCAAATCCCAGCCCGCATGCGTCAGATCATCATCCTCACCGGACTCGATAAGCAAACGCCAGGGATGATCGTCCATCCGCAGACCCAGATCGCCCGCATCTGTATCAACGGTTCCGAGACCGATTACATCGGTCGCATAGCTACGCCATGCCTCAAGATCGCTCGCGGCAACAACGACATAAGCAAGATTTTGCAGTTCGGCCATTCATCACTCTCCGATCGCATTGAGTCGCGATTTCCTTTGAGTGTGCTAGCTGAGCAATGTCTATTGCATAAAACGATATTTTTGGATACGCACTATCATGAAAGATGATAAGGAGCGCGAGCAATGCAACTACGAGACTTTGACGTAAACCTGCTGACCACGATGGAAGCGATCTGGACGACGCGAAACGTCTCAAATGCAGCAAAGACGTTAAACCTTGCCCAATCGACCGTCAGTGCCGCGCTCAACCGGCTCCGCCTTGCGCTCGACGATGAGCTTTTTACCTGGTCGGGTAGTGAGATGGTGCCGACCCCGCTCGCCGAACAGATCATGCCCGACGTCGCGCAACTGCTCAATGGCGTTCGCACCGTGCTCACCAAGTCGTTCGGCGAAGTTGAAACCGTCGAGCGGCGAATCGTGATCGCGACGGCGGACTATTTCGCGGCGCTGTTCGGCGCAAGGCTGTTCGAACGCGCCATGGCCGAAGCACCGCAGTTGTCGTTCGATTTCGTCGACATGCGCCCTCAATTCATCAACCGCTCCACACGGCCCGATATCGACATGTTCATTATCCCTGCAAACGCGCTGCGGACGGAGGGTATGGATAAACAGGTCCTCTATCAAGATAGCTATGTATGTATCGCCGCAAAAGACAATGAGGCGCTCCACGCAGACATCTCATCGGACGAATTTCTGGCGTTGCCGCATATCGGCTATTCCGCGTTGCCCCGCGTCATCTTCAATCACGAAATGATGTTGTGGGACGATCTGAACAAACACACCAATTTGCGCCTGACGATGGGCAACTACCTCATTTTCGCCCGCATTGTCTCATCGAGTAATGCCGTCGCGATCCTCCCCAAACGCCTTGCTGAATCGCTCACCGGCGAATGGAATCTCAAATGGATCGAAGTCCCGCTGCCCACACCGGAACTGGAGATTGCCGCGATGTGGCGCCCCGATCAGGGGAAGGATATTGCTTTGACGTGGCTACGGGAAACGCTGGTTGATATTGCGAGCATTTAGCCTGCTGCAATCGCGCCTGCGATGCGTCCGAATACAGAGCCGCTGGTTAGACCAGCGCCGCCTGGGTAGCGATCATAATAGAGCCCGCCGACCAGTTCGCCCGCTGCGTAAAGCCCAGCCATAGGTTCGCCCTCTTCATTCTGCACGCACGCCTGTTCGTCGATGGCAAGACCGCCGTAAGTCAGGGTGATCCCACAGGTCACTTGGTAGGCGACGAAGGGCGGTTCGCTGATCGCGCGCGCCCAATTGCTCTTGTCGATGGCAAGGCCGCTGGTTCGGCGCCCATCCTTGACTGCTGGGTTGAACAGAGCGGCCTCATCGACGGCTGAGTTGAAGTCCGCCACAGTTTTGAGGAAGGCTTCCTTATCGATCCCCTCCAGTTTCGCCGCCAGCGCTTCGAGCGTATTCGCCTCGAAGCGGGCTGCTCGTGGCACCCTATATTCATCTGGGAGAATCTTAGTCGATTGTGCGTCAAAAATCTGCCAGCCCGTTCCGCCGGGCTGCTTCAGGATCGCCGCGCCCATTTTAGAGTAGGTGTAGTTGCGGAAATCGCTGCCTTCATCGAAGAAACGCTGGCCGTCGCTATTAACTACGATGCCGAGAGTGAAATAATTCTTCTGTTGGTTAAGCACGGCAATGTTTCCGAAATCGTCCGCGCCTGCATCGAAGAAAACACTGTGACAGCCCGACCAGTTGCCATGTGACCGCGCACCGATGTCGAACGCCGCCTGGATAACATTGCCGGTATTGTAGCGTGAACCGCGCACCTTGGCGAGGTCCCAGCCTTGGCCGAGATAACGCACGCGCCATTCGGTATTGGCGTGAAAGCCACCAGCAGCGAGGATAACGGCGTCGGCGAGAAGCTCCTCCCCGTTGACCATAACCCCGCGCACATGATGCCGGTCACCTAGGAGCCGCTCAACCTTGTGATCATAGAGGACCTCCACACCGAGCGCTTCAGCCCGGCGGAACAGTGCATCGACCAACCCGATCCCGCCGCCCGCCGTCTCAATTGTCAGCCCGCCCCAGAAGATGTTGCGCCCGTCCACCTTGAACGACTGGCGGCCATAGGCAGGCAGGAAGCGCACACCCTGATCGCGCATCCACAAGAGGGTGGGCAGGCTTTGCTCGACCAGCAGATCGATCAGGACGGGATCAGCCCGGTAGCCGCTGAGGTCGCACAGATCGAGGTAGTACTTTTCGGCATCGTAGCGGCCGAAGTCGCTCGATGATTGCTCTTCCTCGGTCAGATCCGGGACAAGCTTTTTGATATCTTCAACTCCATCATACACCGTGCGGAAACATCCACCGGTAAAGGCGGAGTTCCCTCCCCGTGCTCCAGCAGGCGCACGTTCCAGCATGGTCACACGCGCGCCATTCTCCGCGGCGGAGATCGCTGCACACAGCGCGGCATTACCTGCACCTACCACCAAAATATGTCGACTTTTATTCATTGGTATCACCTATATCAATACAGACTATCAAAATATATCGCTGTTCTCGATGATGCCAATGATTTAGCAGTCACGTCAATAGAAAAATAAACAGCCGTCGTTCGGCGGCATTCTTAGGTAGGGGAGTGACAAACTCATGACGTCGATGCGCCATCTCGCAACTGCATCCGCTTTCACGGTCGCAGCCGTACTTGCTGCTTCTGGCACAGCATATGCCCAAGGGTCTGATGAGATTGCCGAAAGCAACATGATTATTGTGACTGCGACGAAGCGCGCCGAATCAGTCAATGATGTACCGATGTCGATTACAGCGGCGTCAGGTGATGATCTGGCCGCAGCGGGCATCAGAAGCGCAGATGATCTGGGTAAAATCGTGCCGGGTTTCACTTTCACGCAATCGGCTTACAGTACTCCGGTCTACTCGCTGCGCGGTGTCGGCTTTTACAATTATGATATTGCCTCGACCCCGACGGTCACCGTCTATCAGGACGAAGCTCCACTGCCTTTTTCAGCAATGTCACGCGGTGCCAGCTTTGATCTTGAACGTGTCGAAGTACTGAAAGGTCCGCAAGGCTTGTTGTTTGGTTCGAACTCTACCGGTGGAGCCGTGAACTACATCGCCGCCCGTCCTACCAGCAGTTTCGAAGGTGGCATCGATGCCGGATATGGCCGCTTTAACGCCTGGGAACTCGGCGGCTTTGTCTCCGGTCCGCTCGGCGACAATGTCGGCGTCCGCCTTGCTGCTCGCCACGAAGGCTCAGGCGACTGGCAGCAAAGCACGACGCGCAACGAAACCCTCGGCAAACGCAATTTCACACAAATGCGGTTGCAGTTTGATATTCAAGCCAGCGAGCGCCTAACCGCCAAATTAGGTGTAAGCGCTTTCTGGGATAAATCGGACGTGCAGGCGGCTCAGCTGATCCAGGTCAATCCGCTTGTCCCTCCCGCCGTTGATGCCCGGCTGTTCGCCTTTCCGCTGGCATCCGGTGCGCGTGCAGCAGATTGGACCGCGTCGCTGCAGCCCAAGCGCGATGATCGCCAAGCACAGGCAACCGCACGATTCGATTATGAAATTGACGACGCCGTGACGCTGACCTCGCTGACGTCTTATGCGCATTATAAACAAAATGATCGGGTGGATCCGGATGCGACCAGCCTACAAATTGTGGATACGATTGACCGGGGGTCTATCAAGGCGCTGTTTCAGGAAATCCGCTTGTCAGGGGAGTTTGGCGAGGGTAGCCGCTGGATCATCGGTGGCAATTACGAGAATAACAAGGTTCTCGAAACGCAAACCCTGACTTCGACCAGTGGCAGCGGCTTTCGCGCTTTCAACCTATTCTTCGGTGCGCCCATCCCCGATGCGATCGACATTTCGTCCTCGCAGAAGTTCCGCAATCTGGCGGCCTTTGCGAACGTCGATTTTGCCTTCAACGATCAGATCACGGCGCACGCGGGGCTTCGTTATACCGAAACGCGCAACAGATTTGTAGGCTGCACAGGAAACTCGGCAAACGGCGCGCTTGCCCTCATCCTGGGCATCCCCGGTAATCCTCAGTGCACCCAGTTCAACGCGACCGGCGCAGGGGCCCCTACCTTTAATACGCTCAAGGAAGACAATCTATCTTGGCGCATCGGTCTCGATTTCACGCCGAATTCGGATACGCTGGTCTATGCCAATGTCAGCCGCGGTTTCAAGATTGGTGCATTCCCGCTGATCCCGGCCGCGCTTGCATTCCAATATGATCCTGCGACGCAGGAGAAGCTAACCGCCTATGAAATAGGGTTCAAGCTTTCACCCAGCCGCGCGGTGCAGATTAACGGCGCGGTCTTCTATTATGATTATTCCGACAAGCAAGTGCTCGGTAGCGACAATGTTCCTCCTTTTGGCACGCTGAACAGGCTCGTCAATATTCCAAAGTCAAAGATCAAGGGTGCTGAGATTCAGCTGATCCTCCGCCCGGTCGAGGGGCTAACCCTCAATGGCGGCTTGACCTATGTCAATACTCGTATTGGCAATTTCAACAATATCGATCCGTTCGGCGTCTCGCGCAATTTTCAGGGTGAAGCCTATCCCAACACGCCGAAATGGCAGGGTTCGCTCGCTGCGGATTACGAGTTTCCCGTATCGGGCAATCTTAACGGCTTCCTAGGCGCAAATGCCACAATGCGCAGCAAGACTAATGGCGGGCTCGGCGAATATGCGATCCTGAGCATTGACGGCTACACATTGATCGACCTTCGTGCTGGCGTGGGTTCTGACGATGATCGCTGGAAACTGAGCATCTGGGGCCGCAACATCACCGACAAATATTACTGGACCAACGCTTACCGGATCGCGGACGTGTCGGCGCGTTTTGCCGGTAAACCCGCAACATACGGCGCGACCCTGTCATTCCGTTACTGATCCGTCAGGATCGCCTCATTTTTGAATCCAGCTCCTCCCCCGTACCGCCATCAGGCGCGTGAGAGACATTACACAATCGGAGTTCCCAGAATGAAATCTGCCCTGCTATTACTTGATCTGCAAAATGAAATGGTCGATCCCAATGGCAAGGTGGGCGCGCATGGACTCGCCAAGATAGTCGAAGATCGTGGCGTATTGGTCAATGCAAAACGCTGCCTTGATTCTGCGCGCAAAGCAGGCATGGCAGTAGTTCATGTCAGGCTTGGCTTTCGCTCCGATTATGCCGATTGCTTGAGCGTCGCCGCCCGGATTGAGGGCTTAAAGAACAACCGCGCCGCGATCGTTGGCGAGTTCGGAACCGAGTTTCACCCAATGGTTGCGCCGCTCGACGGCGAGCTGGTCATCACCAAACAGTGCGTCAATCCGTTTTTCAACACCGGACTGATGACCTGGCTGATGCAGAACGGCATCAAGCGCCTCTATATGGGCGGCGTCGCCACGCATCTCGTCGTAGAAAGCACGGCACGCTTTGCCGATGACGCTGGTTTTGCGCCGGTGGTGATCGAGGATATTTGCGCCGCACCCAATCCCGCACTGCACGACCATTTCATTGCGATGATCGCACCCGCCCTGGGTACCGTCGGCACGACCGCTGACTTTGTGGCGTCGGCGGGCGAGGAATAAGCAATGACGTTGCGGGAGATTATTGCACGACGCCAGGCCGTATTGGCTCCCGGAGCGGCAAATGCCTTGTTCGCCCGGATCATTGAGGACCAGGGGTTTGAGTGCGTTTATGTCACAGGAGCGGGAATCGCCAATATGACTTTGGGGGCACCCGATATCGGCCTCACTACGCTGGATGACATCGCCCAGACCGTTTCCCGCATCGCGGATGCCGTAAGCTTGCCGCTCATAGTCGATGCGGACACGGGCTTTGGCAATGCGGTCAATACCTGGCGAACGATGAAAGTTCTGGAACGCGCTGGTGCCTGTGCGATCCAGCTTGAAGATCAAGTCTTTCCCAAACGTTGCGGTCATTTCAATGGCAAGGGCGTCGTCCCGCTCAGCGACATGCTCCCCAAGATCAAGGCTGCAGCGGACGCGCGAACGAAGGACACGTTGATCATCGCTCGCACCGATGCGCTCGCAGTGGAGGGTATGGACGCGGCGCTTGAACGAGCGGAAGCCTTCATCGAAGCGGGAGCGGACATGACCTTTGTCGAAGCGCCACGCGATGCGGGCCAGATGCGGCGGATTGCTGCGCTCGGCGTTCCGCAGGTCGCGAACATCGTCCACGGCGGCAAGACGCCTGCACTCCCGCAAAGCGAATTAGCGAACATGGGCTTCGGCATCGTGCTCTACGCAAATGCTGCGCTGCAGGCTGCCGTTCGGGCATCATCAGAGGTACTCGCCTCGCTCAAGGCTACCGGGTCGCTTAATGCCGTCCATGATCGGCTCGCATCGTTCGATGAACGCCAGGCCGCCGTAGCCAAAGGCAAGTGGGACGCGCTCGAGCAGCGCTTTAAAGGGGAGTTAGCAACCCAATGCATATCATTGTCGTAGGAAGCGGAATTGCGGGATTAAGCGCAGCGCTGTCAGCTGCCGAGAGTGGCGCAAAGGTCACGATCATCGAACGCGCCAGCGAAGGCGAGCACGGCGGCAACACCCGCTATACCGAAGCCTATTTGCGCATGAAATCGATGGATGACGTCGCGGACGATTTTATCGATCACTTCATGGCCAACGCAGGCGGCTACACCGATCCAAGCATTGAACAGGAAATGGTGCGTGACCATGCTGACTGGTCGCCGCTTGCACGCAGCCAATCGACGGTTGATCCCGATTTTCTTGGTGCCTTTGCCGACAATGCCGGTCCAACCTTGCGCTGGCTCGAGAGCGCTGGACTGCGTTTCGATTTCCTGCCGACCGCTTTCATTACCACAACGACGACGCGCCTGCTGCCTGTCGGCGGCGGGCTTGTGATGGTGGAAACACTAACCGCGGCCTGCAAAGCCAAGGGTGTCGAATTCCGCTTTGAAACGACGGCGCAGAATTTGCTCATGACCAAAGGCCGCATCACTGGCCTCTCGACTAACACCGGTGAAATCAAGGGTGACGCCGTGATCCTTGCCTGCGGCGGCTTTGAGGGCAATCCGGAGATGCTCGCCCGCTATATCGGCGCCAGTGCCATTAACCTGCGCCCGGTCGCGCGCGGCGGACATTATAATAAGGGCGAAGGCATCCGCATGGCGCTCGATATCGGGGCAGCGCCCAATGGCGATTTCGGCAGCTACCATGCCGAACCGATTGACCCGCGCTCGGGCGTAGCCGAGCCTGCCATATTTACCTTCCCTTATGGCATTTTGGTCAACAAGGCTGGGACACGCTTTACTGACGAGGCCCCCGGCACAGTTGATGCGCATTATGAAAGCGTGACGCGCCGAATATTCGAGCAACGCGACGGCATAGCTTGGATGATAGCCGACGCGCAGTTGGATGACGTCCCCAATTGGCAGAAAGGCAGCCGCACTGATCAGGCTCCGGTGGTCGCAAACAGCATCGCGGATCTGGCTCAGAAAATGGATCTTCCTGCAGAAGCGCTGTCGGCAACAATTGGTGCCTATAATGCCGCCTGTGTGGAGGGCCCGTTCAAACCGCTCGAAAAGGACGGCCTCGCCACCCAAGGGCTCTCTCCTCCAAAATCTAACTGGGCACGCCCTATCGACAGTGCGCCCTACCGCGCATGGCCCATCATCTCGGCCAATGTATTCACCTTCGGCGGGCTCAAGGTGGACCGCAATGCCCGCGTGATTAATCAGGACGGGCGTTCGATCCCCGGCCTCTACGCAGCTGGCGAGACTATAGGCATCTACTACCGCACTTATACCGGCTCGACCTCAGTACTACGCGGCGCGGTGTTCGGACGGCAGGCCGCACTTCACGCCTGCGGACAAGCGCAATGACCCGCATCGCACTCGACGGTATGGTCGCGCTCATCACCGGCGCGGGCGGGATGATCGGCAGTGCGGTGGCACGACGCATGGCAGAGGGCGGTGCACGGCTCGCGCTCGCTGACCAGGAAGCGTCAACAAACATGTTCGGGGAAAGCCGCAGCTATGCCGCTGATCTGGCCGACCCAGTCCAAGTCCGCGCATTGATTGATATGGCCATGACCGATTTTGGCCGGATCGATTGCCTTGTCAACGCCGCCGGTGTCACCTCGCTTGGCGCGTTTGAAACGATTGGGCTCGACGAATGGGACCGTGTCCACACCATTAATCTGCGAGGCGTTTTTCTCGCCTGCCAAGCCGTCATCGCGCCGATGAAGGCGCAGAAATTCGGACGCATCGTCAACATTGGTTCTGTCCTCGGCAAGAATGGTGGCAACCCGAGGCCGTGGATCGATGCGGGCGAACAGGAGCGTGCAGGCAATGCCGCTTATGGCGCAGCTAAAGCAGGTGTTCATGCGCTCACACTCTATCTCGCCAAGGAACTCGCGGTGGATGGCATCACCGTCAACGCTGTTGCCCCAGGCCCCATCGCTAGCCCGATGACGACCAGCTTTCCCGAAGCGCTCGTCCGGCAAATCCCCGCCGGACGCCTTGGCGCGCCCGATGAAGTCGCCGGGATGGTGGCTTGGCTTTGCGCGCGTGAAAATGCTTTTGTGACCGGTGAAATTATCGACGTAAACGGCGGTCTCTGGATGGATTGACTCTCCGCAAGACGCCCAAAAAGAAGGAATTAGACATGGCACTTACCAAAGAACAAGCCTCCCGCGACGTCCAGACAAAAGACTGGAAGCTGCGCTATTATGAAGCGGGCGAAGGCCATCCGCTGATCCTGATCCACGGCAGCGGGCCGGGGGCAACCGGCTGGAGCAATTTTTCCAGCAATATCGAGGAATTGGCCAGGAATTTCCACGTTTATGCGCTGGACATGCCGGGCTGGGGGGATTCGCAGGCGTGCACCAAAGAAACGCTCGACCATAACAGTGCGACCATTCAGTTCATGGACGCGCTGGGAATCGAAAAGGCTGCTCTTATCGGTAATTCGATGGGCGGCATCGTTGCGCTATCGGTTGCGGTCGACCATCCTGATCGGGTGAGCCACCTCATCACTATGGGCTCCGGCTCCAGCCCCATGCCCAAGCTGTTCAGCGCAGGAGATGGGCCGACCGAGGGCTTGAAATATTTGCAGCAAGCCTATCGCACACCCACGCCGGAAGCGATGATGGCGCTGGTTAACATCATGGTTTATGACAAGTCATTCGCCAGCCCCGATCTGTGCCAGGCCCGTTCCGACGCAGCCATGGGCCGGCCTGAGCATCTCACTAACTTCCTCGACATGTTGAACAAAGGCGGCCCCATCAACAGCTGGGCGCCGATGGACCAGTTGATGAAGATGCATATCCCGGCCTTGCTGATTCATGGTCGCGATGATCGCGTCGTGCCATACGAGCATTCACTGTTGCTCTGCGCACATATCCCCAATTCGCGGCTCGTTCTGCTCAACCGCTGTGGCCATTGGGCGATGATCGAGCATGCCGAAGAGTTCAACCGGATGGTGGCCGATTTCATCAAGCATAATTGAGGCAGGCGCGCGTTTTCGGACGACCGGACGCGAAATTGAGTGAAGAGGAACATTTCCGATGCCAATAGTTAGTAACCGATCCGCTAACAGTGAACCCGCGGCAATGGCGCTCACTCATAGCCGCCTGCGTTCCTTTGCTGCGAACCAGCTCAAGCTGGACGCCAGCGTCGTGGCAATAGGCGCATTCGATGGGGTGCACCGGGGGCACCAGAAGCTGATAGGTTCGGCTGTCGCTTCCGCACGACAAAAATCTTGCCCGTCGGTTGTCTATACTTTCGACACGCCACCCAAGGCCTTCTTTGCAGGTGTCCGAGTGCTGACCTCAGCCGAAGAAAAACTCCGCAAGATAGAATTGCTCGGAGTATCTCGTGCAGTGGTGGCCAAGTTTGATCATAAATTTGCTTCGCGCAGTGCCGAAGAGTTCATGGAAGAGTTGGCGAGGCTGAACCCGTGCGAGATCTGGGTGGGCGCGGACTTCCGTTTCGGCTTCCAAAGCATTGGTGATGTTGCGCTGCTTTCCACGCGCTTTAATGTGCAAATTCTTGATGCGGTATGCTGCGAGCGGGGGGAAGTCATCTCCAGCACACGCATTCGGCAATTACTGGGTCGTGATCCTTGGGCAGCAAGCCGACTGATGGCCTGAATTGATTTTTCTACCTGTTGAATGGTCGGTAATTGCAGTACTCTTACCCTCCCAACAATTTTTGTTGAGCGCAGCAAGGTGATCGTATCAGCTCAGACTACATTCGTATCAAATTCCTTTTGTAATGCACTCTTGATAAGCCCCGTCATCGAACGTCGCAGGCTAGCAAGCTTTATGGCATCGGGGATTTCGTCTAGGAAGCTGACCGATAGCCCGCCGATGACACTTCCCTTCGGATCAGCGACCGGCAATGCCATACAGAAAATGTCGTCGCGAATCTCGAAGCGATCGAAGGAGACACCGTCTTCCCGCACCGCCGCTAGCTCCTTGCGGATCACCTCAGGATCGGTCAGCGTACGGGCAGTCAAGGCCGGAAACGGTCCGGTTGAAAGATAAGCCTGCAATTCCTTTTCGGGCATCGCTGCCAGCAATATCTTACCAATACCAGAGCAATAAGCCTCCAACTGCATGCGTTCCTCGGTAAACAGTTCCTGGACCCCGCCGTTCTCCTTGACGAGATAAGTGACCATCCCGTCCTCCAGAATGCCGAAATGCATGAACACCCGGTATTTGGCGGCGAGCACTTTCATCGGACGGCGCAGACGTACAGCGATACGGTCTTCGGACCGCAGGATTAGCGGCATGAGCCGAGAAATTTCGCGCCCGGGTAGATAGCAGCCCTTTGCCTGGCGTTCGAGATAGCCTTCGGCTTCGAGCGTGACGGCAAGCCGATATGCGGTGGGCAGAGGTATTTGCTGTTCAGCAGCTACATCCCCCAGCGTCGAGCGACCGCCGTCGGCGACGATCGCCTGCAGTAGACGCAGACCCTTGGCGAGAGTGGAAGATTGTGTGGTTGCCATGACCTATTCTGCAGCAGCAATTTTCACTATGCAAGAATTCCCTGCTGTCAGTTGTTTGCGTGGGATGGCCCGAGGTATATTACGGCAGCGCAAGGAGCATGGTGTATGGACACGAAATACCAAGAACCCGCGCAGTTGTTGCGCGCTGCCTATGAAGGTTCAGCGATGGCGCCGTTACGCCAATGGCTCGACCCCACCGATGTCATGGGCGCTTATGCGGTGCAGGAAATCAACACACGTTACTGGGAAGCGCAGGGGCGCAGAATTGTAGGGCGAAAGGCCGGGCTGACGGCTGAGGCGGTGCAGAAGCAGCTTGGCGTTGACCAGCCCGATTTCGGTGTGTTGTTTGACAATATGCGCGTGGCAGATGGTGGCAATCTCGACCCGACCAGTTGCCTGCAGCCCAAGGCGGAGGCGGAAATCGCCTTTGTGCTTGGCGCGAATATACCTTCTGTCAATACAACTGCTGAAGATGTGGCTGTTGCGGTCGCCAGCGTGCATGCAGCGATCGAGATCGTCGACAGCCGTATCGCCGACTGGAAGATCACCTTTGCTGATACGGTGGCCGACAATGGCTCCTCGGCCTTCTTCGTGCTGGCCGAACACGGACTGACGCTTACCGGACTTGACCTCGAACGTGCTCCGATGACCATGACCATAAACGGTGAAACCGTGTCGACCGGCGTCGGTGCAGCGGCACTTGGCAACCCTCTCAATGCTGCGGCCTGGCTTGCTCGCACACTGGCAGAGCGCGGCGAACCTCTGCATGCAGGTGACATCCTGCTGGCAGGAGCGCTTGGCCCGATGGTTACGTTGACGCCGGGCGATCGCGTGCACACAATCATTGGCGGGATTGGCGAATGCGGCTTCACCTATGGAGAGGCAGTATGAGCGCCAAGACCAAAGTCGCCATTATCGGCTCGGGCAACATCGGTACCGACCTGATGATCAAGATCATGCGCCTGTCCAACGTGCTGGAAATGAGTGTCTTTGTCGGCATTGATCCCGAATCCGATGGCCTGAAACGCGCCGAACGGATGGGCGTGGCGATCACCTCCGATGGCATTGACGGGCTGGTGGCGATGCCCGAATTCCAGGACATCGAGATTGTCTTTGATGCCACCTCGGCGGGAGCGCACAAGCATCATAATGACATCCTGCAACAACATGGCAAACGCGTTGTCGATCTGACACCTGCAGCAATCGGCCCCTATACGATCCCCCCTGTCAACGGCCATGATCATCTCGATGCGCTTAATGTCAACATGGTTACCTGCGGCGGACAGGCGACGATCCCGATGGTCTACGCCGTGAACCGCGTCGCCAAAGTACATTATGGCGAGATTGTTGCCTCGATCTCGTCGAAAAGCGCCGGCCCCGGCACCCGCGCAAATATTGACGAATTTACCGAAACGACTTCGCAAGCCATTGTCGATGTTGGCGGAGCAACGCGCGGCAAGGCGATCATCATCCTTAACCCTGCCGAACCACCACTGATCATGCGCGACACGGTTTATTGCCTGTGCGATGAAGCGGAGCAGGAGGCGATTGCCAAATCGGTCGAGGACATGGTTACAGAAGTGCAAGGCTATGTGCCCGGCTACCGGCTCAAGCAGAAAGTTCAGTTCGAACATATTGGATCCAACCAGCCCTTAAGTATCCCCGAGATGAATGATGGTGAAGGTGGCGAATTTACCGGTCTCAAGGTCAGCATCTTTCTGGAGGTCGAGGGCGCGGCGCATTATTTGCCCGCTTATGCCGGCAATCTCGACATCATGACCTCAGCAGCGCTAAAAACTGCCGAAAAAATTGCTGTACGAATGCGCGAAGGACTAGCGGTATGAACTTAGATCCCACTACCACTAAACTCTACATCCAGGACGTCACGCTCCGCGACGGAATGCATGCAATCAAGCATCAGTATAGCCTCGATCATGTGAAGGCGATTGCCAAAGCACTCGACAATGCCAAGGTCGATGCAATTGAAGTCGCCCATGGCGATGGGTTGCAAGGCTCCAGCTTCAACTATGGTTTTGGCGCGTACACAGATTGGGACTGGATTGGCGCAGTGGCCGAGGTACTCGAACATAGCGTACTGACCACGCTGTTGCTTCCCGGCATCGGCACCGTACATGACCTGAAGCGGGCTTATGATCTGGGCGTGCGCTCGGTCCGCATCGCTACGCATTGCACCGAAGCGGATGTCTCGAAGCAGCACATTGAGGCGGCCCGCAACCTCGGTATGGACGTATCTGGATTCCTGATGATGAGCCATATGACCAACCCCGAATCGCTCGCCACTCAAGCTAAGCTCATGGAAGATTTTGGCGCGCATTGTGTTTATGTTACCGACAGCGGCGGGGCCATGAACATGGATGAATATGCCGCGCGCCTTCAGGCGTATGACCGTGTACTTAAGCCAGAGACCCAGCGCGGCGTGCATGCGCATCACAATCTCGCTCTTGGTGTCGCCAATTCGATTGTTGCTGTCCAGAATGGTGCAGTTCGGGTCGATGCCTCGCTCGCGGGCATGGGTGCAGGGGCCGGCAATGCACCACTTGAAGTTTTTATTGCAGCAGTCGATCGCATGGGTTGGAACCATGGTTGCGATCTCTATACGCTGATGGATGCCGCGGAGGACCTCGTTCGGCCGCTGCAAGACCGTCCCGTACGCGTGGACCGCGAGACATTAACGCTAGGCTATGCGGGCGTTTATTCCTCCTTTCTTCGACATGCTGAAAAG
The DNA here is from genome assembly GCF_036963805.1 of Parasphingorhabdus sp. GTDB lineage: Bacteria > Pseudomonadota > Alphaproteobacteria > Sphingomonadales > Sphingomonadaceae > Parasphingorhabdus. Next base: position 45,226 of record NZ_JBALUN010000001.1, on the reverse strand, counting down.
GCGGCCCAAGATTATGGGGTCGATACGCGCGCAATTTTGACTGAGGTCGGTAAGCGCAAGATGGTCGGTGGACAGGAAGACATGATTGTAGACATCGCGCTCGATCTGGCAGGATAAAACGCGCAAAGTTCTTAAAGAACCACTGATTATGCCTAACATGCTCCATTCACACAGCAATAGATTCCAGGGGCTTAGATTTGGCATTTCGGAGAAAAAAGCGAAGCCATGTCATCATTTAAGCGCACGGATTTTTGCGTCGAAGCCTAACGACAATTCCGATAACGGGTATTGATAAATATCGCTACCATCGATGACCTATGGCAGGTAGCAGTTTGATCCAGGGATTACAGGACAAGCTGCCGCAAGCGCAGTGTCTGATTTGGGAGAGAAAAAATGAATAACGCCGTTTTGCGCGGAACGCGCAACTTTGTGCTGACTAGCGTCGCTTTGACGACAATGGCACAGCCCGCTATTGTCTTTGCACAAGATGCGGACACTCAGGGGGCAGCCGTATTCGATCCCAACGAAATTGTCGTCACAGCGCGCGGACGTGAGCAGCGTCTCCAGGATGTTCCAGTTGCCGTATCGGTGGTGAGCGGTGCTGAGCTGGAACGAGCCGACCTGCGCAGCTTGCAGGATGTGACGGCGCGTTTGCCGAATGTCCGTATCAATAATGGCACCAACACAGACGTCTTGGTTGTGCGCGGGGTCGGATCCGGCGCAAACGTGGGTTTCGAGCAAGCGGTGGGGACTTTTGTCGATGGCGTGTATCGCGGAAGGTCACGAGCGACCCGTGCGGCGCTTTTCGATCTTGACAGAGTAGAGGTCCTGCGCGGCCCACAAACCACATTCTTCGGCCACAATGCTGTGGCTGGTGCACTCAATATTGTCACCCGCAAGCCGGGTGGCGATTTTACCGCCAATGCAAGCGCTCTTTATGAATTGGAACAGGGCGAATACTCACTGGAAGCGGGTGTCACAGCGCCGCTTTCAGATAGCCTATCGGTACGGATCGCCGGACGACTTTCGGGGATGGACGGTTTTGTCGCCAACCCAACGCTTGGCCGCGAAGGGCCACGGATGCGCGACGCAATCGGCCGCATCTCTGTCCGTTTCGAGCCAACCGACAACTTCCGCAGTGATGTGAGGGTGGATATGGCTAGGCTTCGGTCGCGCGATGCCTTCCCCGGCGAAATTGTCGGCTGTCCGCCACCTGTTGCCTATGGTGGCGCGGGCCTTGCCTGCGGTCAGCTGCTGGCCAGCGGAACGGAATCGAATTTTGACTATAGCGCCTCGGGTCGCGAGACTTATTTCAACTATAATTATACTGAGGCTGCTTGGACCAACACGCTCGACTTCTCAGGCATGACACTCACGTCGATTACATCCTATTTCGAGCATGATAATGATGCTAAGATCCAGCTGATCCCGACGCCGAATGTTGGCTTCGGCGGTAGCGGCATCCTACCTACGCGCAATCTTGAGGATTATGAGCAGTTCAGCCAAGAACTGCGCTTACAGTCTGATGCTGGCAATAGCATCGACTGGATGGTTGGCGGGTATTACGCCAATGGCAAACTTGATGCCCGCAACCGCACAGGCTTTCACTTTGTACCGTTCGTACTGATCGTACCCGGGCTTACCGCGCCGCTGGCACCAAATTCACCCGTGGGGGGTCGCCCAACCCTCTCGCAGAAGGATGATGTTTATTCCGTGTTCGGATCGCTGACTTGGCGTGCAAGCGATGCATTGCGGTTTAACGCGGCAGCGCGCTATTCTATGGTCAAGAAGCAGGGCAACCGAACCATGACCTGGGGCCTGATCGACGGCGAACTAGGCGGTTCAGATGGCGAAGCCTTCACGCCCTTTTCGGCGGCCGATCAGCTGCTCATTGGCAACAACCGCGGTGTTTCAATGACCGATTATCCAATCACGAGCCGCAGCGATGACAAGTTCATGCCGTCGATCGGAGTGGAGTATGACGTAGCATCTGACGTCATGGCCTATGCGACCTACAGCTTTGGATTTAAGGCTGGCGGCTTTGACGCCAGTGCTCAAGGTGGGATCTACGGACCCGAGACCGTCAATGCCTACGAACTCGGATTAAAGGGTTCCTTTGCTTCGGGGCTTGGTACTTTCAGCCTTGCAGCTTTCCGGTCGGACTATTCAGACCTGCAGGAAACAACGATTCTCTTCACGGGAACGGGTGCATCTCAAAGAATTACTGCCGTCACTGCCAATGCTGCGGGTGCCCGGGTGCAAGGTCTTGAGCTAAGCGGCTCTATCCAAGCTGCCGATTGGCTGCGGATCAATGCAGACATCGGTTATCTTGACGCAAAATATACCGATTTTCCGAATGCATCTTGTACTGTATTGGCCACGGCACAGAGCGCTACGTGTGTTCAGGATATGTCAGGCAATCGGCGCGGCTATGCACCTGAATGGTCCGGCACCTTGAGCGCTAATATGAATGTGTCGCTGAGTGACACATTGGCGCTGCGGATCGATCCGTCGCTGTTCTTCTCGTCCAGCTACTTCATGTCAGCGACTGCGGACCCGCTGCTTAGCCAAGACGGATTTGCCAAGGTCGACTTGCGGGTTGGCGTCGGCCCCGAAGACCGCAGCTGGGAACTGGCTGTGATCTCGCGTAACCTGACAAATAAGGCGACGTCGAGCTTTATCGCGCCTTTGCCTACATCAAACGGTGCGACGATCGTCTATCCTGATCGTCCACGCTCCATTGCACTTGCCGCGTCTTTCAAGTTCTGATGATGCGTGCCTTTTTCAAGCAAATGCTTCTGCTGGCCGCTACCGGACTTCCGGTGGCGGCCAGTGCAGTTTCTACTGAAAGCCGGCGGGAGCGATGGGAAGAGGTGGCACGTTGTGGCGGTTTCCTGGAGGCACCCACCCGCTTGCCTTCCGGCGATTTGGGGGTAAGCGACCCACTAAACGGAAGGATTCTGCGGATAGATTCGAAGGGCATCTGTCATGTCATCCTTCGCAGTAGCGATCTGCCCAATGGGCAGCTTGTTGATGCTGAGGGCAATCTTGTGGTAGCGCGGCGCGGCGGCCTGATGAAGGTTAATCCAACAACTGGTGAGGTCACTGCGCTGGTCGAGCAATTTGAAAGCCAACCGCTCGACATCGCGAATGATCTGGCGCTCGACCAACATGGCGGGGTTTACTTCACCGTCCCCGGACAATCGAACATCATGCGTCAGGACGGGCGGGTATTTTATTTACCTGCAGGCGCGAGGGAGCCTGAAATTGTGGCCGGTGGCCTTGCTTTTCCTAACGGGATTGCCGTTGCACCCGATGGCAACAGCATTCGGGTCGCAGAGTTTGCCGCCAAGCGCATCCTGTCGATACCCACTCGCCATTCTACCCGGCAGTTCAACGTACCCCACGTCTTCGCCCATACAGTGGGTGGGGTGGGACCGGATGGCCTTACCTTCGATGAGAATGGCACGCTTTATGCTGCCAATATCGAAGCGGGAACGATCTCCCGGTGGACCTTGGAAGGTGCATCACTGACTGACCTGAAGCTGCCACCAGAGGCTGGACTGCTCGTTACCAACGTATTGGTCGAAGGAAATTGGCTTTACGCGACTGAAGCGCAGCAGGGCGTCGTCTGGCGGGTGTGGCTGAATTGAGTGGTGGTAACATGATTGCCTCAACCTCATGACCTTTACGCTAAATCGACGTACGATGCTCGCCGCGGCAGCATCGACTTTAGCAGTGCCTGCCCTCGCGCGTGCGTCAAGCAAACGTCCTAACATTCTGTTCATTATGGCCGACGACATGGGCTATGCGGACCTCTCATGTTACGGACGCAGGGACTATGAGACGCCGCAAATCGACGCTTTGGCGCGAAGCGGAATGAAGTTGATGTCGGGCTATGCCAACAGCCCAGTTTGCTCAGCCACTCGCACCGCGTTGATCACGGGGCGGTACCAATATCGTCTGCCGATCGGACTCGAGGAGCCCCTGGCCTTCCGCGATATGGGCCTACCGCCAGAAGAGCCTACCCTGCCGTCACAACTTCGGAAAGCGGGATATGCAACTTCATTGATCGGCAAATGGCATCTGGGCGCCGCTCCAAAGTTTGGGCCAAGGCTCAGTGGTTATGACCGTTTCTTTGGTATCCAGGGCGGTGGAGCAGATTATTTCACCCATGCATCTGGCCGGGGGCACGACCTGTGGGATAACGAAACGACAGCGAATGATCATGGCTATTTGACCGATATCTTGGCACGCGAAGCTATCGCGCAGCTTCATCGTCATGCAGCTGACACCCGACCATTTTTCATGAGTCTGCACTTCACTGCACCGCACTGGCCCTGGGAAGGACCCGACGATCAAGCTGAGTCAGCCCGCATTGCCGCAGCTGGAGAGCCAGCGGCCATCTTCCACTATGACGGCGGCACGATGGCAAGCTATGCCGCGATCATGCGTCGCTTGGACGAAAAGGTCGGCGAAGTGCTGGCAGCGTTGGGACAGCTCGGGAGAGCTGACGATACAATCGTCGTGTTCACAAGCGACAATGGCGGCGAGCGATTTTCGGACAACTGGCCTTTCTCAGGTCGAAAGACGGAACTGCTTGAAGGCGGAATTCGCGTTCCGTTGATTGTCCGGTGGCCTGGCCGTATCGCTGCTGGCTCTGAAAGCACAGAGCAAGTCATGTCGATGGACTGGCTACCCACATTTCTCGCGCTAGCCGGGTCAGCGCCGGCGCCCGAACGCCCGTCAGACGGCATGGATGTATCTCCGGCACTTCTGGGCGGCACCCTGCCCATCCGGCCCTTGTTCTGGCGCTATCGCCATCTGGACCAGTCGGCGTGCCGGATGGGCGATCATAAATATCTGCGGATCAACGGTAACGAGTTCTTGTTCGACGTAGTTCAAGATCCACTCGAACGGGGAAACCTGAAGGCGCGCATGCCCGATATATTCGCCGACCTGAAATCGCGATATTCGAGCTGGAACGAGAGTATCTTGCCCTTCGATCCCGAGAGCTTCAGCTACGGATTCCACGCCAAAGATGCCGCAGATCGCTTCGGTGTCGAATGAGTCTGTCGGTCTAGCAGGCGCATTGAGGTTGCATTGCGTGAATGTCTCGGTGATCTTAATGATGAACAGAACGAACAAGACTAAGTCTTTAGCAAAGCAGACAAAAAATAATGTGCGTCGCAATGCGGGGTGCGGTTTACGGAACATGGTCATTCCGGACTGTCAGCAACGGTGCATATCAACAATCTATCGACCAATGTCTGCATTGGCTATTCTAGGTATCAAAGCGGACTGACGGCTGCCGGCCCAGTTCCAGACTTTAAACTCGGCACGATTGAATGACGGCTTTCGGGAAGCGAATTTACTCTTGGCGATGTCGGCTTCTGGGGCGGAAGCGGAATGGCCGCTTTTTCGTCTGCAACGCTCCGAAACTGCATCCCTACCTACTGATGTTGTAGACCACTTTATCTATCAAATTTCCAATTCGCTCCGCCGCTTGCAATACACTCCCATCATCCAAATGCGCATAGCGTGCGGTAGATTGTACACTTGCATGACCAAGCAACTTCCCAATCATTGGCAGTGTCTCGGACATAGCCGCCGCGTGGCTGGCAAAACTGTGGCGAAGATCGTGCAAGCGCACATGATTGAGGTTACTATGCTCCCGTAATCTTCGCCAAACATAGGAGACACTTGCGGTCAAATCAGAAACGCTGTCCGTTACAAATATCTGTTTCTGGTCTGGTCTTCTCGGGAGGTTTGCGATCAACTCACGAACCTCGTCACCCACCCAGACCGTGCGCGGACCTGTCTTGCTGTCTGTAAGTTGTAAGCGATTGCCCCTCACCTCCGACCAAGTGAGTTTCAAAATTTCGCTTCTGCGGCATCCGGTTAGCGCCAATATCTGCAACGCTGTCACCTGAACCGGGAATTCAGATTTAAGCTCCTCAAACGCCCTGCCCAGTCTCGCCAGTTCGTCATTGGACAAGAAGCATTCGAGTTTCTTGCGCCTGTTCGGTCTGATCCCCCGACAGGGATTGGAACCTTCGTTTATATATCCCCATTGTTCGGCCTTTCCAAATGCAGCATTCAAAATCGACATTGCCCGGTTTGCCGCGCCCGGTCCCCCGGTATCACTGACCCAGGCAAACCATTTAAGGACATCCGCCTTGTCAATCTCGTCGATGAACTTGCCCTTAAAGGCAGAACCCAGATAGTTTCCGCGATAACTGTCATGGGTTTTGAGCGTCAGCGGCTTCCATCCCGGACTGGCCTTGTGCCAATATTCTTCCAAGAAAATATCATAGCGCGGTGCGGAACGAATACGCGCGCGTTCCTCAGCCGGGTTTTCGCCAGTCTGCGCGCGCAACAAGATGCGCTTGGCAACATCAATCGCTTCGGCCTTGGTCAAGATACTGGCATTGCCCAGCGTCACCAAACGCTGCTTCCCCGCCATAGTCGATTGGAGAACATATACTTTGCGGCCTGAATAATAATATCGAATGCCAAATCCCGGCAAGGTCAACGACCAGACGGTTCGCTTTGGAATTCCTAGCTTGTTGTCGCCCCGGAACTTGATAATGCCAATGGCGGCCAGTTCCTCTGAAACAATGCGGGTGAGACTATGTGCGGTCATTGGCTACCTCCCATTGCAGAGGCAATTGACGAACAGACCCGCAAAGCTGAATCCTGAATGGTCTCATCGGCCAGATGAGCATATCGAGCGGTTGTTTCCGGCAGGACGTGGCCGAGCAATTTTCCGATTACCAACAGCGACATACCGTCACGGATTGCTATTGAAGCAAAGCTGTGGCGCAGATCATGCAATCTGACATCAGGGATAGCTGCATGATGCCGGATTACAGGCCACGAGTTTACGATGGATATAGGTTTGTCGGGGATAGTACGACTTGGGAATAGCAGGCCGGATTGCTTCTTGCCCGGAATTGCATTCAGTATCGCTCGTGCCTGTGCATTGAGATAAATAGTCTTGGGTCCGGTTTTGCTATCCGGCAACATCAATCTCGGCGGCTTTACATATTCCCATCGCAACTTCTGGATTTCTGCAAAGCGCGCCCCGGTATATGTCAGCAGCCAGACGATCGTAACCGCTTCGGGAAAGCGGTCTTTAAGTGCGTTTAAGCTGGACGCAAGGCGGCGATATTCAACGGGCGTCAGATACCGCTCCTTCAATTTGGTCTTATAGCGGGGCGTTCCCCGGCAAGGATTGGAATCGATACGGCGATATCCCAATTGCTCGGCATATTTCATCATCACCGATAGAACGGGAATGGCGCGATTAAATATTTGCGGTCGAGCCGACAAGCCATCGCGAAACCGAGCTATGTCTGTTTTCTGGATTGCATCGAGCGTCATTTCTCCAAAAAACGGAAGAAGGTATAGTTTGAGCGCACTTTGATTGCGACTCTCGGTCGTAGGCTTCCAGTGCCGCGCATAGTCCGCCCAGAACTCTTCGGCGTAATCTGCAAACAGCGGCGCGGATTTCATGCGCGCCTTTGCCTTGGTTGGAAGCCCATCCAATTGGGCTTCCGATAAAATCCGCCGAGCCTCGCGCCTCGCTTGTCTGACCGACATTTGCGAAACGCTGCCCAAGGTAATCGAGCGCCTGACCTTACGCTGGCGGAAGCTGACAATCCAGGTCTTCCGACCACTCTCTCGAAAGCGCAAACCAAAGCCCGGATACTCGGTATCCCAGATGACCAGCTCTCGGCCATCACTCATCCTTCGCGCCGTGTGGCCGGTTAGTTTTACCCGCTCGGTGCGCGAACGCCTTTTGATGATTCGGGGTGTTGTTTCTGGAGGTAGTTTGGCCGCAATCTTGGCGACCTTATGGTCTTTATCGGGGTGGCGAACGCCTTCGTCATCATCCGCTATTTTATCAATTAAATCAACTTCTTGCGCTCTTCCATGCAATGAAATTGCGTACGGTGTGCACATTTAAACCGACTTGTTCGCCCGCTTAGCCTTCTTAAACGCCCGATCGCTCGCCATAAACTTAGCTAGCATTGGCGCAATAAGGCGCTGCGGGGCGATGCTATCTCCCCCCTCCCCGCTCATGATTGCCGCATAGGCCTCAAGATCGCGGTGTACCGATGCAGGCAATTCCACCTGCATCTTAACCGGCTTATCATCAATCAGCGATTTAAGGCGCAAATCAGCCATGTCACTCCTTCAAATTCTATAGGGTTCAAGAACAAGATCACGGCTGACAATCACGCGTATGGGATACCCTGATCTAATCGTTATCGTTGGCGGGACAGCCAGTTGCCGCGCCACAATTTCTTCGCCTGTACGCCCTGCTGTGTCAGACACACCGTCTCTTATGGCGCGCGCAATATCGCTGTCACCAGCAGACCCGGCTTGTGATCCCACCGAGAGCAGCGTCGACAGCCCAGCAGCCAATGCAAGGCGGTCAAAATGATAGTCAACGCCGTCCTGTAATCCGGCAAAGCCTTGCGCATCGCTGGCTGGCAATTCATCAAGGACAAGTGACTTGCCATTTGGCAGCAAAAGCCGGGTCCAGAGGATGGCGAGCCGGTTTTGTCCAAAACCAACATTGCTTTGATAGCTGCCAACGAGCTTCGCACCTTGCGGGATCAGCACATGATTTCCGGTAAGACTGTCATAGATGTTCTGAGTGATTTGAGCTGTGACCTGTCCCGGCACATCGGAGCGAATACCGGTCACCAACGCTGCCGAGAGGATCGAACCTGATTGAATGAGAAACGGGCTGGCGGGCTTCTGGAGGCGATGCTGGCTTACAGTTGGTTCCTTTCCACGCGAATTACTAGGACCGCTATCCACAGTTGCTGGAGATTGATCTGACGCTGCTACTGTTTGCGGATTGCCTTCCTTGCTTTCGGTAAAAAGCTGGCTCGCCAAAGCAGATTCCTTTTGCCGCTGGCGCTCGGCTATCGCCGGATCAACCGGTGGCGGAGCTAATTCTGCTGGCGGCAGTTCATATCGTGCGCCCGCATCAAGGATCGGCTTACCCAGATCACCGGGCAGCGGCGGACCTAGCTTGGGTATGGCCGAATAGTCTTTTGGCAAAGCCGCCAGGCTCTCCGCAGAAGGTTTCTGATTGGTTGCAAAAAGCTCGCTTGGGCCAATACCGCCACTGCCAGACTGCAGAGCGAAGATAGCAGCCGCGCCGATAATGATCGAAAAACCGCCGCCAAGCGCAATGAGCGCCTTGCGCGACAATCGCGTGACTGGAATATGTTCGGGCCGCAGTCGCAGCAATGGCTTTGATCTGGGATCGGCCTTTACATGATCGCCGCTGCCATCAGGCGGGATTTCATTTTCGTTAGTCGCAGCTTCGGTCATCGCCGGTTCGCTTTCTTGCGGCGCTTGATGCGGACAATTTTCTGTTTTTTTGCGCCAAGGCGTAGCTCGGCTACCCTAAAAAGCCTGTCCACAATTATGTGATTATTTCGCACACGGTAATTGACCAGTTCAGCATTTCCACTCGCGCCAAGGACAAATAGCGGTGGCAACTCGCCCATACCGATATCACTGGGAAAAGTGATAAACACCTGACGGCCGTCGTCAAAGACACGGACCGGCCGCCAGTCGGGCTTATCACCACTTATCTTGTAGGCAAAATTGAGATTGTCGAGCGACATTCCTGAGCCAAGCGGTTCGGTTGATCGCGGCCAGCTCGCGCTATTTGCGAGCGCGCGCAGCTCATCTTGCGGATATGTCCAGCTTACCGATGCCATATAGGCTTTGGGCGTGGAATTAAGCTCCAGATGATAGGTGCGCCGGTCGGTGTTGATAATCAGATTTGTGGATAGACGGCTTGACACCGGCTTCACCAATATATGGACGCGGGCATTTGCGCCGCTGCCGCTGATCGTATCGCCGATGATCCAGCGCACAGTATCGCCTGCTGCCACCGGCCCAGACCCAATCAGCCGCTCGCCGGGCTGTAGCGCGATGTCGCTGATCTGGCCGGGCGCGGTATAAACCTGATAAAGCGACCCTTTGGCCCAGGGGTAAATCTGCACGGCGTTGATAAAGCCCTCGCCTGCTGGCTGAACGCGGGCTTTCTTGTTGGCTTCGGCTATCCGGGCAAGCGGCGAAGCCAATTTGCGCTTTGTCTTCTCGCGTTCCAGCTTTTTCATCTGGCCGGGTAATATTGCCGGTAAGGTAACAGCCTGTGGCTCGGGCGGCGGCGGAATAAGCAGCCTTGCTGCGCTCATCTGCGCAGGCGGCATGTACCGCGCCTTATCGCCGCTATGGCCGCAAGCAGAGAGCGCCAGCGGCAAGACCATTGAACAGAATAACAGTTTGTGGGGGGATAGCATTGTCATAGCTCCTTTGACCAGTTGAGGGCATGGACAAATATGCCCAGCGGGTTTTTGCGGATGTCTTCGGGGGTGCGTGAGGGCTGAATATGGATGGTCGCAATTGCGCTCCAGCGTTCGGTGCGGCTCAATTGGCCATTGTCATAATGGCGCTCGATCCAGGCTATGCGGAAGGATTTGTCCGATGCGCGTATGACGCTCGCGACCTCGACGGCCACCTGATGCTCGCCAATTTGCGCAAAAGGATCATTCGCCTTGGCATAGTCGTTAAGCGCAAGTGCGCCCTTGTCAGTCACATAATCATAGGCTCTAAGCCAGTTCTTGCGCACAATGATCGGGTCGGCGGACACCGAGCGCACATGTTCGATAAATTGCGCCAGATGCCAGGCAATTTGCGGATCGGTCGGCTGGTAATCGGCCGAAGCTGGCCCGGCGGCCTGTGCCTCGCCGAGTTTGTCGACTGTTACCACCCAGGGAACCACGGTGCCCTGCAGCGACTGATAGACCAGCGCGCCGCTTGCGCCGGCTGCCAGGGCAAGGCAGCCAAAGGCCATAAGGCGCCAGTTTCTGGCTTGCACGCGGGCCGAGCCAATCCGGTCATCCCATATCTGACCTGCACGCCGGTAGGGCGTTTCAGCCTCGGGCGTGGTCGCGTATCTTATGGCGGGTCGTTTAAACAAGCGCATCAGTCTTCCTTCACATTGATCTGGGTGGAGCTGCCGCCGCTATCGGATGAACGTGCAGCATGGGCAGCGAGTGTCGCGCCGCTTTTCATATCCTGCGCGCGGTGCATTTTTTTAGCCCATTGTGGCTGGGTTTGGTCTTGGGCTGATGAAGCGCTGCTCTCAGCGCCCGCAGCTGCTCCGCTTGCACGGGCCTTGCCATCAGCAAAGCTGCTGCTGATATTCTGCCCTGCCCGGCGCAGCGGACTGGCAGCCTCGGATGCAGCAGCTTTTGCGCCGCCTGCTATCCCTGCGCCGGTCTTACCGCCCGATGCCGCTTTGGCATCCGAAAACCCGCCAGAAGCTGCCCCTGAAATAGCTGCTGCTTTCTTGACGCCGCCCATCGCAGCGCCGCCAGCCATGCGCGCACCGGCAGCGCCTGCCACGCCCGCTCCTGCAACCGCAAGACCAGTTCCAACCGCAGCGCCTGCACCCAATTGCGGACCACCCGATATCAGGCCGTTGGCAATGCCAGGACCAAAGAGCGCGAGACCGAGCATGGACAATGCTGCGAGGATCAAGACGGCCGCATCTTCGAGTGTGGGCTGCTCACCCGCAAAACCAGCGGTAAATTCGCTGAATATCGTAGTGCCGATACCAATGATGACAGCAAGCACCAGCACCTTGATGCCTGAGGCCACGACATTGCCGAGCACGCGCTCGGCGAGGAAAGCGGTTTTGCCAAAAAGGCCGAAGGGAATGAGGATGAAGCCCGCAAGCGTGGTGAGTTTGAATTCAATGAGTGTGATGAAGAGCTGGATGGCAATGAAGAAAAAGGCAATCAGCACGATAAACCATGCCAGGAGCAAGATGACGATCTGCACAAAATTCTCGAAAAAGGAAACATAGCCCATCAGCTCGCCGATGGATTCAAGCAGCGGCCTGCCTGCATCGAGACCTACAGCGGCGATTTTTCCGGGTTGCAGCAAATCGGCTGCGCTCAACGCGCCGCCAGTGGCCTTGAGGCCAAGTCCTGCAAAACTGTCGAAGATGATATTGGCAAGCGCGTTCCAGTTGCCGATAATATAGGCAAAAGCGCCGATGAACAGAGTCTTCTTGATTAGCCGCGCGAGGATGTTGTCCGGTTCGCCAAAGGTCCAGAATAATGCCGCGAGTGTTACATCAATGACGATCAGCGTTGTCGCCAAGAAAGCAACCTCGCCTTGAAGCAAACCAAAGCCGCTATCGATATAACGCGAAAAGACATCCAGAAATCTGTCGATAACACCTGTTGATTGCATGATGCTATTCCTTGTTTCTATCAGGCAGATCGGAGAGCAGTTCTTTCGACTGCCCGAAGAAGCGCTGGCGGTTTAATATCCAGGCGCGGCGGCATTTGGTGTCATCCATTGCTTTGCTTTGCGGCAAGCTAGAGCAGCGGCGCAGTTCAACGGAAAGCGGATCGGGCTGCGCCAGATGACTGGCAGCAGGGCCGCTCGCTTCCGGCGATCCGACCGCGCGGAAAAATCCGGCGGCGATGCCGATGACAAGCGCGAGGCCAGCCATTCCGACAGCCACACGCTTCAGCAATGGATGACGTTCCTCAGTCACTTGCGAAACAGGCGGACAGTGGATTTCTGATAGCTGTTCTCGCCGCTTAGGAAGCGCTTGAACTGTTCGCGCGCCTGCGCTTTTGCACTCGACTTCGCCGCAGCATCCAATATTTGTGCGCGGCCATTAGCAGCAAGAAGTGCGGTCAAGTCCGTTAGCTGCTTCAATTGCAGTGCCTGCAGTTGATTGCCGGCCTGCGCTGCTTGCAATGCGCCAGCTGATCCTTGGCTGCTGGTGATCAGGTCGTTGGTCTTTGCGCGGGTCAAATCAATCGATTGCACAATGCCCGCCTGAACGCGAAGTGCATCTTGAAAGCCGCCGATACTATCGGCCCAGCGCCCGCGTGCCTGATCTACGAGCTGTGCATCCGAGCCGGTCAGGCTGTTTTGGTTGTAGCGTTTGGAGAAGGCCTCATCGACCTTCTGGACATCATAAGCAATGCGCTGCGCGTCTTTCAGAAGACTTTGCGTAGCTTGCACCGATTTATCGACCTCGGCCATGACCGACTTCGGCAGCTTCTTGAGATTGGCGGCTTCGTTGAGCAGCGACTGCGCTTCATTTTGCAGCGACTGGATCTGGTTTCTGATCTGTTCGAGCGCGCGCGTCGCCTGCAGCAGGTTTTGCGCATAGTTGGTGGGGTCATATACAATAATGGCATGCGCTGGCGCAGGGAGCATGGCAGGCACCGTCAATGCGGTCGCCGCCATCATGGCAATCATGCGGTCACGAAATTTTGTATTTTTCATTTCTATTCTCCTTCGGGGGTTAGGGTGGGTAAAAGGTCGGCGGCCCAACCGAGCGATTTGTGGCGCAGCCACGACACAGCGAAGGCCGCTGGGTCATCTCGCGATAGGATTTCAGTCATCGCGGCATGATCGGTTTTGGAAGAGCTGGCGCAAAAGGCGAGTGCGACCGGGCCAAGCCCTAAATCGAACATCCGGTTGCCGTCGCGGCTCTGGGCATAATAATCGCGCTTGGGAACGCTATGCGCGGTCATCTCTATCTGCCGGTCATTGAGACCAAAGCGGCGGTAGATCGCAGCAATCTGAGGCTCCAGCGCGCGGTCATTGGGCAGGAAAACCCGCGTCGGGCAGCTTTCAATCAAGGCGGGCGCGAGGGCGGAGCCATCGATGTCGCTGAGGGACTGGGTCGCAAATACGACGCTGGCATTTTTCTTGCGCAGCGTTTTGAGCCATTCGCGCAATGTCGCGCCAAAGCCAGTGTCGGCGAGCGCTAGCCAGCCCTCATCAATGATGATCAGCGCGGGATCGCCGGTCAGCGAACATTCTATCCGGTGGAACAGATAAGAAAGGACCGCAGGCGCAGCGGCAGATCCCATAAGGCCTTCGGTCTCAAAAGCTTGCAAACCGGACTGGCCCAGCCTTTCTTCGTCGGCATCGAGCATTTCACCCCAGCTGCCGCCCAGACAATAAGGCGCAAGCGCCTGTTTGATCCGCTGGTTCTGTAATAATATCGACAAGCCGGTAAGCGTGCGCTCCTGCAGCGGCGCGGATGCGAGGGACTGCAAGGCGGTCCAGACATGATCCTTGACGTCGGGATCGATAGCAACCCCCTCATGCGCCAAGATCGAGGCTATCCAGCCCGCCGCCCATGTACAGGTCGCGGGATCGTCAATATTACGCAGCGGCTGCAAGGTGATCGGGCGCGCCTGCTCCGTGATGTTGCCGCCCAGGTCCTGCCATTCGCCGCCCATTGCCAGAATGGCCGCGCGGATTGAGCCGCCAAAGTCAAAGGCGAATATCTTGGCATTTTCATAGCGCCGGAATTGCATCGCGATGAAACCCAGCAATACCGATTTGCCCGCGCCAGTGGGGCCAACGACCAGCATATGACCGACATCGCCGACATGACCCGAAAAGCGAAACGGCGTCGAGCCTTGCGTCTTTGCCAGAAACAAAGGCGGCGCGTTCAAATGTTCATTGATCTCCGGACCGGCCCAGACCGCAGAGAGCGGCATGAGATGCGCGAGATTTAGCGTCGAGACCGGAAAGCTACGGACATTGGCATAGACATGGCCCGGCAAGCTGCCCATCCAGGCTTCGAGCGCATTGATATTTTCCTTGATGCAAGTGAAATCGCGCGACTGAATAATTTTCTCGATCTGCGCGAGCCGCGCATTGGCACCGGTCGCAGTATCACCCGATACCGTTATTGTAATTGTGATATAGGCCGCGCCAACATAGTCTGCGCCCAATTCCTGCAGCGCCTGATCGGCATCCTCGGCTTTGTTCGCGGCATCGCTGTCGAGCAATACCGACGCCTCATTGGTCATCACTTCCTTGATGATCGCCGCAACCGATTTACGTTTTGCAAACCATTGACGGCGGATTTTGCCCAGCAGCTTTGTCGCATCGGTCTTGTCGAGACACAGCGCACGGGTTGACCAGCGATAGGGAAAAGCGAGCCGATTCAGATCATCGAGCAAGCCCGGGGTGGTCGAGCCCGGAAAACCAATCACAGATAGCGTGCGCAAATGCTTGTCGCCGAGTTTCGGTTCGAGCCCGCCAGTGAGCGGCTCATCGGCAATCAGCGCATCAAGATAGATCGGCGCTTCGGGTAGCCGCACCTTCTGGCGCTTGGTGGAGATACAGCTATGCAGGAATGACAAGGTCTCCTCATCATCGAGCCAATATGCTTCGGGCATGAAGGTCTCGATAAGCCCCAATAATTGTTGGGTGCGGTCGCTGAAGGTTTTGAGATGTTCGCGCCAGTCAAACTGGCCCTCCTTCTCGCGGCCTTCATAAAGCCAGGATTCACCTGCGGCCTTTTGATCTTCGGGCGGAAGCCACAAAAGCGTCAGTACATAATCGGATATGAAATGCGCGCCCTCTTCTTCAAACCCGGCGCGGCGTTCTTCATCGACAATGGCAGATGCCGCGTCGGGAAAAAGGCTTGCCGGATAATCGCCAGCGGGCAGCCGCTGCGCTTCGACAAATATCGCCCAGCCCGAACCCAGTCGGCGCAGCGCATTATTAAGCAGTGCGCTTGCACCCACCAGTTCTGCTGGCGTCGCGCTATCAAGATCGGGCCCGCGAAACCGCGCCGATCTTTGCAAGCTGCCATCCTTATTAAGCACAATGCCGGGGGCGACCATGGCCGCCCAAGGAAGATAGTCAGCGAGCAATTTGGGCTTGCGGGCATATTCGGAGAGATTGAGCATCGCTGTCACACTCCCAAGTAGCTGGGATAACGGGGATGGCGCCGAACGACGTCGACAAATTGCACATCGCGTTTGGCTGCCCAGACAGAGATGAGATGGCCGATAAGGCCAAAGAGCAGACCCACAAGCCAGAGGCGAAGCCCCAATCCCAGAGCCGCCGCGATGGTACCATTGGCGATGGCGACAGCTCTGGGCGCGCCGCCGAGCAAGATCGGCTCGGCGAGCGAACGGTGAAGGGGCACGGTTAATCCGGGAAAATCAGGGGAGGAATTTTCCATCAGATTACAGCCCCTCCACCGAAGGAGAAGAAGGAGAGAAAGAAACTGGAGGCAGCAAAGGCAATCGACAGACCAAAGACGATCTGGATCAACCGGCGAAACCCGCCTGCCGTATCGCCAAAAGCCAGCGTCAGTCCGGTGATAATGATAATGATCACGGCCATGATCTTGGCAACCGGGCCTTGTATCGATTCAAGGATCGATTCCAGCGGCGCTTCCCACGGCATGCCTGAGCCTGAAGCATAAGCGGGGCTGGACATTGCGATCAGCGTTGCCGCAGCAATGGCGCAGGATGCCAGACGGGGTTTGTTGATTGTCATAAAGCTATTCTCCGATTGGGGTGAGTTGATAATCGCCGGCGCTATCGAGGCCGGTGACTTGGCTAAGCTCGGCCAAGCGGCGCTGCGATCCGCGCCCGGCAAGAACGGCAATCAAATTGATGGTTTCGGCAATAAGCGGGCGCGGGACGGTAACGACCGCCTCTTGAATCAGCTGCTCCATCCGGCGCAGCGCGCCCAAAGCAGAACCGGCATGAATGGTTCCAACACCGCCGGGATGTCCTGTGCCCCAAGCTTTGAGCAGGTCGAGCGCCTCGGCTCCCCTCACCTCGCCAATAGGAATGCGGTCAGGCCGCAAGCGCAGCGCGGACCGGACAAGATCAGACAGGCTGGTTACGCCGTCCTTGGTGCGCAGCGCGACCAGATTGGGCGCAGCGCATTGCAGCTCGCGCGTGTCCTCAATCAGCACCACGCGGTCATCGGTTTTGGCAACTTCTGCTAGCAGCGCATTGACCAAAGTCGTCTTGCCGGTTGATGTACCGCCTGCGACCAGAATGTTGGCGCGCGATGCAACGCTGTCACGTAATGCGTCGGCTTGCGCATCGGACATGATGCCTGCCGCCACATAATCACCGAGACTGAACACCGAGACGGCGGGTTTGCGAATGGCAAAACATGGCGCTGCGACCAGCGGTGGTAGCAAGCCCTCAAACCGTTCGCCGGTTTCGGGAAGTTCTGCGGAAATACGAGGCGATGCGGCGTGGGCCTCGGCACCGACATGATGGGCTATTAGCCGGATGATGCGTTCGCCGTCGGCTGCGCTTAGAAAGGAGGATGTTTGGGCAAGGCCTGTGTCCAACCGGTCAAGCCATATCCGGCCGTCCGGATTGAGCATGATTTCCACGACTTGTGGTTCAGCAAGCCATTCGGCAATTTCTGCGCCCAATGCGGTGCGCAGCATACTGCCTAGCCTTGTTGGCGTTATAGAAATGACTGCGCCTGTTTGCATGAACCCCGTCTCCTGATTGCAGCTGCGGAATTGCAACTGCGTGGGTGGGGTTCAGCTAAAAAGCAGCTTTTTAGAGTAGTTCAACAATCGTGAGGGCGTAGTAGTGCTGCAGCGTATAAAGACTTGGTATGGCGAAGCAGCGTTAACAATTTTCAACCAAACGGAACGATAGAATTTCGACTCGGTGCGCCAAAAAGCGCAAGAGGCTAAAGCGCAATCAATAACATGTGTAGTTGCTGGTTAGTCCGAGTCTATGGGATCGATTTGCTGCTCAATATCTCCAGCAAGGCTGCGATGCCCGCCAACGCGCTCTCCAAGTGCCGCAATGAAATCCGCATGGCGACTTTGGCCCAATATCCTAGCTGCCTTCAATTCACTTTCGGGCAAAGGCGGCGTGGTGGTCAGCCAGAATTGAACGAACAGCGATATCGCTTCATTGGATATCTCAACATCACGTTCTAGTCGTTCGAGCTGGCGCGACATTCGATCCAATCGCCGCGTTAAAGCTGCTTCCATGCGCTCGCTGCTATCCGGCGACAGATAGGATGCCAGGGCAGTTTCTACGACAAGCGCCTGTGTCACCCGCTTGCGTGCGGCGTAGTCCACAAGATGCGATGACAGTTTAGGCGGCAAACGGAAAGTATGTTTTATACGCATATTCTAGTTCCTTACAGATCAATTCCATCGTTGGGATTGAGACTGGCAGCGCGCGCCAGTCTGAACGCCTGCCGCTGGACCGCGCTTTCTTCGCTTTCCGGTTCGCTATCATCAAAGGTAAATTCAGATTTTGGTTCTGGTTTTGATACAACCGCATCATGATCTGAAAGCTCCGGGTTCCGACGAATAGCTCCGTCGCTATCAGCCAGTTCTTCCTCGATCAGTTCTTCGCCATCCATGAACAACAATTCCGGCTTTGGAAGCGATGTCCAGTCTTCGTAATGCGCCGCCCCGTCTGCCGATGAGCGGAATTCTGGGGGCGGCAAAACCCGGCGCTGCAAGGCAGGATCGGTATAATATCTGGTTTTCTTGGCGCGGATTGGCGGTAGTCCAGAGAGCATGACGATTTCATCGTCGGGCGGCAGTTGCATGATCTCTCCCGGCGTGAGGAGTTGCCGGGCGGTTTCCGAGCGCGATACCATCAAGTGACCGAGCCATGGACTGAGCCGGTGGCCGGCATAGTTTTTCATGGCGCGCATCTCGGTAGCGGTGCCAAGCGCATCAGACACCCGTTTTGCGGTGCGCTCGTCATTGGTCGCAAAGCTCACCCGCACATGGCAATTGTCCAGAATTGCATTGTTAGGGCCATAGGCCTTTTCAATCTGGTTGAGCGATTGTGCGATAAGGAAGGCTTTGAGGCCATAGCCCGCCATAAATGCCAATGCGGACTCAAAGAAATCCAAACGACCCAATGCCGGAAACTCATCAAGCATGAGCAGTAATTTTTGCCTTTTTGTACTGCCGCTCAAATCCTCGGTCAATCGCCGCCCGATCTGATTGAGCACCAAACGGATCAGCGGCTTCGTTCGGCTAATGTCAGACGGAGGTACGACCAGATACAGCGTCACAGGCTCATCGCCATTCACCAGATCAGAGATATTCCACTGACTGCAGCGTGTAACTTGCGCCACAACCGGGTCACGATATAGGCCCAGGAAGGACATGGCGGTCGAAAGCACGCCGGATCGCTCATTTTCCGACTTGTTAAACAGTTCGCGCGCCGCAGATGCCACAACCGGATGCGGACCGGCTGCACCCAGATGCGCAGTGCTCATCATGACCTTTAGTGTGGCCTCTATCGGCCTTTTGGGATCGGAGAGGAATGTTGCCACGCCAGCGAGCGTCTTGTCAGCTTCCGCATAAAGAACGTGCAATATCGCGCCGACTAGCAAGGCATGGCTGGTCTTCTCCCAGTGGTTGCGCCGTTCAAGCGAGCCTTCAGGGTCAACCAGTATATCGGCAACATTCTGGACATCGCGGACTTCACTTGCGCCCCGCCGGATTTCCAGAAGCGGATTATAGGCATCGCTATCAGCATTGGTGGGATCGAAGAGCAGCACGCGCCCGAAGCGCGAACGATAGCCAGCGGTCAGCCCCCAGTTCTCGCCCTTGATATCATGAACGATGGCGCTGCCTGGCCAGGTCAGCAATGTTGGCACAACCAGCCCGACGCCTTTGCCCGATCGCGTAGGCGCAAAACAAAGCACATGCTCCGGCCCGTCATGGCGAAGATACTGGCCGCGAAAACGCCCCAACATAACGCCGTTTTGTTCAAACAGCCCCGCGCGCGCCAAATCCCGGCGGTCAGCCCAGCGCGCCGATCCGTATGTTTCAGCACGTTTCGCTTCCCGCGCCCGCCAAACGGACATGGCGATCGCGATGACAATGGCGATGCCTGCGCCGGATACAGCTATACCGCCTGCCCGCAGGAATATATCCGGTGCATAAGCCTCAAAAGCAAACCACCACCACAGAAAGGCAGGTGGCGGATAGACCGGATAGTCCGTTAACATGAACCAAGGCTCGCCCAGTTCAGCCTGATACCCAAGACGCGATGCTGCATATTGAGTTGCTGCCCAAACGCTTGCAAAAATTATACTGAACACCGCGATAATTTGGCCCCAGAGTATCTTCGTCATGGCAATCGAACTCCGCAAAAGCACGATTTTTCTAGCTAGACGTGAGTCAATTCAAGTATAGCATGACACCGAATGTACGGCCGCGTGTATTAGCGCAGAAAAACAGGTTCTAGCGCTAATGACTGCAACTGGGTGGATTACGGTCATTCCAAAAACCAATATATAGCGGTAGCTTTTGGGCCGATTGCGGACTGTCGGCTTTTGAACGCTTTTCCATAGAACCAGTCGTCCTTATGGTTGCAAACCTATCGGTGTCCGCGCCGACTTGGTACCTGATCGAAAACTAAGAGTTTGGCATCCGACAAACACACGTGCCTATAAATTGCTGTTCGAAAAAACGGGCCGCTATGCTTCCATAGCTTATACAGCTTTCTGCGGTGCAAGCGCGTGACAAAGCAAACGTCGAACCCTTCGCTGTGCGCGCGACGGTATGTTAGCAGGGATCAAGCCAGACGGGCACGAAGCAAATCCATTAGTATCCGAACATAGCTTTCCAGTAACGAAAAATCTGTGGTCGATCTTGCATAGGACCATAGTCCTTGGCTGGAGGTTACGAGGAATTGTGCGAGTTCATCGAAGTTGGGATGAGAAATACCAGTTTTTGAAACACCTTTTGCCCGCTCAAGTGCAATCAAGAATGCAGCACGCAATTCCTCGCTATGCGCATTGACCATTGCCTGAACAACAGCTTCATGCGGACCAACTTCTGTCATGCTGTTGGCGATAAAACATCCCGGCCCAGGCATGCCGCGCTTCTTGTGCATCGCAATGAAATGCTGAAAATAGGCCTCAATTGCCTCTAGTCCCGCTTGTTCAGAATATAAAATAGCAATGGCTGGTGCCGCGATTTCCTCGCGATAATGATCAAGGGAAGCGCGAAACAGCTCGGCCTTGCCGCCAAAATCCGAGTAAATACCGCCGCGCGCCACACCTGTCGCCTTGACCAGATCATCCATCGAGGTGACGTGGTAGCCGTTTTCCCAAAACAGCCTCATTGCGTTTGGTAGCAGCTTTTCTCTTGACTCCAGTCGGGGGCGTGGCATTTGTGATCCTATTTATAGAATGGTCGTTCTTATACATTTTGCAATCGCAACGGCAAAGAAAAAAGTCGCAGGCAGGTTTAAGCTGATGAAGGTATTTTGGTGAAAGAAAAGGTGTTGATTTTGGGCGCTGGTCCGCCGGAGGGTGTTGGCGGTGCCTTGGCGCGGCGCTTTGCCTGCGAAGACATGCACATTATTATATCAGGCCGAAGCCTTGAGAAAATCGAGCAGTCAGCCAAGCAGATCAACGAATCTGGAGGATCAGCGGAAGCCAAAGCCACCGACGTTACCTCCCAGAATGATATTGCCGCACTGTTTGATAGCGTTGCAGCAGATGAAGCACCGGTTGCGGCGGTCATTTATAACGCCGGTGGTAATTTTCCGACGCCATTTAGGGATTTGTCGGCTGAGCAGTTTGAAGCTTTTTGGCGTGTGGGTTGCTTTGGAGCATTTTTAGCAGCAAAGCGGGCCTTGCCAATATTGGAACGACAGGGAAAGGGCAGCTTGCTTTTCACCGGCGCATCGGCATCATTGCGCGGAAAACCCATGTTTGGACAGTTTGGGTCGGCGAAAGCGGCGCTGCGCAATCTGGTGCAAGCCCTGGCGCGGGAATATGGCCCCAAGGGCGTACACGTCGCCCACATCATTATTGACGGCGTGGTCAATGGCGAGCGGGCGCAAACGCATTTCGGCGAGTATCTCGAAAAGCTTGGCCGCGATGGTGCGCTTCACCCCGATGCGATTGCCGATGCCTACTGGATGATACACACGCAGCAACGCTCGGCCTGGACACATGAGCTGGATTTACGTCCCTTCAGCGAGAACTGGTGAGCGAATATGTCAGCGCTTCCCCGAAACCTTTTCTATGCTGCCGCTGTGCTCTGTCTGTTAGGCCTGCTCGCCCACGAGCTGGTTGGCGCACCGATGGTTCTGGAGCCGTTAGAAAATGCCGGGATTCCAGCTGACATTGTGTGGTTGCACCATTTCTCGTGGCATGTCGGATCGGTAGCTGTGGCAGCGATGATAGCGATGTTCGTTATGGCGGGCAGGAAGCGTGAACACCTGATCCTGGCAGGTTTTGCCACCGCGATCAGCTCCGGATTTGCTTTACTCGGGATAGGATTGGCGATCTTCGGTAACAGCGCCCTCTGGACGACACCCGCGCCCTATCCGTGGACCCTTGTTGCGATAATCGGATGTGCTGGGTTAGCAGCTGCAAGGAAAACGACATGAGCCAGACCGACTGGACCTTTGGCGGCGAATGGCCGTTTGAACCCAAATGGTTTGATACGCCCGGTGGCAAAATGCACTATATAGATGAAGGCCCGCGCGGCGGACGTCCCATCATCATGGTGCACGGCAATCCGACTTGGGGCTATCTCTACAGGCGCTTTATCAAGGAGGTGATTGCACAGGGCTACCGCGCCATTGTCATGGATCATTTGGGCTTCGGGCGTTCGGACAAACCGGCTAGTGAAGCGACTTATGCGATCCCCAGACATGCGGAGCGCTGTGAGACTTTGCTGGAATCACTAGATCTTCAAGACGCGATCATGGTCGTGCAGGACTGGGGCGGGCCGATTGGTTTGACCTTCGCGGCTCGCCGCTCGGACCGGGTGGCGGGATTGTTTATCCTGAATACATTTTTTGCGCGTCCGCTAAAAGAAGTACCCCTACCGCGCATCATTCGCGCTTTTCAGACACCTGTGCTCGGTGATCTGATTGTTAAGGGCGCGCATGCTTTTGTAAGAGGCTTTCTGTTCAAAACCGGTTTAAACGATCCCTCTCGTCTCACAAAAACCGACAAGGCAGCCTATCTGGCGCCGCATCCAACATGGTCCTCACGCACAGGGGTTTTGGCATTCCCCCGGCAGATACCGTCCGGTCCAACCGGCGCGGTTAGCGATTTTGTAGCGGAAGAAGGCGCAAAACTGGCGAAAGCTTTCGCAGACAAACCGGTAAAAATTGTCTGGCCGATGAAGGATGTCGCATTCTCGATTGAAACGCTGGATAATATGTGGCTACTTGATTTTCCAAACGCTGATGTGACACGCATCGAGGATTCCGGTCATTATATTCAGGAAGAAGCACACGAGATTGTAATCCCTCTGCTGCTGGAATTTGTCGAAGAAATTACAAAGCCAACCCAGCATGGATGAACGAACCCACCATATGGTCACTTCAGCGGCAGCGCCTTTGCTGCTGAAAATGGCAACACCCAATATGATAGCATTTTTTATACAGTCTTCGGTGAGCATCGCGGAAGTCTGGATCATTGGGCAGCTTGGAACAGGCGCGCTTGCCAGCATTGCCTTGGCCTTTCCATTGCTTATGCTGATCCAGACCATGTCTGGCGGGGCAGTCGGCGGGGCGGTAACGTCGTCTATCGCCCGCGCTTTGGGTGCAGGTGACCGGGATCGCGCCCAAACACTTATCTGGCATGGATTTGCAGTGGCGGCGATCGGAACCATGCTGTTTTTGATATTGTTCTTGATAGGCGGTCGTTCGCTCATCACCTTTTTGGGGGGTAGCGGCGACATATTAGAACAAGCTGTCGACTATTGCCTGATAATTTTTGGCGGCGGATTGTTCATCTGGTTGGTAGCCGTTGTTGGTTCGGTCTTTCGCGGAATGGGCGATATGAAATTGCCAGCCATACTCATGACCGCAGGTGCTTTTATCCAGGTCCCCCTGACAGCTACTTTGGTATTGGGGCTCTTCGGTGCGCCGCAAATGGGGATAGTAGGTGCGGCTATTTCGGCGGTGGTGAGCGGTTTCCTGATCAGCTCAATCATGCTCATCATTCTCGCCAGAGTCGGACGCGTCATTCAACTGGACATTCGGTATCTTTCGTTTTCGCGTGCCTTGTTCAAGGATATTTTCAAGGTAGCTGTGCCTGCTTCCATGTCTCCGATCATTACCATCCTTATCATCTTGAGCCTCACTGCTATGGTCGCGACTTATGGTGAGGCTGCACTCGCTGGATATGGCATTGGGTCGCGGATCGAATTTCTGCTGATCCCGTTAGTATTTGGAATTGGAGCGGCGATGACCTCATTGGTTGGACTAAGCATTGGCGCTGGCAATATTGACCGTGCTGAGCATATTGGCTGGACGGGAGGTATTTTTGCAGCAGGCCTGACCGGCGTCGTAGGTTTGATGCTGGCGCTTTTCCCAGAGATATGGATTTATGCTTTCACAAAGGACCCGGCAACCTTCGAAGCCGCTCGCGATTATATCCGGATAGTAGGGCCGTTTTTTGCCTTCCAGGGATTAGGATTATCGCTTTACTTCGCTAGCCAGGGAGCCGGTACCTTGCGTTGGCCAGTTACCGCTATATTTGTCCGTCTGGGCCTTGCGGTTGGCGGGGGTTGGGCTTTGGCATTTTGGTTAGAGTTGGGACTGCAAGGCGTATTCATCGCCTCAGCCGGTGCTATGACGGCGTTTGGTATCATAATTGCCGTATCGTTGAAGCTTGGTGCATGGCGAGGCCAGACGAACTAAGCACTCGATCGATCTGCGTGAGTGACTTGCCTCGACCCAAAAGTCGTTCAGGTCTCGTGATATGAGCTGAGGGCCTCAAGTGCTCGTGTAAGACTTCACGAATTTTATCTTTAGTAACATTTTCAATAGCCATTCTAAGAACTTAGTGTGCTTCTACAAAGCCCGAAAATCTAGTTGCAAGTAAGTTCGATGAAAATCTGCATTCAACAGCCGGATGATGGGCGAGAACGTTCGCTGTTATGTTGGAGAACCATTCAAATCAACGGCAAAAATGGGGCGCAAAGCGGACGTAAAATCGCGCTAATGCGAACGTCTGCTGCTGGGGCGGTTGCCGACCAGCCGCTCTTATTCGGCATCTAATCAGTTGAACGGCAAAAATTGGGTGGTAAGCGGTCTTACAATCGCCGCAACATGGACGGCCGCTGTTGGACCGAGAGGAGACTGTCCGATATTGGTTTCTTACATATTGAAAGCGGCCGTTCGGCTAGCAACCCCGTTGTGATCGTTTGATGTGATTTCGGCTCTCCTCCCAAGCTACGGCAATTGTTAGGCGATCTGTGCCATCGTTGGCGAGGAGTTATGTGCTCTCAATCTGCGCGCGGAATCGGGACGCCTGGCCAAATCCTAGGTGTTGAGTAGAGTACGAAAAACCGGAGATCGAGCAATTGCGACCCGCGCTTGAATTGCTTCCGGCTTTGATCGATCAGCGATCGGAACGATATTCTTCTTGAATGGGGGATAGTTTCGCCTCAACAAGAACGAGGGCATCTCGCGCGAAATTTTCGATCTCTGTTAGCTCATGCATCGTCCTTGCATATGACCACAGGCCCTGGGACGCGATCGTGAGGAAATTGGCCAGGCTTTCGATTTCGCTCGGAGACAAGTCGCAACGCGCCTGCCCGACCGCGCGGCGCAGCGCCGCTTTGAAGCCCTGCTGCAACTTTGCTTTGTGGGCTGAAACCTCTCGATCCACCGCCTCAGAATGCGGTGCAACTTCCGTGACGACATTGGCAATGAAACACCCCGGCCCGGGCAATCCATGCTGGCGATGCTTGTCTATGAAGTAAGAAAAGTATTGCCGGATCGCTTGCAATCCATCTTCCTGATCATTGAGGATGGCGATTGCGGGGCCTGTAACCACTTTGCGGTAGTGAGCCAGGCAGGATTGGAACGCTTCTGCCTTGCCCCCAAACTCGGAATAGATGCCACTGCGCGCAACTCCCGTTGCCTTGACGAGGTCATCTACAGACGTAGCGTAATACCCCTTCGTCCAGAACACCCACATGGCATTCTGCACTAGATTTTCCCTTGACTTTAATCGCGGTCGTGGCATTCATCACCCCTTATAGAACGATCGTTCCGAAACTATCCGGCAAAGTTGCCACAATAGCAAGGCGCAACATTAGTAAGCGATTACGGGAGCAAAGAAATGAAAAACAAAGTGGTCGTACTCGGCGCAGGCCCGCCTGAAGGTATCGGGGCTGCGGTAGCCAATCGTTTTGCGCGAGAAGGGCTGCATGTCTTCATTTCCGGCCGCGCTATCGAAAAAGTCGAAGAGAGCGCTGAGAAGATTGTTGCTGAAGGTGGATCGGCTCAAGCCATGCGCGTGGATGTAACCTCTCAAGAGGACATCGAGACCCTGTTCGACTCGGTCTGGGCTCACGAGGGCGACCTAAAGGCTGTCATTTTCAATGCCGGTGGCAACACGCCCGATGCATTCGAAGACCTATCGCCGGATGCGTTCGAACAGGTCTGGCGAGTGTGCTGCTACGGCGCGTTCCTTGCCGCTAAGCAAGCCTTGCCAATTATGCGCACGCAGGGCTCTGGCACTATGCTGTTTACCGGGGCTTCAGCCTCGCTCCGCGGCAAACCGAACTTCGCACAGTTCGCTTCAGCAAAGGCTGCATTGCGCAATCTCGTGCAAGCGTTGGCGCGCGAGTACGGGCCGAATGGCGTTCATATTGCGCATATCGTCATAGACGGTTTGGTGGATGGTGAGCGTGCAGCGAGTCTGTTTGGTGAGCACTTGGATAAGCTCGGTCCCGACGGCACACTCAAACCGGACGATATCGCGTCAGCTTACTGGATGCTTCACCGTCAGCCGCGTTCGACGTGGACGCATGAACTTGACTTGCGCCCCTTCAGCGAGGCTTGGTGAATGGCTGTGAGCGCCCCGGCAAAGTGGTGCTTCGGCATTGCCGCGACGGTGTGCATCGCTGCGATGCTTGGCCACGAAGCGTTGGGCGGAGCGAAGGTACTTGACCCGCTCCACCGGACAGATTTGCCTGACGATGTCGTGTGGCTGCACCACTTCTCTTGGCATGTTGGATCGGTTGCGCTCGTTGCGATGGCGGCCATGTTCGTTCTCGCTAGCCGCAAACCGGAATATCTGATCCTCGCAGGTTTCGGGACCGCGATAGCCGGGACGGTCGTTGCCCTGATGGCGCTGGCGATGATTGCCGCACTGGGGCGACGAGCGACCTGACGGATGATGATCGCCGAATGCGCGGCAATCAGGACTTCATTCATCCTTTGCCGTCTGAGAAATGTGCGATCACATCATCGTGAAACAGAAGCGCCAGAGCTATCAACTCGCACACCATGAACACGCTGATACCAAGGTAAACCGTGGTGGCTGAGGCCATTTCGGCGGGCATCGAATCGGTCCATTGTGTCGCCAATCCGGTGGCATAGTCGAACGCGCCGACAGCGTTGTAGATCACCAGCACGCCCCAGACTGCGATGCCCCGTCTCCGCCAGAACAGATAGACCATCACCGGGACCATGAAGCCGAGTATGGCGTCGCTGAACCATGGCGCAAACCAGGCATCGGGCGCGATCCCGCCGAACATTTCAACAG
Organism: Parasphingorhabdus sp.; assembly: GCF_036963805.1. Lineage (GTDB taxonomy): Bacteria > Pseudomonadota > Alphaproteobacteria > Sphingomonadales > Sphingomonadaceae > Parasphingorhabdus. The sequence goes on along the minus strand of NZ_JBALUN010000001.1, from coordinate 17,827 downwards.
TGGGCAAGAACAGGACCGTCTGGGCCCTGAATATCGTCGCCGACATCAGCACCGCGATAGTCCAGCGGAGCTTCGTGCTCATCACGCTTGAGCACCTTTTCCGAACTGTTTGACCATTTGGTTAAACAGGAAGCCCGGCGCGAGGTGGCTCATCAGGCGCAGCTGTTTGGAGGCACCGGCGGGAATCTCAAACTTGTCTTTCTGCATTCCAGCAATCAATTCCGCGACCACATCGGAAGGTGCGCTTTTCTTGAAGTTTCCGATATCCATACCCTCAGCCATTGGCGTGTCAGTCACCGGGGGAAGCAGCTCGAATACCTTTATTCCGATGCTCGCAAGTTGATGCCGCAGCGCCATGGCGCTGTGATGGATCAGTGCTTTGGTGCCGGAGTAGACTGGAGTTTTGGGAAACGGAATGTAGGCAAGCCCGGAGCTGACAAAAACGATCGCCGGTTCCCACCCTTCGCGCATCAGCGGCAGCGACATATGCGTGAGCCGCAAAGGGGCAACGGCGTTGATTTCGATTTCACTGCTAAGCCTCTCGGGGGTGTCTGTTTCTATGTGAAAATCATAGAGCATCATGATCCCGGCACAATTGATCAGAATGTCGATCTGGCCGAACTTCTTCTCGATCTCGGCCAGCATCTGCGTGCAATCTTCGATATTGGAAACATCGCAGCGGATCGGATAGGCATCGAGCGAAGCGGCGGCTGCTTTGAGCTTCTGCTCGTTGCGCGCACAAATGATGACTTCATTGCCCAAAGCGCGAAATTGCCGAGCGATTTCTGCACCGATGCCAGAGCTTCCGCCGGTGACCAGTACAATCTTTTTTTCCAGAATCATGATGTGATGTCGATCCTTTGAAGAGGGCTGCTCACTTAATCCCGCGCACGCGCAGCGTCGCGAGAACAGCGAACAAAAATTAGATAGCCCAGCGCGATCCGGACCCAGTGCACCAGCACCCAGGTATCAACCACTGCGGCAATTTCCGCGGCGGAATAGCCGACCTGCATCGACGCCCAGACAATCGGGAAATGATAGGCAGAGGTAATCAGGCAATTGATGAGCCAAATTGCAAGCGAGAACGCCCATAGTTTTCGCGCCGGTGCGTTGCCCCATGCCAGATAGAGCGAAAACGGCAGGAAAATCGTCTGCAATAGCGCGAACGGGATGATGGTTTTGGCAATGTTGAACCAATTCCCGGTAAAGGCGGCGACCAGTTCGGGGCCGCTCATCTGTCTCCATTGTGCGCCGAAAGAGATGCCGATCATCAATTGCGCGCCAGCAAAAGTGCCCGCGGCGAGTATGGCTGTTACGTCAGACTTGGCTATCATTGTCGAACTCCATGGACGCTCACTGCGGGCTGCTCCCATGGCGCATACGGGGGTATGCATCGGGAGCTGTAGCGACGTATGATAGGCTTTGATCTCTGCGACATCTGGTCATGTTATTGCGGGACAGTCACGTCAGCACGCTCAGGAAATATGACCGACACGATGCAAGCCTCTGGTCCGAGGCAACTGTCGTAATGCAAATTTCCCCCTGGTTGGTAGAAGTGCGCACCCGCCGTCATGACTGGCCCACGGTCGGCATCGCCTTCTTCCCAATGCTGAAACTGGCCCGCGATGATGACAGCATAATAGCTGCTCGAATGCGAATGCGCGGGGAAGGTCACGCCAGCGCCAAGCTTGGCCAGCTGGCCGGTCGGGACGCCCTGATCAATACCACCATAAAGAACATCGACGGAAATTCCAGGGAGAAACTGTTGGAACTCGACTGCATCTGCTGTCGTTCTTTCAAACTGCGTACTGGCGACCGATGCTGTAACCGCTGGAGCGCTTACCTCCGGGCGTTCATCGCCTGCTGCTGGATAGCATCCGGCCAAAATCAATAAGGCTGCCGGCGGAAGAATGTGTGATCGCTTCATGCATGCTCTCTAGGAGGACTGCGGAAGCGCAGCCGAACTCAAATTGACCGTTTGGAAGGGCAAAAGCGAGTGACGAATTCGGTCAAGCGGTGATCAATTCGTTCAGGCGTGCCGCGCTTCTGGAACTGCGCGTTAAAATGTGGGATGCATTATCCAGAGATGAAGATGCCCAAACACTCGATCGCGATCCTGCTCAATGCCGTCTGCCCAATTGTGGGTGTTGATCCCGATGATTTGCTGCGCAATGTGCCATGGCCATCAACGACCAAACTTGGCGCTGACACGCTGGTCTCAGGACGAGATTATGTTACCCTTTTTCAGACTTTGGCAGAACTGGCAGGCGAAAGAGCCAACCCAATTGCCGTCGGCAAAGCGATGGCTAGCGGGCCGATTTTGCCGATTTTCCTGGCTATTTCGATTGCGCCCGACATGGCAGAGGGCCTGCGACGTCTGTCACGCTACAAGACACTGTTTGGCCCCGTGGCGATCAAGCTTAGTCACCAGAAAGCAGGGCTGCGGGTAGAGATTGTTGCAGACGATCCAACGCTTACCATGCCGCCCCATCTCTCCGCGCCCATCGCAGTCTTCCTTGTCGAAAAGGCAAGGGCGCATTCGCTGCGCGAAATCGTGCCGCTTCATGTGACATTTCCTAAAGGTCTGATCGAGGATGCGGTCGCAAGCGAGTACTTCGGGACCGGCGTCGTTCATGGGGCAAACGTGGTGCTCGAATTCGCCGTGGCCGATGCCAAAGCGCCTTTTATGTCGGTCAATGACGAGTTGTGGGTCGAGATCGAAGCTGATCTCGAGCGGCAACTGCGCGCGCAAGCCGGTGCAGGAGACTTCCCGGCGCAGGTTGAGGGCGCGATAAGACGGGCGCTGGATGTCGGGCAGGTACGGGTCGAGGCGATTTGCGAGGAACTGGGTGTCAGCCGGTCGACAATGCAGCGCCAACTCGCGGCGACAGGGCAGGCTTACCAATCAATCCTGAACCATGTGCGCGGGGATTTTTCCGCGCGCTACCTCACGAAAAGCACGCTCACGCTGGCCCAAATCGCGGGGTTGCTTGGGTTTGCAGACGCGAAGTCTTTCCAGCGCGCTTTCAAGAAATGGACTGGGAAACCTCCGGAGAGGTTCCGCGAGGATTACGAAGCTTAAGGCGCGCATCTCAGTGCCTCACCTTAATTGCTGCTACGGTTGATTGCCGGGATCGGCTGTTTCGCCGATATCCCATCCGCCGCCCAATGCGCGATAGGCCCCCACGGTCGCTCCCAGTATTTCGCCTCTGGCTCTGGCAACCTCTGACCGCGCCGCGATCAATTGGCGCTGCGTATCAAGCAAAGTCAACTGGCTATCGAGCCCCTGTTCGAAGCGCAGTTTCGCAAAGCCGAAGCTGCGTTCTCGCTCTGCCAGCACCGATTCAAGAACAGCCAGTCGCCGTTGCGCAAAGACATAGACGGTTAGCGCCCGATCAGCGTCTTCAAAAGCGCGCAGGACCGCGCCCCGGTACAGCGCGCGTGCTTCGTCCGCTCCGGCCCGCGCTTCTGCGATTTCTGCGCGCGCGCGGCCTCCTGAGAAAATAGGCCAGTCAAGCGCCGCGCCGACTGAAAAGTTGTCCGACCCGCCCGCAAACAGCGTGTCGAGGGCAATTGAAGAGAAACCGAAGAGGCCGGAAAGGCTGAAGCTGGGATAAAGATCGGCAATCTCACCGCCAATGTCCGCAGTTTCAGCGGCGAGCCTGCGCTCAGCAAGGCGAACATCTGGTCTGCGTCGCAGCACATCGCTCGGCATTCCGGCGGGAAACGCATCGCGCGGGACGGCAATCTCGGCAGGTGTAATGAGGCTGTCGCCAAGCTCGGACGGAAATTGCCCTGTCAAAGCCGCAATCGCAGCATTGTTTGCCCTGACCTGCGCTCGCAAGGGCGCAAGCTGTGCCTCAGCGCTGCGAGCATCAGCTTCAGCGCGGGACAGGTCGAACTGCGATGCCAAGCCTTTATCCAGCCGTAATTGTGTCAGCCTAACGGTCTCACGTGCAGTCGCCAGATTGGCCTGTACCGCGGCGAGTTGCTCTTGAGCGATGCGCAACTCAGCATAGTTTTGGACGGTATCCGCGATCACAGTCAGCAACAGTCCGTTGCGATCTTCTTGTGCGATGCCGATCCGCGCGTCGGCCGCTTCCACCCGGCGACCGACCCGGCCAAACAGGTCGATTTCCCATGAGGCAGAGGTGCCTACGCTGTAAATGGTCTGAGGCGACCCAATGCCGCCGATCGGAGCCCCGCCGCCGCTTCCGCCGCCGCCAAGGCCGCTGAGATCGATGGCATTCTCGCTACTTTGCGACCGCGTCGCGCTGCTATTCGCCGCGACATTGGGTCGGCCGCCACCAACCGCGACTGCCCGCAACGCGCGTGCTTGTTCGATGCGCGCAGCCGCCGCTTCGAGATCGGCGTTGTTCGCCACCGCGCCCGCAACCAGTTGATTGAGCAACGGGTCACCGAATGCTCGCCACCAATAGGGATCGGGCGAGGCCTGCGAGAGTTCGGGGGCATCGGGCAATGTGGAAGTAGCGATGGGCACGCTTTGTGCAGGTGCCGCGTAATCAGGCCCGACTGCGCAGCCAGCCATACTCAGGCCCAGCCCGCACAGCGCGAAGGCGGTAATGGAATCTTTGTGTGTCATGCTTTCTTCCAACGCTGAGCCAATGGCAGTTTTGCGGTAAGCCGCTGCCACCAGCTTGCACGTGCAGAGTCTTCCACCTCTTCCTCGGGGTCCACTTTGCGTATCCCGAAGAACAAGCAATAGAGGACAGGGGTTAGCCCTAACGAAACGACAAAGGTGCCGACCAGAAGGCCGAATGCGACGGAGCTTGCAAATCCGTAGAACAGCACATCCTGCGCAATGATTAGCGGGAGAAGCCCCGCGATTGTCGTCAAAGTTGTCATCACAACCGGACGAAAACGCCGCCGACATGCTGAGATCACCGCTTCAAATTCACGTTCGCGGCTGGCCGATGTTTTCGCAGCGCTCTCAGGCCGCTCCACGTCCTCAGCAAGAGCCGCATTACGCTCGATATCGATGCGGTCGACGAGAACGATCGAGTTGTTGATGATCACCCCGAACAGCGCGAACAGACTCAGAATCGCCATAAAGCCGAACGGCGATTGCATGATCAGCAGGCCCAGAAACGCACCAAAAGTTGCAAAGGGCAAGCTTAGAAAAATGACCAGAGGGCGGCGGAAATCGCCAAACTGAGCGATTAGCAGGAAGAAGGTTATGCCGATCACAATCGGCAGAGTTGCAATCAAAGCGGCATTATTCTTGCCGGACTCTTCAAGGATTCCGGCGATTTTGACATTATGACCAGGCGCGAGTCCTGCGTTCAACTCATCGATTTTCGGCTGGAGCAAAGGCGCCAGATCGTCCGGGGTCATGGTGAGATGACGGCCCTCGACTGTCACAGCCCGCTCCATATCCTCGCGTTGGATGAATCCCCACTCACCGCTCAGATCAAGCTGGGCAACCTGTCCCAATGGTACGCTCGAACCATCCGCACCATAAACCGCCGAATTGCGAAGCCGCTCGATACTGGTACGTTCGTCCTCGTTTGCGCGCATCACGATTGGAAAGCTTTCATCGCCATCCCGGAAGGTCGAAACTGGCTGGCCATCAAGCTGCCGTTGCAGCGATGTTGCGATATCCGCTGAGGTCACGCCTGCTGCTCGTGCGGCCTGTTGGTCCACGTTCAGATCGAGCTCTACGGTGCGGGAGCGCCAATCCGACCAAATATCGATCATGTCGGGTTCTTCAGCGAGCATTTCCATAACATCACCGGCGCGGGCATTGATGTAGTCAGCGTCTGGTCCGGTGACCTGGAGCCGGATAACTTTGGGATCTTCCGGCCCCAAAAACATGCGGGTGACCCGCGCGTTGATATCCGGCACACGCTCAGCAAAAATCTCGCGAAGACGGGGCACAATCGCCTGCGCCCCTGCCAGATCGTCCGTGTTGATAACGATAAAGCCCTTATTCGGCGCCGGATCGACCGGGGACAGCGAAAGCACGAAGCGAGGTCCGCCAAAGCCCACATAAGCCGCGAAGTCTTCAACCTCGGGGAAGCGATCCTCGTCGTCGATCAGGTTCACTATTTCGCGGACACCCGCGTCGGTCTGGCTGGTGGTCGCGCCTGATGGCAGTTCGATATAGACCAGCACCTGCGGGTTGTTATTGCTGGGGAAGAACTCTTTTGGGATGGCGGATTGTAGCAGCCCGGCTGCGGCAAACAGAGCCACCATTCCGGCAACATAGAGCCAGCGGAACGCGAGCGCCTTGCGCAGAATCCCAGCGTAGATATCGGTCAGCCGATCAAACGCCCGCGCGATCCGGCCGGGGTTCTCTTCTTCTTTATTCGCAGGGTCCCCGGGTTCAGGAACCTTGAGGAAGCGATAGCACAAGGCCGTTGTCACCGTCATGGCGAAGACGTAGGATACAGCAAGTGCGATGGTGACCACCTGACTGATCGAACGGGTGTATTCAGAGCTGTCACTGTTGGCGATGAGTAGCGGCAGGAAAACAGCGATCGTGGTCAGGGAAGACACCAGCAAGGGAAAGGCGAGCTCCCGGCTGGTCTGTGCGATGGCCTTGTCACGGTCACCCAGTTCCTGAACCCGCCGTTTGAAGTCTTCCGCAATCACAATGCCGTTATCGACCAACAGGCCCAGCGAAATGATAATGGTCGCTAGGCTCATCCGTTGCAGCGGAATCTGGAAATAGCCCATGATCGCAAATGTCGCGAGAATGACCGCCGGAATAATCGCGCCGACAATCAGTCCTGTGCGCAGGCCAAGGAACAGGATAACGATGCCGAGAACCACAGCAAGGGTTTGCAGCATGTTGAAGCTGACGCCATAGACCGCGGCTTCGACTTTGGTTGCCTCGTATGTGACGATATCGAGCGCTAGACCGGCTGGCAGTGTGCCAGCAACCCGCTCTACTTCCTCGCGCGCAACAGCTGAGTAATTGAGAACACTCAGCCCTTCCTCCATCACCACGGCGAGAATTACGGTTTCGTCATTGTTGTAATAGGCAAGCCGCTGCGCTGGATCTTCGTACCCGCGGCTGACAGTTGCAATGTCTTCCAGCCGCACAAGGGTGCCGCTGGGAGATCGGATGAGCGCACCACGCACGTCGTCAAGGTTTTGGAAGTCTCCGCCGGGCCGGACGGCAATGGAGCCATCTTCCATCTCAACAGTCCCGCCGGGGCGGATCGTATTTTCGGTATCCAACGCCGCGGCAATGGCATTCGGGGAAATCCCCGCTTGCGACAAGACGGCATTCTCAAACTCGACAAAGATTCGTTCAGGGCGAACGCCCAGTAGATCGACCTTCTTGGTGCCTTCGACAAGGATCAGCTCGTCCCGGACATGCTCGGCATATTCAGCGAGCTCAGCATTGGTGAAATCCGGGCCGTGAAGTGCCAGCGTCATCGCGGCGATATCGCCAAAATCATCATTGACGATGGGCGTCCGGGCTCCTTCAGGCAGCGAGGGCACTGTTTCTGCGACGGTTTCAGCCAGGTTTTCGAAGGCGAGTTCGAGATCAGGCGTGGTAAAATCAAACCGCGGCTTGACGATCGAAACACCATTCATTGAAGTGCTTTTGATGTCCCGGATATTGGGCAACGCAATGATTGCTTCTTCCAGCGGTTTAGTGATCAGCAGTTCGACTTGGTCGGCAGCAAGCCCAGGATAAGCAGTTGTGACAACTGCCTCGCGGATAATCAGCTTGGGGTCTTCGCGAGCCGGCAGAGTGAGATAGCTGTATATCCCGAACAGCATCAGAATGCTGACAAGAAACAGCATGAGCGGCTGAGCGCGCAGTGCAGCGACAGAGATATTCACTGATTGAACTGCCGCGGGCCGTCAGATGTCGGGCGCACAATTTCGCCGGGCCGCAGCAGCCGTGCACCTTTGACAACCACCGTCTCTCTAGGTTTCAAACCGGCCATGACTGCGACACCGCCATCGCTGACTTGCCCGAGGACAACCCGGCGTTCAGCGACTTTTTTCGTTTTCGGGTCGACGACCAGCACGCTCCCGCGTCCTTGCTCCCCCATACGAACTGCCGCGAGTGGTAGCCTTACGCTCAGAGCACTTTCCGAACTCAAGATCACTTCGCCCCGGCTGCCCTGCGCGAGGCCGCTGCGGGCGGCATTAGGTACACTCAGGATGATCTCGAACAGACCGTTGCTGCCGGCAGCGGCATTGATCTGCTGCACTACGGCCTGAAGCCTTGGCCCGCTCTCTGGGACAAAACTGAGCCGCCGGCCTACAGAAAACTCGCTGCGCTGGCGTGAGGGCACGGTTATGATGGCTTCGAGACCCGCGCTAAGGCCGGTAACTTCGAGTACGGGTTGGCCAACGCCTACAACTTCCGCAGGTTCGACCAGACGATTGGTTACAACTCCCGCATATGGGGCATAGAGCCTCGTGTCGCGCAGGGTATCAGCCGCTTGTTCGCGCTGGGCTTTCAGTGCGTTGACGCGGGCAACGGCCTCATCGCGGACACGCCGAGCACTATCAACCTCCGATTGGGATACAGCGCCTGTACCTTCGAGGGCCGACTTACGTCCAAAATCGAGCTCAGCTTCACGAGCGGACGCTTGTGCTTGCGCGAGGCTGGCCGAAGCCCCTCGGACGCCAAGTTGCTGCTGATTAGCCTGCAGCGTTGCAAGCAACGCTCCTCGCCGAAACCGGTCACCCACATCGACATTTACCCGCGCCACTAGTCCGCCAAGCTCGAACCCAAGCCGCCCGCGATCATCTGATCGCAGAACCGCAGGAAACCGATTGCTTGAGCTGAGCGTTGATCTTTCGACTTTCACCGTCTGAGCAACGCGGGGCGGCGGCTCTTGGACCGGAGCCCCTCCGCACGCGGCAACCATAGACAATCCGAGCAAAGAGAGTAGGATGCGGACCGGAAGGGACATTAAGCGCGATTCTCCTAGACGTTCAATCTGAGTACTGACCAGTACTCACTCGTTGCTATTGACCTCTTTCGCACGCAATTGCAATAGCCGAGAGTGCATTGGATCAACTTTTGGCAACTTAATCGGGCGGCTCATGCAAGCAGACAAAGGAAAAACGGCGGGCTCAGCCCAACGATCGCTTGCTGCGGAAGATGCAGAGGCACGGCTTCTCGTCATTGCGCGCGAATTGATGTTTGCGCACGGTTACGAGAATGTGACGACCGACATGTTGGCGCGCGAGGCCAATGTCAGCAAAGCGACTATCTATCGCAATTTTTCGAGCAAGGCCGATCTGATGGGCCGAATGGTGAACGCCGAATCCGCGCAGATCTTCGACGGCATCCCAGACCGCGTCGACACCAAGACCGAGTTTCGCGACGCTCTTCAGAGCTATGGCGAGCGGTTCCTCGACCTGATCCTGAGCCCGGAAAAGATGACCTTTGAACGCACGCTGCTGAGCAAGGCAGACGAGCTGCCACAAGGTGCTCGGTTGTTCTTTGCCAATGCACATATCGGCACCAGAGACCGTATGGCGAAGTTCATTCTGAAAGCTCAGGAAAGCGGAAATGCGCGTAGTGATTTGCCCGCGCAGCAGATGGCAGAGCACCTGCTGATCCTATGGAAGGGAATGGATCACTGCGCACTTCAGCTTGGGCTTCCGGCCGATGAGCAGCGAGACCGCAACGCGCACGTTGCCGAGTGCATCGAGCTGCTATTTCCTGAGAGCAATAAGTCCAACTGACGGTCATGTGCTGTCCAACTGACAGCTATGCCGCACACAAATCTGGCTTTTTGGGGTTATTTCCCCTCTGGCAGTTACAACGTTGCGGGACCAACAAAATCGGGCGTTTCGCTACCCGCCCAAAGTCGGGCGAAAACATTGCTGGTCGTCATGCCCGAACACAGCCCGTGAGAATCGCTACTTGCGAGACCAAGAGGATGCTTTGTTCAATTCGCTGACAGCGTCTGAGCGATAGCATTTGCCATGTGCGGGGATAATCTGAGTCGGCTGCCAGTCGAGCATTTGCTGGATACCATCATTGAGAGCGGCTCGATGGTTGCGAGCAGCATGGCGAATTTCGATTGATGGCTGACCGGTGGGGCCGGTCGCGCGCCCTACTTTGAGCAAGAAGCGGGTCAATCTTTTTCTAACTCGGCTGGCCTCGAAGTTCTGCATTAAGTCAGTCACAATAAGCGTCCTCGAGAGTGGATGGAAGAACACGGTTTCTTGATATTGGCCAAGGTTGATGCACTTCGTGAGAAGTTCAGTGTCTGAGATACCCCTCACATCATCATCCAGAAAATCACACTGAGCTTTGACTTTTTCTGGGGCACTGCGAGGAACGAGTACCTTGGCAGATGGGTGTGCTGCCGCCCACTCGCCGATGTGAAGAAAATGGTAACTGTTCGGGGCAACGATGATCTTGATTTGACCGAGCGCGGTCAAAGCTGCGTTCGACAAATCGGAGTAGCAAATGCGCTGCTCGCGATCTAGGAAGAAACGGATCGCCCAAATCTGTTTCTGATTGAAAGGACGCTTAGGGCCGATCTTGGCTCCTAAGTTCCATGGCACCCGATTCTGGGTGGCAGGATCGAATTTAGAGTAAGTCATGTTGTTCTCCTTGGCCTGAATGGCCGAGAAGAATGTCTGCTTTCGGGAACTAAGATTTGGATGACTACGTCTTGGATGGGGCGTAAAGCAGTCATAATATCGGATTGGATTGAACGTCTGAACCTGGGGCGCTTGCCGACCGGCTGCTCTTCGCACCAGCATCGGTCCGTCTGCTTTTGCGACGTCACCACGATCAACAACCGCCGTTTGTTATGCCGGTCAACGCGACAACCCCCGCTGACGCCCAACTGACCAATCGACGCGACCACCAGGCATCATCTGTCCTTGAACCGGCTTGCCCAATTGTTTCTCCAAAGCTGGTCTCCACGGAACGAGTTCAAAACTCTTTCCTCCCTCGCTGATACTTTCGACCATAGCAAAGCGCCCTGACGCCAATTGCAAACGTTTGGAATATGTCCCGCTGAGATATTCACCTTGCTTGGTTGGTCGATGCGCAATTCTAGTTTCACGCTCAATCTTTGAAGCTATTTTCTCAATTTCACGTTTGCGAAGTGTCACGATCAGGTTCCTAGCGAAGACTACCCTGCCGCCTTGTTTCTTAGCCAATCCCTGCTCTGTTAGAAATTCCACCCGGCGCTCCATTGCACTAGCCACCTCTTTGCCAAACCCGCCGCCCAAATCGTCCTGTGATTTTGCTACAAGTTGCCGGTCTATCCAAGTCGCGCCATCGGCTGTGACCTGCGATGTAAGATCAAAATCAGACCGAACCGCAAGTGTTCTCGCCCTTCGCCCCTGCCCGTCTTTCCAGTTGCGCAGCTCGACAATAGCGCCGGGCGCTGCATCGCCTGTCACCTCGACATTGCCGAAACGCAGATAGTGACTGCGTCCATCAACACCGTCGACGATGGCAAAGGCCTCGCCTCTCAATTCATCATGAAGGCCGCGAGCCACGAATTTTCCGACAACGGACTTTCCCGACACCTCGGTTAAAGAGAAGCGCGACACATCGGCCCTGCGACCAGATCGCGCCATCGCGTTGTGCATGGTCTTGATAATATCGCCGCGCGTTCCAAGCTCGCGGAGCCTGTCCTCCATATCAGGGACAAATGACCAGCGCGCCGGATCGAGCTGCCTTGCCAACTTCATCTTTTCCAGATGCTGCGCGCGTCCGCGCAATGCATTCTGGAAATTTTGATCCTGATGCGATCTGCCAGGCCGTAGGTCGGCGATTCCATCGCCCATTGATACGCGCCGCGTCAAAGCCTGATCAAGCTTGGTCCAGCGTTCGGCTGTAATCTGCTTCTTGATATCCGCTGCAATTTCACGCTCGCTGCGCGGTCCCAGTTCGAGTGATACCCTCTCCTCTGCCCGGGCCCGCATACCGTGGCTGATATAGCCTCGCGAAATCACAAGATCCTGTCCGGTATCATCGATTCCGCGCACCAATATATGAACATGGGGATTATCGGTGTTCCAGTGATCCACCGCTTGCCAATCCAGCTTTGTGCCCAGATCGCGCTCCATATCACTCATCAGCTCGCGGGTGAGCGCGCGCAAATCTTGCAGCTGCACCGCGTCTTCAGGAGATACCATGAAGCGGAAATGATGACGATCATCCGCGCAGCGCTCGGCAAAATCCTTCGCAGGAACCTTATCTCCCGCGTGATCAAACATCCTAGCGTCTTCGCCGCCGCGGGCAACGCCATCGCGTTCGAGATAATTGATATGACGCCCCAGCGAATTACCGCTTGCGGAAGTATGGCGAACAATATGGGTCTTGATAACAACGCGCCGGGCAAAAGCCGTATCCCTTGTCGCCAGTGTCGCAGCCGATCCCCGTCCAAAGCTAACGCCGCCCGGCTTGCCAGTTCTGCAGCGGCTGACGCTTCGACCTGATCGATGTGCTGCCCGTAAAATCTGTTTCACAAAGCTGGCTGGCCGCTGCCGCGTCTCGCGGCGCGCTTTGCCCGTGCGCAGTTCGAAGCGATCTTCGCGAAGGGTCATGCGCCGTCTCCAATAGCATTGAATTTATTGGCATATTCAAGTGAACCGCCGCACCCCTTGCGAAAGCGCCGCTCTAAAACCCGCAGAACTCCAACCATCCCAGAGCGACCGACGGCGCTCCTTTTATCTTGCCCTCCAAATTTTTTGATGCAGCATACAGAAAAGCTTACGCTTTTGGTCGCCAGTGTCTGATTTGGGAAATTTGCCATCACTCGGGAGCTGACGCGCCGGAGACCGGAACAAATAGGCCTTGGGACTGCAAAAGGCCATCCTTCGGATGCACTTCTTTTGCACCAAGGGTGTTCATATTTTTCTGTTCCCCGTCTGCTACCGGCCTGCTGATAAACAGGCCAGACTGTGCTGGCCGCAAAGCGTTCGGCTTGGCAAGGGGAGATGAATTTGAGAAAGCAAATGACGAACCGCGCCCGATGCGCGACGTGATCAGATTGACGTAATTGATGGTTTCGCGAGGGAGTTTGCGCTTGCCGGAAACGTAGGCAGCATAACGACCTGGCCCTGCATTGTAAGCCGCAAGACATCCGGGGAAACCGAATTTATCATACATTTCGCGCAAATAGGCGGTTCCCGCCATGATATTCTCGCGCGGGTCATAAGGCGTATTTTTTAGTCCATAGCGGCGGTGCAAGGTGGCCCAGGTTGCAGGCATCACCTGCATCAATCCTCGTGCGCCCTTATGCGACACTGCGCCGACTTTGCCGTTGCTTTCAGCTCGAATGACTTCGATGATCCAGCGCTCAGGAATTGCAAAACGAGCGGATGCCTCGGCGATAATGTTCTGCAGACCATTTTGTTTAGAGCGTGTCTCGGCTGGCGCGGAAGAATAGCTCTGGGCATATAAGACACTGGGTTGGAAAGCTGCGACGCCTATCAAAAGGCAAGCTGCGGATGAGCGGAAAAGTTGCATATCAGTCGCTTTCATATGTCCAGAGCGGATAGGCACGGCCCAGCAGGCCGGATGCTGGCAGCGGTCCAAAATAGCGGCTATCGAGGCTCGCTTTTGATGATGAGAGCAGGAATATCTCGTCGTTACCGACCGTGCGGCAACCCTGCCAAACCGGCAGACCGCGCCCAAAGCGATCATGACTTTGCGCGATAGCTAGCGGCTGCGCGCGGTAGCTAATGATGCTGCCGCTGCGACAGAAACGGTTGCCGGGCTTTGAGTCTACATGCTTCAACAAAGGATAGCCTTCGGGAAGGTAGCCGCGCTTTGCCATCCATGCCGCAAGTTTTGGCGGCGGCTGATAGGCTGCAATATGTCCGCGCCGAACATGCGCCTGCGGGATGACAATATATAGCCCCTTTGCCATGCTCGCGCTGGCATTCCAGATGACGAATTTATGCTGGGGGATGTTGCTGGCAGCGAGCAATGCCAGCGCAACAAAGGCCCACTTACTGCTGCACGAAAGCGGAAATAGCGAACGCTGTTTCATCCGACATATTCCCGGCGTTCGGTCCAGACTTTGTGTCTTACCGTAGTATAATCACGCGGGCTATCGCCGCCCATGATACGCGATTGCACATGGCTCCAATGGTCAGGGCAAACATCTGCGGGCGGGATATCGAGCGCCTCAATGGCATCAATATGTTCAAAAACCTGTTTGACGCGGTGCCAGCTGGTGAGATGCAATAGTGACCGGACATTGCCCGTCACACAGCGAATATCAAGCTGATCGCCTTCTCCGGTCACGCATTGCAATATGTCCAGTGCGGAAAATACCGTGCCGTAGTCGTTAGATTTCCAGCGCACGAGCGCGAAGATATTGCCCTCTTGGAAATTCGCGGTTTTGCGGCGGCGGTCGGTTATGGTTTCGCTGCAAGGATCGCCAAAGCGCAGCCAATACTGGATGCGCTTATCTATCCAGATGAGGCGAACCTGCACATTGGCGGAAGCGGAAATATCAGTCATGGCTGCCATCCTCCATGCGTTTGGCTGGATGGACAGTGCCTATGCCGGGGTCTGATGTAGAATTGCGCGTTCCGCGATTGGCCCAGCTCTGCAAGTCTTCCAGCGCATAGATAACGCGGCCACCGACCTTGCGGTAGGTTGGCCCTGTTCCATAGGTGCGGTGCTTTTCGAGCGTGCGGCCGGAAAGTGCGAGGAAGCGGGCGGCTTCGGGCGTGGTGAGATAGCGCTGCGGTGTTTTATTTGCTGACATATTGGCCTCTTGCGTAGCTCGGGTGACAAGAGGCGATACTGGCGAAGCGTTAGGGGGCCGAGGAAGGGACGTTTATCGCAGGGGCGATAATCGTCCCCTTGGAGTAATGTCAGGCGGTTGCGGTCCCGCGAAATGGATTGAGGAGTTTCCGATATCCTTCATCGGACAGATATTTACCGCGTTTGAGTAATCTGCGCACATGGGCCCGCTCACTGCTGTCTGACCAAGCACGCAGCGATATTTTTTCATCATACAGGATTTCAGCAGTCGAATGTTTGTTTGCACCTGATTTTTGCGCATCGATTATTTGCAAGGCATCGGCCAAGCGTTTACGTTGCTGGTTGGTCAGGCGATATGGCGTAGGATAGGGGCCAGCATTTCTGCCCTCCATATGCCGCCAATATCGGTAAGCAGCTTTGAGTTTAGCGGTGGTATCGCAGCACATCGGAATGACAATCTGATACCCTTGACTACCGGTCTTTTTCCAAATCACATAGTGATCGCCATTCTTGTCAGACAAAAGGATATTTCTGAATATGCTGCCTTGATGCTCTGCCGCGACATTCTCCACGTCGAATTTGGGACCGTGAATTTCGAGGCTGAGTGGATGGAGCTTTTCATCCCATAAAGCCTTGGACTGACTGGCCTTCAAACTTGGATCAAACGGAACGCAAAGCCCCCAGCGCCGCGCTACCTCTTTACGGATTTGCTGGTCGTCGCCAGCGCGGATGTAGTTTGCTATATATGCGGGATTACGCCGCAAAAATTCCTGCGCGAAATCGGGCCGTTCATACCCTTCAAATTGGTCACCATAGTCTGGTGACCTCCAATCCTCGGTAGTTCCCATTACGAAACCCCTAAATAGCTTCAAAAGCTGAAGTAGGGATCAGACCTATTGTTGTATCCCAGTCAACTTTTCTCAAAGCGAGGCCAAAACTAATTACATTGTTTTACCGGAAAATCAAGATTAGTCCATATTTCCGTAACGACAACCGATCCACAAGAGACAAGATTCACTGGTTCCTATTGCTTGTTTAACAGATGAGAAAAACCTGACCGCGAAATCCAGACTGCGCGCGCCAGATGCTTTTCGAACATTTTTTTTGCTGACTTTGGATCGTCATTTGGGTCGAGACCAAAAATGATCGATACAACCTCTTTCCAGTCTGCCCCCTCTTTGTCCGCTTCAAGCAATCGCAGATAGGTAACCAGATGCTGCTCGTCATACTCGGTCAGTGCTTCCGAAGCCGGTGGGCATGTCTGAAACGTCTTTTCAACCATAATCGATCTGGTTCCCATACCAAAATGAACCTTCCGCGTGCAAGCCGAAGCGATCAATAACCGTCACGTTCAATAGACCAATCTGACATGACAGCAAGTGACCAAGTTTTCGCGTATTATAATACGTAGCATGAAAATGCGCGATTGTCTTCAAGCTAGTCCATGGACATTCGTATTATTTTAGGAGCCAACACCCGTCGCTTTCGCCGCGAACGGCAACTAAGTCAGGAAGCTCTCGCAGAAAAGATTGGCGCAGATCGCGCTTATGTGAGCGCAATCGAGCGAGGCTTGCAGAATATGACGATCGTGCGCGTATCGGAACTTGCCATCGCGCTTGATGTTGCTTTTGTCGAACTGTTTGGAGCGCCCAAGTCAGACGATTGACATTTCAAAGCCCCGCCCGAACAGATCGGGCGGGGCTGAAATTGGCGGACTTATTCGCCGCTGGCCTTGCGGGCGCGTGACCAGATCAAATTAAAGGTCTTGCCATCTTCGTCATCGAACAGATTTGCGAAAATCGGTGCGGTGAAGCTGGGATCGTCGAGCTTGACCGAAAGATATTCACGGCCTTCGTTTGAGCTCTTGGTCCAGGCGGCTCCAATTTCTGCGCGGCCCACAAAAACCCGGTGGGTAGGTGCGTTTTCATTTTCGCTTGGCGTTTCGGGAACGATGCGGACGTTCTTGGTCTGAACGCTCATTGTGACGATTTCGCCTTTGTAGCTTTCGCCTGACTTTGTGAATGATCCGATATTTGCCATGATATTTCTCCTTGAGTTTATCTCGGTCCCGCGCTCATCGCGGTCTCGATGGCTGGTTCAAAGGCCGGGATATGGACTGCTGCACCCGCAGGGCCGCAGCGCAGCGAAGGACGCTGGACACGCGAATTTCTTGTTTCCGCGAGGAATGCCTGCAAGCAGGCAGGGGAAGAAATTGGTGGGTCCAGCGTTGCAGCAAAGGCCATAAGGCGCAGCCGTTACCGGCCTACCAAGCCATTCGAAGAGACCGTGCTGGGCGCGGACCCGCTAAATCAGAACAATGGAGAAACTGGCAAATATCGCTGTGTGAACCAATAGCTGAAAGTGCAATTCCGGCGAAATCTGTAAATATGACCCCAGACCAAATTCCAATGATTTCTTGAACTGCGCGATTGTAATGTGCCGCCCTCCCCCGTTTTGACCGCGCAGAAACCGAGGGCTGCCGCCATGTCTTGAATCAGGCCAGCAAATTGTTCGCTTATCGCGACCACCAGCAAAAGCACACCAACCTGTCTGTTCGCCGATGAAGATGGCTGGCAGTTGGTCGGTCACGCGCCTTTAAGGCTGGCGCTAGACAGCCCAATAGCCCCGCCCGATCTGTTCGGGCGGGGCATTCTCGGAAAATCGGAGGATTGGCAAATTCACACTAATAGCTGCCAGTGTATCTCAATCATAAGGCGGATTGTCTTTATCAAACAAAGACACGGACGGCGCTAATGCGCCGTCCGTTCATTCACTCAAGCCGCAATCCGCCCATCCTCGGCGGCTTCGCTATGGGTGGCTTCGCCGCTGTCATCCTCGTCTTTTTTTTCTTCGGCAGACGCCGCGATTTGCGGCGCTGGCTCCGCTAGCTCATCATCCTCCATAAGCCATTTGGCCCTCTCGGCGGCGGCAACGGTGCCGACCCCGCCGCGTGTCGTATATGCCGATGGCGGAAACGCCATCCAGCGCGGAACCCATGACTCCTTCTTCTCACGGTCATTCTCGCCGGTCAGATGGTCACTAATAATGCCCTTCACCGTCTTGGTCTTTTCGCTGGCGTTCGCAGCAGCAATGCTGGCTCCGCCAACTTCGCCCAAAAGCGCGGTC